>NZ_LGHT01000025.1 GCF_001202035.1 Pseudorhodobacter wandonensis | reverse complement strand
AGACCGGCAATGACAGCTACCGCTTCAAGGCCAGCTCCGAAACAGCGAAGAAAAAGCGAAAGGAGGCAACAGCATTGACGCCATCATAACCAGCAGATCATAACGGCTGGGTGGGTCAGATCTCGATGAAAATGCCGGGTCAGTTCTCAATGACAATCAACACACTTCCCTCTCCTCGCGAAGCAGCCGGACTTCCTTGCGAAGGCGTTCGTTCTCTTTCTCGACGTCTTCGTGAGGACCCGACATCAGGTCATCATGCTGATGCTTTTGGACCCACTTGTTCAGCGTCGAAAGCCCAACCCCCAAATCAGAGGCCGCTTGTGGTCGTGTCAGTCCACTGGTCGTCGCGATGCGCACGGCATCACGGCGAAACTCGTCTATGTATCTCGTTGCCATTCTCAATCTCCTTCATAGCAAACATTGCTCGAAAGAGACCGGAACTAAACCGCGACAAGACCAAAGCAACTCTGCCCTGTTTTGTTGCGCTGGCTTGGCGCGCAGTCTTTCAACAGCAGTCTTTGCCAACAGGTGCAGGGCCGCGAAAGGGGGCAAAACAGCGCCATCGCAAGTATTAGTTTGCAAAGTTTGCGCTGCTACCCGTCATGTTATCCGTCGCGGCCCGGCTCATCCGGATTATTTGAGAATAGTGCGATCTTGTTGCCCTGCGGATCGCGAAGGTAGCCGACATAGAAATGGGGGCTATACGCTTTGCGAAAGCCCGGTTGTCCCTCATCACTCCCACCTGCGGCAAGTGCGGCAAAGTGAAGGTCACGAACCTCTTTTTGGCAACGCGCCTCAAATGCGATCATCGTGCCATTTCCGGCCGAAGCGGGACGCCCATCAAAGGTTGGTTTGACGTAGAAATCCGGAAATGTAGCAGCTTGATCAGGCCTTTTGGGCAAAGCGAAACTCAGGCCTTCCGGTCCTTCGTTTAGCTGGTAGTTCAGATGAGGCAGAAACGCCAAGTAAAACCGCTTTGCACGTGCGATGTCATCCGCACCGACGGTGACATAGGCGATCATGATACGTGCTCCTTTTCGCAAATGGTGCTTGGTGCTGCTTTGACCGCAGCATACCAGCTCTTCGCAGGATCTGGGTCAATTTTCGCCCGATTGGGTAGAATGCGCGGCCATAGGGGGGGATTTGCGCGCGTGAATCCATTGCGTTTTCATAAAGGCCGACTCCGGCTGGCGATCTAACCGTTGTCGGCCAGAAATGATGGCATCACCTGAACGTTTTGCTATGGACGAAATGTCGCGGGGTCGAGAGGCGGCGCACGAGCCAAATTATAGGCAAACCGCTTTCGCTTCTTTACGGTTTGTTAAGCGTAGTGATTCGAATTGCCTTGTGTGATTTGTTCTGTGCTCGATCTATTCTGCCGCTAAGTCGATGGATTAGACTGGTTTTTGCAACAATCCGTGTTGGTGGTCGGCAGGTTATTCCTGAAAACTTGTGAATTGGTTACCACGCCCGCGCTGAATGGTCTTGTTTCCGTTTTCGAAATAATAACCGATGGAAGTGTCCGGTTTCTGCCATCCAGAAGGGGGATTCACGCCCGAATAGCGGGTTCACCCGAGTTTGCAGGTGTTGATTTGGAAACAATCGGCGCGATGTATGCGTGGGCACAGCACCGCAATTTCGTGGTCTTCGCGCTAGAATGGCAAAAGCCAAACGGTTTGCGCAAGAATTATGCTTTTATGAAAATGCAAGTCATTGTATTAAAAGATGTCCTATCTGGGTAGGGATGGCCGTGGGGGCGGTCGATTTGAGTGGTTGCTGTGCCGTAAGTTGCGGTACAAAAATTGTGTGTTGGATGCTGCTTTAAGGTCATTTCCTTAAGATTTGGTTATCGTCTGCTTGTGCCAAACTCTTTTGCTGTATCACTTCCTCACTCCGTCGAACGGGCTTTGTAGTAGCGTGGGACCGGTTTTTCCGGCTTGCGTAGATCTGTTGGCCGTCGCTGGCTGTGTTTGATGGGGCGTCCCTGGTTATAGGCCCGGGGGCTCTGCTGATGTGAGGACTTTGAAGAATGCCAGTATTTGCATTGTATAATTTTGACGACACAGGCGTTGTGGCTGCCGATTCCGCACTGTCGAATGGCGCAGAAGACGGGCATTATTTCGACGGGGCCTCGCCAGTCGATGGTCGTGCCGTGCTGGATGGCGTGGACGACAAGGTCAAAATCTATCCGAATGAGAACTTTCAGCTTGATCGCGGCACATTAGAGATTCAGTTTTCGCAAACCGAGCAGGTTGGCGAAACAGCCAATACTGTTTTGTCGCGCGATTCCGTGGGCGAGACCTCTGGTGGTTACCGCATCGAAGTGATGCCTGACGGCTCGGTGCTGATTTCACACGAAGCGTCGAGTGAAACGACGACATTCCAAACCGAGGCCGGTTTTGTGAATCCGGGTGATGAAATCAACGTCGTCTATTCCTGGGATGTGACCAGCGGCGGCTCGGTTCAGATCAGCAATTTGACAACCGATGACAGTTTCAATGACACCGTTCCTGCGGGCCTGACAATGGATCAGGGTTCGATCAGCCAGCCTTGGATGGTGGGTGCAGGGCAGTCAATGTCGGACGCGGGTATTTTGAACAACCTGGATTCCTATTTTGCAGGCTCGGTTGAGATGTTTTCGCTGTCGGATACCGTGGACAACCTATCGGACGACCCAACAGCCAACCCTGATGTGGCTGAAACCGACGAAGATACACATATTGATGTCATTCCGGTTCTGGCCAATGATACCGACCCGAGCGGCGACACTTTGGTTGTGACCGGCACACCCACTGCCGAGCATGGCACAGTTGGCATAAACGCGGACGGCACCTTGAACTACACGCCTGATGCAGATTTCAACGGCACTGATACGATCACCTATTCGATCACCGACCCAAGCGGCAATGAATCGTCCAGCACGGTGACCGTTACTGTCAATCCGGTCAATGATGCCCCTGTGGCGGTCGATGATGTGGCAACCGGCACCTATAACGAGCCAGTCGTGATTGACCTGCTTGGCAATGACACGGATGTCGATAACGAGAATGCCGATCTATCTATCCTTGGTACGCCGACTTCGCCCGATGGTACGATTGAGGTGAACGCGGATGGCCGCAGCATTACCTTTACGCCTTTTGACGGGTTCACTGGCGAGGCGACGATCAATTACACAGTAACCGACCCGGCGGGGCTAACCGATGATGGCGTGGCTGTCGTCAGCTTTGAAGATCCTGACCGTGACGGAATTGTGCGCGGAACGGATGAAGGCAATCTGATAGATACTTCCTACATCGACCCCTTCGATGCCGACCGTGTGGATGCGCATGATGCGATCCTTCCTGGGGATGCGCCGGATGATGATGTTATTCGCGCCGAGGCGGGGAATGACACAGTCTTTGCGGGCCTTGGCGATGACACTGTTTTTGCAGGCCTTGGTGACGATCTGGTTTATGGCGGCGTTGGCGATGACAACCTCAGCGGCAATGAAGGCGCGGATACGCTCTATGGTGGTGACGGGTCTGATACGGTTTACGGCCATGACGGTGACGATTATATCAACACCTCTGCTGACCAACCTTTACCGGATATCGACTATCCTGGTGTTTATCCTGCCGATGCCGACCCGAATGATGACCGCGATATCGTCTATGGTGGCTTGGGGAATGATACGATTCTGACCGGCGACGATGCTGATACAATCTTTGGCGATGGCGGCAATGACCTCATCAACGCAGGCGTTGATGCCGACCTCGTTTATGGCGGTACTGGCGACGATACCATCGTCGGCAGCGAAGGTGCGGACACAATCTTTGGCGAGGCCGGAAATGATCTTATTTATGGTGGGCTTGACGATACTATCGGTGACGCATTGGACCTGCCGGATGCAAGTGATCTGCGTCCGCTGAACAACCGTGACTTGCTGGATGGCGGCGCAGGCAATGATACGATTTATGGCCGCGATGATAATGACACGCTGATCGGCGGCGATGGCAATGACCTGCTGTATGGTGGCGTTGACAATGATCTGCTGTCGGGCGACGCAGGAAATGATACGCTGCACGGCGATGAGGGTGACGACCTGCTGGTCGGCGAAGACGGCAATGACGTGCTCTATGGCGGGCCGGGCGTTGACACCATGTTCGGCGGTTCTGACCATGATGATTTCGTTATCCGTGCGGGCGAAGGCGCGGGCAGCCAGGTTTATGGCGGCGATGGTGGTGACGATTTCGACCGTCTGATTCTTCAGGGGCCTCGTGACAGCTACCGCGTTGTTGATACCGGGCCGGATAGTGACGGCAATGGTATTGACGGCCGGGTTGAGTTCCTTGATGCGAGCGGCAATGTCACCAGCACTTTGAACTTTGAAAATATCGAACAGATTGTCCCTTGCTTTACGCCGGGTACGTTGATTGCGACGCCCAAAGGTGAAGTGCCCGTGGAAAGCCTGAGGGCCGGTGACCGGATTATCACCCGTGACAACGGCATTCAGGAACTGCGCTGGATTGGCCAGCGCAAGTTTGACTGGGCACATTTGCTTGCCAACCCGCATCTGCGCCCGATCATGGTGCGTCGCGGCAGCCTTGGAAATGGCTTGCCCGAGCGTGACATGATGCTTAGCCCCAACCACCGTGTTCTGGTGTCGAACGACCGTACCGCGCTCTATTTCGACGAGCATGAAGTGCTGGTTGCCGCCAAGCATCTGATCGGTGGCAAAGGGATTTTTGAGGTGGAAAGCGTTGGCACGTCTTATATCCACCTGATGTTCGACCAGCATGAAGTTGTGTTGTCGGATGGCGCTTGGACCGAAAGCTTCCAGCCGGGTGACTATACATTGCACGGTATGGGCAACGCACAGCGCTGCGAAATCCTGGAGCTCTTCCCCGAGCTTAAGACACCACAAGGGCTGAATGACTATGCCGCCGCGCGGCGCACCTTGAAAAAGCACGAGGCAAGGCTTTTGGTGCGCTAAGGCATAACGAAAGGGCCGATCGTTACGACTGTTTTGCGCAAGGGGCATAGGCTTCTCGGGCCTTAGCCCCTTGGGTGTAATCCGCGATTTGGCCGAATGGGCGTCAAGTTGCCTTGAATTGCCATAGCCCTGCCCAAACTTTGCCGTGGTTTCCAGCCATAGCGAAGGTGAAAAGTAATGTGCAGTTTCTGTCAGGGCTAAGCTTGGCTAATGTGAGGTAATATGTCTTATAATCTGGATTGGTCAAAAATTGGCGCAAACGGCAGCTATTCATTGGCCGATGGTGCAGATACAATCGGGCTAACCATTTCAACGACAACCAACGCGGCAGGCAAGACGGCAACGGCAACGTCTACCGGTACCCCCTCATCGCCCGCTTTGTGGGTCAGCGGTCTGAAAGACCCGGTTACCAGCACGCTTACATTTGACTCTCCGGTGTCGAATTTCAGTTTTTCGATTTACGATCTGGATTCCAAGGCAAGCGGCTGGGATGACAAGATCACCATTCTGGTGACGGATGCACAAGGCAATGTCCAAACCGTGAATTTTGGTGACCTTGCCGCAGACCCGTATCATTCCAACGATGGCAATGTGCTGAATGCCGACGGCAACTTCAGCTCGGGCGTTGAAACCGCTGGGGCCAAGGATAGTGTAAACATTTCAATCGCCGGGCCGGTTTCGCAAATTCAGTTCATTTTTGACAATGGTGAAAGCTTTGCCACCAGCGGCGTTTTCGGCGTTGGCAATATGAGCTTTGATAATGCCGCGCTGGATTACATCGTCGAAGGCACCTCTGGCGACGATCTGATTGACGGCGATTATTTGCTCGACCCCGAAGGCGACCGGATTGATTCCGGTGATGCCCTTGATGGTTCGCATGATGATTATGTCCTCGCGGGCGCAGGCAATGACAGTGTCAACGCGGGTTTGGGCGACGACTCTGTCGTCGGCGGTGATGGCAACGACACCCTGAATGGTCAGGCTGGCAACGACACTCTGATAGGCGATTATGAGACTGACTCGGACGCCTCTGTTCGTGGCAATCCGGTTGCTGGCCCCGGTGGCGACGATGTCCTGTATGGTGGCGAAGGTAATGACAGCATTTACGGTGGCTCTGGCAATGACAGCCTTTACGGTGGTGACGGCGATGACAGCCTGTTGGGGGGGCATGGCGATGACTTGCTCGAAGGCGGGGCAGGCAATGACGATCTAGAGGGTCTCTACGGCGACGATACCATTTATGGTGGCGACGGCGATGACCACGTTTTCGGCCGCGATGGCGCCGATCTGATCTATGGCGGTGACGGCAATGATACCCTTATCGGGTCAATCGGCATTGATACGCTTTATGGTGGTGCGGGCAATGACATCTTGGCGGGCAGCCAGGGTAGTGACCTGATCTATGGCGGAACGGGCGATGATATTGTGTATATCGGTGTACCAGCGCCGGGTGATATTGCCTATGACAGTGAAGGCAGCGTTTATCTGGACGAAGGGAATGACTATCTGGATGCCGCAGATGCGACGCTGAAATTTGATGCCTATGGCGGCGATGGCAATGACATCATGAACGCCGGAGTCGGCGATGACACCTTGTTCGGTGGCGCCGATAATGACCAGATCTTTGCAGGCGCAGGCAATGACCAGCTAAGCGGCGATGCCGGCGATGACTATATCGAAGGTCAGTCCGGCGACGATACATTCCATCTGGCCAATGGCTTTGGTCAAGATACGCTTGTCGGTGGTGAAACCGGCGAAACCAACGGCGATACGCTTGACGCCAGCGCCATGACAACTGGTGTTGTTTTGGACCTGAGCGCAGGTGACGCGGCCAACCCCGAGGATGGCACGCTGACAGGCTCGGCCGAAGATGTCGCAAATTTCTCCGAGATCGAGAACATCTTTCTTGGGTCCGGCGATGACAATGTTATTGGTTCATCCGGTGATGATGTCGTCTCGACTGGGGCAGGGGCCGACACAGTTGATGGCGGCGCAGGCGATGACCGCTTTGACCTTGGGGCCGCGGATAACGCCGTAGATCTTGTTGGAATGTCGGATGGCGACGGTAGCGATACAATCATCAGTTTTGAAGCCCCGATTGACAATGGCGACGGCACCTATGACGGCCGCGACCAGCTTGACGTATCCGAGCTGACCTCGGATGGCGGCACAACGCCGGTCAATACCTCGGATGTTGTGGTCACCGATACCAATGGTGACGGTACCGGCGACGCCATTCTGACCTTTCCGGGCGGCGAAAGCATCACACTTGTCGGGGTGTTGGCCTCACAGGTCGATAGCCCTGCGGAACTGGCTGCCATTGGTATTCCAAGGCCACCTTTGGATTATATCGTCGAGGGAACCTCGGGCGCGGATCTGATCGACGGGACCTATTTGGGTGACCCCGAAGGCGACATGATCGACGCAAACGATAACCTTGCGGGCAACAACGACGACGTTGTTCTGGCGGGCGGCGGCAATGATACCGTCTATGGTGGGGCCGGGAACGACAGCATCAGTGGCGGATTGGGCGCTGACCAACTTTATGGCGGGATTGGTGATGATACCCTGTTGGGTGAGGCCGGAAATGACTCGTTGGATGGTGGCGCAGGCAATGACAGCATCCTGGGCGGCGACGGCAATATACGATCATCGGCTATGAGGGCAATGATTACGTCGAGGGCAATGATGGCGACGATCTGATCAACACCCGCACCTCTGTGGGCACAGGTCAGCCAGACCAAGGCTATCCCGGATTATATTCTGCCGATACCGACCCTTCGAATGATCTTGATACGGTTTACGGCGGCCTTGGCAATGATACGATCCTGACCGGCGATGATGATGATGTGATCTATGGCGGCGGGGGTGCAGACAGCATCGACGCAGGTTTTGACGATGACATCATCTTTGGTGGTGACGGTGCCGATACGATCATTGGCAGCGAAGGCAGCGATGCCATTGACGGTGGTGACGGTGCAGATGTGATCTATGGCGGGCTGGATCTGGGGGCGCTCGACCTCTCGTCCATCCCGGATGCAACTGATCTGCTGCCTGAAAACGGGATTGATACCATTCATGGCGGCGCGGGCAATGACCTGATCTATGGCATGGATGATGCCGATCACTTGTATGGTGATGACGATAACGACACCATTTACGGTGGTATCGACAATGACAGCCTTTATGGCGGTACCGGTGATGACAGCCTGCATGGCGATGACGGTGACGACTATATTGAAACTGGCGCCGGTGCAGATGCGGCCTTTGGTGATGCCGGGAATGATACGATCATCGGCGGTGACGGTGCCGACAGCCTGTTTGGCGGCGACGACCGCGATGTGTTCTTTGGTGGCATTGGCGATGTGATCGACGGTGGCGAAGGCGGCGACGATTTTGATACGCTCGACCTGTCGAGGCTCGGCGGCAATGCGATGACGAATGTTATCTATGGCGGCGGTAACAATGAGGCCGGCACCGTAGAGGTGTTGGATGACACTGGCGCAGTCGTCGGCTCGTTTGACTTTGAAAATATCGAAAGCGTCATCCCCTGCTTTACGCCGGATACGAAAATCGTAACCAACCGCGGCGAGGTTGCGGTGCAAGACCTCGGCGTTGGCGATAGGGTGCTGACACGCGACAGCGGCTATCAGGCCATTCGCTGGGTAGGCTCGCGCACCCTCAGCGATGTTGAGCTGGCGGCACAACCCAGGTTTAACCCGATCCGCATCAGTGCAAATGCGCTGGGCGCTGGAATCCCCGAACGCGATATGATCGTCTCGCCCCAGCACCGCATGTTGGTATCAGGGCCACGCGCGGAAATGATGTTTGGCGAGGCCGAAGTTCTGGTCGCTGCCCTGCATCTGGTGAATGACCAGAGCATCACGCGGCTGCGTCCGCAAACCGTGACCTATATCCATCTGATGTTCGATCAGCATGAGATTATTCTTGGTGATGGCGCCTGGACCGAGAGCTTTCAACCCGGTGATCAATCTCTGGACAGCATGCAAAGCCCGCAGCGCGAAGAGTTGCTGACCTTGTTTCCTGAACTTGCCGATGGCGCAAACTACCCTGCCGCGCGTATGACATTGAAAGCATATGAGGCAAAAGCATTGCTGGGGGCCTAGCACCCGCATCCGCCAATGGCCGTAGTATTCAGTTGTGGCCACCGGTTGCTTGGGCCTTGCGCCATTTTGCCCAATCTTCGGGGGTATCAAGATCGGTCGTGGCCCGCAGGCCGGGCAGGGGCACATGCCGTATAGAATGCGCATGGGCCTTTAGCACTGCCTTGGCACCCGTATCGCCAATGATGCCCATCAGCGCAGGCCTTGCCCAAGCCGGAAAGATGACCGGATGCCCGTCATGGCCCATGTCATTGGTTGCGCGATAAATGAATTCCGGTGCCAAGGAGTATGCAGAAATCATCTTGCAAAGGTCTTGGCATTCAATTTCTGGCATATCGGCCAGCAGCAGCAAAACCGCATGCGTCGGGTCTATGCGTCCCAATCCGGCCCGTAACGAGTCGCTCATCTCGCCGCAGGCGAACACTGGCTCAATGCTTAGCCCCTGCAATGCTTCGCGGCGTTCCGGCCGGTCTTGTGCCAACGCTACCACCACTGGCAGGCCCGTCCCAATTCCGGCCAAAACCACACGGCGCAGCAATGGCATTCCGCCCACGGTTTCCACCAACTTGTCAGTGCCCCGCATGCGTGACGACGCCCCGGCCGCCAAGACCAGAACTGTCAGCTTCAAGGGCGCAGGTCCATGCGCTGGGCTCTCTGTTGCGTTCATTTTCGCCCCTCGAAAACAGCCTTCAACCACATCCTTATAGTGCCAGACCAATGCACTTTAAAAACAAAGACCGCAAATTGACCATTGTCTTCTGTTGCGTCCTGCCTTTATGGTCAATCCACGCGGCTCTAGTTCTTACTGAACAGTGCCTGCGCAACAGTTTTATACCAAGGCGCGTTGGGCGGACAGGTCGTTCGTCGATGCTTGCCAAAGGTGGATCAACGGCCGCAAGGCCTCTTATTTGCCCGTTAAGTCACTGACATTACGGGTTTTCATATGGATGCAGCAATGCATTCGGGATAAACCGCGATGTGCCGCGCCGAATTACAGATCAAAGATGACAGGGGGCTTTTAAGGCCGACCTTGCCGTTTTTGCTGCGCAGCCCCGCCTATACAAGTCACCACATCCGCGCAAATCGCCCCCCCGGAGACACTCCGGCGCGGTGGGCGCGATTGGGTGCCATGGAACATTATGGCCAAGAAAATGCTAATCGACGCCACACATGCCGAGGAAACTCGGGTTGTTGTGGTAGATGGAAACAAGGTTGAGGAATTTGACTTTGAAACCATTAACAAACGCCAGCTGGCTGGCAATATTTACCTCGCAAAAGTAACACGGGTTGAGCCGTCGCTGCAGGCAGCTTTTGTAGATTATGGCGGAAACCGCCATGGTTTCCTCGCCTTTGCCGAGATTCATCCCGACTACTATCAAATCCCGATCGCCGATCGCCAAGCGCTGTTGGCCGAAGAGCGTGCCTTGGCACGGGCCGAGGATGAGGACGAGAACGACAAGGAAAAAGACGGGGGCCGCAATCGCAGCCGCCGCCGCAGCCCGCGTGCGCAGGCGGCGAAATCCAATGATGCGGTAAAATCTGTCGAAATTGGTTCGATGGATGTCGTGGATCTGGATGGTGATGACTCTGCCGCGACGGATGCCGACGCAAATACCACTAGCTCGGACCAAACCACGGCACCACAAGAGCAGACGGAAGCGCCAGTCGCCGCCGCCGATAGCAACACTGGCGAAAACAACGCTGATGCTGGCAACGGTGACGATGACAGTGATGACGAAAACCTGAACGCAGATAACGCGGCTTCGGATGCGGACAGCGATATTGAATCGGTTGCCGATGAAGATGTTGCCGAGGAAATTCGCGCCCCGCGTCGCCCGCGCGCGCGCCGCTATAAAATTCAGGAAGTGGTCAAAGTTCGCCAGATCATGCTGGTGCAGGTGGTCAAGGAAGAGCGCGGCAACAAAGGCGCCGCCCTTACGACCTATCTGTCCCTTGCCGGCCGCTATTGCGTATTGATGCCGAACACCGCCCGCGGTGGCGGCATTTCGCGCAAGATTACTCAAGCGAATGATCGCAAAAAGCTAAAGGAAATCGCGTCCGAGATTAAGGTTCCGGAAGGCGCGGGCCTGATTATCCGCACCGCCGGGGCCAAGCGTACCAAGCCGGAAATCAAGCGCGACTATGAATACCTGATGCGCCTGTGGGAACAGATCCGCGAGCTGACGATGAAATCGATGGCGCCCGCCGCCATTTATGAAGAGGGCAACCTCATCAAGCGCTCGATCCGTGATCTGTACAGCCGCGAGATTGACGAAGTGCTGGTTGAAGGCGCCGAAGGCTATCGCGTGGCCAAAGACTTTATGCGCATGATCATGCCATCGCATGCCAAGGCCGTGCAACCATACAATGATCCGACCCCGCTGTTTGCCCGCTATCAGGTCGAAAGCTATCTTGGAGGCATGTTCAACCCGACTGTGCAGCTGAAATCGGGTGGCTATATTGTCATCGGCATTACCGAGGCATTGGTGGCGATTGACGTCAACTCGGGCCGCGCGACCAAAGAAGGCTCGATTGAAGAAACAGCGACAAAAACCAACCTCGAGGCCGCCGAAGAGGTTGCCCGCCAACTTCGCCTGCGCGATTTGGCCGGCCTGATCGTGATCGACTTTATCGACATGGAAGACCGCCGTAACAACGCAGCCGTTGAGAAGCGTTTGAAAGACAAGCTGAAAACCGACCGCGCGCGGATTCAGGTTGGCCGTATCTCGGGCTTTGGCCTGCTGGAAATGAGCCGCCAGCGCCTGCGCCCCGGCATGTTGGAAAGCACAACACAGCCTTGCGCGCATTGCCATGGCACGGGGCTTATCCGCTCGGACGACAGCATGGCGCTGCAAATTTTGCGCGCGCTTGAGGAAGAAGGCACGCGTAAGCGTTCGCGTGAAGTTTTGCTGCGCGCGCCGATTGCGGTTGTGAACTTCCTGATGAACCAAAAGCGCGAGCATATCGCGATGATCGAGGCCCGCTATGGCATGTCGGTGCGCGTTGAATGCGACCCGGCGATGATCAGCCCCGATTACACCATCGAAAAGTTCAAAACAGCGACGCGTGTGGTCGCCGAGGTTTCTGCGGCGATTTCGGGCAATTCCTCGTTCATGGGCGCGGTAGAGGATGACATTGTTGATCCTGATATCCCGACCGAAGAGGAAGAGAACGCAGAAGTCGAAGCTGCTGCTCCAGCAGCTGAAGAAGAGCCAAAAGATGGCAACGGGCGCAAAAAGCGTCGCCGCCGCCGTCGCCGTCGCAGCGGCAATGGTTCGGATGACAACGGGTCTGATAACAACGATTCGGACGATTCTGATCGTGATGACGCAGACAGCATAGTTGCCGCAGAGCCCAAGTCAGCGCCTGCAGCCACGCCCGCATCCGAAGCCGTAGCAACGGATGCCCCTGACGAGGCGCCGAAAAAGCGCACGCGGTCGCGCAGCCGTAAACCCAAGGCGGTTGTAGAGGTCGTTGACGCCGAAGCGGTAGTCCCGGTCGATGCTGCGCCTGCAGCGGATGTCACCGAAGAGGCTGTGGAAAAACCGAAGCCGAAACCCAAGCGGACCCGCAAGCCAAAAGCCAAGGTTGAGGCTGAAACGGTTGCGCCCGAAACGGTTGCGCCCGAAACGGTTGCGTCTGAAACCGTTGCGTCTGAGGCCCATGAAAGCGTCGCTCCGATCATCGAAGTGGTGCCAGAGACGAAAGCGCCCGAGCCCCCCCCCGTACCGGCGCCCGAGCCAACGCCCGAGGCAGCATCGGCACCAGAGGTTAATTCGCAGCCAGCCGAGGTTGAATCGGTCAATGTTGAAGCAACCGCAACGCCGGATACCGAAAGCCCCGAAGAACCCGCCAAGCCAAAACGCCGCGGGTGGTGGAACATCGGGCTCTAGGCGCAAACTGAAACAGCCGAGGGCGCAGGGTCATTCCTGCGCCCTTTTTTCTTGGCCTGACGGCTTTGCCTATGACCACGCGAAAGTGACAATCTGTCGTGGTGACAAACCCGTACAGATCGCGCTATGTCCAAAGTGAAAACAAAGGAATAGCCATGGCCGGAATTGACCTTATCGACGCAGCCCTGCTGCCAGCGATGCTTGTTGCTTTGGTGGCGGGTGTGCTGTCATTCCTGTCACCTTGCGTTTTGCCAATTGTGCCACCTTATCTGGCCTATATGGGCGGCATCAGCATGGGCGAAATGCAAGGCGGCACGGCACGCCGCCGCGTCTTGTTGCCTGCGGTTTTCTTCGTGTTCGGCCTCTCGACAGTGTTTTTGTTCCTCGGGTTTACGGCCTCAATTTTCGGTACGTTTTTCTTGCAGTACCAAGATGTTATGGCAAAGGTCTCTGGCCTGATTGTCATCATCTTTGGTCTGCATTTTCTGGGCATTTTCCGCATTAATATTCTGGACCGCGAGGCACGGCTTGATGCGGGCGACCGCGGCGGCTCGGCGTTCGGGGCCTATCTCTTGGGGCTTGCATTCGCTTTTGGCTGGACGCCCTGCATCGGCCCGCAGCTGGGTGCAATTCTGTCGCTTGCGGCCTCTGAGGCAAACCTTGTCAGGGGCACAGCCCTTTTGGGTATCTATGCTTTAGGCCTTGGCCTGCCATTCATCCTTGCTGCCGTGTTCATTGAGCGGGCCATGGGCGTCATGTCGCGCCTAAAGCGTCATATGAAAACCATTGAGCGCGCGATGGGGCTGTTGCTTATCATTGTCGGTCTTGCGTTGTTGACAGGCGCATTTTCGGCTTTCTCATTCTGGTTGCTCGAAACCTTTCCGGCGCTAAGCGTTTTGGGCTAAGGATATGATTAAACCCATGGTTTTGCCTTCGGTTTGTCGGCATACTCGCCCAGAAAGCTAAGGGACGCGCCTATGTCAGGCACTCAAACTGTTAAAAACGGGGGGCAGGTACGTCGCCGCCACGTTTTTTATATTCCGGGGTATGACCCTTTTCATCCGCGCCGCTACCGCGAGCTGTATCGCAAAGAATCTGCAGTGCAGGCGGCTGTCTCGAACTATGCTTTGCAGCTTTCGCCCAAGCAATCCGGCGGGGCCTATGGTTGGGATGTGGCCGCGCAAATTGATGGCACAGACGTGCAGACCCAGGTCGAGGTGTTGGTCTGGTCTGATATCGTCAAATCCTCGATGGATACTGGCATTCTGGCGACCTACCTGCAAATGCTGCGCACGGCGTGGATCTACATTGGTTCGGGGGCGTTGTGGCGGTTGATGCAACTGCGCAAAGGGCCAGTGATTGCGGCATTGTATCCGGTGGTGTTTTTGGTGGGGCAGTTGGGCCTTTCTGTCTTGGCAGGTCATCTTGCCGGAAAGGTGCTGGTCACGGGCTTGCAACTGTTTTTACTGGACACTGAGGGGGCGGCTTTAACAATCAGCCTGCTTGGGTGGTTGGTGTATTGGGGCGCATTCGGTGGGGTCGTGTTGATGGCCTTGCGCTGGTTCCGGCGGATCGACGCAAGAGTATTTGCCTATTACCTGATGCATGATTATGCCTATTCGGCGCAGATGAACGGGGCCAATCCGCCCGCGTTAGAGGCCCGCATGGCAGATTTCACCAAGACCATCGCAGAGGCGCTGCAAAGAGATGTGGATGAGGTGTTGATCGTCGGCCATTCCTCGGGCGTGCATTTGGCGGTGTCGGTCTTGGCCGATCTTATTCGGGCAGGCCGGGTGCCAAAATCGGGACCGGCTTTGTCGTTCCTGTCTTTGGGGCAGGTGGTTCCCATGGTGTCATTCTTGCCGCAGGCGCAACGCTTGCGGACTGATCTGGCGTTTTTGGCGGCCACAAAGGCGTTGTTTTGGGTGGACGTAACAGCCCCCGGCGATGGCTGTGCCTTTGCGCTCTGCGATCCGGTAGCGGTTTCTGGGGTGGCCCCTGCCAACAAACACTGGCCGCTGGTGTTTTCGGCGGCTTTTACGCAATCTTTGTCACCGGCCCGCTGGAAAGAGCTGCGCTGGCGGTTTTTTCGTCTGCATTTCCAGTATCTTTGCGCCTTCGATCGCCCGCGTGATTATGATTATTTTCAAATCACCGCCGGGCCGATGACGCTTGGCGCGCGCTATCAGGGCCGCCCTGCATCCCAATCGCGCATCGAGACGCCTGTAAACAAATACACTTCGGTGACATTATGATGCCGCCGAAACCTGCGGCCCGCCCAGACAAAGTGTCGCTGTGGCGGTATTTGAAACTGTTTCGCCAAGACATTTTGTCGGCCCAGCCTGCGCGGCTGTATCGCGCTTGGATGGCAGAGTTTCGGACACCGTTTTTTCGCAGCTATTTGTGCAATGATCCGGCGCTGGTACGCCTGATCTTGAACCAACGTCCGGATGACTTTCCAAAATCGAACCGCATCCGCGAGGGGCTGACACCTTTGTTGGGCAACTCGGTTTTCGTGACCAATGGTGAGGTTTGGAAACGGCAGCGGCGGATCATCGACCCCGCGTTCGAAGGCGGGCGTATCCGCGAGAGTTTTGCGGCGATGGCGGCGGCAGGGCAGGCGGCGGTGTCGCGGATGCAGCCGGGCGTGCAAGAGATCGAGCCGGAAATGAGCCATGCGGCGGCAGATGTGATCTTTCGCACGCTGTTTTCCATTCCGATCGAGCATGAGATCGCGGCGAAAGTGTTTGACCAATTCCGTGCTTATCAGCGCGAGCAGCCGATCTTGAACCTGGCCGCGTTTTTGCCTTTGCCGCGCTGGTTTCCGCGGTTTCATTCGCGGCGTACCAAGCAGACGGCGGCGCGGATACGCGGCCTAATTCGGGGCCTGACCGAGCATCGGGCAGGCTTGATTGCGGCGGGTGAGGCGCCGGATGATCTGGCGACGAAAATCATGACCACCCCTGATCCGGTTTCAGGGCAGCTTTTTGATACAGAAGAGATGATCGATCAGGTCGCGATCTTCTTTCTGGCGGGGCATGAAACCTCGGCCTCGGCTTTGGGGTGGGCGCTGTATTTGCTGGCGACGTATCCGGAGGTTCAAAACCGGCTGGCCGAAGAGGCGGCCGGAATTGGTGAGGCGCCGGATTTCGCTGTGATGGGACAGCTGAAATTCAGTCGGGATGTCTTTCGTGAGGCGCTGCGATTGTATCCGCCGGTGCCGATGATGGTGCGGGAAAATCGCTGCCCTGAGGTCTTTCGCGGCCGCGAGGTGGCAGCGGGGGGGCAGGTGGTTTTAAGCCCGTGGCATCTGCATCGCCATGAAAGAATTTGGGAGCGGCCGGATGAATTTGATCCGGATCGCTGGCAAACCGAGGCCGGGCGGAGCTGCGCGAAAGAGGCGTTTTTGCCGTTTTCGGCAGGGCCGAGAGTGTGCCCCGGAGCCGGGTTTGCGATGATCGAGGGGCCGCTTTTGTTGGCGATGCTGGTGCGGGCTTACCGGTTCGAAACGGTGGCCGGGCGCGCGCCGGTTCCGGTGGCGCATCTAACGGTGCGGGCGCGGGATGGGATCTGGTTGGATGTGAAAAAGCGCGGATGACCGCGCGCGGACATGTTATTAAGATATTGATTTAAAAACGAAATCACAAAAAAATTTGTGATTTGTTAAGGGTTTGGCGCGCGGAAACGGGTGGTGCGCTGAAGCGCACCCTACGGCTGGTTGCGGAAGTGGTTTAGCACGAAAACGCGGATCGCCGAGGCAAGGCCGATGTCAGTTTGGCGGGATTCGTCGATTTCAATCGCAAGCGCGTTGATGGTCAGATCGCGCGCGGCGGCGATGTCGCGGAAGGCTTGCCAAAACTCGGTTTCAAGCGACACCGATGTGCGGTGACCGCGCAGGGTGAGCGAGTGTTTGACGGGGCGTTCTGGCGCGCGTTTCATGGTTTGGGGTCAAGCGCGTGGCCGTCGAGGTCGCGCTTGGCCTTGTCTTTGCGGGCAGCTTCGGCCAGCTTTTCGGCCTTGGTCCGTCCGAATTTCGCGGCGTTGGCATCAGCCTGCGCAGTTGCCTCGGCCCGCTGACGGGCCTTTTTAACACTGCGCAGGTTGATGACTTGTGCCATTTTGGACCCGATTACCCTTTGGGACCGATCATGTCTTCGGGGCGGACAACGCGGTCAAAGGTTTCGCCATCGACGAGGCCCAAAGCAATCGCCTCTTCGCGTAAGGTCGTGCCGTTTTTATGCGCGGTTTTGGCAACTTTGGTCGCGTTATCATAGCCGATTGTCGGCGCAAGCGCCGTCACCAGCATCAGCGATTCCTTCATCAGCTTGTCGATGCGTGCGGTGTTGGCCTGCGTGCCGACAACCATGTTGTCGGTAAAGCTGCCAGCGGCATCGCCCAAAAGCTGCATGGATTGCAACAGGTTATAGGACATCATCGGGTTGTAGACGTTCAGCTCAAAGTGCCCTTGGCTGCCTGCAAAACCGATGGCGGCATCATTGCCCATGACATGGGCGCAAACCATGGTCAGCGCCTCGGCCTGGGTCGGGTTTACTTTGCCCGGCATGATGGACGAGCCCGGTTCATTTTCTGGCAGGATCAATTCGCCAAGGCCCGAGCGGGGGCCGGAACCGAGCAAGCGCAGGTCGTTGGCGATTTTGAACAGGCTGGCGGCAACCGTTTTCAACGCGCCCGAGAACATGACCATCGCGTCATGCGCGGCCAGAGATTCGAATTTGTTAGGGGCGGTCACAAAGGGCAGGTTGGTGATGGCGGCGATTTCCGCAGCAACGCGGGTATCCCAGCCAACGCGGGTGTTCAGGCCGGTGCCAACGGCGGTGCCGCCTTGGGCCAGCTCATAAATATCGGGGAGGCAGGCTTTGACGCGCTCGATCCCTTTGGCGACCTGATGGGCGTAGCCGGAAAATTCCTGACCCAAGGTCAGTGGGGTTGCATCCTGCGTATGGGTGCGGCCGATCTTGATGATGTCTTTGAATTCGTTTTGTTTTGCGACCAGTGCGGCGTGCAGTTTTTCAAGGCCGGGCAGCAGCACATCCCGCGCCATCATGCCAGTTGCCACGTGCATTGCGGTGGGGAACGTGTCGTTCGACGACTGGCCCATGTTGCAATGATCGTTGGGGTGAACCGGTTTTTTGCTGCCTTTGACGCCGCCCAGCATTTCAATCGCGCGGTTCGAGATGACCTCATTCGCGTTCATGTTGGATTGGGTGCCGGAACCGGTTTGCCAGACGACCAGCGGAAAGTTGTCATCAAACTTGCCGTCGATCACCTCTTGCGCGGCCTCGGCAATGGTTTTGCCCAGATCTGCGGGCATATCGCCTTGGGCCACGTTAACGGTGGCACAGGCCTTTTTGATGACGCCCAAAGCGCGGATGATGGCGACAGGTTGCTTTTCCCAGCCAATGGGGAAGTTCATGATCGAGCGCTGGGTTTGTGCGCCCCAATATTTATCGGCGGGAACTTCGAGCGGGCCAAAGCTGTCGGTTTCGGTACGGGTTGCGGACATTATGCGCTCCTGATGGGCCTGAATTCGGGGCCTGTTTAGGGCGTTGGGCGCAGAAAATCAATCGGTATACGGCGGCATACCGCCGCAGGACAGGCTAGTTCTGGCTGCGCCGCAGGATATAGACCTGTGCCGGCGGAAAGTTGGCCCAGACCTTTTTCGCCTTGGTCGCGGTAAGGCCGAGGGCGGAAAGGCCCTCGGGGGAAAGCGGTGTGGTGTGGCCGTAGGTGAACTGGACGAAAATACCATCGGGGCGCATGACCTTGAAGGCGGCGCCCACAATCTCGCGGCGCAGGCTGCGCGGCATTGACAGCAAGGGCAGGCCAGAGACAACGGCGCCGACCGTGGCGGGCATCAGGTCGGGGGCCTGTTGTGCGCCGGTGACATGCATCGTGGTGCCGGGAAAGCGTTTGGCCACGGTTTCGGCAAAGACCGGGTTCATTTCAAACAGCGTCAGATTTTCGGGGCGCACGCCGCGGGCAAGGATGGCGCGGGTGATGATACCGGTGCCGGGGCCAAATTCGACCACGGGGCCGGTTTCGGGGCCGACATGTTCGGCCATTGCGGCGGCAAGCGCACGCGATGAAGGCACCAGTGATGAGGTTTGCTTGGGTTGCAAAACCGCTTGTTTCAGAAAGAACGCAAGTTCAGACAACATGGTTTTGCCTTGTGGCTGTTGGACTATTTCCGGAATTTGTCGAGCGAGACGACCTCGGCATCCTGATGCGGCTTTTCAGGTTTTTCCTGTTCGCCGTCAAGGTCTTCGTCGTCACTTTCGTAATCGTCGTCATCATCTTCTTGTGTTTCGAACCGCAAGCCGAATTCGACCGAAGGGTCAACAAACGTGCGCAACGCGTCAAAAGGCACGACCATCGGTTCGGGGTTGTTGCCGAAGTTGAGGGTGATGGAAAAGCCGGTATCGGTGACGGTGAGGTTTTCGAACCAGTTTTGGATAACGATAGTCATTTCAGTCGGGTAACGGGCGTGCAACCAGTCGGCTATCAGCACATCGGGGTGCTTGGTATCAAAGGTGATAAAGAAATGGTGGTTGCCCGGCAGGCCGTGCATCGCCACGTCGGTCAGGACGGACTGGATCAGCCCGCGCATCGCGTTATGCATAAGGTTGCCGTAGTCGATGGTGCGGGCCATGCTTTCTTCCTTTTGTCGATTCAGCACAGCATAAGGGATTTGAGGTCGAAAGAAAGGGGCGGTAGTGGTGAAAAAAGTGGCAGTTATGTGAGGGCGGGGATTGCGCCGAGCGCGGCGCAGAGGGCGAGGGTTTGTGCAAGGCCCCAGTGGCGGGCAAAGATAAGCCAGGTTGCCAGAATGGTTAGGGCGGCGGCGATCGGGTCCAGTGTGTTGATATGGGGTAGGGTTAGTGCAACGGGGCCGAGGGTATAGCTGTCGATTTGGCCAAACAGCACATGCAGCGCGAACCAGACCGACAAGTTGCCGATCACCCCGACGACGGCTGCTGTGATCGCGGCGAGGGCCGAAGACAGCCGTGGCGCGTGTTCTAGCCGCGCGATGAGCGGTGCGCCGGCAAAGATCCACAAAAAGCAGGGGGCAAAGGTCATCCATAGCGCGATGAGGGCGGCGGCGAGGCCCAGTGGCACCCCGCCTTTGCCATGGCCCGAAAGATAGGCCACGAACTCGGTGACCAGAATCAGCGGGCCGGGGGTGGTTTCGGCCAATCCGAGCGCATCGATCATTTGTGGCAGGGTCAGCCATGTTTTGTCTTGCACGATGGCTTGGGTAAGCCAGGCGAGAACCGCATAGGCGCCGCCAAAGGTCAGGACGGCGAGTTTTGAAAATAACAGGCCGATTTCAAACAAAAATCCGCCCTCGGCCAGCCAAAGGGCAGCAAGTGGCAGCAGCCAGATTACGGCCCAGAGCGCGGCGGGGCGCAGGGTTTGAGACCAATCTATCGCGGTGCTTGCTGCTAGCGGGGCCGTTTGGTCAGGCTGTTTCGCGGTGAGAAAGCCGATCAATCCTGCGGTAAGGACGACAAACGGAAAGGGCAGGTTGAACAGAAACAGCGCCAGAAAGGCCGCAACGGCGAGTTCCCTATGGAACCACCCTGTCAGCGCGCGCTTTGAAATCTTTAGTAGCGCGTGCAGCACGATGGCCAACACTGCCGCCTGCACGCCGCGCAGCAAAGCTGCCGCCAGTGGCAAATCGCCGTAAGATGCATAGAGCATGGCAAGGATTAGCACCACCAAAGCCCCGGGCAGCACGAACAACAGCCCCGCGATCAGCCCGCCAATTGTGCCGCGCAGACGCCAGCCTGCGTAGGTCGCAAGTTGCATCGCTTCGGGGCCGGGCAGCATCATGCAAAAAGACAATGCGCGCAGGTAGTCGGATTCGGTTAGCCAGTTGCGCTGTTCTACCAATTCGCGGTGCATCAGGGCGATCTGGGCGGCGGGGCCACCAAAGGACAGCAGGCCGATGCGGGCAAAGACGCGGGTAAATTCAGGCAGTTGGGGCAATGGGATGCTCTTTATTGCTGGGGCGCGTGGGGGCAGGGCGGTGCCTCCGGCGGGGATATTTTTGCCGAAAAGAAAGCGGGGGGTGGGATTTACGTGGCAGCGGGCCAGTCGTGGGTTTCAAGATGCCCGTCGCGGGCCCAACGGTAGAGGGCATCATAGAGCGGCATGGCGGCGTCAAGCTGTTGCAGATCATCTTTGTACATGCGCGACAGGCCGACCGAGAGGGCAAGCAGGCCCGCCGCTTGTGGGGCGTTTTCGTGGCTGTCTGTATCGGCGGCGCGGATGATCCGGGCCAAGCGGTCCATCGCGGGTGAGCCGAGACCGAATTCTGTGACCATTGTATCAAAGCTGCAGGTTTCGGCGCGGTGTGACCAGAAGGTGTTTTCGATATCAAAAGGGAGTGCGCTGAAGCGGTCGGCAACCGCTGCGACCTCGGATGGTGGGACATAGAGAAATTCGGCCTGCGGGTTGACGAAGCGGCGGATCAGCCAAGGGCAGGCGATGCGGTCTATTTTGGGGCGGTGACGGGTGACCCAGCGGTTGCTGCCCGCAAGAATGCTGGCGGGGGTAAGGGGCAGTTCGGCCTTTGACCAAGCCGCAAATCCGCCTTCGAGCGATTCGGCGGTGGCGCCGAGGCAGCGCAGCACAGCCGCCGCGCCATGCGAGAGTTTCAGCCCGTGTTGGCAAATGACAACGGCGTGTGGCCCGTTTTGTTGGGGGCCGTTTTGAGGGAAGGCGTTTTGGGCGAAGGCGGTTTGCAGGCTGATGTCTTGATGCGAGATGCGGCGGGCAGTGGGGATAAGGCGGGGATCGGCATTGAAATCTTCGTCCGTTCGCACATCGATCAGGGTCGGGCAATCGGGGGTGCCGATAAGGCGGGCGAGTTGGGACGGGGTAATCTGGTTGGGGCCGGGCATAGGGGCATCCTGTATAAAGCTAGGGGGATGCGATGCTTGGGCTGGCGCCTCACGGGGCGTTCGCGGGCCCCATAAGCCAAGGATAGCGCGTGGCTTGTGGCGTGGTCAAGCGTTTAGCCTGTGGGTTTGACCAGTTCGCGCAGCAGTTTGGCGCGGATGGCGCGGGGGTAATCATCAAGGCCGCGGGCGGTGATGACAAAGCCTTTGGGGGTGATGACCCAGTTCTTGTAGAAATTCGAGGTTGGCGACGAGAGGCCCATATCCTCTATTGCGATAGCGTTTATGGTGATGTTCTGGGCCAAGGCGTTGCGGCGGGCGCGGGAAACCGTGTGCCCTGCGTTTTCGGGGCCATCGCCCGAGATGTCGATCACATGGCGGGTGCAATCGGGTACCGCCGCGAATTGTGCTGTTGCAAAGCTGATCGCCTGTCCGACTGCGGTATCCGAGCCGGTAAAGGCACGGGGCAGGGTGCGGGTGGATTGGGCAAAACGGTTCAGGGCCTGAGGTGAGAGCATGCGTTGCCAAGGGATGACGAGCGCTTGGCGGTCCAAGCCCGACCATTGTACCACGGCCAAAGCAGATTGGCCCCGAAGCAGGATGTCTGCGACCTCGGGGTCTTGGAGCGCGTCGAAAAGCCCGCCGATTTGCAGCGCGTATTCGCCTTTGTCGATCGAGCCTGAGACATCGATCGCCAGCAAAAGTGCTGTGTCACAGGCCTGTGCCGGTTGGGTCAGGCCAAGGCTGAGGGCAAGGGCGAGAATGCGCAGCATGGGGCAAGTTTGGCGTGGCCCGGGTGATCGCGCAAGCGTTTAGTGGCTATGCACAAAGCCGCCGGAGGTGGCTGCCCATACTGCGTGCAGTTTGGTATTGGCGGAATTGCCTGTCTGCGGAAGAGGGGTGCGCGTGTTGGGCGGGCAATGCGGCGTTATGGGTTGTGGTTTGATCAGGTGGCTGGCGGCGGCTGCCTCCGGCGGGGATATTTGGGCCGAACAGAAAGCGGGGAGTGGTTTGGGGGGTAAGTGCAGGATTCTGTTGCCAGGCTCCTGCGGGCCCCGCCTTACACTGCTAGGTGCAAGGGCTTAGTTTTCGATAGGTCCGGTCGCTTACGCGGCCATAGCCATCGGAGCACGGTTGTCATTTGCAACTGTACGATTTGTACCGATAACGGTGGTAACTCACCGAGCGAAAGCTGGCCTCTTTAAACGTTCGTCGATCCTATTTCGACCCCGAACCCCCGAAATGAGCGGGTGGAATGGTGGAGTCGCCGGGTACCGCCCCCGGGTCCGAGCCGTGTATTACAGGTGCGTTTATCGCCATAGTCCGAGCAAGCCCGAACAAGATCAATATAGGGGGGCAGTTGCGGGCGTGCAAGGGGACGATCAGGCCAAACTGTAGCGGGCGGAAAAGCCGGGTGCGGGCCGGGCGGTGACGCGGCCTTGTTGCACCAGATCGAGCAGATGGGCCAGGACGTTGCGCTGTGCCGCGGGGTGCAGGGCGGGCGGGGTATCGGTGTAGAGCGTTTGGGTGAGGGTTTGAACGGTGCTTGGGCCATGGGCGAGTTGGGCGAGAATCTCGGTCTCGCGCTGTTCGCGGTGCCGGAGAAGAAAGGCAAGGCGGGCGACGGGATCGGTGATGGGGTCGCCGTGGCCTGCGTGGATGACCTGCCAGTTTTGCGCGGCGAGGCGGCGGGTGGAGGCCATATAGGCCGCCATGTCGCCATCGGGGGGCGAGACCAGAGACGAGGCCCAGCCCATCACGTGATCGCCTGAAAACAGTGTTGTGCCAGAGGCAAAGCAGAGGTGGTTGGACAGATGGCCGGGGGTGTGAAGGGCTGTCAGTGACCAATCGCCATGGGCGAGCGTATCGCCATCGGCCAAGGAGACATCGGGGGTAAAGGTGGCATCAATGCCTTCGCCGCCGGCAATCAGCCCGGCATCGGCCAGCGCCTGCATTTGCGGGCTGCGGCCTGCTGTGGCGGGGCCGTAGGCATAGATTTTCGCGCCATAGAATTCGGCCAAGGGGCGGGCGAGGGGCGAGTGGTCGAGATGGGAATGGGTAACGAGGATATGGCTGATCCGCTCGCCCTTGTGCAGCGCGCTTTGCAGGGCGGTGGCGTGGGCTGCAATATTGGGGCCGGGGTCGATCAGGGCGACCTCGCCCGTGCCAACCAGATAGCTGTTGGTGCCATGTAGGGTCATTGGCGAAGGATTGGGTGCCAGAATGCGACGCAAGCCATTGCCGAGATCGGTGTGCGGGCTGTCGGGCTGCGGCTGCTTTGGGGGGCGGGCATTTTGCATTTAACGCGATCCTTTGCCGCTATTGGTGTATTGCAATTGCGGGGGCTTTTGTAATGGCCGCGCCGGGGGTAGGTTGGTGCTATGTTTAGCAAGCTTAAATACCTTATGCCACGAGGCCTTTACGGGCGGGCGGCACTTATTTTGATCGTGCCTGTGGTGACGATCCAATTGGTGGTGTCGGTTGCGTTTATCCAACGTCATTTCGAGCGGGTGACGCAGCAGATGACCGAGGGCGTGGCCCAAGAGATCCAGTATATGTTGGCGCAAGACGGTAGCCTGCGCGATGATTTCGCCGCTGCCATGGGCTTTAGGATTGAATATCCGACGAAAAAGACCGGCCAAGGGGATGTGCGCAGCGCGATTGATCTATCTGGCAAAGAGGTGATTCTGACGCTGCGTACACTGGTGCCGGGGGTGCGACAGGTTGAACTGTTGTCTGATCCGCAGCGGGTGGAAATGGTGATTGATACCGCGGACGGGCCTTTGTGGTTGATGGTTGATCGGGTGCGGGTTTCGGCCTCGAACCCGCACCAACTGCTGGTTTTGATGATTCTGACCTCGGTTTTGATGACATTTATTGCCTACGGGTTTTTGCGCAACCAGCTGCGCCCGATCACCAAACTGGCCGATGCGGCGACGGCGTTCGGCAAAGGGCAGACGGTGCGCTACCGGCCGCGCGGCGCATTAGAGGTGCGGGCGGCGGGCAAGGCGTTTCTGGACATGCGTTCCCGGATCGAGCGGCAGATCGAGCAGCGCACGATGATGCTGTCGGGGATCAGCCATGATTTGCGCACGCCATTGACCCGTATGCGGCTGGGCCTGTCTATGCTGCCCGAGGATGAGGATACCGAAGCCTTGCTGCGCGATGTGGGTGATATGCAGCGGCTGATCGACGGGTTTCTATCCTTTGCGCGTGGCGATGCGATGGAAGAGGCGGAACTGACCAATCCGAAAGAGCTGATCAAGCGCATTGTTGATAATGCTGTGCGGGCAGGGATGCCGGTTGTAACGGGGGCGCAAACGGGCAGCGGTGAGGTTATGCTGCGGCCTGCGGCAGTCATGCGTGCGATAGAGAACCTGATCGGCAACGGGGTGCGGTTTGGCAGTAAAGTGCGGGTCGGGTTTGTGCAAACCGAGCGCAATTTGCGCGTGATTGTCGAGGATAACGGCCCCGGGATACCGGAACCCCAGCGTGACGAGGCCCTGACGCCCTTTGCGCGGCTGGATGCGGCACGAGACCCGAACAAAGGCGGCGGCGTAGGGCTTGGCCTTGCGATCACCCAAGATATTGCTCGCAGTCATGGCGGCAGGCTAATTCTGTCGAAAAGCGAGGATCTGGGCGGGTTGAAAGCCGAGTTCATAATCGCCTGTTAGGGTGCCTTAGCGCGGGCTGCCGCCGACCATGACCCAATAGACCTGTTTGTCTGCGCCGAGCGCGATGCCCAAGCCTATTTCTGTGATTTTCGGTGACAGCATATTCGCGCGGTGGCCGGGTGAATTGTACCACCATTGTGCCGCTTTGCCCGTTCCGAACATGCCGACATTTTCGTTTGCGGCGCTGAAGTTATAGCCCCTCGTCTTGATGCGCTGCGCAAAATCCGAGCCGTTGCTGCCTGAATGCGAGATTTTGCCCCTGTCGGCCATGTCGCAGGCGTGGCTTGCAGCTGCGGCGGCCAGTTTGGTATTTTGGCGCAGGGCGGGCAGACCTGCCTGTGTGCGATAGGCGTTGATCTGGCCACGTGTTTCGCGGATTTGCGCTGCGGCATCTGCAGGCAAAACGCATTTGGCCATGGCAGGGGGTGCCATCGCGAGGCACAAGGAAATGCAAAGCGCGTGTCGTAAATTCAAGCGGTTTCCAATTTGGCGGCTGTGTTTTGCACCTGTATTTTAGGGTGACAAAGCGTAGGGGCAACGCGAAATTGCCGCGACAGGCGGTGTGCCGCTGATGCCTTGGGAAACAGGCGGAAGGTGTGCCTTTGATCTTGTCGCTTAAGCATTTGCTAACGGTGTTTTGGCATGACAGGGTTGGGCAGGGTTTCCGGGGCGGTTGTTTTGACGTGTTGCTTTGGCTTTGGGATTTTTCCTGATGCCCTTGCAGGGGGCGGCACGCACTACTAAGACTTATGCAATCCTTTGGGACAAACGTTACTTTAGATAAACAGGCAGGCGCAGATGCAAGATCCGATTGATCACTACATGAACACCCTCGTTCCTATGGTTGTGGAACAGACCAGCCGCGGTGAACGCGCCTATGACATCTTTAGCCGGATGCTTAAGGAACGGATCATCTTTTTGTCGGGCCCTGTGCATGACGGTATGTCGAGCCTGATCTGCGCCCAGCTTTTGTTCCTTGAGGCTGAGAATCCGTCGAAAGAAATCTCGATGTATATCAACAGCCCAGGCGGCGTTGTGACGGCAGGTTTGTCGATTTATGACACGATGCAATACATCAAGCCCAAGGTTTCGACGCTGGTTATCGGGCAGGCGGCATCAATGGGCAGCCTTTTGCTGACAGCCGGCGAAAAGGGTATGCGGTTTTCGTTGCCCAATTCCCGTGTCATGGTGCACCAGCCATCTGGCGGGTATCAGGGGCAGGCGACCGACATCATGATCCACGCGCGCGAAACCGAAAAACTGAAGCGCCGGTTGAATGAAATTTATGTGCGCCATACGGGCCAAGACCTGGCGACGGTTGAGGCCGCGCTGGAACGCGACAACTTTATGTCGGCCGAAGATGCGAAAGAATGGGGCCTGATCGACGACATTCTGGAAAACCGTGGCAAAGCCGAGCCAGAAGCGAAGTAAGGCCAATGCCCCCAAAGGTGATCACATTTGGGGGCGATTTGACATTGTGAAGGCGTGGGGCTTGGCCTAGACTTGGCCCCAGCAGATATTAAGCGACGCAGGGCAGAGGATCAGGATGGCGACGAATTCGAGCAGCGACAGCAAAAACACCCTCTATTGCTCATTTTGTGGCAAAAGCCAGCATGAGGTGCGTAAGCTTATTGCAGGGCCGACGGTGTTCATTTGTGATGAATGCGTTGAACTGTGCATGGATATTATCCGCGAGGAAACCAAAACTAGCGGATTGAAAACAACCGAGGGCGTGCCAACGCCGCGCGATATTGCCAAGGTGCTGGATGATTATGTCATCGGGCAAGAGCATGCGAAACGCGTTTTGGCGGTGGCGGTGCATAACCACTATAAACGTCTGAACCATTCGTCCAAGTCGGATATTGAACTGGCGAAATCCAACATCTTGCTGATTGGCCCAACGGGTTGCGGCAAAACCTTGCTGGCGCAAACGCTGGCACGGATTTTGGATGTGCCGTTTACAATGGCCGATGCAACAACTTTGACCGAAGCAGGCTATGTTGGCGAGGATGTGGAAAACATCATCCTGAAGCTGCTGCAAGCGTCGGAATATAACGTCGAGCGCGCGCAGCGTGGCATCGTTTACATCGACGAAGTGGATAAGATTACGCGCAAGTCTGACAACCCGTCGATTACGCGGGATGTCTCGGGCGAGGGCGTGCAGCAGGCGCTGCTGAAGATCATGGAAGGTACGGTTGCATCCGTGCCGCCGCAGGGTGGGCGCAAGCATCCGCAGCAGGAATTCCTGCAAGTGGATACGACGAACATTCTGTTCATCTGTGGTGGCGCGTTTGCCGGTTTGGAAAAGATCATCGCGCAGCGCAACAAGGGCTCGGGCATCGGTTTTGGCGCCGAGGTCAAAGACCCGGATGCACGTGGCGTGGGCGAGATGTTCCAAGAGCTGGAGCCGGAAGATCTGTTGAAATTCGGGCTTATCCCTGAATTTGTGGGCCGTTTGCCCGTTTTGGCGACCCTGACCGATCTGGATGAGGCCGCGCTGATCACGATTTTGACCCAGCCAAAGAATGCGCTGGTTAAGCAGTATCAACGTTTGTTTGATATTGAAGGCACGCAGCTGACCTTTACCGCCGATGCGCTGACCGCGATTGCGAAACGCGCAATCAAGCGGAAAACCGGCGCGCGGGGCTTGCGGTCGATCATGGAGGATATCTTGCTGGATACCATGTTCGAACTGCCGGGTCTGAGTGACGTGCAAGAGGTTGTTGTCAACGAAGAGGCGGTGAATTCGGGTGCGAAACCGCTGCTGGTGCATACCGATCGCAAGAAAAAAGAACCTGCAAGCGCGGGCTAAGCAATAGGGGCGGGCCTTTCGGGGCCTGCCCTTTTTTAGGGCTGCGGATGAGGCTGGACCTTGGCCGCGCCTTACGCCATATAGCACAGTGAAACGAAGCCGGAGACCCGTGATGTATTTCCTTAAACGCCTGCTGACTTGGTGGAACAGCCAAACCATCAGCACCCAGATTTTCACTTGGCGCAAAGGCGTGAAAGTGGGGGAAGATGCGCAGGGGAATATCTATTACAAAACCACCGATGGTAAACGCCGCTGGGTGATTTACAACGGCGAGATGGAGGCCACACGGGTAAGCCCGGATTGGCACGGCTGGCTGCATTTCACCTGGAATGAGACACCGAGCGATAAGCCTTTGGTGCATAAAGCCTGGGAAAAGCCGCATCTGGAAAACCTGACGGGGACCGACGCGGCCTATGCGCCAAGCGGCTCTATTCGTCGGCCAGTGCCTGCGGCACGCAGCGATTATGACGCGTGGCAGCCGGAATAATCGGGCTGCGGAAAGAGAAACATGATTAGGGTTACCGCAGTTTTACTGGCCGCGCTTTGCGCGACAGCGGCCCAATCGCAAACGGCTGTCAGTGCGCCGGGCGGTGTGGTGCGGTGGCTGGATAAAGTCTCGGGCGAGACTGGCGATATTGAGCTGGGGCGGGGGCAATCGGCGCGCAACGGGCGGTTGTCAATTCAACTGGACGAGTGCCGCTATCCGTCAGAGGACAGCCCGACCGAGGCCTATGCGCATTTGACGATTTTGGATTCGCTGATGGACAAGCCCGCTTTCGTCGGGTGGATGATCGCCAGCAGCCCTGCGCTTTCTGCGATGGACCATCCGCGTTATGATGTGTGGATTTTGCGCTGTCTGACCAACTGAGGCGTCGGCGCGTAATCTGGGGGCGTAAAGCTTGCCGATTGCTGCAACGCTGCGTGCAGCCGCCTGTGATAGTCATTCCGGGAAATCTCGATCGCGCCGAGTGAGGCCAGATGTGGCGTGATGAATTGGGTGTCAAATAACGAAAACCCACCCGCCCGCAAGCGATGCACCAACCAAGCCAGTGCGATTTTTGAGGCATCGGTGCGGCGCGAAAACATGCTCTCGCCAAAAAACGCGCCGCCGAGCGTGACGCCATACACGCCGCCGACCAGATCGGGCCCATCCCAAACCTCTAGGCTATGGGCAAAGCCTGCGGTGTGCAGCGCTTGGTATAGCGTAAAAATCTCGTCGTTGATCCAGGTTTCTTGACGGTCGGCGCAGGCGGCAACAGTGGCGGCAAAGTCATGGTTCACGCGAATGCGGTATTTGCAGCGCGCGATGCTTTGCGAAAGGCTGCGTGAAATATGGAAATTTTCCAGCTCGAATATGCCGCGGCGGCTTGGGTCTACCCAGTGCATTTCCGTGGATGTGCTGCTTTCGGCCATCGGAAACACACCGGCGGCATAGGCGGAAAGCAAAAGCTGGGGGGTTACGGGGGCTGTCATGGAAAAAGGGGGGCGTTTCGGCCCCCCAATGCGTTAATGCTGGCCAAGCTGGGCATCGAGCCATTTTTCCAGCCAGTGGATGTTGTAATCACCGGTTTGCACATCTGGTTCGGCCAAAAGCGCGTGGAACAGCGGCACGGTGGTATCAACCCCGTCGATAATCAGCTCGCCCAAGGCGCGGCGCAGGCGGGCCAAAGCTTCGGGCCGGTCACGGCCGTGGACGATCAGCTTGCCGATAAGGCTGTCGTAATAGGGCGGGATAGAATAGCCGCCATAAAGCGCCGAATCCATCCGCACGCCAAGACCGCCCGGCGCGTGGAATGTGCGCACTTTGCCGGGGCAAGGTGCGAAATTCGGCAGCTTTTCGGCGTTGATCCGCACCTCAATGGCGTGGCCGTTGATTTCCAGATCGTCTTGGGTGAATGACATGCCCAAACCGGCGGCAACGCGGATTTGTTCGCGCACCAGATCGACGCCAAAGATGGCCTCGGTCACCGGGTGTTCAACCTGCAAACGCGTGTTCATCTCGATAAAGAAAAACTCGCCATCCTCATACAGAAATTCGACCGTGCCTGCGCCGATATAGTTAATTTTGGCAACGGCTTCAGCGCAGATCTTGCCGATTTTGGCACGCAGTTCGGTGGTGATCGCGGGGCCGGGGGCCTCTTCAAACACCTTTTGGTGACGGCGCTGCAACGAGCAGTCACGCTCGCCCAAATGCACCGCATTGCCTTTGCCATCGCCGAACACCTGAATTTCGATGTGGCGCGGCTTTTGCAGGTATTTTTCGATATAAACTTCGTCATTGCCAAAGGCGGCTTTAGACTCGCTGCGCGCGGTGCGGAAGGCGACTTCAAGTTCCTTGGCGTTTTTGGCCACTTTCATACCGCGCCCGCCGCCGCCGGCAGTCGCCTTGATGATAACCGGAAAGCCGATACCTTCGGCCACACCAATCGCATCTTCATAGCTGGCAACGCCGCCTTCCGAACCCGGAACAACGGGAATGCCCAAAGCCTTGGCGGTTTCTTTGGCGGTAATTTTATCGCCCATGATGCGGATATGTTCCGCCGAGGGGCCGATAAAGGTGATGTCGTGATCTTCGAGCGCCTGCGCAAAGGATTCGTTTTCCGACAGAAAGCCATAGCCGGGGTGGACCGCTTGCGCGCCCGTAATCTCACAAGCCGAGATGATCGCGGCTTTGTTCAGATAGCTGTCGGTCGAAGAGGCCGGGCCGATGCAGATCGACTCGTCGGCCATGCGCACATGCATGGCGTCACTATCGGCGGTGGAATGCACGGCGACAGAGGCGATCCCCATTTCGCGGCAGGCGCGGATGACGCGAAGGGCAATTTCCCCTCGGTTGGCGATCAGGATCTTGTCAAACATGGTGTGCCCCTTATTCGATGATCATCAAGGGGGCGCCATATTCGACCGGGCTGCCATCTTCGAACAGGATTCGTTTCACCGTACCCGCGCGCGTGGCGTGGATGTGGTTCATGGTTTTCATTGCCTCAATAATAAGCACAGTGTCGCCTTCGGCAACTTTGTCACCAACTGCGACGAACGGCTTTGCGCCCGGTTCGGCGGCCAGATAGGCCGTGCCAACCATAGGCGATGTCAGCGCGCCGGGGTGTTGGGCTGGATCTTCGTTGGTCGCGGCAGCGGCGGCGGCAACTGCGCCGGCGGCGGGCATGGCGGCAGGTGCCATCATCGGGGCTGCAGACTGTGCCATGGTGACGACAGTTGCCTGTTTTACAACGCGTACATCAAGGCTGTCATCCTCGGCATAATCGCGTTTTACCGAGATTTCGGTCAATTCATTGGTGTTCAGAATCTCGGCCAGTGCCTTGATGAAGGCTACGTCTGCGTCAGTCGAATGTTTGCTCATACCGTCCTCGAATATCGGGTTTTCGGGTGTTTTCGGCAAATTTTGACTTGCCCGCCCCGCATGATGTGCGGGCTTTATACGCTAGGGAAGCATTGGTGAAAAGCACGAGTTGCAGCTGTGCGGGTTTGAGAAAAAATGAAGTTTCAAAATTTACCGTTTGATAAAATAATTGACCTGTGGCAGCATTTTTTAAATCACAGCCATCGGAGGGCCAAATCTTGTCCAACACCCCGCTGACACCCGGAATAGTCTCAGGTCGGCTTGTCGCCGAAGCCTATGCCCATAACTTTGATGATCTGGAGCCGGTTCTGGATGGGCATGAGGCGCATGTGGCGGCCGATCGCTGTTATTTTTGCCATGATGCGCCCTGTATGACGGCCTGTCCGACCAGTATCGACATTCCTTTGTTCATTCGCCAGATCGCGACGGGAACCCCCGAAGCGGCTGCGAAAACCATTTGGGATCAGAACATTCTGGGCGGCATGTGTGCACGGGTATGCCCGACCGAGCAGCTGTGCGAAGAGGTTTGTGTGCGCGAAGTGGCCGAAGGCAAGCCGGTAGAAATTGGCCGCTTGCAGCGCTTTGCGACGGACCGCGTGATGGCGGCAGGGGTGCATCCGTTCACGCGTGCGGCCCCTACAGGCAAGCGGGTGGCGGTGGTTGGTGCGGGGCCAGCGGGTCTGGCGGCGGCGCATCGCTTGGCCTTGCACGGCCACGATGTGGTGATGATGGACCGGCGCGAAAAGCCGGGGGGGCTGAATGAATACGGTATTGCAAGCTATAAAGCACCGCATGATTTTGCGCAGGCCGAGGTTGAGTGGCTGCTGAAAATCGGCGGGATTACAGTGCAGACAGGCGTTGAGCTGGGCCGCGATGTGACGCTGGACGGTTTGCGGGCCGAGTATGATGCGGTGTTTTTGGGCATTGGTCTGGGTGGCGTGAACGCGCTGCGGGCGGCCGGAGAAGATATCGCCGGTGTGCGTGATGCTGTTGATTTCATTGCCGAGTTGCGCCAGCAGCCGGATAAGGCAAAGCTGGCGATTGGCCGCGACGTGGTGGTGATTGGCGGCGGGATGACGGCGGTGGATGCGGCTGTGCAGTCGCGGCTGCTGGGCGCGCAAAACGTGACAATCGTGTACCGGCGTGGCCAGGAAAAGATGAGCGCGAGCGTGCATGAGCAAGACCATGCGCAACAGGTGGGCGTGCGGATCATTTGCAACGCCGCACCGGTTGAGGTGATCGGCAAAGGTGGCAAGGTCTCGGCTGTCGAGTTTGCCTATACGCAGGATGGTCCGGAGGGGCTGAAGCTGTTGGATGATACGTTCACGCTGGCGGCCGATCAGGTGTTTAAGGCGATCGGGCAAACGCTGGTTGCGCCCGAGGGTATGGCGGGGCCAAAGCTGGATGTGCAACCATTGGCGCGTGTTTGGGCCGGAGGCGATTGCGCGCAAGGCGGTGAGGATTTGACCGTGACCGCCGTGGCCGAAGGGCGCGACGCAGCAGAGGCTATTCATATCAATTTGATGGGGGCGGTGCGCTGAAGCGCACCCTACGGAGATTTTCAAATGGCAGATCTGACAACGAATTTCATCGGTATCAAATCCCCCAACCCGTTCTGGCTGGCCTCGGCGCCGCCGACGGATAAGGAATACAACGTGCGCCGCGCGTTTGAGGCGGGCTGGGGCGGGGTGGTTTGGAAAACGCTCGGGTCCGAAGGGCCGCCCGTGGTGAACGTGAACGGCCCGCGCTATGGCGCCGTTTGGGGGGCTGACCGGCGCTTGCTGGGGCTGAACAACATCGAGTTGATCACCGACCGGCCGCTAGAGGTGAACCTGCGGGAAATAAAATCTGTAAAACGCGATTATAAAGACCGCGCATTAATCATTTCTTTGATGGTTCCCTGCGATGAAGAGTCGTGGAAGGATATTTTAAAGCGGATCGAGGATACGGAGGCGGATGGCGTAGAGCTTAACTTTGGTTGCCCGCATGGCATGGCCGAACGTGGTATGGGATCGGCCGTAGGGCAGGTGCCGGAATATATCGAGATGGTAACGCGCTGGGTAAAGCAGCATTCGCGGATGCCCTGTATCGTGAAATTGACGCCGAATATTTCCGATATTCGCAAACCTGCCGAGGCGGCAAAACGCGGCGGGGCGGATGCGGTGTCGTTGATTAACACGATCAACTCGATCACCTCGGTAAACCTGGACAGTTTTGCACCCGAGCCGATGATTGATGGCAAGGGCACGCATGGTGGCTATTGCGGGCCGGCGGTAAAGCCGATTGCGCTGAATATGGTGGCCGAGATTGCGCGCAGCATGGAAACGCGGGGCTTGCCGATTTCGGGGATTGGCGGGGTTACGACATGGCGCGATGCGGCCGAGTTTATGGCGCTTGGCGCGGGCAATGTGCAGGTTTGCACGGCGGCGATGACCTATGGTTTCAAGATCGTTCAGGAAATGATCTCGGGCCTGTCGCAATATATGGATGAAAAGGGGATGGTTTCGACAGCCGAGTTGGTTGGCCGTGCGGTGCCGAATGTGACGGATTGGCAGTTCTTGAACCTGAATGCGGTGTCAAAGGCCAAGATTGACCAAGATGCCTGTATTTCTTGCGGGCGCTGCTATGCGGCCTGTGAAGATACCAGCCATCAGGCGATCTCGATGAGCGAGGATCGGGTATTTGAGGTGATGGACGACGAATGCGTTGCCTGTAACCTGTGCGTCAACGTCTGCCCTGTGGAAGGCTGCATCACGATGGAAGAATTGCCAAAAGGCGCGGTTGATGCGCGGACAGGCAAAAAGGTTGGCGACTATGCCAATTGGACGACGCATCCTAACAACCCCAGCGTGGCGGCTGCTGAATAAGCGCCGCTCAGGTCTGGGTTTTGTTGACTGGCAGCACCGCCGGCCCGATGGTTTCACGGGCGGTGCTGTACCCGGCTTGCGCCGTTTGCGACTGGGCGGCGATTTGGGTGGCGAGGCTTAAGGCCTCGGCCGACGCGGGAGGGTTTGCAAGAAGGGCCCGGATAATCGCGGTTTTTTCGCGCGGCTCCATCGCGGTTTCGGCCGCTTTGCGGGCCTCATCCACACTGAGCGGTGCAGGAAGGACCGAGTTTTCGGCGAGTGAGCCGACCGGTTTTTGCAGGTCAATTGCAGTTGGTTGCGGCACCGAGAGGCGCGTTGAAGTTGGGAATTCCATCTGTGCTATCCGTTTCCGGTGAGGCCCCCGCCTAAGCACAGCGTAGCAAATTTCGTGCAGCATTTCCTGCCCGAAATGCCCAGAATTTTAGTGAATTTATACCGTTAGCAGCCGCCGGAACAGAATTTCGAGAAAGGCCTCGGCTTCGGCAAAGGGGTCATGATCGGGGCCGAGTACAGCGCGTACCTGAACGTCAAAATCGGCGTAATGCTGGGTCAGGGCCCAGATTGAGAAGATCAGGTGAACCGGTGGAAGGGCGGCAATTTTGCCGGCATCCATCCATTCTTGCAAAACGACGGTCTTTTCATCAACCAGCTCTTTCAACTCGCCTTCGATCGCCGCCCGCAGATGCGGCGCGCCGTGCAGAACTTCGTTGGCGAAAAGGCGGCTTTCGCGGGGGAATTTCTGGCTGATCTCCAGCTTTTTGCGGACATAGGTCATGATCTCGACCAAGGGGTCGCCCGACGGGTTCATCGCGCGCAAAGGATCAAGCCAGGTGGTTAAAAGCTGGCTGAGAAGGGCGAGGTGCATCGCCTCTTTGGAGGGGAAATAATAGAGCAAATTGGGCTTGGACAGACCCGCAACCTCGGCGATTTGGTCAAGGGTCGCGCCGCGGAAACCGTTGGCGGAAAAAACGTCCAGCGCTGCATCGAGGATGGTTGTCGAATTCTTTTGCTGAATTCGTGTTTGCGGGCGGCTCATATGTGGTCCTGCGAAAGGGCCGGTTTCTGCCCGGCGGGAGGGTGATATTAGCCCGAGTTGTAAGGGGGGTCAAACGCAATGCGGGGTGTGGGCGCGGCAAGCGATTCAGAAAATACTGCGGTGATGTCCAATGATTGCCCCTGTAAAATTAACCTGCCCTTAACGCGGATAGGCAATTCTGGAAATCAGAGGCGGAAGAAAGACGAGGCTAATTTGCCAATCAGTGCCAGGAAGGGGGGAAGTACAATGTGAGGAACACGCATGATCGGTTGATAAGGTTCGTTTAACCTGCGCTTTGCGGCTGTGTGGTGTTGTTGGGCTGGGCGTTGTTTGGGGCGCTAAGGCCATTGATCAGTTCTTCAACCATGACCGAGATCAGTTCGGACCGGCTGGAGACGCCGGCTTTGCGGTAGATCGAGGCAGATTGCGCCTTGATCGTGCCGTCGCGGGTGTGCCGCAAGGCGGCGATGTCTGCAACGGACAGGCCTTTGATCAAAAACAGCGCGACATCGCTTTCGGCCGCTGTCAGGCCCCAGCGGCGGAAATGCTCGTTTATCACCTCTTGAAACGCGCCAGAGGCTACGCCGAGTTCGCGTTCAACCTTAGTATTGCGGTGCAGCAGGTTGCGATATTCGCGCAGGGTAAGGGTTGCGCCAATCGCCAGGCCAATCACCGCAACAGCCTCAAACAAAGCATGGAAGTTGAGATCGTGCAAATCCATGCTAACATCGACGACGAAAATCAGGCAGCAGATGATTTGCAAAGCTGCGGCGCATAAGAACAACATGCGTCGGACTGACAGTTGGTCGAAGTTAGAGGTGTCTGGTCGGGTCATCAACAGGCTTTCTGCCGGTAATCATTGCTTTAACGAGGTTTTCAGAATGGCGGTAACTGGCAAGAATGACACCGCCCAAATGCAAGCCCACGAGGATAACCAACGCGTCAACAAGGGTCTTATGCGTGGTTTCCACCCATGTTTGGCCAAAATAGCGATTCATTCCCATCATATAGCCCGTCGCGCCAATCGCCGCGAGTGTCATTAACAACGCGACAATCATCGCAGCACCGGCGGGGTTATGCCCAAGGTAGCGCTTTTCCTTGGCTGTCAGAATGGCGGCGATATAGGTTATCAGGCGCTTTGGGCCGGGAATGAAACTGGCAAAGCGGGCGTGATGCGGCCCGATCAGCCCCCAGACCAGCCGAAACACCAGCAATCCGATCACGACATAGCCGAGGCTGCGGTGAAGCTGGCGGAAGTCGCCGGTAAAATAGGCCCCTACGACCATGGTCACCAAAGACCAGTGAAAGAGGCGCACCCCGAGATCCCAAACAGGGATGGTTTTGCCAGAGTTGGCTGTGCTTGTCGTCTGCATGATACGCCTCCTGCTGGTTTGGGTTACTGGTTGATACGGTCGAGTTCTTCGCCGGTATTCGGGTCGTAGAACACTTCCATATTGGTGTCGTTCAATGAGCCGTAGATTTCATAGCAAGCACCGTCATTGATTTTGAAGGCGATGACTTTGCCGCCTTCGTCTTCAAACGCCTTGAGCGATTCCCAAACCGGTTTGGGCGCATCGGGCATGGTGCAGGCGGGTTCGGCCAGAACGGGGGCTGCGAGTGTGGACAGAAGGGCGGTGAGGAGAAGCTTTTTCATCATGTTATCCTGTTGTTATGCACCCAACCCGATGTCGGGGCTGCAGTGGTGCTAACGAAAACAAGACAGGTCTGGCCATTGCGCGATGGGTTATGCGCGGGCTTTAGGCCGAAAGTTTATGGCGGTTTTACGCCGAACCGGCGGCGCCTATTCCGCGCAGGATAATGGATTTGATCGCGGCCTTGGCGGTGTGCCAATCCGCATCTGACAAGGGTTGGCCTGCGTTCAGCGTTTCAATCTGATGGCCGAAATCGGCGTAGTGTTGGGTGGTGGCCCAGACCATATAGAGCAGATGGCGCGGGTCGATCGGGGCGATCTGGCCTGTGTCGATCCAGTTCCGGATAACTTTGATGCGGCCGTCGGTCCAATCACGCAGGGTTGATTCGAGATAGTCCTGAATCACCGGCGCGCCGTGCATCACCTCGGTCGCCCAAACCTTGGAGCCGTCAGGGTGGCGGCGCGATATTTCCATTTTGGCGTCGATATAAGCGCCGATAGCGGTCGCCGCATCGGGGGCGGTATCAAAGCTGTCGGCAGCGTGGAGCCAGATTTCAAAGATATCCTGAACCACGCGGCGATAGAGGTCTTCTTTGGTGGTGAAATAGTAATGGAGGTTGGCCTTTGGCAAGCCGGCCGCATCGGCGATCAACTGCATTGTTGCACCTTTGAAACCGGCATTGGCGAATACTTTTTCCGCCGCAGAAAGGATCAGCCGCTCAATTTCCTGACGGGTCTCGGTGCGTTTTGAAGGACGGGGGGCGTGGGCCATGCTTGGGGTGCTGAATTTTCTTGACCGATTGGTCAGGTTGTGTTGCGCTATGGGGAAAGCATAGGGCGGCGGGGAGACTCGCGGCAAGGGGTATCGCGCCCCGACAGCCAGCAGGGAGATTGAAATGGCGGCACCGGGTGAAAATCTGAGGATTAATGAGGCGCGGCTGTGGGACAGTTTGATGGAGATGGCGAAAATCGGGCCGGGTGTGGCGGGGGGGAATAACCGCCAGACCTTGACCGATGATGATGCCAAAGGGCGCGCGCTGTTTGCCGAGTGGTGCAAGGCGGCGGGCATGACGATGGGCGTTGACACGATGGGCACGATGTTTGCCACGCGTGCGGGTGAGGATGCCGATGCGCTGCCGGTTTATATGGGCAGCCATTTGGACACGCAGCCGACGGGTGGCAAATATGACGGGGTTTTGGGCGTTTTGGGCGCGCTAGAGGTGGTGCGCAGCATGAACGATGCGGGGATCAAGACCAAGCATCCGATCGTCGTGACCAACTGGACCAATGAGGAAGGTACGCGCTTTGCCCCTGCGATGCTGGCGAGCGGCGTGTTTGCGGGGATGCACACCCAAGACTGGGCCTATGCGCGCCGCGATGCCGAGGGCAAGGCCTTTGGCGATGAGTTGGCGCGGATTGGTTGGGTTGGCGATGAGGCCGTGGGCAGCCGCAAGATGCATGCGATGATCGAGTTGCATATCGAGCAGGGGCCAATTCTCGAGGCTGAGGGGCGCGATGTCGGGGTTGTGACCCATGGGCAGGGGCTGTGGTGGTTGCAGATTACGCTTACGGGTAAGGATGCGCATACCGGCTCTACCCCGATGAATATGCGAGTGAATGCCGGATTGGGCATGGCGCGGATTACCGAAGCCGTGCACCGGATCGCGATGAGCCATCAGCCCGGCGCGGTGGGCGCGGTGGGGCATGCGAATGTTTACCCCAACAGCCGCAACGTTATTCCGGGCAAGGCAGTGTTTACGGTGGATATTCGATCACCCGATCAAGGCAAGCTGGATGCGATGAAGGCCGAAGTTGAACGGGCGGCGCGGGCTGTGGCGCTGGAGCTGGGGCTGGGGATCGAGATTGAGGATGTCGGGCATTTTGACCCTGTGACTTTTGATGCGGGTTTGGTGGACGTGGTCCGCGCCTCGGCCGAGCGTTTGGGCTATAGCCATATGGATATTATTTCCGGCGCGGGGCATGATGCGTGTTGGATTAACCGCGTGGCGCCGACGGTGATGATTATGTGCCCATGTGTCGATGGTTTGAGCCATAATGAGGCTGAGGAGATAAGCCCGGAGTGGGCAGCGGCGGGGACAGATGTGATGTTCCACACGGTTCTGGAAGTGGCCGGCGTGGTCGCGTGAGGCTGGCCGCCGGGGGAGGCTGTCTGCCTCCCCCGGACCCCCTCGGAGGATATTTTTGGATAGATGATGGGGGCGCGGGCCCTTGCAGGGAGATGGCGAGATGAGCACGGTTATCAAGAATGGCACAGTTGTGACGCATGATCTGACCTATAAGGCGGATGTGTTGATCGAGGGCGGCAAGATCGCAGCGATCGGGCCGGGTTTGTCAGGCGATGAGGTTTTGGATGCGACGGGCTGTTATGTGATGCCCGGCGGAATTGACCCGCATACGCATTTGGAAATGCCGTTCATGGGGACTTATTCGTCGGATGATTTCGAGAGCGGCACGCGGGCGGCGCTGGCGGGTGGTACGACAATGGTGATTGATTTTGCCCTACCGGCACCGGGGCAGGGTTTGCTGGATGCGCTGGATATGTGGCACAACAAGTCGGGCCGCGCGAATTGCGACTATTCTTACCATATGGCGATTACGTGGTGGGGTGAGAAGGTTTTTGATGACATGGCGAAAGTCGTGGATAAGGGGATTACCAGCTTCAAGCATTTCCTCGCCTATAAGGGCGCGTTGATGGTGAATGATGACGAGCTGTATTCCAGTTTCCAGCGTGTGCGCGATTTAGGGGCGCTTGCCATGGTGCATGCCGAGAATGGCGATGTGGTGGCGGAATTGTCGGCGAAGTTGTTGGCGGAGGGGAACACGGGGCCAGAAGCGCATGCCTATAGTCGCCCGCCGCAGGTCGAGGGTGAGGCCACCAACCGTGCGATTATGATTGCTGATATGGCGGGGGCGCCGCTCTATGTGGTGCACACGTCTTGTGAGGATAGTCATGAGGCCATTCGCCGAGCGCGTCAGGCGGGCAAGCGGGTGTGGGGCGAGCCGTTGATCCAGCATTTGACGCTGGACGAATCCGAGTATTTCAACCCCGACTGGGACCACGCGGCGCGGCGTGTGATGTCGCCCCCATTCCGCAACAAGGCGCATCAGGATAGTTTGTGGGCGGGGCTTTCGGCGGGGTCGCTTTCGGTTGTGGCGACCGATCATTGTGCCTTTACCACTGCGCAGAAGCGTTTTGGCGTTGGGGATTTTACCAAGATACCGAACGGCACGGGCGGGCTTGAGGACCGGATGCCGATGCTGTGGACCTATGGGGTGAACACGGGCCGGATTACGATGAACGAGTTTGTGGCCGTTACCTCGACCAATGTTGCCAAGATTTTCGGGATGTATCCGAAGAAGGGCGCTGTGGCAGTTGGGGCAGATGCCGATCTGGTGGTATGGGACCCGTTGAAGGAAAAAGTGATTGGCGCGGATACGCAGCAATCATCCATTGATTACAATGTGTTTGAGGGCAAAGCAGTGAAAGGCTTGCCGCGGTTTACGCTGACGCGCGGCCATGTGGCTGTGCATGATGGCGAGATCCGCACACAGGAAGGCCATGGGGAATTTGTTGCGCGTGAGCCGAACGGGGCGGTGAACCGGGCCTTGAGCACTTGGAAAGAGTTGACAGCGCCGCGGCCGGTGCAGCGTTCGGGCATTCCGGCGAGCGGGGTTTGATGGGACTGGGCGAGCAAGGTTGAGGGATTTGTGTAGAGAGAAGAGCAGTTTATGCCGGATACGGTGATTGAAGCAAAAGGCGTCGGGCTGACGTTTCAGACGGGTGACGGGCCGGTGCACGCACTAAAGGGCGTGGATTTGGTGATTGAGAAAGGGGATTTTGTCTCTTTTATCGGGCCGTCGGGCTGCGGCAAGACCACGTTTTTGCGCTGTATGGCGGCGCTGGAAACCCCGACCGAGGGTAGCCTGACCGTGAACGGGATGAGCGCCGAGGCGGCAAGGCAGGCGCGGGCCTATGGCTATGTGTTTCAGGCGGCGGGGCTTTACCCTTGGCGGACGATCGGCGGGAATATCCGTTTGCCGTTGGAGATTATGGGGTTTTCCAAACAAGAGCAGGCCGAGCGGGTGGAGCGGGTTCTGGAACTGGTGGACCTGAAGGGATTTGGCAAGAAGTACCCGTGGCAGTTATCGGGGGGGATGCAGCAGCGGGCAAGCATTGCGCGGGCGCTGGCCTTTGATGCCGATATTTTGCTGATGGATGAGCCTTTTGGCGCGCTGGATGAAATTGTACGCGACCATCTGAATGAGCAGTTGCTGGCGCTATGGGCGCGGACAGAGAAGACGATAGCGTTTGTGACGCATTCGATCCCTGAGGCGGTATATCTGAGCACCAAGATCGTGGTGATGAGCCCGCGGCCCGGGCGGATTGCGGATGTGATCGAGAGCCCTTTGCCGCGCGAGCGTCCGCTGGATATTCGTGACAGCCCCGAGTTTATTGCAGTCGCGCATCGGGTGCGCGATGGTTTGCGGGCGGGGCATTCCTATGATGATTGATCTATTGACTGCGCTTGCGGGGGACATTCTGTCCCCCCTTGGCGTGACCGCCAATTCCCCCCTTGAGGATATTTGTGCCGAACAGAAAGCGGGGGGAGCATGAAGTCCTTTGCGCCGGTTTTGGTGGTGGTTGGGGTGATTGTGGCGCTTTGGTATGCTGCGGCTGTCGGGATGAATGCGCAGTGGGAGCGGGACCAAGCGGCGCGGGCGGGATCTGAGATTGGTTGGGCGGAGATTGTGCCGAAAGCGATGCACCAAGAGCGGCCGGTTTTGCCTGCGCCGCATCAGGTGGTGGCGGAGTTTTGGAAGCTGACTTGGGGCGAGGAAGTTGCGGGGCGGCGCGGGATTGTGCAGTCGGGAAGCCTGTCGAACCGTGGGCTGGTACTGCATGCTTGGGTCACTTTGTCAGCGACGATGTTGGGGTTTGTGATTGGTTCGGGCTTTGGGATTTTGCTGGCGGTGGGGATTGTGCATAACCGCGCGATGGATGCGTCTGTGATGCCTTGGGCGATTGCCAGCCAGACCATTCCGATTGTGGCGATTGCGCCGATGATCATTGTGGTTTTGAACTCGGTCGGGGTGGCAGGCTTGGTGCCTAAGGCAATTATTGCAGCGTATTTGAGCTTTTTCCCGGTGGTTGTGGGCATGGTGAAAGGGTTGCGCAGCCCTGACGGGATGCAGTTGGATTTGTTGCGGACCTATAATGCCAGTGCGGCGCAGGGCTTGTGGAAGCTGCGGTTGCCGGCCTCGATGCCGTATTTGTTTGCGTCGCTTAAAGTGGGGGTTGCGGCGTCTTTTGTCGGGACGATTGTGGCCGAGCTGCCTTTGGGTGGGGCCGGTTTGGGGACGCGGCTGTTGGCCGGATCTTATTACGGGCAGACGATACAGATTTGGGCGACGCTGGTGGTGGCGTCATTGCTGGCTGCGGGCATGGTAGGGGTTGTGGGCCTAGTGCAATCGCGGGTGCTGGCGCGGATGGGGATGGCGGCATGAGCGGATCGGCGGATGTGACGCGGCGTTGGACGGATTGGCTGTTCGGGTTGGACGCGCTGTTGATGCTGACCGGCGGTGTTGTGGCACTGTTGGCCTGGGATGTGCGGGTATCGATTTTGCTGGGGGTCTGGTTGGGGGCTTGGGTCTTGAACCATGGTTTGTCGCTGATTGGCGGCCGTTGGGCGATGCGGCTGGTGCCGGTGATTTTTGGGCTGACGGTGTTGGCCTTGTGGCAGCTGGTGGTGGATATGTTTGCTGTGCCTTCGGTGATTTTGCCGGGGCCGTTGGCGATAGCCGCGCGGTTTGGTAGCAGTCTTGATGTGCTTTGGGCCGATTTTGTGCAGACCTTCGTGAAAGGCGCGTTAAGCGGCTATGTGATGGGTTGTAGCGCTGCGGTTCTGACGGCGATTGCGGTAGACCGGTCACTGTTTTTGCAGCGCGGGTTGTTGCCGGTGGGCAATTTCATTGCCGCGTTGCCGATTGTCGGAATTGCGCCGATTTTGGTGATGTGGTTCGGGTTTGACTGGCAATCCAAGGCGGCGGTGGTCGTGGTGATGGTTTTTTTCCCGATGCTGGTAAACACCGTCGCGGGGCTGCGGGCGACAGATGCGATGCAGCGCGATTTGATGGCGACATATTCGGCAAGCTATTGGCAAGGCCTGTTCAAGCTGCGTCTGCCAGCGGCGATGCCATTCATGTTTAACGGGCTTAAAATTGCGACCACTTTGGCGATGATTGGCGCGATTGTTGCTGAATTTTTCGGCAGTCCGACGCAAGGCATGGGGTTTCGCATCAGTACCGAGGTCGGGAGGCTTGGCCTTGATATGGTTTGGTCCGAGATTGCGGTGGCAGCCGTGGCGGGATCGGCGTTTTACGGTGTCGTGGCGATGATAGAAAAAGGGGTGACGTTCTGGCACCCTTCACAGAGAGGCCGGTAATCGGCCCAACATGGGAGACGGATGATGAAAAAGATTCTGACAGGGGCTTTGGCGGCGTTTGCTTTGGCGGGGGCAGCGCAAGCCGAAGATGACGTGACCTTGCAATTGAAATGGGTCACGCAGGCGCAGTTTGCGGGCTATTATGTGGCGCTGGAAAAGGGCTATTACAAGGATGAGGGCCTGAACGTGACTATCAAGCCAGGTGGGCCGGATGTGGCGCCGGTGCAGGTATTGATGGGCGGTGGCGCGGATGTGATGGTGGATTGGATGCCATCGGCGCTGGCCGCACGTGAGCAAGGCGCGCCGGTGGTGAACATTGCACAGCCGTTTAAACACTCGGGCATGATGCTGACCTGTTTGAAGGAAACCGGCATCAAGACGCCTGAAGATTTCAAAGGCAAAACGCTGGGCGTTTGGTTCTATGGCAACGAATATCCATTCCTGAGCTGGATGGGAACTTTGGGCATTCCGACAACCGGTGGCGCGGACGGGGTGGAGGTGTTGAAGCAGGGCTTCAACGTCGATCCGCTGTTGCAAAAGCAGGCAGCCTGTATTTCGACCATGACCTATAATGAATATTGGCAGGTCATCGATGCCGGCATTTCGGCCGATGATCTGGTGACGTTCAAATATGAAGATCAGGGTGTGGCGACGTTGGAAGACGGGCTTTACGCGCTTGAGGCCAATCTGGCCGACCCAGCCTTTGAGGATAAGATGGTGCGCTTTGTGCGGGCCAGCATGAAAGGTTGGAAATACGCCGAGGAGAACACTGACGAGGCGGCGATGATCGTGCTGGACAATGACGAGACCGGCGCGCAGACCGAGGGCCACCAAAAGCGGATGATGTCGGAGGTTGCCAAGCTGACCGCCGGATCGAATGGTGCGTTGGATTTGGCTGATTATGACCGCACGGTTGCGACGTTGTTGGCTGGTGGGTCGGACCCTGTGATTTCCAAAACGCCTGAGGGCGCCTATACGATGGCGATCACCGATAAAGCGTTGAAGTAAAGGCATATAACAAAACTGGATGGGGGCGTGCCTGTGATGGTGCGCCCCCTTTTTCTTTGGCCGCTGGTTTGGCGGAACCGTCCGGATATGGATATTTAGAGATAGATGATTTGGGTTTTACTGGAATTGTAAATTCTGACGATTGGTGTAAATTTTGTTGAATCGGGGGAGGTTGGGCGCATGCCGTTGACAGGACTAACAGGCAGCCGCGTGCGAGAGCGCCGACTTGCTGCGGGAATCGGGCAGGCCGATCTGGCACGCGCCGTTGGTATTTCGGCGTCATATCTGAATTTGATCGAACATAACCGGCGCAAGATTTCTGGTGCGCTTTTGGGCAAGCTTTCCAACGCTCTTGGGGTTGAGGCGTCTGTGCTGGCCGAAGGGGCCGAAGGGGCGGCGGCGCAGGATTTGCTGGCGGCGGGGAATGTGGGGCTGGCCTCAAAGCCGGAGATGGGCAAGATTGACGAATTGCTGGGGCGTTTTCCCGGTTGGGCCGATTTGCTGGCAGAGCAATACCGCAGGATCGGGCATTTGGAACGCATGGTCGTGGCGCTGAATGACCGGATAAGCCACGACCCGCATTTGTCGCAGGCGCTGCATGAGGTGCTTTCGGCGGTTAGTTCGGTGCGCTCTACTTCGGCCATTCTGGCGGAAACCGAGGATATCGAGCCGGAGTGGCGGGCGCGGTTTCATGCCAATTTGCATACAGATAGCGAGCGTCTGGCCGCGGGGGCCGAGGCCTTGGTGGCCTATCTGGACGGATCGGAGCAAGAGGCCGATATGGGCTTGGCAGCGCCGCAAGAGGAGCTGGAATCCTGGCTTGCCGCGCATGACTGGCATTTTGAGGCGTTGGAAGAAGGCGGCGGGGGGCCAGAGGCTTTGGCGGCAGAGCTGGCGGGGCTGGCCTCGGGGGGGGCGCGCGTTCTGGCACGGCAATGGGTGGCGCAGGCGGCCGAGGATGCCAGGCGCCTGCCATTGGCGGCATTTGAGGCGGCTTTGTTGGGAAGCGATGGCGACGACCCGTTGCGCCTTGCGCATGCATTTGGCTGTGATGTTTTGACGGTGTTTCGCAGGCTTGCGTTTCGAAAAGGGTCAAAGCTGGGCTTGGTGATGTGTGATGGTGCGGGCGGTTTGATCATGCGCAAACCCGTCGAGGGGTTTTCGCTGCCACGCCATGGGACGGCCTGCCCGCTATGGCCGCTTTATTCGGCACTGTCGCGGCCGTCACAGCCGATTTTAAACGTGGTTGAAATGCCGGGGCTTGCGCCGTGGCACTTTATGCTGCGGGCCTATTGCGCGGTGGATTATCCAAGCGGTTTCGCTGGGCCTGAAGTCCGTGATGCGGCGATGTTGATTGAAAAAATGGGCTCGGCCGAGGAGGTGCAGCGGGAGGCTGCGGTGCCGGTTGGCAGCACTTGCCGGATTTGCCCGCGCAAGGCCTGTGTCGCGCGGCGCGAGCCGTCGATCATTGCGGAGACGGCTTAATCGCGTTTTGACAGCGGCGCGTGAACCCGTAATACTTGTACCAAGGGCCAGGCGCGGCGAGGGGGGCGGTTGCGACATATGGGGCTACATGTACTGTTGATTGAGGATGAGCCAAATATCGCGGAGGCGATCCGCTTTATTCTGAGCCGTGACGGTTTTTCGGTAAGCACATATGGCGATGGTCAGGATGCGGTTGCCCAAGTGGTAAGCTTGCGCCCGGACATTCTGATTTTGGATGTGATGCTGCCGGGCCAAAGCGGCTATGACATTCTGGGGCAGTTGCGGCAACGTGCGGGATTTGCCGATCTGCCGGTGCTGATGCTGACGGCCAAGGGGCAGGGGCGTGACCGCGAAACGGCGGCGCGGGTGGGGGCGGATATGTTTATGACGAAGCCGTTTTCCAATGCCGAAATTCTGGCGGCCGTGCGCAGCCTTGGCCGCGGGCTTACATTGCGGGGGGCGGAATGAAGCGGCCGCTTTTTCTGGCACCGCAAACCTATCGGCAACGCCGTTTGCGTGATGCCGCGCGGATTTTGCCGGTTTTGGCGGCATTTTTGCTGATTTTGCCGATGCTTTGGGGGGATGAGGCGAGTGATATTCGCCAGACCGGCAGTGACGGAATTTACCTGTTTGTGGTTTGGTTTCTGTTGATTGTCTCTGCCGCCCTTTTGGCGCGGCGATTGTCGAGCGAGCCTGACGGTGTGGATGCAGCCAGCCCAAAGGACAAAAAGTAGATGCCGTTCAATCTGCTGGTCGTTGCAGCGCTTGCCTATGTGATTTCCCTGTTTTGTGTGGCCTTTGTCGTTGAGCGGCGGGCCGAGATCGGGGCGGCGGGGTGGTTGCGGTCGCCGCTGGTCTATACATTGTCGCTGTCGGTTTATTGCACGGCATGGACGTTTTATGGCGCCGTGGGCTATGCGGCGCGGTCGGGGTTGGAGTTTCTGACGATTTATCTGGGGCCGACGATTGTGTTTGTCGGTTGGTGGTGGGTGCTGCGCAAGCTGGTTCGGATCGGGCGGCAGCATCGCGTAACCTCGATCGCCGATTTGATTTCGAGTCGATATGGCAAATCTAACCTTTTGGGCGTCATTGTAACCGTGATGTGCGTGATGGCGGCGACGCCCTATATCGCGCTTCAATTACAATCGGTTACGCTGTCTTTCGGGGTTTTTGCCAGTGCGACGACAGATGGTTGGGCCAAGCCGAATGGCGATGTGACCTCTATCTGGGTGACGGCGGGTCTGGCCGTGTTTACCATTCTGTTCGGCACGCGAAATCTGGATGCGAATGAACAGCACACCGGGGTTGTGACGGCGATTGCTGTTGAAGCGGTGGTAAAGCTGGTCGCGCTGGTTGCTGTGGGGTGCTTTGTGGTTTGGGGCATTGCCGACGGCCCCCGCGATATTTTGGCACGGATTGATGCCAGCGAGATGGCGAACTGGCACATGAAGCCCTCGCGCTGGACGGGATTGATTTTTCTGTCGGCGGCGGCGGTGATTTGTTTGCCGCGGATGTTTCAGGTTCTTGTCGTGGAAAACAGTGATGAGCGGCATCTGGCCACGGCAAGCTGGGCTTTTCCGCTATATGTGATGATCATGAGCCTGTTTGTGGTGCCGATTGCGGTCGTCGGGTTGGAACTGATGCCCGAGGGTGCGAATCCGGATTTGTTTGTGCTGACACTGCCGCTGGCCCAAGGGCAGGGCGGGCTTGCGATGTTGGCGTTTCTGGGCGGGTTTTCCAGCGCGACATCGATGGTTATTGTGGCGTCAATCGCGCTGGCGACGATGGTTTCGAACCATATTGTTATGCCGTTCTGGCTGTCGCTGCGGCCGGCCAAGGCGGTTCCGGGGGATGTGCGGCGGTTAATCCTGTTGTCGCGGCGGCTGTCGATTGGGGCGATACTCGCGCTCGGCTATGCCTATTACAAGGTATCTGGCGGGTCGGAAGCACTGGCGTCGATTGGCCTGATTTCCTTCGTTGGGGTTGCGCAAATTCTGCCTGCCATGCTGGGCGGGTTGTTTTGGCGCGGGGCAACGCGGGTTGGCGCGGTTTTGGGCCTGTGTTTTGGCTTTGCCATTTGGGGCTATACGCTGTTTTTGCCCTCGTTCGGGGCCGAGGCTGCATTGTCGGCGCAAGTGATGACCGAGGGGCCGTTCGGAATTACGTGGTTGCGCCCGCAAGCCTTGTTTGGCGTGACAGGTATGGACCCGTTGATCCATGCGCTGTTTTGGTCGATCACATTGAATACATTGATATTCTGTGCAGGCTCTCTGGTCAGTTTTCCGTCGCCGGTTGAACGGGTGCAGGGGGCTGCCTTTGTGAATGCCTTTGATGCCGAACCGGGGGGCGGGCAGGGCTGGACCGCACAAGGCGAAGCGGGCGCCGAGGACTTGTTGGTGATGGCGCAGCGCATTTTGGGCGATGACGAAGCGCTTGGGTTCTTTGAGGCGCAAGCGGTAATGCAGGGGAAAGTGGGTTATTTGCCCGACCCTACGGCCGGGTTTATTGAACAATTGGAACGCAGGCTTGCAGGCGCTGTGGGGGCGGCTACCGCGCATGCGATGATCTCGCAAATTGTGGGGCGGACGGCGGTTTCGGTTGAGGATCTTATGGCCGTGGCGAATGAGGCGGCGCAGATCATGGAGTATTCGGCCAAACTGGAAGAACAGCAAGACGCGCTGACCCGCTCGGCGCGCCAGTTGCGCGATGCTAACGACAAGCTGACGCAATTATCGGTGCAGAAAGACGCGTTTCTAAGCCAGATCAGCCATGAATTACGCACTCCGATGACCTCGATCCGGGCGTTTTCCGAGATTTTGACCGAAGGGGATTTGCCGCCGGAACTGGTGACGAAATACGGGTTGGTGATTCATCAGGAAACCAAGCGCTTGACGCGGTTGCTGGACGATTTGTTGGATTTGAGCGTGTTGGAAAGCGGGACGGTGCAGCTTAATCTTGATCTGAGCAGCCTGCGCAGCATGATCGATGCGGCGCTGCAATCGGCCAGTCATACGCGGCCTGAGCGCAGCTTTGTGATTCATCGGGATTTGCCGGGCGAAGAGGTGTTTTTGCGCACCGACAGCGACCGGCTGACGCAGGTGTTTATTAACCTTATCTCAAACGCGCGGAAATATTGTGATTCTGATGCACCCGAGCTGCGCATTTCGGTGCGCCGCAAAGGGGGGCGCGTGACTGTCGATTTTATTGACAATGGCAGCGGGATTCCAAAGGATAAACAATCGCTTATATTTGAAAAATTCGCGCGTTTGACGGATCAGACCAAGGCCGGCGGGGCGGGGCTTGGGCTGGCGATTTGCCGAGAGGTTATGGCGAACTTGGGCGGTACGATTTCGTACTTGCCGGGGCAATGGGGCGGTGCTTTTCGCGTTACACTGCCGTTGCGATTGGAAAAGCCGAAAGCTTAGGCAATTGACGCCGAAAATGGCGATCTTTCGACGGAAAGCCGAAAGCGCGCCATGTGGTGGTTTCGGCTGGCTTATCGGCGGGTGGTGCGGGCGTTGCTGGCGCCTTGCACGGTGATCTGGCGAATTCTCTCAAGCTTGATATTCGACAGATAGGCCGCAACGATCACTTCGCGCGATTGGGGCGTCGAAGATGGTTTTGGCGTGATCGGGGGGAAGACGCGGAAATCATAGGTGATTTTGCCGTCTTCAATCGGACGTGCGACCAACTCTGCCTCCCAATACCCTTGGGTCGGGGGCAGGCCGGTGGCGCGTACAAGCACACCGCCGGGCATTCTTTCCAGCGTCAAATCGGTCACTTGCGCGACCAGGGCGCGTGTATCCGTTGCCTCTGCCGTGGGCGCGGAAACGGGTGCATCTTCGGACCCGCCGAACCAATTGAACGGGTTTAGACGCGACTTGCCAATAGACGAGCAGGCCCCAAGGGCCAGTGTTGCGCAAAGGGCTGTGACCAGCATTTTGTTCATTGCAGTTTTTCCCGTTCAATCTACGTCTCTTGGGTAGCCCATAGCGGAGCGTTTGAAAAGCACTTGCTGCTGTGATTTGTGCCAGATGCTGGACCTTGTGGCCCGAACGCGCTATCGCTGGGGCAAATTATGACCGGAGCAGACGTTATGGCGAGCGCCGCCTTTGAAGAAATTGCCGAAACCTTTGAGTTTCTGGAGGATTGGGAAGAGCGGTATCGCCATGTTATCGCCTTGGGCAAAGAGATGCCGCCTTTGGCTGACGCGTTCAAAGTGCCTGCGCTAAAGGTGAATGGCTGCGCTAGTCAGGTGTGGTTGCGCCCGATGATTGAGGGGCAGGGTGCGGCTGCGGTTTTCGGCTTTGAGGGCGAAAGCGATGCAATGATCGTGCGCGGGCTGATCGCGGTATTGCATGCGCTTTATGCGGGGGAAACTGTGACAGAAGTGCTGAAAATCGATGCCCCTGCCGAATTGGCGCGGCTGGGGCTGAATGAGCATTTGTCGTCGCAACGGTCAAACGGTGTGCGGGCGATGGTCGAGCGTATTCGTGAAACCGCCGCCGCCGAGATGGCGCGCGGCTAAGGGCCTAGAGCGGCGAAGTGGCCTGTGCCAACCATTCGCGGGCAGGGGCCGACAGGCGCTTTTCAAGCTTTTCGAAAACCTGCGCATGATAGGCGTTCAGCCAGTCACGCTCGCCCGCCGACAGCATTGCCGGATCTATCAGGCGTTTGTCCAAGGGCACAAAAGTCAGGGTTTCAAAGCACAGCTGGTCGTGGTCATCTGCCAGTTTTGGCGCGGGTGTAACCACAATCAGGTTTTCCAGCCGGATGCCAAAGGCGCCTTCGCGGTAATAGCCCGGCTCATTCGACAGGATCATCCCGGGTTGCAGCGGCACCTCTGATATTTTGCTGATGCGCTGCGGGCCTTCATGGACTGACAGAAAGGCGCCAACGCCGTGGCCGGTGCCATGGTCGAAATCCATGCCGGCCAGCCACAAGGGATAACGCGCCAGCGGGTCAAGATCGCGCCCCGCAAGGCCACGTGGCCAACGCACACGGGAAATCGCAATCATGCCTTGCAGCACACGGGTGTAGGCACATGCCGCGCCGTCGGGCACAGGGCCGATGGCCATGGTACGGGTAATATCGGTGGTGCCATCGACATATTGCGCGCCGCTATCGACCAACAGCAATTCGCCCGATTTGACGGGGCGGTTGCTGTCATGCGTTACGCGGTAATGCATGATCGCGCCATGTTCGCCTGCACCGCAAATGGTGTCAAAGCTGATGTCATGCAACTGGTTGGTGGCGCGGCGGTAGGATTCGAGTGCCGTGACGACATCAATTTCGGTCAGGCCGCCTTTGGCTGCGTTGGCATCAAGCCAGCACAGAAATTCAACCATCGCGGCGCCATCCCGCAAATGCGCGCTGCGGGTGCCGTTAATCTCGGCGTCGGTTTTGCAGGCTTTGGGCAGACGGCAGAGGTCTTCGCCCCAAACGCATTCGACGTCAGCATCTGACAGTTCCAGTGAGACCGCCAGCGGGGCGGTGCCGCGATCGACGCGCACGGGGCCGTGCAGGGTGCGCAGCGCCGGAACAAAGGCGGATGGGGGCCGGATTGTGACATGCTGGCCAAGATGTGCGCGGGTAGATGTGTCGAATTTTTCCGGCGCGGCAAACAGGGTGACGCGGGCGTCATCGTAAAGGATGGCAAAGCCATGGAGGATGGGGTTGCGCGGCACATCGGCCCCGCGGATGTTCAACAGCCAGCAGAGCGAATCCGGCAGCGTGACAACCATCGACTTCTGACCTGCCTTGCGCAATTGCGCGGCAAGGGTTTCGCATTTCTCGATGCGGGTCTTGCCTGCCAGCGCGTCCGGGTGGGCAAAGGCCTGACCCATGGGAGCGGCAGGTTGGTCGGGCCAAATGGAATCGATGAAATTTGTTGTTGGCGATAGGGTTACGCCGGTTTCTTCAAGTGCTTTCTCAATCGCGGCGATTTCATCCGCGCTGTGCAGCCATGGGTCAAACCCGATGGTGCCTTGCGTCAGATGCTCGGCGATCCACGGGCCGGGTTTTACCTCGGGCCATGGAACGGGCGTGAAATGCGCCAGATCGACTTGGCTTTTTACTTGGGTGCGGTAGCGGCCATCGATGAACACACCCGCAATTTTGGGAAGAACAATGCAAAAACCGGCCGAGCCGGTAAAGCCGGTAAGCCATTGCAAACGCTCATCCCGTGGCGCGACATATTCGCCCTGATGGGCATCGGCGCGGGGGATGATAAAGCCGGCAAGGCCGTCTCCGGCCAATGCGGCGCGCAAGGCGGCCAAGCGCGCCGACCCTTGGGCGGGGTTGGCGGTTGCATCAAAAGTTTGGTGCATTTAGCTGACCTTTCGCATGCCCAAAACACGGGCCCGTTTACGCGGATCGGTGTCAAACAACCCGGCGAGCTGCTCTGTCATCGCGCCGGCAAGTTGTTCGACATCAGTGATGGTGACGGCACGGTCGTAATAGCGGGTGACATCATGGCCGATACCGATAGCGATCAGTTCAATCGCCTTTTTCTTTTCGACCATGGCGATTACGTCGCGCAGGTGTTTTTCCAAGTAATTCGCGGGGTTAACCGACAATGTTGAGTCGTCAACCGGTGCGCCATCGGAAATAACCATCAGGATTTTGCGCGCCTCGGGGCGGGCCAACATGCGGCGGTGCGCCCATTCCAGCGCCTCACCATCGATGTTTTCCTTTAGCAGCCCTTCCTTCATCATCAGGCCAAGGTTTGGCCGCGCACGCCGCCATGGGGCATCGGCGGATTTATAGATGATATGGCGCAGATCGTTCAGGCGGCCCGGTTGCTGCACGCGGCCGGCACCAAGCCAGCGTTCGCGGCTTTGGCCACCTTTCCACGCGCGGGTGGTAAAGCCGAGGATTTCCACCTTGACCGAGCAGCGTTCCAGCGTGCGGGCCAGAACATCGGCGCAAATGGCGGCAATCGAAATCGGGCGGCCGCGCATGGACCCCGAGTTGTCGATCAGCAAGGTCACGCAGGTATCGCGGAACTCGGTGTCTTTTTCCTGCTTGAACGACAGTGGTGTAGTGGGGTTGGCGACCACACGGGCAAGGCGCCCTGCGTCCAGCGTGCCTTCCTCTAGGTCAAACAGCCAGCTGCGGTTTTGCTGCGCCTGAAGTCGGCGTTGCAGCTTGTTGGCAAGGCGTGAGACAGCGCCTTTCAGCGGTTCAAGCTGTTGGTCAAGATAGGCGCGCAGGCGTTCAAGCTCGGCCAGTTCGGCCAGCTCTTCGGCGCGGATTTCTTCGTCATAATCAGTGGTATAGACATGATAATTCGGGTCAGCATCGGAATGCGGCGCGGGGGGCGGCGGCTCTAGCGGGGCCTCGCCTTCGGGCATTTCGGCCTCTTCGCCGTCTTCCATGTCGGACATATCGTCTTCGGACACTTGTGCCTGTGAGGCGTCTTGCTGTTCCTCTTGGCTCTGCTCGGGTGAGGCTTCGCTGTCCTCATCCTCGCTATCGTCTTCGCCGGTGCTGTCTTGCTGCTCTTCCTCTTGCTGGGCGTCATCGCCTGCATCGGGGTCTTCGTCCTCGGCATCCGGGTCGTCGCCCAACTGGTCGCCATAGCCAAGATCTGCGATCACTTTGCGGGCGAGGCGGGCAAAGGCGGCTTGGTCGGCCAGCACATGGTCGATGTTTCCCAGCGTTTCGCCGGCTTGTTGTTCCATAAACCCGCGCCAGAGGTTCATCACATTTTCCGCGCCCTTTGGCAGGTCGCGACCGGTGGCGAGGTGGCGGACAAGGTAGCCAGCGGCAACAGGCAAAGGCGCGTCACTGGATTGCGTGATGTCGGCATAGCCCTTGCGCGTGGCCTCATGCCCGATTTTTGCGTCGATATTTCCGGCAGTGCCGGGCATGTCGCGTGCGCCTACGGCCTCGCAGCGCGCGGTTTCCATCGCCTCGTAAATCTCGCGGGCGAGGGTGCCATTGGGTGCGTATTTCGCGGCGGTGGCATCATTGTGATATTTGCGGCGCAGCGCAAACGCATCGGCGGTGCCGCGGGCCAGCAACACCTCATCCCGCGTCATACGGCGGGATACTTGCGGCAGGCGCACGCCTTCCTTGGTCATGCCTGACGGGTCGACCGAATAAGAGACGGTCATATCCGGATCATTGGCCAAGACCTTTGTAGCCTCGGCCAAGGCTTTTTTGAACGGATCAGCGGGGTTATCGGTGGGTTTTGTCATTGTTTTGGGCCCCTGTAGGGTGGGGTTTGGCCCCACCATTCCGGTAATGGCGGGGTGAACCCCGCCCTACATTATTTCATCGCCATGCTGGCAGCAGATTCCGGCAGTTCCTCGGCAAAGCAGCGCTGGTAGAATTCGGCCACGGTTTGTCGCTCCAGCTCGTCGCATTTGTTGAGGAAGGTCAGGCGGAAGGCGTAGCCGACGTTTTGGAAGATACGTGCGTTTTCGGCCCAAGTGATCACAGTACGCGGTGACATGACGGTCGACAGATCGCCGTTCATGAAGGCGGTGCGCGTCAGATCAGCGACGGTGACCATCTGGCTGATGGTTTTGCGGCCTTTCTCGGTGTTGTAATGCGCGTTCTTGGCCAGCACAATCGCGGCCTCGGCGTCATGCGACAGGTAGTTCAGCGTGGCGACCAGCGACCAACGGTCCATCTGGGCTTGGTTGATCTGCTGGGTGCCGTGGTAGAGGCCGGTGGTATCGCCCAAACCAACTGTGTTGGCAGTGGCAAACAGGCGGAAGGACGGGTGCGGAGTGATGATTTCGTTTTGATCAAGCAGGGTCAGCTTGCCGTCATGTTCCAGCACGCGCTGGATGACGAACATCACATCGGCGCGGCCTGCGTCATATTCATCGAACACAATTGCCACGGGGTTGCGCAGCGCCCAAGGCAAGATGCCTTCATGGAACTCGGTCACTTGTTTGCCGTCGCGCAGTTTGATGGCGTCTTTGCCGATCAGGTCGATCCGGCTGATGTGGCTGTCAAGGTTGACGCGCACTGTGGGCCAGTTCAGCCGTGCGCCGACCTGTTCGATATGCGTCGATTTGCCCGTGCCGTGATAGCCCTGCACCATGACACGGCGGTTATAGCCAAAGCCTGCAAGAATGGCCAAAGTGGTATCGGGGTCGAACTTATAGGTCGGGTCAACGGCCGGTACGCGGTCGGTTGGTTCGGCAAAGCCCTTTACCTTCATATCGGTGTCGATCCCGAAAACCTCACGTACAGAGATTTCTTCGGTGGGTTTCATCGTTGCGTCAACCATTGCTTTGCCCATTTCCTTGCGTAGGACAGGCACCCAACGCGGGGTGTCCCGATGTGTTTCGTGTTACCCGAGTGATGGAACATATTGCAAAAGGGTGCAAGGGAAAGGGGGCAAAGATTTGTATCGGTCACAAGGTGGCGGGTGGGTTGGATGGCGTGGTGCCAATGTTGCCGCGCGCGACCGAGACGGATTTAAGAATGGCAAAGCACCGGGTTCCAACCGCCAGCCCAAGGGCCGTGGCCGAGCGGCGGGTGATGCGGGCCAGGATAAGGTCATCGCCTGCACGCAGTTGCACCAAGGCGCCGGGGCCATCGCCTGTGCGCACGTCGGTCACTGTCGCGGGAAGGATGTTTAGCGCCGACAGGCCCGTGGGTGCGCTGCGCGACAAGATGACATCCTGCGCCAAAAGACGCACGCGGATGCGGCTGCCGATTGGCGCCGTAACTTGCGGCAACCACAAAGGGCCAGCCGAAGTGGTCAGCTGCGAAAGGCCGTCATCATCTTGGGCGGTCAGGGTTGCACAAAGAATGCTGCCTGCTTCGCGCACGCCCAAGGTGTGGGCGATGCTTGGGTCTGACAGAAGCGCCTCTATCGGGCCGTGATGGGTGATGCGGCCTGCGTCGATCAGCATCAGATGCGTCGCAAGGCGGGCCACCTCGGCCATATTATGGCTGACATACAGCATAGGGGTGCCGATCTGGTCGCGCAGGCGTTCCAGATAGGGCAATATCTCGGCCTTTCGCGCCTCATCAAGCGCGGCAAGCGGTTCGTCCATCAGCAGCATACGCGGGCGTGTCAGCAAGGCGCGACCGATCGCTGCGCGCGATGCCTCGCCCCCCGAAAGCGTGGTGGGGCGGCGGGACATCAAGGGGTCAAGGTCAAGCGCGGCAATGATTGCATCGAGGCTGGGGCCGGGCAGGCCTTTGGCGCGCGTGTCGGCATAGGCCAGATTTTGCGCCACAGTCAGGTGTGGAAACAGGCGGGTATCTTGGAACACAAAGCCAAGGCCGCGTTTATGGGGCGGGGTGAAATGGTTGGAATCTTGCCATACCTCATTCTGCCACGCCACGCGGCCTTTGGCGCCGGCATCCAGCCCCGCGATGACACGCAACAGTGTGGATTTGCCCGAACCAGAGCGCCCGAAAAGCGCGGTTATCCCCGATGATGGCAGGGCTTGCTGCACGCGTAGCTGAAAGCCGGGGTAGCTATGGGTGACATCCAACGTCAGCATTAGGCCTGCCCCCCATGCGCAAAGCGGCGGTTCAGGCTGTAGACCAGCAGCAAGGTGACAAAGGAAAACACCAGCAAAATGGCCGACAGCACATGGGCATCGGCATAGTTGATGGTTTCCACATGCTCATAGATCGCAATGGAAATCACTTTGGTCTTGCCCGGAATGTTGCCGCCAACCATCAGCACGACGCCAAATTCGCCTAAGGTATGGGTAAAGCTAAGGACCATCGCCGTCAGAAACCCGCGTTTGGCCATAGGGGCGGCGACAGTCAGAAAGCTGTCAAAAGGCGAGGCGCGCAGGCTTGCGGCAGCCTCGAGGGGCGCGCGGCCGATGGATTCGAACGCGGCCTGAAGCGGCTGCACGGTAAAGGGCAATGAGTAGAGGATTGATGCGATGACAAGGCCGGTAAAGGAAAAGGTCAGCGTCTCGCCCGTGGTTTGCAGCCAAAACCCGCCAAAGGTTGAGCTGGGGCTGAACAGGATCAGCAGGTAAAAGCCCAAAACCGTCGGCGGCAGCACCAGCGGGAGCGCGGTTAGCGCCTCGACCACCGGTTTGGCGCGTGACCGCGTTTGCGCCAGCCACCAAGCCAGCGGCGTACCAAGGACCAACAGCAACAGCGTGGTGATCGCGGCGAGGTGGAGCGAGAGCCAAAGTGGGCCGAGATCAGGAATGCTCATGGCAGGCCGTACCCATTTTGGGCGATGATCTGGCGGGCCTCGGGCGTTTTCAGAAAAGTCAGAAAGCCGGAGGCAGCGGGGTTGTTGGCCCCGTGCTGCAACAAGACTGCGTCTTGTTGAATGGGCGGGTAGAGGCTGGGTGTCACATCCCAAACATAGCCCTTGGCATCTGCGGGCAAGGCAGAGCGTGCTATAAACCCGGACTCGGCTGCGCCGGATTCAACCATCGCATAGGTTTGACCAATGTTTTGCCCCATCACGATTTTTTCGGCAATATTGTCGTAAACGTCCATCGCCTTTAGCGCCGCCATAGTTGCATGCCCATAGGGCGCAAGCGCGGGGTTTGCGATGGCGATATGGTGGATGCCTGCGTCTTGCAGAGTGACGGTCGGGGTGCGATCTGCTGGCAGGTTCGGGGCCCAAAGCGTCAGGATGCCAATCGCATAGGGCTGCGGCTGGCCGTGCCCTGCGGCGTGCAGCCGTGCCGGAGTGTCTGTATCGGCAGACAGCAACAGATCAAACGGCGCGCCTTGGGTGATTTGCGCGTAAAGCTTGCCGGTCGATCCGGTCGTGATCTGGATCTGGTGGCCGGATTGGGTTTCGAACCTTGCCGCCAGTTGCGTGGCTGTTTGTGCGAAATTCGCGGCCACCGCAGCCAGCGCGGTTTCGGCCTGCGCCATTTGGGTTTGGGCGGGCAGCGTGACGCATAAAATCAGGGCAGCAAGTCGCAGCATCGGCGGCCTTTCGGGGCGGTTTGGCTGAATATCGCTGTGCCGGGGGCAAGGGGCAAGGGGCTGATTTGCCCTTCACGCGGCGTGGGGGCTTGGCTTTTCTGCGCGGTTTGCCCAAAAGGGGCGGCAAATATGGGGGCTCTGATGGTGCAACGGTTTGGGTTTGAGGTGACGGCGACGGACGGTCGCGCGCGGCAAGGGGTCATTTCTACCCCGCGTGGTGAGGTGCGCACACCTGCGTTCATGCCGGTTGGCACAGCGGCCACTGTCAAGGCGATGATGCCAGAGTCGGTACGCGCCACGGGTGCCGATATTTTGCTGGGCAATACCTATCACCTGATGCTGCGCCCCTCGGCCGAGCGGATTGCGGCCCTTGGTGGCCTGCACAAATTCATGAATTGGGATCGGCCGATTTTGACGGATTCGGGCGGTTTTCAGGTGATGAGCCTGTCCAAACTGCGCAAGCTGTCTGAGGAAGGCGTGCAGTTTTCCAGCCATATTGACGGATCAAAACATATGCTGAGCCCCGAGCGCAGCATGGAAATTCAAAAGCTGCTGGGGTCGGACATCGTGATGTGTTTTGACGAATGCCCCGCCTTGCCCGCGACGGATGCCGAGGTGGCCAAGTCGATGGCGCTGTCGATGCGGTGGGCGCAGCGGTCTCGCGATGCCTTTGGCGACCGGCCCGGCTATGCGCTGTTTGGCATTCAGCAAGGCGGCGTGACGCGTGATTTGCGGGCCGAAAGCGCCGAGGCGCTGCGCGCGATCGGCTTTGACGGCTATGCGGTCGGCGGCTTGGCCGTGGGCGAGGGGCAAGAGGCGATGTTTGGCGTGCTGGACTATGCGCCCGACATGCTGCCCGAGGATAAGCCGCGCTATCTGATGGGCGTAGGCAAACCCGATGATATTGTCGGCGCGGTTGAACGCGGGATTGACATGATGGATTGCGTTTTGCCGTCACGCTCTGGCCGCACGGGGCAGGGCTGGACGCGGCACGGGCAGGTTAACCTGCGCAACGCGCGTCACAGGGATGATCCGCGCCCGCTGGAAGAGGCTTGCGGTTGCCCCGCTTGCCGCCAGTATTCGCGCGCCTATTTGCACCATGTGATCCGCGCGGATGAAATTATCGGGTCAATGTTGCTGACATGGCATAACCTGCATTACTATCAAGACCTTATGGCGGGGTTGCGGGCTGCCATTGGCGCAGGAACCTTGGCCGGTTTTGTCACTGATTTCCACGCGAAACGCGCCGAGGGCGATATTGAACCGCTTTAAGGCGGCTTGCGACAGGTTGCACCCTTTTCGGGCGCGGTGTCTTGGGGTAGGGCTGTTGTGATGGAATTGCGTGTAGATCAGCTTGCCGTGGCCCGTGGGGGTGTGACCGTGCTGGAGGGGGTAAGCTTTGCCCTGCCGGCGGGGCGCGGGCTGGTGCTGCGCGGGCCGAATGGCATTGGCAAAACCACACTGTTGCGCACGGTTGCAGGCTTGCAACCTGCTGCGGCGGGGGCTGTGTCGGCGGGTGCCGAGGCGATTGCTTATGCCGCCCATGCGGACGGGTTGAAAGCCACGCTGACGGTGACGGAAAATCTGGCCTTTTGGGCGGCGGTTTATGGCACAGCGGCGGTCGAGTATGCATTGGCGCAGATGAACCTGCTTGATCTGCGCGACCGCCAGGCCGCGAACCTGTCGGCGGGGCAAAAGCGGCGGCTGGGGCTGGCGCGGTTGCTGGTTACGGGGCGGCCGATCTGGGTGCTGGATGAACCGACGGTTTCGCTTGATACGGCTTCGGTGGCCCTGTTTGGCGATGTGGTGCGCGGGCATATGTCGCGCGGTGGTTCGGTACTGATTGCCACGCATATCGATTTGGGGATCGAGGCCGAGGTGCTGGAACTGGGGCCGTACCGTGCCCGTGATGGCAGCCAATCAAGCGCGTTTGACGCAGCGTTTGGCGGGGATTTCGCATGATCGCGCTGTTGGTTCGGGATATGCGGCTGGCGATGCGGGCGGGGGGTGGCTTTGGCCTTGGGCTTGCGTTTTTTCTGCTGGTCGCGGTGCTGGTGCCTTTGGGCGTGGGGCCAAATTCGGCGCTTTTGGCAAAAATTGCGCCGGGGATTCTATGGGTCGGCGCCTTGCTGGCCTGTTTGCTGAGTCTTGACCGGCTGTTCGCGCTGGACTTTGAGGATGGCTCGCTGGATTTGCTGGTCACAGCGCCGATCCCGTTGGAAGGGGCCGTGGCGATCAAGGCACTGGCGCATTGGCTGGTGACGGGGCTGCCGCTGACGCTGATCGCGCCGGTGCTGGGGGTATTGTTGAACCTGCCAGAGGCCGGATATTTTTGGCTGGTGGTTTCGCTGGCATTGGGGACGCCCGCGCTGTCGGTGATCGGGGCCTTTGGCGCAGCGCTGACCGTGGGGTTGAAACGCGGCGGGTTGCTGCTGTCACTGCTCGTGCTGCCGCTCTATGTGCCGACGTTGATTTTTGGCGCCGAAGTGGTCAAGCGCGGGGCAGATGGCATGGCGACGGCCACGCCACTGGCGCTGTTGGCCGCGATTACGGCGGGGGTGGCGGCGCTGTTGCCTTTTGCCTCGGCTGCGGCAATCCGTATCAATCTGCGGTGAACGAACTGTGTTACTGCTTGCCGCCGAAACAAGGAAAGTTTAGCTAATCGCCATGTCACTTTGGGAATATGCAAATCCGCAGAAGTTCATGCAGCTGTCACGCTGGGTTTTGCCCTTTGTGGCGGCGGCATCGGTGTTATGCCTTGTGATCGGGCTGGCGTGGGGATTTTTCTGGACGCCGGATGATTACAAGCAAGGATCGACGGTCAAGATTTTTTACCTGCATGTGCCTGCGGCGATGATGGCGATCAATGCTTGGGTGATGATGTTGGTGACGTCACTGGTGTGGCTGATCCGGCGGCATCATGTGTCGGCGCTTGCGGCCAAGGCAGCGGCACCGGTGGGGCTGACGTTTACGCTGATCGCGCTGGCGACTGGTGCGCTATGGGGACAACCGATGTGGGGAACCTGGTGGGCCTGGGACCCGCGTTTGACCAGCTTTCTGATTTTGGCGCTGTTTTATCTGGGGTATATCGCACTGTGGCAAGCGGTGGACGACCCTGATACCGCGGCCGATTTGACAAGCGTTTTGTGCATCGTCGGCTCGGTTTTTGCGCTGCTGTCGCGCTATGCGGTGAATTTCTGGAACCAGGGACTGCATCAAGGCGCATCCTTGTCGCTGGATAAGAAAGAAAACGTGGCGGATGTGTTCTGGTATCCGGCGCTGGTGTGCATCGCGGGGTTTGTGCTGCTGTTCATCTCGCTGGTGTTGCTGCGGACGCGGACCGAAATTCGGTCGCGGCGCTTGGGTGCGCTGTTGGCGCGGGAGCGGATGGGATGATGCCAGAACTGGGAAAATATGCAGGTGCGGTGCTGGGGTCTTATGCGGCGTCATTGGGGCTGATCGTGGCTTTGGTGGCATGGAGCCTGTGGCGCAGCGCAAAGGTGCGCCGAACCTTGGCCGAGGTCGAGGCCCGTGCGGCAAAGGCTGCAGCGTTGAAAGCAAAGGCTAAAAAGCATGGCTAAGGTATTGATGTTCTTGCCGCCTGTGTTGTTTGCAGGCTTGGCCGCGTTGTTTATTGTGGGGATGAACCGCGAAGACCCTGACACTTTGCCGTCGGCCCTTGCCGGTAAGCCGGCGCCCGCTGTGCAGGTGACCCCATTGGCGGATTGGCCCATGTTTGCGGATGCCGATTTGCGCCTGCCGGGTGTGAAGTTGGTAAACTTTTTCGCCAGCTGGTGTGCGCCGTGCCGCGCCGAGCATCCGATATTGGAAAAGCTGTCTGGCGAAGGGATTACGATTTACGGCGTGAATTATAAAGACCGCGCCGAGGATGCGCAGGGTTTTTTGGCAGAGCTGGGCAACCCATATGCCGCGATTGGTCAGGATGGTGGGCGCATGGCACTTGATTGGGGTGTCTATGGCGTGCCCGAAACTTATGTTATTAATGGCGCAGGGCAGATCATCCTGCGTTTCGCCGGACCAATTACCGAGCAAGAGCTGGAGCGCAGCATTCGGCCTGCCATTGCCGAAGCCTTGAAATAGCCTTTATATTTTCGTTGAAAATAAGGGGGCTGTCTGCCCCCTATGCCGTTTGCGGGTGCAAACGGCCCCCCGAGGATATTTGCGCCGAACAGAAAGCAGAACAATCTTTTGGGGGTTGCTGCGAGGTTTACAGCAAGCTTTGCATGAGAACCATCAACCCGAGGCCTATCAGGGCTGACGCCCAAGGCAGCGGACGGGTGATGCCCTGTCGTGGTTTGCTGCGTCTAAGCTGGTTATCGATTTCGGATTGGGATGGAAGCTGTTGGAAACGCATTTTGCCGGATTTTCCTTGATGTACCTTAGCATCACTATCAGATCAAGATTTTAACAACGGCATAACAGCAGACCTTACGCATGAAAAAAAGCGCCCCATAGGGGCGCTTTTGGATTGGTATATGGTGGAGAACTGGCCGCTTAGGCAGTTTTGGCCAAGTCGCGCAGCACGTAGTGCAATACGCCGCCATGCTCGACATATTCCTTTTCAATCGCCGTATCGATCCGGCATTTGATCTGGATTGTCTTGGTTTTGCCATCGGCATAGGTGATGTGGCATGGCACGTTTGACAAAGGCTTAAGATCGCCAGCCAAGCCCTCGATGCTGACCACTTCGTCACCTGTGAGGCCGAGCGTTTTGCGGGTGTCGCCGCCGGTGAATTCGAACGGGATGACCCCCATACCAACGAGGTTGGAGCGGTGGATACGTTCAAACGATTCCGCGATAACAGCCTTGACGCCCAGCAATGCAGTGCCTTTGGCTGCCCAGTCACGGCTGGAGCCTGCGCCATATTCGATGCCGCCAAAGATAACCAATGGTGTACCAGCATCTTGATAGGCCATCGAGGCATCAAAGATCGAGGTTTGTTTGCCATCCGGGCCCTTGGTGTAACCACCTTCAACGCCATCCAACATCTCGTTCTTGATGCGGATATTGGCGAAGGTGCCGCGCATCATCACTTCGTGGTTGCCGCGACGCGAGCCATAAGAGTTGAAGTCTTTGGGCGCAACCTGACGGTCTACAAGGTATTTCCCGGCAGGCGAGGTGTCTTTGAACGAACCCGCAGGCGAGATGTGGTCGGTGGTGATCATATCGCCGAGCAATGCAAGAACGCGCGCGTCTTTGATATCGGAAATCACGCCCGGTTCTTTGCCCATGCCGCGGAAATAAGGCGGGTTCTGGATATAGGTCGAGGTTGACGGCCAGTCGTAGGTTTCGGAATCTGGCGTCTTAACGGCTTGCCATTTTTCGTCGCCTTTGAACACATCGGCATATTTTTTCAAAAAGGCAGCGCGGGTCACGGTGCTTTCGACCAGATCCGAGATTTCCTTATTGGTTGGCCAGATGTCTTTCAGATAGACGGGCTGACCGTTGGAACCAATGCCCAAAGGCTCTGTCGTGATGTCGATGTTCATGTCGCCTGCCAGCGCGTAGGCCACCACGAGCGGTGGGGAGGCGAGGTAGTTGGCGCGAACATCGGGCGAAATGCGGCCTTCAAAGTTGCGGTTGCCCGAAAGAACTGCCGTCGCAACAAGGTCGCCTTCGTTGATGGCGGCCGAAATTTCAGGTTGCAGCGGGCCAGAGTTACCGATGCAGGTGGTGCAGCCATAGCCAACAAGGTTGAAGCCGATGGCATCGAGGTCTTCTTGCAGGTTTGCGGCCTCAAGGTATTCGCTGACCACCTGAGAGCCGGGGGCGAGCGAGGTTTTCACCCAAGGTTTGCGGTTGAGGCCCAAAGCGCGGGCCTTGCGGGCAACCAAACCAGCGCCGATCATGACGTAAGGGTTGGAGGTGTTGGTGCAAGAGGTGATGGATGCGATAACGATCGAGCCATCGCGCAGTTTGTAATCTTCGCCTGCGACAGCGGCTGTCGAGAAGCCATCGGTGTTGCCGGGAACATGGGCAGGGGCAGGGGCGCCGCCTTCGTCACGCATCTCGGTTTTTTCAGCCTTTGGCGCATCGGGAAGTTTGCGGACGCCGCGGATGTAATCTGCGAATACCGACGATGCGGTGTCGAGTGCCACGAAATCTTGTGGACGTTTTGGACCCGAGATTGCAGGCACGATGGTGCCCATGTCGAGCTCAAGCGTCGAGGTGTAGATCGGTGCGTAATCGGCATCGCGCCACATGCCGTTGGCTTTGGCATAGGCCTCGACCAAGGCGATACGGTCTTCGTCACGGCCCGAGTTGCGCAGGTAGCGCAGGGTCTCATTGTCGATCGGGAAGAAGCCGCAAGTCGCGCCATATTCCGGTGCCATGTTAGCAATGGTCGCGCGGTCGGCCAATGGCAGGTGGTCAAGACCTTCGCCATAGAATTCGACGAATTTGCTGACAACGCCATGTTTGCGCAGCATTTGAACGACTTTCAGCACGAGGTCGGTGGCGGTTGTGCCCTCAATCATCTCGCCTGTCAGTTTAAAGCCGACGACTTCGGGGATCAGCATCGAAACCGGCTGGCCCAACATTGCGGCCTCGGCCTCAATCCCGCCAACGCCCCAACCAAGTACGGCCAAGCCGTTAACCATGGTGGTGTGGCTGTCGGTACCGACCAGCGTGTCGGGATAGGCGACTTCCTGGCCGTTCTGGTCTTTGTCGGTCCAGACGGTTTGGGCCAGATATTCAAGGTTTACCTGATGGCAAATGCCGGTGCCCGGGGGAACAACGCGGAAGTTGTTAAAGGCGTTCTGGCCCCATTTCAGGAAGGTGTAACGCTCAAGGTTGCGTTCATATTCGCGGTCAACGTTCATTTGGAACGCGCGCGGGTTGCCGAATTCATCGATCATAACCGAGTGGTCGATGACCAGATCAACAGGCGCCAAGGGGTTGATTTGCTGGGCGTTTCCGCCAAGACCGATGATGCCGTCACGCATGGCTGCAAGGTCAACTACGGCAGGAACGCCGGTGAAATCCTGCATCAACACGCGGGCAGGGCGGTAGGCGATTTCGCGCGGGTTCTTGCCGCCGTTTGCGCCCCATTCAGCGAAAGCCTTGATATCATCCACCGAGACGGTTTTGCCATCTTCAAAGCGGAGCATGTTTTCCAACACAACTTTCAGGGCGGCAGGCAGTTTGGCGAAATCGCCAAGCCCGGCCTCTTGGGCGGCTGGAATCGAGTAATAGGCGATGGATGAACCGCCCGCAGTTAGCGTGCGGCGGGTCTTGGTGCTGTCATGTCCGACGGTTACGGTCATGTCTAACCTCCTGGCTGGCGTGAATGTCGATTTCTTCCCTTGGGTAATGCCCGTAAAAGGGCATCCATGCAAGGGAGTCGCCGCTTTGTATACAATAGTATGCAGAAAATCCAGCCCCATTTTTAAGGCTATCTTGATGCAGTATCTTGGCGAGGTAAGTGTATTGTAACGAAGCCTCGCAAAACCTTGATTGGCCCCAGCAAGGTGATTTAGGTAGATAGAACGGGACTAGGGGAAACAGGACAACCAGCATGAAAAACACGCTTACAGCTCTTTGCGCCGGTTGGCTGGTGTTGGCCTCACCTGTATCTGCGCAAAGTGATGATGCCGTTGTGGTTGAATTGTTTACTTCACAGGGTTGTTCTTCTTGCCCTGCAGCAGATGCGCTGATGACCGAGTTGGCGAAAGACCCGCGTTTGCTGACATTATCCTTGCATGTGGATTATTGGGATTACCTTGGCTGGAAAGACAAGTTTGCCAGCCCGCAGTTTACCAAACGTCAAAAGGCCTATGCGCATTATGCGCATGACAAAATGGTCTATACACCCCAAGCAATCGTGCAGGGGCAACACCGCCTTATTGGCAACCGAGCAGACGAATTGGCTGACGCCGTCGGAAAGCAATTGTCGCATGAACAGCCGGGGCGTGTGGTGCTGACCCGACAGGGTGATGTGCTGTCCATTGATGCCGCGCCGATTGTTGGCGGGCAAGGGCCGATCCGTGTGCAGCTGGTGCGCTATACGCCAACCGAGACTGTGCAAATTGAACGCGGTGAAAACGCCGGAAAAGAACTTACATACAATAATGTTGTAACATCCTGGACGACTATTGGAAAATGGGATGGCGCCTTGCCGCTTGCCATGCAGGTGCCCGTTGAAGGCGACGCGGGGCTTGCTGTTATTTTGCAGGCTGAAGGGCCAGCCGCGATTTTGGCGGCGGCGGCATTGCGTTAAAGCTGTCGTGCCGATCAGGCCCGCATCTATTGTCGCCTGCTATTTCCAGCGGCGGTGAATCCAGAACCATTGATCCAAATGCTGCCGCACAAGGCGTTCAAGCGAATCATTCAGGGCTTGGGTCATTTCTTCGGCGGTGCCATGCGGGATAGGAGGCTCGATGATAATATCGAAATCCAGACCACTTGCGCGGCGCACGGCATAAGTCGGAACCACCAGCGCATCATATTTCAAAGCGAGTTCGGCGGCGGAAAGGGCGGTCATTGCCGGTTGGCCAAAGAACGAGAGCGGCACGCCGTGTCCCATATGCTGATCTATCAGCAGACCCAGCATACCGCCCGAGCGCAAAAACCGTACCATATCGGCCAGGCCCGCGCGACCACGCGGAAAAACGGGTGTGCCAATCCGCGAAATGGCCTCAACGTAATGCGCATTGAAATCGGCCGCGCCCATCGGCCGGTAAAGCGCGCCAACCCGATAGCCGCGCGCAATCAGGGCGGCACGGCTGGCGTCGTAATTTCCGAAATGTCCGGTCACCAAGATAACCGGGCGGCCCGCGGCGTGGGCCTCATCCAGCGCGGCCAAACCTTCGCCTTTCAGCGGCTCGGCAGCGGCGCGGGCAACGAATTCGTCACCTGAATAAATCTCGATCAAGGTGCGGCCGACATTGCGGGGCACGGCGCGCATCATGCGTTTCACCTCATCCTGCGGCAGATCGGGCAGAACCAGCGCAAGGTTTTCGCGGACACGTTTGTCGTAGCCGGCAATAGGGGCGATGATATAGGCCATCACCCAACCGCACAGCGGCACACGCCACGTGTAGGGAAGGGCCAATAACATCCCGATCAGGTTGCGCAAAATGAAGTTGCGTATCTGTTTGGACCGGGTTTCGTGTTCAGTTTGTTTTGCCATCAGCCTGTCAATTCGTCTGTCCGCGCGATGCGTGTCTCTCGGTGCCAGACATAAAGCCCCGCGACGACGATCACAAGCGCACCGACAACGGTCCAGCGGTCGGGGTAGTTGCCAAAGAACAAAATGCCCCACACCGTCGCAAACAAAATCCCGGCATAGGCGAAAGGCGCCACAGATGAGGCCTCGGCCAAGGTGAAGGCGCGGATGAGGCAAAGCTGGGCGATTGTGCCGAGCAACCCGACTAGGGCAAATCGCGGGAGGTCATTGCCGTCAATCGGGACCCAAAAGAACTGCAGCGCAAGGCTGGCGAGGGATGTACAGATGACCGATGTAAAGACCATCGAGGTCCAGGCGCTTTCTTTTGCGCCGATCCAACGGGTGATAAGGGCGTTGGCGGCATAGCTGGTGGCACCGATTAATGGCAAGAGGGCCGCAAGCGAAAAGACCGACGCACCGGGCCGCAGAATGATCAGCGCACCGGCTAGCGCAGCTAGAACGCCAAATATCCGGCGCGGCCCCAGCTTTTCACCCAAGAATAAAGCCGCGCCCAAGGTGATGAAGACTGGGTTGATGTCTATCAACGCTGTCGCCTCGGCCAGGCCGATATAGGCGAGGCTGGTGAAAAATAGCGCGGTCGAGGCGATCTGTGTAATGCCGCGCGCGACCTGAACGCCCAAGTGCTTAGTGCGCAAATGGGTCAGAAAACGATGTCGAAGCAAAGCAAATACCAAGAGCAACTGACCCACAAACCGTATCCAGACCAACATCGGGGCAGGGTACCGGTCAACCATCGATTTGACTGTAGCATCCATCAAGGTAAAGCAAAAAATAGCAAGCAACATGAACAGTATGCCAGCCCCGTTAGCGCCAATAGCAGGGCGGGTAGAGAAAGAGAATTTCATTCAAGCGTCCAAATTGCGAGTATTGTGTCGCACGCTAACGGCTTTAGCCGCAGAGTAAAAAGGCAAAAGCGCATTTATTGACCGCTTAGTCAGTTTATTATTGCTCATCTTCTTGAATGAGGACCAAATCGCCCGAAGTTTCCAACGCGCGGATGGCCGTGATGATCGCGGATTGCGCAGCTTCGCCGTCTTTTTCTTTTACCTTTCCACGCTCGGCAATCTCTTCTCGCAGTGACTGTGCCATGCGCTGTGACATGTTGGATAGAAAAAACTCGGCCGTAAGGTTTTGCACGCTGTCGGCTGCCGCCGCAGCGAGAGCAGTTACCAAAACCGGTTGCTCGACCATGCGGGTGATTTTTGGAACATCTCTTGGGCTAACTCTGGTTGGGATATGGACAAAGGTAAAAATGGCCTTACGCACGAGTGTTGCGAAATCTTCATCATCTTGATCGAGGCCGGCTAGAACCTCATCCCGTATCAGCTGAGGTGCGACGTTTAAAATTGCACCAACACGCTCGACCGGGCCGGTATCAAAAGCCCTTGCAGGCAGGTTTTCAAGCTGTGTCACCAAAGACAGACCGATCCTGCGCACGGTTTCCGGATCGACGTTGCCGGTGCGCGACACGGCAAAGGCCACGCGCCGTGCCCGTTCACCATCAAGCTTGCCAAGCAATTCAGCGGCTTTGGGTACGGCCAGTTTGGACAACATGACCGCAGCAATCTCGACGCTTTCCTCTTCAAGCACTGGCAGCAGGCGTTCGATTGGCAGTGCAGCGATTCTGTCCCAAGGATCGGCACGCGATGACGCGCCTGCAAGGCGACGCAAGCGGCTGGCGGCTGTGGTTGAAATATGGCCATCCATTATTGAAAGCGCACCTTCGATGCCGCCGGGAAAAGACAGGCCAACCTCTTCAAGCTCGGTCACAAATTCAACAACCACACGGTCAAGCGTACGGCGATCGATCAGACGCATTTTGCTCATCTGTTCTGCGAGAGAGGCTTGGATATGTTCGGGCAAGCCGGACAGCGTGATCGGGGCGCCTTTGGCCAGCATAAGCCGCACAATTACGGCCGCTTTTTCACGGTTGGTAAGTTCGCGTCGATTTGTCCGCCGCTCTTTGTTCGGCGCAAAGGCAATACCGGGCGTAATTTGCGCAAGTTCTGATGTGCCGCCGTCCATTTGGCCCCCGTTATGCTAAAGCTACAGGGACCACGATGTCAGGTTCAGGTTAATACGGGCTTACATTCTGCCAATTTAGGTCCGCATGTTCACTTTTTATCCCGCGACAGGCACGCATGCGTTTGTAGCGGCATCCAATACCTTGCCATCGCCGCAATTCATCGCGCTTTGGCTGTGGTCAGAACCTTGGCAATACGCCATCGCAGAACCGGGCGTAAAGGCAAGAATAAGCAATGTGAAAGCAATCTTGATTTTCATCAGTGGTCCTTCCTCGTGCTATAAAAACAACTCGCGTCTTGCCCCGTCTACAGTGCCAACAGGGCTTTCGCTGACCCAAGGATACCACAAAAAACATAAGGGCAGGCAGAAAATCTGCTTGCCCTTAAGTGCCGGATTTGCCGGATTTCAGGCGCCAAAGACGCGCTTGAAGATCGTGTCGACATGCTTGGTATGGTAATCCATGTCGAATTTCTCATTGATCCCGTCAACGCCAAGGGCTGCCACAACATCGGCATCCGCCAGCAATTCCTCACGGAAATCAACGCGGTCTTCCCATACTTTCAGCGCGTTACGCTGTACCATGGAATAGGCCGCCTCGCGGCTAACACCGGCTTGGGTCAGCGCAAGCAGAACGCGTTGCGACATCACGAGGCCAGGAAATTTGTTCATGTTGTCCAGCATGTTTTGCGGGAAAATCAACATTTTATCTACAACGCCGGTTAGACGGTTCAGCGCAAAATCCAGCGTGATCGTGGCGTCAGGGCCAATCGCCCGCTCGACCGAGGAATGCGAAATATCGCGCTCATGCCACAGTGCCACGTTTTCCATCGCCGGAATCACCGACATCCGCACAAGGCGGGCAAGGCCGGTCAGGTTTTCGGTCAATACGGGGTTCTTCTTATGCGGCATCGCGGAAGAGCCTTTTTGCCCCATCGAGAAAAACTCGGCCCCTTCCAGCACTTCGGTGCGCTGCATGTGGCGGATTTCAATCGCGACGTTTTCGATCGAGGAGGCAATCACCCCCAACACCGCAAAGAACATCGCGTGGCGGTCGCGTGGAATCACTTGGGTCGAAATCGGCTCTGGCGTCAGGCCCAGCTTGGCGCAAACATGTTCCTCGACCCGCGGGTCGATATTGGCAAAGGTACCAACCGCGCCCGATATTGCACCGGTCGCGATTTCCGCGCGAACAGCCTTCAGGCGGGCAAGGTTGCGGTCCATTTCCGCATAAAAGCGGGCGAATGTCAGGCCCATCGTGGTGGGTTCGGCGTGGATGCCGTGGCTGCGGCCAACGCGGACAGTATGCTTATGCTCCATCGCGCGTTTTTTCAACGCGGCCAACAAGGCCACCAGATCGGCAATCAAAATATCGGACGCACGCACCAGCTGCACGTTCAGGCAAGTATCCAGCACATCCGAAGAGGTCATGCCTTGATGCACAAACCGCGCCTCATCCGACCCGACATGTTCGGCCAGATGGGTCAGGAACGCGATCACGTCATGCTTGGTGACTGCCTCGATCTCGTCAATCCGCGCGACGTCAAACTGGACATCCTTGGCCTTCCACACCGCATCGGCGTTTCCGCGTGGGATGGTCCCCAGATCGGCCATTGCATCGCAGGCATGTGCCTCAATTTCGTACCAGATTTTGAACTTGGTTTCCGGCGACCAGATGGCAACCATGTCGGGGCGGGAATAACGGGGGATCATAGGGCAGAGCCTTTCAATTTGGGCAGCAAGGGCATTGCGTCAGGGATTGCCCTTCCCATAGTGCGCGATGGACCTAAGGGCAAGCCGAAGCCGAGAAAACAAGATGAATTCGGCTTTGCGCGGCGCATTGCTTGCGCTATGGCTGCGTGATGACCGCGATATTGCACCACAGCCTGCCTGCCATGCCTTGGCTTGACCCGCGCCTCGCCCGGTTGCCGGGCGTCATGCCCGTCGAAAACGACGATTGGTTGCTGCGCGATGAGGTTTTCGCCGCGCAAATGGCTGAACGCGACAGGCTTGTTGCACTAGGGGCCGAGGTGCACGCGCTGATGCCAATGGCAAAGGCGGCCGCAGAGGAAACCTATGATCTTGTACTGGCGAAACTGGCGCAGGACAGCGGTTATCGCATTCAGGCGCAAACGGCGCTGCGGCCCGATGGCGTGTCGGTCGCGCTGAATCGTGATGATCCGCTGCGCTGCCTTGGGCGCTTGGTTCAGGAAGATCTGTGCCTGATGCTGCCAAATGGGCAGGGCGAACATTTGCTGGCAGGCGCAATCCTGTGCTTTCCGGCCAGTTGGGCCTTGGACGAAAAGCTGGGCAAGCCGATGTCGCGCATTCATCAGCCGGTTGCCCAATATGATGAAAACATCGCGCGGCGGGTACAACGCTTGCTGGATGCCGTGCAAACAGGACGGCCGATTTGGCGGATGAACCACAACCTCTATGCCAGCCCCGATTTATTCCATCCGCGCCGCGAATCCGATCCGCGCATTGATAACAGCCCCAAATACTTGCGCGCAGAACGTCAATGCTTGCTGCGCCTGCCACAAACCCAAGCCGTGCTTTTCACCATTCACACCTATGTCTTGCCGCTAGACGCTTTAACACCAGACCATCGTGCCAGCCTGACCAAAGCGCATTCCACCTGATCCTGCTTTCTTTTCGGTACAAATATCCCGGGGGTGAATGGGCCTCAAGGCCCAGAGGGGGCAGCGCCCCCTGCGCCAGCGCTAGGCCTCTTGCCAAACAGCACGTATTGCGAAACTCTCGAACAAAACCAAATCCAGCGGAGCATCAATATGGGCAAGTCATTCAACCAACCTCTGGGCGGCAATGACATGCCGCGTTTCGGTGGGCCTAATACGATGATGCGTCTGCCAACCCAAGCTACGGCTGCGGGGCTCGATGCTTGCTTTGTCGGCATCCCGATGGATATAGGCACCTCAAACCGGCCCGGCACGCGGCTTGGGCCACGTCAGATCCGCGATGAATCGCGGATGTTGCGGCCCTATAGCATGGCCACCGGCGCCGCGCCGTTTGACCATTTGCAGGTGGCCGATATTGGCGATGTGCCGATCAACACTTTTGACCTCAAGAAATCGGTCGACATCATTACGGCGCATTACCGTGAAATTCTCGCCCATGGCGCGGTTCCACTGACCTTGGGTGGCGATCACACCCTGACATGGCCGATTCTACGCGCAATCAAAGAACGGCATGGTCCGGTTGCCCTTATCCATGTCGATGCCCATGCCGATATCAACGACCAGATGTTTGGCGAAACGGTCGCTCATGGTTGCCCGTTTCGCCGCGCATGGGAAGACGGCTGCCTGATCAACGATAAGGTGTTTCAGATCGGCCTGCGCGGCACTGGCTATGGGCCAGATGATTTTGACTGGGCGCGTGACAAGGGCTGGACAGTGGTTCAGGCCGAGGCCTGCTGGCACAAATCGCTCGCGCCCCTCATGCACGACATTCGCGCCAGAATCGGCGCAGCACCTTGTTACATTTCCTTTGATATCGACAGCCTTGATCCGGCCTATGCGCCAGGCACCGGTACGGTCGAACCGGGTGGGCTTACCACCATCCAGGCGCTTGAGATTATTCGCGGATCTGCAGGGCTGAACCTTATTGGCGGGGATCTGGTCGAGGTCTCGCCGCTCTATGACCCCAGCGGCAATACAGCCTTGATCGGGGCAAACCTGTTGTATGAAATGCTCTGCGTATTGCCGGGCGTGCCACAACGCGCCGGACAAGCCGGTCCCCAATAGCAAGGACCGTGGTTCAAGAATTCGTTTGGCCGACCAAAATTTACGAAAACAAAATACTGAGAGGCATGGAGGCGAACCATTTGGATGACGCCAGAAACAGGCCTGTAACTGTCATGACCTGAGCGGTTCGGCGAAGTTCGCCGCCATTGAAAATATGGTAGGCCAGCATTGCTGCGCCCACGGGCAGGCATACGACCACCAATGTGGCATCCATTGCAGTCGCGGTCAGGCGCACAGCAACAGAATTCCGTTCAGGGCCGGTGGCTTTGGTGGCATCCTGCTCTTCATACAGGGCGGTACGCACCGCGCGAAGCTGATCGCTTTCCTGAAAACGCCCGCCAGCCACGTCATTCGCCACTTCTCCTGCCCGGCCACGAAGCATGGAGAGCGGGATTTTGCGTGCGCGAGCCGTGTTGCGTGCATCGCCTTTCGTGCGGAAATTCGGGAATCGGCTTTTGGGGGCCGACATATGAATAATGTTTTCTTGCGTGTGCCGCTCTGTCGCGCCAGCAACGGCCTCGGCTTCCCCATCAATTGTCTGGGTTTTGCTTTGGGCCAGCGCGATTCTGTCAAAAATCTCGTCAACAGTTTCAGAGGTGACACATTCTTCGACTTGCTGCCAATAGACAGGCTGGGTTTCATAATAGGCGCAAACGCGTTCAACGATTACGCTGCAAAGCTGTTCATATGAAATTTCCGGTTGGCGCCGAAGCGGCCCCTTTGAGGGTGGGCCAACGCTTATCAGCAGGCGGTCATGTACCGGCTCTTCGGTCGGCGCTGCATTGTCCTCAAGCGACAAAACAATCCGGGTACTTTCGAAATCGAAAGTGGCAATGTCGTCATGATCCCATGTCAAAGCATAGTTGCTTTGCGGCGATTTATCGAGCGAACGCTGCATTTCCCCCACGATATGGGCGAAATTTATCCTAGAACTCGTTTCATACGTTACTAGGGCAATGGTACTCGTTGTTGTCGTCGTCATTTCGAGATTCCCTTAGAGTTGTCAAGAGCAACCTAAGAAGAAATTAAAGCAATATTTTGTGACCAATATGGCAATGTTGAATTGATTGTTGTTCATTTTGACAATTGTTGAACATAATTTAAAAAAGCCGCCCTGAGGCGGCTTTTGTTTCCATCACGCGGGTTTTGGTGTTGAAACCGGCCCGGTGTGGAATGATTTGCGCCCAATCTGGTTCAGATTGGGCGCAGTCGTTTAGCAGGAGTAGTACATCGCGTACTCGATTGGGTGTGGTGTATGCTCATAAGCATAAACTTCTTCCCATTTCAGCGCCATGTAGCCTTCCAGCTGGTCTTTGGTGAACACGTCACCCGCCAACAAGTAGTCATGGTCTGCTTCCAGCGATTCCAGAGCTTCGCGCAGGCTGCCGCAAACTGTCGGGATTGCTGCCAATTCTTCTGGCGGCAAATCGTACAGGTCTTTGTCAGATGCCGGGCCTGGATCGATCTTGTTCTTGATGCCGTCGATGCCTGCCATCAACAAGGCCGCGAATGCCAAGTATGGGTTTGCCGATGGATCGGGGAAACGGGCTTCAACGCGTTTTGCTTTTGGCGATTCTGTCCACGGAATACGAACGCAGCCCGAGCGGTTGCGTGCCGAGAAGGCGCGCAGAACAGGTGCTTCAAACCCTGGGATCAAACGCTTGTAGCTGTTGGTCGACGGGTTGGTCAGTGCGTTCAACGATTTCGCGTGCTTCAGAATGCCACCGATGAAATACAGTGCTTCTTGGCTAAGGTCCGCGTATTTGTCGCCGGCAAACAGTGGCTTGCCGTCTTTCCAGATCGACATGTTCACGTGCATACCCGAGCCGTTGTCGCCCTTCATAGGCTTTGGCATGAAGGTAACGGTTTTGCCGTAAGCGTGGGCCACGTTGTGGATCACGTATTTGTATTTCTGGATGTTGTCAGCCTGTTCAACCAAGCCACCAAAGATCATGCCCAGTTCGTGCTGGCAGGTCGCCACTTCGTGGTGGTGCTTGTCAACCTTGATGCCCATACGCTTCATGGTCGAGAGCATCTCGCCGCGAATGTCCTGAGCTTCGTCGATTGGGTTTACAGGGAAGTAGCCGCCTTTATGGCCGGCACGGTGGGCAAGGTTGCCACCTTCAAACTCGGCGTCTGTGTTCCAGGCAGCGGCTTCGGCGTCAATGCTGAAGGCCACTTTCTGTGGTGTCACAGAATAGCGTACATCGTCGAACAGGAAGAATTCAGCCTCTGGGCCGTAGTAAGACGTGTCACCAATACCAGTTGCTTTCAGGTAGGCCTCGGCCTTGGCAGCGGTGCCGCGTGGGTCACGCGAATAGGCCTCGCCAGTGTCGGGCTCGACCACGTTGCAATGCACGCAGAGGGTTTTTTCGGCATAGAAGGGGTCGATGTAGACCGAAGACGGATCAAGGATCAGCTTCATGTCGGATTGATCGATCGACTTCCAGCCTGCGATGGAGGAACCGTCGAACATGAAGCCTTCATCAAAGAAGTCTTCGTCGACCAGATCAACATCCAGCGTCACGTGCTGCAATTTGCCTTTTGGGTCAGTAAAACGAACGTCGACATAGGCGACCTCTTCGTCTTTGATCAGTTTCAGAACGTCTGCGACCGTTTTCATAGGGTCATTCCTTCTGCTTAAGCGTGGTTTGGCAAGGGGGTTAGCCTTGCCGTCGGATTAGATCGCGTCGTCGCCGGTTTCACCGGTGCGGATGCGAATGGCTTGTTCGACGGTCGATACAAAGATCTTGCCGTCGCCGATTTTGTCAGTGCGGGCAGCGCCGACGATTGCTTCAATCGCGGCATCCACCATGTCATCCGACAGTACGACTTCGATTTTTACCTTTGGCAAGAAATCAACGACATATTCCGCGCCGCGGTACAGTTCGGTATGGCCCTTTTGGCGGCCAAACCCCTTAACTTCGGTCACGGATAGGCCCTGAATGCCGGCTTCTTGAAGGGCTTCCTTCACTTCATCCAGCTTGAATGGCTTGATGATCGCTTCGATCTTTTTCATCGTCAGGCTCCCCCGAGGCAAATTCCATCTGTTGCGTGTTGACCATTTTAACGCGGGAGGGACAATTACAGAGGGCGTTGGCGGCGGCTTCAGGCTTTGGGAATCTGGTGCGGTGATTAAATTTTAGGCGATCATGCTGAATATTGTGCGAAATGAAAACTTGTGGGGTGCGAAATATGAGCGAGTTGTTAACTGCTGCCCAAATGCGCGCCATTGAAACCGCTGCAATTGAGTCTGGCACCGTCACGGGTTTGGAGTTGATGGAGCGCGCCGGGCGCGGCGTGGTCGATGCGGTATTCGAGGCATGGCCCGAGTTGTGCCAGACGAAGGGTGGGGGCGCTGCCCCCACACCCCCGAGGTATTTGGACCAAGATGAAAGAGGGGCGTTTCGGGCCTTGGTGTTGTGCGGGCCTGGCAACAACGGCGGCGACGGGTTTGTCGTGGCGCGGTTGTTAAAAGATGCGGGTTGCGAGGTGCAGGTGTGTTTCTTTGGCACACCCGAGAAGATGCCTGCAGATGCGCGGGTAAATTACGAGAGATGGTTGGCGCAACGCGATGTTTTGCCGATTGTGCCTTTGCAAGGCAAGAACTGGGCGGATGTTGAGCAGCAAATCCGCGGTAAAACTTATCAGCTTGTGATCGACGCCGTTTTTGGCATTGGCCTGACCCGACATATTGACGACCCATTGAAGATGGTTCTGAACACCTTGAATGATTCGATGGATCGCGGTGTTAGCCGAGTTATTGCGATTGATACGCCCTCGGGGCTGTGTTCGGATACGGGCGAGGCAATGGCGCAATGGCCGCTGCGGGCAGATATGACTGTCACGTTTCACCGCGCGAAGCTTGGTCATTTCTTGGGGCAGGGTTCGTTTTATTCCGGTCGCCTGCGGGTTGTGGATATTGGCTTGCAGCCGCTTGATGCGGAACAGAACGACGGCATTGCGCTGATTGAACAGCCGCATCCGATGACGGCACAGCGCGCAAGGGGGCATAAATATGCCTACGGTCATGCACTGATTCTGTCGGGAGGGGTTGCCTCGGGCGGGGCTGCGCGGTTGGCGGCACGGGGGGCGCTGCGGGTTGGGGCTGGTGTGGTGACGCTGGGGTGTCCGCCCGCCGCAGTGATGGCGAATGCGGCGCAATTGAATGCGGTAATGCTGCGACCGGTTCGGGATGCGGCGGCGCTGGAGGCTGTTCTTGCAGATCGTCGAATCAATGCATTGTGTTTGGGGCCGGGAATGGGGATCGGAATGCGCGAGGCAGAGATTCTACGAGTGGCTTTGCAAAGACGTGATGAATCCATCCCTACGGTTTTGGACGCAGATGCCCTGACGATGTTGGCAAATGATGCGGGGCTGTTTGGCTTATTGCATGGCGGCTGCATATTGACGCCGCATGCAGGCGAATTTGCGCGTCTTTTTCCCGATATCGCGGCGCGTTTGGAGGAACCGACAGTGCAAGGCCCTGCCTATTCCAAGGTGGACGCGACACGTGATGCGGCCAAGCGCGCGGGCTGCGTGGTGCTTTTCAAAGGGCCAGATACGGTGTTTGCAGCGCCGGATGGGCGCTGTTCGATCAATGCTGCACTGTATGAACGCGCGGCACCTTGGCTTGCGACAGCAGGCTCGGGCGATGTTTTGGCTGGGTTCGTTGCGGGATTGGTTGCACAAGGCATGGCCCCGATGCAGGCCGCTGAAACGGGCGCCTGGCTGCATGTGGAATGTGCACGATCCTTTGGGCCGGGGTTGATTGCCGAAGATCTGCCGGAAGAACTGCCAAAGGTTTTTCGTACTTTGGAAAGTATGCGCATGACCGCTGGTCAAAGGCCGATTCTGGCCTAGGGTTATGGAAAAGCGCAATATTTTAGGCATTGATGGATGCGGGGAGGCAGAGCAGGCCTATTCCGTTGGCGTAAATAACTTCGGCGTTGTCAAATTCCAAGCTGTACAAGCATACCCCGAAATGGGTTTCCATGCGGATGAATTGACCGTCGGTTAGATCTTTTGCCGAGGCCACGCCTTGTTCGATCCCTTTCAGCACGTTTGCGCGCCAGTCACGAATATGGATGCTTTGAAAGGTGGAGACGCACATATCTTCTTCGGGCTGCTCGACCCCTAAAGTCGAGGCGGAAATGCAAACGAGCTGTGCCCTTGGCAAACACATGCAGCGCAGGGTGACCAAAGCGCGCGCACCGGAGCGGGTGATGACCCGATCACCAATCGACAGATGTTGAACCGGTACCTTACCTGCAAGGGTCAGAATGGCGGTGCCTGCAAGCACTCCCTCGGTCATGGTAACGCGACGATCATTGGTGCCGTGCGCAGTGACATTATTGGCCTTCCTTTCCTGATTGGCTGGCGTTGCGTCCAAGTCTGGAGGTGTCGGGTAAACCAAAGGTAAAACTTGGAATTTGGATCTTGCAAATTTAAGGCACATTTTTCCTCTCGCATCCTGCGCAAGGCTTTGCTAGAAGGGCGCGGAATTTCATCGCAACCGGATGGCGCAAGCCAAACAATGCGTTGATGAGATGCGGGTATGGCGAAATTGGCAGACGCACCAGATTTAGGTTCTGGCGCCGCAAGGCGTGGGGGTTCAAGTCCCTCTACCCGCACCAGATATATGAGAAGGATGGATTTATATGCAGGTCACTGAGACCCTGAACGAAGGCCTTAAGCGCGGCTACACTATCACTGTGACCGCGGCCGAGCTTGACGCGAAAGTGCAAGAAAAGCTGGTCGAGGCGCAGCCTGAAGTCGAATTGAAGGGCTTCCGCAAGGGTAAAGTGCCAATGGCAATGCTGCGCAAGCAGTTTGGCCCGCGTATCATGGGCGAAGCCATGCAAGATGCCATCGATAATGCAATGCGCGAGCATTTTGAGAAATCCGGCGACCGCCCCGCGATGCAGCCAGACGTGAAAATGGTTGGCGGCGAAGAGTGGAAAGAAGGCCAGGACGTTGTGGTTGAAATGACCTACGAATCCCTGCCAGAGATTCCGGATGTAGACGCGAGCAAAGTGACGCTGGAGCGTTTGGTCGTGAAAGCAGAAGAGTCGGCCGTGGATGAGGCTTTGGCCAATCTTGCCGAATCGGCACAGAACTTTGATGACCGCAAGAAGGGCTCGAAAGCCAAAGACGGCGACCAGGTTGTGATTGACTTCAAAGGTTCGGTTGACGGCGACTATTTCGAAGGCGGCACCGGCGAAGATTATCCGCTGGTTCTGGGCTCGAACTCGTTCATCCCAGGCTTTGAGGCGCAGCTTATTGGCGCAAAAGCCGGTGAGGAAGTGAAGGTTGAAGTGTCGTTCCCTGCGGAATACGGCGCGGCACATCTTGCTGGCAAAGCCGCTGTTTTTGAATGCACTGTTAAGGCTGTAAAAGCCCCCGTTGCAGCCGAAATCAACGACGAGCTGGCAAAGAAATACGGTGCCGAGGATCTGGCTGCCCTGAAAGGCCAGATTTCCGAGCGTTTGGAAGCTGAGTATCAGGGTGCTGCACGCGCTGTGATGAAGCGTTCCTTGCTTGACCAGTTGGATGCTTTGGTCAAATTCGAGCTGCCGCCATCGCTGGTAGAAGCTGAAGCTGGCCAGATTGCGCACCAGCTGTGGCACGAGGAAAACCCAGAGGTTCACGACCACAATCATGGCAATGTAGAAGCCACTGACGAGCACAAGAAACTGGCCGAGCGCCGCGTTCGCTTGGGTCTGTTGCTGGCTGAAGTTGGTCGCAAGGCTGAGGTTACTGTGACTGATCAGGAAATGACGCAGGCTGTGATGACGCAGGCGCGTCAATATCCGGGCCAGGAACGTCAGTTCTTTGAATATGTCCAGAAAAACCAGCAAATGCAGCAGCAGCTGCGGGCGCCGATTTTTGAAGACAAAGTTGTTGATCATATTGTTGCCGGCGCGAAAGTTTCCGACAAGGAAGTCAGCAAAGAAGACCTGCAAAAAGCGATTGAAGCCCTGGACGAAATGTAAGGCTTGTCGGATTTTTCGACTTAAGATCGGGGGCCGTACCAGCTGGTGCGGCCCTTTGCTTTTCCAAAGGGTGACCGCGCGCGGACGGTCTTGTAAGGCCTTGAAACCGAACGAAATCGCCCGAAAAATTTACCAAATATTAACCCGACACCGCTGCCAAAGAGGGCCAATCCCATGCCAGAGTTTCTTCCTGATCTGCCCGTTGATCTGATCCTTGCTGCACTTGGCCAAGTGCCCGGGAATGAACTGAAAACGGGCAAGTTTGACAGCCCGGATTCGTCTTCGGCGCTGGTGGCCAATGGCTTTGGCTGGTTTTTGAACCGCGCCGATATGATGCCGATGCTGCCAAGCGGGCTGGGCCGCGCCAAAACGGTGACGCTTGCGGCTGAAATGCGTTACCCGTGGGCCGGGGGCAAGCACCCTTGGCTGGATGTGGAAATTGTGACCGACCGCTATTTGATCGGGGTTGTCTCAACCCGCTTTGAACCCTTCCGCCCTGCCAAAAAGAACGAATTTTCAGAAAACTATGACCGCAAGGTTTGGGGCGAGAAGATGGAGGGCTATACCCGTCTGCGCCGTACCCATGCCAATGGCGCGCGCCGGTTTGCGCATCTGGATGATGCCCAGCTGGTAAAAAGCGCCTATGGCTTGCGGTCCGAGGTGCATCGTGCCGAGGGCAAGAACCGTGGGCTGAAACCTGTGCTGATGTATCTTTATGCCGAGCCAGAGGCGTTTTCGAACGGGCGTGCGGTGGGCCAGGACAAGCTGGAGGCGCATCAGGCCGATATTGCGATGTTCGCGCAGGCTGTTGAAGGCGACGAGGTTGGCTTTGTGCCGATGGCATGGTCTGACATGCTGGCGCTTTGGGGGCGGGGCAAGATGCCTGTGGCCGAACATGCGCGCCGCGTAGAAGAACGGTTTGGCCCATTATAAGCCAAGGGTTACGGGTTTGGATGCCGCCCGCGCAACGGTATTTGCGCGGGCGGATGGTGCGCTGAAGCGCACCCTACGGCGGGTTATAGGGTGATGCGGAAGCGGGTAAAGCCGTTTTCGCCGTCACCAGCCGGTTCAATTTTTAGACCTTTGATATCGGCAGCGTATTGGGCAGCCTTGGGGCCGGTATCAAACAGGACGCTGGTGTTCGGCATCGGCGCAAAGCCCCAGTTGCCATCGGCGGATGGGTTGACCGTACCCTTTTCAACGATATAGCGGACAAGCACATCGCGGTTGGTATCGGGGGCCTCATAGATTATGGTGCTGCCATCGGCACCGGGGAAGTTGCCACCACCCGAGGCACGGTAGTTGTTGGTGGCGATCACGAATTTCGCTGCGGGGTCAATCGGTTGGCCGTTATATTGCAGGTCGGTTATGCGGGTCGAGGCTTCATTGACCACCGCGCCGTCCTTGTCGAATTTGGCGGGTTGGCTGAGGTCTATCTTATAGGTGACACCGTCGATCACATCGAAATTATAGCTTGGGAAATCGGGGTTCAGCAAAACCTGATCCGCCACGCCGGGGGTGATCTGGTTGAACATACCCGCCGAGCGTTCGAGCCAGCCTTGAACCTGCGCACCGGTGACCGCGACTGCGCGGACGGTGTTGGGATAGAGGTAAAGGTCGGCCACGTGTTTGATGGCGACATCGCCGACAGGCACATCGGTATAATAGTCGGCCCCACCGCGCCCGCCGGCCTTGAACGGGGCGGCGGCGGATAGCAGCGGAAGGTCTGCGTAATCCGTACCTTGCAGCATTTGTTTGACGTACCACATTTGCGCGTTTGACACGATTTGCACCGATGGGTCATCGGCGACGAGGGCGAAATAGCTGTAAAGCGGGGCCTCGGTTTTGCCAACGGCGCGGCGGACGTATTCAAGCGTTGCGTCATGTTCTTTTTGCGCGGCGGCGAGGACGGGGGCATAATCAGTCGCAAGGGCCGTATAGCTGCGATCTTCATTGCGTTTGACGATGGGGCGGGCCTCGGCGGTGTGGGCCGAGATGCGCCATGTGCCGCCATCTTGTTCCAGCATCAGATCCAAGAGGCCCATGTGGCTGCCCCAGAATCCGCCCATGACGCCGGGTTTGCCCGCGATAGTGCCCGCGGCGATGTCTACGCCTGTTGTTGCCTCGTAGGTTGACGAGGGGAATACAAGGTGGCTGTGGCCGGTCAGAATGGCGTCGATGCCGTCGATAGCGGCCAGCGGGATGGCGGCGTTTTCCATGCCGTCGCTATGGTTGGCCTCGCCAATGCCCGAATGGCAGAGCGCGATAATGAGGTCGGCGCCTTTCTCTTTCATTTCAGGAACATAGGCGCGGGCAGTTTCCACAATATCGCGTGCTTGGACGTTGCCTTCGAGGTGTTTGCGATCCCAGTTCATGACTTGGGGTGGCACGAAACCGATCAGGCCGAGTTTGATTTGATGCTGGGTGCCTGCGCCATCGGTGATGGTTTTTTCCACGATGACATAGGGGGGGAGGAGGGTTTCATCCTCGCGCGCGGTGGCGCCGAGTTTCTTGGCGATATTGGCCGAGACGACGGGGAAGTTGGCGCCGGCCACCGAATTCATCAGGAAATTCAGGCCGTAGTTAAATTCGTGGTTGCCGAGGGTCGAGGCCTCATACCCCAGGGTGTTCATCGCGTTGATGATGGGGTGGGTGTCGCCCGCTTTCATCCCGCGCTCATAAGCGATGTAATCACCGAGCGGGTTGCCCTGAAGGAAGTCGCCGTTGTCGATAAGCAGCGAGTTGGTCGATTCGGCGCGGGTGGCCGCGATCAGGCTGGCGGTGCGTGAGAGGCCGAGCGTGTCGACCGGTTTGTCGGCGTAATAGTCGTAAGGGAAAACGTGGACGTGAAGGTCGGTGGTTTCCATGATGCGCAGATGCGCCTGATTGGCAGCGGCGCGGGCCGAGAACGGGTGCAGCGCGATCAGGCCAGCGGTGCTGGCAAGGAAATGGCGGCGGGTGAATTGGATTGGCATGGTTTGTCCCCCTGAGGATTTGACCGGATGGTCTATGAAACGCCTAAATGGCGAATGTGACAAGGGGGTAACGCAGTGGCGGTCATGACGGGGGCAGGGTCACCTTGGCGAGGGTGGAGTAGTGTTCGGCGTCGGGGATGAGGTGGAGTGTGGCGGGGCCGGGCAGGGCGGCGCTGATCACTTGGGCCATTGCAGATGGCGCCGATCTGTCATTTTCGCCGTGCCAGATGGTGACGGGGCAGGTGACTTTTGCAAGATCGGCCGACCAATCGGTGACGTAGGATTGGAGCATGGCGATATAGCTGGCGGGGTGGGTGCAAAAGCTGTTTTTGAAGCCGGCGGCGAGCGTGGCGCGGAAGGCGGGGTTGGTGAGCAAGGTGCGGTCTTGGCTGCCGGATTTGTGGAAAAGCTGGTTGCGCAAGAGTTTGGGGGCGAACTTGGTCAGCAGGCATTGCAGCTTTGTCAGCGACTTCAGTAGTTTCGGGTTGTTTTTGGCCAGTTCAAATACCGGTTTTCCGGCCATATGGGGCAGGAAGTTGCCCAAGGAAAGCGGGGCGGCGGGGGAAATGAGGATGAGCGATTTGACCTGAGGCGCGCGGGTAGCGGCGAGTTGCAGGGCGAGCATGGCGCCGAGGGAAAAGCCGATGAGGGTGACTTGGCCATCGGAGGTTTGCGCGGCGGTTGTGTCGAAAGCCTTTTGGGCATCGGCAAGCAAGGCGTGGGGGGCAGCGGCAAAGATGTCATGTGCCACGCGCAGGGTTTCAGGTGGCAGTGGCGGCAGCAGGGTTGCGTCTTGGGGGCTGCCGGGGGCGCCATGGCAAAAGAAAACAGCGTTTGAGAATTGGGACATCGGGGCAAGCCTTTGAAGCGGGGTTGCGGCGATCTAGGGGATGGGGGGGCGGGTTGCAAGGTTTTAGGGGGGACTTGGGGGGTGTTTTGGGAATATGGGGTGGTGCGCTGAAGCGCACCCTACGTATTTGGTGGGGGCGGGGATGAAAAAAAACCGCGCGAGGTTGCCCTTGCGCGGTTTTCGATTTTACCTGGATGGGTGCGATCAGTCGCGGCCCATATCCTCGCCGTCTTCGTTTGCAGCGCCCATTTCGTCGAACAATTCGGCGATTTCGAACTCTGCTGCGGCTTCTGCTTCGGCTGCCAGTTCCTGAATGGATTTGCCAGCAGCTTGCAGTTCGGCCTCTTCGGTCGAGCGCGCCACGTTAACCGAGAATTGAGCGGTTACTTCGGGGTGCAGAACGACGGAAACCTTGTGCAGGCCCAGTTCTTTGATCGGCTTGTCCAGAACAACCTGGTTGCGATCAACCGTAAAGCCTGCGTCATGCGCCGCTTCGGCAGCGTCACGGGTGGTGACGGAACCATAAAGCGCGCCTGCATCAGATGCGGAACGGATGATGACAAAAACCTGACCGTCAAGAGTCGCGGCGATTGCCTCGGCCTCTTTTTTGGTTTCAAGGTTCTGTGCTTCGAGCTGAACTTTGCGTGCTTCGAACGACTTGATGTTCGCATCGTTCGCGCGCAGCGCTTTGCCTTGGGGCAACAAGAAGTTGCGGCCGAAACCGTCTTTGACGTTTACGACATCGCCCATTTGGCCCAGCTTGGCCACGCGTTGAAGAAGGATCACTTTCATATCAGTTGCTCCTTATTTCACAGCATATGGCAGCAAAGCGAGGAAGCGAGCGCGTTTGATTGCGCGGGCCAGCTCACGCTGCTTTTTCGCCGAAACGGCGGTGATACGCGATGGCACGATCTTGCCACGCTCGGACACGTAGCGTTGCAGCAAACGTGTGTCTTTGTAATCGATCGCCGGTGCATTGTCGCCCGAGAATGGGCAGACCTTGCGGCGACGGAAGAAGGGTTTATTCGCCATTTGAATGGTCCTTTCCTGAGCCTGAGATCAACGACGCGGACGGTCGCCGCGGTCACCACGATCGGGGCGGTCGCCGCCACGGTCGCCGCGTTCACGGTCGTCACGCTTTTGCATTTGCACGGATGGGCCTTCTTCGTGGGCGTCAACCTTGATGGTCAGCACACGCATCACGTCATCGTGCAAGCGCATCAGGCGTTCCATTTCCTGAACTGCGGTCGCTGGAGCGTCCGAGCGCAGGAAGGCATAGTGGCCCTTGCGGTTTTTGTTGATCTTGTAGGCCATCGTCTTCACGCCCCAGTACTCGTGCTCAACGACTTTGCCGCCGTTGTCTGCGAGAACTGTGGAGAAGTGTTCGATAAGCCCTTCGGCTTGCGTGTTGGAAAGATCCTGACGCGCGATCATGACATGCTCGTATAGCGGCATGCTGTCTCCGTTCATTTACTTGTGGTGCATTTCATAGGTCGGGGTCACCATCTTACCGCGTCCCGACCACGAGAGGCTGCACCGGATCAAAAGATATAGTGCGGCAAGATCGGGCGCGTATAGCGGGGGATGGGGTTTTGCGCAAGCCGTTTGTGCAGTGTGGGCTATTTTGCCAGCCGCAGCAGGGCCACGCCAAACAGGGTGATCGCGGTTGAGGTGACTTTGGCAAGGTTGAGCTTTTCGCGCAGGAAGATCATGCCGATCAGCAGGGCAAAGATGATCGAGGTTTCGCGCAGGGCGGTGACAAGGGCGATGGGGGCCTGCGTAAAGGACCAGATTACCAGCGCGTAGGCGGTAAAGCTGGCCGCGCCGCCGAACAGGAAGGCGCGTTTGCCATGGGTCCAGAGCGCGGGGATTTGGTGGGGTGCGGTGCGTTTCAGATAGGCGAGCATGATGACGGCGTTCAGGCTGCCGAGCCAGCCATAAAAGCCAAGTGCCGTGCCTGCATGCCGCGCACCAATGCCATCGACCAGCGAGTAGGAGGCGATGAAACAGCCGGTGATCAGCGCCAGTTTGGTGCCGGTAACATTCAGGCGGCCTGCGGATTTATGGGTCAGCGCGATGGAGAGGATGCCGATGCCGATGGTGGCAACAGCGGCGATTTCGATCGGTTCGAGGTGGGTGTCGAGGAACAGCACCGAGACGGCTGCCACGATCATCGGGGCCGAGCCGCGGGCGATGGGGTAGACCTGGCTGAGGTCGCCCGCGTGATAGGACCGCAGCAAAAAGAGTTGGTAGCCAAAGTGCAGCAAGGTGCCTGCGGCAAGGTAGGGCAGGCTGGCGGCGGTGGGCAAGGGAGAGAACAGAATCGCGAGGGTTGCGAGGGGCAAGTGGCCGACGATGACGCCTGCCATGTTCAGTTGTTTATCGCGCCCGCCTTTGACCATCGCATTCCAGACCGCATGCAGCAGGGCGGCCGCGATGACGGCGCAAAAGACGGTAAGGGTCATGGAAGGTCTTTCTGTTAGGTAGGGGTACATTAAGCCGCGAGGGGTTTGGTGCAAGTCTGAAATGGCGGGCTGTTTTGGGAAGCGGTTTTGCGGCATGGTGATTTGGAATGGATTTTGGAGCGGTGACTGACGTGGCGTATGAAGTAGAGCCTTTGGGCGAAAAAAACGGTGATTGCGCCTGTTGTGGCAAGGTGACCCGCGCGATTTGGGGGATCATCCATGCCGAAGGGGCCGAGACCGTTGCCAGCTATTTCGTGAACTGGACGGTGGGGGCGGATTTGGCCGACCATCCTGCGAATATGGATTTGATTATTGGTGCTTGGGGCGAAGGCACCGGGGCGCCCGACCGTGTGGCGGTATCCTTGCTTTACTCCGTCGTTGAAACGGGGCCTGCGGTGATGGTGATTGATGCGGGCGGGCGCAATATTGCCAAGAACCCGTTGGTCGGGGCGGCATTGGGGCGGGACGAGGTGGTTGGAACGCCGGTGGCGGCGCTTGCCTTTGGGCTGTTTGATGCGGTCTTTTTGCAGGATGCACGGTTCAAGCCCTAGGTCGTGCGCTGTGCGAAATATTGCGAAGGGGGCAAGGCTGGGCTATGGCTTGGTCAAAGATAAATCGGAGGAACTATGAGCAGAGCATTCGTTTTCCCAGGGCAGGGGTCGCAAGCTATCGGGATGGGGCGCGCCTTGGCCGAGGCCTATCCGGCCGCGCGCGCGGTGTTTGACGAGGTGGATGAGGCGCTGGGGGAAAAGCTGTCGGCGCTGATTTGGGACGGGGCGATTGAAGATCTGACCCTGACGCAAAATGCGCAGCCTGCGATCATGGCGACCTCTTTGGCGGCAATGGCGGCGCTGGAGGCCGAAGGGTTGGGGCTGGCGCAGGCGAGTTTTGTGGCCGGGCACAGCCTTGGGGAATATTCGGCGCTGTGTGCGGCGGGGGCGATCGGGCTGAGTGATACGGCGCGGTTGCTGCGCATTCGCGGCGAGGCGATGCAGGCGGCGGTGCCTGTGGGTATGGGCGCGATGGCGGCTTTGTTGGGCTTGGATTATGCTGGGGCCAAGGCTGTTGCAGCCGAGGCTGCCGGGGATGAGGTGTGTCAGGTTGCCAATGACAATGATCCGGGGCAAGTGGTGATCTCGGGGCATAAGGCGGCGGTCGAGCGGGCATGTGAGATTGCCAAGGCGGCAGGGGCCAAGCGGGCCTTGTTGTTGCCGGTGTCGGCGCCGTTCCACTGTGCGTTGATGGAGCCTGCGGCGGCGGTGATGGCCGAGGCGCTGGCGGGGGTAGACATTCGTACCCCTTCGGTGCCGGTGGTGGCCAATGTGCGGGCCGAAGCGGTGCAGGATGCAGGCGAGGTGCGTAAGCTGCTTGTGGCGCAGGTCACGGGCGAAGTGCGCTGGCGCGAATCTGTGCAATGGCTGGTGGGTGCCGGTGTGACCGAGTTTTGGGAAATCGGTGCCGGTAAGGCGCTGTCAGGGATGATCAAGCGGATCGAGCGCGAGACGGTGCAGCGTAATGCGGGTGTGCCCGAGGATATTGCGGCGTTGAAGGGCTGATCTGTTTGGGGGCGGGCCTTTCGGGCCAAAAGCCGGGGGGCGTGCGCCGCCCCCCGGACCCCCCTGCGGGATATTTGTACCGAAAAGAAAGCCGGAGCGGTTTTTGGGTTTTGGTGCGGTTTTTGAGAAAGAGGATTTGGGATGTTTGATCTGACGGGTAAGAATGCGCTGGTGACCGGGGCGTCGGGTGGTATCGGTGGCGATATTGCGCGGGCGCTGCATGCGGCGGGGGCGACCGTTGCACTGTCTGGTACGCGTGAGGCGCCGTTGGAGGCCTTGGCGGCCGAGCTGGGCAGCCGTGCGCATGTGTTGACCTGCAATCTGTCGGATGCGGCATCGGTTGAGGCGCTGCCAAAGGCGGCGGCGGCGGCGATGGGGTCGGTGGATGTGTTGGTGAACAATGCGGGCATCACGCGCGACAATCTGTTCATGCGCATGTCGGATGACGAATGGGCGTCTGTTCTGGAGGTGAACCTGACCTCTACCTTCCGGTTGTGCCGGGGGGTTTTGCGCGGGATGATGAAGGCGCGTTGGGGGCGGATTGTGAATATCTCATCCGTCGTTGGGGCCACGGGCAACCCCGGTCAGGCGAACTATGCCGCCAGCAAGGCGGGGATGGTGGGGATGTCGAAATCGCTGGCCTATGAGGTGGCGAGCCGTGGGATTACAGTAAATTGCGTGGCGCCCGGCTTTATCACCACCGCGATGACCGAGAAGCTGACCGACGACCAGAAGGGCAAGATTTTGACCCAGGTGCCTGCGGGCCGCATGGGCGAGGCCAGCGAGATTGCGGCGGCCTGTTTGTATCTGGCAAGCCCGGAGGCGGGCTATGTGACGGGTGCGACTTTGCACGTCAACGGTGGTATGGCGATGATTTAAGGGGCTGCTTTCATTGCCCCTTGATTTGACGGGGGCAATGGCCCTACATCTTAGCGACCGAAAGCGTTTGCCATTCCCAAAGACTATGATATAGGCGGCGCTGATAACGCTAAAGGACAGGTTGTTCTTTGGTAGCCTGGGTATTCCGGGATGAGCCGCTCGAATGAGCTTGAGAAAAAAATCGGGATGTATGGCCCGTAACTGAGTAAGGAAATGACATGAGCGACATCGCTGACCGCGTAAAGAAGATCGTCGTCGAGCATCTTGGCGTTGAAGAGAACAAGGTAATTGAAAATGCCTCGTTCATTGACGACCTGGGCGCGGACAGCCTTGATACCGTTGAGCTGGTAATGGCGTTTGAAGAAGAGTTCGGGATTGAAATTCCGGATGACGCTGCTGAAACCATCCAGACCTTTGGCGATGCGGTAAAGTTTATCACTGGCGCTGCCTGATAGACCTTCGTTCTGAAGTTTACGTTAAACGGCACCCCTTGCGGGTGCCGTTTTCGTATGTGGGGGCTGCCGTTTTCCCAGAGGGGCGGGCAGCATTTAAGGGCGCCAAAGTGCCGATTGGTACTGCCCTATGTTGCGCGGCGCGGGCTTGCCGTGTAACTGTGCCCCTAGGTTGAATATAAATGCGGGAGATGCCGATGCGTCGAGTGGTTGTCACGGGTCTTGGGATGGTTACGCCGCTGGCGTGTGGTGTTGAAGAGACATGGTCGCGGCTGATCGCTGGCGAGTCTGGTGCCGGGCCGATCAAGCGGTTTGACCCTGCAGGGGTGATTACGCAATACGCCTGCGAAATCCCGCTGGGCGATGGCACGAATGGCACGTTTAACCCCGACGACTGGATGGAGCCGAAGGACCGTCGCAAGGTCGATGATTTTATCCTGTATGGCATGACGGCGGCGGTGCAGGCCGTGCGCGATTCCGGTTGGGAAGCTGTGACCGAAGAGGACAAGCACCGGACCGGCGTGATGATCGGCTCGGGGATTGGCGGCTTGTCGTCGATTGCCGAAACGGCTGTTTTGATCAAGGAACGTGGCGCCAAGCGGGTGAGCCCGTTCTTTATTCCCGGTGCGTTGATCAACCTTGTGTCGGGGCAGGTTTCGATTCGCTTTGGGTTTAAAGGGCCGAACCATGCGGTTGTGACGGCTTGTTCGACCGGCGCACATGCGATTGGTGATGCGGCGCGGATGATTGCATTTGATGATGCGGATGTGATGATTGCGGGCGGTGCCGAGAGCCCGATTTCCGAGATCGGGATTGCGGGTTTTAACGCTTGCAAGGCGCTTTCAACCAAGCGCGCCGATGACCCGACCAAGGCGAGCCGCCCTTATGACGCCGACCGTGATGGCTTTGTCATGGGCGAGGGTGCGGGTGTCGTGGTGCTTGAGGAATACGAGCACGCCAAGGCGCGCGGTGCCAAGATCTATGCCGAGGTATTGGGCTATGGCCTGTCGGGTGACGCCTATCACATCACTGCGCCAAGCGAGGATGGCGACGGTGGCTACCGCTCTATGCAGATGGCGATCAAGCGCGCGGGGCTGACGCCTGCCGATATTGATTACATCAACGCACATGGCACCAGCACGATGGCCGACACGATTGAGCTGGGCGCGGTTGAGCGGTTGATGGGCGACGCGGCGGCTGGGGCGACGATGTCCTCGACCAAGTCGGCGATCGGGCATTTGCTGGGGGCTGCGGGCGCGGTTGAGGCGATTTTCTGTATTCTGGCCATTCGCGACCAGATTGCGCCGCCGACGATCAACCTTGATAACCCTGCGGTCACACCCAAGCTGGACCTTGCGCCGAACAAGGCGGTCAAGCGCAAGATTGACGTGGCGCTGTCCAACTCATTCGGGTTTGGCGGCACCAATGCCAGCCTGATTATCGGGAAGGTATCAGCATAATGTGGCGGGCGATTGCGTCTAACGCTTTGACATTGTTCATCGTTCTTTTGGTCATAGCCTCGGGGCTATTGGCCTGGGGGCGGCAGGAGTATTCGGGGCCGGGGCCGCTGGCTGATGCGGCCTGTGTCAAGGTGGACCGGGGTGCATCGCTGTCAGCTGTTAGCCGCACGCTGGAAACCAATGGCGTGATTTCGGACGCGCGGATTTTCCGCATCGGTGCGGAATATTCAGACAAGGGCAAGGATTTGAAGTTCGGCAGCTATCTGGTACCGGCGGGGTCTTCGATGGCGCAGGTATTGGATATTGTGACGGCCGGCGGGCAATCGACCTGTGGCCGCGAAGTGAATTTCCGGATCGGGATTGCCTCGGCCGATGTGATTTTGCGCGAGTTGGACCCGGTGACGAACCGCTATGTCGAGGTTGTATCATTTGACCCGTCTGTTGATGCTGCGCCGCAGGGCTATGTTGATGCGGTACAGGATAAGGACCTGCGCTACCGCGTGACTTTGGCCGAGGGGGTGACCTCTTGGCAGGTGCTGGAAATGCTGCGCCGCGCCGAGTTTTTGGATGGCACGGTTGCGGAAAAGCCGCCCGAGGGCAGCCTTGCGCCGGATAGTTATGAAGTGACACGCGGCGGTGACCGTGCGGCGCTGATCGCGGCGATGCAAGACAAGCAAAGCCGGATTCTGGCCGAGCTGTGGGCCGAACGTGCCGATGGATTGCCCTATGACACGCCCGAAAAGGCGCTGGTTATGGCCTCGATTGTGGAAAAGGAAACCGGTATTCCCGAAGAGCGCAAGCAGGTGGCCAGCGTGTTTGTGAACCGCTTGCGGCAGGGGATGAAGCTGCAAACCGACCCCACCGTGATTTATGGCGTGACCAATGGTGAGGGTATCCTGGGCCGTGGCTTGCGCCAGTCCGAGCTGCGCCGTGAGACGCCGTATAACACCTATGTCATCGATGGCTTGCCACCTACGCCGATTGCCAACCCCGGCCGGTTGAGTATCGAGGCCGCCTTGCACCCCGATGACACGCCATTTGTGTTCTTTGTTGCCGATGGAACGGGGGGCCATGCCTTTGCCGAAACGCTGGAAGAGCATAACGCCAATGTTGTGAAATGGCGGGCGATTGAAGCACAGCAGGGCAAGGCCGATGAAGGTGGCGTGCAAGGTAACTGATGCGAGTGTTAACAGATCGTGAAGGGTGCGATCTGTTAAGGTGTTGATTTAAAGTCAAAAAACTTGACTTACCGCGCGGTCTGCGGTATCACTTGTGACATGCTAGAAGAATTGGGCAAGCGGCTTGGGGGTGACCCCAGTGCCGCTTTTTCAATTCTCTCGTTCGGGCAGCGAGAGGCATGGGCATAAGATCAATGACAGTGAATTTCCTTGGGCTAGACGGGCAGCTGGCAGAATTGCTGGAGGCCACGGAAGAGATGTTCCGCGATGCAGGTTTGGGGCTGGCACGGGCCGTGAAGGCTGCGAAATCGGGCGAGGCGGGCGATGCCAAAGCGGCCTTGCAAGCGGCGCGTGATTTGAAGGCTGCATTCCAACTGGTGATGGATGAAAGGACAAAAATTGAGAAACTCCGCAAAGATACCGCATGTGTTATCGGGGAAGAAATCCTCGACCTTGACGCCGCGCGCGATGAAATCGGGCGCAGGCTGGCTCGCCTCCGCGACGCCGGAGGGGGTGAATGAGTTTTTGGCGGGGCTAAGTGACAATGCGTTGCTGGCCTTGCCGTGGTTGTTTGAATTCTGGGCCTTGCCGCATCAGTTGCCGCCGGAGGGGGCGTGGAAAAGCTGGGTGATTATGGGGGGGCGCGGGGCGGGGAAAACCCGCGCCGGGGCCGAATGGGTGCGCGCACAGGTGGAGGGGCCGCTGCCGCAGGATTTGGGGCGCGCGCGTTGTGTGGCGCTGGTGGGTGAGACCGTCGATCAGGTTCGGGATGTGATGATCTTTGGTGAGAGCGGGATTTTGGCCTGTTCGCCGCCTGACAGGCGCCCGAAATGGGAAGCGGGGCGCGAGCGGTTGGTCTGGGCCAATGGGGCCGAGGCGCGGGTTTATTCGGCCAGCAATCCTGAGAAGTTGCGGGGGCCACAGTTTGATGCGGCTTGGGTGGACGAGTTGGCGAAATGGCCGAATGCGCAGAACACATGGGACATGCTGCAATTCGCGCTGCGTTTGGGGGACCATCCGCAGCAGGTGGTGACGACGACGCCCAAGAATGTCGAGGTTTTGAAAGCGGTGCTGAAGAACCCGTCAACCGTTTCGACCCACGCGCCGACGCAGGCCAACCGCGCCAATCTGGCGGCGTCTTTCCTTGAAGAGGTTGAGCGCCGCTATGCCGGTACGGCGCTGGGGCGACAGGAAATCGAAGGTGTGTTGCTGGAAGAGGCCGAGGGCGCGATGTGGACGCTTGCGGCGCTAGAGGTGGGGCGGGTTGCGCGTGCGCCTGCGCTGTCGCGCATTGTGGTGGCCGTGGACCCGCCGGTGACGGGGCACGCGGGATCGGATGAGTGTGGGATATTGGTGGTGGGGGCCGTAACCGAGGGGCCGCCGCAAACCTGGCGGGCCTATGTGCTGGAGGATGCGAGTGTCAAGGCCGCGTCACCCGATACATGGGCGCGGGCGGTGATTGCCGCGTCAACGCGGCACGGGGCTGACCGTGTGGTGGCCGAGGTGAACCAAGGGGGGGACATGGTGGAAAGCATCATGCGCCAGATTGACCCGTTGGTGGCATACCGTGCGGTGCGGGCGACACGCGGCAAAACCTTGCGGGCCGAGCCTGTGGCGGCGCTGTATGAGCAGGGGCGCGTGCTGCATTTGCCGAACTTGGGCAAGCTGGAGGACCAGATGTGCCAGATGACGGCTACGGGGTATCAGGGCAAAGGCAGCCCTGACCGTGTGGATGCGCTGGTTTGGGCGCTGACGGATTTGATCCTGGATGCGTCAGCCAAGTGGCAACGCCCCACCGTGCGCCCGCTTTAACGCATTTTAATCAATTCAGATCAGATTGATGTCAAGCCGAGGGGGCAGGGATGCCGCCGGACAAAGACAAAAGGAGCTGACCCAAATGGTTTTCGATTTCCTGAAACGCAGCGCGATTGCGGTGCCGGAACAAAAGGCGTCGGCCACGGGGCCGGTGATCAACTACCATGGCACCGGCCGCGTAGCATGGAGCCCGCGAGACACGGTTAGCCTGACCAAGACGGGGTTTCTGGGCAACCCGATCGGGTTTCGCGCGGTCAAGCTGATTGCAGAAACGGCGGCCTCGATGCCGTTGGTTTTGCAAGATTGCGAGCGACGGTTTGACGTGCATCCGCTGCTGGGCCTGCTGCGCCGCCCGAACCCGATGCAGGGACGGGCCGAGTTGCTGGAGGCGCTTTACGGGCAGTTGTTGCTGTCGGGGAATGCCTATCTGGAGGCGGTGCAAGGGGCTGCGGAGTTGCCAGCCGAGCTGCATGTGCTGCGCTCGGACCGGATGAGCGTGATACCGGGGGCGGATGGCTGGCCGGTGGCCTATGACTATACGGTTGGCAACCGCAAGCACCGGTTTGATATGACGACGGGGTTGAACCCGATTTGCCATATCCGCAATTTCCACCCGCAAGATGACCATTACGGGTTTTCGCCGATGCAGGCGGCGGCGGTGGCGCTGGATGTGCATGTTTCGGCCTCACACTGGTCGAAGGCGTTGCTGGATAATGCGGCAAGGCCAAGTGGGGCGATTGTGTACAAAGGCGTGGACGGGCAATCGCAGCTGTCGAATGACCAGTATGACCGGCTGCTGAACGAGATGGCCTCGCACCACCAAGGCGCGCGCAATGCGGGGCGGCCGATGCTGCTGGAAGGGGGTCTTGACTGGAAGCCGATGGGGTTTAGCCCGTCGGATATGGAATTCCAGAAAACCAAAGAGGCGGCGGCGCGGGAAATCGCGATTGCCTTTGGCGTGCCTCCGATGCTGATGGGGATTCCGGGCGATGCGACCTATGCAAATTACCAAGAGGCCAACCGCGCGTTTTTCCGGCTGACGGTGCTGCCTTTGGTAACCAAGGTTGTGGCGAACCTGTCGCATTGGTTGTCGGGGTTTAGCGGCGAAGAGGTCGAGTTGAAGCCCGATCTGGACCAGGTGCATGCACTCGCGACTGAGCGTGACCAGCAATGGGCGCGTGTGGGGGCTGCGGATTTTCTGACGCAGGCCGAAAAGCGGGCGATTTTGGGCCTGCCTGCTTTGGCAGATGAATGAGCTTGCGCGGCAAAGAGGCCGGAGGCTCGCGCTATTTGTACGACAGCTTTGATGCGGCACAAGCGCGGATAGATGCAAACGAGCGGGTGGCCGAGGAACGCTGGTCGGGGCTGGAATACCGATTGGGCCAGATAGAGGGCACGCTGGACCGGCTGGAGCGGCGGATCTGGCTTGGCGTTTACGGGGTTGCGGCCTTTTTGCTGGCGCAAGGGGCCGAGGCTGTACTGAATGCGGCAATGAGGTAAGATTATGGGATATATGGATAATCACGGCGCGCCCGAGCGCAAGTTTCATGCCCCCGAGGCGGGGTTGATGGTGACAGACGGACGCCTGATTGAGGGCTATGCCAGCCTGTTTGGCAAGCGCGATCAGGGCGGCGACGTGGTGCAAAAGGGCGCCTATGCGGCCAGCCTGAAGGCGCTTGCGGCGTCCAATCGGCGGGTGAAAATGCTGTGGCAGCATGACCCGCAACAGCCCATCGGCGTGTGGGATGAGGTGCGCGAGGATAGCACGGGCCTGTATGTCAAAGGCCGCATTCTGACCGATGTGGAAAAGGGGCGCGAGGCGGCGGCACTGCTGGCTGCGGGCGCGATTGACGGGCTTTCTATCGGTTACCGCACCTTGCGGGCCGAAAAGGATGGCAAAGGCCAGAGGCTTTTGTCGGAACTGGAGCTTTGGGAGGTGTCGCTGGTGACATTCCCGATGCTTGCCGAGGCACGGGTGGCGGCAAAGGGCGATGCGCTTACCGACATCTGGCACAGTGTGGCGCAGATCTTTGAAGATGCGCGCCGGGACTTGGCCGCGCGTTAGCGGCTTTCACGACTGAAACCCAAAAAGGAAAAGATGATGACCGAGGTAAAGGCTCGGGCCGGGGAAGCATACCCTGAGGCCCACGCTATGGCCCCCAATCCGGGTGCGGAAGTGAAATCCGCAATGGCCGGATTTTTAAAAGAATTCAGCGGCTTTCAGGCCGAAGTGAAGACAGCGTTGCAACAACAGGAAGAGCGTATGACCATGCTTGATCGCAAATCGATGACCCAACGCCGCCCGGCGCTTTCCGCCCATGCGGATGTGGAAGTGCCCCATATGAAAGCCTTTGACGCCTATTTGCGTTCGGGAGATGACGACGGGTTGCGCGGCCTTGTGCTGGAAGGCAAGGGGTTGAACACCGCCGTCAATGCCGAAGGTGGCTACTTGGTCGACCCGCAGACGGCAGATACCATTCGGTCGAGCCTGAAATCGACCTCGTCCATTCGGGCGATTGCGAATGTGGTGCAGGTTGAGGCGACATCGTTTGACGTGCTGATTGACCATACAGATGTAGGGTCGGGCTGGGCAACCGAAAGCGGCCCGCAGGTGGAAACCGGCACGCCGACGATTGAGCGCATTTCCATTCCGCTGCATGAGCTGTCGGCGATGCCGAAGGCCAGCCAGCGTTTGTTGGACGATGCGGCGTTTGACGTAGAAGGCTGGCTTGCGGGTCGAATTGCCGACAAGTTCATGCGGGCCGAGGCTGCGTCCTTTGTGGCGGGCAATGGTGTCGACAAGCCGCGTGGGTTCCTGAACCATACAGCCGTGGCTGAGGGTGTTTGGACCTGGGGTAATCTGGGGTATATCGCGACCGGTGAGGCCGGCGATTTTGCGGCGAGCAACCCTGTGGATGCGATTGTTGATCTGGTCTACGCGCTGAATGCGACCTACCGCGCCAATGCGTCCTTTGTGATGAATTCGAAAACAGCGGGCGCCGTGCGCAAGATGAAGGATGCCGATGGCCGCTTCCTTTGGTCGGATGGATTGGCCGCGGGTGAGCCTGCGCGGCTGATGGGGTATCCGGTGCTGATTGCCGAAGACATGCCCGATATTGCGGCAAATGCCTATGCGGTTGCCTTTGGTGACTTTACCAATGGCTACACCATTGCCGAGCGCCCTGATCTGCGGGTGATGCGCGACCCCTTTAGCGCGAAACCGCATGTTCTGTTCTATGCGACCAAGCGTGTGGGCGGCGATGTTTCCGACTTTGCGGCGATCAAGCTGCTTAAATTCGCTGTGTCCTAAACGGCGATTGCGAAGACCCGACCCTTTAAACGGGGGTCGGGTTTTGGGCGCGCACTTGGGTTCGACCCTGACCCGGGTCGTCTAGCTGCTCCCTCCCGATCGAGCGATGCGGGGTGTGCGCCCAAGTTTTGGCTGACGGTTTTGGGCGGAATTATCGGAGATTTAGAGATGATGTTGATCGAGCAAACAACGGTTCCCACGCAGGCCTTGCCCGTGCAGGCGTTGAAAAACCATCTGCGGCTTGGCACCGGGTTTGCCGATGACGGGATGCAGGACGGATTGGTCGAAAGCTATCTGCGGGCCGCGATGGCCGCGATTGAAGGGCGCATCGGTAAGATATTGATCGAACGTAGCTTTTCATGGCGGCTAGGGGGGTGGCGTGGATGCGGGCAAGCACTGCCGGTAGCGCCAGTGCGCAGTATCAGCCAGATATCACTGTTCGACAGTGAAGGTGGCGCCGAGGTTGTGCCCGCGTCTTTGTACCGTTTGGTACATGATATGCACCGGCCCAAACTGCAACCCCAAGGGTTCATGCTGCCGCTAGTGCCGATGGGCGGGGCGGTTGAGGTGACGTTTCTTGCAGGTTTTGGCCCCGCATGGGCCGATGTGCCTGCCGATCTGGCGCAAGCGGTTCTGATGCTGGCCGCCGCATATTACGAGCGCCGACATGATGGCGGGATGAGCGGCGATGCAGGGCTGCCCTTTGGCGTGGTCACGTTGATTGAACGCTGGCGCACGGTGCGCGTGCTGGGGGGGGCGGGCGTATGAAAGGCGTCAACCTGTCACGCGCGCTGGTGTTGGAGGCACCGGTTGAAACGGTGGATGGCATGGGCGGGATTGCCCTGAGCTGGGCGGCGATTGGCACGCTCTGGGCCGAGGTTTTGCCCGGCACGGGGCGTGATACCTCGGGCGAAGAGGTGGTTCTGTCAACTGTACCTTACCGGATCACAGTGCGAGGTGCAGCGCAGGGGGCTGCGTCGCGGCCTGTCGTGGGGCAGCGGTTTCGAGAGAACATGCGGATTTTCAGCATTCTGGCCGTGACCGAACGCGATGACAGTGGCCGCTATCTGGTCTGCTTTGTCCGAGAGGAGGTGCCGGCATGAGTTACGGTGCAGCGGCGGCGCTTCAGGCCGCGATTTACGGGCGATTGACAGCGGCGGCAGCACTTGCGGGTGTGGCGGTGCTGGATGCGGTGCCATCGGGCGGTGGCACTGGGACGTTTGTGCTGATCGGGCCCGAAGAGGTGTTTGACCAGTCGGATAAAACCGGCGGCGGGGCCGAGCATCGGCTGACCGTGGCGGTAATTTCAGACGCGGCGGGGTTTCAGGCGGCCAAGGATGTGGCGGTAGCGGTTTCTGACGCGTTGGTTGATGCGCCGCTGGCGCTGGCACGTGGAAATCTGGTGGGCCTGCGGTTTCTGAAGGCCAAAGCGGTGCGGTTGGACAACGGGTTGACGCGCCGGATCGATCTGAGCTTTCGGGCGCGGGTTGAAGACTAGGCCGATGCCCGCTGGGGCAAGGTGATGTTTTAATAATGGAGATGTGCGATGGCTGTTCAAAACGGCAAGGATTTGTTGATCAAACTGGATATGGTCGGTGACGGAAGCTTTGAGACGATTGCGGGATTGCGGGCCTCGCGCATCAGCTTTAACGCCGAAACGGTCGATGTGACGAGCCTTGAAAGCACCGGTGGTTGGCGTGAGCTGCTTGCAGGTGCGGGGGTGAAAACGGCATCGATCTCGGGGTCGGGCGTGTTTCGCGATGCCAGTACAGATGAGCGCGCGCGGCAGATTTTCTTTGACGCGGAAATTCCGTCTTTTCAGGTGATTATCCCTAGTTTTGGCGTGGTTGAGGGGCCGTTTCAGCTGTCGTCAATTGAATATTCGGGCAACCATAATGGCGAGGCGACCTATGAGATGACGATGGCCTCGGCCGGGGCTTTGACGTTCACGGCGCTTTGATGGTGGTGGGGATGGCGAACCCTTGGGCAGGAGAGGTGGCGGTCGTGCTGGATGGCACGCGCCATGTGGCCAAGCTGACGCTGGGGGCGCTGGCCGAGTTGGAGGCGGTGCTGGAAACCGGATCGCTGATCGAATTGGTCGAGCGGTTTGAGGCGGGCCGGTTTTCGACGCGCGATGTGCTGGCGCTGTTGGTCGCTGGCTTGCGCGGTGGTGGCTGGCAAGGCACGGCGGCGGATTTGCGCACGGTCGATATTGGCGGCGGGCCGGTCGAGGCAGCGCGCTGCGCGGCGGAACTGCTGGCGCGGGCTTTCGCAACGCCGGGTGAGACATGACAGGGATCGATTGGGTAGGGCTTATGCAGGTGGGCCTGCACGGTTTGGGCATGCAGCCCGATGCGTTCTGGCGCCTGACGCCGGTAGAATTGCGCATCAAGCTGGGTGCGCAGGCCGGTGCTGCCCCATTGACCCGCGCGCGCCTTGAGGATTTGGCGCGCGCTTTTCCAGATGTGAAAAGGGGGCCGAAAGATGGCTGATATATCCGGATTGGAAGACCAGATTGCTGCGCTTGAGGTATCGCTTGACGGTGCGGGCGGCATGGTTGGCGCGTTTGAGGGCGAGCTGTCGCGGATGCGCGAAAGCCTTGTTTTTACAGGGCGCGAGGTGAACACGCTGTCAAACAGCATTGGTGGCGGGTTGCGGCGGGCCTTTGACGGGTTGGTTTTTGACGGCATGAAGCTGTCAGATGCCCTGAGTGGTGTCGCGCAGACGATGATTGACACGGTCTATTCGGTAGCAATGAAGCCTGTGCAAAGCGCGCTTGGCGGGTTGGTGTCGAATGGCATGAACTCCCTTCTGAGTGGCGTGATGCCCTTTGCCAATGGTGGTGCGTTCGCGCAGGGCCGCGTGATGCCTTTTGCTAAAGGCGGTGTTGTATCCTCGCCCACCAATTTTCCGATGCGCGGTGGTACGGGCTTGATGGGCGAGGCGGGGCCAGAGGCGATTATGCCCCTGGCGCGGGGCGCGGATGGGCGTCTTGGCGTGCAAGCCGCAGGCGGTGGGCAAGCGGTGACAGTGGTGATGAATATTTCCTCGCCGGATGTGGCGGGGTTTCAGCGCAGCCAGAGCCAGATCGCAGCACAAGCCTCGCGGGCTTTGTCGCGTGGGCAACGGAATAGGTAAGGGCAGGCAATGGGATTTCATGAAATACGGTTTCCGGCGAATCTTAGTTTTGGCTCGGTTGGTGGGCCTGAGCGGCGCACCGAGATTGTGACGCTGGCTAACGGGTTTGAAGAACGCAACACGCCTTGGGCCCATTCGCGCAGGCATTACGATGCGGGTGTCAGCCTGCGCAGCCTTGATGATGTAGAGGCGCTGATCGCGTTTTATGAGGCGCGGCGCGGGCAATTATTCGGGTTTCGCTGGAAGGATTGGTCGGATTACAAATCCTGCTTGCCCTCGAAAACGGTTTCGGCGCTGGATCAGTTGATCGGGTTGGGCGATGGCGTGCAGTTGGTTTTCAAACTGTCCAAGACCTATCAATCGGGCGAGCAGAGCTATGTGCGCCCCATTATAAAGCCGGTTCTGGGCACGGTTCTGGTGGCGCTTGCGGGTGACCCAAAGGTGGAAACGCTGGAATTTTCGGTGGATGTGTCGCGCGGCGAGATTTCGTTCCCGACGCCGCCTGATCCGGGGGTGCGTGTTACGGCCGGCTTTGAGTTTGACGTGCCGGTGCGTTTTGATACCGATCAGATCCAGACCTCGGTGGAAAGTTTCAGGGCGGGCAGCGTGCCGAATGTACCTGTATTGGAGCTGAGAGTTTGATGGTGGGGGCAGAGGGGCTGTATGCGCATCTGGCAACCGGAACGACGACCGTTTGCCATGCTTGGGAAATTTTGCGCAAGGATGGTGTGTGGTTCGGGTTTACCGACCATGACACTGACCTTGAGTTTGGCGGCAAAACCTTTACCGCCAATTCGGGCCTGACGGCGCGGGCGTTGCAACAAACCACGGGGCTTTCGGTGGATAATACCGAGGCTGCCGGGGCTTTGTCTGATTTCGCGATCACCGAGGCCGACATTCTGGCCGGCCGGTTTGATGGCGCAGCGCTAACGGGTTGGGAGGTGAACTGGGCCGACACGGAAAGCCGTGTTTTGACGTTTCGGGGCACGATAGGCGAGATTACGCGGGCAGGCGGCGCGTTTCAGGCCGAATTGCGCGGGTTGACCGAGACGCTGAACCAACTACAGGGCCGCGCGTTTCAGCGAAGCTGCCCTGCGATTTTGGGTGACGCGAAATGTGGGTTTGATCTGTCGCAGCCGGGCTATTCGACCGAGTTGGTCGTGGAAAGCATTTCCGACAATCGCATTCTGGTTTTTGCGGGGTTGTCCGGGTTTGAGGACCGCTGGTTTGAAAAAGGCCGTCTGAAGGCGCTCTCTGGGGCAGCGAGCGGTGTGATCGGGATTATCAAGAATGACCGGATCATTGGCGACCAGCGTTTAGTCGAATTGTGGCAGAGCATTGGGCCAAAGCTGGGTGTGGGCGACAGTGTTCGTCTGGAAGCAGGCTGTGACAAGCGCGGCGAAACCTGCCGGCTGAAATTTGACAACTTTCTGAATTTTCGCGGGTTTCCGGATATTCCGGGGGATCAATGGCTGACATCCTACCCGATCTCGTCGCAAGCAAACGATGGCGGGAGCCTCGTGCGATGACCCCGCATCAGAAACGTATTGTCGCCGAGGCGCGGCGCTGGATCGGCACGCCCTATGTGCATCAAGCCAGCGTCCAAGGCGCAGGGACGGATTGTCTGGGCCTGCTGCGCGGTGTCTGGCGCGCGGTGTTGGGGCAAGAACCCGAACGCGTGCCGGCCTATACCGCCGATTGGGCCGAGCCGGGGCGCGACGAGGTGTTGCTGCGCGCGGCGCTTCGATGGTTGCGGCCTGTCATGGCGGGGCATGAGGCGCCGGGTGATGTGCTGTTGTTTCGGATGCGCCAGGGCAGTGTTGCCAAACATATCGGGATTGTGGGCATGACTGGCCCCGATCCCAGTTTTATCCATGCCTATACGGGGCATGGCGTTATTGAAAGCCCACTGTCCGAGCCGTGGGCGCGACGCGTGATTGCGCGGTTTGAAATTCCACAAGGAGTGCTGTGAATGGCCACTATTTTGCTTTCAGCTGTGGGGGCTGCCGCCGGGGCGGGGTTTGGCGGCACGGTTTTGGGCCTGTCGGGGGCTGTTATTGGCCGTGCTGTCGGGGCAACATTGGGTAGGGTTATTGACCAGCGTCTGCTTGGGTCCGGCTCGGAGGCTGTGGAAACCGGCCGCGTTGAACGGTTCCGGCTTGCGGGCGCGTCTGAGGGTGCATCCGTGCCGCAAATCTATGGGCGCATGCGTACGTCGGGGCATATCATTTGGGCCACGCGCTTTGAGGAAACCTCGACCACGCAAAGTAGTGGCGGCGGAAAAGGTGCGCCCAAGACCAGCGCCACCACTGTTACCAGCTATACCTACACTGTCAGTTTTGCCGTCGCATTATGTGAGGGTGAGATTTCAACCATTGGCCGTGTCTGGGCAGATGGGGCGGAAATTAATCCTGATACGATCAATCTGCGTGTATATCGCGGCACCGAAAACCAGCAGCCTGACCCCAAAATTGCAGCGGTTGAAGGGGCTGGCAATGCGCCAAGCTATCGCGGAATTGCCTATGTGGTGATCGAGGATCTTGATCTGGCGGCCTATGGCAACCGTTTGCCGCAAATGAGTTTTGAAGTGGTTAGGTCAGCGCAGGGCCAATATGCGGCCACCACGACCGATTTGACGCGTGCGGTAAAAGCTGTAGCAATGATGCCAGGGACGGGCGAGTATGCGCTGGCCGCGACGGCCTTGCACTACAATGACGGCCCCGGCCTAAGCCGCAGTGCAAATGTGCATTCGGCCTCGGGTAAGAGCGATTTCTTGACCTCTCTCGGACAGTTGAGAGGAGAGCTGCCGCATGTGAAATCTGTATCGCTGATCGTGTCTTGGTTTGGCAGTGATCTGCGGTGTTCTGAATGTACCGTCAGGCCAAAGGTCGAGCAAACAGCGCAGGATGCAATGGCTATGGCGTGGCGCGCCGGAGGGATTGCGCGCGCGTCGGCACCTGTGATTGCCAAAGTGGCCGGGCGGTCAATCTATGGCGGGACACCATCGGATGCTTCGGTCATCGAGGCGATCAAGGCTGTGCGCAGTGGTGGCCAAGAGGTCATGTTCTATCCGTTTATTCTGATGGATCAGATGGATGGGAACATGTTGCCGGATCCGTACTCGGAGGCAGCGACGCAACCCAAATTGCCATGGCGCGGCAGAATTACCCTGTCTTCTGCGCCGGGCCGCGATATGAGCCCGGATGGCACCGCCGCCGCAGCGGCAGAGGTTGCCGCGTTTTTTGGAACGGCAGCGGCAGCGGATTTCTCGACCACCGGCAAAAAAGTCAGCTATTCCGGCCCGAATGAATGGGGGTATCGGCGTTTTGTGCTGCATTATGCACATTTATGCGTGCTTGCGGGCGGTGTGGATGCGTTTTGCATCGGGTCAGAAATGCGGGGTTTAACGCAAATCCGGGGGGCGGCAGACAGCTTTCCTGCGGTTGCTGCCTTGCGCCAGCTTGCCGCGGATGTGCGCAGCATTTTGGGGCCGGGGACAAAAATCACTTATGCCGCGGATTGGACCGAATATTTCGGCTATCAGACTGGTGGAAATGTCTATTTTCATCTGGACCCGCTTTGGGCTGACCCGAATATCGATTTCATTGGTATCGACAATTACATGCCACTTTCAGATTGGCGCGACGGTGATGACCATGCCGATGCTGCGTATGACACCATCTATGACCTCGACTATCTGGGCGGCAACGTCTTGGGTGGTGAAGGGTTTGATTGGTATTATGACAGCCCCGAAGGTGAGGCTGCACAACGCCGTCTGCCCATTGAGGATGGCGCGTATGATGAGCCATGGGTGTTTCGCTACAAGGATTTGAAAAGTTGGTGGTTGAATGACCACTATGAGCGCATCAATGGGGTGCGTCAGCAAGTGGCGACGGGCTGGGTGCCGCAATCAAAACCTATCCGTTTTACCGAGTATGGATGCGCGGCAATAGACAAAGGGGCCAACCAGCCCAACAAGTTTCTTGATCCGAAATCATCCGAGTCAAGTTTGGCAAAATATTCGAATGGTCGTCGTGATGATACGATGCAGATGCAATATTTGCGTGCGATGGCATTGACCTGGGCCAAGCCCGAAAACAACCCTGTCTCAAACCTGTATGGTGCGCCTATGCTGGATATGGAACGCGCGCATGTTTGGGCATGGGATGCGCGGCCATTTCCACACTTTCCAAACAACCAAGAGCTTTGGGCTGATGGTGGAAATTATGCGCGCGGGCATTGGCTGACAGGACGCAGCGCGAACCAGCCGCTGTCGCTGGTCGTAGCCGAGATTTGCGAACGTTCGGGCCTGAAACATATTGACGTTTCAGGTTTGTATGGCGTGGTTCGCGGGTATATGCCCGAAGGTGTTGGAACCGCGCGGGCCGCATTACAGCCTTTGATGCTTGCCTATGCCTTTGAAGCTGTTGAGCGCGCGGGCGTGTTGGTTTTTCAGATGCGTGGCGTCAAACAGCCAAACATCCTGAACAGTGAGCATCTGGTCGAAGCCGACGATCTGGACGGTGTGTTAGAGGCAACGCGCAACCCCGAAGCGGAAACGGCAGGGCGGGTACGGCTGAATTTTGTGGAGGCTGAGGCAGATTTCGGGGTTCGGCAGGTTGAGGCAATTTTTCCCGATGAAGAAAGCTTTGGCGTATCGCAAAGTGAGCTTGCGCTGGCGCTGACAGATGCAGACGGGCGCAGTATTGCCGAGCGTTGGCTTTCCGAGGCGCGGGTAGCGCGTGACACTGCGCGTTTTGTCTTGCCTCGATCGCTGGCGCATTTGGGGGCGGGCGATGTAGTTGATCTTGCAGGTACGCAGTACCGCATAGACCGGATAGAGCAAACCAACGCGGCCCTTGTTGAGGCGGTGCGGATCGAACGGTCGATCTATAAGTCCTCGGACGCGGCCGATGAACGCCGGCAGATCAACCAGTTTGTGGCCCCTGTTCCTGTCTTTCCGGTGTTTCTTGACCTACCGCTTTTGACCGGAGACGAGGTTGATAACGCGCCACATATTGCTGTTGCTGCGCAGCCTTGGCCGCAATCGGTTGCCGTGTGGAGTGCCGTTCAGGATGCGGGCTATAGCCTTAACCGATTGATATCGCGCCCATCTACATTGGGCGTTACCCAAACACACCTTGCTGCAGCCAAGCCGGGGCTGTGGGATCGGGGCGATGCGCTAAGGGTTAAGTTGAGTTATGGGACGTTGTCGTCAGCAGATGAGTTGGAGGTGTTGAACGGTGCGAATGCGATGGCGATCGGTGATGGCAGTCCAGACAATTGGGAGGTTTTTCAGTTCGCCGATGCCCAATTGGTTGCGCCGGGTGTCTATGACCTCAGCCTCCGCTTGCGGGGCCAACTGGGCACTGACGGGGTTCAACCCGACAATTGGCCGGCCGGCAGTTTGGTTGTTCTTTTGAACACCGCCTTGCAACAAATCGACGTCGCGCAATCGGCAAGGGGGTTGGCACGCAACTACCGCATTGGCGCGGCGGGTCGCGGTGTGGATGATCCCAATGTCGTGCATTTGGTCGAGGCGTTTTCAGGGATTGGGCTGCGACCTTATGCGCCCGCGCAATTGAAGGCAAAGACAGCGTCAAATGGTGACCGAGAGGTATCATGGCTGCGGCGCACGCGGGTTGATGGCGATAGCTGGGAATCCGTAGAAGTACCTTTGGCCGAGGCGCAAGAGCAGTATCTTGTGCGGGTTTTCGCGGCGGGAAATCTGGTTCGCGAGGTACAGACGACTGTCAGCAACTGGACCTATTCCAGCAGCGCTCAGCAAGCCGATGCAGCCGCAGGCGCTGTGAAGATCTCGGTGGCGCAACTCTCGGATCGGTTTGGGCCGGGCCCGTTCAGCAGCATTGATCTTTGATCCGGTCGGGTAAAATGCGCCAAGTTTTAATGGGGGATATTATTGCGGCGGCACGATCCTTGCAAAACGTGCCGCCGCAAAACCAAAGGCGGGCAGCTGATGAGATGCTCTATAGGGCGCATGTCGCGGATAAAATTGTCAAACTACAGGCGTGGGTCATGCAGTTTGGGGCAACGGCAGCCTGCTTGCGTCGGCCTCGGTTTTGCCAGCCAAGGCAGAGCCATTTCCAAACAATCTGGATTACCTAGACAGCCTGCGTCTGGTGATTGACGCGTTGATTTCCTGGAAAAAGGAACAGGCGGCCCTCAACTCGGCGTGTGTGGCAATGGACCTTTGCTAGAAACTTCCGCTATACTCAGGCCTAGACCTCTGACGGAGCATAGCTATGGCCGAACACAAGAAAAGCGTCGCAACGGTTGATCCGGTGTGGCAACGCGTTTGCGAAGAAGCAGTGCAAGCCATCGCAGCCGAGCCGCTTTTGGGGGGTCTGGTCCATTCAAGCATTTTGCATCACCCGTCGTTTGAGCGTACGTTGGCCTATCGGTTTTCGCTAAAGCTGGCTTCTGCCGAGATGAGCGAACAGATTTTGCGCGAAATAGCGGATGAGGCGTTTGCGGCAGATGAAAAGCTTGGTCAATATGCGCGTGCCGATATTACCGCTGTCCTAGACCGCGATCCCGCATGCAATCGTTACTTGCAACCTTTGCTTTTCTTCAAAGGATATCAAGCTGTTCAGGCCTACCGGATTGGCCACTGGCTTTGGCAACAAGGTCGGCGCGATCTGGCCTATTTTGTACAAATGCGGGTTTCCGAGGTATTTGGCGTCGACATTCATCCTGCGGCAAAACTCGGCCGTGGCTTGATGATCGACCACGCCCATTCAATCGTGATTGGCGAAACGGCTGTTGTTGGTGACAATGTTTCGATGCTGCATTCCGTAACGCTTGGCGGGACAGGCAAGGAAGATGGCGACCGCCATCCGAAAATCGGCAACGGCGTATTGATTGGTGCAGGGGCCAAAATTCTTGGGAATATCCGGGTCGGGAATTGCTGCCGAATCGCGGCGGGGTCGGTCGTTCTTCAAGACATTCCAAATTGCAAAACCGTCGCCGGGGTGCCTGCCCGAGTGGTCGGAGAGGCGGGCTGCGACCAACCCGCCGTGATGATGGACCAGATGTTCGAACGCGAAGCCTGAAAGAACTTACAATTCAACTAAAAAGGCCGGGCAATTTCTGCCCGGCCTTTTGTCATTTTAACGCGGCAATGTCATGCCAGCATCGACATCGGGTTTTCCAGATTTTCGATAACAGCTTTCAGGAAAGCTGCACCCAAAGCCCCATCAATGACCCTGTGATCGACGGATAGCGTCATCGACATCACCGTCGCCACCACAATCTCGCCGGCCGCATTGACGACGGGCTTTTTCACACCCGCCCCGACGGCCAAGATAGACCCGTGCGGCGGGTTGATGACGGCATCAAAATTCTCAACGCCCATCATGCCAAGGTTTGAAATCGCAAAGCTGCCGCCTTGATATTCATGCGGCGCCAGTTTTTTGGTTTTTGCGCGGCCCGCCAGATCCTTCATCTCGGCCGAAAGCGCAGACAAGGATTTTTGATGTGCATCGCGCAGCACAGGTGTGAACAAACCGCCCTCAATCGCGACAGCCACAGCCACGTCCGAAGGTTTCAACTTCAATATCCGGTCACCCGCCCAAACGGCATTGCAGTCAGGAACGGCTTGCAAAGCGTTTGCGCAGGCTTTGATGATGAAGTCATTGACAGACAGCTTTACCCCACGCCCTTCCAACTGCTTGTTCAGCGTGGCGCGGAACTGCATCAGTGCATCCAACTGCACATCGCGGCGCAAGTAGAAGTGTGGGATGGTTTGCTTGGCTTCGGTCAAGCGGGCGGCAATGGTCTTGCGCATGCCGTCCAGCGCAACCTCGGTATAATCGCGGTCTGCGAACATCTTTTTGACCGTATCCGCCGTGGCACCGGTTGCAATTGCAGGTGCTGCCTTTACGGGCGCAGGCTCTGCCGAAACTGCCGCCGCAGCTCCGGGTTTCGCACCCTCAACATCGGCCTTAACAATACGACCATGCGGGCCAGTACCGGAAATGCCTGTCAAATCAATGCCTTTCTCGGCAGCAATCCGGCGGGCAAGGGGGGATGCAAACACGCGCGCACCAGCGCCTTTGGCAGGTGCAGGTGCAGTGGCAGCCGTAGGTGCCGCAGGCGTAGGAGACGGTGCAGCCTCTTTGGGCGCAGCATTCGCTTTCGGTGCCGCAGCAGCAGGAACCGCCGACGCATCCTCGCCTTCCTCAACCAGCACCGCAATCGGCGTGTTCACCTTCACACCTGCCGTGCCTTCGGCGACCAGAATTTTACCGACGATACCTTCATCAACGGCTTCAAATTCCATCGTCGCTTTATCGGTTTCAATCTCGGCCATGATGTCGCCGGATTTCACCGTGTCGCCCTCTTTCACCAGCCATTTGGCCAATGTGCCTTCTTCCATCGTGGGCGAAAGCGCGGGCATTAAGATTTGTGTCGCCATGAACTTTCTCCTTACCGGTAGCAGACGGATTTAACGGCCTCGACCACTTCCGCGGTCGTGATCAATGCGTGTTTTTCAAGGTTGGCGGCATAGGGCATCGGCACATCTTTGCCCGTGCAGTTGATCACCGGCGCATCGAGATAATCAAACGCGCGCTCCATGATCGTGGCCGACAGGTGGTTGCCGATAGAGCCGACAGGCCAGCCTTCCTCGACAGTCACGCAGCGGTTGGTTTTTTGCACAGAAGCCAAAACCGTATCGTAATCAATCGGGCGCAGCGTGCGCAGATCAATCACTTCCGCCGAAATCCCGTCTTCGGCCAGCTTGTCCGCAGCCTCTAGCGCATAAGTCATGCCAATGCCAAAAGACACGATCGTCACATCTGTGCCTTCACGCCAGATGCGGGCCTTACCGAATGGAATGGTAAAATCTTCCAGATCCGGCACTTCGAACGACTTGCCATACATGATCTCGTTTTCCAGGAAAATCACAGGGTTCGGGTCGCGAATAGCCTGTTTCAACAAACCCTTAGCATCCGCAGCCGAATAGGGCATCACAACTTTCAGCCCCGGCACCATCGCATACCATGCCGCGAAATCCTGGCTGTGCTGTGCGCCTACCCGCGCGGCGGCACCGTTGGCACCTCGGAACACAATCGGGCAACCCATCTGCCCGCCCGACATATACAGCGTCTTGGCGGCCGAGTTCAGCAAATGGTCAATCGCCTGTAGCGCAAAGTTAAAGGTCATAAACTCGACAATCGGGTTCAGCCCAGCAAAGGCCGAACCGACAGCGATACCGGCAAAGCCATGCTCGGTGATCGGCGTGTCAACCACGCGGCGCGGCCCGAATTCATCCAGCAAACCTTGGCTGATTTTATAGGCGCCTTGGTATTCGCCCACTTCCTCGCCCATCAGGTAAACCAGCTCGTTCGCACGCATTTCTTCGGCCATCGCCTCGCGCAAGGCTTCACGCACGGTCATGGTTTTCATCTTTGTGCCTTCGGGCCAATCGGGCGAGGCGTTGGATTTCACAGCAACGGGCGCCGCAGCTGGCGCGGCTGCTGGCTTTGCGGCTTCGGGTTGGGACGTTTCCGCTGGGGCAGGTGCCGCCACATCGTCCGCGCTTTCGCCTTCCTCAACCAAGACAGCAATCGGCGTGTTCACCTTAACATTTGCCGTGCCTTCGGCGACCAAAATTTTGCCAACAATACCTTCATCGACGGCTTCAAATTCCATCGTCGCTTTGTCGGTTTCAATCTCGGCCATGATCTGGCCGGATTTTACTTCGTCGCCCGCTTTGACCAGCCATTTGGCCAAGGTGCCCTCTTCCATCGTGGGCGAAAGGGCCGGCATCAGGATTTGCGTTGCCATATGTCTGTTCCCCCTCAGGCGTAAATATCTGTCCAGAGCTCTTCCAACGCGGGCTCTGGGCTGTTTTTGGCGAATTCGGCACTTTCATTGACGATCGCCTTAATCTCTTTGTCGATGGCTTTCAGATCGTCATCCGAGGCATGGCCGCCTTGCACCAACAAGTCACGAACGTGGTCGATCGGGTCTTTCTCATCGCGCATCTTTTGCACCTCTTCACGGGTGCGGTACTTTGCCGGATCCGACATCGAGTGCCCGCGATAGCGGTAGGTGTTCATTTCCAGAATATAGGGGCCTTCACCCGCGCGGCACACGGCAACTGCCTTTTCGGCAGCCGCTTTAACAGCCAGCACATCCATGCCGTCCACCGCTTCGCCTTTAATGCCATAGGCAGCGCCGCGTTCCCACAAAGACGGTGATTTGGTTGACCGCTTCATGCTGGTGCCCATGGCGTATTGGTTGTTTTCAATCACAAAAACCACCGGCAGGTTCCAAAGCTCGGCCATGTTATAGGTCTCATAGACCTGGCCCTGGTTGGCAGCACCATCGCCGAAATAAGCAAAGGAAACGTTGTCATTACCCAAGTATTTGTCGGCAAATGCCAGCCCTGCGCCCAAAGGCACCTGTGCGCCAACAATTCCGTGCCCGCCGTAGAAATGCTTCTCTTTCGAGAACATGTGCATCGAGCCGCCCTTACCCTTGGAATAGCCGCCCTCACGCCCTGTCAATTCGGCCATCACGCCTTTCGGGTCCATGCCACAGGCCAGCATATGGCCGTGGTCGCGGTAGGATGTAATGCGCTTGTCGCCTTCTTTGGCAGCGGCCTCAATGCCCACGACAACAGCCTCTTGGCCAATGTACAAATGGCAAAACCCGCCAATCAGCCCCATGCCATACAATTGGCCTGCCTTTTCCTCGAATCGACGGATCAACAGCATCTCACGGTAAAATCCCATGAGTTCTTCTTTGGATGTATTTGATTTTGTGGGTTTCTTTGCCGCAGCCATGAAACGCAACCTCCCGCATCTGTGAAAGTAGTTCAGTGTTAAACTACCTAGGGCGATACGGAAAAACAAGGCGGAATTGGATAGGCCAAAGCAAATGCGCCGCAAACGGCGGCGCTTTGGTCAGTGTAAAGAGCAATGGATTAGCGAATGACGATCTCATCCGCGCGCAGATAGCCCAGCACATCTCTTGCCTGTTCATCCAGCAGATCAAGGTCAAGATAGGTGTCTGACAGGCGCAACGTCAGGTTTTGCATTTTGGCAAGCTCGACCTTGAGCGCATCGCGCTGCGCGACCAACGCACGTTCTTCGGCACGCAACTGCACTTGCCGGAACACGCCGTAATCGCCCTGCACCGCAGCAAAGGTAAAATAGCCCCCAAGAATAACCGCCAAGGTCATCAGCAAAAGCGAAGCTATCGCGGGGCGTTGTTTTTGGGTGTGCATCGGGCGCCTCTCACCCCTCTGCAATGGGGGTTTTAGGCAATATGACACAAGTGATTCGCAAAGGGAATCCCCCACAAGCGGGAAATTCCCATATTTTTAGGCCTTTTAGCCAGCAATCGATGCCGCGTGAATGCTATCGATCGCTTGAACCAGAATTGCATCAAATTCCGCGTCGGTCTGGTTTGCATTCAGTCCTTCCGACAAGGCGCGGCTAAAGCTGGCAATAACACCACTGTTCTGCGCAAGGATTTTGTTTGCCTCGGCACGGTTATACCCGCCCGAAAGCGCCACCACCTTCATCACTGCCGGATGATCCACCAAAGGTTTGTAAAGATTGGCTTTTGTCGGCAAGGTCAGCTTTAGCATCACTTGCTCACCCTTGGGCAGTTTGTCCAAATGGCGCAAGATCGCTGCGAGCAGCAGATCTTCTGCCTCGGCTTTGTCGGCGATCGAGATGGTTACTTCGGGTTCCAGGATCGGCATCAACCCTGCGGCTTTTACCTCGGCGCCAAGTGCGAATTGCTGGGCGACCAGCGCCTCAATCCCGGCGGCATTTGCGGCGTTCACGACCGAACGTTCTTTGGTGCCAAAAATCCCGGCTTTGACAGCACGCGCAAGCAGCGCCTGCAGGCCCGGAATAGGTTTCAGCATTTGCACGCCGTCAGCTTCAGCCTCTAGCCCTTTGTCGATTTTCAAGAACGGGACGACACCGCGTTTTTCCCACAGGTAGTTTGCGGTAGGGATGCCGTCGATGTCACGATCCATGGTTTGTTCAAACAGAATGGCAGCAATAACTTTATCACCCGTAAACGCCGGCGATTTAATAATCCGTGACCGCATTTGGTGGATCAGGTCGTACATCTCGCTTTCCGAGCTGTAGGCGCTTTCTTCAACGCCATAGAGGCGCAGAGCTTTGGGGGTGGAACCGCCACTTTGGTCTAGTGCCGCGATAAAGCCTGCGCCACGCTGCATTTGTTCGGTCTGTTTGCTGTTTGGCATCTCGTTAACCTCATGTCCCTTGTTTTAGGGGGCCAAAGCCCCGTTAACAAACGGCATAGCGGTATGCGGAACGTCGATCAATTATGTTGGCGCTAACAGTCTGAAATTACGCTTAAACCACCGTTCTTCTGCGTCAAATTGCGGAAAATATGGCCAGTATTTGCTGCCCAAGCCCTTGCAGGCACAGCACTTTCAAATCACAGGCGCATTTTGGTGATTTGAGGCGTGTATTGGTCATGCCTAATTTCCGCGCAGTCATGACCCTAACAAATCAGAACCGCGCGGCAGGTGTTGCGGCTTTGCGCCTCTACTCTTGTATCAAAGATAGGGGCGCAAAGTATCAGCCTTTCAGGGCCGCAACGCCCGGCAGGTCTTTACCTTCCATCCACTCAAGGAATGCGCCGCCTGCGCTGGAGATATAGGTAAACTGATCGGCCACACCGGCCTTGTTCAGTGCAGCCACGGTATCGCCACCCCCTGCAACCGAGATCAACGCCCCTTCGGCAGTCAAGGCGCCTGCCTTTTGCGCCGCTGCATTGGTCGCCGCATCAAAGGGTTCAATCTCAAACGCGCCAAGCGGACCGTTCCAGATCAGCGTCCGCGAGGCGCTGAACACTTCGGTAATATTGGCCACCGTGGCAGGCCCCGCATCCAGGATCATCGCATCCGCAGGGCATTCCGTCACGGGCAGAACCTCGGACGCCGCACCCGCCTTGAATTCGCGCGCAACAACGATGTCTTTGGGCAGGTGAATGGCACAGCCCGATTGGTCAGCTTTGGCCAAAATCGCCAATGCCGTTTCGGCCATATCGCGTTCAGCAAGGCTTTTGCCAACCTCGATCCCTTGGGCGACCAGAAACGTGTTGGCCATACCGCCGCCGATAATCAGGTGGTTCACCTTGGTCACCAGATTGCCCAGCAGGTCAAGTTTTGTCGAAACTTTGGCCCCACCCACAACGGCCACAACTGGGCGCTGCGGTGTGCCAAGTGCGGCCTCAAGCGCCGAAAGTTCGGCTTGCATCAATCGGCCGGCACAGCTTGGCAGCAGGCGGGCGATGCCTTCGGTGCTGGCATGGGCGCGGTGGGCGGCGGAAAAGGCGTCGTTCACATAAACCTCGCCCAAGGCCGCCAGACTTGCCGCCAGCATCGGGTCGTTTTTTTCCTCGCCCGCGTGGAAACGGGTGTTTTCCAGCAAGACCACCTCATTGTCGCCCATCTCGGCAATCGCTATTTTTGCGGGCCCGCCGATGCAATCGCTGGCAAAAGTGACCTTAATGCCGGGCAGGGCGGCTTGCAGCGCGGGGACAACCTGGCGCAGGCTCATTTCCGGCACGACCTTGCCTTTGGGGCGATCGAAATGCGCCAACAAAACCGGCTTGCCGCCTTTGGCCAGAATATCGGTGATCGTCGGCACGATCCGTTCAATTCGGGTGGCATCGGTGACTTTGCCGTTTTCCATCGGTACGTTCACATCAACCCGCACCAGTGCGACCTTGCCGGCCAAGTCCATGTCATCCAGCGTCTTCCAAGCCATAACAGCCTCCACAGTTTCATTTGCTTCCTTCGACCCTATCCCAAAGGCTTCGTCAATGGTTAGCCCTTTCCAACCGCGCTTTGGATGATTAAGTTGCGCCTCAGCAAATTATAGGAGCGCCAGATGGCTGATATCAAAGACCCGGAAAACACAATCTTGATGGAATTGAAGGGCGGCACCGTCACGATCGAACTGCTGGCCGATGTGGCGCCCAAGCATACCGCCCGCATGAAAGAGCTGGCACGTGCCGGTGCTTATGACAACGTTTGCTTTCACCGCGTGATTGACGGCTTTATGGCCCAGACCGGCGATGTTGAGCATGGCGATATGGAAGACGGTTTCAACCTGCGCCGCGCGGGTACGGGTGGGTCTGATCTGCCCGATCTTCCGGCCGAATTTTCCAAGCTGCCGCATGCGCGCGGAACTTTGGGTGCGGCGCGGTCCAGCAACCCGAACTCGGCCAACAGCCAGTTCTTCATCAACTTCAAAGACAATGATTTCCTGAACGGGCAATACACGGTTTATGGCCGCGTGATTTCGGGCATGGAGCATGTTGACGCGATCGTTCGGGGCGAGCCGCCAGCGACGCCGGATCGTATGATCTCGGTCAAGGTGGCCGCAGATGCGTAAGGAAACCTTGGTCGCAGGCGGTTTCTTCGCGCTTGGTTTGGCGGTTTTGGGTGGCTATGCCCTGTCTCAATCCGCGACGCCAGCGATGGCGCAGGCTGTGGATGGGCCGGGCCCGAACCTTGTGATTGAGGTTGCGGGGGAGGCGAAGGGTGAGGTTGTCATCGATTTGCTGCCCGATCTTGCGCCGAAACATGTGGCCCAGATCACGGCTTTGGCCGAGGCTGGCAATTATGATGGTGTGGTGTTTCACCGCGTGATTGATGGCTTCATGGCCCAGACGGGTGACGTCAAGTTTGGCAAAAAGGGCGGTGATACGTCGCGGGCTGGGATGGGGGGCTCGGATTTGCCGAACATTCCGGCAGAGTTTTCCCAGGAAACCTTTGACCGTGGTGTCGTCGGGATGGCCCGCAGCCAGAGCCCTGATTCTGCGAACAGCCAGTTTTTCATCATGTTCGCGCCGGGTCCGTTTTTGGACGGGCAATACACGGTCGTGGGCCGCGTGATTTCTGGCATGGACGTGGTTGATAAAATCAAGCGCGGCGCGGGTGGAAATGGTGAGGTTTCCGACCCCGACCAGATGGAAAAAGTGACCGTCGTGAAATAAAACTCTGGCCCGCCTTGCAAGTTGCGGGGCGGGCCGGGTTCAGGGATGAAATTGCGGGATGACCGCGCGCGGACAAAACGCTATCCTGTTGATATCACACTGTATTCGCAGGGCAATTTACCAAATATTAACCTGCGAACCCGCGTGATTTAGGGGTGGTCGAACCGGCCAAGATCGGTGTTTTTGTTCAGCGCTGTTGCGGCAAAAACGCGGCCGTTCATGACGCCCCAAACCCCTGCACCCAACACTTGCGCGGCGATGATTGCGCCGCCGATGTTGAACTCGGCATCCGATCTTTGCAAGGAAAAGGGCCGCATGGCCCCGCTAAGTACCACCGTTTTACCGGCAACCGACGGCGCCAGAAACCGCGCGGTTTCGCCCATTGTGCCGGTGCCGTGGGTCACGACGATGGCTGTTTCGGGGGCGCGCAAAATGGCCTGCAAAATAGCATCACGGTCGGCGTCATCAAAATAGAGACTGTCTTTCAGCATCAACAGCTCGACAGTTGGAAAATGGCATCGCGCGGTTTTCAACAGTTCGGGCAGATGGGTGGTGCCATCGGGGGCAAAGCCAAGCCCCTCGGTCTGGGTGTCATGGATCTTATCCAACGTGCCGCCGGTGACGATGATGCGCAGTTTTTCCAAGGGTGTTTCCTTTTGGCTATGTCTGCGCCCGTGTAGCCGGCCACGCGGTGATAACGCAATAACTACTGGCCCGTGGCGTGGAATTGCGCCAAGCTTGGGGGCAAGAATAGACCTGAGGATGTTTGAATGCCCGATCTGCCGCTGTTTGCGTTTGACAATAGTTTTGCCCGCGAAATGCAAGGGTTTTTCGTGGAATGGCAAGGCGATAAAGTGCCAGAGCCGCAGGTTTTGCGGCTGAACCGCGGGCTTGCCGAACAGCTGGGGCTGGATGCGGACGCGCTGATGGGCGCAGGTGCCGTGCTGGCGGGGGCAGAGGTGCCTGCGGGGGCGCAGCCACTGGCGATGGCCTATGCGGGGCATCAGTTTGGCGGGTTTTCACCGCAGCTGGGTGACGGGCGGGCGCTGTTGCTGGGCGAGATTTTGGACAAGCAGGGCAAGCGGTTCGATCTGCATTTGAAGGGATCAGGCCGCACGCCGTTTTCGCGCGGCGGTGATGGCAAGGCAGTGCTGGGGCCAGTGTTGCGCGAATATCTGTTCGGCGAGGCAATGGCGGCTTTGGGCATTGCGACCACGCGGGCGCTGGCAGCGGTGACCACGGGCGAGCAGATCATGCGCGATGGCCCGCAGCAGGGTGCGGTTTTGGCGCGGATTGCGGCGTCACATCTGCGGGTGGGGACGTTTCAGTTTTTTGCCGCGCGGGGCGAATTGGACCGTGTGCGGCAGCTTGCCGACTATGCGATTGCGCGGCATTTTCCGCAGGTTGCGACCAGTGATGCACCCTATTTGCGGCTGTTCGAGGCGGTGGTCGATGCGCAAGCGGCCTTGGTGGCAAAATGGGCTTTGGTGGGGTTTGTGCATGGGGTGATGAACACCGACAACACCTCTATTTCCGGTGAGACGATTGATTATGGCCCTTGCGCGTTCATCGATGCCTATGATCCGGCGAAGGTGTTCAGCTCGATCGACCGTAACGGGCGCTATGCCTATGGCAACCAGCCTGCGGTGCTGCATTGGAACCTGTCAAAGCTGGCCGAGACGTTGATTGATCTTGTTAATCCGGCAGATGGTGATGCAGCGATTGCGGTGCTGACGCAGGCGCTGCACCGCTTTCCCGTGCTCTATGAGCAGTATTGGTTGGCGGGGATGCGGGCCAAGTTGGGGTTGCAGGGCGAGGTGCCCGAGGATTTGGCGCTGGCGCAGGATTTGCTGCATGCAGCCGAGGGGCAGGGCGTGGATTTTACCGGCCTGTTCAGGGATTTGGCCGAGGTGCAGCGCGGCGATGAGGTTGGCGTCTTTGCCGCCCCGTCGGTTTTTGGCGATTGGTTGCTGCGGTATAAGGCGCGGTTGGTGCTTGGGGCGGCGGGTGCCGATGCGATGGATGCGGTGAACCCGGTTTATATTTTGCGCAACCATCTGGTAGAGGCCGCGTTGGCCGATGCAGCCCGTGGCGATATGGCGGCGTTTGACCGTTTGCTTGCTGTGGTGGTGCGCCCGTTTGAGGTGCAAGCCGGAGCAGAGGCCTATGCCGCGCCGGCCCCTGCCGAATTTGGCGCGCATGTCACCTATTGCGGGACATGAAACTGCGACAGATCAAGGACAGTTTGGCAGCTGGTGCTAAGGCTGGGGTATATTTGGAATGAGAGAGGAACCAAGATGATCGACAAGCAGAAGTTGCAGACCGTGATGTTGGCGTTGACCGAGGCCGAACTGGCCCAGGCCCATGTAAAATATGAGCAATTCTTGGCCGAGGCGCGGCTGGACCGGTCAGAGGTAATCGAGCGCGACGAGCAGGCGCAGGCTGAGACGGCGGCGGATCTGGCCGAGGCGTTTGATGACCGCGAGCATCAGGCCGAGCTGAAGGTTGCGGCGCTGAAGGCGCTGGATTTCGGGCCGAAAGATGTGGTCGAGCCGGGGGCTGTGGTGCGCTTTGGCGATCGGTTTCTGGTGGTGTCGGTTTCGACTGCCGAGTTTGAGTGTGGCGGTCGGCGTTGCATTGGCATTTCGCCCGCCGCGCCGATTTACAAGGCGCTGGAGGGGAAAGCGCAAGGTGAGGATTGCGTCTTTCGCGGCCGCACCTTGCATATTCACGAGCTGTATTAAAGGCGGCGCATGACCTCGGCCGCGATCTGGAAGGACCGGATGCGGGCAGCGGGGTCGTGGATCATGCCGGTCAGGATTACCTCATCCGGTTGGTGCCGGGTGAGGAGGGTGGCCAGTTGGCTTTGCACGGTATCAGGCGCGCCGGTGGCCGAGCATGACAGGGCGTGGCGTACTTGGGCCAGTATGGCGGGCGCGACCTGTGTTGTGATGTCCTGGACAGGGCGCGGCAGTTTGCCCGGCGTGCCGCTGCGCAGGCGGGCAAAGGCGAGTTCTTGCGAGCTGCGCAGAAACTGGGCCTCGGCATCGGTTTCGGCGGCGCAAACGCCGATGGCCATCATCGCATGGGGTTTGTCCAGATGCGTTGAGGGGCGGAAGGTGGCGCGGTAGGTGGCCAGCGCGTCCGACAGTTGGGCCGGTGCGAAATGTGAGGCAAAGGCGTAGGGCAGGCCGAAATAGGCCGCCAATTGCGCGCCATAGAGGCTGGAGCCGAGAATCCAGACCGGAACATGGGTGCCTGCACCGGGAACGGCCATAACGCTGGCATCGGGGGCCGGGTCATCCAGATAGCCGATCAGTTCCTGTACATCGGCGGGAAAGCTGTCATCCGGCGCCATGTGGCGGCGCAAGGCGCGGGCGGTGGCCATATCGGTGCCGGGCGCGCGGCCAAGGCCTAGGTCGATACGGTTCGGGTAGAGCGTGGCGAGGGTGCCGAATTGCTCGGCTATGACCAGAGGCGCGTGGTTAGGCAGCATGATGCCACCTGCGCCGACGCGGATGGTTTTGGTGGCGGCAGCGACATGCGCGATCACAAGGCTGGTCGCGGCGCTGGCGATGCCGGGCATATTGTGATGCTCGGCCAGCCAGAAGCGGTTATAATCGGCGGCCTCGGCGGCTTGGGCCAAGGTCACGGAATTGGCCAACGCGTCGGCGGCGGTATGGCCCTCGGGGATGGGCGACAGATCAAGCAGGGAATAGGGGGTCATCAATGGCTCCTTTCGCCTTGAGCTATGCGCGCGGGCGAAAGGTTCCAAGGGGTTAGAGACCTTTTACCAGCGCATCAATCGCCTTAAGGCTGGTCAACAGCGTACCGAGTTCGGCCAAAGGCACCATGTTGGGGCCATCCGAGGGTGCGATGTCGGGGTTGTCATGGGTTTCAATGAACACACCGGCCACGCCTACGGCGACAGCGGCGCGGGACAGAACCGGCACAAATTCGCGCTGCCCGCCGGATGAGCCACCTTGACCACCCGGTTGTTGCACCGAATGGGTCGCGTCAAAGATTACCGGTGCGCCGGTTGAGGCCATAACCGGAAAGCTGCGAAAATCGGTGACGAGTGTGTTATAGCCAAAGGACACCCCGCGCTCGGTCAGCAAGACATTCGAATTGCCCGAACCGGTAACTTTGGCCAGCACATGCTTCATATCCCAAGGCGCCAGAAACTGGCCCTTTTTGATATTGATCACGCGGTCGGTCAGGGCTGCGGCGACCAGAAGGTCGGTTTGACGGCATAGGAACGCAGGGATTTGCAGGATGTCGCAAACCTCGGCCGCCTCGGCGCAATGGCTGGGCTCATGCACGTCTGTCAGGGTCGGCATGCCGTAGGTTTCCTTGATCTCGGCAAAAACCTCGAAAGCCTTGGTTTTGCCGATACCGCGTGCGCCACCCAGACTGGTGCGGTTGGCCTTGTCATAGCTTGCCTTGAACACGGCTTTGACGCCGACCGAGCGGGTGATTTCATCAATTGCGGCGGCCATTTCCAGCGCGTGGGCGCGGCTTTCCATTTGGCAGGGGCCAAGGATAAAGGCCACAGGCCCCGCGTTGTCAAAGCTGACATTTCCGGCGGTGACGGTTGTGTTCGCGTCCATCTGTTTCCCCTTATCAGTGGTCATTATGCGGCTTGCATGTAACGGGGCCATTTACCGCCGCTGCCGCAGGGCTGGCAACCCCTTAGCCACCCATTGACGCAGCATGGGGTTTGTGCTTATTAATTGAACAAGTGTTCAGTTTGCGGGGAGGCGACGATGTTCACAGGCTCTATGCGCTTTGATTTGGGCGAGGATGTTGCGGCCTTGCAAGCTATGGTGCATCGCTGGGCGCAAGAGCGGGTAAAACCGATGGCGGCGGCGATTGATGCGGGCAACTTGTTTCCGGCAGAGCTGTGGCGCGAGATGGGCGATTTGGGCCTGTTGGGCATTACGGTGCCCGAGGCCGAAGGCGGGGCAGGGATGGGCTATCTGGCGCATGTGATTGCCGTTGAGGAAATCGCGCGGGCCAGTGCAAGTGTGGCGCTGTCCTATGGCGCGCATTCGAACCTGTGTGTGAACCAGATCAAGCTGAACGGCACGCCAGAGCAAAAGGCCAGATATTTGCCGCCGCTGATTGCTGGCACCAGTGTCGGGGCGTTGGCGATGTCTGAGGCGGGGGCGGGGTCGGATGTGGTTTCAATGGCGCTGCGGGCCGAGAAGCACGACGGGTTTTACCGGCTGACAGGGCATAAGTACTGGATCACCAATGGGCCCGAGGCAGATGTGCTGGTGGTCTATGCCAAGACCGACCCCGAGGCCGGAAGCAAAGGCATTACGGCGTTTATCATCGAGAAATCCATGGCCGGATTTTCTACCAGCCCGCATTTTGACAAGCTGGGGATGCGTGGGTCCAACACGGCCGAGCTGATCTTTGACGGGGTAGAGATGCCTTTTGCCAATGTGCTGGGGGCCGAGGGCAAAGGTGTGCGGGTGCTGATGTCGGGCCTGGATTATGAGCGCGTGGTGTTATCGGGCATAGGTACGGGGATTATGGCGGCCTGTCTGGATGAGGTGGTGCCTTATTTGCAAAGCCGCGAGCAGTTTGGCCAAAAGATCGGGCGTTTTCAGCTGATGCAGGGTAAGGTTGCCGATATGTATACGGCGATGAACTCGGCGCGGGCCTATGTTTACGCGGTGGCGCGGGCCTGTGACCAAGGGCTTGTGACGCGGGCCGATGCGGCGGCCTGTGTGCTTTATGCGTCCGAGCAGGCGATGGTACAGGCGCATCAGGCCGTGCAGGCGCTGGGCGGGGCGGGGTTTTTGGCCGATAGTGCTGTTAGCCGGTTGTTCCGTGATGCCAAGCTGATGGAGATAGGCGCCGGCACAAGCGAGATCCGGCGTATGTTGATTGGGCGGGAGGTGCTGGGCGAATGAAGCTGATCGGGATTTTTGTATTGCTGGCAGGGGCAGCGCAGGCGCAGGATTTTGCGCCGGTTGTTAACCCTGCCGCTGTCGAGGGGTGTTTTTATCAGGCGCTGCGCGACGGTGCGACGGCTGACTGTATCGGTGCGGCTGCGGGGGTTTGTATGGAGCAGCCGGGTGGGTACACGACACTGGGGTCAAGCGAATGCGTGAATGCCGAAACCCAAGTTTGGGATGGCTATCTGAACCGCGAATATAAGGCGCGCATGGCCAGCATAACCGCCGACCAAAAGACCGCCTTGCGCAGCGCACAGCGGGCATGGATTGCGTTTCGCGATGCCGATTGCGCCTTGCAATACCAGATGTTCATCGACGGCTCGATCCGGTCCAACATTTATACCGGCTGTATGCTGGATATGACGGCGCGTCGGGCCTTGGCCTTGCGGGATTTGGGGGGGATGTGATGCGCCTGAAATCGGGCTTTTTGCCCAATACCGATGCTGCCCGCGCCAACCGTAGCGCCCATCTGGCGATGCTGGATACCGTGGCACTGGCCGCAGCGCTTGCCGCCGCCGGGGGGGGTGCCAAGTCGCTGGAGCGTCACATCGCACGTGGCAAGATGCCGCCGCGCGAACGGGTGGCGAATTTGCTGGATGTGGGTAGCCCGTTCCTTGAGGTCGGCGCGACGGCGGCGCATGGGCTGTACGGGGGGGATGCCCCTTGTGCCGGGCTGATAGCCGGTGTCGGGCGGGTGATGGGCCAGGATGTGATGGTGGTCTGCAATGATGCCACGGTCAAAGGCGGCACCTATTACCCGATGACGGTTAAAAAACACCTGCGCGCGCAAGAGATCGCCGAGGAAAACCACCTGCCTTGTGTCTATCTGGTTGATAGCGGCGGGGCGAACCTGCCCAATCAGGATGAGGTTTTCCCCGATCGTGATCATTTCGGCCGGATTTTCTATAATCAGGCGCGGATGTCGGCCAAAGGGATTGCGCAGATTGCGGTGGTCATGGGGTCTTGTACGGCTGGGGGGGCCTATGTGCCTGCGATGTCGGATGTGACGATCATCGTGCGCGATCAGGGGACGATTTTTCTGGCAGGCCCGCCCTTGGTCAAGGCCGCCACGGGTGAAGTGGTCAGCGCCGAAGACCTTGGCGGCGGTGATGTGCATACGCGGCTGTCGGGCGTGGCCGATTATCTGGCCGAAGATGACGCCCATGCCTTGGCGCTTGCCCGCCGCGCGCTGGGCAACCTGAACCGCGCCAAACCTGCTACCGTGCAATGGCAAGCAGCCGAAGATCCTGCCTATGACCCCGAAGAAATCCTCGGCCTTGTGCCGCCCGATCTGCGCACGCCATATGATATACGTGAACTGTTGGCCCGTGTTGTCGATGGGTCCAGATTTGATGAATTCAAGGCGCGGTTTGGTGAAACGCTTGTCACGGGGTTTGCGCATATAAAGGGCTGTCCTGTCGGAATTATCGCCAATAACGGGGTGCTGTTTTCGGAATCCGCCGTCAAAGGCGCGCATTTCGTGCAATTGTGCAGCCAGCGCAACATCCCGCTGGTGTTCTTGCAAAACATCACCGGCTTTATGGTGGGCCGCAAATACGAATCCGAAGGCATCGCCCGCCATGGCGCCAAGCTGGTGACAGCTGTGGCCACCACCAACGTCCCCAAAATCACTATGATTGTCGGCGGTTCCTATGGCGCAGGCAATTACGGCATGGCAGGGCGCGCCTACAGCCCGCGTTTCCTGTGGTCATGGCCCAATTCCCGCATCTCGGTTATGGGCGGCGCGCAGGCGGCAGGGGTTCTGGCGACGGTAAAACGTGACAGCATCGAACGTCAGGGGGGCAGTTGGTCGGCCGCCGAGGAAACAGCGTTCAAGCAACCCACGATCGACATGTTCGATCACCAATCCCACCCGCTCTACGCCTCGGCCCGCCTTTGGGATGACGGTATCATCGACCCCCGCAAAACCCGCGAAACCCTCGCGCTCTCGCTGCAAACCAGTCTTAACGCCCCGATACCCCCCACCAATTTCGGCCTCTTCCGCATGTAACCCTATCATCTATCTACAAATATCCCACGGGGGTCCGGGGGTGTGAAACCCCCGGCTCTGCCCTCGGGTTCGGGGTGTGAAACCCCCGCTACCTGCAACAAGTGAGACATTGATGTTTGACAAAATCCTGATCGCCAACCGTGGCGAAATCGCCTGCCGGATCATCCAGACTGCCCAAAGGCTTGGGGTGTTAACGGTTGCGGTCTATTCCGATGCAGATGCCGGTGCCAAACATGTGGAAATGGCCGATCAGGCGGTGCATATCGGCGGTCCGGCCCCGCGTGACAGCTATCTGCGCGGAGACGTGATTATTGCGGCAGCCAAGGCTACGGGGGCGGTGGCCATTCACCCCGGCTATGGCTTTCTCTCCGAAAACCCCGATTTTGTTGACGCGGTCGAGCGTGCGGGTCTGGTGTTCATCGGCCCTTCGGCGCAGGCGATCCGCGCCATGGGCCTGAAAGATGAGGCCAAGCGCCGGATGCAGGCGGCGGGGGTGCCGGTTGTACCAGGTTATCTGGGCGACAGTCAGGACCCGGCGCATCTTGCGGCCGAGGCTGCGAAAATCACCTATCCGGTTCTGATCAAAGCTGTGGCAGGTGGCGGTGGCAAAGGCATGCGCAAGGTTCTGGCCCCGCAGGATTTCCTGCAGGCGCTTGCCTCGGCCCGCAACGAGGCGATGACGGCCTTTGGCAATGATGCGGTTTTGCTGGAAAAATACGTCGAAAAACCCCGCCATATCGAGGTGCAGGTTTTTGGCGACGGCACAGATGCTGTGCATTTGTTCGAACGCGATTGCAGTTTGCAGCGCCGCCACCAAAAGGTGATCGAGGAAGCCCCGGCGCCGGATATGCCTGCGGCCATGCGCCAAGCCATGGGTGCGGCGGCGGTACGGGCCGCGCAGGCGATCGGGTACAAAGGCGCAGGTACCGTTGAATTTATCGTTGATGCCAGCGCGGGCCTGCAGCTTGACCGGTTCTGGTTTATGGAAATGAACACGCGTTTGCAGGTTGAACACCCCGTGACAGAGGCAATAACCGGTGTGGACTTGGTCGAATGGCAGTTGCGTGTTGCCAGCGGTGAAAGCCTGCCGTTGCGCCAAGGCGATCTGCACATCAATGGCCACGCGTTTGAGGCCCGGCTATATGCCGAGGATGTGCCTGCCGGCTTTTTGCCTGCCACGGGGCGGTTGGACCATCTGGCCTTTCCCGCCAATGCCCGTGTTGATAGCGGGGTGCGCAGCGGCGATAGCATCAGCCCTTGGTATGATCCGATGATTGCCAAGATCATTGTCCACGGCCCCACGCGCGCGATTGCGCTGGCCCAGCTTGGCCGTGCCTTGGCGCAAACGCAGGTGGCAGGGTCGGTGACCAATCTGGCCTTTCTGGGGGCGCTTGCCCGCCATGACGGTTTTCGCAAAGGAGATGTGGACACGGGTCTGATTGAACGGGATTTGGCGGCCCTGACCCGTGTTCCCGTGGCCTCATTGGCGCATTCTGCCTTGGCGGTGCTGGCAGCGGCCAATCTGCCAATGGCGGCGCAAACAGGGTTTTCGCTATGGGCGCCTTTGGTTTGCAGTATGCAGCTGACCCATCAGGCACAGACGATCACGGCCCGTATCGCGGTTTTGGGCCCGAACCATGCACGGGTGACGTTGGACGGGAAAACGGTTTCTGCCACGCGCGGCGACAAGGGCTGGCAGGTTGAGGGTTCACCTTTTACGCCAGTCGAAGTTGCGGCGGATAAGATTTATGTTTTCGCGCCCGAGGGGCAGTATGTCTTTGCGCCGGTTGATCCTTTGGCGCGCGATGTTGCCGGGGCTGCTGCGGGCAATGCGGCGCTGGCCCCGATGCCGGGTTTGGTCAAGGCGCTGTGTGTGAGCGCGGGCCAGACGGTTGCAGCGGGTGACCGCCTGGCCGTACTGGAAGCGATGAAGATGGAGTACAGTCTTACCGCCGCGCGTGCAGGCGTGGTGGCCGAGGTTCTGGTGCAGGAAGGCGATCAGGTAGAAGCAGGGGCCGCGTTGATTTTGCTGGAAAGTGATGACTGAGATCGGCCAACGTAAGTGCCCCAACGATTGGAAAATGTGATCCATGCCCGGTTTTGTCGAGATATATGAGGTAGGCCCGCGTGATGGCTTGCAAAACGAAAGGGCGATTATTCCGCTGGCGCAGAAGGTTGCGCTGATTGATTTGCTGTCCAAAGTTGGCTTTCGCCGGATCGAGGTGGCAAGTTTTGTGTCACCGAAATGGGTGCCGCAAATGGCTGACAGTGCAGCTGTGATGGCTGCGATGACGCGGGCGCCAAAGGTGCGCTATGCGGCGCTGACGCCCAACATGCAGGGCTATGCGGCGGCAAAGGCGGCAGGGGCGGATGAGGTGGCAGTGTTTGCCTCGGCCTCGGAAGGGTTTTCGCGGGCCAATCTAAATGCCTCGATTGCCGAAAGCATGGCGCGGTTTGCGCCTGTGGCTGCGGCGGCACAGGCGGACGGTTTGCCGTTACGGGGCTATGTGTCTTGTGTGACCGATTGCCCCTATGACGGGGCAACCGCGCCAATGGCCGTGGCGCAAACCGTGGCGGCGTTGCGGGATTTGGGCTGCCATGAGGTAAGCCTTGGCGACACGCTGGGGCGGGGCAGGCCCGAGGCGGTGGATGCTATGCTGGCGGCGGTACTGAACGAGATGCCAGCGCGGCAGTTGGCGGGGCATTTCCATGATACCAATGGCGGGGCCTTGGACAATATCGCTGTGTCGCTGGCACGGGGGCTGCGGGTGTTTGATGCGGCTGTCGGCGGCTTGGGGGGGTGCCCCTATGCGCCGGGGGCAGCGGGGAATGTGGCGACCGAGCGGGTTGCCGCGTTTTTGGCCGCGCAAGGCTATGTGACAGATTTGGACGGCGCCGCCTTGCAGCAGGCCGCCGAGATGGCCCGCGCGATGCGCAGCCCGCAAACGGCACAGGAGTAAGCGATGAAATTTCAGACAATTCAGCAAGCGATCGACCGGCGCGGTGTGGCGACGCTGACGCTGGTTCGGCCGGACAAGCGCAATGCGATGTCGGCGCAGATGATTGACGAGCTGACGCAGGCAGCACTTGCATTGGGGGCCGACCCTGCGGTGCGGGTGGTGGTACTGGCCGCAGCAGGCGACAGTTTTTGTGCGGGCGGCGATCTGGGCTGGATGCAGGACCAGATGGCCGCCGATGATGCGACCCGCGCGGCCGAGGCACGCAAGCTGGCGATGATGCTGGCGGCGTTGAATGACATGCCCAAGCCGTTGATCGGGCGGGTTCAGGGGCAGGCCTATGGCGGGGGTGTCGGGTTGATCTCGGTCTGTGACGTGGCGATTGGGGTGCATACCGTGCGGTTTGGCCTGACAGAAACCCGGCTGGGGCTGATTCCCGCGACGATTGGCCCCTATGTTGTGGCGCGCATCGGTGTGGCAAATGCGCGGCGTGTTTTTGCCTCGGGGCGGCTTTTCGACGCAGATGCGGCGATGCGGATGGCGCTTTTGGCCGAAGTCGTTGCGCCAGACGCGCTTGATGCGGCAATCGAGGCCGAGGCGGTACCTTATCTGGCCTGCGCGCCGGGGGCTGTGGCCGAGGCCAAAGCCTTGCTGCGCAAGCTTGCACCCAGCCCGACGCCCCAGGATATAGAGGCAAGTATCAATGCACTGGTGGCCCGTTGGCAAAGCGATGAGGCGGTTGCGGGGATTGCGGCTTTCTTTGCCAAGGAAAAGCCGGGATGGGCGCAATAGCTGCCGATCTGGTGGCCTTGATGCAAGTTGGTGCAGGTTAACACATTTCGCATTTGCAATCTGTGAATTTCGCTTCGCCTTCGGTTGACCCCGGCATAGCAGCGGAGTAAACGAAACCGTGAGAGTCCTCTGCCCAAAGTCGGGTGGAAGCCTGCATGTCGCCAGCGATAGGAGCATCTAGTGGACCACCTACTCCGGGAATACTTGCCCATTATCATTTTTCTTGCCGTGGCAATCGGCCTTGGGCTTGTCCTGATTCTGGCAGCTGTGGTGCTTGCCGTGCGCAACCCCGACCCGGAAAAGGTCTCGGCCTATGAATGCGGGTTTAACGCGTTTGACGATGCGCGGATGAAATTTGACATCCGTTTTTACCTCGTCTCGATCCTGTTTATCATCTTTGACCTTGAAGTGGCGTTCCTGTTCCCTTGGGCAGTCGCCTTTGGCGATATCTCGATGGCAGCCTTTTGGTCGATGATGGTGTTCTTGGCGGTTCTGACCGTCGGATTTGCTTATGAATGGAAGAAGGGGGCGCTCGAATGGGAGTGATGGCCGGTGCAAATACTGCGGGCGCTGATCTTGAGGTTTCGACCCAAGCGCTGAATGCCGAGTTGCAGGATAAGGGCTTTTTGCTGACCTCGACCGAAGATATCATCAACTGGGCGCGGACGGGTTCGCTGCACTGGATGACATTCGGTTTGGCCTGCTGTGCGGTTGAAATGATGCATGTCGCCATGCCGCGCTATGATGCCGAGCGTTTTGGCTTTGCGCCCCGCGCATCACCGCGCCAGTCGGATGTTATGATCGTGGCCGGCACGCTGACCAACAAAATGGCGCCTGCGCTGCGCAAGGTTTATGACCAGATGCCCGAGCCACGCTATGTGATCTCGATGGGGTCTTGCGCCAATGGCGGTGGCTATTACCACTATAGCTATTCTGTGGTGCGGGGCTGTGACCGGATTGTTCCGGTTGATATTTATGTGCCGGGATGCCCGCCAACAGCCGAAGCCTTGCTGTACGGTATCTTGCAGCTGCAACGCAAAATCCGCCGTACCGGCACGCTGGTTCGCTAAGGGGAGAGAGACATGACCGAAGCCCTGACCGAACTTGCCGCCCAGCTGGAACTGCGCCAACCTGATGCGATCGTTTCAACCGCCATTATCAATGGCGAGCTGACGGTTGTTGTTGCGCCGCGCGCGCTGGTGCCCTTTGTTGATTTTCTGAAAACCGACAGCAGCTGCAAATTTTCGACGCTTGTCGATATTACCGCCGTTGACCACCCCGAGCGGGTGGGGGCGCGGTTTGACGTGGTTTACCATTTCTTGTCGATGTATCAAAACCACCGTATCCGCGTTAAAGCGGCGGTGCGTGAAGACGAAATGGTGCCGTCGATCACATCTGTTCACCCTTCGGCCAATTGGTTTGAGCGTGAAGTCTATGATATGTTTGGCATCCTGTTTTCGGGCCACCCCGATTTGCGCCGGATCTTGACGGATTACGGGTTTCGCGGCCACCCGCTGCGCAAGGATTTCCCGACCACGGGCTATACCGAAGTGCGCTATGACGAGGCGCAAAAGCGCGTGATATATGAGCCGGTCAAGCTGGTACAAGAATACCGCCAGTTCGATTTCATGAGCCCGTGGGAGGGCGCGAAATACGTGCTGCCGGGCGATGACAAGGCCAAGGGCTGAGCGGGTGAGCAAGGAACCAACCATATTGTTTTGTGTGGGGGCAACGAAATCGGGCACCAGCTGGTTGTTCGATTATCTTGCCGACCATCCGGAATGCCATGTGCGCTCGATCAAAGAGCTGCACTATTTCGACACGCTCGAATCCAAGGCATTCCGGCAGCAATTGGTGGTGCAGCGCAACCAGATGGCGCGCTTGCGTGACCGGCTAGGGGTGGCGAAAGGTGCCCAGCATCGCCGTGCGGCGGACAAGATGCAAGATGTGCTGGATTGGCATAAGGTGTTGAAAGAGCGGGCAGAAAATACTGCCAACTATCTTGGCTATCTGACTTGGGGCATGGACCGCCATTCCTTGGTTGCCGATGTGACGCCTGCCTATGCCTTGCTGCCGATCAAGCGGTTGAAGCAAATGGCACGCCTGTCAAAAGAGACGCGGTTCATCTATGTGATGCGCGACCCCGTGGCGCGGCTATGGAGCCATGTGCGGATGCTGTCACGCCGGGTTTGCGACAGTGCTGACGCGCTGGCCTCGACCTGCAATGTGATGATGGAGCGGGTGCTGCAAGGCCAGAAAAGCAGCATGACCGAACGCGGCGATTACGAGGGCGCGATACGGCGGCTGAATGCGGCGGTTGATCCGGCCAAGCTGTTGATCATGTTTATGGAAGAGCTGTTGACGCCGGCCGGTGTGGCCCGTGTTTGCGCGTTTTTGAATATAGACTATAAGGCTGCAAATTTTGCGCAGCCGGTGCATGTTGGCGTATCTGTTGCGATGTCGCCAGAGCATAGAGACCGTGCGCGCGCATATCTGCGCCCGCAATATGAATTTGTCGCCCGCCATTTTTCGGACCTACCCGAGAATTGGCGCAGGAACATGGGTGAGGCTAGGCTATGATGGATGGCAACTTCAACGACGCGCTGACAGGCGAGCAGAAGATCCGCAATTTCAACTTGAACTTTGGCCCGCAACACCCTGCTGCGCATGGTGTTTTGCGGCTTGTGCTAGAGTTGGACGGAGAGATTGTCGAACGCTGCGACCCGCATATCGGCTTGCTGCACCGTGGCACCGAAAAGCTGATGGAAAGCCGGACCTATCTGCAAAACCTGCCGTATTTTGACCGGCTGGATTATGTGGCGCCGATGAACCAGGAACATGCCTGGTGCTTGGCGATTGAAAAGCTGACCGGTGTCGAGGTGCCGCGCCGTGCGCAGTTGATCCGCGTGCTGTTTTCGGAAATCGGCCGCGTTTTGAACCACTTGCTGAACGTGACGACGCAGGCGATGGACGTTGGCGCGCTGACGCCGCCGCTCTGGGGTTTTGAAGAGCGTGAAAAGCTGATGGTGTTTTATGAGCGGGCTTGTGGTGCGCGTCTGCACGCCGCCTATTTCCGCCCCGGTGGTGTGCACCAAGACCTGACGCCCGATCTGATCGAAGATATGGACGTTTGGGCACAGGAATTCCCGCGCGTTTTGGACGATATTGACGGGTTGCTGACCGAAAACCGTATCTTCAAGCAGCGCAACGCCGATATCGGTGTTGTGTCCGAGCAGGACATCCTTGATTGGGGTTTCTCGGGGGTGATGGTGCGTGGTTCGGGCCTTGCCTGGGATTTGCGCCGCGCGCAACCCTATGAATGCTATGATGAATTTGAGTTTAAGGTGCCGGTTGGCAAGAATGGCGATTGCTATGACCGCTATCTGTGCCGGATGCAGGAAATGCGCGAAAGCACCTCGATCATCCGTCAGGCGCTGGCCAAGCTGCGCAAAGAACCGGGCGATGTGCTGGCGCGGGGCAAAATCACGCCGCCGAAACGCGGTGAGATGAAAACCTCGATGGAAGCGCTGATCCATCACTTCAAGCTGTATACCGAAGGGTTCCACGTGCCTGCCGGTGAGATTTATGCCGCTGTTGAGGCGCCGAAGGGCGAGTTCGGCGTCTATCTGGTCGCAGATGGCAGCAACAAACCTTACCGCGCCAAGATCCGCGCACCGGGCTTTTTGCACCTGCAAGCGATGGATTACATTTGCAAAGGCCACCAACTGGCCGATGTGGCCGCGATCATCGGTACGATGGACGTGGTATTCGGAGAGATTGACCGCTGATGGACCTGACAAGCGCAACCAGTGCAAAGGCTTGGGCCGGGGTCGCCGTATTGGGCGGCGTCGTGGCTATGGGCTTGCGTGATCGGGTTGCGGGGCTTGGCTTTCTGACCCATCGGTTCGGGGTGACATCTGACCGCAATTTGGCGCTTGCCGGTGCCGCTCTCTATGCCCGCTCGGGTGAACTTTATATGAAACATCTCAGCAGTGGTGGGGCGGCGCTTGGTGCGTTTGCCCTATGCGTTGCCGCGCTGAAAACCAACGGAGCCGCATGATGCTGCGTCGCTTGCACAAAGAACAGCCTGCTACTTTCGCCTTTACGCCCGCCAATCTGGAATGGGCGCAGGGGCAGATAACGAAATACCCCGAGGGGCGGCAGGCGAGCGCGATTATTCCGCTGTTGTGGCGTGCGCAAGAGCAAGAGGGCTGGCTGACACGCCCCGCGATTGAACATATCGCCGATATGCTGGGCATGGCCTATATTCGCGCGTTGGAAGTGGCGACGTTCTACTTTATGTTCCAATTGCAACCTGTTGGTTCTATTGCGAATATCCAGATTTGCGGCACCACGTCCTGCATGATTTGCGGCGCCGAGGATCTGGTTGCTGTCTGCAGAGAACTGATCAATGAAAAGCCGCATACATTGTCGGCGGATGGCAAGTTTTCGTGGGAAGAGGTGGAATGCCTTGGGGCCTGCACCAATGCGCCGATGGCCCAGATCGGCAAGGATTATTACGAAGACCTGACACCCGACAGCCTGCGCGACCTGATCGCGCGCTTTTCCAAAGGCGAGGTGCCGGTTCCCGGCCCGCAGAACGGGCGCTATGCCTCTGAACCTTTGGCCGGTTTGACCAGCCTGAAGGACTATGAGGCGGGTCGTAAACAGTATAACGCCAGCGTGCAGGCGGCCGTTGATATTGGCGAAACCGTCAAGCGGATTGACGGGACCGAGGTGCCGATTTTGACGCCTTGGCTGGGTAAATCGGGCGGCAAGCCTGCCAAAGCGGCCAAGGCCGAGCCGAAGCCGGCAAAAGCTGCGCCAGCGGAAAAAGCCAAGGTCGCGGCTAAGGAAACCAAGGCTGCACCTGCAGCCAGTGAGGCAAGCGTCGGGTCCAAACCCGAAGGTCTGGCTGCCGCGCGCGATGGCAAAGCCGATGATTTGAAGCAAATCAAAGGCATCGGGCCGAAGCTGGAAATTCTGTGTAACAGCCTTGGCTTTTACCATTTTGACCAGATCGCGAATTGGACCGAGGCCGAAGTGGCCTGGGTTGATGAAAACCTTGAAGGCTTTAAAGGCCGCGTGACCCGCGATACCTGGGTTGAGCAGGCCAAGATTTTGGCGGCGGGTGGCGCGACCGAGTTTTCGAAACGTGTCGATAAAGGCGGGGTATACTGAAGGTGAAAGCTGCGCCCAGCAAAACAGAGATCCAGAACGCGCGGGATTCGCGTTTGGTGGCGATTGTGCTGGTTGGCACAATGGCGCTGTGGTTGGGGGCGCAGTGGTTGGGCGGGCATTTCGGGTGGGAAACGCGCTTTGTTTTCCTGTTTGATATGCTGGCCTTTGCCGCTTTCCTTTGGACGATGGTTGTAACGTATAGAATTTGGCGTCGGCAAAAAGCCGCGTCCGAGAAAAATTGAGGGCATGACATGCTGAAAGATCAAGATCGGATCTTTACCAATCTTTACGGGATGCATGACCGCACCCTTGCTGGCGCCAAAAAGCGTGGGCATTGGAACGGCACGGCAGGGTTTATCGCCAATGGCCGCGGCTGGTTGGTGGACCAGATCAAGGCGTCTGGCCTGCGGGGCCGTGGCGGGGCGGGCTTTCCGACCGGTCTGAAATGGTCGTTCATGCCCAAGGAATCGGATGGTCGCCCGTCTTATCTGGTGATCAACGCCGATGAGTCCGAGCCTGGCACCTGCAAAGACCGCGAGATCATGCGCCATGACCCGCATACGCTGATCGAAGGCGCGATGATTGCCTCTTTCGCGATGGGGGCGAATGCCTGCTACATCTATATTCGCGGCGAATATATCCGCGAGAAAGAGGCGCTGCAGGCCGCGATTGACGAATGCTATGACGCAGGCCTGATTGGTAAGAACGCCTGTGGTTCGGGGTTTGACTTTGATTGCTATGTGCATCACGGGGCAGGCGCCTATATCTGCGGCGAAGAAACGGCGCTGCTGGAAAGCCTTGAGGGCAAAAAGGGTATGCCGCGGATGAAGCCGCCATTCCCTGCGGGGGCAGGCCTTTATGGTTGCCCGACCACTGTGAATAACGTGGAATCCATTGCTGTTGTGCCAACCATTCTGCGCCGTGGCGCGGATTGGTTCGCCGGTTTTGGCCGCCCGAACAATGCGGGGACCAAGCTGTTCGGTATTTCGGGCCATGTGGTGAACCCCTGTGTCGTCGAAGAAGCGATGTCTATCAGCTTGCGTGAACTCTTGGACCGTCACTGTGGTGGCGTGCGGGGCGGCTGGAAGAATATCAAGGCGGTTATTCCTGGCGGGTCTTCGGTGCCGATGCTGAACGCGGCGCAATGCGATGATGCGATCATGGATTTCGACTGGCTGCGTGAGCAGCGCTCGGGCCTTGGCACAGCGGCGGTGATCGTAATGGATCAATCGACCGATGTGATTAAGGCGATCTGGCGGTTGTCAAAGTTCTATAAGCACGAGTCTTGCGGCCAGTGTACGCCTTGCCGCGAAGGCACGGGCTGGATGATGCGCGTGATGGACCGTTTGGTGCGGGGCGAGGCCGAGGTTGAGGAAATCGACATGCTGTTGTCGGTGACCAAGCAGGTTGAAGGCCACACGATTTGCGCATTGGGTGATGCGGCGGCTTGGCCGATCCAAGGCCTCGTGCGGCATTTCCGTGAGGAAATCGAAGACCGCATCAAGGCGCAGAAAACCGGTCGCATGGGGGCTATGGCTGCCGAATGATGCACACGGCTTACCCTTTGACACTTGGCGCGCTGGCCCTTTCGGCCTGCGTTTCCACGCCCGCCCCGGTGGCGCGTGGGCCGATTGTGTTGGACGGGGTAAGCTATGCTGTGGCGAAACGGCCGACGGGGGCGATTGAAGTGGCGCGTATCGGTCGGCCCTTTGAAAACTGGGAAGGTGCCGAGGCGCGGCGCGCGGCTGACCGCTTTTGTGTAAGCCGCGCCAAAAGCTCTATCCGTGACCGTTTTCAGGGTGACACTTGGTTGATCGTGGAGGGCTGCGCATGATGCAGCTTGCCGAATTGAACATCGGCCGCTTGCTGGCCCCGACCGATGACCCGCGTGTGGCCGATTTTATGGCGGGCCTTGATAAGATTAACGGGCTTGGCAAACGGATGCCGGGCTTTGTCTGGATGATGGAAGGCTCGGGTGAGCCGGGGACGGGGAATACCGATACGGCGATTGGTGGTGACCCGCAGTTTGTTTCAAACCTGACGGTTTGGGATGATGTGGCGAGCCTTGAGAGTTTTGTCTGGAAAACCGTCCATAAACAGTTTTATGACCGGCGGGCCGAATGGTTCGAGGTTTTGGGAAAGATGCATTTTGTGATGTGGTGGGTGCCTGCGGGCCACCGCCCGACACTGGACGAAGCGCTGGAGAAGCTGGCGTATAAACAAGAACATGGCGATAGTGATGCGGCCTTTGGCTGGTCCTATTTGAAAGAGGCACAGGCGTGGAAAACCCACGGATGCGCTGAAGTTGCTGCGGAGTAATGGCATGTCCAACCTGAAGAAGATCATAATTGACGGCATTGAGGTTGAGGTGGAAGGCGCGATGACGCTGATCCAAGCTGCCGAAGTGGCGGGCGTGGAAATTCCGCGCTTTTGCTACCATGAGCGGCTGACCATCGCAGGCAACTGCCGGATGTGTCTGGTTGAGGTTGTTGGCGGCCCGCCAAAGCCTGCGGCAAGCTGTGCGATGCAGGTCAAAGACTTGCGCCCCGGCCCGGAAGGCCAGCCGCCTGTGGTGAAAACCAACTCGCCCATGGTGAAAAAGGCGCGCGAAGGCGTGATGGAGTTTTTGCTGATCAACCACCCGCTGGATTGCCCGATTTGCGACCAAGGCGGCGAGTGTGATTTGCAAGACCAGGCGATGGCCTATGGCGTCGATTTCAGCCGCTACCGCGAGCCGAAACGCGCGTCTGAAGATCTGGATCTGGGGCCGCTGGTGGCCACGACAATGACGCGCTGCATTTCCTGTACGCGCTGTGTGCGCTTTACATCCGAAGTGGCGGGCATTTTGACCATGGGCCAGACCGGCCGTGGCGAAGATGCTGAAATTACAACCTATTTGGGCGCGACGCTGGATAGCAACCTGCAAGGCAATATCATTGATCTTTGCCCCGTTGGTGCGCTGACCTCGAAACCCTATGCCTTTACTGCGCGGCCTTGGGAGCTGACCAAGACCGAAACCATCGACGTGATGGATGCTTTGGGGTCCAACATCCGCGTCGATACCAAAGGCCGCGAAGTGATGCGGATTTTGCCGCGCAACCATGATGGTGTGAACGAGGAATGGATTTCCGATAAAACCCGTTTCGTCTGGGATGGTCTGCGCCGTCAGCGTCTTGATACGCCGTATATCCGTGAAAACGGCAAGCTGCGCAAAGCGGGTTGGGGGGAGGCGCTGCAAGCGGCTGCTGCGGCGATGAAGGGCAAGAAAGTTGTTGGCTTGGTCGGTGATCTGGCACCGGTTGAGGCTGCGTTCAGCCTGAAAACCCTGGTTGAAGGCATGGGCGGCAAGGTTGAATGCCGCACCGATAAGGCGAAACTGCCTGCGGGCAACCGCTCGGCCTATGTTGGCAATGCGGCTATCGAAGATATTGATACCGCCAAGTATATCATGCTGATCGGCACCAACCCGCGCACCGAGGCGCCAGTGTTGAACGCCCGTATCCGCAAGGCCTGGAGCCATGGTTGCAACATTGATCTTGTCGGTCAAGCTGTTGATCTGACGTATGATTATGCGCATAAAGGCACAGACCGCGCGACTTTGGTCAAACTGGCCAACACCAAATGCACGGATGAGATTAAGGCCAATCCTTCGCTGATCATCATCGGGCAGGGCGCCTTGAATGAGGCCGATGGCGAGGCTGTTCTGTCACAGGCGATGAAACTGGCCGAAGACAGCAATTCCAAGCTGTTGGTGCTGCACACGGCTGCCTCGCGCGTTGGTGCGATGGATGTGGGCGCCGTTACCGAGAACGGTTTGACAGATGCGCTGGACGGTGCCGAGGTGATCTATAACCTTGGTGCGGATGAAGTTGAAATCGCGGCAGGTGCCTTTGTGATTTATCAAGGCAGCCATGGTGATCGCGGTGCGCATCGCGCCGATATCATCTTGCCGGGTGCGGCCTATACCGAGGAATCGGGTCTGTTTGTGAACACCGAGGGCCGTCCGCAACTGGCGGCGCGTGCAGGGTTTGCACCGGGTGAGGCCAAGGAAAACTGGGCTGTTTTGCGCGCCTTGTCTGGTGAGCTGGGTGCGGTTTTGCCGTGGGACAGCTTGGCCGCCTTGCGCAAAGCGGTTGTCAAAGCGGCACCGCATTTGGGCGAGATTGACGTGGTGGCCGAAAATGATTGGGTACGCATTCCGCTGCGCGATCCGGGGCAAGCCGATTTCCGCAATGCGGTGCGCGATTTCTATCTGACCAACCCGATTGCACGGTCATCAAGCCTGATGGGCGAGCTTTCGGCGCAGGCCAAAGCACGGGCCGCAAAACCGATGGCGGCCGAGTAACCATGACCCGTATCGCCCAAATCACCCTTTCAGCGCTGGCCATGGCCAGCCTGTCAGGCTGCGTTGGTGCGCAAGGGGATGTGGCCAAACAGGCTGCGTTTACGCCAACCTATGGCGGCATACAAACCGTGCTGCTGGATGGGGATTTGGTGAATTTTCACGTGGCCATGAAGGGCGCGCGGGACAGAGCCGATGTAGATGCCTATGCCCGTTGCGCGGCTGCGCAATATGCGCTGATCCGGGGTTTTGGATTTGCGCGGCATGTGCGCACTTCGGTAGCACAAACGGGTGGTAATTGGCGCGGCGATGCGGTTTACACCATCTCAGCTGCGCTGCCCCGCGGGTCTGCGACGATTGACGCCGAGGTGACGGTCCGCGATTGCGGCGCACAAGGGATACCGACGATATGACGATGACACTGACGAATAAGGCCGAAGGGTAAGGGCGCCATGGATCAATTTCTACAAACCGGCTTGGGAATGACATTGCTGATCATAGCGCAATGCCTTTTGGTCATCGCTTTCGTGATGATTTCACTGCTGTTTCTTGTCTATGGCGACCGTAAGGTTTGGGCCGCTGTGCAAATGCGGCGCGGGCCGAACGTGGTAGGCGCTTGGGGCCTGCTGCAATCGGTGGCCGATGCGCTGAAATACGTGGTTAAGGAAATCGTTGTGCCGGCGGGTGCTGACCGTGCCGTGTTTTTCCTGGCGCCGATGCTGTCTTTTGTACTGGCGGTGCTGGCCTGGGCGGTTATTCCGTTCAACGAAGGCTGGGTATTGTCGGATATCAACGTGGCGATCCTGTTTGTTTTCGCGGTCTCCTCGCTTGAGGTGTATGGCGTGATCATGGGGGGCTGGGCCTCGAACTCGAAATATCCGTTCCTTGGGTCGCTGCGGTCGGCTGCGCAGATGATTTCCTATGAGGTGTCTTTGGGGCTGATCATCATCGGCATCATCATCTCGACCGGCTCGATGAATTTCGGGGCGATTGTGGCGGCGCAGGATGGCGATTATGGGTTGCTGAACTGGTACTGGCTGCCGCATTTCCCGATGGTGTTTTTGTTCTTTATCAGTGCCTTGGCCGAAACCAACCGCCCGCCGTTCGATCTGCCCGAGGCTGAATCGGAACTGGTTGCAGGCTTTATGGTTGAATATTCCTCGACGCCTTACCTGTTGTTCATGGCGGGCGAATATATCGCGATCTTCCTGATGTGCGCGCTGATTTCGCTGTTGTTCTTTGGCGGCTGGTTGTCGCCTATTCCCGGCTTGCCTGATGGTGTGCTGTGGATGGTTGGGAAGATGGCGTTTTTCTTCATCATGTTTGCTATGGTGAAGGCGATTGTGCCGCGCTACCGCTATGACCAGTTGATGCGCATTGGTTGGAAGGTGTTTCTGCCGTTGTCGCTGGGTTGGGTTGTGCTGGTATCGTTCTTGGCGAAATTTGAAGTTCTCGGCGGCTTTTGGGCCCGCTGGGCGATTGGAGGCTGATCATGGTTGAGACCCGCGCACTCGCCAAACGTCCTGTTGATTGGACCCGGGCTACGAAATACTTCCTGCTGTTTGATTTCATCAAAGGCTTTGGATTGGGGTTCAAGTATTTCTTTGCGCCCAAGTCGACGCTGAACTATCCGCATGAAAAAGGGCCGCTTAGCCCGCGTTTTCGGGGCGAGCACGCGCTGCGCCGCTATGCGAATGGCGAAGAGCGTTGCATTGCCTGCAAGCTGTGCGAAGCAGTTTGCCCCGCGCAGGCAATCACGATTGACGCCGAACCGCGCGAGGATGGCAGCCGCCGCACCACGCGCTATGACATCGACATGACCAAATGCATCTATTGCGGGTTCTGCCAAGAGGCGTGCCCGGTGGATGCGATTGTTGAAGGCCCGAATTTCGAGTTTGCCACCGAGACCCGCGAAGAGCTGTTTTACAACAAGGAAAAGCTGCTGGATAACGGCGACCGTTGGGAGGCAGAAATTGCCCGCAACCTTGAAATGGATGCGCCCTACAGATGAATGAAGATCTTAGCAAAATGTTCGCCGCGATGATGGCGCAGGGGCAGGAAATGGCCAAGGCCTTTTCGCCGGCCATGCAAGGCATGGATGTGAAAGGCTTTGAAAAGCTGTTTCCCGCCATGTCGCCTGATATGCTGGAAATGTGGTTTGGCAAAACCTTCAACCCCGAAGGGCTTGACGCGCGGACACGGCTGCTGGTGACGATTGCGGCGCTGACGGTTTTGGGCGCACAGGCCGAGCCGCAGTTGCGCCTGACAATCCGCCAAGCCCTGGCCGCCGGTGCAACACGACGCCATATCGCCGAAGTGATCTGGCAAATGAGTATGTTCGGCGGTTTGCCCGCGATGCATAAGGCGCTGGAGATTGCGCAATCTGTCTTTGCCGAAGATGAGGAGACAAAAGAATGACCGTTGTCGATCTGGCGTTTTACGCCTTTGCCCTGACGGCCCTGACGGCCGGGGTTTTGGTAACCGTCTCGCGCAACCCTGTGCATTCGGTGTTGTGGCTGATCCTTGCGTTTCTGTCATCGGCGGGTCTGTTCGTTCTGCTGGGCGCTGAATTTGTGGCGATGCTGTTGATCATCGTTTATGTCGGCGCGGTCGCGGTGCTGTTCCTGTTTGTGGTGATGATGCTGGACGTCGATTTCGCCGAGCTGAAAGGCGAGATGGCGAAATACATGCCGATTGCGTTGCTGATCGGGGTTGTTTTGTTGATGCAGCTTGGCATTGGCATTGGTGCCTGGGTATCGGCCGACGGGGCAATGGGGCTGCGCAAGGCAGTGACACCGGATATGGCGCAAATCGAAAACACGCGGGCGATTGGCTTGCTGATTTACGACAAGTATCTGATGTTGTTCCAACTTGCCGGCATGATCTTGCTGGTGGCTATGATCGGCGCGATTGTTTTGACCATCCGTCACCGCAAAGACGTCAAGCGCCAGAATGTAATGCATCAGATGTGGCGTGACCCGGCAAAGGCGATGGAACTGAAAGATGTGAAGCCGGGGCAGGGGTTGTAAGGGGCAGTGCGCTGAAGCACACCCTACGCAGATCGCTGGCCGGTGGCCGAGACGACGAATAGAAAAATCGGGCAAATGACCCGGAGGGACGAAAATGGTTGGATTAGAGCATTACTTGGCAGTTGCAGCGGCGCTGTTTGTCGTTGGGATCTTTGGCATCTTCCTGAACCGGAAGAACGTGATCGTTATTTTGATGTCGATTGAGTTGATGCTGCTGTCGGTAAACATCAACCTTGTGGCCTTTTCATCGTTTCACGGTGATCTGGTCGGGCAGATCTTTACTATGTTCGTCCTGACGGTGGCCGCGGCCGAGGCCTCTATTGGCCTTGCAATTCTTGTCACCTTCTTCCGGACCCGTGGCACCATCGACGTCGAAGACGTCAACGTGATGAAAGGCTAAGCTTATGGCAACGATCATCCTTTTTGCGCCGCTTATCGGCGCCCTGATCTGCGGCTTTGGCTGGCGCTGGATTGGTGAGTTTGCAGGCCAGGTTATCACCACGGGCCTTGTGTTTCTGGCGGCGTTTCTGTCGTGGATCATTTTCCTGGGGCATATCGATGTCGTGCAGCATATTACGGTGTTGCGCTGGATTGAATCCGGATCGCTGACCACGGAATGGGGCATCCGTCTGGACCGTTTGACTGCGATCATGTTGGTGGTGATCAACACGGTTTCGGCGCTCGTGCATTTGTACAGCTTTGGCTATATGGCGCATGACGATAACTGGACCCATCACGAGCATTATAAGGCGCGGTTTTTCGCTTATCTGTCGTTCTTTACCTTTGCGATGTTGATGCTGGTGACGGCTGACAACCTTGTGCAGATGTTCTTTGGCTGGGAAGGCGTGGGCGTTGCCTCGTATCTGCTGATCGGCTTTTACTATCGCAAGCCTTCGGCCAATGCTGCAGCGATCAAAGCGTTCGTGGTAAACCGCGTGGGCGACTTTGGCTTTGCCTTGGGCATTTTCGCGCTGTTCTTCCTGACTGACAGCATCCGCATGGATGACGTGTTTGCAGCAGGCCCGATGCTGGCCGAAACGAACCTGCATTTCCTGTGGACCGAATGGAACGCGGCCAACCTGATTGGTGTGCTGTTGTTTATCGGCGCAATGGGGAAATCGGCGCAGCTGTTCCTGCACACTTGGTTGCCAGACGCGATGGAAGGCCCGACACCTGTTTCGGCGCTGATCCACGCGGCGACCATGGTTACGGCCGGCGTTTTTCTGGTTTGCCGCATGTCGCCTATCTTTGAATATGCACCGCAAGCCTTGGCCTTTATCACTGTTTTGGGCGCGTTGACTGCCTTTGTTGCGGCGACGATCGGTCTGGTACAGAACGATATCAAACGCGTGATCGCTTATTCGACGATGTCGCAGCTTGGCTATATGTTCGTGGCCGCAGGCGTTGGTGCCTATCCGGTTGCGATGTTCCACCTGTTTACGCATGCGTTTTTCAAAGCGATGCTGTTTCTGGGTGCGGGCTCGGTTATCCATGCGATGCACCATGAGCAAGACATGCGGAACTATGGCGGTTTGCGTAAGAAAATTCCGCTGACCTTTGGCGCGATGATGATCGGCACTTTGGCGATTACCGGCGTTGGTATTCCGTTGACAGGCTGGTTTGGTTTTGCGGGCTTTGTGTCTAAGGACGCGATTATTGAAAGCGCCTTTGTCGGGTCTCACTTTGCGTTCTGGATGCTGGTGATTGCGGCCTTTATGACAAGTTTCTACAGCTGGCGCCTGATGTTCCTGACATTCTATGGCGCGCCACGTGGCGACCATCATACGCATGACCATGCACATGAAAGCCCGAAAGTGATGCTGATCCCGCTGGGCGTTCTGGCGTTGGGGGCGACCTTCTCGGGGATGCTGTGGTACAGCTCTTTCTTTGGCGATCTGGACAAGGTGCACAGCTGGTTCGGTATGGAAGTGGCGCAGCATGAAGCAGCAGGTGAGGGCAACAGCACCACCGAACATGCGACCGATACCCATGCCGCCACGACCGAGACCCAGGCAGCCCCTGCCGCTGCGGCACATGGCGATATAGTCCATGCCGCACCGAAAGGCGCAATCTTCTTTGGGCCGGATAACCATACGATCCATGAGGCACATTTGTCGCCGGTGTGGGTAAAGGTTTCGCCTTTTATCGCGATGCTGTTGGGCTTTGCCTTGGCGTGGAAATTCTACATCCGCAGCCCCGAGCTTCCGGCCAAACTGGCCAAGCAACAGCGGCCGCTGTACCTGTTCTTGCTGAACAAATGGTATTTCGACGAGCTGTATGACGTTATCTTTGTCCGCCCCGCAAAATGGTTGGGTGCCGTGTTGTGGAAAAAGGGCGATGGCAGCGTTATTGACGGTTCGATCAACGGAATTGCCATGGGTATCATTCCGATGCTGACCCGTCTCGCCGGGCGCGTTCAATCCGGTTACATCTTTCACTACGCATTCGCCATGGTCGTGGGCATCGTTGTCCTTGTCACATGGATGACGCTCTCGGGGGGCGCGCACTAATGGATAATCTTCTTTCCATCATCACGTTTATTCCGGCGGTTGCGGCGGGTATTCTGGCGTTGTTCTTGCGGGGCAATGATGCTGCTGCAAACAACAATGCGAAATGGGTGGCGCTGGTCGCTACCGCGACGACCTTTCTGGTGTCATTGTTCGTGTTGGCCGGTTTCAATTCCGCCGATACAGGCTTTCAGTTTGTTGAGGAATACGACTGGATCCTTGGCCTGAAATACAAGATGGGCGTCGATGGTATTTCGGTGCTGTTCGTCATGCTGACGACATTCCTGATGCCGATCACCATTGCGGCCTGCTGGTCGGTGGAAACGCGCGTCAAGGAATATATGATCGCGTTCCTGTTGTTGGAAACGCTGATGCTGGGCGTGTTCTGCGCACTGGATCTTGTGCTGTTCTACTTGTTCTTTGAAGCCGGGCTGATCCCGATGTTCCTGATTATCGGGATCTGGGGTGGTCAGGCGCGGGTTTACGCGGCGTTCAAGTTCTTCCTCTATACCTTCCTCGGCTCGGTGCTGATGCTGGTTGCGATGATCGCGATGTATGTTGATGCGGGCAGCACGGATATTCCGACATTGCTGGTGCATAACTTTGCGTCAGATACGCTGAATATCGCGGGCTTCCACATTGTTGGCGGCATGCAGACCCTGTTGTTCCTTGCGTTCTTTGCCAGCTTTGCGGTGAAAATGCCGATGTGGCCGGTGCATACTTGGTTGCCCGATGCACACGTGCAGGCGCCTACTGCGGGTTCGGTTGTGCTGGCAGCAATTTTGCTGAAGATGGGCGGTTACGGCTTTCTGCGCTTTAGTTTGCCGATGTTCCCGATTGGCGCGGATTTGCTGAGCCCCTTGGTGCTGTGGATGTCGGCGATTGCGATTGTCTACACGTCACTGGTGGCGCTGGCGCAAGAAGACATGAAAAAGCTGATCGCCTATTCGTCGGTGGCGCATATGGGCTATGTGACGATGGGGATTTTCTCGGCCAACCAGCAAGGTGTGGACGGGGCGATTTTCCAGATGATCAGCCACGGCTTTATCTCGGGCGCGCTGTTCCTTTGCGTGGGCGTGATTTATGACCGGATGCACACCCGTGATATTAGCGCCTATGGTGGTTTGGTGAACCGGATGCCGCATTATGCGCTGATCTTTATGTTCTTTACGATGGCCAACGTCGGCCTGCCGGGGACATCGGGTTTCGTTGGCGAATTCCTGACATTGGTCGGTATTTTCCAGGTGAACACCTGGGTTGCTGCGGTGGCGACTTCGGGCGTTATTCTTTCGGCGTCTTACGGTCTCTGGCTGTACCGCCGCGTGGTTTTTGGCGATCTGATCAAGGAAAGCCTGAAATCCATTACTGATATGACCACCCGCGAGCGTGCGATTTTTGCGCCGCTGGTGGCAATGACGCTGCTATTGGGCGTGTATCCGAGCCTTGTGACCGATATCATCGGGCCATCGGTAAGCGCGCTTGTGACTGATTACCATGCTGCCATCCCCGCGTCGGGTGATGTGCAAGTGGCCAAGCATTGAGGGACGACAGATGAACCCGACAGATTTTTCAACCGTCCTTCCGGAAATCACCTTGGCGCTATGTGCGATGGGCGCACTTTTGGGTGTGGTTTACACGGGTAAGGATAAACTTGCAGGCAGCCTGAACTGGGCGATGGCGGGCTTGTTCATTCTGCTTGCCTTTTGGATCGGGGTGGGCATCACGGGCGAGCGCACGGCGTTTGACGGTATGTTCAACGACGACCCCTTTGCGCGCTTTGCCAAGGTTACGGTTTTGCTTTCGGCGGCAGCGGTGCTGATTATCAGCCACGATTTTATGACCCGCCGTGGTTTGATGCGGTTTGAATACCCCATTTTGGTGGCGCTTTCGGTTCTGGGCATGATGTTCATGGTTTCGGCCGGTGACCTGATTGCTTTGTACATGGGGCTAGAGCTGCAATCGTTGGCGCTGTATGTTGTGGCCAGTTTCCGGCGCGACAATGTGAAATCGGCTGAGGCAGGGTTAAAGTATTTCGTGCTTGGCTCGCTTTCGTCGGGGATTTTGCTGTATGGCGCGTCGCTGACCTATGGGTATGCAGGCACGACCGATTTTGCGGGCATTCTGTCAACGCTGGGCCATGGCAACATGCCTTTGGGTCTGTTGTTCGGGCTTGTGTTCCTGATTACCGGTTTGGCGTTCAAGGTATCGGCTGTGCCGTTCCACATGTGGACACCGGATGTTTACGAAGGCTCGCCCACGCCTGTGACTGCGTTTTTTGCCACGGCGCCGAAAGTGGCGGCGATGGGGTTGCTGGCGCGGCTGATGTATGATGCCTTTGGGGCGGTTCCGGGCCAATGGGGGCAAGTGATTGCGCTGCTGGCTGTGCTGTCGATGTTTGTCGGTGCGATTGCGGCGATTGGCCAGCGCGATATCAAACGGCTGATGGCCTATTCATCCATCGCGCATATGGGCTTTGCCTTGATCGGCCTTGCCTCGGGCACCGTGATCGGTGTTGAAGCGATGCTGATCTATATGGCGATTTATGTCAGCATGAATGTCGGTACATTCGCGTTCATCTTGTCGATGGAAAGAGACGGTCATGCGGTCACCTCGATTGACAGCTTGAACATGTTGTCGAAAAAGGCGCCGTTGCAGGCTTTGGCCGTGCTTGTGCTGATGTTCAGCCTTGCAGGCGTGCCGCCGATGCTGGGCTTTTTCGGTAAGTTTTACGTGTTGCAAGCGGCGGTGAACGCCGGGATGACATGGCTCGCGATTGCGGGGGCTGTCGCCTCGGTCATCGGTGCGTTCTATTATTTGCGGATCGTGTTCTACATGTATTTCGGCAAAGAGAGCGATGGCATCGACGGGCGTATGGGCACAGTGCAATGGGTGGCCCTGATGGGGTCGGCATTGATCATGGTGTTCGGGGTCGTCAACCTGTTCGGGGTTGAGGCTGTGGCCCAAATGGCGGCGGAAACGCTTGTCCGCTGAACCACTTCCCCTGGGCTGGCCGCAAGGCGTGGCCCGGGTTTTGCTTGATAGCGTTGACAGCACCAATGCGCATGCCGCACGGCTTGCGCCGGCGCGTCCGACATGGATCATGGCGGCTGAGCAAACCGGAGGGCGTGGCCGACGTGGCCGCCCCTGGAGCAGCCCGCGTGGTAATTTTTATGCGACATTGGCCCTGCAACCGGTTGAACCGGCCGAGCAGGTGGCGCTGCGGTCCTTTGCGGCGGCGTTGGCCTTGCGCGATGCTTGTGTCGCCGTGACCGGCTTTGCGACGGGTTTCCAACTGAAATGGCCGAATGATGTACTGCTGAATGGTGGCAAACTGGCCGGGATTTTACTGGAAAGCAGTGGCGTTGGCCAAGGCATCAGCCAGTTGTCGATCGGGATTGGCGTCAATCTGATTGCGGCGCCGACACCAGACCAAGTTGAAACGGGTGCCGTAACACCTGTCAGCCTTTTGGCGGAAACCGGACTGCGGATCAGCCCCGAAAGCTTTTTGACGTCCTTGGCTGTGGCCTATGACCGATGGGAATCCGAGTTCGTCAACAATGGCTTTGCGCCGTTGCGGGCAGAGTGGTTGGCCCATGCGGCCCGTTTGGGCGAGGTCATCACCGCCCGTACCGGTACCCGATCCGAGAGTGGCGTTTTTGAAACCATCGACGCCGCTGGCGCGTTGGTTCTGAAAACCCCGCATGCCCGCCGCGCCATTCCCGCGGCCGAAATTTTCTTTTGACCGAAAGGTAACCCAGATGCTTTTGGCGATCGATTGCGGCAATACCAATACAGTGTTTTCCATCTGGAACGGCACCAAGTTTATCGCGACCTGGCGGTGTTCGACCGACCACAAACGAACGGCAGACGAGTATTACGTACTGCTGACCACGTTGATGACGCTGAACAAGGTTGAGGCCGAGATTACCGAGGCAATCATTTCGTCAACAGTGCCGCGCGTGGTGTTTAACCTGCGGGTGTTGACCGACCGGTATTTCCACTGCCGCCCTTTGGTGGTTGGCAAACCCGATTGCCGGCTGCCGGTTGCGCCGCGGGTTGATGTAGGGACAACGGTGGGGCCGGACCGCCTGGTGAATACGGTTGCGGGGTTTGACCGGCATGGCGGCGATTTGATTGTGGTGGATTTTGGCACGGCCACCACCTTTGATGTGGTTGATCAGGACGGTGCCTATATTGGCGGTGTCATTGCACCGGGGGTAAACCTGAGCCTGCAAGCGCTGTCGATGGCCGCTGCCGCTTTGCCGCATGTCGATGTAAGCCACCCTGCCACTGTCATCGGAAAGAATACGGTGGCCTGTATGCAGTCAGGCGTGTATTGGGGCTATATCGGCCTGGTTGAGGGCATTTGCAAACAGATCCAGCTGGAGCATCCGCGCCCGATGAAGGTTATTGCCACCGGGGGGCTTGCCCCGTTGTTCCAGCAGGGAACAGAAATTTTTGACGCAATCGAGGATGATTTGACCATGCATGGCCTTGTCCTTATTCAAGAACTTAATAAGGAAACCGCATGAAAGCGAACCGTTTAATCTATCTTCCCCTTGGTGGCGCGGGCGAGATCGGGATGAATGCCTATGTCTATGGCTATGGCCCCGAAGATAAGGAACGTCTGATCCTTGTCGATCTTGGCGTGGCTTTTCCCGATATGGATACGACGCCCGGCGTCGATTTGATCATGCCCGACATGACGTGGCTGGAAGAACGCAAAGACCGGCTTGAGGCGATTTTTATCACCCATGCCCATGAAGACCACATCGGCGCAGTTGCGCATTTTTGGGGCAAGTTCAAATGCCCCGTTTATGCGCGCAATTTTACCGCGACCATCGGGCGGTTGAAGTTTGATGAACACGGCCACCCCAAAGACGCGATCACTGTGGTTGAGCCGCGCCCCGATGTTGTAAAGGCGGGGCCGTTTGATGTGCAATTCATTCCGGTCAGCCACTCGATTCCCGAAAGCTCGGGGCTTGTGATCGACTGCGAGGCAGGGCGGATTGTGCATTCCGGCGATTTCAAGCTGGATGAAAACCCGCTGGTGGGCGAGCCTTGGGATGCAAATATGTTCCAGGCGATTGCGCGTGAACGGCCGGTAAAGGCGCTGATGTGTGACAGCACGAACGTGTTTTCATTGCACGCGGGCCGGTCGGAATCGACGCTGCGCGACCCGATCCGTGATCTGATCAAGGCGCAGCGCGGCATGGTTGTGGCGACGACGTTTGCGTCTAACGTGGCGCGGTTGAAAACGCTTGCCGATGCCGCTGTGGCCGCGGACCGGACGGTTTGTTTCCTTGGCCGTTCGATGCGGCGGATGGTTTCGGCGGCGGAAAGCGCAGGCGTGCTAAAGAATTTGCCGCGGACCGTTAGCCCCGAAGAGGCGTTGGACGTGCCGCGCGGCAATCTGATGCTGATCGTGACCGGCTCGCAAGGGGAACGGCGGGCTGCCTCGGCGCAGCTGTCGCGCGGGAAATACCTCGGGCTGGAGATGAAAGAGGGCGATACATTCCTGTTTTCGTCGAAAACCATTCCGGGCAATGAGCGTGGCGTGATTTCGGTGATGAACGCGTTTTCGGAAATGGGCGTGAATGTGGTGGATGACAGCGGCGGGTTGTACCATGTTTCCGGCCATGCCAACCGGCCTGATCTGGAAACCGTGCACCGCGTGCTGAACCCTGAAATTGTGATACCGATGCATGGCGAACACCGCCATTTGCGCGAACATGCCCGTATTGCGATGGCGGCCGGCCGGATGTCGGACGTTGTGACCAATGGCATGATGATTGACCTGACCAAGGATGCGCCCGAGGTTGCCGAGTATATCGAGGCCGGTCGGACCTATCTGGATGGTTCGGTGATGATCGGGGCGCGCGATGGTGTGGTGCGTGACCGTATCCGCATGGCGCTGAACGGCCATATCATGGTGACGCTGCTGCTGGATGAGGCCGACGAGCCGCTTGGCGATGCCTGGGTCGAGGTGAAAGGCCTGCCGGAAAAAGGCCGCACTGGCGCGATTTTGGCAGATACGCTGGAAGCTGATCTGACTGAATTCGTCGACAAAGCCGGCAGAAAAGTGCTGAGAGATGACGACAAGCTGGATGAAGCGGTGCGCCGTGTGATCCGCCAGATCTGCATGGAAGAGATTGGCAAAAAGCCAGAGGTGACGGTTGTCGTTAGCCGTTTGTCGGATGGCTAAGGCGTTTTTGGGGTAACCCGACAAGGTAAGAAAAAAGGCGCGCAGGGGAAACCTTGCGCGCCTTTTTTATGGATGGAAGGCAAACCGGCAGGGCCAAAGCCCCGCCGGTAAGGGTTATTCGTCGGTGCTTTCGCTGATGTTTTCTTCGGCGACATCATCGGAGTCGTCGCTGCCATCGGTTTGGTTATCTTCCAGACGAAAGCTGCGCAAAATGAAATCTGGGACATGATCGCCCATGCCAATAACGCGATCATTCCCGCCGCCGCGCCGATTGTCATTGCGACTGTCATTACGGGTGTCGCCGCGAGAGTCACTGCGAGAGTCATTGCGGCGGTTGTCGGTGCGGCGATCATCGCTGCGCTCATCGCGAGGGGCGCGGCGGGGTTCTGGCTCGGGCTGTGCCTCGGCAACGACGGGGGCCACGACCTTTTCAACGACTGCCACGGGTTCGGGCGCGGCCTTCACCTTTTCGGCTTTGGGCGTGCGGGTTCTGCTACGGCTGCGCTTTGGTTTTTCAACGCTATCGTCTTCGGCGGCTTTGACAGGGCGATCGGCTTTTACTTCAATCCCTTCGGGCAGCTCGCCGCGCGGAATGGGCTGGCCGACCAGCGTTTCAATTGCTGCCAGATATTTGGCATCTGCAGGGGTCGACAAGGTGAACGCCTTGCCTTCACGGCCTGCGCGGCCTGTGCGCCCGATGCGGTGCACGTAATCTTCGGGATGGCTGGGTACATCAAAGTTGAACACATGGCTGACGGCGGGAATATCCAAACCGCGTGCGGCCACGTCCGAGGCCACCAGCAAATGCACTGTGCCGTCGCGGAACCCTTCAAGCGTGCGGGTGCGCACGGATTGATCTAGATCGCCGTGAATAGGGCTTGCGTTAAACCCGTGTTGTTTCAGCGACTTGGCGACAACATCCACATCCATCTTGCGATTGCAAAAGATGATCGCATTGGTGCAGGACGCACCCTCGGCCCGAATGATCGCGCGCAAAACGGCCCGCTTTTCGGCAAAGCTGCGGTCTTTGCGGCTTGGCTTTACCTCGATCAGCTTTTGCGTGATCGTTTCAGAGGTCGAGTTCTGACGCGCCACTTCGATTTTCACCGCAGCCGAGAGGAAGGTGTTGGTGATCCGCTCGATTTCAGGTGCCATAGTGGCGGAATAAAAGAAGGTCTGGCGGGTAAACGGCGTCAGGCTAAAGATCTTTTCGATATCGGGGATGAAACCCATATCGAGCATGCGGTCAGCCTCATCCACCACCATGATCTGCACGCCTTGCAGCAGCAGTTTGCCGCGCTCAAAATGGTCGAGCAAACGGCCGGGGGTGGCGATCAGCACGTCAACGCCACGGTCGATCAGCTTGTCTTGTTCGCCAAAGGCCACGCCGCCGATCAGCAGCGCCTTGGTCAGTTTGGTGTATTTGGCGTAAACGTCAAAGTTTTCAGCTACTTGTGCGGCCAGTTCGCGCGTAGGCGCCAGAACCAGCGAGCGCGGCATCCGTGCACGGGCGCGGCCTTTGCCCAGCAGCGTAATCATCGGCAGCGTAAAGCTGGCGGTTTTGCCGGTGCCGGTTTGGGCGATGCCCAAGACATCACGGCCTTCGAGCGCGTGAGGGATTGCCTGTTCTTGGATAGGGGTAGGGGATTCGTAGCCTGCTTCGGCCACAGCCTTAAGCACGCGGGGATCCAGCGCGAGGTCAGAGAATTTGGTCATGTGCGTCCTGTGCATGCGGTATCGGACCGCAATAATGAGAAGGGACGCAAAAATTCCGGGCGCCCCGGCGTCTTGGCCCTAAGGCCTGTCTGCAGTTATCGCGAATTCTGCGCTAGGTCAAGTTATGGCCTTGTCTGAGGGTTTTCGGGCAGGTTTTGCTGCAGCCGGATGGCTTTTGCAAAAGCTGCGCAACTGGCGCATCGGGGCATCTTGCAGCAGCGTGTAATAGCGCGCCATGTGGGTAAAAATGGCCGCCTCGCGCAGGTCCATCAATTTCCCGCCTGAGGCGTCGTTTAGCGCGGCCATTCGCATCGCGACCCGCGCCAAAAAGGGCCGCATGCTTGCATCAATTTCAACATTGGTGTTGCGCATGGCCCAATAGCGCGCGCCAACCGCAGGGCTGACCGAGCGTTGTGACATTTTAAGCATAAAACTGGCCACATCGCGGGTGGCATAGTGGTTGATCTGGGCGCAGGTGTTCGGGGCGGTCACAGGGATGATAGGCGGCGATTGCGGCGCGATATGCGGGCGGCTGATGCCGGGTTGCGCGAATTTGGCGGGATGGAACAGGCATTTGCCAGCCTTGGTGCTTTTGGCCTTTTCCGCCATTGCAAAGCGTTCGGTGACCAGCTGCGGGGTTGCGATTTCAAAGCCCGAATTGCCAAAATTGCGGCTGGTGATCTGGATGCAATCGGCATTTGGCACAGCCGATTGCAAATCGATCAGCCTGCCTTGGCCTGCCTTGATGACCAGAAATTCGTCCATATCCAAGGCCATAGCCCAATCGCTGTTGGCATAGGCCGGCAGCTTTGCCGCACGGGCATAGGCCTGCGTTCGGCGGATGGGTTTGGGCGCGCGGTTGTAGAAATACTGTATGGCGCCAATGTCGCGCAGCAGCGACAGGGTTTCATGGCTCAGATCATCGCTATCGTTTTGATAAATGGCGATATCGGTAAAGCCCACCTCTTGATGATGTGCGACCCATTCCAGGAAATAGGGGGCCTGGTTCTGGGCAGTCGTGACCAAAAACGCTTTCATTCCAAGGCTTTCTATTCGGCTTTGCGCGCAGCGATGCGTGCCTGCTTTTTGGCTCGCATTTTGCCGATGCGGCGAAATAACCCACCGGGGTCTTGGTTCAGCTGTTCCAGCAAGCGGCAGGCAAGCGCGCCCATCACCGGTTCGTCCATCGCGCGTTGCCAGACGGGGGCCAGCAGGTTGATATCAAGCCCGCCTGTGGCAAGCGAAAACGGCGTCATACCCAGTGGCAATTCGGCTTTCACGCGGCCTAGACCAAAGGCCTCATCGGGGGTTTTGCCGGAATGCAGGCGTTCGAATTCATACAGTTTCATCATGGAAAACATCATGCCCATTTCACGGCCCAATGCCTGCTCTGATGCTGTGGCGCCATGTTCGCCAAAGGTAATCACGGCCGAGATCAGCCAACGGGTGCTGAGAACGTCCAGCAGATACGGGGTGTGTTCGACCCAGATGCGCCGAAACAGCTGTGGGGCGTGATCGGGAAAGCGGCGCTTGCGCATGTGGGCGATCAGCATGCCGTGCAGCAGCACCAGCTCTGATTGACCGACAAGGTCTGTCCGCAGCTCATGCTCTTTTTCGGCATGACGGCTGGCGCCTTTGGCAAGGGGGGGCGGTATGTCGGGCAGAATTTTCGCCTTGAGCGCCGTTAGATCGACATCGAGCGCGGACAGTTCCTCGCCCGGTTCGGGGCGCATGGGGCCGCGGCGTTTATCCCAATGGGCGATCAGGCTGTCGGGGGCGTTGGGGTAGGTTTTGTCATCGGGCACAGGGTTTTCCGGCAAATGCAGTAATCGGGCGCAGGTGCCAAGCATAGGCTGGCAAGGCCCGATCAGGCAATAAGGCCAAGCAGGATTTTTGCTTGGCCTCAACTTGCGTTTAGACCATCATTTCCTTGGTCGCGGTCAGCTTTAGCTCGGGGTAATCGCGGATGATCCGGTCGATATCCCACTGCAGACGGGTCAGAAACACCGTGTCGCCATCGCTGTCTTGGGCGATATGGCCTTTGTTTATGTTGATAAACTTGTCCATTTCGGCCTTTGGCCCACGCACCCAGCGGGCCGAGGTAAATTGTGACGGTTCAAACCGCACGGGCAGGGAATATTCCTGCTCGATCCGGCTGGCAAGCACGTCAAACTGCAACGCGCCGACAACGCCGACGATATAGCCCGAGCCGATCATCGGTTTGAAAACCTTGGCGGCCCCTTCTTCGGCAAATTGCAGCAGCGCTTTTTCAAGGTGTTTCGCCTTCATCGGGTCGCCTGCGCGTACGCCTTGCAGCAGTTCCGGCGCAAAGCTTGGGATGCCGGTAAAGCGCAAATCCTCGCCCTCGGTCAGCGCGTCACCAATGCGCAGCTGGCCGTGGTTCGGGATGCCGATGATGTCGCCGGCCCAAGCTTCTTCGGCCAATTCGCGGTCGGCGGCCAGAAACAGCACAGGGCTGGAAATGGTCATCACCTTTTTGCTGCGCACGTGGTTCAGCTTCATCCCGCGTTCAAAATGCCCCGAGGCAAGCCGGACAAAGGCCACGCGGTCGCGGTGCTTTGGGTCCATATTGGCCTGCACTTTGAACACAACGCCGGTCACGGCGGTTTCTTCGGGCGCCACTTTGCGGCTGTTGGTGGGTTGTGGCTGCGGCTCTGGGCCGAATTTGCCGATGCCGTCCATCAGTTCTTTGACGCCAAAGGAGTTGATTGCCGAGCCGAACCAGATTGGCGTCATCGAGCCGTTCAGCAGCGCCTCACGGTCCAGTGCGGGCAGCAATTCGCGGGCCATTTCCAGCTCTTCGCGCAGTTTTGCCAGCATATCGGCGGGGATGTGCTGCGCTAGCTTGGGGTCATCCAGGCCCTTGATTTCAATCGTTTCGGCCACGCGGTTACGGTCGGCGCGGTCCATCAGTTCCAAGCGGTCGTTCAGAATGTCATAGCAGCCAAGGAAATCGCGGCCCGAGCCGATGGGCCAGCTGGCGGGGCTGACGTCAATCGCAAGGTTTTCCTGAATCTCGTCGATGATTTCAAAGGTATCGCGGGCCTCGCGGTCCATCTTGTTACAAAATGTCAGGATCGGCAGGTCGCGCAAGCGGCACACCTCAAACAGCTTGCGCGTTTGGGATTCCACACCTTTGGCGCCGTCAATCACCATCACGGCGGCATCCACGGCCGTTAGCGTGCGGTATGTATCTTCGGAAAAATCCGAGTGGCCGGGGGTGTCGACGAGGTTAAAGCGGTATTCGCGGAAATCAAACGACATGGCCGAGGCGGAAACCGAAATCCCGCGGTCTTGCTCCATCTTGATGAAATCCGAGCGCGTGCGCCGTGCTTCGCCTTTGGCGCGCACCTGGCCAGCCATCTGGATAGCCCCACCAAACAGCAGGAACTTTTCGGTCAAAGTGGTTTTGCCGGCATCCGGGTGAGCGATGATCGCAAAGGTCCGGCGGCGGGCGATTTCGGGCGGAAGGGGGGGGCGATTGTCCAACATACGCGGCACATAGCTGCAAATTTGGCGCTTCGCAACAGTTTGCAAGGCGTGTCGGTGCTATCGTTTGTCTTTACTGCGATGCGCTGAGGTCAGGCCCATCGCGGCAAGCTCTTGCGGGCCGGCCTCGACCCCGAAATGCTGCATCTGGCTGAGTTTGGGGAAACGCTGTTTCACCTCGGCGGCCAGTTCGGGCGGAAGGCGCGATACGGTTGCCTCGGACACCATCAGGCTTTCGGCGGGGATGCCCTCGGCATAGATGATTTCATGCGCGTCAAACACGAGGCTGTAGTAATCGACAAAGCCGATTTCGCGCAAAATCACGGTATCGCCGTTCACCAAATGCTTGGCCTGCACCAGAATTTCCGATTTCGGTACGGCTTTGCTTCTGTTGCGCTGGTACAGGAACATGCGGTGATGCTGGCTGACCACAAGATCACCGTTATTGCCCAGTACGCCCGAAGAAATGACCACAGGCGCATAGGCCCCAACGGCCCGCAATGTAACCTGCCCGATCCACAGCAGCGCCTGAGGCCCATGATCGCGGGTCAGAACCCTGTCGCCGACAGCCAGCCGTTCAATCGGTTTTTGGCTGCCATCGCCCAAGGTAATCATGGTGCCACGGGCAAATGAGATGCATAAAAGGTCGCTCAGGCGTTCATCGGGCTGCGGCTCTTCGGCCTGAATCAGGGTGTATTCGATCTGTTCGCCCATCGGGGATAAGGGCAAAACGAAATAGCCGCCCCCATCACCGGCGTCGGCTGCGATATGCAGGGCCAGAAGCTCGACCTTATCGCCGCCCGGGGCCAGCATGGTAAAACGCGCTTCGATTGTCACTTTGGCCCCGGCCGTGCCCAGACTGCTGCCCTGTGCGATGATCTGGCTGTCGCCGCCGCGCGCCAAAAGCAGCTTATGGGGGGCAGCATCCTGCACAAGTTCGTAGATGTCGCCCAAGCAGGCCTCATCAAGGCTGGAGAGGCCTTCGTTCAGGTTTACCCCGATCGTGACGAAAAAATCGTCAGAGGCAAACACCTGACAGAGTTGGCCCGGCAGGTTGGATGACGCTAAGTCTGTATTCAAATCTCTGTCCACCATATCCCGCGCTTAAGTCACAGGCTCTGACTTATGACCTAAATCAACTACTATCAAATCCAAATTTCCAAAGCTAGCGCGGTCGTTTCTGTACTGAATTGCGAAACAATGCGGGTGAGAAGTCTAAACTGTTTCGCTATTGAGAACAATCAAATCGAATCATCGGGCTGCACTTTCGCTTGTTGTGCAGGGCTGATAGCGTTTAGCGAAACTGGTTTAGGGGGCAAGAAAGATGGATCTTGGGATCAAAGGGAAAACAGCGTTGGTCTGCGCGGCATCCAAAGGCTTGGGCCGCGGCTGCGCCGAAAGCTTGGCCGAGGCAGGGGTGAACCTGATTATCAACGCGCGCGGAGATGCGGCGTTGCAGGCTACGGCGGCGCATATCCGTGCAACTTACGGCGTTGAGGTGACGGCGGTTGCCGCTGACATCACGACGGATGAGGGACGGGCGGCCGTTTTGGCGGCGGCTGGTGATGTGGATATTCTGGTCACAAACGCCGGCGGCCCGCCACCCGGCCTGTGGTCGGATTGGTCGCGCGATGATTTTATCAAGGCGCTGGATGGCAATATGCTGACGCCGATTGCGCTGATGCAGGCCCTGTTGCCGGGGATGATTGCGCGCAAATGGGGCAGGGTGGTGAATATTACCTCGGGGTCGGTCAAGGCACCTATTCCGCAGCTTGGTCTTTCCAATGCTGCCCGTACAGGGTTGACCGGCTTTGTTGCAGGCACAGCGCGGCAGGTGGCCGAACATGGTGTGACCATCAACAACCTGCTGCCCGGCATTCACGCAACCGACCGCGCCGACAGTTTGGATGATGGTGTTGCCAAGGCTCAGGGTATCGACCGCGCCGCCGCCACAAAGCAGCGCCAAGCGACGATTCCGGCGCGCCGTTATGGGACTGCGGCCGAATTTGGCGCAGCCTGTGCGTTCCTCTGTTCGGATAAGGCAGGCTTTATCGTTGGTCAAAACCTGCTGCTGGATGGTGGGGCCATCAATGCCACGATCTGAGGCGGCCGTTTGGCAATGCGTGATGTTTCTGTGGGGCGACAAATATGATGTCGCCCTCGTAAACCGCCTTGTCGATGCTGTTGCAAGCCATGCTGCCAGTCAGCCGCGCTTTGTTTTGCTGTCAGATCGGGCGCGGCCGGGGTTGGACCCGCGCGTTGACCTGCGGTTTATCCCCGAGTTCTGGTTGGACCCGGTGTTCAAGCGTGGTGGATGCCAAACCAAGCTGGCTATGTTTGAAACAGGCGTTTTGCAAGAAGACCTGCCGGTGCTGTACATCGATCTGGACACGGTTGTGACGGGCGATCTTGCGCAACTGGTTGCCGCCTTGCCGCGCCCTGACGGGTTGATGCTGTTGCAAAGCGCGATTGTGCCTTTGGGCGCGATTGGGCGCTTGCTCTGGCGTTTGACCAATGGGCGGAAATATGCACGGGGCAATTCATCTCTGGTGGTGTTTCATCCCAAATACCACCACCATGTTGCAAGCAAATTCAAAGAGATGTGGCTAAAAGACCCGTCCTATTGGTATCGCCCGATGATCGCTGACGAGAGGTTCATGAGCTGGGCCTCGCAAGCCACTGTTTCGGCTATTTCAAACCGGTTGGTCGTAAAGTTTCCGACCGAATTCATGTCGCGGGTGCCCTTTTTCAGCTATCTGTGGGCGGTGCTGCCTTGGGTGCGTCTCCGCCGCAATCGCCTTATTGCGGTTACGCTTTGCGGGGTTGAGATAAAACCTGAAAACCTGTTGGAGCTGCCCGACGGCGGCCGCGTGACCGACCCGAAGGGACGGGTTTTGATTTGGTCCGACTTTGTCTTGGGTAAAACCCGTGGGGATATTGTAAAGTTCTATGGCGGCGCAAAATATGGTGAGTAAGATCATTTATCTGTCGCACCCTGAGGTTAAGATTGACCCGCAACGCGCTGTTTCTGATTGGGAAATTTCAAAACAAGGCCGTCGGCGCCTGATCGCGGCAAGCAAGCGCGGCTGGCCGGGACGTGGCTGGCGCATCATCGCCTCGCCCGAGGTGAAGGCGCAGCAAACGGCGGAATTTCTGTCCAATGCCTTTGCGTTGCCGCTGCATACGCATCCTGATATGGGCGAGGTAGACCGCAGTGCCACCGGTTATCTGTCCTTTGACGCGCATGAGGCGCTGGCCGATGCCTTATTTGCGCAGCCTGCGATCGGGCCGCAGGGTTGGGAATCCGCGCAGGCTGCCAGTCAGCGTATTACCAAGGCATTTCAAGAGGTTATGGCCGAAGTTTTAGACAACATGATATTTGTCGGCCATGGGGCTGTTGGCAGCTTTCTGTGGTGTGCGTTGACCAAGACCCCGATCAGCCGCGCGGCCGACCAACGCCGCTGTGGCAGTTTTTGGGCGGGCAGCATGGGGCCAGATGGCTTTGTGCCTGTGCACCCGTGGCAGGCGTTGGAAACGGCTGCGGCAAAGTAGCCCCGCCAAAGCCTTGCCCCGCGCGGCGGGGACTGCTAACTCAATTCTGATTGATTTGATAAGGTAAAGGCCACCCGCCCATATGCCCGCCAATACGCCGAGATTAGAAGTCACCAACCTGTCGCGCCGTTTTGGCGCGCGCGATGTCGTGAAGGGGCTTTCGTTAACCGTGGCGCCGGGGCAGGTGACCTGCCTGTTAGGGCCGTCAGGCTGCGGCAAATCCACGACGTTGCGGATGATTGCGGGGGTGGAAAAGCCCGATAGCGGCACGATCAAGATGGATGGTCAAATCGTGTATGACGCGCAGCATTATATGCCGCCCGAGGCGCGTGGCATCGGCCTGATGTTTCAGGATTTCGCGCTGTTCCCGCATTTGACTGTGGCGAATAACGTGGCCTTTGGCCTGTCGGGCAGCGGGGCGCAAAAAGCCGCCCGCGTGGATGAGCTGCTGGAACGCGTTAACCTGACCGGCTTTGGCCCCAAGCACCCGCATGAGCTGTCGGGCGGCGAGCAGCAGCGCGTGGCCTTGGCGCGGGCCCTGGCACCGCGTCCGCGCATCATGCTGATGGATGAGCCCTTTTCCGGCCTTGATAACCGCTTGCGCGACGGGATTCGCGACACCACTTTGGAAGTGTTGAAAGATGAAGGCGCCGCCGTTTTGCTGGTCACGCATGAGCCGGATGAAGCGCTGCGCATGGCCGATGAGATTGCCTTGATGCGTGATGGCCAGATTGTGCAGCGTGGCTCACCCTATCATATCTATAACGCGCCGTCTGATCGGGCAGCGGCAGCTTTTTTCAGCGATATCAATGTGATCAAAGGTGTTTCTAAGGGTGCGTTGACGCAAACGCCCTTTGGTGCATTTCTGACGCCGGGCCATGCCGATGGGGGGTCTGTCGAAATTGTGATCCGCCCCCAGCATTTGAAAATTGATTTCGATCGCGCCGGCCGTGGCCCCAACCCGACATCGCAAGACGGCACGCCTGCCCGTGGCATCGTTTCACGCGCGCGGTTTTTGGGGCATGAAAGCCTTGTTGATTTCACGATGGAATTTGACGGATCAAAGCTGACTGCCGCCGTGCCGGGGGTGTTCTTGCCCAAAGTTGGCACGCCTTTGTGGCTGATGATCCGGCGTGACCGCTGCTTTGTGTTCAAGGCTTGATTAACCCAGATCCTTGGTATCCGGTACCAACCCGGCCTGAGGTAACAAGGTTGCCACTTTGAACCGCAGCGCCCGTGCCGCTTTTGCGCGCGCGCCATCCTTGCCCGCGACATAGGCCAACCCATCCATCAAGGCCTCTAGCTCGTCTTGCGTCAGCATAATGGGGGGCAGCATCAAGGGCGATCGCAGGATATAGCCTAAACCGCGTTCACCCTCGACCGGGATTCCGGTGGCGGCCATCATCGCCATATCGCGCCAGATGGTGCGGGTTGATACCCCCAAATCCTGTGCAAGATCGGCGGCCGTGTGTAGCCTGCCATCGCGCATCCGCTGGATAAGATCAAAGATACGTTGGTCGCGGCTCATCAGGTTTTTCCGGTCGGTTAGGGCTTTGGCAACTGACAAAATACTGTCAGCAGCGCGCGGCGTAAAGCCGAATCCCCCTTTGATCTGCCGCAGCTTCGGCCTAAACGGAAAGACGTAACGTTCCGGGCCGCAGCCGTGGCCCGCTAGGGGAGAATAGGCATATGCTTAACAATATTGGTATTCCGGGCCTTCTTTTGATCGCCGTTGTCGTCCTCGTGCTGTTTGGCCGTGGCAAGGTTTCGTCGTTGATGGGCGAAGTGGGCAAAGGCATCAACGCGTTCAAAAAGGGCGTGAAAGAAGAGACCGAAGAGTTGGAAAACAAAACCGCAGATGACGCGGTTGATGTGACGCCAAAGAAAAAAGACAAAGCCTGAACGCAGCTTTGCTAGGGAAATGACCCATGTTTGATATCGGCTGGTCAGAGCTTTTGATCATCGGAGTGGTGGCGCTGATCGTGATCGGCCCCAAAGATCTTCCGGATATGTTCCGCACCCTTGGCCGGTTTACCGCCAAGGCCAAAGGCATGGCGCGCGATTTTTCCCGCGCAATGGAATCGGCGGCGGATGAGGCTGGCGTCAAAGATGTGGCGAAAGACCTGCGCAATGTGACCTCGCCCAAATCTATGGGTTTGGATGCGGTAAAGTCGGCGGCCAGCAAATTTGAAAGCTGGGACCCGATGAAGGCGGCCAAATCGGCAGCGCCCAAGCCGGACCCGGCAGCGCCGAAGCCACCAGCGCCCGACGCTGTGCCCAAAGGCCCGGCGACCCAGGCCCTGGCAGATGCGCAAGCCGCCAAACGTGCAGAATTGGTCGCAAAAGCAGAGCCTGCTGCTGCGGCAGTGGCGGAACCGGCGGCCAAGGCCAAGCCTGCGCCACGCAAGGCTGCGGCTAAGACTGCGGCTAAGGCAACAGAAAAACCGGCTGTCAAAAAGGCCAGCGCGGCAAAACCTTCCGCCAAAAAACCTGCGACAAAGAAGCCAGCTGTAAAGAAGCCAACTGTAAAGAAGAGTGACGCATGAGCGCCGACGATATTGATGACAGCTCTGCCCCGTTGATCGAACATCTGGCCGAGCTGCGCAGCCGCCTGATGATCTCGCTTGGTGCGTTTGTGGTGGCGATGGTGATTTGCTTTACCATCTGGAACCCGATTTTTCACTTTCTGACGCAACCTATCTGTATTTCTTTGGCCGAACGCAGCCAGGAATGCCATCTTGTGCTGATCAAGCTGCAAGAAGGCTTTTTTGTTGCGATGCGGATTTCGATCTTTGGCGGCTTTGTTCTGTCCTTTCCGGTTATCGCCACGCAGATGTGGCGGTTTGTGGCGCCTGGCCTGTACAAAAGTGAAAAAGGCGCATTCCTGCCTTTCTTGATTGCATCGCCCGTGATGTTTTTCCTTGGTGCGGCCTTTGCCTTTTATGTCATTATGCCAATGGCTTATTCGTTCTTTCTGGGCTTTCAGGAAATGAATGCCGACCCATCGACCGCCAAAGATGCCGGCATCTTGTTCCAAGGCTCGATGGAAGAGTATCTGTCGCTGACCATCAAGTTCATTATCGCTTTTGGCCTTAGCTTCCAGCTTCCTGTTTTGTTGACGCTGATGGGTAAGGCGGGGCTGGTTTCGGCGGCGGGCCTAGGGGCCGTGCGCAAATATGCGGTTGTCGCCATTCTGGTGCTGGCCGCTATTGCGACGCCGCCGGATGTGCCGTCACAGGTTATCTTGTTCAGCGTGATCTATGGGCTGTATGAGATTTCGATCCTGCTGGTGCGTCGTGTGGAAAAGCAGCGTGAAGCCGATCTGCGCGCCCAAGGCCTTTGGGTTGAAGAAGACGACTATGAAGAGGACGATAGCGGCGAAGAGGTTAAGTAATGGATAACGCTGCCTTGATCCGCATCGCTGACGCGTTAGAGCGCCTTAGCCCGCCGCCGTTGCCGGCACCCGATTTTGACGCCGCCAGCGCCTTTATCTGGCACACCGGGCCAGAGCGGCTGGACCCGGTTGCGGATGTGTCGCGGGTTGATCTGGGCCTGCTGATTGGTATCAACCGCGCGCGTGACATATTGCACGAGAATACGTTGCATTTTGCCAAAGGTTTGCCTGCCAACAACGCCCTGTTGTGGGGCGCCCGTGGGATGGGAAAATCTAGCCTTGTCAAGGCGATACATGCCGATATTAACGCGCATTATCCGGTGATACTGGTTGAATTGTCGCGCGAAGATCTGCCCAGCGTTACCGCCTTGCTGCGCCATCTGCGTGCGGCCCCTGACCGCCGGTTTATCCTGTTTTGCGATGACCTGAGCTTTAGCCATGATGACCAGCATTACAAATCGCTAAAGGCGGTGCTGGATGGCGGGATTGAAGGGCGGCCGGAGAATGTGATTTTCTATGCCACTTCGAACCGACGCCACCTGATGCCGCGCGATATGATCGAGAACGAGCGCTCTACCGCAATCAGCCCGGGTGAGGCGGTTGAAGAAAAGGTGTCGCTGTCAGATCGTTTTGGCCTGTGGTTAGGGTTTCATCCCTGTACGCAGGATGAGTATCTGGCAATGATTGACGGCTATTGCGCAGCGCATGGTTTGACTGTGGCGCCTGATACATTGCGCGCCGAGGCGATTGAATGGCAAGCAACGCGCGGGTCGCGGTCGGGGCGTGTGGCCTGGCAGTTCTTTACCGATCTGGCCGCGCGTCATGGCGTAACGATTTAGGGCCAAGTTTCGATAGATGCTGGACGCGGCCATGATCTGCGGGCAGCGTATAGTTTGATTTAGAGGCCGCCCTGCTGGTGCAGGGCGGCCTTATGTTCACTCGACCAAAGACATCGGATCGATAGCATCAACGCCTTTTCTGACCTCGAAATGCAAGAAAGCCGGGGCTTTTTGAACGACAGCGATCGTTTGGCCTTTTTTAACGGTATCGCCTTTTTTGACTTTGGGTGCATCGATGCCCGCATAGACGGTCAGAACATTTCCGTCATGGCGGATCACCAGGATCGGCACCTGATCGGTATCTTTTGTCAGCGCCACAACCTGGCCATTGGCGGCGGCGGCAACAGGTGTGCCTGCTGGCGCACTGATGTCGATACCCTCGCTTTTGCCTTTGGTGAATGGGCGGATAATTTTACCGGCAACAGGCAACATGAACTTTGACGAAGACGCGGCGGTGCGGGTTTTGCCCAGATCTGGCGAGGCTGGTGTGTCCTTTGCCTTGGACGCTGCGGGTGTGGTTTTTTCCTCGGGCAAGGGTTTTGCGGCCGACGGCGGAACGGGCGTTGGCGAGCCATTCCCCGGGGCGGTTGTCGTATTCGCGTCGGCGGGGGCGGCATTGCCCTCAAGAACCGGGATCAGCAGGTACTGGCCTTCACGCAGGTCGAGGTCTGGCCCGAGCCCGTTCCAATCGGCCAGAGATTTTACGCTGACGCCATAGGTGCGGGCAATGGAATAGGCGGTTTCGCCGCGCTGCACACGGTGGCGGCCGGGTTGCTCGGCTGTTGGTTTTACGGCTGTGGGTGCTGTGTTAGCCGTACCGGAGTTGCCCACGCGGTCAAGCGCGTCCGAGGCGAGGGTTGTAACCTCTACCGGTGCTGGGGCAATGGTGCCGCCGACGATTTCGCCGCTTTGCGGGGATGTGCCGACTACGGACGCGGCCTCAACCCGGCGGGGCAGCGCGATTATTTCACCTTCGCGCAGCAGGTCGGATGGCATCAAGGCGTTGTAACGGCCCAATTCATCGGCGTTCATCCCTAGGCGGGCGGCAATGCTGCCAACGGTATCGCCGCGCCGTGCGACGGCGACCTGATAGCTGGGATAGGCGATAACGCCACGGCTATCGGCGCGGGGCCGCGCGACAGTTGCCTGCAGGGCCGCGTCGCTGGTATCCAACGGGCCGCCGGTCAGGCCGCGCATATCCCAATCCATTCCGCCGCCTTGCACACAGGCCGAAAGGGCCCCAAGTGCGACGCCAAGCATCAGATTTCGGGTGCTTACAAGCTGGGGTAAACGGTTCATATGGCTCGGCCTCATTTGGTTTGCCCGGGTTTGCCCCGGTGCTGTTTGGTTTTTGCCCTACTCGGCTGCTAGACCTTCGACCAATGGCACGAAACGTACCGGTCGCAGTTCTTCGTATTCATAGCCTGTCTCATGGCGGGTGACTTTTATCAAGCTTTGCACGGCATCTGACTGGCCCACTGGTACAACCATGATACCCCCGTTTTTCAATTGCGCCAAGAGGGGGCCGGGCGGGTCTTCGGCGGCGGCGGTGACCAGAATGCGATCAAACGGCCCTTGCTCGGGCAAGCCATAGCTGCCATCGGCGGCAAAAGAGGTGATATTGGTCAGGTTGAGCGTGCGGAATACGTCGCTTGCCTCGCGCACAAGGCGGCGATGGCGATCGACGGTATAGACCCGGCGGGCCAACTGGCTGAGGATCGCGGCCTGATAGCCTGAGCCGGTGCCGATTTCCAACACCGTATCGCGGGGCTGAACGTTCAGGGCCTGCGTCATCAGGCCCACAACCGACGGCTGGCTGATGGTCTGGCCACATGCAATCGGCAGGGGCATATCTTCGTAGGTTCGATCGGCAAACAGGCCTTTGATGAAATGGCCGCGGTCTATCCGTTCCATCGCCGTCAAAACGCGGGCATCGGTAACACCCTTGGACCGAAGCGCAAATAAGAACCGCATCTTGCGTTCGGCAAGATCGTCGTCGGTATTATCCCCGTGATCTTCGGCGTGATGGCTCATGTAAGCCGCGCCTTCAGGTCGGCAAGCCGGTCATGCGCGGTCAGATCGGCACGCATTGGCGTGACCGCGATATAGTCATTCATGTTGACATGAACATCGGTACCCGGCCCGCTATCGACCTGCTGCGCCCCGCCTTTTATCCACAAAAACCGGCGACCATTGGGCGCGTGGTGGGGCTCTACCCCGAAATAGGTGTTGGGCCGCCAACCTTGGGCAACGACCTGACTGCCCTTTACATCGGCAGCGGCGCAGGGTGGAAAATTGATGTTGTAAAACAGCTGGTAATCATCATCCGTGTCCCACAGCCCCTGGTCCAGCAGCTTGCGGATCAGGGCTGCGCCATGCGCGCGCGCGCCTTCAAAGGGATCGGTTAGTATTTGGGTGCGTTCGCCCATAAACTGTGACAAGGCAATCGCAGGGATGCCTTGCAAAGCGGCCTCCATCGCGCCGCCGATAGTGCCGGAATAAAGCACGTTTTGCCCCGCGTTATTGCCGCGGTTGACGCCCGACAACACAAGGTCGGGGCGGGCATCGGGCATCACGTCATAAAGGCCTGCAAGCACGCAATCGGCCGGGCTGCCTTCGGCAGCAAACCGGCGTGGACCAAGCTCGGCGATCATCGTGGGGTGGGTGTAACTGATGCAATGGCCAACGCCTGATTGCTCAAAGGCGGGCGCAACTGTCCAAACCTCGCCACCGGCGCCGGCAAGTTCGGTTGCAATTTCAATCAACACCTCAAGGCCCGGGGCGTTGATGCCATCATCATTGGTGATCAGAATGCGCACTGAGCTATTCAACCTTAAGTTTTCAGTATTAAACAGCAGGAATGCTGAGTTTATGAGTACTTTGATACCGACATAAAGTTTGGCTGCATAGTCAAGCTTGGCAAAATCTTAGGTCTGACCGAAGTTTTTTCGACGCGTGTTTGGGAAAACCGCGGCGAATGACGTTCGGGGGCAGGTGTTCGGGCAGGTGCCGTGCGCGGCTCAGACATCCAGCTCTTCGACAAATTGCGCGTTTTCCTGGATATACTGGAACCGCAGTTCCGGCTTTTTGCCCATCAGGCGTTCTACCAGATCCGAGGTTTCGCCCGGTTCATCCTCATCAATCGAGACGCGGATAAGCTTGCGGCTATCAGGGTTCATTGTGGTGTCTTTCAGGTCTTTGGCATCCATTTCGCCAAGGCCCTTGAACCGCTGCACATCGATCTTGCCTTTGCCGCCCAAGCCTTTGGCCAGCCAAAGCTCTTTTTCGGCATCATCGGCAACGTAAAGGCGTTTGGCGCCTTGGGTCAGGCGGTACAATGGCGGGCAAGCGAGGTAGAGGTGGCCTTTGTCGATCAAGGGCCGCATTTGGGTAAAGAAAAATGTCATCAGCAGACTGGCGATATGGGCGCCGTCAACATCCGCATCGGTCATGATGATGATCTTGTCATAGCGCAGGTCATCGACCTTGAACTTGGTGCCCATCTGCACACCCAAGGCCTCACATATATCGCGGATTTCCGAGTTGTCGTGCAGCTTGTTCGACGCCGCGCCAAGCACGTTCAGGATTTTACCCTTTAGCGGCAAAAGTGCCTGATTTTCGCGGTTGCGGGCACCTTTGGCCGACCCGCCTGCCGAGTCCCCCTCGACGATAAACAGTTCCGTGTTGTCGCGGTTTTTAGCGGTGCAATCTGTCAGCTTGCCGGGCAGGCGCAGGCGTTTGGTGGCCGATTTGCGCTGTGTTTCCTTTTCCTGACGGCGTTTCAGGCGCTCTTCGGCGCGCAAAACCAGAAAGTCCAAAATCGCGCCGGCAGATTTGGTATCAGAGGCAAGCCAGTTGTCAAAATGGTCTTTGACGGCAAGTTCAACCCATTTGCTGGCCTCATCGCTGGAAAGCCGGTCTTTGGTTTGGCCAACGAAAGACGGCTCGCGGATGAAAATAGAGATGAGGGCGCAGCCGCCGGTCAGCATATCTTCGCGGGTGATAAGGCCGGCTTTCTTGTTATTGGCGCGTTCGCCGTAGGCTTTGACGCCCTTTAGCATCGCGGCCCAAAAGCCTGCTTCATGTGTGCCGCCTTCGGCTGTGGGCACGGTATTGCAATAGGAATGAATGAAGCCGTCGCGCACCGGTGTCCAGTTGATCGCCCATTCGATGGAACCGGGAACGCCGAATTTTTCCTCAAACGACACTTTGCCGGCAAAAGGGCGGTCAGCATAGGTCATCGCGCCGGTGAGCGATTGATTTAGAAAGTCGGCAAGGCCGTTGGGAAAGTGGAAGGTGGCCTCGGTCGGGGTGGTGCCATCGTCGATTTCGGATTTCCAGCGGATTTCGACGCCCGAGAAAAGATAGGCCTTGGATTGCGTCAGCTTATAAAGCCGCGCGGGTTTGAATTTCAGTGTGCCAAAGATTTCGGCATCGGGATGAAAGGTGATCGTGGTGCCACGGCGATTTGGCGCGGCCCCCACTTTGGCCACAGAACCCAAAGGGACGCCGCGTGAAAAGCGTTGCTCGTACAGCTCTTTGTTGCGCGCGACTTGCACGATCATGCTGTCAGAGAGCGCGTTGACGACCGAAGAGCCAACGCCGTTCAGACCACCCGAGGTAGAATAGGACTTGTTGGAAAACTTGCCGCCGGCGTGGAGGGTGCACAAGATTACCTCAAGGGCGGATTTGCCGGGAAATTTGGGGTGCGGGTCAATCGGAATGCCACGGCCGTTATCGCGGATTGTGACCGAGCCATCTGCCAGAACCTCTACCTCGATGCGATTGGCGTGGCCTGCGACGGCCTCATCCATCGAGTTGTCGAGGATTTCGGCAACCATGTGATGCAGCGCACGCTCATCCGTGCCGCCGATATACATGCCGGGGCGTTTGCGCACTGGTTCCAGCCCTTCGAGAACCTCGATGGAAGATGCATCATAGGTTTCGGGGGCGGTGGAAAGAAGGTCGTTGGCCATGCGCTGCTCGATTCTTGTTTACGTCTTTGAGGCGGGATTAGACCATTTGGGGGCGCGCGGCGCAAGGGAGAGGGGGGCAAGTGGTGCGTAACCTGTTGCGCAGTGTGTGCGGCAACGGTGGATTTCAGGTATTTGGGCCAAGATGAAATGGGCAGGATTGGCAACCCCGCCCTTTGGGTGCTTAGGCAGGTTCGGCGTTACGGCGGGCCATCATGTCGATAAAGGCAGGGCGCGATTGGCAGCGGGCGAGCCATGCAAAGGTTTTGGGATAGGTTTGGTGCAGAGGTTTATGCGCTTGCGAATAGCGCAAGCATTCGGCCAGCATGATGTCGGCCACGGTAAAGCGGTTGCCGATCAGGTAGTCATGCTGGGCGAGATGGGCCTCGACCCGTGCAAGCGGGCGCGCGAGGCGTTCAACTGCAGCCGCGATTTTGGCGGCACCTTCGGGTGTATCTGACAGGCCGTCGGCATAGGTGTAAATGATATCAATGCCGGGTAGATCAATCGAGATGCCTGCAAACAGCGCCCATTGTTCGGCCTGCGCCAGTTCGGCCTTGGTTTGCGGGCCGAGGGTGCCACCGTATTCGCGGGCAAGGTAGAGCGTTATGGCGAGGGATTCCGTGAGCACCAGATCACCGTCTTGCATCACCGGAACAGCTGATTGCGGGCTGATCTTTAGGAAATCGGGTGACAGGGTGTTCAGGGGGGCATCTTGTGCCAGCGGATCGGTAAGGCGGTAGCTTTGAATCACGGGGACATGGGTGAAATCCTTGCCGGCCTCGGCCAGCAGCCACAGGGGGCGCGTGGCGCGCGAGCGCAGGACACCGTAGATCGTCAGCATAGGGGAAAACCTTTTCAAATATCGGGATTTTGGCTGAGTGTTGCGGATATTTGCAGGCCGCGCAAGGGCTGTGCCATAGGGGGCAGTTTGACAGGGATCAATGCGTCGCAGGTGCTGACGTTGTAGACTTGAACATGAGGTTCCGGTGACAGGTTCAGGTCATCTGACGGCAGGGTTTTGATGCAAGATTTGGCAAAAGGAGATGACATGGCTGAAGCGACAAACTCTGCCAAGATTGGACCGGATTCCGCCGACGGGGCAGATGCCGGCGCAAGTATCGGGGCAAACCCGGAGTTGGGTTTGGGGCAGTCTGATGCCGCTGCGGCCCTTAAGCCAGTGCGCCGCAAAGTTACCCAAAAACTTGCTGATCCAAACACCCTGCGCGAGACGTTTGAGCAGGGGAAATACCCCTATGCCCGCAAAATGGCGCGCAAGCTTTATGAGGTTGAAAAGGCCAAGTTGCAGGCCGAATTGTTGAAGGTCCAGATTTGGGCGCAAGAGACCGGGCAGAAGTTTGTGATCTTGATGGAAGGCCGCGACGCTGCGGGCAAGGGTGGTACGATCAAGCGCTTTATGGAGCATCTTAACCCGCGTTATGCCCGTGTGGTAGCCCTGAGCAAACCCGGCGAACGGGAGCAGGGCCAGTGGTTTTTCCAGCGCTATGTCGAGCATCTGCCAACCCGCGGGGAAATCGTGTTCTTTGACCGTTCGTGGTACAATCGCGCGGGCGTGGAAAGGGTGATGGGGTTTTGCTCGCCTACTGAGTATCTGGAATTTATGCGAGAGGCACCAGAGCTGGAGCGGATGTTAGTGCGTTCGGGCATTCAGCTTTATAAATATTGGTTTTCGGTCACGCAGGACGAGCAACGCGCGCGGTTTCAAAGCCGCGAGACCGACCCGCTGAAGCGGTGGAAGTTGTCGCCGATTGATAAGGCCTCGCTGGATAAATGGGGCGATTATACAGAGGCCAAAGAGGCGATGTTTTTCTATACCGATACGGCTGATGCGCCTTGGACAGTCGTGAAATCGAACGACAAGAAACGCGCGCGGCTGAATTGTATGAGGCATTTTCTGGCAAGTATCGATTACCCCGGCAAGGACGCGGCTGTGATCGGCGTGCCGGATCCGCTGATCATTGGTAAGGGACGACAAGTGATCCATGCTTCCGAAGGGTTGCTTGACGCTGCGGTCCCGCCAGAGCTGCGTAAGCCGAAAGCTGCCACCTTGGGGGCCCTGTCGCAACCAAAAGGCTAGGGGTTCTGGCATCCCACATGCCTCTGTGGCAAGTTGCGCGCAATGCGGGTTTGCGAGGGGTGTATGAGGTTTGGTTTGACATTTGCGTTGGCGGTGGGCTTGGGTGCCCAAGCCGCCAACGCGCATCCGCATATTTTTATCGACAGCGGTGTCGAGGTCATTTTTGATGGCCAAGGCCAAGTGACGGCGCTGCGGATCAGCTGGGCCTATGACGATTTCTATTCATTGCTGGCGATTGAAGATCGCGGGTTGGACCCGGATGGTGACGGCCGTTTGACGTCCGAGGCGCAGGCAAGCCTAAGCGGTTTTGATATGGGCTGGGATGCCGATTATGATGGTGACTTGCATGTGCAAAACCAAGGCGCAGCGGTGGCAATGGGCCGTCCCGAGGACGTGACCGCCCGTTATAAGGATGGGATTATCACCTCGACCCATTTGCGAAAACTGGCAACGCCTGTGCGGCCCGGGCCGGAAGGGTTGGCGGTTCAGATCTATGATCCCGGCTATTACACGGCCTATACCATCGCGTTTGACGCTGTGTTGACGAACGCGCCTGCGGGCTGTGAGGCCAAAGTTTATGCGCCTGATCTGTCGGAGGCAGATGAAAAGCTGCAGGCGGTTTTGCAAGAGTATCAAGCCAGTCAAAGCGTCGAGGCAGATTTTCCGGCTGTTGGTGCCAATTACGCCGACGAGGTGCGCATTACATGCCCCGCGCGCTGATTTTACTGGGGGCCTTGCTTGGGCTGGCCTTTGTCGTTTTTTGGGCAAGCGGGGGTCTTAATGCTTTTACCGTTTGGGCCGCTGCTGCCCAGCATGATGCGCAAAACGCGCTGGCCCGCGCGTTGCGGCAATTGCGGGCAGGTGCGCCGGGGGCGCTGATGGGCCTGCTGGGTGTTTGTTTCGCTTATGGGTTTTTTCATGCGGCGGGGCCGGGGCATGGCAAAGTGCTGATCGGTGGTTATGGCGTGGCGCAGCGGGTGCGGTTGTGGCCCTTGATGGGTGTTGCGCTGGCGTCGAGTCTTGCACAGGCGACGACAGCCGTGATGCTGGTTTATGCGGGTGTCTTTGTGCTGGGCCTGACGCGCAAGGCGATGGTAGGCTTGGCCGAGGATTTCTTTGCCCCTGTCAGCTATGGCGCGATTGGCATGATCGGGGTCTGGTTGGCATGGCGCGGCGGGGCCAAATTGCGGCAGGCCTTTGTGCATGTGCAGCCCGCGGCGCATGACTATCATGGGCATGACCACGCGGGCGATTGTGGTTGTGGCCATGCGCATGGGCCTGATGCGGCGCAAGTTGCAGCGTTGACCGGCTGGCGCGATACGGTGATGTTGATCGCGGGCATCGCCATTCGGCCCTGCACGGGGGCATTGTTCCTGCTGGTTTTATGCTGGCGCATGGGGATTGATGCGGCGGGCATTGCGGGGGCTTATGCAATGGGCCTTGGTACGGCGACGATTACGGTTGCGGTGGCTTTCGCATCGGTTTGGGCGCGTGAAGGCGCGCTGGCGGCATTGGCGGGCAGGCGCTTGGCACGTTTGGCCCCGTTGATCGAGCTGGGCGCGGGGCTGACGGTGGCGGTGTTATCTGCGGCGATGCTGCAGGCGACGCTTTAGCAGATCTGGCCCTTGCCGGAACCTTTGGCCAAGGGTAAGGCTGGTGGATGAACACATTTTCCCGCCTTTCAAAAACCGATCACGCCCGCGCATTGCTGGCTTTGGGGCTGCCGCTGATTGGCAGCCATCTTGCACAAATGGCGCTGCATGTGACCGATACGGTCATGCTGGGTTGGTACGGCGTGGTTGAACTGGCGTCTGTGGTGCTGGGCGCATCTGCATTTTTCATCGTGTTTATTCTTGGTTCCGGCTTTGGCCAGGCGGTGATGCCGATGGTGGCGCAAGCGCTGGGGCGCGGCGATGAGGTGCAGGTGCGGCGCGATACGCGTATGGGTCTGTGGTTGTCGATCGGGTTCGGCGCTGCCTGCTATCCGGTTTTCTGGAGGTCAGAATCGATCTTGCTGGCGCTGGGGCAGCAGCCGGATGTCTCGGCCCTAGCCCAAGACTATCTGCGTATTGCAGGCCTGGGCATGATGCCTGCGCTGTTGGTGATGGCGTTGAAAAGCTATCTGGCGGCATTGGAGCGCACGCAAGTGGTGCTGTGGATTACGATGACTGCCGTGGTGCTGAATGCGGGTATCAACTATGCGCTGATTTTCGGGAATTGGGGCGCGCCGGAAATGGGCGTGCGCGGGGCGGCGATTGCGTCTGTGCTGACGCAAGTGGTGACCTTTGTCGCACTGGGGTTCTATGCGCATTGGCAACCCGATTTGCGGCGGTTCAATCTGTTTCAGCGCTTTTGGCGGCCTGATTGGCAAGCCATGCATCAGGTCTATCGTGTGGGGTGGCCGATCGGGTTAACCGGGTTGGCAGAGGGCGGATTGTTCCAGGCCTCGGCTATCATGATGGGGTGGATCGGCACGGTTCAACTGGCGGCGCATGGCATTGCGCTTGAGGTAACGGCGCTGGCGTTTATGGTGCATTTGGGGCTGTCGAACGCGGCGACTGTGCGGGTGGGCCGCGCGATGGGGCAAGGCAATGCGCAAAGCCTGCGTGATGGGGCCAAAGTGGCGCTGGTGCTGTCTTTGGGGTTTGGTGTGGCAATGGTGGTGCTGTTTTTGGCGCTGCCCGGCCCGATTGTCGCGCTGTTTCTGGACCGCACAAACCCTTCGGCAGGGGCAATTATCGCCTTTGGCACAGTGCTTTTGGCGCTGTCGGCGCTGTTTCAGATGGTTGATGCGACCCAAGCGATGGCCCTTGGTTTTCTGCGCGGAATGCAAGACACGCGGGCACCAATGTGGATTGTCACGCTGAGCTATTGGGGGTTGGGCATTCCGTCCAGCTATGTGCTGGCATTTCCGTTGGGGTTTGGCGGGGCCGGGCTGTGGCTGGGCCTGACGGTGGGCCTAAGCGTTGCCGCCGGGCTGCTGATGTGGCGGTTCTGGAGCCGCGCACCAAAGGCCTAGGCGTCCCAGCCTTCGGCTATCACAAAATCAGCCTGCGCCGATTTCAGGCGAAGTGTCAGAACCGCTTGGTATTCGGGGCTGTCATAGCAATCTTGCGCGGCTTGATAGCTTGGAAATTCAACCAGAACAGGGCGGGACTTGGCTGCGCCTTCCTTGACGATTTGCGCACCAGCCCGCACCAGAAAGCGCCCGCCATATTGCGCCAGCGGGGCCGCCACGACAGCGCGGTAATCATCATACACCTTGGGGTCTGTAACCTCGACCTGAACCATCCAGTAACCTTTGGGCATGACCTATCCTTTCGGTGTAAAGAGCTTTGAGATCTGGTCGGCGTGGTCCGCCAGCCCGTAAGGCGGGTTCACGATGAACATGCCCGATCCGATCATCCGATGCTCTTCGCGCACCGGAGGAAAGCGGACTTCGTGGCGCAGCGCATCGGGGAAAGCCGCGGTCAATGCGGCCAGCATCGGCCCGTGGCTGCCCGAGGTCAGCAACGGATACCACAGTGCCAGAATGCCGACATTCCACTTGCGCGCGATTTTGACGAAGTCTTTGGGAATGCTGTCATATTCGGCCTTTACCTCATAGCTGGGGTCGACCAGCAGCATTCCGCGGCGGGGCGTGGGCGGGCATATGGCCTGCGCCATCTTAAAGCCGTCTTGTTTATAGATATGCGCATCCCATTGGGTCAGATGCTCGGCCAGAATGGCGTTTTCACCGGGGTGCAGCTCGGCCAGATGGATCGTATCAATCTCGCGCAGCGTCATAGCGGCGATCAGGGGCGAGCCGGGATAGGCCATCGGCCCATATTTGAACCGCACCTCATTCAGGCGCTGGCGGTAAGGGTGATCTGGCGCAAGCGATTGTTCAAGAAGGGAAATGCCTTTGGCGGCCTCACCCGTTTTCAGCGCTGCATCATCCCCCAGATCATAGAGGCCACGCCCCGAATGGGTTTCGATATAGGTCAGCGGCTTGTCCTTTTGGACAAGGTAATCGAGCATCCACGCCAGCAGCGCGTGCTTGTGGACATCTGCCGGATTTCCGGCGTGGTAGTGGTGTTGATAACTGAGCATGCTGCTTGGTAGCAGGCTGTGCCGCAGAGGGGAAGCGCAAGCTTTGGCAAGGCTGCAATCGGCACACGGGCGAGTTGTGAAACTGGCAGTCGGTAGCGTGGCAAGGCGACGAGGTGGGCGCAGCCCCGATGCGGCAGAGCAACAGGGATGGTAGGCGGCGCGTGGTGCGGCTTGATTTGCCACAGGTGTTGTGTTGTGGCTGTGCGATAGGCCCGAGTATTTAGGGAATTGGCGCAATGCGAGATACGTTCCCCCGAAACGGGCAGATTCCGTCACTTGATGGTTTGCGGGCGGTATCGATCTTGGTGGTGTTTGCCTCGCATGCGGGTGTGAGTGCGGCCATTCCCGGCGGCTTTGGCGTCACGGTGTTTTTCTTTTTGTCGGGTTATCTGATCACCACGCTTTTGCTGCGCGAACAGTCACGCACCGGTGGCATCGATCTGCGCGCGTTCTATATGCGACGGTTGCTGCGGCTTGGCCCGCCGATTCTGGTGACGTTGGCCTTGGGGTGTATCATGGTGTGGCTGGGGGTGTTTCGCGGCGAGGTCGAGGCGTGGACATTGGCCAGCCAGCTGTTTTTCTATTACAACTATTTCGTACAGTTTGGCGAACGGCATGAGATTTTTGGTTCCGAAGTTCTGTGGTCCTTGTCGATTGAAGAGCATTTCTACCTGCTGTGGCCTGCGCTGTTTCTGGCCATTCAACGGGGGCGCATCGGGTTGCGGTTTGTGCTGGTGTTGCTGGTCGCAAGCCTGCTGTGGCGTTGGGTTCGTTTTGTGCCAATGGGGCATGACGAGCTGCTGATATATATATCATCGGATACGCGGCTGGACGGGCTGCTGTATGGCTGCCTTTTGGCGTTGATGCAGGCGCGGGGGCTTGCCGAACGCTGGATGCCGCAAGGTGCCGCGCGGCATGGCGTGATTCTTGTGGCGCTGGGGGTGATCCTGGCAAGCTTTGTGCTGCGTGATCCGGTGTTTCGGTCAACGCTGCGGTATTCGGTTCAGGGTGCCGCGCTGATGCCGCTGTTCTACTATGCTGTCACACGGGCGCAGGATTGGTATTTCAGGCCGCTGAATTGGACATGGGTACGCCAGATTGGGGTGTGGTCGTTTACCGTGTACCTATGCCACTTCGCGATTATCCAAGCGTTCAATGCACATGGTCTGGCGCTTGGGTCATTGCAAATGGTTGCGTTGGCGGGTGCGGTTTCGCTGGGCTATGCCGCGCTGGTGGCGTGGCTGGTGGAACGGCCGGTGATGCGCTGGCGTAGGGTTTGGGCGCGGTGAGGGGGGGCGGTGCGCTGAAGCGCACCCTACGCTGGGTGGCGAATTTGGTGTGGGGACGCCGGGGTGATTTACCCCGGCCTTGGGTTTGGCGGTGCTTAGACCAACCTGCTTGCCTCTACTGCGGCGCGAATAAAATCGGCGAACAGCGGGTGTGGCGCGAAGGGTTTGGACTTTAGCTCGGGGTGGAATTGCACGCCGATAAACCACGGATGGTCCTTGACCTCGACGATTTCCGGCAGTTTGCCATCGGGTGAAACGCCCGAGAACATAAGGCCGCAGGTTTCAAGTTTGTCGCGGTAGGTCATATCTACCTCATAGCGGTGGCGGTGGCGTTCCTCGATCTCGGTGGTGCCGTAAACTTCGGCAACCTTGGAACCAGAGGTCAAATGGGCGGAATAGGCCCCTAAACGCATCGAGCCGCCTTTGTCATCATTGACCTTGCGGGCGACGACGTGGTTGCCTTGGACCCATTCTTTCAGGTGGTAGATCACAGGGGTAAAGCGCTTGGCGCCGCCTTTGCTGGTGGCCTCGTGGTCGAATTCCTCTGAGCCGGCGTCTTTCAGGCCGGCCAGATTGCGGGCAGTTTCAATGACTGCCATTTGCATGCCAAGACAGATGCCAAGGTAAGGCACGCCACGGGTGCGGGCAAATTCGACGGCTTTGATCTTGCCTTCGGTGCCGCGTTCGCCAAAGCCACCGGGCACGAGGATTGCATGGAAACGTTGCAAATGCGGGGCAGGGTCTTCGCGTTCAAACAGTTCGGCATCGACCCATTCAACCTTGACGCGGGTGCGGTTTGCCATGCCGCCATGGGTCAGTGCCTCGGCGATCGATTTATAGGCATCTTCAAGCTGGGTATATTTGCCGACGATGGCCACACGCACCTCGCCCTCGGCATGGGTCAGGCGGTCCATCACGTCTTCCCAGCGCGCAAGGTTGGGGCGCGGGGCGGGCGAGATGCCAAAGGCATCCAGCACAGCCTGATCAAGCCCTTCGCGGTGATAGGCGAGCGGGGCCTCGTAGATGGTTTTCAGGTCATAGGCGGCAATCACCGCTTCTTTGCGCACGTTACAGAACAGCGCGATTTTCTCGCGCTCTTTCTGCGGGATCGGATGTTCCGAGCGCAGCAGCAGCACGTCAGGCGCAAGGCCGATGCTCTGCAATTCCTTGACCGAGTGCTGGGTTGGTTTGGTTTTCAGCTCGCCGCTGGCGGCCAGATAGGGCAGCAGCGTCAGGTGCATCAGGATACATTCGCCGCGTGGACGCTCATGGATAAACTGGCGGATGGCTTCAAAGAACGGCAGGCCTTCGATATCGCCCACGGTGCCGCCAATTTCGCAGAGCATGAAATCAACCTCATCCTCGCCGATGCGCAGGTAGTCTTTGATCTCATTCGTTACATGCGGGACAACCTGAATGGTTTTGCCCAGATAGTCGCCGCGACGTTCCTTTTCCAAAACGGTCGAATAGATGCGGCCGGATGACACAGAATCGGTGTTGCGGGCGGGGACGCCGGTGAAACGTTCGTAATGCCCAAGGTCGAGATCGGTTTCCGCGCCATCATCGGTGACGAACACTTCGCCATGTTCGAAAGGCGACATCGTGCCGGGATCGACGTTCAGGTAGGGGTCAAGTTTGCGCAAGCGAACCGAATAGCCGCGCGCCTGCAGCAAAGCCCCCAAAGCCGCCGATGCAAGGCCCTTGCCAAGCGAGGAAACAACACCACCGGTGATGAAAATATAACGTGCCATGTGGTGAACCCCCGTGAAATTTTGCAATGCGATAAGGCGTCTCAGAATCGCACCATCACGGGAGACGAGACATAACCGAAAAGCAGGCGCCCTGCAACAGGACGCAAGATGATGAGTGTGAATTTAGGCAAGCCCCAAGGGATGGGGCCTGCCAAGCCGTTGGATTAGTTGCCAGAAGCAGGTGCTGTCGCCGGTGCAGCCGGTTCTGCGGCACGGGGGGGCGTTGCGGCCGAACCCGTAGTGGCAGGTGCAGGTGCTGCGTCATCGGCGCGGGGCGGTGTTGCCGGTGCGTTGGCCGGGGCCGGTGGCAGCAAGTCAGTGCCCAAAGGTGTTGCCGGTGCCGACTTTTCAGGCACAGAACCACCGAACTGATCGACGACAGAGCTGCCAGCAGCGTTTTGCGCGGCGATAAGGGTCAAGGTGATCGAGGTGATGATAAAGCCGATGGCAAAAATCCATGTCAGCTTGGTCAGCGCTGTTGCGGCAGCACGTCCCGACATGGCACCGCCACCGCCGCCGCCCATACCAAGACCGCCGCCTTCCGAGCGTTGCAGCAACACTACGCCGATAAGGCAGAGTGCAAGGATAAGGTGGATGGTAAGAACGACGTTTTCCATAGGGTATAATGCTTCCGTTTGGCTGACGCGCCTACTTAGGCCCAGTTTGGCGCGGGGGCAAGCCCTTGGTGACGTATCAATGGGCGGCTTTCCCGATTAGCGGGCGTCATGGTTATTCGTCCACCTCGTCTACCGTGGCCTGTCCCGACATCTTTTGCCAAAGGATGCTCCATGACAATCCGATGCCCAGCACCAGTGACAGCGCCAGAATTCCGAGCCAGATATTCAGCGAAGAGTTGGCCGTTGACAGGATGCCCCAATCTACCAACACCCAAATCAGCGCGGCAAATACCGCCGCAACCAGCAGCATCCCAAAGGCGCCAAGCGAGCGCAAAGTGGCAGCAATATAGATAATGAACGCCACAGCCAGCAACAGGCCCAGCAATACAGTCAGCGGCAATTGCGTGCTGTAATGTGCCTCGGCCCAGCGATAAAAGTTCCACTGGGTGGGGTTGAAAGTTGCCGATAACAGGCCAAATGCCCCGAACCATCGCAGTAACACACCCATATCGCACCCTGTTATTGTTACCCGTAAAGAGGTGCCACGCGAACCGGGAGGAGGCAAGAGCCGGAAATGCTGGGGGCAAAAAATGCGGGTTGGGGCATTTCTTTGTGCCGCCGGTGCGAAATAGTGGTTTCGCCCACGCGGCAAAGCGGCTATGCCCTAATCGGTTTCAATTGGACCAAGTGAAGGGATCATCAGCATGGCCAATGTCGTTGTCGTCGGCGCCCAGTGGGGCGATGAGGGAAAAGGCAAGATTGTAGACTGGCTTTCAGAGCGCGCAGACGTGATCGCGCGCTTTCAGGGCGGGCATAATGCGGGCCATACATTGGTCATTGATGGCAAGGTGTATAAGCTGTCCTTGTTGCCATCGGGCATCGTGCGCGGCGGGAAATTGTCGGTCATCGGCAATGGCGTTGTGCTGGACCCTTGGCACCTGATCATGGAAATTGAAAAACTGCGTGGGCAGGGTGTCGATATCAACACCGAAAACCTGATGATCGCCGAAAACGCGCCGCTGATTCTGCCGGTACATGGTGAGTTGGACCGCGCACGCGAAGGCCAGACCTCGGTTGCCAAAATCGGCACCACAGGCCGCGGCATTGGCCCTGCCTATGAAGATAAAGTCGGGCGCCGCGCCATTCGCGTGGCCGATCTGGCCGATGAGGCGACGCTGGAACTGCGGGTTGACCGTTTGCTGACCCACCATGACGCGCTGCGCCGTGGCCTTGGCCTTGACCCGATTGACCGTGATGCGCTGCTGGCGCAACTGCGTGAAATCGCGCCGCAAGTACTGCCCTATGCGCAGCCCGTTTGGAAAGTGTTGAATGAGGCCCGCCGCGCAGGCAAGCGGATTTTGTTCGAAGGCGCACAAGGCGCGCTGCTGGATATCGATTTCGGCACCTATCCCTTTGTGACCTCGTCGAACGTGATCGCGGGCCAAGCGGCCACTGGTACCGGCCTCGGGCCAAACGCGATTGATTTCGTTTTGGGCATCGTCAAAGCCTACACCACCCGTGTGGGCGAAGGACCGTTCCCGGCGGAATTGAAAGATGACGACGGCGAACGCCTTGGCCAGCGCGGGCATGAGTTTGGCACCGTCACTGGCCGCAAACGCCGTTGCGGCTGGTTCGATGCGGTTCTGGTGCGCCAAACTTGCGCCACCAGTGGGGTGACGGGTATTGCCCTGACCAAGTTGGATGTGATGGACGGCTTTCCGATCATCAAGATCTGTGTAGGCTATGACCTGGACGGCAAGCGGTTGGATTACTTGCCCACCGCCGCCGACCAGCAGGCGCGTTGCACGCCGATCTATGAAGACATGGAAGGCTGGACCGAAGACACCTCTGGCGCGCGCTCTTGGGCCGATTTGCCGGGTGCGGCGATCAAATATGTGCGCCGGATTGAAGAGCTGATTCAATGCCCGGTAGCCCTGCTTTCCACAAGTCCAGAGCGGGACGATACGATTCTGGTCACCGATCCCTTTGCGGATTGATGCATCCAGATGAACGGCCCGCATTGCTGGTTGACTGGCGATGCGGTGCGGTGAGGGGCCCAACGCGCGGCGTGAAGGAGCGGGAATGAAACTGTCTTACAAGGCGCGGCGGCGCTGGTCATTGGTGTTGCTGCTTGTCGGCTTGCCGCTTTACATTGCTGCGGCGCTTTTTGTGGTGTCGCTGTTTGACCGCCCGCCGTTCTGGCTGGAATTCGTGACCTATGTTTTCCTCGGGTTCCTATGGATGCTGCCGTTCAAATTTGTTTTTCTGGGGGTCGGCAAAGCCGATCCTGATGCGGCACAAGATGCCAAAACCCAAAAGGCACAAAACCAAAAGGCCGGGGAATAGCCCCGGCCTTTTGGTTTCTATGTGTTGCCGCTTTAGCCTTTGGAGATCCGCCGCGCCTCGGCTTGAATGGGCGAGGTTTCACCTAGCGCGAACTGGCCGGGCCGTACTTTTTCAATCCGGCCTTCGCGCAACAATGTGCCAAAACTGCGCAGCACGGTTTCGCGTTCGCTTTCCAACGCAGGCTGGACAGACAACACATGTTGCAGCAACTGGGGCCGCGACACGGCCGAACGGCCTTGGATGTGCTTTGAATAGGCGGCAGCTGTTTCGAGCAATTCGGCCAGAGACTCGGCGCCCAACAGCTCTGCATATTCGGCAAAGCTTGTGGTTTCATTGATCAGGCTTGGGTCTTCGATGTCGACTTCACCTGTTTCAAGGGCTTCGTCTTCATCGGTCGAAAACGCAAGGTTGTTGGCGGCCACACGGCGCGGGCGAACCGGGGTGACATGGGGCTGTGCTGTGCTGGGCTTGACGCGCGGACCGTCGATGCGCTGCTCTGACACCAGCATAAGGGGGGCAGGGCGTTCACCTGTCGAGGTGCCGGATGGCGCAGAATTCGGGCGCGGACGCACAACACGTTCCAGATCATCGCGATATGGGTTCATTCGCATTTCTTCGGTTGGCCCTTGGTCGACGCCTTCTTTGCGGTCGGCAACTGTGGCGGCAACGGCAGCTTTCAGATGGGCAATCGCAGACAGGCGGCGGCGGTTTTCAGTGCCTTCCAATTCGCTATTGGTTTGGTCTAGCAAGCGTTTGACCGAGGCATCATCCTCGCTGGACGACAGTTCGCTGGCCTTGCGGCGCGAAGACATGGGGCGTTGAGGACGTACCGGTGCCACGCTATCGGCGTTAGCTGCATCTTTTTGTGCATCTGTAGCGGTGCTTTTCGTGTTCTGGGCTGGCGGCAGCTCTTTTTCCAGCGCGGCCAGTTCACGCATAAGATCGGCTTCGTCTTCGGGCGACAAGGTTCCGGCATTCGTCGGTGTCTCTTCAGCACGCGGGCTAGGTGTTGGCTCGGTTGGGCCGGGGTTTGTTGGGGCGCGGCGAATTTTGATTACCCGAGCACGGGCGCGCAACAGCGTTGCTTTGCCATCTTCAGCTGCCGGGCGCGCATCCGGGGTGTTGGTGGTGGATTCGGTTTTTTCTGCAGACCCGTCAGTACGGTCGACGATGCTTTCATCCGACGTGTCCGTGCCAGCGTCGAGCGCGCTTTCCTTTAGATCAACCGCAAGATCATCGCTATCGTCGTCATTCGCGGCCTCGTCGTTGGCCGGCTTTTTCGCTGTGGTATTTGATGGTGCGTTTGCAGCGGTCGGCGACAAGTTGTCGTCAGCCATCACTGTTGCAAGAGATGCCATCAGGGTGCCATCGCCTTCGGCATCAAGCGGCTCTAGGCTGGTATCCAGCATGTCATCGTCAAAACCGCCGTCGAGTGCCTCGTCTTCATCATCAAAGGCACCAGCAAAGGATGCCAACTGCGCTTCATCAGCGGCAGTGTCGTTGTTCTTGTTCGCTTCGGCGTTCGTTTCGGTTTTTCGTGCGGCTTCGGCTTCGGCCTCGGATTTGGCACGGGCCTCTGCTTCGGCCATTTGTGCGGCTTCTGCCTCGGCTTTGGCGAGGGCTTCTGCTTCGGCCTTTTGGGCGGCTTCGGCCTCGGCTTTGGCACGGGCCTCTGCTTCGGCCTTTTGGGCGGTTTCAGCCTCGGCTTTGGCGCGGGCTTCTGCTTCGGCTTTTTGGGCAGCTTCGGCCTCGGCCAAGGCGCTGGCACCTGCAAGTTGGGCCGACGGGCGGGTGGTTTCGCCCGAGGCACGTGTTTCGGCCATCGCGTTACGGATGCGGGACAATTTGGCAGCAACGCTGTCCGAGATAGTGGAATCGGCTATCGGACGGACCGCAGAAGGAATTGGCGACGACTGTGCTGCGCGGGCGGAGGTGGCATCTTGTTCTTCGAACAAGGCATCAGCTTTGGGCGCGGATTTGGCTTTGGGCGCGTCGAGGCGTGAAAGGGTGTCCGACTCATCCGAATCGCTGGCACGCAACACAACGCCATTGTCCTGGATCTTGGCCTCGACACGGCGTTTCATTTCGCGTTCTGCGATCTGATGCAGCATCGCCGCGTCTGGCGTAGGGGGCTCGGCCCCGAAATAGCGGTCATCGGCGGCCAAATCGCGGAAATACTCGGCAATTGCCTTCATCGTGTTGAAAGGTTCGTCAAAGCCCTCCAGTGTGCAGGAGAAAGTTCCATATGAAACTGTAAGAATCTTGCTCGCCCCGACCATTGGATGCTCGCCCCTTGTTACCAAACTGTTGCCCTACATGACCGCTGAGGATGTTCAATACCGTGGACACTTAGGGGTAATTTGATGGATTGTTTGTGTCCGAACCATTCGATTGTGCCTTAATCTGGATACAGTATTACGATGAATTGCCCGATTGTCGAATCTCAAACAGGTGTAACGCTGATTGCGGGCGGCCCTGTGCTGTCGCGTGATCTAAAGGCGGCCATGGCGCGGGCGCCTTTGGTCGTGGCTGCGGATGGCGGGGCAGATCGGGCGCTGGCGCTGGGGGTGCGACCTGCAGCGGTGATTGGTGATATGGACAGTATTTCCGACAAGGCGCGCGGGCTGCTGGGCGATGTGGTGCATGAGGTGCCCGAGCAGGAAAGCACTGATTTTGACAAGGCGCTGCGCAATATTCACGCGCCGTTTGTGCTGGCGCTTGGTTGTCTTGGCGGGCGGGTTGATCATGAACTGGCCGTGTTGTCAGTGTTGATCCGGCGCCAAACTATGCCCTGTTTGCTGATCGGGCGCGAAGATGTGGTATTTGCAGCGCCGCCTCGTCTGAACATTGCGATGCAGGCAGGTGACCGGTTTTCGCTGTTTCCTATGGCACAGGTGACGGGGCGCAGCGACGGGTTGAAATGGCCAATCGCCGGGTTAACATTTGCGCCGGATGCCCGCGGCGGTACCTCTAACCAAGCGCTTGGCCCTGTGCGGTTGGAAATGGACCAACCGGGAATGCTGGTAATGGTGCCGCGCAACCGTTTTGCTGCGGCCCTTGCCGCGTTGACGGTTTAGCGCAACATAACACCGGCGGCGCCTAACGCTTTTGCTTGGGTGGGGTGACAGTTTGGCGCGCCGTCACATGCTCGCGGTAAATGATGTATAGGCCCGAGCCGGTGATGATGAAAATCCCTGCCCAAGTCATCAGGTTCGGAAAATCGTCAAATATCAGATAGCCTAGCGTTACGGCCGAAATCAGTTCGGCGTAATGCAAGGGGGCCAGCGTGGCCGAGGGCGCGAATTTCAGGGCATAAGTTATGCACATATGGCTGCATGCGGCCCAAAACCCGACACCGAACAGCCAGAGCCATTCGATACCCTGTGGCATGATTGCGTCAAGTTCAGCAATGTCGCTGCCATCAAACACCGCCATGAGCGGCAGGCAGATCGCTGATCCGGCAAGGGCGGTATGCAATTGCATGGTGACAGGGTGCATTGCCCGCGACATGGCGCGTGTGATCAGCATATAGGCGGCAAAGGTAAGTGCCGTGCCAAGCGGAAACAGGGCCACCCAGCCAAAAGCCGAGATAGAGGGCTGGATGACCAGAATTGCGCCCAGAAAGCCGATGGTTGACGCGATGATGCGGCGTGGCCCCACCTCATCGCCAAACAACATGCTGCCCAAAAGCAGCAGGATGAAGGGTTCGACAAACACAATCGCCAGAGCATCTGCGATTGGCATCACCGCGACGGCGGCAACAAAGCAATAGGTGGCAAGCATCAAGCAAACCGCGCGGGCAAAGACAAAGCCCAGCGTGCGGCGGCTCATCCGCCAATCGAGGCGCAGCACAGCCACAAAGGGCAGCATTAGCCCTGCCTGTACGATGAAACGGGCCAATACGATTTGACCGACCGGCAGGGTGGCTGTGGCCAGTTTTGCCGACACATCCAGAAGTGGCGCCAAGACGCAAAACGCCAGCATCAACGTCACGCCGGTTAAAACGCGATCTGCATTCAGAGAGGGGGCTGGTAATTCTGTCATAATGTCCCAGCCCTAGAGCAGGTATGCCGGGCCGTCCTGCCTGAAAAGACCGTTCGGGGGGCCAAAAACGTCAGGTTATAGGGGCTTGCGGAATTTGGTGTATTCGGTTTTGTACAGAGGGCGGGAAAAGGTGAGGTTGCGTGTTGATACTTGGATTGCAACGGCTGGTGGTGTTGGAAACGCCCAAAACCGGTTCATTGGCGCTGCGGGCGATGTTGGCGCCCTATACCTTGCCCATGTCGGACGATGCAGCCCGTCACACCGGTCACTACGGTTTTGTACAGCACCACGCCGCAGCGCTGACCGAGGCGTTCGGCGGCAGGTTGGAAACGGTGGCTGTGGTTCGGGGGCCATTGCAACGGATGCAAAGCTGGTATCGCTATCGTTTACGCCCCAAGATCAGAGGCTTGCCTGCCAGTACACGTGGCTACAGTTTCGAGGAATTCATGCTTGCCTATCTGGATGGCAGCAAGCCACAAATGGCGAATGTCGGTCGGCAAGACCGGTTTGTCGGCTGGACAGGCGAAAGCGCAGGTGTTGACCATGTGTTCGATTACAAACAGCTTGGCCTGCTTGAGGCGTTCTTTTCTGATCGCACGGGCGCAGCGCTTTCCCTACCGGTGCGCAATATGTCGCCCTTATCTGATGGGGTTGACTATACCCTGAGCGATGCGGTTTTGGCCCGCTATCACGCGCAAAACGCCGAGGAATTCGCGTTATACAGGGCTGTAGCTGCGCAGGGCCATTTGCAACGGCCGGGGCTGCGCAGCTAGGCCCTAGCAGTTCGGCACGTTTACCGCCAACCCGCCCAGCGATGTTTCCTTGTATTTTTCATGCATGTCATGGCCTGTTTGGCGCATGGTTTCAATGCAGGCGTCAAGGCTGACCAAGTGCACACCATCCCCGCGCAGGGCAAGGCTGGCCGCAGAAACGGCTTTGATCGCACCCAATCCGTTGCGTTCGATACATGGCACCTGCACCAGCCCTTTTACGGGGTCACATGTCATTCCAAGGTGATGTTCCAGCGCGATTTCGGCGGCGTTTTCGATCTGCTCGGCACTGCCACCCAAGACGGCGGCCAAACCTGCTGCGGCCATTGCGGCAGCGGAGCCGACCTCGGCCTGGCAGCCACATTCCGCGCCGGAAATGCTGGCGTTATGCTTGCACAGCCCGCCGATTGCGGCGGCAGTCAGCAAGAAATCCGGAACGCGCGAAACAGAGGCGCCCGGCACGTGATCAAGGTAATAGCGGATCACAGCCGGTACCACACCCGCCGCACCATTGGTCGGAGCGGTCACAACCTGTCCGCCGGCTGCGTTTTCCTCATTCACAGCCATGGCATAAAGCGACATCCAGTCATTGATCGTGTGCGGCGCCGTCATGTTCAGCCCGCGCTCGGCCATCAGCTGGTCATGGATGCCTTTGGCGCGCCTGCGCACACGAAGACCGCCGGGCAGAATACCGGTGCCTTCCATCCCGCGACTGATGCAATCATTCATCACCTCCCAAACGCGGTTGATGCCTGCATCCAGATCGTCAGCGCTGCGAAAGCGCAGCTCGTTGCGGCGTTTCATCTGGGCGATGGTCAGGTTCGAAGTCTTGGCCATTTCCAACATCTCGGCGCCATTCTGAAAAGGAAAAGGCACGTCGGAACGCGCATTGGCCTTGATCGCACCGGCCGCTGCATGCTCGGCCTCGGTCAACACAAACCCGCCGCCGATGGAATAATAGGTCTCTTGCAAGATCACATCGCCTTGCGCATCGGTCGCGCGGATGATCATGCCATTGGCATGGCCGGGCAGGTTGGGGCCATAGTCGAACGCCAGATCCGCGGCGGGGTCAAACTGCAGCGGGCCAAGGCCGGGGGCGTTGATGGTTTTGGTGGCCTTAATCTCGGCCAAAACGGTTTCGGCGCGGGCGGCATCGTAGGTTTGCGGTTCAAACCCGGCGAGACCCAGAATGGTGGCGCGGTCGGTCGCATGGCCTACACCGGTAAAGGCAAGGCTGCCGTGCAAGGTGGCCCGCAGGCCATGGGCATGAAACGGGCTGTCACGCAGCGTTTTCAAGAACTGCGCCGCCGCAACCATCGGCCCCATCGTGTGTGACGACGACGGGCCAATACCGACTTTGAACATATCAAGGACAGACAAAAACATGTGGGCGCTTTCAGGTGGCGCTGCCCTCGGGGGGACAGGCATATTGCGGATTGGTAAAGGGGGTAGGGCCAAGGCCTTCGGCTGCGGCAGCGCGATGCGTGGCGGGCAGGGTTTCCAACGCCAAGGCCATTTCATGAAGTGCCGGAAAATCGGCAATCTTGAACCATCGCTTGGCAGATTTGGGGTAAAGCATCGGCCAGCGCATCAGGGTCGCGGTATAGTAGCCAAGGATGGACGGCGCGGAAAACAGCGTGGGATACTGCGCCGCGGCTTTATCTAGCAGGTCGAAATGGCGGATCATGCGGGCGGCTAGCAAGCGTGCGTGTTCTGGAATGGCATTCGACGGAACATATTGATCAGGATAGAAAATCTGGCGCAGATCGGCATGCGCCGTGTTGGAAATAAAGAAGAGCTGTTTCAGAAACTCTGCCCGCAGCGGTTGGCCTACCTGCGGCGCAAGGCCAGCCTCGGGGTGGGTTTCAGACAGCCACAACAGGCAGGCGGCGGTTTCGGAAATCGGGCCTTGTGGGGTGATCAGTGTCGGGATCAGCCCTGTCGGGTTTAATGCGCGGTAGGCGGCACTATCTTGTTGGCGAATGCTGCGATCAACCAGAACCGTTTGATAGGGCAGGTTTGCCGCCTCCATCACCAAACGCAAAATCAACGAGGCATTGTCGGGCGCGTAGTGCAATTCGTACATCTTGGCCCTTTCCGGTTAGTCTTGCGCATGGCATAGCGTAGCTGTGCCCAATGCTATGGGCGAAAAGCGACTTTTCCAACAGCTTCGCGGCATTTAATGCCTGTTTGCCGCGCAACAAGAAAGCCCTCTCTGAAAAATGTGATTTGGGAGGTAGGGAAGCGGCACAGTTTCCGCGTTTGACCCGTTGAAAATAGGCACGCTAGGGCCGTCTAAAGGCGCGAAAATTTGAACGAATGGCGGAATTGTCCTGAAAATGGGCAAATTGCCCCCTCGCACCGCTGCGCTGCCTCGCCTATAAGCGGGTGGAAACAGCTAGCGGAGACAAAAATGGCGGCAGAGCTTTCCCCGATCGATAAGGCCAAGTTTGTGGCGGCGAAACGTGCGGTCCAATATGTTGAAAACGGCATGAATCTGGGGCTCGGCACGGGTTCTACTGCTGCATGGATGGTGCGCTGTCTGGCCGAACGTATCCGCGAAGAGGGGTTGCGCGTGACCGGAGTGCCGACATCCAGCCGCACCGCCGAACTGGCACGCAGCCTTGGCGTGCCGATCACCAGCCTTGATGAAGCACGCTGGCTTGACCTGACGATCGACGGCGCGGATGAGTTTGATCCGAACCTGAACCTTATCAAGGGCGGCGGCGCGGCGCTGTTGCAAGAGAAAATCGTGGCCACAGCCAGCGACCAGATGATTGTGATCACCGATGCGGCCAAAGAAGTGGCGCAGTTGGGCGCATTTCCACTACCGGTAGAGGTGATTCCCTTTGGTTGGCAAACCACCAAGGCGCTGATCGAGGAAACCTTGGTCAGTATGGATGTGATGAGCCAGGAATGCAGCCTGCGGATGAATGGCGAGGCGCCTTTGGTCACCGATGAGGCCAATTATATTATCGATCTGCATCTGAAACGTATCGGTAACCCGCGCCAGCTGGCGATGGTTTTGAACCAGATTCCGGGCGTTGTTGAAAACGGTTTGTTCATCGACATCTGTGACATCGTCATCATTGGCCACGGCGATGGCCGCGTAGTTGTGCGCAACATCAATTCGGGCGAGGTGGAAAACGGCCTCATTGAATTTGTGCCTTCGGACAATATCTTTTCTGATCTCAGGGACTGATTTTTGATGCACTTGACGCGCCGCCTTGCAGGTTTGGCCCTTGGAACGCGTCAAGTCTGGAACGGAATGCGCTTACGGGTGCTGCGCGCGAGGTTTTGAGCCGTTGGCCGAGGTATTTGACCGAACCCAATGCGACAAAGCGATTTGAGGAGAAACAGGATATGACGTTCGACTATGATCTTTTTGTCATCGGTGGTGGCTCGGGCGGGGTGCGGGCGGCGCGGATTGCGGCAGGAACACATGGTGCCAAAGTGGCATTGGCCGAGGAATACCGTATGGGTGGCACCTGCGTTATCCGTGGTTGCGTGCCCAAAAAGCTGATGGTTTTTGCCAGCGAATACCGGGGGTTGGTCGAGGATGCGAACGCCTATGGCTGGGATGCACAGATCGGCGCGTTTGATTGGACAGCGTTTCGCACCAAGCTGGATGCCGAGTTGAACCGGTTGGAAAAGGCCTATCGCGGCGGGTTAAGCGGCGCTGGCGTGACGGTGTTTGACGCCCGCGCGGTCGTGACCGATGCCCATACCGTGACCTTGGCCGATGGAAAAAAAGTGACGGCCAAGCATATTTTGGTGGCCACCGGCGGCAAGCCTTTTGTGCCAGAAATTGAGGGCCGCGAATTGGCCATCACCTCGAATGAGGTGTTCCAGCTGGAGGCCCTGCCAAAGCGGGTGCTGGTGGTGGGCGGCGGCTATATTGCGTCAGAATTTGCGTGTATTCTGAACGGCTTGGGCTGCAAGGTTACGCAGTACTACCGGGGTGCGCAAATCCTGCGCGGCTTTGATGACGAGGCGCGCGGCCATGTTGCCGAGGCGATGCGCGAAAACGGTGTGGCCATTCATTGCGGCACGGATGTGATGCGGCTGGAAAAAGTTGATGGTGGGGTCAAAGCCGTAGCGACCGACGGGTCCGAGCGGGTGTTTGATGCCGCGCTTTATGCCACGGGCCGCACGCCCAACAGCCACGGTTTGGGGCTTGAGTCTTTGGGCGTGGAATTTGGTCGCGGGGGCCAGATTGTCGTTGATGATTTCAGCCAGACCGCTGTGCCCTCGATCTTTGCTGTAGGCGATGTGACTGACCGCATCAATCTGACGCCGGTGGCCATTCGTGAAGGCCATGCCTTTGCCGATACCATCTTTGGTGGCCAGCGCCGCAAGGTTGATCACAGCCTGTTCGCCAGCGCGGTTTTCACGCAGCCTGAAATGGGCACGATTGGCCTATCCGAAGAGGCGGCGCGCGACCAGGAACCGATCGAAGTTTACGCGACAGCCTTTCGCCCCATGCAATCGGCTTTTGCCGGGCGGGCAGATCGGGTAATGATGAAATTGATCGTGTCGCAAGCCAGCCGCAAGATTTTGGGCTGTCATATCGTCGCGCCAGGCGCGGGTGAGATGATCCAGCTTGTGGGCATTGCGGTCACGATGGGGGCCACAAAAGAGCAATTTGATGCAACAATCGCAGTGCATCCGACGATGGCCGAAGAATTGGTAACGATGCGCAGCCCAATTCGTGTGGGCTAAACTTGAATTTCTGGTGTAAAACACCAGTTAAAACAGAACTGAAGTAGATAGGGTAAAGTACATGGCAGGTAGCGGAGGCCCATGGGGCGGCGGCGGCGGAAATCGGGGCGACGATGGCAACGATGATAACGGTCGCCCGGGTGGCGGGCGTAGGCCAGGCAATGACGGCCCGCAGATCCCTGAAATCGAAGAGATCATGAAAAAGGGCCAAGAGCAGCTGCGCGTCCTGATGGGCGGTCGTGGTGGCAACAATCGTCGCACCGGCGGCGGTGCGGGCGGGGGCGATACTGGCCCGGCCTTTACCAAGCAGGGTTTGGCCTTGGGCGGCGTTGTGGCGCTTGGCCTTTGGGCATTTGCGTCATTCTACACGGTGAAACCCGAAGAACGCTCGGTCGAGCTGTTTCTTGGCAGCTTTTCATCTGTCGGCAATCCCGGTCTGAACTTTGCGCCTTGGCCGTTTGTAACGGCTGAAATCGTGCAGGTGACGGGCGAACGCCAGACCGACATTGGTACTGGCAAAGGCGGCGTGATGGACAGCGGTTTGATGCTGACGCGCGACCAAAACATCGTCGACATCGAGTTCCAGATCGTTTGGAATGTGTCTGATCCAGCACAATACCTGTTTAACCTTGCCGACCCAGCCGACACGCTGCGGGCTGTTTCGGAATCGGCGATGCGCGATATTATTGCGCGGTCCGAGCTTTCGCCTGTGCTGAACCGTGACCGTGGTGTGATTGCATCCGATCTGAAAGCTGCGGTGCAAAGCACGCTGGACGAATACAAAGCCGGCATCAACGTGGTGCGCGTCAACTTTGACAAGGCCGACCCGCCGCGCGAAGTTATTGACAGCTTCCGCGAAGTGCAGGCCGCGCAGCAGGAACGCGACCGTCTGGAAAAAGAAGCAGATGCCTATGCCAACCGCGTAACTGCGGCGGCGCGTGGTCAATCGGCCCAGTTGACCGAAGAGGCCGAAGGTTATCGTGCCCGTGTGGTCAATGACGCCGAAGGTGAGGCGAGCCGCTTCCTGTCGGTTTATGCTGAATATATCAAAGCGCCCGAAGTGACCCGGCGCCGGATGTATCTGGAAACTATGGAAGGTGTGCTTGGCGGGATGAATAAGGTTATCCTCGATGGTGTTTCGGGCGAAGGCGCAGGGCAGGGTGTTGTGCCATACCTGCCGCTGAACAACCTGACGCCCGCACCTAAAGCCACCACCGGAGGGAGCAACTGATGAATAAGACAGCTTTTATCCTACCCGCTATCGCGCTTGCTGTCGCAGGTATCCTGTCGTCGGTCTATATTGTGGATGAGCGTGAAAAAGCGCTGGTCCTGCAGTTTGGTGAAGTGAAGAAAGTGCGCGAAGAGCCCGGTTTGGGGTTCAAGGTGCCATTGCTGCAAAACGTGGTCAAATATGACGACCGTATTTTGGGCTTGTTCACCCAGCCATCCGAAGTAACCCCCGCCGATGACCGCCGTTTGGTGGTAGATGCCTTTGCACGCTGGCGTATCACCGATCTGGTCAAGTTTCGCCAAGCCACGGGTACGGGCGGTGTTCGCACAGCCCAAGCGCGGATCGAGCCGATCTTGAACGCCGCAATCAAAGAGGTTTTGGGTGCGGTGCCTTCGCAGCGCGTTCTGTCCGAGGACCGGACCAGTCTGATGAACCTGATCCGTGATCAGGCCCGCCGTCAGGCCGCCTCTTTGGGTGTTGACGTTGTTGACGTGCGCTTGACGCGGACCGATTTGCCCGAGCAAAACCTTGCATCCACCTATTCGCGGATGCGGGCCGAGCGGGAACGCGAAGCGGCTGACGAGATTGCGCGCGGGAACGAGGCCGCACAGCGGGTTCGCGCCAGCGCCGATCGTACGGTGGTTGAATTGACCTCACAGGCGCGCAAGGAATCGGAAGTGATCCGTGGTGAGGCCGACGGCCAGCGTAACGCGATTTATGCCGAGGCTTTTGGCCGTGACCCCGAGTTTTTCGCCTTTACCCGTTCGCTGACCAGCTATGAACGGGCGTTGAAAGGCGAGAATTCTTCGATCGTGATGCAGCCGGACAGCCAGTTCTTTGACTATCTGAACAGCGACTTGCCGCCGAAACCGGCGAACTAAGCCAAGATACATCTTTGTGAACGCGCGGCCCTAACTTGTGGTCGCGCGTTTTCATATCTGCGCCCGAACGTTGCATGACAAAGCTGTTCACATCCTGTTGAGAATACGCGAGAGGGTTTGCATTGCGCCCAATCATGCCTAGGTTCACATTCGAGTCGTGTCAGGTCAGCTGCATGCAAACCTGACGGAACGCGGTGTCGCAACCCGCATCAGGAGGATGTTCGAGTGATTTCTAAAACTGTCGCAACCGCAAAACGCGTAGAAAGCCTGCCGACCACGGGCTTTATGCGCGGATTGACCGCATTGGTCCTTGGCGCGTCCCTTGTTCTGGCGCAAGCTATGACTGTTGAAGCACGAGGCGCGCCGGAAAGTTTTGCCGATTTGGCTGAGTCGATCAGCCCGTCGGTTGTCAATATCACAACCTCGACCACTGTCGCCGCAAGCACCGAGGCTGTGCCACAAGTGCCGCCGGGTTCACCGTTCGAGGATTTCTTCAAGGATTTCATGGATCGCAATGGCAACGGAGAGAGCAGGCCGCGCCGGTCCGAAGCCTTGGGGTCGGGCTTTGTGATTTCCGAGGATGGTTACATTGTAACCAACAACCACGTGATCGACAAAGCCGATGAAATTGAGATCGAGTTCTTTTCGGGTAAGAAATTGCCTGCAAAACTGATAGGCACCGATCCAAAAACCGACATCGCTTTGCTGAAGGTCGAAAGCGATACGCCGCTGCCGTTTGTGCCTTTTGGCAACTCGGATCTGATGCGCGTTGGCGATTGGGTTATCGCGATGGGCAACCCGCTGGGTCAGGGGTTCTCGGTTTCGTCCGGTATCATCTCGGCACGCGGTCGCGCCCTGTCGGGCACTTATGATGATTATCTGCAAACCGATGCTGCGATCAACCGTGGCAACTCGGGCGGGCCGTTGTTCAATATGGATGGTCAGGTTATCGGTGTGAACACCGCTATTCTGTCGCCAACCGGTGGGTCAATCGGGATCGGCTTTTCGATGGCGTCGAATGTGGTCAACAAAGTTGTAGACCAGCTGAAGCAATTTGGCGAAACGCGTCGCGGCTGGTTGGGTGTGCGCATTCAGGATGTAACAGCCGATGTTGCCGAAGCGATGGGTTTGGTTGATGCCAAAGGTGCATTGATTACCGATGTGCCAGACGGGCCAGCCAAAGACGCCGGTTTGAAATCGGGCGATGTGATTACGTCGTTTGATGGTGCGTCGGTTGCCGACACCCGCGAATTGGTGCGCCGTGTGGCCGATGCACCAGTGGGCGAGGCTGTGCGCGTTGTCGTGATGCGTGACGGAAAATCGGAAACTTTGTCGGTTACCTTGGGCCGCCGCGAAACCGCCGAGGGGGAACCTGTGCCCGCCGCTGCGAATAACGAGGCTGCGCCGGCCGCTGTTGAGGTTTTGGGAATGACGCTCAAAACCCTGACAGCCGAAGATGCAACCGCGTTGGGTATGCCTGCGGACTCTGCGGGGCTTGCTGTGGTTGAAATTGATGAGATGTCCGAGGCCTTTACCAAAGGCTTGCGCGTTGGCGACGTTATCACCGAGGCAGGTCAGCAAAAGGTAATGACAGTCAAGGACTTGCAAGACCGCGAAGACGAGGCCCGCAGCGCCGGCCGCAAATCTTTGCTGTTGTTAATCCGCCGAGGTGGCGACCCGCGCTTTGTTGCGATCGCTATCGACAAGTAAGCTTTTGATCTTCAGGAAAAGGGGCGGCGGGGAAACCTGCCGCCCTTTCTTATTTGTGCCTTAACCCAGCTCTTGCAGCAGGCAAGACCGGAAAGTGCGCATCCATTCCACGCGGGCCAGCGCCATATCGCGCCCCGGTGCGGTGCGCATGGTCTGCGCGATGGGGAACAGCTTTACCTCTAGGTGATCCAAAGAAAAACGCTTGTCATCCAGCGGCCGGTTCAGGGCCATCGGGTCATCCGCGTCAAACAGCAGCCCGCCCATAGCACCGCCGACATGAAACATTCGCGCAATGCCAATCGCGCCCAAGGCCTCTAGCCGGTCGGCATCTTGCAAGATTTCGGCCTCGAGTGTTTTGGGCGTAATATTGGCAGAAAAGCTGTGTGCTGCAATCGCATGGGCCACAGCCGGAATTTTAGCGGTGGGAAAGGTGGTGCCTGCCAAATATTCTGCGGCCCAATTGGCCGAGGCCAATGACGCCTGTGCCCGATCGGGGTGATTTTTCGGCAGGTTTACCGCGTCATGGAAATAGGCCGCAGGTAACAGGATTTCCAGATCTGCGCCGCCCAGTGCCAAGGCTATACCCTGCGCGTTGGCCCAAACGCGATCCAGATGCCCCAGATCATGCGCGCCATCGGTTTCATCGGCCCAATGCGCGGCAATTTTGGCCCTGAAGTCTGCTTGTGTCATCATTTGAACTCGGTCGCTGAAATCCCCAGTCGCTGGGCCGCCGCCAAAGACAGTCGCTCACTATCCAACCCCAATGGCTCTTGGAACTGGCGCAAGGCACGGCGCGTGGGGGCATCCAACTGCCCTGTCACACCATCGCGGTAATATCCCCGCGCCTTTAGCGCACGTTGCAAACTTGCAATGAAATCAACGGTAACCACTTCGGGGCAGGGCGTGCGGAACCAAACCTCACGGCGGTCTTGGACGATGCGCTGCGATGCTGCTGTTTGGAATACGGCTGTGGAAATCAGTGCACCGTCAGGCCCCCGTACCTCGGGGCGCACCAGAACCTGCTCGGTCACTGTTTCAATCACTGCAGGCGTAACATCGTCGGCCCAGCAAATCCCTTTGCCTTCGCTCGGTGGTTTTGAGCCCTTTTTCGTCACCAGTTCCTTTTGCAGGCTGTTGTTCAAAACCGGCGCGTTGGGAAGGTTGGGTTGGCACCCCGTCACGGCAATCGCCAGTAAGAATAAAAGGGCAGGGCGATGCATCGGCGTTACTCGTTCAAGGTTTCAGTGCCGCACCATAGCGCCATTGGCCCCAAAGGAAAGCGGCCAAGCAAATGCTTTTCAGAACGGCGTTGCGCTTTGGTCGCGGCTTGGACTGGCAAATGCCTCTGAACTACCTTAAATCAAAGGCGAACCAATTGGGTTAGTGAAGGATAAGGGACGACCATGGCCAAGATCACCTATGTAGAATTCAGTGGCAAAGAACATGTGGTTGACGTGAAGAACGGGCTGACCGTAATGGAAGGCGCACGCGACAACGGCATTCCGGGGATAGAGGCCGATTGCGGCGGTGCCTGCGCCTGTTCCACTTGCCATGTCTATGTAGACGCCGCGTGGGTTGATAAGTTGCCCGCCAAGGATGGCATGGAAGAAGACATGCTCGATTTCGCTTATCAGCCTGATCCCGTGCGCTCGCGGCTGACTTGCCAGATCAAAGTGACTGATGCGGTTGACGGCCTGCGCGTGCAGATGCCCGAAAAACAAATCTGATGGCGCGCGCGCTTACCACCGCCTGTGCCCTGCTGTGCAGTTGTGCCGCGCAGGCCGAGGTGACAAGCGCGCAGCTAATCCAAGCCACCACGCGCTATGACCACGCCATTCTAGGCGATGCTTTGGAATGGGGCGGGTTGCGCCTGACGGGCCCCAGCGGCACGGTTGAGGTAACCTTGCCACAAAGCCGCGTGTTCGAGGATGTGACAGCCCGCGTGGCCGACCTTGACGGCGACGGTACGACCGAGGTGCTGGTTGTTGAAACCGACATTGCGCGAGGTGCCTCATTGGCGGTGTACGACATCGCGGGCAGGGTGACGGCTACACCATTCATCGGCCGCACCCATCGCTGGCTTGCACCTTTGGGCGTGGGCGATCTTGATGGCGATGGTCTGCCTGAAATTGCCTATGTCGACCGCCCGCATCTGGCCCGTGAGCTGGTGATCGTGCAATTTCGCGGCGACAGGCTGACCGAAATCGCCCGTATCAACGGGCTGACCAATCACCGGATTGGTGACAAAACCATCACCGGCGGCATCCGCAATTGCGGGCAGGGCAATGAGGCGATACTGGCCAGTGCCGACTGGTCCAAAGTTATGGCCGTGCGGCTAGAGGGGCGCAATTTGCATGCCCGCCCGCTTGGCAAGTATTCACCTGGCGCGATCAATCAAGCCTTGGCCTGCAAACTCTAAAGCTTGGGCGCGTGCTTTTCCGGCCAATCGGTCGCCATGTGATAGGCCTGCCCCATCGCCAAAACCGCAGCATCTGCACCAGCGCGCCCGATCAACTGGACCCCCATCGGCAGGCCATTCGCGCCAAACCCCGCAGGCAGCGCCAAGGCTGGCAAGCCAATCAGGCTGGCGGGTACTACCACTTCCATCCACCGGTGATAGGTGTCCATTGCCACGCCGTTAATCTCTTGCGGCCATCGCCACTCAACCGGAAATGGCCAGACCTGCGCGGCAGGCAGCACAAGCGCATCAAATTGCTCAAACAATCCCGCCGCCCGCGCATACCAACGTGACCGGATGACCGAGGCGTCATACACAGCCGCCGCCGTCAGGGTTAAGCCCTGTTCAATTTCCCAAAGCGTCTCAGGCTTGGTTTGCGCTCGATGCGCAGCGTTTTCATAAAGCCCGCGTTTGGCCCCCGCATTCAGCATTGCCCGCAGCGTCACCCATGACTGCCACAGCTTTTCTGCGGGAAAGGGCGGCGCAAGCGGTACCACCTCGGCCCCCAATTCCTCAAACACCCGCAGCGCCGTTTCTGCTTGCGCCAAGATGCCGGGCTCCATCGCATATGCCCCACCCCAATCGCCCAACCAAGCAATCTTTTTGCCGCGCATATCGGCAGGTACAGGCGCTGCAAAATGCGCCGAGCGCCCGAACGGCGCCGACGGGTTTTCGCCCGCCAACACATCCAACAACAACGCCAAATCGACTATGTTGCGCGCCATAGGTCCATCAGTCGCCAATGTCGCCATGAAAGTGTCGCCAACCGCATCACCGGGCACCAGCCCCCATGTTGGCCGAAACCCGTAGACATTGCAAAACGCTGCCGGATTGCGCAGCGATCCCATCATGTCCGAGCCATCCGCAACCGCCAACATCCGCGCGGCCAAGCCAGCAGCGGCACCGCCTGATGACCCCCCGGCGGTGCGCGAAAGGTCATACGGGTTGCGCGTCACCCCATGCACAGGGTTAAAGCTGTGCGAGCCATGGCCCCATTCCGGTGTGTTCGTCTTGCCAATGAAAATCGCCCCTGCCGCCCGCATGCGTGCGGCCAAAAGATCGTCGTTAACCGGGACATAATCGGAAAACACTGGCGACCCATAGGTCGTTCGCAAGCCCTTGGTTGCCACCAAATCCTTTACCGCCATGGGCAGGCCATGCAACGGCCCACGCTGTTGTGCCTTATCCGCTGCCTTCGCTTCAGCGATCAACGCATCGGCATCACGGAGGCTAACAATGGCATTTACGGCAGGGTTCGCCGCGTTGATCTTCGCCGAATAGGCTTCCATGACCTCAGCACAGCCCACCTCGCGCCGCGCAATCATTGCAGCCAAAGTTTCGGCAGAAATCCTAGTCAAATCCACCGGAAGACCCTTTCATCTATCCAAAAATATCCTGGGGGTAACAGTTTTGTCCCTGACAAAACTGTGCAGGGGGGCAACGCCCCCTGCGGCCCGGCGGTGGCTCGATGCCGCCGCCGGGCTGGGCTTTGTTACTTTTGCAACTCGGTCCAAATTGCGGTCAGATACTCTTGCGATTTCTGGCCACAGGTCGGCAAGAAACGCCCCGCCTTTGCCAACTCTGCAGGCGTGACAACCTCGGGCGCAGTTTTCATTTCCTCTGGCATAAACTCGCCCGAGCCAGCAATCCCGTTGGCGTATCGCGCATAGGCCGAGATCATCGCTGCGTTTTCGGGCAGCATGATGAAATCAATGAACTTATAGGCGTTGTCCACATTCTTGGCATCTGACAGCAAAGCGACCGAGTCCATGAACAACGGGTAACCTTCTTTCGGGTAGCCAAATGCCACATCCGGGTTCGCCAAGCGTGCTCGCATGCTCGACCCGTTCCAGTTCACGCTGGCTGCCCAGTCATTGTTTGTCATCTTTTCAGTCGCGCCATAGTCCATCGACAGCCAGTCTTTCTTGGCCTCGACCACCAGATCACGTACTTTTTTCAACACTTCGGTGTCTTCTGTACAAGGTTCGCCGCCGACATTGAAAATGGCCATGTTCAAAACATCGGTCATTTCGGGCACAACGTTGATTTTGCCTTTCAATTCGTCCGGCACACGCAAGAAGAGATCTGACGTGTTGATGTCACCTTTGTAAACTGACGTGTTTACAGAAATCCCGACCGAACCCCACTGCCACGGCACCGAATATTTGCGCCCCATATCCCAAGGCACATCAACCCATTCGGGTGCGATGTTGCCTTTGTTTGCCAGCTTGCTTTCGTCAAGCTCAACAATCAGACCTTTTTCAACCCAGATCGGGATATAGTTCGCCGAAGGCACTACAAGGTCAAATCCTGCCCCGCCGGCCTCTACCTTTGCCAAGGCGGCTGTGTTGCTGTCATAATCGGTGACCGTCACTTTGATGCCGGTTTCATCTTCAAACTTTTTCAACAACTCGGGCGACGTATAATTGCCCCAGTTGTACAGTTGCAATTCGCCCTCGGCCGCCGCCAGTGAGGTGCTGGCCAAAAGCAAAGCAGTAGCAGTCAAGATCTTTTTCATAGGTCGTCTCCCAGTTGGTTTTTTAGTCTTTCTTGCGCGTCAAAACAAAAAACGCGGTTAACATCACCACTGTCAGCGCCAGCAACACTGTTGAAATGGCGTTAACTTCGGGTGTCACAGCCCGGCGCATCTGGCCCAGCATGTACGTCGGCAGGGTATCTTGCCCGCCGGATTTCACAAATTCGGTGATAACGACGTCATCCAAACTTATCACAAATGCCAGCATTGCGCCTGCGATAATTCCTGGCAGCATCAGCGGCAAAGTGACATATCGAAACGCTTGCCAATGGCTTGCGTAAAGATCGGCCGCAGCGGTTTCCAGTGTCAAATCCATACCTTCCAACCGCGCCCGAATGGGCAAATAAGCAAAGGGAATGCAAAAGGCTGCGTGCGCAATAACCAGATAGATCAAACCGTTATAGCCCGTTGCAACTTTGATCGAGGCAAAGAAGATCAACAGTGCCACGGCTGTTACAATTTCGGGCACCATCAGCGGCTGGTTAATCATCACATAGATAAAGGTCTGCCCCTTAAACGCCTTTCTGCGCGTTGTACCCAATGCCGCCATTGTCGCCACCGTTGTCGCAATGGCCGAGGCCGAGGCTGCAATGATCAGGGACCGGATGGTCGCGCCCTTGACTGCCTCATTAGCCCAGGCCTTGCCGTACCAGTCGAAAGAAAATCCTTCCCACAGCGCCACCGATTGCCCGCTGTTAAAGCTGAAAACCACGAGCGTAATGATTGGTAAATACAACAGCACAAAGGCCGAGATGGCGATAAATTTGAACCCTGGAAGGCGGGCCACTTCAAAGCTGCGGTCAGCCATGTGGGTTGCCCTCCTTATTGGCTGCACGCACGTAAACCAGCAGCGCCACCATCACGACAACCAGCAAGGTCATCGATAATGCCGCCCCTAGCGGCCAGTTGCGGCCTTGCCCAAATTGTAGCTCGATAAAGTTACCGATCATCATGTTCTTGCCACCGCCCAGCACGCGGGGTGTCACATAGGCACCTAGCGAGGGCACAAAGACCAAAATCGATCCGGCCACGATTCCCGGTTTTACAATCGGCAAAATCACGCGGCGCAGTACCCGAATACGGCTGGCATAAAGGTCATAGCCCGCCTCTAGCAGCCGCATATCAAACCGGTCAATCGCGGCATACAGCGGCAGTACCATCAGCGGCAGATAGACATAGGCCATACCGATCAGCACTGCCGTATCGGTATAGATAATCCGGATCGGTTCGGAAATAACACCCAGCCAGATCAACGAGGTGTTCAACAGCCCTTCGTTGCGGATCACCTCATTGATCGCCACGGTTCGGATCAGCAGGTTGGTCCAAAAGGGAATAGTGATCAAAAACAGCCAGAATGCGCGCTGTGCAGGGGGCCGTGTGGCGATGAACCAAGCCGTTGGAAAACCAACCAGAAAGGTAATTGCTGTGGTCATCAGCGATAGTTTTACCGACCGCCAAAAGATGGTCATATGCGCATCGGCCAGCCCCCAAGTGCCATCAAAGATGTCCTTGGTGAACAAAATCCCGATCCAGCCGTTCAGATCCCATTCCCAGATCACATTACCATATTGGCCGGGCGTCAAAAACGAATAGGCCAATACAATCAGCAACGGCCCCGAGGCCGCAAAAAGTAGCACCACCAGTGCGGGTGCCGACAGCAGCCATGCAGAACGGGTGCGCGCTGCCTCGGCTTTGGTTTCTGCCTCAGAAGTCAATGCCTAATCCCCCATCACTTGCAGGGCGTCTTGCGCCAGAACCACACCTACAGCGGCGCCTTTTTGCATTTCGACCCCACCTGTGGCGGGGCTTTGCTGACGCGCGACGATCTCGGTGCCATCGGAAAGGGTTACATGCACATGTGTATCGGTGCCAAAATAAACAGTTGATGCAACCGTGGCCAGTATCGCCCCCGCCGTATCGACTGCCACCACCCGCACCTGTTCGGGCCGAATGGCAAGGCCAACCGGGCCGCGCGGGGCCACGACATCCAGCATAGCGCCATTGCCCAATTTCACGCGCGCACCATCGCTTATGCCAGCCAGAAAATTCGTCTCGCCGATAAAGCTGGCGACAAAGCGGTTGGCGGGGCGGGTGTAAATATCGCGCGGCGGGCCGACCTGTTGGATTAGTCCCGCGCTCATCACCGCAATTCGGTCGCTCATGGTCAGGGCTTCCTCTTGGTCGTGGGTCACGAATACAAAGGTGATGCCGGTCTCTTGTTGCAAGCGTTTCAGTTCAATCTGCATTTCCTTGCGCAGTTTCAGGTCCAGCGCCGAAAGCGGCTCATCCAGCAAAAGAACCTTGGGCGTGGGGGCCAAGGCGCGGGCCAAAGCCACGCGTTGTTGCTGCCCGCCCGAAAGTTGGCTGGTCTTGCGATCGGCCATTGGTTCCAGCTGCACAAGGGCCAGCATGCGTGCCACGGTGTCTTTGATCTCGGCGCGCGGGCGGTCCTGCATTTCCAATCCGAAACCGATGTTCTGCGCCACGGTCAGGTGTGGAAACAGAGCATAGCTTTGAAACACTGTATTCACCGCGCGCTTGTTCGGCGGCAAATTGGTGATGTCGTCGCCATCCAGCAAAATCTGGCCCGAGGTAGGCGTTTCAAAACCTGCAATCAGTCGCAAAAGCGTGGTTTTCCCGCAGCCCGAGGGGCCTAGCAGGGTAAAAAACTCGCCCTGTTTGATTTTGACCGAGACGTTGTCCAGCGCTGTCACCGCAACCGCACCTTGCCCAAATGTCTTGACTGCATTTCGGGCTTCGACGGCGATCGTGGTTTCAGGCATAATAGGCTCCTTGATGGGATTCCCTTTATCCTAGGCGCGTATTTTCCCACAAATCAAGGGCTTTTGCCAAATGGTTCAGAAAGCGCCGGCCCAGATTGGTGGGCGCTTGTGGCCCCAAGGGGCGGCGCGTTCCAGTTCGGCGCACAGCGCGATCAGCGTCTCATCCGCGCCGAAACGTGCGGCCAGATGAATGCCGATTGGCAGGCCAGCCGCCGATTGCCCCAGCGGTACCGATGCGGCCGGTTGCCCCGATGCATTGAACACCGCGCAGAAAGGCGAATAGTCAAATACGCGACCCGGCCCGATGCGGTAATCGACGTAATCCTCTGGTGCGTGGTTAAAGCGGCCGATCCGGGCGGGCGGCTCGGCCAAGGTGGCGCTAAGGATCACATCAGGGGCGCCTGTACCGTCAAACACTGCGGCCATTTCCCGGCCAAGGGCGTGGATTTCATTCACCGCCTCAAGGTAGCGGGTAGGGGGCAAGGTTTGGGCATGGGCCAATGCCCCGCGCCCGATGCCTTCGACGTAGTCCAGAGAAAGCTGGCGTGATTTCAGTGACTTGGCTATCGAAAGCGCGGTGCCAACGGCGACAATATCGGTCCAGGCCCGCATCATTCCTGTTATGTTTGCACGGGGCAGGCCAGGGGTGACCTCATGCCCAAGGCTTTCCAGCAGCCGCCCTGTTTGATGCACGGCGGCGGCGCAGTCAGGGTCAATCGCCGCGCCGGTAAAGCTGGTATCACACAGCATCACGCGCATTCGCTTTGGCGGGCGGCTGATCGCATCGGCATGGCTGCGCAAAAGCGGCGGCGCGACATAAGGCGCACCAAGGTCCGGCCCTTCGCAGGCATCCAGCATTACCGCCGTATCGCGGACCGAGCGTGTCAGAAACCCGTCAATCGCCATGCCGGCCCAGCCTTCACCGACATAGGGACCATCGGGCAGGCGTGCGCGGGTCGGTTTGAAGCCGAATAACCCGCAAGAAGACGCCGGTATCCGCACTGATCCGCCGCCATCCGACCCATGCGCAAAGGGCACAATACCTGCCGCCACAGCCGCCCCCGCACCACCCGAAGACCCGCCGGGTGTGTGGCCCAGCGCCCAAGGGTTGCGCGTCGGGCCACCATAAACCGCGCTTTCTGTGGCAGGCCCTATTCCGCCTTCGGGCGCAGTTGTGCGGCCAAAAGTCACGACGCCGGTTGCTTGAATACGGGCAAAGATGCTGGAATTTTGGGCATATTGCGTGTTGGCGAGCAGTCGCGAACCATTGTGCCCGGGAAAATCCACCGCCTCGCAGCCCAGATCTTTTAGCAAGAACGGCACGCCCTGAAACGGCCCATGCAGCAGGCCTGCCGCGATATGCGCACGCGCGACCGCTTCTTGTACCAAAACCACGGCGTTCAACTCGGGGTTCAGCCGTTCCACCGCCGACAAGGCGCTGTTCAACAGCTCTTCTGGGCTGACACGGCGGGCGGCAACAGCTGCGGCGAGGTCGGTCGCATCAGGGATAGGCGGATAAGAGGTCATGCAAAGGCCTTTCGTACTCTGACTTGGGCTAATCTGACCTTGCTCTACCCTTTTTGTCCAGCACAGCCTTGATTTCGGCTTCTATGCGCGCGGGGGTGATCGGCTTGGCCAAATAACCGTCAACCCCGCTGGCCATGTATTCGGCGCGGTGTTCGGCCATTGCATTGGCCGTCATCGCGATCACTGGAATTTTGGCAAGAGGGCCGGGCAAGCTGCGAATGCGCGCAAGCGTCTGTAAACCGTTCATTTCTGGCATGTTCATATCAAGCAATATCAGATCGGGGCAGGATGTGGTTATGATTTCCAAAGCTTTTGCGCCACTTTCGGCCTCAATCATCGCTGCCCCGAGCATGCGCAAATAGGTCGAGGCGACGAGCCGGTTGGTCGCGATATCATCAACCACCAAAACCCGCAGGCCAGTGGTGGCAGCAGCAGGGTAGGGAATTTGGGTCGCCTGCGCCACCGATGCAGGACTGTCGGTTACATCGGGAAGACCCAGTTTCAATGTCAATATAAAACGCGCGCCGCTTTGGCCTTCGGTATTCCCGGCCAAGGTAAGATCACCGCCCATCTGTCGTGCCATCGTACGGCATATCGACAGCCCGAGCCCGTTGCTTTCCGTCCCTCCTAGCGGCCTGTAGGCCTGCGAGAATGGCGCAAACAAGCTGCGGTGCAAATGGCTTGGAACGCCTGGTCCGGTATCGGAAATCTCTATCCGCATTTGCGGGGCGCCTGATGCATCCGAGGCAAGATCTGCCAAGACATGAATGCCGCCATCCTGGGTATTTTTCAGCGCGTTTGACAGCAGGTTCGACATGCATTGCCGCAAACGTTTCGGGTCCAACAGCCATTCTTTGCCAAGCTGTGGATCAATTTTATGGGTCAAGGCTAGGCCTGCCTCTGTGATTGCAGGCTGAAACAGATTTGCCACGGCCAGGACTTCTGTGCTTGGCACAACACGTTCTGTCCGGATGGGCAGGCGCCCTGCCTCAATCGCCGACATATCCAGAATATCGTCGAGAATGGTTGAAAGTCCCTCGGCGGCAGAAATCAGAACCGCCAGTCGGTTTTGGCTAAGAGCATCCTTTGCGCGGCGTTGTTCAGCATGGCCCATGCCAAGAATGGCGTTCATCGGCGTGCGCAGTTCATGGCTCATCTGCGCTAGAAACCGGCTTTTGGCGTTATTACTGGCCAAAGCTGCCTTACGGTCCAATGCGGCTGTGCGGTGCAAAGTGTTGTTTGAATGCATTGCGATCAAAGTATAGATCAAGACCGCGTTGGCAGCGAGGGTTGACACGCCCAAACCCAAGTAGTCGTCAAAGCCAAGCCAATAAACCGCGTTGCCAACAAGGGTCACCAATGCAACAGCAGTGAACCCCACATACCCAAAGGCCATATGGATGGTGCGTGCCGAGATGATCTGCATCAGCGTCACCATGATTATGCCGACAGCAAATGGCTTGGCATAGTCATCGTCGACTTGCCAGATCAACGCGGCCGAAAGCGAAAAGAACAATTCCATCACAAATGTACAAAATATAACAAAAAGATAGCGGGCAGGGTGCCGCCTTGGGTCTAACGCACGCATATATCGCATGCTGGCAATTTCTGCGCCAAGAACCATGATTCCGATAACAAGCGCTATCCAAAGCGGAAGATAGATCGTTGTTAAGGCTATGCCCAACATTGTCAGCGGTAGGCGGCCCCACCGCTCGCGCCACAACAGGTCATGTTGGCGCTTGATCTCCTCTTTGGCGTTAGGGTCTTGAAACAGCACGGTATTTCCTTTGAAATCGTGGCAGCCTGGTCAGATGGGGGGCGGGCAATCTGTTGTGCCGCAGGCCGCAGTCTATTTTACAGTGATCTGCATTTCTTGTTGCAACGCCCCGTCAGCACCAAAGATCATGATGCGATCATCTTTGGTCACAACGGCCACCCAGCCCGCGCCAAAGGTCACGGCCTGCGGCTCTGCGCCGGATGGCAAAGAAATGCTTGCTGGCAGAGAGGGCGCAGCGCTTTGTGCGTCAAATCCTTGCTGCATACGGGTGACAAGCACTGCAACCACCGTTATGACGCCGATAATCATGGTGAGTGTAAGCACAATCACCAACCCTTTTAGTAACCTGAGGCTGGGCGGAAGCCCTTCCGGTGCCGGAGCCTGATCCATGGCCAATTCTTCCTTGTCGCTGTTGCACGTCACCATTGGCGACTTCCCGCCTGACCGCCTTGATAAGGCGCTTGCTCGTGATGTGCCAGAAGAAGCGTCACTTTCGCGCTCGCGCTTGATGAAGATGATAGCCGAGGGGCTGGTTTGCCTTGATGGCGTTGCGGTGACCGATCCCAAGGCCAAGGTGGAAGAGGGCCAAACCTATTCCCTGACGCTGGAACCGGCTGCCGATGTTGATACTGTGGCCGAGGATATCCCGCTGGAAGTGATGTGGGAGGATGACGATCTGATCGTGGTCAACAAACCTGCAGGCATGGTTGTGCATCCGGCCCCGGGGTCTTGGAGCGGAACGTTGGTCAATGCGCTGCTACATCATTTCGGTGGCAATCTGTCGGGTGTTGGCGGCGAAAAGCGGCCCGGCATCGTGCACCGGATCGACAAGGAAACCTCGGGACTTTTGGTCGTGGCGAAATCTGACCGCGCGCATCACGGGCTTGCCGCGCAGTTTGAGGCACATTCCGTGCATCGCCGCTATCTTGCTGTTGTCAATGGTGCCCCTGACGCCGCTGACCCGCGTCTGCGCGGTATCAAAGGTGCCAGTTTTGAGGCCAGCAATATTTTGCGCATTGCCACCAACCTTGCCCGTCACAAAACCGACCGCCAGCGCCAAGCCGTGTTCTTTGAAGGCGTCGGTCGGCATGCCGTGACCCGTGCCCGCACGTTGGAAACCTTTGGCACGCCGCCTGTTGCCGCGCTCGTGGAATGTTGGCTGGAAACTGGCCGCACCCACCAGATCCGCGTTCATATGGCCCATGCAGGCCACGGGTTGATCGGTGATCCCACATATGGCGGAAAGCGAAAAGTCAGTGAAAAAGCCGTCGGGCAGGCTGCGGTCGCTGCCGTTGCGGATTTTCCGCGCCAGGCCCTGCATGCCGCCACCTTGGGTTTTGAGCACCCTGTCACCGGGCAGATGCTAGAGTTTTCATCGCCTTTGCCCGATGACATGGCGGACTTGTTGGTCGTCCTGCGCGGAGAGGTGCAGGCCTAAGCGTAAGTGCCCAAGGCTTGCCCGATTGCATAAACCTGTTATCCTTGTCGTATAGGGCAACCGCATTTGGGTACCTGAGGATGACAACGTAAAGTGATGGCAGAAAATCCGGCTGACTTGATAGAATTTGATCCGCAAACCGTCCTTGACCTTTGGTTTCCAGATAATGGCCATTGGACATCAGCTGAAACGCATCGTGCGTTTTGGGATGAGCGGATGCATGGCGGGATGGATGCCGCGATCATTGATCGCTTTGCCGCGCTGACCTATGCCGCTGCTACCGGGCAACTTGACCATTGGGCCAAGACCGCGCGCGGACGGCTGGCATTGTTGATAGCGCTGGACCAGTTTCCGCGCTCGCTCTGGCGCGATACGCCGGCAGCCTTTGCGCAAGATATCAAAGCTGCCCGATTGGCCGAAGAGGGCATTGCCAACGGTGATTTTGATGGCCTTGAAGCTTGGGAGCAGACGTTTTTTGTCATTGCAATAAGCCATTGCGAAGGCCCCGAACATGTGGAACGGATGTATCGCCACCGCGCGACCGTAGAAAAAATCGCGGCCAATCTGCCTGCCATTCTTGCCCCAATGGCCGACCGGCTGCGCGGCCAGCATGAAATTGTGACCAGTGTATTGGAGCGTTTTGCCCGCCACCCGCACCGCAACGCCATTTTGGGGCGCCCCTCAACAGCGGAAGAAGCCGCATATATCGCCACCGGAGAATTTCCGCATCTGCGTAAAGTTGCCGAATAGGCGATGCGTGCCAAGCTAACAAGTTTGTGATCTGGCCGACATATATCTGGAACTTCGACAGAATAGGTAACAATTTACGTTCAACATACGAAATCGGGCGAAACCTTAGCCCGGACATATGTCGGATAGTGCCAATCCGCGGCACGGCAAATGACCGAATGCGGAACGGAGGACGATGATGAGTACTTATGCAAATCTGCCAGCACCAAGCCCGGAACAAGGGCTGAACCGCTATATGCAGGAAATCCGCAAGTTCCCGCTGCTGGAACCCGAAGAAGAATACATGTTGGCCAAGCGCTGGGTAGATCACCAGGACAGCACGGCCGCGCATAAAATGGTCACATCTCACCTGCGACTGGCAGCCAAAATTGCCATGGGCTATCGCGGCTATGGCTTGCCCCAGGCCGAGGTGATTTCCGAGGCGAACGTGGGCCTGATGCAAGCTGTCAAACGCTTTGACCCCGAAAAAGGCTTTCGCCTTGCCACCTATGCGATGTGGTGGATCCGTGCCAGCATTCAGGAATATATCTTGCGTTCGTGGTCATTGGTCAAACTCGGCACCACTGCCGCGCAGAAAAAGCTGTTTTTCAACCTGCGAAAAGCCAAGGCAAAACTTGGCGCGTTGGAAGAGGGCGATCTGCGCCCTGAAAACGTCGCCCAAATCGCGCGTGATCTGAATGTGACCGAGGATGAGGTCATTTCAATGAATCGCCGTTTGTCCGGCGGAGATGCATCCTTGAACGTGACCGTTGGGGCCGAGGGCGAAGGTACGGCCCAGTGGCAAGATTGGCTGGAAGACGAAGACAGCGACCAAGCCGGCGACTATGCCGAAAAGGACGAATTGGACATTCGCCGCGATATGATGGTGCAGGCGATGGCTGTCTTGAACGATCGTGAAAAAGACATCCTGGTGCAGCGCCGTCTGAATGATGTGCCAGCCACGCTGGAAGAGTTGTCCGAAACCTATAGTGTCAGCCGTGAACGCATCCGCCAAATCGAGGTGCGGGCCTTTGAAAAGTTGCAAGATAAAATGCGCGAGCTGGCCCGCGAAAAAGGCATGGCCATTCCTGCATAAGACAAAATGGCCCCAAAGCGGGGCCATTTTTTTTGCACAGATACAGACGCTTAATATCGGTAGGCCGCTTCGGGCGTTAAACGGTACACTTGGCTTGCCAGACCATTTGCCTTCATGAAACGGGCGATAGAGCCAAAGGTTGCCGTTGCCACCACCGGGCCGTGATCGGATGTGGTTAGTGCTTGGCTTGCTACAGGGGCCAGTGCCCGCTTTACCCCGCCAATCGCGATGACCTGCGGTTTGAAATAGGCGGCTTCATTCGCTTTGATCTGTGCAATGTCGCGGGTGCCGTAGATAGTGGACATTATGACATCCAGCGTATGCTCGGTGCAGTTCTGAAACTCGGATGTGAAAGGATTGGCCAGCACCGAATAGCGCGGGTTATGCAGTTTCGCGTAGGTCGGGCTGTTGATCACCGCGAGCAGTTTTTTCTGCAACCGGATGTCTGGAATAATAATCCCCGCGTCAAATCGATAGGCGCCAGCAAAGAAATCGGCAGGGCTGTCCTGTACCAACTTGCTGCGCGTGCCGTTTTGCCCCTGTTGATAAAGGTTGTAGGCGCGGTATCCGGTGCCGGTTTTGCCATCTGCGGTTTTTATCTGCGACAGTACCCAAAAGCTGACATGCGTGTAGTGCACGCCCGCAGGCAAGTGGTCGGGGTTGCGGCCCATCCGTGCCACTATCGCCACATGTGCGCCACGCGCAGCCAGATCCTGCTGAACCCGGTTTGAAAACGCGGCCACTTCATTTGCCGGCAACTGGGGCCTACCGGCCTCGGAACTGCCCGCATGAACGGGCAGGGCCAAACACAGTGCAAGAAACGCAAGGATAATCCAACGATACATGATGCTCTCCTGTTGCAAGGTTAATCGAGACGCGGTGCGCCGTCGGGTTTGACGTGGCGCGTGGGTTTATCGTCACCCGTCGTGGCAAATGCGCTGCCTGCGGCCATCGAGCCGGTGCCAACCTCGGCCAGCGCGGCGCCGGAAATCGTGATGCCTGCGCCAAAGACGACCAGTGGCACAGCCACTACGGCGGCTGCCCCCGATGCAATTGCTTGCGACGATTGGCTTGACGCCTGACCCGAGAGATAGCCGGCCTGCGCCGAGTGTTCCGAGCTGCCGCCTGCAAGGGCAGGGGCCACTGTCAGGCCAAGGGCTGGGAGTAGGGCTGTAAGCTGCTTCAACATGACATCCTCCATTGGTTGAACGTTGTTCATTGAACATTGTTCATATTTCTGGAGTCGTCAATGGAAAGCGTGAACGAGGTTCACTTACGTGGCGTCACGTGTGGGCGAACTATATCTTTCCCAATCACGCGGGGCGGGTTAGGCTGCCGCAAAAAGGGGAATAACATGACAAAACCGATCCGTTGGGGAATCCTTGGTGCTGCAAAGTTCGCACGCGAGCATATGGCACCTGCCATTCACGCGGCCAAAGGTGCCGAGCTGGCTGCCATCGCCACCTCTTCGCCCGAAAAGGCTGCGCCGTTCAGGGCCTTTGCACCGGGCCTGAAAACCCATGCCAGTTATGACGCGCTATTGGCTGACGCCACAATCGACGCGGTTTACATCCCGCTACCAAACCATCTGCATGTGGAATGGACGCTAAAGGCGCTGGCGGCAGGCAAACATGTGCTGACCGAAAAGCCGATTTGCCTGCGCGCGGATGAAATTGCAAAGATCATCGCCGCCCGTGACGCGTCTGGCCTGCTCGCGGCCGAGGCTTATATGATTGTTCACCACCCGCAATGGCACCGAGCCCGCGAACTGGTACAATCCGGTGCCATTGGCAGCTTGACCCATGTGGATGGCGTGTTTTCCTATGATAACCGCAGCGACCCCGGCAATATCCGCAACAAAGCCGATACCGGTGGCGGCGGCATTTATGATATTGGCGTCTATACTTACGGCTCGGCCCGCTTTGTGACAGGGGCCGAACCCGAAAGCCTGAGCTGCGTGATGCGGCAGGAAAATGGCGTTGACGTTTGGGCGCAGGTAACGGGGCTGATGGCCGGCCCGCTGGGGCGCTACACCTATTCCGCCATTACCTCGATGCGGTTGCACAACCGGCAGGAAATGACCTTTCACGGCGACAAAGGCGTGATCCGCCTAACCGCGCCATTCAACCCCAATGTCTTTGCCGAGGCCCAGTTGGAGCTGCGCCAAGGTATGTCCGTCACCACTGAGCGTTGGCCCGGCGTTAACCATTACGTGCTGCAAGTAGAGAACTTTGGTGACAGCATCAGAGGCGGCACGCCCTATGCCTGCCCGCTGGAGTTTACATACGGTACTGCCGCTATGATCGATATGGCCTTTGCCAACGCCTCGGTGATCTCGCTAGCGTGAGTGGTTTTACCTTTCACCTTCCCGGCACGGTTCTGCGTGACCGGGCCGAGATGAAACCTTATTACGCCAAGCTGACCCAAGGCTTGGCGGCACGGGGGCACCGTGTCACGCTTGCGCTGCATGACCGATTGACGCTGTTGCCCGAGGTGGCGACAAGCGATGATTTTCATATCGTGGACCATGGCACCCAGCGCCACGCGCGGGTTTTGAACACCGGCATCGCCTATGTTTACCCGTTTTGGAACCTCGACCCTTGGGGCATTCGAGCGCTGTCATCAATTTCCGAAAAATCATTTTATCCCAATGTGATAGATAGCGAACTTGCCACGGATTTTGCCAATCGGTTGCGTAAGCGTTGGGTCAAGCAGCGCAAATCGCGCTATGAGCAACCTATGCAAACCGCGCAGATTCCATCGGGGTGTATTGCCGTCTTTCTGCAATCTGAAGGCCACCGCGATGCAATGGAAACCTGCCATCTTGATTTGCGCCAGATGGTTAAGGCGCTGATGGCGCGCGATGATCCGCGTGCCATTGTCATCAAGCCGCATCCGCGCGACCACGACCCTACCACCCGCCGGTTTTTAAACCGCATCGCAGGCCGTGACCCGCGTATTCAGATTGCCGACGCCAATATCCACGATATTCTGGCGCAGGCTGCCGTTTGCGTTACGATCAATTCGGCGGTCGGGATCGAGGCGATGATGCAGGGCGTGCCGGTTGTGCTGTGCGGCCAAACCGATTTTCACCATTGCGCCGTGACGGTAAAGACTGCCGCCGAAATGGAGGCCGCTATTGCGCAGGCGACACAAACCACTTGGCCACATGACGCGTTTTTGTACTGGTATTTCGACCTGAACTGTATTAATGCGGGCAAAGAAACGCTGGTCGATGATTTTCTGGCGCGGGTCGCTGCTGCAGGTTATCCACTAGCCCAATAGCTCGACTTGTTTTTTCTTGGTCAGCCCTGCGAACACCATGTCATAAGACGCAACCAAATGGTCACGTAGCGCCGCATCCGAAAGCCCCTCGGTCCCGTAATTCTTTAGCCATTTCAGGCCCCGTGACGCCATGTACGGGGCAGGGCCAATGCCTGGCCCGCCCTGTAGCACCTCAAACGCCATGTCGCTCGCCTTGAATGTCACCCCATCGTCCCAGTTGATGGCAAAGACCTTGCCGCCCACTTTCCAGACATCGGCGCCACCCCATTGCACGACATGGGTCACCGCGCGAAGCGATCGACAAATCGCGTTGATCTCTTCGCGCGTCATCAGTCAGTCTTCCATTGCTTCCAGCTCGTCAATAAAGCCGGAAATCATATCAAGACCCTTATCCCAGAACGCGGGGTCGCTGGCATCCAACCCGAATGGCGCGAGCAATTCCTTGTGATGCTTGGACCCACCGGCTTTCAGCATCTCAAAGTACTTTTCCTCAAACCCCGGAAGGCCATCGGCATAGGCGGCATAAAGCGCGTTAACAAGGCCATCACCAAAGGCATAGGCGTAGACGTAGAACGGCGAATGCACGAAATGCGGGATATAGGCCCAAAAGGTTTCATACCCGTCCATAAAGTCGAAGACCGGCCCAAGGCTTTGTGCCTGCACCGACATCCACAGCGCGTTGATATCGTCCGGCGTCAGTTCACCATCGCGGCGCGCCTCATGCAGTTTGCACTCAAAGTCGTAAAACGCGATCTGGCGGACGACCGTGTTGATCATATCCTCAACTTTGCCCGCCAGCAGGGTCTTGCGCTCGGCCTTGGTCTTGGCGCCGTCCAAAAGCTTGCGGAAGGTCAGCATTTCGCCAAACACGCTGGCTGTTTCGGCCAAGGTCAGAGGGGTGGATGACAATAGCTCGCCTTGGCCTGCTGCCAGAACCTGATGCACACCATGACCAAGTTCATGCGCCAAGGTCATGACATCACGGGGTTTTCCCAGATAGTTCAGCATCACATAGGGGTGTACTGTGGTGACAGTAGGGTGCGCAAATGCGCCCGGTGCTTTGCCCGGTTTCACGCCGGCATCAATCCAGCCCTTAGTGAAGAACGGCTCGGCCAGCTCGGCCATTTTGGGCGAGAACGCGGCATAGGCCTCGGTCACGGTTTTGCGGGCTTGGTCCCAATTTACCAGCTTGGGCGCTTCTTGCGGCAGGGGTGCGTTGCGGTCCCAGACCTGCAAGGTGTCCAGCCCCATCCACTTGGCTTTCAGCGCGTAATAGCGGTGCGACAGTTTCGGATACGCGGCGACAACGGCATTGCGCAGCGCCTCGACCACCTCAGGTTCCACATGGTTTGCCAAATGCCGACCAGCTTGTGGGTTGGGCATCTTGCGCCAGCGGTCTTCGACCTCTTTCTCTTTACACAACGTATTATGAACGCGCGCGAACAGTTTGATATTCTTATCAAAAACCGCAGCAAGTGCACGCGCAGCCGCCTCGCGTTTCGCGCGGTCCGTGTCGGTCAGAAGGTTCAGCGTGGCCTCAAGGTTTAGTGGCTCTTCCTCGCCAGCCACCTCAAACATTAGGCCCGCCATGGTTTCATCAAACAAGCGGTTCCACGCGGCGGCCCCGACAGTGGATTGGTCGTGCAGGAACTTTTCCATCTCATCCGACAATTGGTGCGGGCGCATGGCGCGCATGCGGTCAAACACCGGCTTATACCGTGCCAGATCGGCATTGGCGGCAAGCAATCCCGCCAGATGCGCTTCGTCCAAGCGGTTGAATTCAAGGCTGTAAAATACCAAAGGCGTGGTAAACGTCGTGATCTCATCCTGCGCATCGGCCATAAACTTGGCGCGCTCGGAATCCATCGTGTTTTGGTAATAGCGCAAGCCGGCATAGGACATCACGCGCCCTGCCGTTACATCGATCGCCTCATAGGCCTGTACGCAGGCCAACATTGCGGCGGCATCCAAGGTGGCAAGCTTGCCTTCGTATGTGGCGGCGAAATCTGCACAGGCCTTTTCCAGCCAGTCCATATCGCGGTCAAACTCGGGCGCATCGGGCGAAGGGTAGAGGTCGGTCAGGTCCCAATCGGGCAGCTTGCCCAAACCGCCTGCACCTGTGGCATTGGCGTCAAACACAGGGCGGCGGTCAAACAGCATCTTGGTAAACAGCGTCATGGGCAAACCTCTTTTTCATTTGTACCTATCTAGGGGTGCTGCCCCAACTTGCGCAACCCCGCCCGCCAAAAACTGCTTTGAGGGCTGGCGCCTAAATTTTGGGCGCACCCTTGGATGCCGCGCCAAAAAACAGCGCGTCACTCTTTCCTTTCTGTTAAACCCCTGTCTTACTATCCCTAACGCAAGGCCCCAAATTGCCTGGCCTGACAGGGGGACATCACCTACATGACCAACTATTTCAATGAGATGTATGACGGTGGACAGGTTCGCGCGCCTTATGCCCAGCTTGATGAGTGGATGCGCAACATGCCCGCCGAATTGCAGCAGATGAAACAGGCCGAGGCCGAGGCGCTGTTTCGCCGCATCGGCATAACCTTTGCCGTCTATGGCGAGGGCGGCGACCCTGACCGGCTTATCCCTTTTGATATGTTTCCCCGCGTGTTTTCGGCTTTTGAATGGGCAAAGCTGGAACGCGGCGTCAAGCAACGGGCCCGCGCGTTGAACGCCTTTCTGGCCGATGTGTATGGGCGGGGCGAGATTGTGCGTGCAGGCCGCATTCCGGCCAATCTGGTTTATCAAAATGCAGCCTATGAAAAATCGGTCGTAGGCTTTTTGCCACCCAAAGGCGTTTATTCGCATATCGTTGGTGTTGATCTGGTTCGCACCGGGCCTGAGGATTTTTTTGTTCTTGAAGACAATTGCCGCACGCCTTCGGGCGTGTCCTACATGCTGGAAAACCGCGAGATCATGATGCGGATGTTCCCCGCCCTGTTCCGCGAAAACCGGATTGAGCCGGTAGATGTTTACCCCGACCTGCTGCGCCGTACATTGGCCTCGGTTGCGCCCAGCAAATGCAAGGGCGAGCCGGTGATTGTTATCTTGACGCCGGGTCACTTCAACTCGGCCTATTATGAACACAGCTTTTTGGCCGATCTGATGGGGGTCGAACTGGTCGAGGGGCAGGATTTGTTTGTCGAAGGCGAGTTTGTCTATATGCGCACCACCGAAGGCCCGCGCCGCGTGGATGTGATTTACCGCCGGATTGATGATGATTTCATCGATCCTTTGTGCTTCCGCCCCGATTCCATGCTGGGCGTGCCGGGTTTAATGGATGTGTACCGTTCGGGCGGCGTGTCGATTTGTTCTGCACCGGGCGCAGGGGTGGCCGACGACAAGGCTGTTTATACATTCGTGCCGGAGATGATCCGCTTTTATCTGGGCGAGGAGCCTATTTTGAACAACGTCCCGACGTGGCAATGTGCCAAGGCGGATGATTGCAAATATGTGCTGGATAATCTGAAAGAACTTGTCGTCAAAGAGGTTCATGGCTCGGGCGGTTACGGTATGCTTGTTGGCCCCAAATCGACCAAGGCCGAAATTGAGGATTTTGCCAAGCGCATCAAGGCCAAGCCGCATAATTACATCGCGCAACCCACGTTGGCGCTGTCAACCACGCCGACCTTTGTGGACCAAGGCATCGCCCCGCGCCACGTTGATCTGCGGCCATACTGCCTTGTGGGTGAGCGTGCCGAACTGGTGCCGGGTGGCCTGACGCGCGTGGCACTGACCGAGGGGTCACTGGTTGTGAACTCGTCACAAGGTGGCGGGGTAAAAGACACTTGGGTATTGGCGGGGTAATGATATGCTAAGTAGAACCGCCGACAATCTGTTCTGGATCGCGCGCTATATGGAACGCGCGGAAACCGCCGCCCGTTTGATGGAGGTGGGGGCGCGCAACTCGCTGATCCCTTCGGCGCATGGTCACCGCAGCGAATGGGACAGCCTGCTGCACGCCATTGGCACGGCCGCCGCGTTCAAGGAGAAATACGGCGATCCGGTGCAGCGCAACATTGAAAGCCACTTGTTCTTTGACCGCGACAACCCTTCGTCGGTGGTTTCTTGCATCACGGCAGCGCGTGAAAATGCCCGCATCGTGCGCACAGCGCTGACCAGCCAGGTGTGGGATGCCATAAATGCCGCGTTTCAAGATCTGCGGCAGATGGAACGACAGCCACGATCCGAGCTGGATCTGAGCCGCCTGACCGAGTGGACCATGCGCCAAACCGCGATGATGCGCGGCGCCATCGAGGCGACACAACTGCGCGGCGATGGGTATGATTTCATGAACCTCGGCTATTATCTGGAGCGTGCAGACAGTACGGCCCGCCTGTTGGATGTGAAGTATTACGTCTTGCTGCCGCGTGTCGATTTTGTTGGTTCGGGTTTGGATAACTATCAATGGACCACGCTTTTGCGCGCCATGTCGTCTCACCGCGCCTTTCATTGGGCCTATGGTGGCGATGTAACGGCGCGTAAGATCGGGCATTTTCTGATCCTCAATCCGCAATGCCCGCGCTCTTTGCTGACCTGTGTTGATGGCATGGTCACGCATCTGGAACGGCTTGATCGTGGGTATCGGCGCAAAAGCACGGCCCGCTCGCAAGCGCGGTCATTGCTGGCCGAATTGGCCGAGGCTGAGGTTGGTGACATTTTTGACGAGGGCCTGCACGAGTTTCTCTCGCGGTTTATCCAGCAAACCGGCAAACTGGCGTTTGAAATTCATGAAAGCTATCTGAACGGGGATATTCGGTAATGCTGCTGACTGTCGATCATGTAACGCTGTACCGCTATAGCCAGCCCGTGCGGGGCGTGGTACAAAGCCACCGTTTGACGCCTTCAAAATTCGATGGCCAACGAGTCCTGAATTGGGAGGTTATCGTCAGTGACGGCATCCGCGGTGGCAGCTTTGTCGATGGCGCAGGCGATCATATTCAGGCGTGGACTGTTCAAGGCCCCGTGTCTGAGATCACTGTAACCGTGCGCGGCAAAGTTGAAACCACAGATTTGGTCGGTGTGCTGCGCGGTCATAAGGAAAAAGTGCCGCCGCAATGTTATCTGGGCGCTACCGCAGCCACTACGGCCGACATGGCCTTGGCAGAACTGGCCGATTCCGTTGACGCCGATGACAATGGATTGGCGTTGGCCCATGGCCTTTCAGCGCTGGTTTCAGATACTATTACCTATCGCACAGGCACTACCCACGCTATGACAACGGCGGCTGAGGCTTTGGCACAAGGCAAAGGCGTTTGCCAAGACCAGACACACGCGCTTTTGGTTCTTGCGCGGCGCAATAACATTCCTGCGCGTTATGTCTCGGGCTATTTGCATTCGACCCAAGACGGAGCAGCACATGAAGCGGCGCATGCCTGGGCCGAGCTGTGGCTGGAAGGGTTGGGCTGGGTCGGGTTTGACCCTGCGAATCGTTGCTCGCCGGATGAACGCTATATCCGGCTCGGATCGGGCCTTGATGCGATGGACGCGGCCCCGATAAAAGGCACCGCGCGCGGCCAAGGCGCCGAGTCGCTTGACGTAAAGCTTGAAGTTCAGCAAAGCGAGCAGTAGCAGTTACGTTTAGCGTCTTTGGGTGGAGCATCTATGACATATTGTGTTGGCCTTTTGCTGGATGCAGGTATCGTGCTGCTGTCAGATACGCGCACCAATGCGGGGCTGGATAACATTGCCACCTATCGCAAGATGTTCGTGTTCGAGGAACCGGGCGACCGTGTGATTACCATCCTGACCGCGGGCAGCCTGTCGGTCACGCAAACCACGATGGCCCGCCTGCGTGAAATTGCAGATGATCCGGATTCAACACCGGAAACGTCGATCATGAAGGCCGAAACCATGCTAAAGGTGGTCGATATCGTTGGCGCCAAGCTGGCCGAAGTGCGCGTGGATATCGGACAAAAGCTGTCGATGCTGCAGGCGGCCTCGGCGTCGATGATCGTGGCCGGGCAGCGAAGGGGGGGGGCGATGCGCATGTTTCTGGTCTATCCTGAAGGCAATTATATCGAAGCAACCGAAGACACCCCGTTCCTGCAGATTGGTGAGCATAAATACGGTAAGCCGATTCTCGACCGTGTGGTTACAACCCATACCAGCCTGAAAGACGCGCAAAAGGCTGTGTTGCTGTCGATGGATTCGACCCTGCGTTCGAACCTGTCTGTGGGCATGCCGCTGGATTTGGCAATTATTGAACGGGATGACTGCCGCGTAAGCCAACGCCGTCGGATTGAAGCCGGCGACGAATCGTTTCGTGCAATGTCTGAAGCATGGTCAGGCGCTTTGCGCGACGGCTTTTCGCAGATTGAACTCTGATGGAGCGAACCGTTTTTGTCACCGAACCTGTCCATCCTGATGCGCTGGCATTGTTGCGTGACGAAGGCTTTACGGTCATCGGCCCCGATATGCCCATGCAACCAGCCGATGCACTGCTGGTTCGGACCTGTGGAGTTTCGGCACAAGACGTTGCGCAATACCAGATGATTTCCAAACACGGGGTTGGTGTCGACAACATCGCCATGTCTGCTGCGGCGTTGGCAGGTGTGACGGTGATGAACACCCCGGGTGCGAATGCAGCTGCGGTAGCAGAGCAGACAATTCTGCTGATGTTGGCCCTGGCGCGCAATCTTGATGGCCAACGATCTGTTGCGCCAGGCCAAGCTGCATCGCAAGTGTTGGGCTTAGAGGGGCGTCGGCTGTTGATTGTCGGCTTTGGTGCGACAGGCAAGCGTGTCGCGGCACTGGCCAAGGCATTGGGGATGAATGTGACAATCCATTCGCGCGATTTAAAGGAAGCGCGGCATTTGGGCTATCCGGTTGCGCCTGATTTAGGCAAGGCGCTGCCCTTTGCCGACGTGGTCAGCCTGCATTGCCCGTTGACAGCACAAACCCAAAACTTGTTTGCAGCCGAGGCTTTTGCGCAGATGCCTGTGGGGGCTTTGTTGGTCAATTGCGCCCGCGGCGGGCTGGTGGATGAGGCTGCGTTGATCGACGCGCTGAACGCTGGCCATTTGGGCGGGGCGGGTCTGGATGTCACAGTGACCGAGCCGTTGCCAATGGATGACCCTTTGCGACGCACGCCGAATGTGATCTTGACGCCGCATGCGGCCACGTTGTCGGCAGGGGCGTTTCGGCGCATGGGAATGATGGCAGCCCAGAACATTCTGGACTATTTTGCGGGGCGCGCCAAAGCGGAATATGTGCTTTTGCCCAAGGAACTATAGCGTTTACAGGCCAATCGCGGGGGCGCTCGCGCCCCCCTTCGCCTTGCGGCGAATTCCCCCCTGAGGATATTTGGGCCGAACAGAAAGCAATTAGGTGTTTTTCTGGAAGAGTTCCGTCGTCATTTCAAAGAACTGTTGTCGGGTTGAGGGTATTTCCATCATGATTTCATGCTCGGCGTTTGGAACAAGGACCAGATTTCCTTTGGGCCAGCGCGCCATTCGGTCATGAATGGGCAAGGGATCGACGACTTTTTCCTCGGCCCCCAAAAAACACAGGCAAGCAAGATCGGGTGAGGGCAGGTTTGCCAGATTGCGGCATTCGTGCATCGCCTCATCCAGCCAATGAAGGCCGGGGCCGCCCAAGGCCAGTGAGGGTTGTTGTTTCAGTTGGTTTTGCATCCAGGCATAGGTTTCGGCGTCTCGTGTCAGGACATTGCCGAAATAGGGAAATGTGTTGACGTAAGTATCGCCGTTGGTCCCGGGCGCATAGCGATGTCCCTGGCCTAAAGCGCGCGCGGTACGGGCCACCATCCGCGCGACAGGGGCCAAGCCGGGCGCCATCCGAATGCCCCACATTGGTGCGGTGAAGGCCGCCGCCTTGACATTCAGCCCGTTCAGCAAAGCCCGTAGGCCGATGCAGCCGCCCATCGAATGTGCCACTAGGTAGAGCGGACCTGTCAGGGAAAGCTCATCCAGTTTGGCAAGAACGGCTTGTAAGTCTAATTGATAATTGGAGAATTTTTCAATATGGCCAACCATCGGGTCTGGTTTTGGCCGGTCCGATAACCCTTGTCCACGCCAGTCGATGGCCACGCAACCATAGCCACGCGCTGCAAACTCTGCAGCGACGCGCCCGTATTTTTCAATGTATTCTGTCCGCCCCGGAAACAGCAAAACTGTTCCTTTGTCACCGCCAGGCCATGCCGCCATACGCAGGCGTGTGCCATCTTTGGCGGTGAGCCAATAGGCGCGGCCCCCTGCGGGGCCTTGCGCCAAGTCATTATAGAGCGGGGCGTCCACGGACTAACCCAGCGCCGAGGCAAGTTTCATCGCCATCCCCATCGAGCCGTCAACCGACAACTTGCCCGTCATGAACGCGGAAGTCGGGTTCATTTCACCTTCCAGAATCGCCTGGAAAACCTCGGTGTCGGCGGTCAACGTCACGTCTGCTTCATCATCACCGGCCCGCACGCCGTTTTCATCGATCATGATGGCGCCTTCGCCTTTCAGCACAAATTTCGCCACCCCGTCAAAGCTTTGCACCTTTTCGGCCAGTTTCGCTACGGCGGTGTCAATTAAAGAACTCATCGTATATCCCCTCTATCATCATCTGAAAGTGAGCTTTGGGATATGGCAATTCCCGCAACACACGCTACAGTTTCACTTATGAAACCACGCGCATCATTAAACAATCGTATCGTTGCGGCACTTTTTCCGATTTTGCTGGGGCTTAGCGCCCTACCGGCAGTATCGGCAGGGCTTGATGATCTGTTTTCGCAGCTACAAACCGCGACGCCGCTTGAGTCTAACCGGATTGAGCGGCAAATCTGGCGCGAGTGGTCAAAATCCGGCTCGGCCTCAATGGACTTGCTGTTGCAACGTGGCCGTGATGCGCTGGACGAGGGTGATACCGCTGCTGCGATTGAACATCTGACCGCGTTGATCGACCACGCGCCTGACTTTGCCGAAGGTTGGAATGCGCGGGCCACGGCCTATTTTCAAGCTGGGCTATATGGCCCCTCGGTTGCTGATATCCAGCATGTGCTTGCGTTGAATCCGCGGCATTTCGGCGCAATGGTCGGGTTTGCACGGATTCTAGAGGATACGGACAGGCCGGAACGCGCCTTGGTGCTCTATCGCGCCGCGCTTGCTATACATCCCAATCTTGACGGGGTAAAAGACGCTATCGACCGGTTGGAAACCAAAGCCGCCGGGCAAGAAATGTAACTAAGGCAAAGCCCTATGCGCAGCACCGCGCGGGTAACGGCGGTTCTGGGACCGACCAATACCGGCAAAACCCATTACGCAATTGAACGCATGCTGACCCACCGGACGGGGGTTATCGGCCTGCCATTGCGCCTGCTTGCGCGTGAGGTCTATGACCGGATCGTGGCGCAGCGTGGCCCCAATGTTGTTGCGTTGGTCACGGGTGAAGAGCGCATTGTCCCTGATCGCACGCAGTATTGGGTTTGTACGGTAGAGGCGATGCCGCTGGAAATCGGCGCCGATTTTATTGCGATTGATGAGATCCAACTGTGCGCAGATGACGAACGTGGCCATGTCTTTACCGACCGTTTGCTGCGGGCGCGGGGGCTGCATGAAACGCTGTTTCTGGGCGCCGATACGATGCGCCCTGCAATTGCGGCACTTGTGCCGGGGGTGCAGTTCATGGCCCGCCCGCGCATGTCCGAGCTGGCCTATTCCGGGTCGAAAAAGATCGCCCGGATGCCAGAACGCAGCGCAATCGTCGGGTTTTCGGTCGAAAACGTTTACGCGATTGCCGAACTCATCCGCCGCACCAAAGGTGGTTGCGCGGTTGTTATGGGGGCGCTTAGCCCGCGTACGCGCAACGCGCAGGTGGCGCTCTATCAGAATGGCGATGTGGATTATCTGGTTGCCACTGATGCCATTGGCATGGGTTTGAACCTTGATATCAACCATGTGGCCTTTTCCTCGACCGCCAAGTTTGATGGCCGTCGGATGCGGGCGCTTTACCCGCAAGAGCTGGCGCAGATCGCTGGCCGTGCCGGCCGCCATACGGCACCGGGCACCTTTGGCGTGACAGGCGAGGCACGGCCGCTGAATGATGATGTCGTGGACGCGATTGAACAGCACCGCTTTCAGCCCGTCCGCAAATTGTCATGGCGCAATGAGCAGCTTGAATTTGGCACTGTCCCACGCCTGATTTCCGCGCTGGAACGCCACACTGACAATGATTGGCTGTCGCGTGCACGCGATGCTGATGATGTGACCGCGCTAAAAACCCTGTCGGCGGTGCCCGAAATCAGTGACCGCGTCAAAACCCCGCAGGATGTGCGCTTGTTGTGGGACGTGTGCCGCATTCCCGATTTTCGCGGAATTTCGACCTCGGAACACGCAAACCTGCTGCAAACCATCTTTGATTATTTGCGCAAAGGGCCGATTCCCGCCGATTGGTTGGCCCGGCAGATAAAGTTCATTGACCGGACCGAAGGCGACATTGACACATTGTCCAGACGTTTGGCCTTTATCCGGACGTGGACATATGTCACCCAACGCAAGAATTGGGTTGTAGACGAATCCCATTGGCGCGACGAGACTCGCGCTGTAGAAGACCGCTTGTCAGATGCGCTTCATGCGCGGCTGACCCAACGATTTATTGACCGGCGCACTTCTGTGCTCATGCGCCGGTTGAAGCAAAAGGAGAGCCTTGTGGCCGAGGTTAATGATAAAGGCGAAGTGACTGTCGAAGGCGAATTTGTCGGGAAACTGGAAGGTTTCCGGTTCCGGCAAGATGCCAGCGCGTCACCAGATGAGGCGCGCACGCTGCGCATGGCAGCCGTTCAGGCGCTAAAGCCCGAATTCCACCTGCGGTCGGACAAGTTCTATAACGCCCCCGACACCGAGCTGGATTTCACCGAGCAGGGGGGCCTGATGTGGGGCAGCTCGGCTGTGGGCAAGCTGGTGGCCGGTGCCGATGCGCTGCGCCCGACGGTTGAGGCATTCGTCGATGAAGACGCCGGCCCCGACATCACCGAAAAGGTAAAGCGCCGCCTGCAGCATTTTATCGACCGCAAGGTTGCGACCCTGTTCGAGCCGCTGTTGGCGATGAGCCGGGATGAGACCCTGACTGGCATGGCCCGTGGTTTCGCGTTTCAGATGGTCGAGGCGCTTGGCATCATCCCGCGTGAAAACGTGGCCGATGAGGTGAAGGCGCTGGACCAAGAGGCGCGCGGCCAGCTGCGCAAGCATGGCATCCGTTTTGGTCAATATACGATCTTTCAGCAGCTGTTGCTGAAACCTGCGCCTACCCGTTTGCGGTTGGTTTTGTGGTCTCTTGCCAATGGCTTGCAGGAATTTCCTGAAAGCCCGCCTCCCGGTTTGGTGACCATTCCGAATATCGCGGATGTGCCCCAGCAGCATTACACGCTGGCAGGTTATCGCCCCGCAGGCAGCCGAGCGATCCGCATTGATATGCTGGAACGTCTGGCTGATATGCTGCGCGGCGAAGACAGCCGCGGCGGGTTTGAAGCAAAACCTGACATGCTTTCGATCACTGGTATGACGCTGGACCAGTTTGCCGATCTGATGGCGGGTATGGGCTATAAAGGCGAAAAGGCCGAACGTCCAAAAGCCAAACCCGCAGCCCCGAAAGAGCTGACCGCCGAGGCAATCGCCGAAGCTGCCGCAGCCGCTGCCGCCGCAAGCAAGATCATCGTCGAGGATGAGGCCGCACCTGTGGCTGATGCCGAGGTTGCCGCTGCGACCGACGCCGCAGCTGCACCGGAACCAGCGGTCGAGATGGAAAGCTTCTACACCTTTACATGGGCACCTCGCCCGCGTGCCGACCGTCGCCCACCACGCCGCGATGCAAAACCTGCAGGCGATGCCGCCCCGAATGCTGAAAAGCGTGAAGGTGGCAAACCGCGCGGCGAAGGCCGTGGTGACCGCCCGGCAGGGCAGGGCAAGCGCCCCGAGCGCTCCGAAGGCGGCTATAAGGGCAAGGGCAAAAAAGGCGGCAAGCCGCCGCAAAACAGCCCGCAAAAGTTCGAATCGCGCCCCGCAAGGCCCGAGAAAAAGATCGATCCTGACAACCCGTTCGCGGCCCTCGCAGCACTTAAGGGCAAGATCTGACCCTTGGCTGGGCGAAAAGATAAAGCGGCGGGCAGTTCATCTGCCCCCGCTGAAACCGGCCCCGATTGCGGCCCCGACAAGCAGCGCGTTGATAAATGGCTGTTCTACGCGCGGTTCTTTAAAACCCGCGCCCTTGCTACGGCTCAGATTACCAAAGGCCGTGTGCGCCTGAATGGCCAACGCCAATCCAAACCCGGTCATGCCATTTCCCCCGGCGATATCATTAGCTTTCCGATGGGCGACCAAAAACGTGAGGTTCGTGTGCTTGCCACCGGCACCCGCCGCGGCCCCGCGTCCGAGGCCCAAACGCTTTATTTTGACCTTGATGAACCCGAACCAAACGCCGCAGCCCCTGCATCGCCGCTTGAATGATCGGCGCAGGTGTTTTAACCAAAGACGCAAATAGACCGTCTGCAAAAAAGATGAGGCCACCATGACCTATGTCGTGATCGACAACTGCATTGCCTGCAAATACACCGACTGCGTCGAGGTTTGCCCCGTAGACTGTTTCTATGACGGCGAGAATATGCTGGTCATCCATCCTGATGAGTGCATTGACTGCGGGGTTTGTGAACCCGAATGCCCAGCCGACGCAATCCGCCCCGATACTGAGCCGGATATGGAAAAATGGGTGGAATTCAACCGCAAATATTCCGAGAAATGGCCGGTTATCGTATCAAAGAAAGACCCGTTGCCGGGCTATGAAGAGCGCGACGGCGAAAAGGACAAATTGTCGAAGTACTTCTCTGAAGCCCCCGGCGAAGGCGGTTGATCGGCGAATCAATTTACCTTGGGTCAATCGGCGAAGTCTAGCCTAACGCCTTGATTTGCAGGCGCCGTCTGCGCAGCGGCCCGATTCTAAGCCTGTTGGAATCGGGGTGATTCTGTGTTATACAATTGTTACAGATAACCAAGGACGGCCACCCAAACCCAGTCCCTACGCCAGAGCTGCCAGCCTGCGGGGAACATCTAAACCTGAAAAACGCGATCGTAGCCTTTTGGCTATGTGCGTCCTTTTTCGTGTCACAATAGGGTGTGCGTCCAAGCAAGGAAGTGACTGTATGACAAAGACTAAAAAGCCTGAGTTTCGTCCGGACGAGTTTGTTGTTTATCCTGCCCATGGGGTGGGCCGTATCGTTTCCATCGAAGAACAGGAAATTGCGGGCCTTCATATGGAACTTTTTGTTATTTCCTTTGAAAAAGACAAGATGACCTTGCGGGTACCAACGCATAAAGCGACCGAGATCGGTATGCGCTCGTTGTCTTCGCCAGATCTGATCAATAAAGCGCTGGATACGCTTAAGGGCAAAGCCCGTGTGAAACGTGCGATGTGGTCGCGCCGCGCCCAAGAGTATGAGCAAAAGATTAACTCGGGTGATTTGCTGTCGATCGCCGAAGTGGTGCGCGACCTGCACCGCAGCGATGACCAACGTGAGCAAAGCTATTCCGAGCGTCAGTTGTATGAGGCTGCTTTGGAACGCCTGACCCGCGAAGTTGCGGCTGTTTCCGGCGTTGACGAAAAAGGCGCACAGAAAACTGTTGGCGATGTGTTGACCGCCCGCGCCGCCTAAGCCTCTTTAAAGACGACTAAAACGGCGGCCCTTTTGGGCCGCCGTTTTACTTTACAGGGTTGCGGCCAAAACGACCAAGCCCGCCGCCTCGGCCAATTGCTGGCTTGCGCCCAAAATGTCGCCGGTTTGTCCGCCGATTTTCGCCCGCGCTACCAGTGCCAATGCTAAAACCACCATGGCCGTAGCCAGAACCATCCAGAGGCCAGACCAGCCAAGGCATCCCGCCGCCGCCAGCCCGATCATCACCGCTATGTCTGCCGACGTCTGTGGCACTTGCCCCACTGATTGCGCCAATCCCTTGCCACGGGCATTGGGCATTGCTGTCATCAGAACGGCCATCGGGGCGCGTGACAGTACAGCCACGGCAATAAGCCCCCACCAAACGCCGCCGGTTAGAAGGGTCGCAATCGCGCTCCACCGCACCAGACCCAGCACCAACAGCGCCATCACGCCGTAGGTGCCGATATGGCTGTCTTTCATGATCTCTAGCCGCCGCGCGGGTTCCCACCCGCCCCAAAGGCCATCGGCAGTGTCGGCCAGCCCGTCTTCGTGCATTGCGCCGGTCATCATTGCTTGCGCCCCTAGCACCAGTGCCGCCGCAACACCCGCGCCCAAAGGCAAAGCCACAAACCCGAGCAGTGCCGCCAAACCGCCAACAACGGCGCCTGCAAGCGGCCAAGCCCAAGCGGCCCTCGGCCCTGCTATCCGCTCCGATGCAGGCATTGGCAGCCGCGTCAACAATCGCAATGCGCCCGAAATATCGCCAATCAACCCTGTGTCGTTTTGCTTCACTGTTTCGTCCCTTTCGGCACTGGTCAAATCCTTGCGGCTTAGGTACCCAAGCTGACAGAAATCGACAAGGACGCCAGCCCCATGACCCAAACTTTCACTGATTTGACCGCATTCAGGGCCATTTTGGCCAATGCGCCTGGCCTTGATAGCGCTGCGGCGCAAGGTGCCAAGGATCGCAACGGCCAGTTGACCAAGCCGCCAGGTGCTTTGGGGCGGCTTGAGGATCTGGCGATTTGGTATGCTGCTTGGCGCGCCAATGAACGCCCGCAGATTGCCAACCCGCAAGTGATTATTTTTGCAGGTAATCACGGCGTTGCGGCACGCGGTGTGTCGGCCTTTCCGCCCGAGGTTACGGTGCAAATGGTCGCGAACTTTCAAGCGGGCGGCGCGGCGATAAACCAGCTGTCCAAAGCCTTTGGTGCGAAAATGTCAGTTCACGCGCTTGAGCTTGACCGCCCCACCGCAGACTTTACCAAAGCACCTGCGATGACTGAGGCAGAGTTGCTAACCGCCTTGAAAACCGGTTGGGATGCTGTTGATCCCACTTCCGATCTGCTTGTCACTGGCGAGATGGGGATCGGCAATACCACCCCCGCCGCCGCAATTGCTTGCGCATTGTTTGGGGGAGAGGTTGCAGATTGGGTAGGACGCGGCACCGGCGTGGATGACGCGGGACTGGCGCGCAAAGCCGAAACTGTAGGCTTGGGGCTTGCATTGCACAGATCGCGCGACCCGCTTGACGTGCTGGCATGCCTTGGCGGGCGCGAGATTGCTGCGATGACCGGTGCAATCGCCCGTGCACGGGCGGAACGCATCCCGGTCATCCTTGATGGCTTTATCTGCTGCGCCGCTGCTGCCGTTCTGGCCAAAATGCAAACCGGCGCGTTGGACCATTGCGTGGCAGGGCATGTAAGTGCCGAAGGCGCCCATCCCGTGTTGCTGCGCCACTTGGGGCAAGAGCCCTTGTTGAACCTTGGTTTGCGGCTGGGCGAAGGCTCGGGCGCGGCTGTTGCGATTGGTGTGCTGAAAGCGGCGGTGGCCTGCCATTCTGGTATGGCTACCTTTGCCGAGGCGGGCGTCGCGGCGGGGTAGGCGGGCAGGGGGCGCTCGCGCCCCCTCTTGGCCTTGCGGCCAATTCACCCCCTGAGGATATTTGGACCGAAAAGAAAGCGGACGCCGATTACTGTGCCGCCTCTAGGTTTGCGCGGGTTTCATCTAGATCACGGCTCATTGCATCGGCCAGATCGCGTTCCAGTTGCACGGCACGCGCCACATAGGCATCGTTCAAATGCACGGGTTGGCCCGGCACCCATAGCTCGGCGAGATCGCGCAAGGCAGCGCGTTCCACCTTGAAATAGGTTTGGGTCATTTTGGCGGCTTCATAATCGGTGAATCCGATGTTTTCCAATACATAACGACCAGCACGAACTGAGCTATCATATGTTTCGCGTACGATGTCGTTTGCCCCGGCCTTATAGAGGGCAAACACATGCGGGCGATCATAGGCGCGTGCGATAATGTGCAGGTCGGGGCGATGTTTGCGGGCATGGGCCACGATTTTCAGAGCGTTTTCCTGATTGTCGACCGCTACCACCAGCACCGAAGCCTCGGCCAAGCCTGCTGCCTCTAACAACTCCGGCCGCGTCGGATCGCCGAAAAAGCCTTTGGCGCCAAAGCGCCGCATTTGTTCAATCGCATGCATATCGCTGTCGAGCACTACCGTCGAGCCGCCGCTCATCCGGACCAAGCGGTTGACGGTTTGACCAAAGCGGCCCACGCCGGCGATGATTACGCGGCCTTGTTCGTCGATCACATCCGCGGGATCTTCTTTCTCGCGGGTTTTCATGCGTTTCGCCAACGCCTCATACCCGATGAAGAGCGCCGGTGTCAGCAGCATTGACAGACTGATGATCAGCAACACGATCTCGGCAATCGACGATGGCAAAATCGACTGTTTGCGCGCAAAGCTGACCAACAGAAAGCCGAACTCGCCCGCCTGTGCCAGCCCCAGGGCAAACAGCCAGCGGTTATGCCCGCGCACTTTGAATATCACCGAAAGCAACAGCAAAACCGCAACTTTTAGGGCAATTACCGCTAGTGTCAGCGCCACAACGAGAAACGGATTTGCCAGTAAGACATCAAAGTTGATCCCGACCCCGACGGTGATGAAAAACAAGCCCATCAGAATGCCTTTGAAGGGCTGGATGTCGGCTTCGAGCTGGTGCCGGAATTCCGAGTTGGCCAAAACCACACCGGCCATAAACGTGCCCAAAGCAGGTGACAATCCGACCAGCATCATCAAGAACGCAATACCCAGCACCATCAGCAAGGAAATAAATGTGCTCATCTCGGGCAGCCGAGAGGCATGCACAAAACGAAATACCGGCCGGGTCAGGAAATGCCCTGCCAGCATGATGCCTACGACGATGCCCAATGTCATCATCGTCACGGCCCAGCCAGGCAAGGATTGTACAAGCGTCAGCAATGGTTCGGCCGGCCCGGCTGCGGCATGGGAATCTGTCACTACGTTGGGGTTGCTAATGCCAAAGGTGGCTGCCGAAATACCCTCGGGCATACCGGTGCCGCTGATCGCAAGCAGCGGGATAATCGCCAGAATCGGCACCACCGCGATATCCTGGGTTAGCAGGACTGCGAATGTTGCGCGCCCGCCGCCTGTACGCATCAGGTTCTTTTCTGATAGGGTTTGCAAGACGATAGCAGTAGAGGATAGCGAAAACAGCATCCCCAGCGTTGCCCCAACCTGCCAGCTGAAGCCCAGCCAATACGCGACGCCAGCAATTGCCCCGGTGGTCAGCACCACTTGCAAACCGCCCAAGCCAATCAGCTTGTGCCGCATATCCCACAGTGCGCGCGGTTCCAGTTCCAGCCCGATCAGGAACAGCATCATCACCACGCCAAATTCGGCGAAATGCTGCAAATCGGCGGTTTCGGTGCCGGCAAGGCCCATGATAGGCCCGACAAGAATACCTGCCGCCAAATAGCCAAGCACTGACCCTAAGCCTAGCCGAACTGCCAAAGGCACAATTAAAACAGCCGCACCAAGATAAATCGACGCCTGAAGCAGAAAACTTTCCATTACTATCCTTTAGGTCATTAGAAAATCGGACGGGGTGCCTAAATCGGACCCTTATGTTGGTAAGGCCGCGTCGGGTTTGAACTGATCCATTACGATCTGGCTTTGCGCACGTGATACCGAAGGGTGCGGTAACAAGACCTGATGGATCAGCCGGTTCAGCCCCGCCAAATCGGCGCACCAGACCCGCAGCAGGTAATCGGCCTCGCCGGTCAACGTCCAGGCGCTGATAATCTCGGGGCGTGTTGATATGAGGCTGGCGAAACTGCGTGCGCCATCGGGCGCGTGTGTAGCCATTTGAATTTGCACAAAGGCCTGCACCGTCAGGCCCACGCGGTCAGGGTTTAGCCGCGCGGTATAGCCTGTAATATAGCCCTCGGCCTCAAGCCTCTGGCGGCGGCGGCCAGCTTGCGAAGCTGACAAATGCAGCCTTTCGCCCAGTTCCTGCGCAGTCAGCATGGCGTTTTTTTGAACTTCGCTTAAAAGCCGGGCATCAAGATCATCCAGCAATGCGTAAACCCCGCGGAAAAAGTTTAAAAAATGCGCAGTTCGCGCATGCTTCGCCCCAAGTTTACCGAATAATGCGCAAAAAAGCGATGACTTTCGTGATAAACTTTTGTTACGTAAATAGGAGAGATTCATGGGCCCTTTCCCACATTCAGCCCCTCGGGCAAGCATTTCGGCAGAAAACCCCGCAGGCACGGATGGGTTTGAATTTGTAGAATTTGCGCACCCCGAACCGCAGGTCCTGCGTGATCTGTTTGGCCGCATGGGATATGTGCATACGGCGCAGCATAAGACCAAAGCGATCGAGCTGTGGCAGCAAGGCGACATTACCTATATCCTGAATACTGAACCCGACAGCCATGCGACCCGCTTTGCCGCCCAACACGGGCCTTGCGCGTCCTCGATGGGGTGGCGGGTGGTCAATGCACAGGCGGCTTATGCCCATGCGGTCACCTCTGGTGCCACGCCTTATGACGCCCCCGACAAGGCGTTGGATTTGCCTGCTATTGTTGGCATCGGTGGCAGCTTGATCTATTTTACCGATCAGTACGGCGACCAAAATCCCTACAGTGATTTCAACTGGTTAAGTTCTCCAAAACCCAAAGGCGTGGGGTTTTACTATCTCGATCACCTGACGCATAACGTCCACAAGGGCAATATGGATATCTGGTTTGCGTTTTACGGCGACATCTTCGGGTTCAAACAAATTCGGTTCTTTGATATCGAAGGCAAGCATTCTGGCCTCTACAGTCGTGCGCTTACCTCACCTTGCGGCCGCATCCGTATTCCAATCAACGAGGATCGCGGCGAGACCGGCCAAATTGTCGAATACCTCAAACGCTATAATGGCGAAGGAATCCAGCATATCGCCGTCGGCGCGGATGACATTTACAGCAGCGTAGATGAAATCGCGAACCGCGGTCTGAAGTTTATGCCCAAACCCCCTGCCGCCTATTACGAACTGTCCAAAACCCGCGTTACTGGCCATAGCGAGCCGCTGGACCGTATGGCCAAGCATGGCATTCTGATTGACGGCGAAGGCGTAGTCGATGGCGGCGAAACCCGTATCTTGTTACAGATTTTCTCAAAAACCGTGATCGGCCCAATCTTCTTTGAATTCATCCAACGCAAAGGCGACGACGGATTTGGCGAGGGCAACTTCCGGGCTTTGTTCGAATCCATCGAGCAAGATCAAATTGATCGGGGCGTACTCAAGGTCACATAGAGAGCTTCATGCTTGCTACGGATCGCCTTGCCAATCAGATCAAAGCCTACATTAAGGCCCAATCGCTTTAGCCGTTCGGCATTGACAGCGACAGCATCCGGCTGCCTTTCTTATAGCGGACTTCATTGTTCGTAATCGCGGCCACCGTGCCGCCGTCCAGACGATCACCTACCCGCACCTTGGAATACTTACCCGACGCAGTGCGGATCAATGCATAGCGTTTTCTATCCGAGCCATAAACCCCGATCAGGTTGGTCTTGGACAGGTTTATCGCGTTCTTGAAAGTGGCTTGCTGGGCCACATTGGCATGGGTTGGAATGCGCGGTGCAGATGCAACTGTGACCTCGGGCTCATCAGCTTGTTCCGGTTCTACTATGGCCTCGGGCGCTACAACCTGGCGGGTCGACTCGCGTGATGCTGCTGCAATCGCGGCCTCGACCGCGCCCGAAAAATCACGTGGCCGGGCGGCAGGGCGAGGTGACAGCGCAACCGTCAACGCCCCATCTTGTGCGGCCTGTTCTTGCGCCGCGGCTTTTGCAGCCAATGACGCAGCCTCAACCGCTTTGCTGGCCTCTTCTGCTGCAATCAAAACTGCTTTCGGCCGTGCAAGTGGCCGCAAGCTGGTCAGCCGCGCCAGTGCCGGGTCTTCGCTTGCCAAAGCGGCACCGTCATCCTGAGAAGGCGCCGCGGCTGCATCAGGCATGGCAGGCTTGCCCTTGGGGCGCGTATTATTCACATTCGCATCGGCCTGAAAAACAGAAGAAGGGCCCGTGCCCTCCGTTTGTGCTACCCCTGCGGTGCTGGCGTTAGCGGGATCTACCGCTGCTCCGCCCGGTGTGTCGGGCGGTGGGGGCGCCGCAGTGACCAAGTCAGGTGCCGTACTGACCGGGGAAGAAATCGCTGCCGGTCGGGCAGGGGGAAGCACTGGCGGCTTGGCTGCAATCAGCCAAAAACCTTCAGGCATGACCACGCCGTTTGCAGTGGCCTTGATCGTGCCATCAGGCTCGAATTCATATTGCGTACCAAAAGGCGGCGGCGCAGAGACCTGCGTAGGTGCCGAGTCAGGCTTTGAAATAGGGCGCGGCAAGGCAATCGCGTCAAAGCTGGGCTGCGCCTGATCGATGGCTGCCAAGAATATCTCGTCTTGCGGGCCGCGTCCTGGACCTTCGGCCTGCGCCTGGCCTTCGGTTTCGGCCAACGTAGGCGCCTTTTCGGCCGGTTCAGAGCCTGCAATCATTTCTGCAGCCGGCGGTTGGGTGTCACTCTGGGCCGTTGCAGTTACTTCTTCGATGGGCGGCAACTCGGCCTCTGCATCGGCCTGTATCTCGGCGTTCACTTCTGGCGCGGTCTCGGTTGCAACTCCGTCTGGCGCGGTTCCTTGGGTCATTGCGACTTCATCTGTGGTGGGGGCGGCTGCGGTCGTTGCCCCTGCATCAGCCTGCTGAACGGTCTCTGGGGTACCCGTATCGCGCGATAGGTACAGCGACGACCATGCAGCAATACCAGCAAGCACGGCAATCAAAACAAGCGTTAGAATCAGGCCCAGAAAACGGGGCTTGCCGCGACGAGGTGCCATCTTGGCGCCAAACGCACCCATGGTATTTGCAGAATCGGCACGTCCACCCGATTTAGGCAATATCGGCTTGGTCGCAGTTGCCTGCCCCGATTTTGCCAAAGCCTTTTTCTGCGTTTTGGATTTGAAGCGCGCCAAGGCGGCACCAGCACCCGGAATCCGTGCGGCGGTCACCTTTGCCGCCGCGACATTTGCCGCAACGCTTGCTTCGTCCTGCTTGGGCTTTGCCAACTCGGCCTTTGCGCCAGTTGCAAACGCGGCCGTCCCATTCAGCGGTTTTGGAGCGGATGATTTTGCAATTGCTGCAGCAAGTGTTGACGCAGGCTTTGACCCACTGACCGGGCGCGCGCTTGGCGCAGCCGGGCTTTTGGACTTGTCTGTAGACGGGTCTGCTTTTCCAAGTTCTGGTCGCGATGTTGCAGCAGGTTCTTTGGCGGAGTCTTTGGCCGAGGCCGGGCCAAGCGTAGGTGCGGCAGAGGTGGCATCGGCCCGCCGGCTGGTAAAAGCAGGAATCCCATAGGCTTTGGCCGCTTCGGGCTGCGGCGCGTTGGCTTTGCTGCCTTTGCCATCGGCAATGTTTTGGTCAGTTACCCCGTTAAAGGCTTCGGCCTTGGCGGCGGCGGCTTCGGCGGCCACGCGCTCCAAATCGGCGCGTTTGCGTTCGGCTTCGATCAGTGCAGTTTTGGTCTTCTCGCGCTCAAGCTGGGCCGCCTTGGCCTTTTCAGCCTCTTCGACAAGGCGCTTTGCCTCTGCCTGCGCAAGCTCTTGCGCGCGACGTTCCATTTCGGCTTTGGCGGCCTCGATCTTGCGCAAGGCTTCGGCATCAGCCGCCGCTTCGGCGTCAAGGCGTTCCTGCTCGTCGTCTTTGGCTTTTTGCGCGGCTTCGGCGTCTTGTTTGGCCTTTGCCTCTTGGTCAGCCTTTGAATCGGCAGCCAGCTTTTCAGCCGCTAGTTTCTCGGCTTTTTGTGCCTCGGTTTTTGCGTCTGCTTCTGCAGCTGCTTTGGCGTCTTGCTCGGCCTTGGCTGCCGCTTCGGCTTTTGCATCTGCTTTGTCGGCTGGTGCGGATTTGCTGCTCGCGTCGGCCTTGCCGTCTACCGCGTCCTCTGCGGCTTCTGCCGTATCTTCGTTATCTGTATCCTGTTTGACGGTTGCGGCCGTCTTGGGCGCATCACGTGCAATCACCTTTATCGGATCCTGATCGCGCGCAACCTTTTCACCCGCAGGCAAAACCGAAGCCGAAAGCTTGGTTACGCCAAACCATGGTTCGCCGGCAAATTGCCCCTCGGCAGGTGTGGTTACGAATGAGACCGGGTTAAACCGGTGTGTCGTGGCAAAGCCCTCTGCTTCATCCAGAGTTTCGCGCGCAACAACGGCAACCTTGACCTTGGGGCCGGTGCCCCACCAGTCAAACACCAAGTCCTCAACCGCGTAAGGGGTTAGCCCTTCCAAAGCCGCACGGATCTGTTTTTCACGCGTGGCCTTATCGGGGCCGGGGGCCTCAACCTCGGTGTACAAAATCTGGTCGGGCGGCAAAATCAGCTTGGTCGTGATTCCATGAGGCGACAGCCCCAGCGCCGACGCACGCAGGTATCCCAGCGCCTCGTCAAGATCGGGTGCATCGAAATTGGCCGTCCCAACCTCTAGCCAGCCGCGCGGGGTGCGGTGCAAAAGGCTTAATCCGGACTCAGTGATGTTCAGGGCAAAATTTGGTTTCATTGCACGCGTCTAGCACAAAAGGAAAAGGTGCGGAAAGTTCCGCCCTAGGTTAATACCGTCCTACAGCAGGTTTTTGCCGAATGAAAGAAAAAGCCCTCGATTTTTCAACACAATCGGCCCAAATCCGCCAAGACTCTGCTATTTGCCCGTGTCATTGCTAAGACAGCAGACGCAAAACCTAGGAGAACCCGACATGCGCGCCTACTACAGCCTGATTTTTCCAGCCTTTTTTGCTTTCGCCGCCCCATGTGCTGCCGAAACTGCGGCCGCGCAGATTACCATCACCGGCCAAGGCCAAGTTGCCGCTGCTCCCGATATGGCGACTGTCTCGCTTGGTGTGACGACAACGGCCAAAACTGCCCGCGCGGCGATGGAGGGGAATGCCAGCCAGTTGACGGTGGTTCTGGCCTCGCTCAAATCTGCAGGAATCGCGCCGCGCGATTTGCAAACCTCAAACCTTTCGCTGCAACCAAACTGGTCCAACAGCAGTGGGGGCAGCAACAGAATCGACGGCTATACCGCGTCCAACCAACTCGCGGTTCGGGTGCGCGATCTGGCCTCGCTTGGTTCCATCTTGGACGCCGCGATTGGTGACGGTGCGAACACATTGGGCGGGGTGCAATTCGGTATTACGGCACCCGCGCCCTTGCTCGACAATGCGCGTGAGGCGGCTGTTGCCGATGCCCGCCATCGCGCCGAGATTTTTGCCTCAGCGGCGGGTGTCACCCTTGGCCCGATTGTGACCATCACCGAGGCCGACACCTATAACCCAGCCCCGCAATTTGCCCGTGCCGCAATGGCCGACACCCCGGTCGAAGGCGGCGAGCTTTCGCTTTCCGCGTCGGTCACCATCACTTGGCAGCTTGTTCAGCCTAACTGATCCTGCGCTTACGTCAGCCTTATTGACTTACTCTCAAATCCGCGCCACTCCTTCTCCGAGCCATTTCGGGGAAGGGACAACAGATGAATTGGGACCACGTTTTCGCCAGCCGCACCAGCCGCATGAAGGCGTCCGAAATCCGCGAGCTGCTCAAGCTGCTCGACCAACCCGACATCATCTCATTCGCAGGCGGCATCCCTGACCCAGCGCTTTTTCCCGCCGCTGAATTCCAATCTGCAATCAGCGACATCCTAAGCGGCCCGCGTGCCGAGGCGGCGCTGCAATACTCGGTATCCGAAGGGTATAAACCGCTGCGCGACTGGATCGCCGGGCAAATGGGCCGCATCGGTGTGCCATGCGATGCGGACAACATCCTTATCACCTCGGGGTCGCAGCAAGCACTTGATTACTTGGGAAAACTGTTCCTTACCCCCAAAGATACGGCGCTTGTGGGTTGGCCCACATACCTTGGCGCGCTTGGTGCGTTCAACGCCTATGAACCAGAGTACGACCGCCTTGATCCGCGTGGCAACCGCGCGGCCGCCGACTATGCGCAAACCGCCGCTGCCAAAGGTGGCCGTGTAAAATTTGCCTATATGTCGGTCGATTTTGCCAACCCCACAGGCGAAACGCTTGACCATACCACCCGCGAAACCATGTTGCAGCTAGCCGAGGACCTGGACATCGCGATTATTGAAGACGCTGCCTACCAATCCCTGCGCTTTGATGGCGAGGCTATCCCACCGATCCTTGCGATGGAGATCGCGCAAAAGGGCAGTATCGAGGCGTGCCGCACGCTCTATTGCGGCTCGTTTTCCAAAACGCTTGCCCCCGGTCTGCGCGTCGGCTGGATTTGTGGCGCCAAGGAGGTCATCAGCCGCCTTGTCCTGATGAAGCAAGCCGCCGACCTGCATTCCTCGACACTGAACCAAATGGCCATCGCTGATGTGGCGGGTAAGATATTTGAAGACCATGTCGCCAAAATCAAAGCCGCCTATCGTGCCCGCCGCGACGCCATGCTTGCCGCTTTGGCCAAACACATGCCCGCCGGTGTTGAATGGACGCGGCCCGAGGGTGGCATGTTCGTCTGGATCACGCTGCCCAAAGGCATGGATGGCGCCGCGCTTTTGGCAAAATCCTTGCAAAACCAAAAGGTAGCCTTTGTGCCTGGTTCGGCCTTCTTTGCCGACGGTTCCGGCCGCAATACCATTCGCCTTTCATTCTCGCGCGTGGATGAGGTGACAATCGCCGAAGGTATCAAACGGCTAGGCGCACTTCTGAAGGCGGCTCAATAGGGCTGCCCTCCATGCCTCGACAGCAAGAATTGGCCCGAGATACACACTAAAAATACTACCAATTGACCTGTCTCGAGAGCAAGCGCATCCTTGATTTACTCTTTTTGATAGGAGGAAATCATGCAAAAGAGTGGAGGATGCCTACACCATTTTAAAGAATTCCTGAAAATCGGGTTTCTGGCGGCACTTGTTTTACCCCAAGCCGCGGCGGCCCAGCAATTTTTAAAACAAGATCAGTTGCTTGCGCCATTTCCGGGCGCAACCATAAACGGTAAAACCGCCCGAGGTATCCCGTGGACCCAAACCTATAGCGCGAAAAAGGGTGATACCAAGAAGGGAACAATCAAAGGCGTATTCGATGGCATCCAAATGGTATGTCGAAGGGGACAAATGGTGTGAAAACTGGGGCGATGGTCACGCCTGTTGGGATGTTGAGCAGGTCGACGCCAAATCACTGCGGCTCTATGAAAACGGCAAGGCAAAAAAGAACCTTTGGCATATTGAATAAAGTTGCCAAAACTACGAAATTTCCCTGCCCGGAGCAAACTGGGCAGGGGGCCGTCAGGCCAATGCTCTGTGCGCGCAGGTCGGGTTAACCCGTTCCTTCGGCAAGGGTAGGGTGCGCTTTAGCGCCCCGCACCACAAAGCGTCGGCCTGCAACTGTTCTTTTGCAGGCCGACCACTCTTTAACCTTTGGCCAAAGCCTGTTCCAGATCGGCGATAATATCGCCCGCATCTTCGATCCCGATTGACAGCCGCAGCGTATTCGGCGCGGCGCCTGCGGCCACTTGCTGGGCCTCGGAAAGCTGGCGGTGCGTGGTCGAGGCCGGGTGAATGACCAGGCTGCGCGTATCGCCCAAGTTCGCCACATGGCTGAACAATTTTAGGTTCGACACCAGCTTGACACAGGCTTCATACCCGCCTTTCAACGAGACGGTAAACAGCCCACCAGCCCCTTTAGGGCAAACCGTCGCCACCCGCGATTTATAGGGCGAGCTGTCCAGCCCCGCATAGGTGACTTTCTCGACGTTGGGATGCTTTTCCAGCCATTCGGCCACTTTCTGTGCGTTTTCCACATGCCGCGCCATGCGCAGCGACAGGGTTTCAATCCCCATCAACGTGTAATGCGCGCCTTGCGGGTTCATCGTCATGCCCAGATCGCGCAAACCGATGGCGATGGAATGGAAGGTAAAGGCCATGCCGCCAAGCGCTTCATGGAATTTGATCCCGTGATAGGCTGGTTCCGGCTCGGACAGGCTTGGGAACTTGCCACTCGCCGACCAGTCAAACGTGCCGCTATCCACCACACAGCCGCCGGTAACAGTGCCGTTTCCGGTCAAATATTTCGTTGTTGAGTGCACAACCAAAGTCGCGCCCAGCTTAATCGGCTGGCACAGATAGGGCGTGCCGGTCGTGTTATCTACAATCAGCGGCAAGCCCACTTTGTTGGCCACCTTGGCCACTACCGGAATATCGGTGATATAGCCACCCGGGTTCGCGATGCTTTCACAGAAAATCGCGCGGGTATTGTCATCGACAGCCGCTTCCAGTGCTTCCAGATCGTCGAAATCGACAAACTTGGCCGACCAGCCGAATTTGCGGATCGTGTTCGTGAACTGCTGGATTGTACCGCCATAAAGCCGGGTCGAGGCAACGACGTTGCAACCAGGCTGCATCAGCGGAAACAGCGCCATCAACTGCGCCGCGTGACCGGACGAGCAGCAGACAGCGCCCGCACCGCCTTCAAGCGCTGCAATCCGTTCGGCAAGGGCGGCGACGGTTGGGTTGGTCAGGCGCGAATAGATGTAACCAACTTCTTGCAAGTTGAACAATGCTGCCGCGTGATCGGCATCGCGAAACACATAGGCCGTGGTCTGATAAATCGGGATCTGCCGTGCGCCCGTCGCCGGATCAGGGTTTGCGCCCGCGTGAATCTGCAAGGTATCAAAGCTGTAATTGGCCGTATCTGACATCTGTCTTCCCCCTGGATAGGTCTGCAAAAGTGGCTCGTCTCGGGCGACGTTAAGGCAAAGCTGCCGGCAGTACAATTGGCCGATTTCAGGCAGGGACATCCGTCGCAGGGCGGTTTTCCCGAATTGAAAGTACATTCCAATACAAGGTTCCTGATCTGGCAATAGGCGGAAAAAAGCCGCTGGTCGAAACCAGCGTTTGCCAGAAAATTGTCTCAAAGTTAATGAGGTTACATTGACGCAAGGAGAATTTGATGCAGAAGATCACGCGCCGCACGGCGATGTTGGGGGCGATCGCTTTGGTATCTGCTTGCGCGGGCCCAAATTCAAACGGGCGCGATCCGTATCGAAACCAAAAGTTCGATCCACCTTTATATGTGAATGAGACCCCGAAGCTGCGGTTTCTCATCAATAAATATGCCGATCATTATAAGGTGCCGCGCTCTTTGGTTCACCGCATCATTCTACGCGAAAGCCATCATCGCCCCGAGGCCCGCAACGGCCCGTATTTCGGATTGATGCAGCTTTTGCCCGCCACGGCACAAGGTATGGGCTATCGCGGCAGCCCGAGCGGGCTTTTGGATGCCGAAACCAACCTGAAATTCGGGGTTAAGTATTTGCGCGGCGCTTGGCTCGTGTCCAATGGCAGCCAGGATGCGGCCGAAAGCTGGTATTCAAAAGGTTATTATTACGAGGCAAAACGGCGCGGCATGTTGGTGGAAACTGGTCTGCGGCGCTAAGGCAGCGGTATAAACTTGCGAATGGTTCTCAATTTCATTGACTTTGCGAACCATTCGCAATATTGCAGGCTGCATGACAGATAAAACGCACCTGACTCGTAGGGCCATGCTGGCCGCTCCTCTCTTGCTTGCATTGCCCAAGGCAGGCTTGGCAACATCGGCCCCAACAATCGTGGCGACCACAGGCATGATTGCCGATGCCGCCCGGCGGATCAGCGGCGGCACTGTGAACGCGCTGATGGGGCCGGGGGTGGACCCGCACAGCTATCGCCAGACCCGCAGTGATATTGCCGCAATGCTGCGCGCCGATCTTGTGTTATGGCATGGCTTGCGGCTTGAGGCGCAGCTGGTTGATTTCATAGCTGATATTGCGCGCCGTGTACCCGTGGTTCCGGTTGCCGAGGCAATTCCGAAGGATAGGCTGCTGTCTTGGGCAGGCTATGCCGACCACCATGACCCGCATGTCTGGATGGATCCGATACTTTGGCTTGACGCGGTGGCTGCCGTGCAAAGCGCTGTGTCAGAGCTGACCCCCAACGATGCCGATCTGCATGCCGCGAATGCGGCGGCCTATAGCGCAGAGATTCGTGCGCTGGATGGGTATGCCCGTGATGTTCTGACGCAAGTGCCGGAAGAGGCGCGGGTTTTGGTGACCGCCCATGACGCGTTTTCCTATTTCGGTCGCGCCTACGCGTTTGAGGTGGAAGGCCTGCAAGGGATTTCAACCGAAAGCGAGGCCGGCCTTGCACGGATTGGTGAATTGGTTGACATGCTGGTCGCCCGCAAGATCAAGGCGGTTTTCGTCGAAAGCTCGGTTCCGGCGCGTGCAATGCGCGCCTTGGTAGAAGGGGCGGCTGCACAAGGTCATCAGGTTGTGATTGGCGGCGAGCTGTTCTCGGATGCCATGGGCGTCGAGGGCACCTATGAAGGCACATATCCGGGTATGATGGACCATAATATCACGGTGATTGCCCGTGCCTTGGGGGCGAATGTACCGCAGCGCGGGTTTGCGGGCAAACTCGCGGCAGGCGTATGACAGCCCTAAGCATTGATACACTGTCGGTGCGCTATGGCGCGGTGACAGTCGTAGAGCAGGTAAGTGCCGATTTTCCCGCAGGTGCAATGACCGCGATTGTCGGGCCGAATGGCGCGGGGAAATCCAGCCTGTTAAAGGCGGCTTTGGGGGTGGTGCCCAAAGCAGGTGGACATGCACTGTTTTTTGGCAAACCTTTGGCACAAGTGCGTGCCAAAGTGGCCTATATGCCGCAACGTGCTTCGGTAGATTGGGATTTTCCGATACGGGTGATAGATGTCGTGCTGATGGGTATGCAGCGCGAACTTGGATTGCTTCGGCCTGTACGCGCCGCTGATCGGGCTTGGGCGATGGAGTGCCTCGCGAGGGTTGGGTTGACCGAGTTTGCCAAGCGTCAAATCGGTGCCTTGTCGGGTGGGCAACAGCAACGGGTATTCTTGGCGCGGGCCCTGGCGCAGCGGGCGAGCCTGTATTTGCTGGACGAACCCTTTGCCGGTGTCGATGCAAAAACCGAGGCCGCGATTGTCAGTGTGTTGCAAGCCTTGCGTGACGAAGGTGCTGCGGTGGTGGCCGTGCATCATGATCTTGCATCTGTGCCTTTATGGTTTGACCGCGTGGTGCTGTTGAACCGGCATGTAATCGCGGCGGGGGCCGTTTCCGAGGTATTTACGCCAGAAGCCCTGCGCGAGACCTATGGCGGCGCATTACCGCCTGTGCTGGCGGTGTAGAATGGAAAATGTGTTGGCAGGAAGCGCAAATTTTCTGCGAAAATTTTGCCTCCGGCGGGGATATTTAAGAATAGATGATGGGCAAGGGGCCCAATGAAAAAGGACGGGTTGATCCAGGCGCTGTTGTTGCAATCAGGGTATAATGCCACGCTTGTGACGCTGGGCGCGATGGCGTTGGGTATGGCGATGGGCGCTGTCGGGGCATTCTTGTTTTTGCGCCGCAGGTCCCTTGTGCCGGATGCGATGGCACATGCGACGTTGCCCGGAGTCGGGATTGCGTTTTTGGTGATGGTCGCGCTGGGGGGCGAGGGGCGGTTTTTGCCAGGATTGTTGCTCGGGGCAGGTTTGTCGGCGCTATTGGGGTTATGGGTGCTGCAAAGTTTGGTACGCGGCACGCGTTTGCCCGAGGATGCGGCGATCGGCATTGTGCTGTCGACATTCTACGGTGCGGGGATTGTGCTTCTGACCTATATTCAGGGATTGGGGGCAGGGCGGCAAGCGGGGCTTGAAGGCTTTTTGCTTGGCTCGACCGCGGGTATGCTGCGCGAGGATGTGTTGCTGATCGCCTGGGGTGGTGCGCTGGTGATTGCGGCATTGGTGGCATTGCGGCGTCTGTTGGTGATGGTTGCCTTTGATCCGGGCTATGCGCAGGTGATGGGTGTGCGGCCTGCGTGGGTGGATGCGGCCTTGATGGTCTTGGTGTTGGCCGTGGTGCTGTTGGGCATTCGCGTGGTAGGGGCGATACTGGTGGTGGCGCTGCTGATAACGCCTGCGGTTGCTGCGCGGATGTGGACCGACCGTGTCGGAATAATGGCCGTGGTTGCGGCAGGGATTGGCGGTGCGGCGGGGTATGGCGGAGCGGTGCTATCGGCGGCTTTGCCAGGGGTGCCAACGGGGCCGATGATTGTGATGCTGGCCTTTGCTGCGTTTGTGCTGTCGGCAATTTTTGCGCCACGGCGCGGGGTGATCGGCCGTTGGCGGCAAGGGCGGGCACTATGATGGGCGAAGACTTTCTGGTCCTGTCCTTTGCGCCCTTGTTGATCGGGGTTTTCGCGGCGGTTGCCTGTGCCTTGCCCGGCAATTTCATGCTGCTGCGCAGGCAAGCTATGATGGGCGATATGATGGCCCATTCGGTTTTGCCCGGACTGATTGCCGCATTCTTGCTAACGGGGCAGGTATCAGGCTGGGCGATGTTTTTGGGGGCAGGGGCTGCGGCACTGGTCGCGGCCTTGTTGGTCGAGGCAGTGACCAAGCTGGCGCGCGTTGATCCCGGCGCGGCGATGGGGATGAGCTTTACAACCATGTTTGCCGCTGGCGTTCTGTTGCTGGAACTAACAGGCGCATCGGGCGTGCATCTGGATGTGGAACATGCGCTTTATGGTAATCTGGAAAGCCTGATCTGGCTGGATGCTCAAGGGTGGCAATCTTTGCTGGACCCTGAGGCCTTGGCGGGGTTGCCGCCCGAACTGCCGCAACTGGCGCTGGTGGTTGCCGTGCTATCGCTGCTGATGTGGGTGTTTTGGCGGGTGCTGGTCATGGCGTCGTTTGATGCAGGCCACGCGGCCGTACTGGGGCTGCCCGTTGGGCTGATTTCATTGGGGATTGTGGCGGCAACGGCTATGGCTGCGGTTGCGGCCTTTACGGCAGTTGGATCTATTTTGACCATCGCCATGCTGATCTGTCCACCTGCCACAGCCCGATTGATGACCGACCGCTTGGGGGTGCAAGTGTTTCTGAGCCTAATCATTGCGGCGCTTTCGGCGGTGCTGGGCTATGTTCTGGCCGGGCAAGGCCCCGTGTGGCTTGGCTTGCCGGGGGCGGTTTCGGCAGCAGGGATGATAGCTGTTACCTCGGGCGCGCTACTGGCGCTGGCCGCCCTGTTCGGGCCGCATCGCAAAGCAGGCTAACCCCTTTCCAACCTGCCCCTTGCCCCCTATAACCCACCCAGAGCCAATAAACCGGAGCCCGCCATGCGCAAGGCCAACCTTACCCGCAACACCAACGAAACCAAAATCTATGTCGAGATCAATCTGGATGGCACCGGCCAATCTGCGATTGAAACCGGCGTCGGGTTCTTTGACCATATGCTGGACCAATTGGCGCGCCACTCGCTGATTGATATCGAGGTCAAAGCCACGGGTGATTTGCACATCGATGATCACCACACAGTCGAAGATGTGGGCATCGCGTTGGGCCAAGCGCTGACGCAAGCTTTGGGCGACAAGCGCGGTATCCGCCGCTATGGCAATTTTCACCTGGCGATGGATGACGCGCAAATCCGCTGCGCGCTGGATTTGTCGGCACGGCCCTATCTGGTGTGGAACATGCCTTTCCCGACCGCCAAGATCGGCAGTTTTGATACCGAGCTGGTCCGCGAGTTCTTTCAGGCGCTTGCCACACATGGTGGCATCACCCTACATGTTGATATGATCCACGGCATCAACAGCCACCACATTGCCGAGGCCGCGTTCAAGGCAGTTGCCCGTGCGCTGCGCGAGGCGGTTGAACCCGATCCGCGCCGCGCCGATGCGATCCCGTCAACCAAAGGTAGCCTCTGAATGCTGACAGTTCTGGTTGACTACGACTCGGGCAATCTGCACTCGGCCGAAAAGGCGTTCCAGCGCATGGCGGTTGAGGTGGGGGCAGGCGAGGTGCTTGTGTCGTCTAACCCCGAAGATGTGGCGCGCGCTGACCGTATCGTATTGCCGGGCGATGGTGCCTTTCCGGCCTGCCGCCGCGCATTGGGCAGTTATGGCGGGTTGTTTGAGGCGATTGAGGACGGCGTGACCCGCCGCGCTGTGCCATTCCTTGGCATTTGCGTTGGTATGCAGATGATGGCGACATGGGGCCGCGAATATTCCGATACCCAGGGCTTTGACTGGATTGGCGGCGAGGTGGCGCATATTGCCCCCGCCGACAAGGCGCTAAAAGTGCCGCATATGGGCTGGAATGATCTGGTTATCGATCCGCAAGGCGTTTCGCATCCGGTGCTGGCAGGGTTGCAAACCGGCGATCATGCCTATTTTGTCCACTCTTACCACTTTCGCGTAGAAAACTCTGCCGAGCGATTGGCCCATGTGGATTATGCGGGCGATATCACGGCGATTATTGGCCGCGATAACATGGTCGGCATGCAGTTTCACCCTGAAAAAAGCCAGACGAACGGCCTGCGGATGATCGGCAATTTCCTGCGTTGGGCGCCTTAGGGCCGGAACCTCTGCGCCCACCGTCCATCAATCACCGCCAACCCACATGCAATCAGCGCCATTCCAACCAGGTGCCGCAGCGCCAACGTCTCGCCAAGCACCAATACCGCAAGGGTAATCGCGCTGACAGGGATTAGAAACGTGACCAACGCCAGGTTCACCGCGCCCGCACTGGCCAACAGCCGGAAATACAACAGATAGGCCAGCGCGGTTGACAACAGCGCCAATCCCAAAATCGCAGCCATTGGCACCGTTCCGGGCAAGACCAGCTGCCAAGGCCGGTCTATTGCCAAAACCAACGGCAGCATGATCACGCTTGATGATGCCAACATACCAAAGGCCGTGGCTAGCGGCGCGACACCCATCGCCTTGAACCGTCGGCCCCACACCGAGGCAAAGGCGTAACATACCGCCGCCCCCAAACAGGCCGCTTGCGCCAGCACCGTCGCACTGCCCCCCAACAGTGCCGCCCCGCCCATCATAACCACGACCCCGCCAAAACCCAAGGTCAGGCCCAGCAGTTTGGCCCCGTTCAGTCGCTCATCCGTCGTCGCAATATGTGCAACCAGCAATGTAAACAGCGGCGTTGTCGCATTTAAAATCGCTGCTAGCGCGCTGCCAATCTCGCCCTGCGCCAGCACGAAAAAGCTGAACGGCAAGGCGTTGTTCAACAACCCCATCACCAGCAATGCCCGCCAGACGAGCCAGCCCTTGGGCAAGCCGATGCCGCGCAGCATTAACACCAAACCCAGCGCCAAAGCCGCCAGCGACACCCGCAAAAACACAATCGTAAAGGCAGGCAAATGCCCCACCGCAAGCTGCACAAAGAAAAACGATCCGCCCCAAAGCAGCGACAAGGCCGCCAGCAACCCCCAGTCAGCGCCGCTCATTTTCAGATTTTGTGGCATAGGCTCGCTCCTGATCGGCAATCCGTATCAGCTACCGCGAAACCGGCGCCAAAGGCGACCCGAATCCTGCGCTTATTTCACGCGGCTCCAACTTTGTTTTTTGCAGATAATGCCCCAGCACCCCGATACGCTCAGCACATCCCCGCTCAACGCCATTTTTGACTTGTACTCTTTACCCGTCGAAGGCTGCCAAATCTTGCCACCCGAATAGGCCCCATCACCATTGGCCGCCATATCCCAAACCAACTTCTTGCCGATGTTCGGTGACTTATACTCGCCGCTCGCATTGAATGTCCGTTCAATCGTGCCGCAAATCTTTTTGCCACAGGGGGCAATTTGCACCTGCGCATAGGCCCCGTCATCCACTTGGGTTTTCCACATGCCGAAAACCGGGTCCGCGGCCTGTGCCATGCTTGCCGTCAATACCAATGCAACGGCGGTAACTACTTGCTTCATCTGTGCTCCTCCCAAAGCGTAGAGCCCAGCAGTGCGGTGAAAAAAATGCCCGATCAAGTGTGACGTTGGGTCGAATTGTGGTACGAATTGCGGGTCAAACGCGCGGCCAGCAGATCTTGGCATCGCCGCGCAGCTGTGCCAAAGACAATCCAAGCAAAAAACCGGAGACCCCAATGATCCTTTATCCCGCAATCGACCTGAAAGACGGCCAATGCGTGCGCCTGTTGCGCGGCGAGATGGAGGCGGCCACGGTCTTTGGCGATGATCCGGCTGCACAGGCCGCGGCCTTTGAATCTGCCGGTTGTGAATGGGTGCATCTGGTCGACCTCAACGGCGCCTTCGCAGGCCAACCGGTCAATGCCGCCGCCGTCGAAGCTATCTTGAACCGCGTCAAAGTCCCTTGCCAATTGGGTGGCGGCATCCGTGATATGGCGACGATTGAAAACTGGCTGTCCAAAGGCCTCTCTCGTGTCATCCTTGGCACTGTGGCAGTCGAAAACCCGGCGCTGGTGCGTCAGGCCGCGCGCGCCTTTCCCGGCAAGGTCGCCGTAGGGATCGACGCCCGCAATGGCCGTGTGGCAACCAAAGGCTGGGCGAACGAAACCGATGTCATGGCCACCGATCTTGCCCGAAGCTTCGAAGATGCAGGCGTCGCGGCGATCATCTACACAGACATCGACCGCGACGGCGCAATGCAAGGCCCGAATATTGCGGCAACCGAATCCCTTGCCCGCGCCGTTTCCATTCCAGTCATTGCCTCGGGCGGCGTATCTTCCATGGCCGATTTGACAGCGCTGCGCGATACAGGCGTGATTGCGGGTGCAATCTCTGGCCGCGCCCTTTATGATGGGGCAATAGACCTTTCTTCAGCTCTAAAAGCACTTAAACTCTAACGCTTTCTGTTCGGCCCAAATATCCTGGGGGGAATTGGCCGCAAGGCCAAGGGGGGCAAGGCCCCCGCTACCTCACTCAAAGGCAATACTCATGCTCAAAACCCGAATTATTCCTTGCCTCGATGTCGCTGATGGCCGCGTGGTCAAAGGCGTCAATTTCGTTGGCCTGCGCGATGCCGGCGACCCGGTTGAGGCCGCACGTGCTTACGATGCTGCTGGCGCGGATGAGCTGTGTTTTCTCGACATCCACGCCACGCATGAAAACCGTGGCACAATGTTTGATCTGGTTATACGCACGGCCGAGCAATGCTTCATGCCGCTAACCGTTGGCGGCGGCGTGCGCACACATGAAGACGTACGGGCATTGCTTCTGGCCGGCGCCGACAAAGTGTCCTTCAACTCGGCCGCCGTTGCCAATCCTGATGTTGTGGCCGAAGCTGCCGATCGCTTTGGCTCTCAATGTATCGTGGTGGCGATTGACGCCAAAACCGTTTCGCCGGGCAAATGGGAAATCTTTACCCATGGCGGGCGCAAATCGACCGGCATTGATGCCGTCGAGTTTGCCCGCACCGTTGCTGCCAAAGGGGCGGGCGAAATTTTGTTGACCTCGATGGATCGAGACGGCACCCGCGCTGGTTTTAATCTGCCACTGACCCGCGCTATCTCGGATGCCGTGTCGGTGCCGGTCATCGCCTCGGGTGGGGTCGGCAACCTTGACCACCTTGTCGAAGGCGTCACCCTTGGCGGTGCGTCTGCCGTCCTCGCCGCCTCGATCTTTCACTTTGGTGATTTCACTATTGGTCAGGCCAAGGCCCATATGGCCGCCGCCGGCATCCCTATGAGGCTGACATGACTGCATTGCAACGCCTGTCCGACACCATCGCCGCGCGCAAATCCGCTGATCCGGCCTCCAGCTGGACTGCGAAGCTGCTGGCCAAAGGCCCCGAGAAATGCGCCGAGAAGTTTGGCGAAGAGGCAATCGAAGCAATCATCGAGGCGGTCAAAGGGGATCGCGCCAAGCTCACCTCCGAGGCGGCTGATGTGCTCTATCACCTTCTGGTTATGCTCGCGGCCCGCGATATCACGCTCGATGACGTGCAGGCCGAATTGACCCGCCGCGAGGGCACCTCTGGTATCGCCGAAAAAGCGGCGCGGGGCTGATCAAAGCCCCAAACGCGCGTATTCTATCTTGGGGCAGCGGTTTTGTACCCATGTCACGCCATGCTCCGCTGCCAGTGCGGCCCCGGCGGCACTTTCCACGCCAAGCTGCAACCAGATCACTCGCAGTTGCGGCAAATCGGCCAAGGCTTGTTGGACCAATGGCAACACCACATCCGAATTGCGAAACACGTCCACCATATCCACGGCCGCATCTTTCGGAATGTCGGCCAACGAGGCATAGACCATTTGTCCCTGTAGGGTTTGCCCGGCCAGTCCCGGATTTACCGGAATCACTTGATTGCCGCGTGCCAACAGAAACTGCATCACGCCATAGCTGGGCCGCGCCGGGTTGGCCGATGCGCCAACCAGCGCAATTACCTTAGAGTTCAACAAAATCTTTCTGATTTCGGCATCAGTCACGCTCTTAAATCCTTCTCAGCGAAAAAAAGCGCCCGTGCCGGAACGGCAGGGCGCTAGTGTGGAACGAGGGACAGTCAAGGTGCAACGGGGGTTCCGATCCCGCTGCCATAATATGAACATGGGAACCCCTTGCGCCGATTGAAAGCCCGCTCTCGCAACTGTGATACCACCGCCCCAAATCAGCGCCGTGTCGCTGCCGCATAAAGCGAGATCGCCGCCGCATTCGATACGTTCAACGACCCGAACCCACCGGCAGCAGGTATCCGCGCCAACATATCGCAAGTCTCACGGGTCTTTTCGCGCAGGCCCGGCCCTTCGGCGCCAAGCACAAGTGCAACCGGACGGCTGCCTGCTTCGGTCAACGCATCCGACAAGTCGGTATCCGTTTCGCCGGCAAGACCGATCAACACATAGCCCATCGCGCGCAATTCCTCCATCGCATCCGACAGATTGCCGACCCGCAAATAGGGTTGACGTTCCAACGCGCCACTTGCGGTCTTGGCCAACGCGCCAGTTTCCGGCGCGGAGTGGCGGTGCGGCGCGATAACGGCACGCGCGCCAAAAACCTCGGCCGAGCGCAGCACAGCCCCAACGTTATGCGGGTCCGTCACGCGGTCCAGCAACACGACCAAAGCCGCGCCCTTGCCGGAAATTGCTACCTCATCCAACTTGCCCCAATTCAGCGGTTTGGCTTGTAGGGCTGCCCCTTGATGGACCGAGCCCTCATCAATTGGCACGTCAAATTTTCGCGGGTCGACAATCTCGGGCTCCATGCCGCTGGTTGCAATAGCCTCGGCCAATTTGTCGGCAGCGTTTTTGGTCAGCACTAAACGCAGTTTTTCACGCGCCGGATTCACCAGGGCATCGCGCACGGCATGCAGGCCAAACAGCCAAACCGTTTCATTCGCGGCCTGCCGCTTTGCGCGCTCTTTGTCGATAACCCAGGTGGGTTTCTGGTTCGTCATATTCATTGCCCCTAGTCCGCAGATTGGCGCCAAGAATGGGCATTGACGGGCGGGGGCGCAAGGGGAAAACCTTATTCAGTGGCTAAAGCAACGTTTGGTTCAAAAATCCGTCGCTTTGCGCTTGACGCCCCCAAGCCCCCGCATTATTCACCCCGCTAAGTGGGCGATAGGCCGCAAGGTGTGGCAGGGGACTGTAACTCCCTCGAGGCGACTCACGCCTGGTTCGATTCCAGGATCGCCCACCATTCTTCTTTGAAATCATTAGGTTTTATTGGGAATGGTGGGTTCTCACTTTCTCTGGGGCATTTTCCGCGTCACCCGTCGAGAATGGACATTTTGTCGTATAGCCATACCGCACGATTGGGTTGGTCGGTGTGTTTTGGTGACGCAGGCTCAGCCATTTCTATTTCCAGCAGCGTTGTAGCTGCAAATCACTCGGATGCCTTTCCCGACCTTGGTCCCGCAGCGCGTGGCAGGTTGAATGATTGGCTAAACGGCCTTGATTACATGCTAAATGCGAAACTTTCTGGATCAGCATGATTCCAATATTTGGCAAAAGCAGGATGCGTCACATCATTGCCCATTAGCGCGCCCTGGTCCAACCACAGGTATTGACTGGCGGCCGAGCGTACTTCGCGGCTATTCACGCGGATCATCAAATGATGTGGCGTGAAATCGCTAGGGTGCTGCAAACCGCTCGCCTCAATGGCTTCTTTCAGCGTGTGCATGGTGTTTGCGTGAAATCTTGCCACGCGCTGATATTTTTCGTCGACCACCAATGCACGATAGCGGCTTGGGTCTTGTGTGGTCACACCGGTCGGGCATTTGCCGTTGTGGCAAGACTGCGCCTGGATGCAGCCAATGGCAAACATGAACCCGCGGGCCATGTTGCAAGCATCAGCCCCCAGCGCAAACAACCGGCAAATATCAAACGCCGAGATCAGTTTGCCCGAAACAATAATCTTGGTTGTGTAACGAATTCCAAGCCCAACCAATGTGTTATGCACCAGCATCAAACCCTCGCGCAGCGGGGCGCCGTAATGGTCTGCAAATTCGGCGGGGGCGGCGCCTGTGCCACCTTCGGCCCCGTCTACCGTAATGAAATCAGGCGTCAGCCCCGTTTGTGCAAAGGCTTTGGCCAAGGCAAACCACTCCCACGGGTGGCCGACGCACAGCTTGATGCCCACTGGTTTACCGCCTGACAAGCTGCGCAAATGCTGCACAAACTTACACAGTTCCAACGGCGTGGAAAATGCTGAGTGCGCCGAAGGGCTGATGCAATCCTGACCCACCTCGACGCCCCGCGCTTCGGCAATAGCTTCGGTGACTTTGGCGCCGGGTAAAATGCCGCCATGGCCGGGCTTGGCGCCTTGGCTTAGTTTTATTTCGATCATCTTTACCTGATCCGAAGCGGCATTCTGGGTGAATTTGTCTTCGGAAAAGCTGCCATCGGCATTGCGACAGCCAAAATACCCCGAGCCGATCTGCCAAACCAAATCACCGCCGCCCGCGCGGTGAAACCGCGAAATAGAGCCTTCACCCGTCGTATGGGCAAATCCACCGGTCGCCGCGCCGCGGTTCAGTGCCTCAATCGCAGTCGGGGACAATGCGCCATAGGACATCCCCGAAATATTTAGCACCGAGGCCGAGTATGGCTGGATACAATGTGGTCCACCAACCGTCACGCGCAAATCCTGGCTGTGCAAGTGCGAAGGCTTCATCGAATGGTTGATCCACTCATGGCCGATCTTTTCAACATCCAAAAGCGTGCCGAAAGGGCGTAACCCGTCAATTCCTTTGGCGCGGCGATAGACCAGCGCGCGCTGTTCGCGCGAAAACGGGGTCTCATCCTGATCACTTTCGACAAAATACTGGCGGATTTCCGGTCGAAAGGTTTCAAGCAAAAACCGCAACCGCGCCGAAACGGGATAGTTGCGCAGGACAGAACTGTTCGGCTGCGTCAGATCAAACAGGCCGAGTGCCGAAAACGCCATCGCAAGAACAGTAATCAGCCCGCCCCAGATCGGGTGGTACTGTGCCACCGCAAGGCCAATCGGCACGCAGAGCAGCACAAGTGCAAGAGGGGTGTATCGCAAAGGGAACATCAAAGCCTCTCTGTTCATTTGGCGGGCCATGAGGTCATCCTCGCAGCGATCGCTTAAAGCAAAGTTAAGGCTACTGGGTCCAAAGTCGGGTTGCTATACCTATCCGCAAAATTTCAAACCATTGCCGTGTGGCAAAAGGTGATTTTTGGTCGAACAATCCGACAATGCTAAGAAATATCAATATGATGCGCTAAAATCGCAAGCGAACTTGCCGCTGTCACATGCGCTGCAAAAGATCCCAGCGGTTGCCAAAAGGATCATTCCAAACGGCGACTTTTCCATAGGGTTCATCTCTTGGGGCTTCCTCAAAAACCACACCGGCGGCCAACATATTTGCGTGGTCACGGTCAAAATCATCGGTTTCCAAAAACAGAAATACCCGCCCTCCGGCCTGATCTCCAACTGCGCTTGCTTGCTGTTTTCCTTCGGCTTTGGCCAGAATTAGCGAGGCGCCTTGCCCGCCTTTCGGCGTTACCCGCACCCAGCGTTTATGGCCTTGATCGACATTCTCGGTCAGGTCAAACCCCATCACGCGCACGTAAAAATCTATCGCTGCGTCGTATTCGGGTACGACCAGCGCAATAGCGGAAATTGATTGCATCATCCCATTACTCCTGGGTCGCTCGGGGGGGGGGCAGGTTGGTGGGCATGTCTTTCGGGGTCCGTCCATCCGGTAGGCTAATTTTGGCAACTTGCTCGGCAATCGGTTCGACGGACAGGGGGTGCAGCTCTGCATGGTGGTCGGTAGGGTCGCCCATTTTCTGCCACTGCCCGGCTTTGAAAATCTCTAGCCCGGTAAAGCCGGCTTTGTAGCCCATCTTTTTACTGCCCGGCACCCAGTAGCCCAGATAGACAAAGGGCAAACCTGCAGCAAGCGCGATCTCGATATGGTCGAGGATCAGAAAGGTTCCCAATGAACGCCCCGCAAGGTCCGGGTCATAAAAGGAATAGACCATGCTCAACCCGTCATCGAAAACATCCGTCAGGCTGACTGCAGAAACCTCTGCCGGGCCTTTTCCTTCGGATTCGGAATATTCAATGACACGGCTGCGAATAGGGGTTTCCTCGATCATCGCTGCAAATTCAAAGATATCCATATCCGCCATCCCGCCCTCGGCATGGCGATAGTCCAGATAGCGGCGAAACAGCGCGAACTGGTCCTCGGTTGCCCAAGGGCTGGTGGCGTTGCGCTTCAATGCTGCATTGCGCCGCAAGATACGTTTATGCGTGCGCGATGGTTTGAAATCAGCCACACGGATACGCGCCGACATACAGGCCGAACATTCAGCACAAGAGGGCCGGTACAAAACGTTCTGCGACCGGCGGAACCCTTGTTTTGACAAGGTATCGTTCAGTAATTGCGCATGCTCGCCTTGTAAGGCTGTGAACAGCTTACGCTCCATCCGCCCGTCAAGATACGGGCAGGGTTGGGGAGCAGTCACATAAAACTGCGGCGCGAGGGGAAGCGTGTGTCGCATCGACATCCGAATATTGTGATTATTTCGCCTAAGTTAGCAAGACTATACCCCGCCGCCAAGGAAAGAGTGCGCCGCTTTGAACATGAAAACCGGATTTCCGCGCAAGTTTTGCGGAAATGGCCCATCAAACTAGAAACGTGCAGTCTTGTTGATCGCCACGCTTCCCAACACGGTGTCGGTCAGCCCTTGGCCCTTTGGCGTGAAAAGCATCATCGCGACCGACAGAATCTGCGGCAAAACCAGGGTCATGCTGACCACATACCCCAAAGTATGCAAAAACGCGGTTCCGGTATCAAAGGCGCGGCCATCGGCACGGCGAAATTCGATCGCGGCAAATCGCATACCGGGCGTAGCCGAGCTGTTGGCAAGGCTGATCCAGCGATAGGCGGTGTTCACCATGATGAACAGGGCGGGCAAAAAGAACAGGGCGGTAAAGGCGGTAAAGGGTACGATGATCGCTGTCAGGATCAATGTCAGGATTGTATCAATCACCCAAGCAATGCCCCGCTTTGCAGGCACGCCTTGGTAAAATTCACGTTGATATTCAGGGTCGGGCAGGGCGTTGGAATACATTTGGGCTTGGGTCCTTATGTGTGAAGGTAGGGCGGCCCCGCAAGGCCGCCCAAAAGATCAGTATGCCGATACGTCCTTTGCAGTATCATCGGCAGCGTTGGATTTCGCGCGTTCATCCATAAACGAGTCGAATTCCCGTTTGTCTTTGGCATCGCGCAGACGTTTCAAAAAAGCCTCGAATGCGCCTTGCTCTTCTTCAAGGCGGCGAATGGTTTCATCGCGATAGGCATCAAAGGCCGTGTTGCCGCTGGAATTCGATTTCCATGGGGCGTGTTGGTGGCGACGGTGACGGCAGGCGGAACGATTGAACATGCGTTTACTCCAGATCATATAGGCAAGAATGGCAAGGCCGACAGGCCAGACGAAGATAAAGCCAAGAACCATGGCTGCAATCCAGGCTGGCTTGCCCCGATCATCCAGCCAGCTTTCCGCACGGCGCGGCCAGCTGGTAATGCCGTAATGGGGGCTTTGGGTCGATGTGTCGTACATAATGCGCTCTCCGTGGGTTGGGTTTCAGGGTATGTTTACTCGCTTTACATTACCAAGATTGCCATTGGCCTGCAGTATTTCAAGCGGGTATGTTAAGGAAGTTTACATTTATTTTGTGCGCAACGCCGAGATTTTGACTAATGTATTGAAACCAAACAAAAATATGATTTCAAAAATGGTATGAAATACGTGCTTTGTTGTCATGTCCTTGCGTGATTACCGTTGACCCACCCTGTGCCACCCGTCATTCTGCGCAGATGACATATCAAAGTTTTGCCCCCCGTATCTCGCGCTTTCCCCGACAATTCGATGCAAAAGCAGCGGCTGACATCGGTGCAAGTTTTGATGACTTGGCGCCCGAATTGACCAAACTTTTAGCCGGTGCCGCCGGCTGCAGCCCCTATCTGGCCGATCTGATGGGGCGCGAAGCCGTATGGTTGCGTGCGGCGCTGGTTGTGGCACCCGAAACGGCCATCGTCGAGGAACTGGGCGGACTTGATGCGTTATCGCTTGACGCCCTTGGCGCGGGGCTGCGACAGGCCAAGCGGCGGGTGGCGTTGCTTGCTGGGCTCGCTGATCTGGGTGGGGTTTGGCCGCTTGAGGCCGTGACCGCTGCGTTGACCGATTTGGCCGACCGCGCGGTTGATCTGTCTTTGCAGCGCCTTGTCGCCGAGGAAATCCGGCGGGGCAAAATTCCGGGTGCGGTGCCCGAGGATGCAGCGACCGCCGCCGGAATGGTCGTGTTTGCGATGGGCAAGATGGGCGCCCGGGAATTGAATTACTCGTCTGACATAGACCTGATCTGCCTGTTTGATGAAAGCCGATACGCCGATGGCGCAAGCGATGCGCGGGCCGCCTTTATCCGTGTGACGCGCAAAATGGCGGCATTGGTGGGCGATCGTACCTCGGATGGCTATGTGTTTCGCACCGATTTGCGCCTGCGCCCCGATGCGGCAGTAACGCCGGTGTGCCTGTCGTTCGCTGCCGCAGAAAGCTATTATGAAAGCGTGGGTCGCACATGGGAAAGGGCCGCCTGGATCAAGGCACGGCCCTGTGCAGGCGATCTTGCGGCAGGTGAACGGTTTTTGAAAACCCTGACGCCCTTTGTCTGGCGCAAGCATCTTGATTTTGCCGCGATACAGGATGCGCATGATATGCGGCTGCGCATCCGCGACCACCGCCGCCTGCATGGCCCCATCGTGGTTGAAGGGCATAATATGAAGCTGGGTGTCGGTGGCATCCGCGAGATCGAGTTTTTCACCCAAACGCGGCAGTTGATCGCGGGCGGGCGTGACCCCGATTTGCGCGGCCGCGAAACAGTGCCAAGCCTGCGGGCGCTGGCCGAAAAAGGCTGGATTCCGGCCGAGACAGCCGAAGAGTTGATCACATTGTACCGCGCGCACCGGGAGGTGGAGCATCGGCTGCAAATGGTGAATGACGCGCAAACCCATGACATGCCGACCACCGCCGAAGGGGTAGCGCGGATTGCTGCGTTCTGTGGGCAGGATGAGGCAGCGTTTCGCACAGCTTTGATTGATCGCTTGGCGCGAACAGACCATTTGACCGAGGGATTTTTCGCGCCCGCCGAAGCCGAAGACGGCCCCGAACTTTCAGAAAACGCCCGCGCAATTGTACGCGGCTGGGATAGTTATCCCGCGCTGCGGTCGGAACGGGCAGGCACGATCTTTCGCCGCGTGCGGCCCGGCTTGCTGAAACGCCTGCAACGTGCGGCCAACCCCGACGAAGCGCTGATTTCCTTTGACGGCTTTCTGGCAGGTTTGCCTGCAGGGGTTCAAATATTCTCGTTATTTGAGGCCAACCCGCAACTGGTTGATCTGATTGTAGATATCGCCGCCACATCGCCTGCGCTTGCGCTCTATCTGTCGCGCAATGGTGCCGTTTTGGATGCGGTGATCGGTGGCAGTTTCTTTGACGCCTGGCCAAGTTTTCTGATGTTGTCGGCGGGTCTTTCTGCCAACCTCTCTGAAATACCCGATTATGAACGTAAACTGGATGCCGCCCGCCGCTGGATGAAGGAATGGCATTTCCGCATTGGCGTTCATCACCTGCGCGGCCTGATCGACGCGTTTGAGGCGGGCAAACAATATGCCGATCTGGCCGAGGCAACACTCGCCGCTATCTGGCCTGTGGTTGAAGCAGAATTTGCGTTGAAATACGGAGCTCCACCGGGCCGAGGCGCAATTCTGCTGGGAATGGGCAGCCTTGGCGCGGGGCGGCTGAACGCAGGGTCGGACCTTGATCTGATTGTGATCTATGACGCAGGCGATGCCGAATATTCCGAAGGCCGCAAACCGCTGGCCATCCGCCCCTATTTCGCGCGGCTAACTCAAGCAATGGTGACAGCCGTGACTGCGCAAATGGCGGATGGCAGGCTGTATGAGGTGGATATGCGGTTGCGGCCTTCGGGGCGGCAAGGACCGGTAGCAACCTCGATCCAGTCGTTTCGCGACTATCAGATGACCGAGGCCTGGACGTGGGAGCATCTGGCCCTGACACGCGCGCGACCCATTGCTGGCAATGCCGATCTGCGGGCCGAATTTGAAACCTTGCGACGTGAGGTATTGGGCGCAAAATCGGGGGGTGGCACCGTGCTGTCTGATGTGGCCGAAATGCGCACGCGGCTGGCCAGTGCAAAGCCCGCAAGCGGTGCTTGGGATGCCAAAAATGGCCCGGGCCGCTTGATGGATGTTGAACTGGCCGCGCAAACGGGCGCGCTGTTGGCGGGCGATGCCGCGCGGCGGGTCGAGGCGCAGCTGCGGGCTGGTGTAAAACGGAAATTTCTGTCGCAATCGGATGAGCAGGCTTTGCTTGATGCCTACAGGCTGTGTTGGCGGCTGCAAGCCGGGTCACGGTTGCTGACAGATAAAGCGCTGGATATGGACAGTCTCGGGATTGGGGCGCGGGCGTTTTTGCTGCGTGAAACCGGGCAGGTCGATCTGGCCGCACTGTCACAGCGCTTGGCCGAAGTCTTGTCCGCCGCCGAGGCTGTGATCAACCGGCTTTACGCCGCCCCGTAACGCGAACAACGGCCCTTGCGGGCGGAAATGGGAATGATGGACCTGACGATTGCCGACCCAAAAGGGCTGATCCGCGAAAGCTATCGGATAGAAGGGATCACGCCGGGCGAATGCCGGTCGATTTTCATGGATTGGGCATTAAGCCTGCCGGTGGATGCCGACACGCGTGCACCGCTTTTGCATCTGTTGGAAACCTATGGCGCGCAGTCAGATCACCCGATGACCACGGTTCTAAAACACGCGCTTATCGCCCCAGAGACACCCAAGCGCAGGGGCGGGCGGGCGGCACGGGTACCTAACTAGCTGCCGCTTGCAAGGCGGCGATATCCAGCTTTACCATGCCCATCATCGCCTGCATTACCTTGCCGGCGGTGTCATTCGCCAACAGGCTTGGCAATACGCGCGGCACAATTTGCCATGACAGGCCAAAGCGGTCGGTCAGCCAGCCGCAACGGCTTTCCGTGCCACCATCTGCCAACAGCGCCTGCCAAAGCCGGTCAATCTCGTCTTGGGTTTCCACTTCGACAGTGATTGAGGCGGCAGGGGTGAGTTGAAAATGTGGCCCGCCGTTCAATATCCAATAGTGCTGGCCCAAAAGGGTAAAGGCCGCGGTAAACGCGGCACCGCTTTTGTCACGCACCACGCGGGTCACTTCGGCACCGTCAAACAAACTGCAATAAAAGCGGGCGGGCGCCTCGGCATCGCCGTCCATCCACAAACAGGTTGAAATTGATGGCTGTTGCATTTGCCCCTCTTGTTTTGCCCCGCTCGGTATCGACGAACGGGGCCTTTCTGCTAATCTTACTTCAGTTTTGCCGCCTCGGCTGCAAGCGCGGTAATGCCCGCCCAATCACCCGCAGCTACCATAGCGGCAGGGGCTACCCAAGAGCCGCCAACGCACATGACGTTTGGCAAGCTTAGGTAATCATTTGCATTTTTCAGGCTAACGCCGCCAGTCGGGCAAAAACGCACTTGCGGAATTGGCCCGCCGATCGACTTCAGCAAAGGCGCGCCACCCGCAGCCTCGGCCGGAAAGAATTTTTGCACGGTATAGCCCAGTTCCAACAGCGCCATCACCTCGCTGGCTGTGGCCGCGCCGGGCAACAGAGGCAATTCATATTCGGCACAGGCATCCAGCAAGCGCGGCGTCGCCCCCGGAGACACGCCAAACTTGGCCCCCGCCGCCTTGGCCGCTTTTACATCGGCAGGCGTCAGCAAGGTGCCTGCGCCAACTACACCGCCTTCAACTTCGGCCATCGCGCGGATCGCATCCAATGCGCCAGCGGTGCGCAACGTTACCTCAAGCGCCGGCAGACCGCCGGTGACCAAAGCTTTGGCCAGACCTTGGGCTTTGCTGACGTCATCGATCACCAAAACAGGGACAACAGGGGCCAAAAGACAGATTTCGGCGGCGCGGATGGATTGTTCTGCTGGGGTCATAGTCAGATTTCCTTGATGATAAGAAAGAAGGGGGGCGGGGGGAACAGCCCGCAAACTTGCCCGATTGCTAGCGCAAACAAAGCCAAAGGTCTATCACAAAGACGCAACTGGTATGGCAGGCGGCGCATTTGTTGCGCCGCTGCGTTTTTAACGGCAGGTCGCCCTTGTGGGGGATGGAGCTGCGCGGCCTAAACCACCCGCGCACCTTCGGTAGATGGGCCGACATTCTGGCGAAATACGTCGAACAGTTCGCGCCCGATGCCATGCGCGTTGCCCGACAGATCGGCCTCGGCCAAGGGGCGGCTGTCGAGATCGACGCCAACAGCCTCTAGCGTGCCTGCATCGGCATCAAGCCGCACGATGTCGCCATCGCGCAGGCGCCCGATTGCCCCACCACAGGCCGCCTCGGGCGAGACGTGGATCGCGGCAGGCACTTTGCCCGAAGCGCCCGACATCCGGCCATCGGTGACCAAGGCCATTTTGTAGCCTCGATCTTGCAACACGGTCAGCATTGGCGTCAGCGAGTGCAGCTCGGGCATCCCGTTGGCACGCGGTCCTTGGAACCGCACGACGACCACGGTGTCGCCTTTGAACTCATCGGCGCGGAATGCCGCTTTAACCGCCTCTTGACTGTGGAAAATGCGGGCAGGGGCTTCGATGATGTGGCGCTCAGGTGCCACAGCAGAAACCTTGATCACGCCGCCCCCCAGATTGCCCGAGAGCTGTTTCAGCCCGCCAACGGGGGCAAACGGCGTGGCAGCAGGGCGCAGGATCTTGTCGTTCAGCGTCTCGGCCGCACCATTTTCCCAAACCAGCGTATCGCCTTGCAGCTTGGGTTCTTGGCGGTAGGCCTCAAGCCCGTCGCCCAGAATGGTCTTGGTATCGGGGTGCAACAGACCTGCATCCAGCAATTGCCCGATCATAAAACCAAGCCCGCCTGCCGCGTGAAAATGGTTCACATCAGCCAACCCGTTCGGGTAAACCTTGGCCATCAGCGGCACGGCATCGGAAATTTCATCGAAATCCTCGATATCCAGCAACACGCCCGCCGCGCGTGCCATCGCAGGCAAGTGCAGCACAAGGTTGGTTGACCCACCTGTCGCCATAAGGCCAACAATACCGTTCACGAAAGTACGTTCGTCCAGAATTTCGCCCGCAGGGGTAAAGTGGTTGCCAAGCGCCGTAATCGCGGCAGCACGTTCTACGGCGGCAGTTGTCAGCGCCTCACGCAGGCCATTGCCGGGGTTCACAAAGCTGGAACCGGGCAGGTGCAGGCCCATAAACTCCATCAGCATCTGGTTGGTGTTTGCGGTGCCGTAAAAGGTGCAGGTGCCAGGCCCGTGATAGCTGGCCATCTCGGCCGCCATCAATTCCTCACGCCCAACCTTGCCTTGCGCAAACGCATTGCGCACGGCCGATTTCTGGTCGTTGGGAATGCCGCTGGGCATTGGGCCAGCTGGTACGAACACTGCCGGAATATGCCCGAAAGTTGCAGCGGCAAGAATCAGGCCCGGTACGATTTTATCGCACACGCCCAAATACAGCGCTGCATCAAACACGTTATGCGACAGTGCCACACCCGCAGCCAGCGCAATCACATCGCGCGAAAACAGCGACAGTTCCATCCCCGGCTGGCCTTGGGTCACGCCGTCACACATCGCAGGCACGCCGCCCGCCACTTGCGCCGTAGCACCGGCCTTGCGGGCTGCAGCGCGGATCAGGTCGGGGTAACGCTCATACGGTTGGTGCGCCGACAGCATGTCGTTATAGGCGGTGACAATGCCGAGGTTTGGCTGGCGGTCCGCCACCAGCGCGTCTTTGTCTGCGCCCATCGCCGCATAGGCATGGGCTTGGTTACCGCAAGATAAATGCGCCCGCGCAGGCCCTTTGGCAACCGCTGCTGCCATCCGGCCCAGGTAATCTCCGCGCGATTTGGCCGAGCGTTCGCGGATGCGGTCGGTTACGCGATCAATTGTGCTGTTCAGGGACATATCGGGCCTCATTGGCAAATGCAGGGGTGATGCAGTACCTGTTAGCGCTAACGGGCGCAAAAGGAAAGAGCAAACATGCACCAATCAGAATTGTAGATCAGAAAACACCTGAGCGAAAGCATAGCTGCCCAATTGACGGGCTTTCCCATGCCAATAAAACCCGATATGGCGGGGGAATGAACAACAGCACCTCTTCGCATGACAGCGACTCCGCAAACACCGGGCCAAATGATCGGCCTACCGTCCGTCTGAAACCCAAGGCCGAGGCGCGGGCAATCCGCCATGGCTTTCCTTGGGTTTATGCTGATGAGCTGGTCACCGACCGGCGCACGCAAAAAATGGTCGCCGGCACGCTGGCGGTTTTAGAGGATGGTGATCGCCGCCCGATGGGTCTGGTGACCGTGAACACCAATTCCAAAATCATCTGCCGGATGCTTGACCAAAACCCCGAGGCGGTGATCGATCAGGCCTGGTGCGAGGCGCGGCTTGGCCGTGCGCTGGCAATGCGCGAGCGGCTGTATGACGCGCCGTTTTACCGCCTTGTCCATGCCGAGGCTGATTTCCTGCCTGGTGTGGTGATTGACCGCTTTGGTGACACTGCCGTAATCCAGCCCAATGCTGCATGGGCTGAGGCGCATATCGATGTGCTGGCCGCTGCGCTTATGGCGGTAACGGGCGTTAAGAACATCTTGAAAAACGCAACCGGCCGCGCGCGCAGCCTTGAAGGGTTGAATGAGGAAACCGTGGTCATCGCGGGGGCGATTGACGCACCGATCCCTGTGCCGATGAACGGCGCAGTTTACATGGCCGATCTGATCGGCGGGCAGAAAACCGGTTTGTTCTTTGACCAACGCCCCAACCACGCCTTTGCCGCCCGTATGGCCAAAGGCGCTCGGGTGCTAGATCTGTTTTCGCATGTCGGCGGCTTTGGCCTTGCGGCTTTGGCAGGCGGTGCGGCCTCGGTTCTGGCTGTCGATGGCTCGGCCCCTGCTTTGGCCTTGGCCGAACAAGGTGCGCAGGCCTCTGGCTTTGCAGACCGTTTTGCCAACCGCCAAGGCGACGCTTTTGCGGTGCTAGAGGCACTGGCCGCCGAAGGCGCGCAGTTTGATGTGATCATCTGTGATCCACCGGCCTTTGCCCCTGCCAAACCGGCGCTCGAGGCAGGCTTGCGCGCTTATGAGCGTGTGGCACGCCTTGCCGCCCCATTGTTGGCGCCCGGCGGCTATTTGGGCCTGTGTTCCTGTTCGCATGCGGCCGATCTGAACGCCTTTCGCAACGCCTGCGGGCGCGGCATCGGGCGGGCAGGGCGGCGCGGGCAATTACTGCACACAGGCTTTGCCGGCCCCGATCACCCGATGTTGCCGCAACTGGCTGAATCGGGCTACCTCAAGGCGCTCTTCTACCGGCTTGACGGTTGAAGCTTGCGCTTGATGCCTGCGTCCTGTTTCCCACAGTGATGCGAGAGGTCCTGCTGGCCGTTGCCGCGCAGGGCCTTTTTACCCCGCTTTGGTCCGATCGTATCTTGGGCGAATGGCAACGCGCCGCCGCCCGCTTTGGCCCCGCGGCCGAGGCCGAGGCGTTGGTGGCCATAGCGCGCGCCAAAGACGGGTTTCCAACGGCACGTGTCAAACCCCAAACGGGGCTAGAGGCGCGGCTTCATCTGCCGGATGAGAATGACATCCACGTTCTTGCCACAGCGATTGCAGGCCATGCCGATGCGATTGTCACGCTGAACGCCAAAGATTTCCCGCGCGGCACCTTGCAAGCCGAAGGTCTGACCCGCCGCGACCCGGACGGGTTGTTGTGGGAAATATGGTCGCATCACCCCGAACAGGTGGAAACCGCGCTGGAACGCGTGCGCGCCACGGCCTCAACCCTGTCGGGCGAAGAAAAAGCGCTGAAGCCTTTGCTAAAGCGCGCAAAACTGACCCGATTGGCCCGTGCTTTGTCAGAAACATGACAAATCCTGTCCTGTTGCAGGTCTTTCTTGCGATGTAATCGACCGCTGCCTAACATCCTATTACCCCAAGGTAAGGATTTTTGCGATGTTCGGCACGGCCCTCAGGTTACTCGTCACCCTAGCACTGCTTGGATTCCCCGCAATCACCGCGGCGCAATCTGACCCGTTTGACGGCTTGGATGCCAATCTGGTTGCGGGGGCGCAGGCGGGCAACCCCTATGACATGCTGAACCTTGGCATGGCCCTGCTTGCCGCTGACCGGACCGAAGCTGCACAGCGCCGCGCATTGGATCTGTTCAGCAAAGCCCATGCCAAAGCCACCGAAAACCCGGACGCGCTTGACCTGCGGCTGGCGGGCTATGCCCTGCGCGAAATGGCTAATGCCGAGAAGGCGCTGTCCAATTTCCGCGAGGCGCTGGCCTATTATGAAGAGGCTGAACGCCTGTTCCGGTCCTTTGACGCAACGGATGAATACAACAGCATGATCGCCGTGCTGATGGAAGATCGCGGCATCGTTTTGCAAGACCTGTCGCGCTATGAAGAGGCGCTGCCACCGCTGAAAATCGCCTACGACTGGTATCTGAACCAAGAGCCGCCGCAGCGGCGCAATGCGGCCAATGTCTTGCTGAACGCAGGCACCGCGCTTGAACGGCTAAAGCGCTATGATGAAGCGCTGGAGGTTTATAAGTGGAGCACCGAGGTTTTCACCGAAACCGATGGCAAAGACAGCGCGGCAGTGGGCTATTTGGCCAATAATATCGGCTGGGTCTATGTGCAAACCAAACGCTTCACCCAGGCCCGCGAATGGCTGGAAAACGCGCTGCGTATTCTCGAACCTTTGGAAGGCGCGATGTCCTATAACGTCACGATTTTGCGCATCAATATGAGCCTTGTCGCAGTAGAGGAAGGCAAATCGGAAGAGGCCGTGCGCTGGGGCTTTCTGGCCATGCCCTATATCGCGCAAAACCGCCAGCAAACCCTTGCCATCCAACGCTGGAATTTCGAATCCCTGTCGCGGGCGTTTACGATGCGCGGCGAACCCGAACGTGCGATCTTTTTCGGCAAGCTTGCAGTGAATGCCCAGCAAGCCATCCGCGCCAGCAATGCGGGCGACACGGCGGCCGATACCTCGGCCCTGCAAGAGGAATGGCGCCGCCTTTACCAATCGCTTGCCGATTTGCTGATCAGCCAAGGCCGGATCTCCGAGGCGCAAGCCGTGCTGAACATGGAAAAAGAAGAAGAGGTGTTTAACTACCTGAAACGTGATGCGCAGGCCGATATCACCAAAACCCGCGCCACGCTGAACGACAAGGAATTGTCCGAGCAAGACAAGCTAGAGGCGCTGGCCGCTTTGCCGATTGCTGCTGATGCGGCCTTGCGCGAATTGACCGATAAACTGGGCACCACAGACCTGACCGAAGAAGAAGCCAATCAGGTCTTTCTGCTGCAAGACGCGTTGCAAAAATCCAGCGATCAGTTTGATGCGGCCGTGACGGCGTTTTTGGCCGAGGTCGCGCCGGATGGCAAAGAAACGCTGGAAAAGCAATTCGACGCAACCGGAAGCTATCAGGCAACTCTGGAGTCACTGCCGCGCCCGACCGCGATTTTGCAGATCGCCACTTTGCCAGATGCGCTGCATCTTTTTGTCACGCTGCCCAGCCTGACATTGCATCAAGAAGTAGCAATCACTCGCGCCGATCTGGCGCGCGTTGTGTTTGACACATTGCAAGCTATTGAAACGGTTTCCCCTGATGCGCCTGAAAAGCTGCAAGCCTTGCACAAGCTGGTCTTTGCGCCGGTTGCCCAACAGCTAAAGGATGCGGGCGTCGAGGTTGTGATGCTGAATCTTGACGGGTTTTTACGCTATGTTCCCTTTGCCGCGCTTTATGATGGCGATCACTATCTGATCGAAGATTTCGCCTTTGTGCAATTCACACCGGCCATTGAAACCCAATTCAAACGCCCTGACCGCACGGCGGCAAAAACCGCTGGCTTTGGCGTGACGGCGCCACATCCCGGCTTTTCGGCTTTGCCCGGTGTACGGGCCGAACTTGCAACGATTTTTGGGGCCAGCGCAGGCCAAGGTGTGCTGAATGGCACCACCGCGCTGGATGCCAGCTTTGATGAACGCAGCCTGAAAACCACGTTGCTCAAGGCCCCTGAAATTCTGCATATTGCCAGCCATTTCAACCTGATGCCGGGGCAAGAGGATGACAGCTTCTTGCTGCTTGGCGATGGCGAGCATTTGCCCTTGGGCAAAATCCGCAACACGCGTGCGCTCAGTTTCAAAGGGATCGATTTGCTGACGCTCTCGGCTTGCCAAACCGCGCGCGGCGCCGATGGCGATGGCGCCGAAATTGACGGTTTTGGCACGACAGCACAGCTGAACGGGGCAGGGGCTGTGATGGCCTCGCTCTGGCCTGTGTCGGATGCAGCGACGCCCAGACTGATGCATGATTTTTACGCGGGAATCATGCAAAACGGGTTGGACAAGGCCGAGGCCCTGCGTCAGGCGCAAATCAAAATGCTGCGCAGCATTGACGTTGTCGCAGATAACACCGATCGTGCTGCGGCCGCCCTAAGCGCCCCCGAACCCGCTGCCAAAGCCGGCTTTGACCATCCCTATTTCTGGTCTGCTTTTGTGCTGATGGGGAATTGGTTGTAATGGCCAAAGCTTGGCCTATCCCCTTGCGTAACGCGGTATGAAACGGTCTGAAAGGCGGTTTGGTCACGGCGCAATTCGGGCGATTAACAACCATCCCCGACGGCGCAAGTGACCACGGGCAGCAGATCATTGCCCTGAAAATATCGGTATAAGGCACCGGCGCTGTTGGTCCGGCCGGGCCTTGCGCGGAGCGCTTATTTCGACCAGCGCGTCCAATCAAAATTGTCTGACACACATCACCGAGTTCCACATCCGCGCTGGAAAGGTCTATCTTTCCCTGATCATCGATTGCCTCAAAGCCGTCATCAGTTGGGCCATCGGGACCATGCCGGTCGCTAATTTGGTGCGGCCCCCTCTGGAACATGAAAATTCTATGAAAAACCGGCAAAATTATTGATGCAAGTGGGGCGCGGCGTTTCGGTAAACCGGGTAAATTTCTCGCAAAACTCAACAGCACAAAAATCAGCCTTTCTGTCCTTGGAGAGGCAACTTCGCATTTGTCTGATGCCACGTGGACACGCTTTGAAGCGTTCCTCGAACGCAATTGCGAATTGATTGCGGGCGGCAAACCATATCTCTGATATTTCTCTCACCCTTTTCAAAGTATCGGACCGCCGGGTAGATCAGCTTGGTCGCGGCTTCCTCGGTCGGGAAGGACCCACCAGCGGGTCTGTATTCGACCAGCCCCAGACCGACCGCGATCCCGCAAAGTAATCGCGCACTTCGGCACGATGATCTCTCCATTGCTCCTCTTGGCGAATCGCGACGGGGGAACGGTCACTTGGCTCAAGTCTCGGTAAAAATTGATCGTGAGATCGGATCACTTATAATGGTAAATCAACATGTTATGCTTGGTTGTCGCTGAAATGCGTCCATCGGTGGCATTGGTGACTAAAAGAATCGGATTTACATTTCTGACTAAATTTGTCAGTTTGATCTCAATCGCCAAGCCACCCCCGCAAGGAAGGGAAGCCCGGTCAGTTTTTGCAAAGGAGTGCGAAATGTCCGCGCCTGTCTATCCAAAGCCTCAGCGGCCAGATTGTGAAGTGATCCGCATCCCGAACTTATCGGAATGGCTGGGCCTTGCCGGGACCAGTGATGCCTCTGTCTGGGCAGCTTATGTTGACTTCAAAACGGCAACGACGAGTCGCGCAGAATGATGATGCAAAGCACGACCGCGAAGATCCCGACCTATGACGCGCGTATTTTGACGGCGGGTCAAGCTATGGCACAAATCACATTGGATGGGCAAATTTATACGCTGCGCATCACCAAGGCAGAAAAGTTGATCTTGACCAAATGAGTATTGCATGGACCCCAGGAGAAAAGCCAAAGCCTGAACAGCCTAACCGAGGCGGAGCTGCTGTTGGAATGCTGGTTGAATTGAACGCGCAAGACCGCGCGGCCATTCTGGCCTTTCGCAAGTGGTGCGATGGCGCTGCAGGCCGAGAGGCCGTTGCGCGCGAATATTCGAGCGCATTTTCTGGCGGTCGTGCGGCGCTAGAACTGAATGCCTTTGCCGATTTGATGGGGGTAATGTTGGGCGCGCCCCGCCGTTCCATCATGCGCCATGGCATCTCCTGCGCCTGCTTTGGCGGTGATGAAGCCGCCTTTGCGCATATGGTTGCTGCTGCAACGCTTGGCGACAATGAGGATGCGATGGCGTTCGCCTTGATCCTGATGCAACCCAATGCGGCTTGGCAGGCGGTGCAGCTGGCGCGGGGGGGGGGGACTTGGCTTGCTGGGCATGATCCGCAGCGCGCGCCGCGTGAACGACTCTCTACTACACTAACCTGAACCAAATAAGGAAATCTGATGCGTCTTAGCCTGTTTGCCACGCTGACCACCACCGCCCTGACTGCGACATTGTTTGCGGCTCCTGTATTTGCTGCAACGCCTGAGGCTGTGGCCCAAACCTATGTTGACATGGCTGCGGCAGGTTATGGCGACAGCTTGACTACTGCGCAGGCCTTGCAAAAGGCGGTTGCGGCGCTGATCGCGTCCCCGTCTGACGTTACGCTTGCTGCGGCCAAAACTGCTTGGTTGGCCGCGCGTGTTCCCTACCAGCAAACCGAGGCGTTTCGTTTTGGCAACTCTATCGTGGATGATTGGGAAGGCAAGGTGAATGCTTGGCCGCTGGACGAAGGGCTGATCGATTATGTTGATGCCAGTTACGGCCAATCCGACGAAAACCCGCTGTCTTCGCTGAACATCATTGCGACGCCGAAATTTACCCTTTCAGGGGCTGAAATTGATGCCAGCGCGCTGACTTCTGATTTTATATCCGGCACCCTGCATGAGGTCGACGGGATCGAGGCGAATGTGGCTTCCGGTTATCACGCGATTGAGTTTCTGCTGTGGGGGCAGGATTTGAACGGCACCGGGCCGGGGGCGGGCGCGCGTGCCGCTAGCGATTACGCACAAGGGGCAGCTTGCACCAATGGGAACTGTGACCGCCGCGCTGCCTATTTGCAGGCCGCGACCGATTTGCTGGTAAGTGACCTTGGCTATATGGCTGACCAATGGACCAGTGGCGAGGCCCGCGAAACCATTTTGAAAGACCCGAATGCCGCCCTTTCCGCTATACTGACCGGGATGGGCAGCCTGTCTTATGGTGAACTTGCCGGCGAGCGGATGCGCCTTGGCGTGATGCTGAATGACCCCGAGGAAGAGCATGATTGTTTTTCCGACAACACCCATAACAGCCACTATTACGATGGTTTGGGCATCCGCAACGTCTATACTGGCAGCTATACGCGGGTGGATGGCAGCGTAATTTCCGGCCCGTCTATGTCGGATCTGGTGGCCTCGGCCGATGCTGCGGTAGATGCGCAATTGCGCGGGGAACTGGATGCCTCGGTCGCTGCACTGGCTGCGGTCAAAACAGCGGCAGAGGGCGGCATGGCCTATGACCAAATGCTTGCGCCGGGCAATGCGAAAGGTGAGGCGCTGATTATGGGGGCTGTGGATGCGCTGGTCACGCAAACCGCCTCGATCAATCGCGCTGTCACGGCCTTGGGGGCTGCGGGCGTGGCGATTGAAGGGTCCGACAGTTTGGATAATCCGGGCGCTGTTTTCCAATAATGCAAAGGGGTTTGTCATGATCATCTGTCACTGTATGGGCATCACTGATCGCCAGATCGCGGCGGCGGTGGACTGGATGCGCGCGGCAGACCCCGAAACGGTTATTACCCCCGGTAAAATTTACCGCGCGCTCGGCAAGCGCGCGGATTGCGGCGGCTGTATGCCGCTGTTCCTTGACACCATGCGCAACTGTGCCAGTTTAGGGCCAGCCACGACGATCCCGTCCAGCCAGACAATACCATACCTTGGAACAGGAGCATCCCATGAAGGGCGACCCCGAAGTCATCGATTATCTGAACGCAGCGCTGCGGTCTGAACTGACAGCTGTCAGCCAGTACTGGCTGCACTACCGGCTGCAGGAGGATTGGGGTTTCGGCCATATCGCCGCCAAATCCCGTGCGGAAAGCATCGAGGAAATGCAGCATGCCGATCGCCTGATCGCGCGGATTTTGTTTCTGGAAGGCCACCCGAACCTGCAAAAGCTGGACCCTTTGCGCATTGGCGAAACCTTGCGCGAAACTCTGGATGCCGATTTGGCGGGCGAACATGACGCGCGCAAACTTTACATAGAGGCGCGCAAGCATTGCGATGCGGTGAGTGATTTCACCTCCAAAACCTTGTTTGAGGAGCTGATTAAGGATGAGGAGGGTCACATTGACTTTCTGGAAACCCAAATCGCACTTTATGATGCGATCGGACCCGAGAAATATGGCCAACTTAACGCAAAACCCGCAGATCAGGCTGAGTAACTGCGTCGCAGCGTGACATATTCTGATTGAATTAGTCAGAAATATTTAGCACTCAGGCGCGGTAAGGAGAAACACTATGTTCCGCACCGCCCTGATACTGTCATGCGTGGCAATGCCACTTGCCGCGCAAACCCTGGATGACCGCCATTTGTCGGCCATTCCCCGCACAGCGACCGAGTCGGCACGGATTGCGGCCGTGACAGCGCCCACCACTGATTTTACCAAGCCCGAATCCTTTGAAGAAAAACCGGCAGGGGCCGCGACAGTGCGGGTGCGGAGCAATGCCGATGCGTTCTCGCAGCTTTCGGCCAATATGCCCTTTGCGCATGAGATGGATTTCAAGCTGGGCAACGCGCTGTTTCGAAAAACCTGGGTTGCCTCTCCTTCGTCCACATTGGCATCCGACGGGTTGGGGCCACTTTACAATGCGCGGGCCTGTCAGGATTGCCACCTGAAGGACGGGCGTGGCCATGCACCAACCGGTGCCGATGACCGAGCCGTTTCGATGTTTTTGCGTCTGTCTGTGCCTGCACCTGCCGCCAGCAGCGCGCAGGAAATTGAGGATTGGATCGCCACCGCGCATGAGCCGACCTATGGCGGCCAATTGCAGGATTTTGCCAGTCCCGGCCACGCGGCCGAAGGTCAGATGCAAATCACGTATACCGACCTGCCCGTAACGCTTGGTGATGGCACAATTGTCACCCTGCGCGCGCCGCTCTACACCGTGGGTGATCTTGGTTATGGCCCGCTGCACGCAAATACCATGCTGTCGCCCCGCGTGGCGCCACAGATGATCGGGCTGGGTTTGCTGGAGGCTATTCCGGCTGAAACCCTTTTGGCCCGTTCCGACCCGCATGATGCCGATGGTGACGGCATTTCAGGCCGCCCCAGCATTGTTCCCAGTGCGGAATTTGGTACTCCCATGCTGGGTCGCTTTGGATACAAGGGCGGTGCGGCCACGGTTCGCGACCAATCGTCGGGGGCGTTTTCGGGCGATATGGGCCTGTCGACGCCTCTACACCCCGACCCGTGGGGCGATTGCATGGCGGCGCAAACCGAATGCATCAATGCCGTGCACGGGCAGGAACCGGGCAGTCGTGACGGGCTGGAGGTGGACGCCGCCTCGCTGGATCTGGTTGCGTTCTATTCGCGCAACCTTGGCGTTCCCGAACGCCGCGATGTTGCTGACCCGTTGGTTTTGCGTGGCAAAGAGGTATTTTATACCCTTGGTTGCACCGGTTGCCATACCCCCAAACACGTCACCCACCGGTTGGAAAACCAGCCCGAGCAAAGCTTTCAATTGATCTGGCCCTATACCGACCTTTTGCTGCATGACATGGGCGCAGGACTGGCCGACAACCGCCCCGAGGGCCGCGCGAGCGGGTCCGAATGGAAAACTCCGCCACTGTGGGGGGTGGGCCTGACCGAGCAGGTTTCCGGTCACAGCCAATTCTTGCACGATGGCCGCGCGCGGTCTTTACTAGAGGCGTTTTTGTGGCACGGCGGCGAGGCGCAGGCCGCCCGCAATGGTGTCGTTGCTCTGCCTGAAAATGACCGCGATGCCTTGATCAAATTTCTGGAGAGTCTGTGATGCTTAAACCCCTTGCCGTTTTGCTGTGCCTTGCCACGCCCGCACTTGCCGATTTTCCCGAGGCAGTGACGCAGCATATCCTACCCGGCTATGCCCGCTTCGCGCAGGCCAGCCAAAATTTGGCAGATGCCGCCACCCGCAGTTGTGACGTGGCCGATCTGCGCCCCGCCTATCAAGCGGCGTTTGATGCGTGGATGGGGGTGCAGCATTTGCGTTTTGGCCCGGTTGAACAGGGCGGGCTTGGCCTAGCCATCGCCTATTGGCCCGACCCGAAGGGCAGCGGTTCGCGGGCACAGATGGCCTTGTTGACAGGGGATGCGGCACAGTTGGACCCCGCGATGTTTGCCAAGCAATCCATTGCTGCGCGGGGGCTGTTTGCGTTGGAACGTTTGCTTTATCCGGCGGGGAATTTGCCTGCCGATCCTTGCCCGTTAACCCGTGCCACAACGACCGACCTTGCCCGTGTGGCGGGGGAGGTAAATGACGCATGGGTCACTGCTTATGCCGACACCATGCTGACGGCGGGCGAGGCGGGCAACACCACCTACCTGACCCGCCCCGAGGCACGGCAGGTTTTGTTTACCCAGCTTGTCACCTCGTTGGAGTTTACCGATGACAGCCGCCTTGGCCGCCCTTTGGGCAGTTTCACAACACCGCGCCCCGAGCGGGCCGAGGCACTGGCGTCAGGCCGTCCCTTGCGCAATATCATTCTGTCGTTGCAGGCGCAAAAGGCGTTGGCCCTTGCGCTGACCCCGGACGCGCCGCAGACCATCGCCGCGTTTGACCATGCTTTGGGGCTGGCCGAAACGCTTGATGATCCTGAACTGGCAGGCGTGGCAATGCCTGAAAGCCGCCTGAAGGTCGAGATTTTGCAACAGGCGATTGAGGCGTTGCGCATCGTCGTTTTGTCCGAGCTTGGGCCAGAGCTGGACGTGGGCATCGGGTTTAACGCAGCAGATGGGGATTAAAATGACCAGCCGCCGCGCTTTCTGGCAGGGCTTGCGATAACGAGCTTGCCGCGATTGACTTGGGCCGATGTCGGCAGTCCCGCCTTTCTGGCGGCGGGAAAAACGGCGCAGGGGGGGAGTGCTGCATGGGCTGTCTGGGAATGGACATAGTCGTTTCACCCAGCGCTGCCCGCGCGGCGGCCTGCGCCCGCCCCACCCGCGCGATAGCAGTGGTCTTTGCCCGACGCCCTGACACCTTTGCACTGGTGCTGAATGGTGCGCGCAGGGCCGTGCTGCACAGGCTTGACCCGCCACAGGGGCGGCAATTCAACGGGCATGGTGCCTTTTCGGCAGAAGGATTGCTGTTGCTGACATCCGAGGTGGGGGCGGAAGGCTCGGCAGGCCGCGTTGGCCTGTGGGATACGCGCGGTTTTCGCCGACTGCGGAAGCGGGGTTGTGGCGGTATTGCCCGATGATAACAAGGCGTTGCCCGATCACCGCTTGGCTGTGGCCAATGGGGGCATCCAGACCGACCCAAGCGCCCGAACCATACTGAACTTTGTACCATGCGCCAGAACCTGACGGTTATAGCAGATGGCGTGCTTGTGGATCAGGTGGAATTGGTGGCTGAATACCCTCAAAACTCGATCCTTCACCTTGCCCTGTTGCCTGACCACATCGCGATTGCCATGCAATGGGAGGGTGACGCCGCCGAGCCTGTGCCGCTGTTAGGTCTGTGGCAAGCAGGGCAGGCGGCGCAGCTTTGCCCGGCTGCGAATATTTCTGGCGTGGGCGCGATGGGGGCGGGGTTTGTCGTGACAGACGGGCAAGGCGTGGCACGGCAGCGTGATCAGGGTTTGGCCTTGCTGGAACAGCACCCCGTGGCATGGGGCAACCACCCGATCGCGCCTTAAGCCGGCATCGCTTGCGGCACCAGCCACGGGCCATGATCCGGGGCGGCATTTACGCGCACGGGGCAGCCATAGGCCGTAGACAAGGTGCCGTCCGTCATCACCTGATGCGGGCTGCCCATTGCTGCAAGGCGGCCGTTGTGCAGCAGCGCCATCTGGTCTGCAAACATGGCGGTCAGGTTCAGATCATGCATCACCGCCACCACTCCGCCCCCCGCATCGGCAAAACGCCGCGCGATGCCCATCACCATCAGTTGATGCCCGATATCAAGGCTGGACACCGGTTCATCCAGAAACAGCCAGCGCGGGCCGTTTGGCCCGACCGGCTGCCACACTTGCAACAAAACGCGGGCGAGGTGGGCGCGTTGCTGTTCGCCGCCAGAAAGGTCTTGGAAGGCGCGGTTGCCATAGGATGCCAGCCCGACCATGGCCAAGGCGCGCGCAGGCAGGTCGGTTTGGGCATCCACCTCGCTTGACTGAAGGCCAAGGCGCACCACCTCGGTCACGGTAAAGGGAAAGGCAAGCTGGGTCGCTTGGGCCAATACGGCGCGAATGGTAGCCAGTTGCCACAGTTTTGCCTGCGCCACGTCCAGCCCGTTCAATCGGGCGTGACCGTGAAATGGGGCATCGCCGGTCATAGCGCGCAACAGGGTTGTCTTGCCCGACCCGTTCGGCCCGACGATGGCTGTGATTTGCCCCTGCTGCGCGGTTAAGGAGATGCTATGCAAAACCTGACGTCCCGCAAGCGCAACACAAAGATCGCCTATTTCCAGCATCATAACCCCCCGATGCCGCGCCGTTGCAGCAATATCCATAAAAACACCGGCGCGCCGACCAGCGCAGTGACAATGCCAATAGGCAGCTCGGCCGGTGCCAAAAGCGTGCGGGCAAAGATATCGGCAAGCACCAGCAGGCTTGCCCCCAATAGGGCCGCATTGGGCAGCAAAAAGCGGTGGTCCGGCCCGGTTGCCAGCCTTAATAGATGCGGCACGACGATGCCGATAAAGCCGATGCCACCCGCAATCGCCACAGAGGCACCGGCGCTGGCCGCCACCCCCAGAATCGTGATGCGTTTCAAACGCTCGGTATCTATGCCGATATGGCGGGCCTGCGCCTCGCCCAGGGCCAGTGCGTTCAGCCCGCGTGCCAGCAGCGGCGAAAGCGCCAGAACCGGCACAATCAACGGCAGGCTGGCCGCAATCTTGGCCCAGCTTGCCCCCGCCAACGACCCCATGCCCCAAAAGGTAAGGTCGCGCAGCTGGCGGTCATCGGCCATATAAACCAGCACGCCCGTCACAGCGCCAGCCAAGGCACCAAGCGCGATGCCTGCCAATAGCATCGTGGCCACCGATACGCTGCCGCCGCGGCTGGCCAAACGATACAGAGCAATGGTCGCCGCCCAGCCGCCCAGAAACGCCGCAAACGGCACCAGTTGCGGGCCGATCCATGCGCCAAGGGTTGCAGGCAACAGCCCGCCCAGCACAATCGCCAGCACCGCACCAAGGCCGGCGCCGGCCCCCACTCCCACAATCCCCGGATCCGCCAGCGGGTTGCGAAACAGCCCTTGCATCAGCGCCCCCGACACTGCCAGCGCAGCACCCACCAGTGCGCCCATTGCCAAACGAGGCAGGCGAATATCCCATAGAATCAACGCCTCACGCGCAGATAAACCATCCAGCATATCGAAAAGCGACACCCCCGTTGCCCCTGACCCGATTGAGGCCAGTCCGGCCACAGCCAGAGCCAAGGCCAGCCCTTGTGTCACACGCGCCGCGCGGATCGACCGGTCTTGTATATCCGTCGTTTCGGCCAGCATAACCATGTCAGCCCCCGTAAAGTGCGGCGTTCAATGCCAGTGCCGCATCGGGCGTGCGCGGACCAAAGCCCAGCAATAGCATACCGTCCATGCGGATGATCCGGCCTGCCTTGGCGGCCGGCGTTGCGGCAAGCGCGGGCGTGGCCTGCACATCTTCGGCCGAAAGCGCCAGATCGCCACCGCGGTCCATCATCAAAATCACATCGGGCGCGGCGGCGATCACCGCCTCATCCGTGATCTGTTTATAGCCGTCAAAGCCTGACACCGCATTCACCCCGCCCCCAAGTGCGATGATGCCAGCCGCAGATGAGCCTTCGCCCCCCGCCATCACACGACCACCCTGCAGCGAAATCACAAACAGCACCGATTGCGGGGCGGTCACCGCATCTGCGCGGGCGGCGGCGGCGGCAAAGCCCGCAGCGGTTTTGTCGGCAAGGGCTGCGCCTTCTGCCTCAAGGTTCAGCGCGGCTGCGACAGATGTGATTTTGTCCAGCACCCCTTGGGCGCTAAAGCTACCGGGCATGGTGACAAAGGGAATGCCACCCGCCTGCAACACCGCCACTGCCTCTACCGGTCCCGCGCCGTCCTCGGATAAGATCAGATCCGGCGTCAGTGACAACACCCCTTCGGGCGAAAGCGCACGGATATAGCCGACATCGGGCAGGGCCAAAACGCTTTCGGGGTAGTTCGAGGTCGAATCCCGCCCAACCAGCAGATCCTCCGCGCCAAGCGCGACAATTGTTTCCGTGACTGAACCGCCCAAAGAGACGACGCGGGGTTTCGGGGTGTCGGCAAGGGCAAAGGTGGCAAGCGCCGCCACCCCAAGGCCCGCGATCAAGCCAAGATGCAGGCTTGCAAGGCTGGGCCGGATCATGCCATTTCCTCCACCAGACGGGGCAAGCGTGCCGTCATTGCGTCCCACGCATCGGGGGCCGCGTCTTTGCGATAACCAAAGATTTGCAAGATCAGCGCACCGTCTTTGTCAAATGCCTCTACACTATAGACGGTTCCGCGCTTGGTGGGCTTGGATACGCAATAGGCCTCGGCAATATGATCTTCGCGCAGATGCAGATTGAAACGCGGGTCCATGACGTTGATCCATGGCCCCATCGGCACGACTTTTTCGATCAGCCCGCCGTGGATTTGAATGCAGCCCGCATTGCCGACAAATATCATCACCGGAATGGCCTCGGTGGCGCAGGTGGTCAGGGTTTGTGTCACCGCCGACAGGTCCAGCCGTTGCACATGCGGCGCGCCGATAACATGATATGCGCCAAGGCGGTTCATCTTGTGCCGGCTTGTCATGGCAAAGAACTGATGCGTGTCGGTCATCGCGTCCCAATCGGCGCGCAGGGCATCGGCGCGTGCCGCATCGCCCTTCGGCCCCTCGACCGCTGCGCGGGGGGCCAGCGTCAGGGTTTGCACCTGATCGGGCAGGCGCAGGGTTGCGACCAGCGCATCAAATGCCGCAAAATCACTTTCTGGTTTCAGGTGGATTTTATGCACCGCATCACCCGCGCCGTCAAAAATTTGCAGGCTGCATTTGCGGCCGTCCGGCACCGTTTCGGCCACAGCAAAGCCGAAGACCCAATGTTTCGGGAACATCCGCATGTCGATTTCCGGCCCCAAGATCATTTGGGCATGGGCCCCGCCGTGATAGGGCGCGTAAACGCCGCGTCGTTCATGCACGGCAGAGTCGTTGCGGGTCAGCGCCATGACATCGCCCAAGCCTTCGATCAGGGGCATCAGACGGTCCAAAGTGGCGTCAATCGCAGTGGTACCATGGCCAACATGGGCGGCGACCAGATCGGCCTCGGTTATGCCTTGGGCATGGGCAAAATCACGGGCGCGGGCTGTGGGGTTTTCGATGCGCAATGCGCGCAGGTCTGCGGGTTGGATGGCCATCGCGGCGGTCCTCTCTATGTCAAAGGGGGGCTGTGTCTGGCGGCCGCAGAAAGGCGGTGGCTGGAGCGGTTTTTCAAAACTGTAATACTTGACAGTTATTGTCAGCTTACCTAAAAGCCTTTTCCTGACAGATCAAGTCAGAAAATGAAAACGCTCTGCCCGCCAGCATGATGCCGCCCCCGCTTTGGGCCGCAGGCCAGCCCCCTCTCGCAGAATTAACGTCAAGGGACGCCCATGCTTGTTTACCGCACCTACCATATTTCCATGTCCGCCCGCCTTATGGCATCCGCGACCGTTGCCGCCTTGGCCGCTGGCCCAATCGCCGCGCAAACGGCCGCTGATGTGCCGCTGCTGGGGCGAATCATTCTTGGCGCTGGCCAGCCCAAAGTGGCTATGGACACACCGCAGGCCGTCACCTCGGTAGAGCAAGAGGATTTGGATCGTGACCAGCCCGAAACCCTGACCGAGCTGTTTAAGACCGTGCCGGGGGTGCAGGGTGCGGGTGCTTCGGCGCGACCATTGGGGCAGGCGTTCAATATTCGTGGCATCGGCAATTCTGAGCAAACAGCATCCGAAAGCCGGATTATTGTGACGGTAGACGGTGCGCCCAAATTCTTTGAGCAATACCGCATGGGGTCTTTCTTTGGCGATCTGGAGCTGTTCAAGCGGGTCGAGGTGCTGCGCGGGCCTGCGTCTTCCACACTTTACGGGTCGGGGGCGATTGGCGGCGCGGTGGCCTTTACCACCAAGGACGCCAGCGATTTTATCCCCGAGGATAAGACGACGACCCTGCGGTTCAAATCGGCCTATGACAGCAATGGCAATGGGAACAAGCAAAGCCTGATTTTTGCCACCAAACAGGGCGGGGCCGAGTATTTGGGGGCGCTGAATTACAGCACCGGCAATGATGTCAAGGATGGTGCTGGCAATGTGTTGCCCGGCACCGCGCATGACAGTGTGTCGGGGCTGCTAAAAGGCACTTGGGCCTTGGGCGAGGAGCAATCGCTGACCCTGTCCATGTCGCGCACGGACAGCGATTTGGACGATACTGTCGTGGCGCAAACGGGCGGTGCTGCGGTCGCGGGCTTTGGCACGGCAGATGTGCATACGATTGATGATACGGTCGCGCTGACGTGGAAAAACCCCATGAGTGAAAGTGCACTCTGGGATGTCAGCGCCACCTTGTCGTTTACGAACACGCAGGTTGAAAAAGACGACTTCTCGCTCGGGTCCATGTGCGCGCCGGGGCGGACCATTGTGTTGTGTGACAGTGAATATGGTTACAAAACCACCAGCCTGCGTTTGGAAAACACCGCCGATTTGTCGGCAGGCGGATGGGAGAACTTCCTGACCTTTGGGGTGCAGGTTTCGCAGCAAATCCGCAGCGCGTCCTCTATCGCGGGGGCAATGGCTTTTCACCCCGAAGGCAAGGACAACAAGCTGGGTGCCTATGTGCAGGGTGAATTTGTCTGGAATGACCGGCTGACCCTGATCCCCGGTGTGCGGGTGGATTTTGGCGATGTGACCCCCAGTGCGGCGGCGATTGCGGCAGGGGGCACGGCGCAAAACGACAGCGCGATTTCGCCAAAACTGGCGGCGATGTATAAAATGAATGACAGCTGGTCGGTCTTTGGCTCGGTCGCCCGCACAGAACGGATGCCAACCTTGGATGAGCTGTATTCATCCGAAGCGGCAAGCAGCCTGCCGGCACGCACGCCAAGCCTGAACCTGGCCAAGGAAAGCGCCGATACGATCGAGTTGGGTTTTACATATCAACGCACTGGCCTGTTTGCGGCGGGTGATACGCTGCAGGTGAAAACCACCGCATTTCACAACGATGTCACCAACATGATCGCCACAACCCCGCGTGTGGCAGGTGGGGCGGCGGTGCCCTATTTCAGCAATATCGCGGCGGCCAAACTCTGGGGGGTAGAGGTTGAGGCCGATTATGACGCCGACCGTTGGTTTGCCCAGCTTGCCTATTCCAATGTGCGCAGCAAAGACCGCAGCACAGGGTTAACGCTGGCCGATACGCCTGCCGAAAACGTGGCGCTGACGCTGGGGGCGAAATTGCCAGACCATAACCTGACAGTCGGTTGGCGCGCGGCATATTTCGACAAGATCACAACCTCATCCGCCACGACGTCGGGGTCTGCCTATGACACGCATGATGTTTTCGTGACGTGGAAACCGCAGGATGGCGTTATGGCGGGGCTGGATGTGAACCTGTCACTGACCAATGTCTTTAATGCCGACTATCGCAACAACCTGTCACTGGATTCCGCCCCCGGCCGCAGTGCAAAGCTGTCTATCGGAAAGAGCATCTCATGGTGATGCGGGTAGCGGCGCTTTGTATGCTGATTGCGGGGCCCGCCGCCGCGCAATCCGTGCCCGCCGCGCAGTCCTTGGCTGTAGAGTTGAACACAGCCGAGGATATGGACACAGCAACGGGTGGGGCCTGCCGCCTCAGCTTTCTGGCCGAAAACAAACTGGGGGCCGACCTGTCAGCCGTGGTGTTCGAGGTCGTCGTGCTGAACGCTCAAGGACAAGTTGACCGCCTGACCTTGCTGGATTTCCAAGACCTGCCGCAGGGGCGCAAGCGGGTACGGCAGTTTGATCTGCCGGGCCTGACCTGTGACACTGTGGCCCAATTGTTGATCAACGCGGCCAACACCTGCACGGGCAAAGGGATGGACCCTGATGCCTGCATGAAAGGGCTTGCGGTGACATCGCGCGTCACGGGTACAGAGGTGTCAGGATGACAAATTGGCTGCATCAAACCGCCATCGCGGTCCAAGAGTTTATCGCACTTGGGGGTTGGGTTGTGGGGCTACTGCTTGCGCTGTCGGTGCTGGCGGGGGCGCTGGTGCTGTGGAAGCTGTGGCAATTCCAGTTGCTCGGCCGTGATGCCGCATTGCGCGAGGCACTCTTGTTGTGGAATGCGGGCCAAAAGCCTGCTGCGCGCGCCAGCTTGGGCACGGCGCCTGGCGCGCTGGGCCAACTCGCGGCGCGGGCGATGGCCGCACCTTCGCGCGATCTGCGCGACAGGCTGTATACGGAAACCGAGGCGCTGATGGCGCGGTTGGAGGCGGGCTTCCGCGCCTTGGATGCGATTGTTCAGATCGCACCTCTGATGGGGCTGTTCGGCACTGTTTTGGGCATGATCGAGGCGTTTCAGGCCTTGCAAGGGGCGGGAGCCTCGGTAGATCCGTCAATTTTGGCGGGGGGCATCTGGGTTGCGCTGCTGACCACGGCGGTTGGGCTGGCGATTGCGATGCCGGTTTCCCTGATCCTGACATGGCTTGAGGCGCGGGTGGCGGCGCAGCGGCGGCTGGCCGAGGCGATGGTCGAAACCTTGTGCGGCCCCGCCTTGCCGCAGGCAAACATCGTGGCGCATCCCGTGGAACGGCTGGCCCATGCCTAGCCGCGCAGCCCCCCTGCGGCGGCGGGCCTTGTCGCTGACATCGCTGATCGACGTGATCTTTCTGCTGCTGCTGTTTTTTATGCTGACAACCACCTTTACCCGCACGGGCGACTTGGCACTTAGCGAGGGCGGGGCAGGGGGTACGATTGCCGAAGCCCCTATTTTCCTGCGGTTGGCGGTTGATGGCCTGTCCGTTAATGGCGCGTCAATCCCGCTGGATCAGGTCGCAACCGCCATTGCCGCACTGTCCCCAGCCCCCATTGTTCTTATCAGCCCGCAACCCGGCGTGACCGCGCAGCGTTTGGCCGATGTGCTGACGGCCTTACAAGGGCTGGCAGGCGCGCAGCTGCATGTGTTGGGCTAACAGATGCGCGCCCCCCGTTTCCAACGCAAAAAGCCGGAACCGACGATCACCCTGATCAATGTAGTTTTTCTGATGCTGATTTTCTTTCTGGTTGCAGGCAGCATCGCGCCGCCTGTGCCAACCAATGTGCGTCTGGTGCAAGTTGCGGCGAATAAGGCAGCCATTCCGCCCAATGTATTGGTAATCGACGTGACGGGACAGACGTTTTCGCAACAGGGGCCAATCGACGCTGCGGCATTTGTCGCGGCGCTGCCCGCCGATGCCGCAGGTATTGCGCGGGTGATGCCAGACCGCGATCTGCCCGCCGAACAGCTAATCGCCGTGGCGCGGGCCTTGCGGCAGGCGGGCGCGCGTGAGGTGCGGCTGCTGACGGAAAGGACGACAGAATGAGCCTTCGCAAATTGGTCTTTGCTACGGCTACGATTGCGCTTTCTGGCACGCTTCATGCCGCAGCTGTGGGGCATCTGGCCCTGTCCAGAGGCCCTGTGCCGGACCTCAGCGCGGGTGGTGAGCAGGCGATCCCGCTGCTTGGGGATAGTTTTGCCGATATGGCAGCGGGCGGGGCAGTGGCCCCCGTGGCACCAACCCTGTCGCCCAAAGCGGTAGCAACGCCTTTGGCACCGCTGGACGTGTCTGCCTTGGAAATGCAGCCAGTGGTTGCGGTCGCGCGACCCGTCGAGTCTGCGAAAGCGCCCCAACCCGTGGCCCCCGAAGTTGCCACAGCACCCGCCCCGCAATACGCTACCGAACCCGAAACGCACGCGACCATCACTCCCGTGCCCAATGCGGTTCCGGTGCGCCCAGAACCGCGGCCCCAAAAGTCAAAGCCAGCGCCCAAGGCCAAGCCGCAAGCGGTCGGAAATTCTGATCAGAACCGGACAAAAGGGGGTGTATCTGGTCAGGTCGCCGGAAAATCCGCCATTGCCAAAGGTAAGGCCGCAGACCAGCAGGGCGATGGGGGCAAAGCGGCGGCAAGCTATGCCTCGTCCGTGTTGCGCAAGATTTCCAGAACTCGCAAAGCGAAATCCCCCGCGAAAGGGCGCGTAGTTGTCAGCTTTTCGGTTTCAGGGAATGGTACATTGCAATCCGCAAGCATCGCGAAATCTTCTGGCGATGCAAGGCTTGATCAGGTGGCATTAGATCACATCCGCCGCGCCGCCCCATTCCCCGCGCCGCCGCCCTCAGCCAAACGAAATTTTGCATTTGAATTCATCGGGAAGAACTGAACTGTCGGCGCTGTTGGCACTATGCCTTTCGTCATTGGACGCAACGGTTAGCCGCTGATCGCCTGTCGAACTGGATGCATCCGCAGATTGCAGATCGCAAAGCAAATCTGACGTGCAATAGTTCTGGCCGCTCTAAGTGCAACTCTGTGAATTCGCTTAAATATATTGACCTTGCGTTATGGTGGTACAAATCAGCATCGGCTCATTTTTTTGCCTTTGCTTGAGCCTGCGCGTTTAACCAAGTTTACGTCGCTGACATTATTTTCTGATGAAAACATAGGAAAAAATAAGAGGGCAAATCCTGATGCGCGCCGACACATCAAGCAGCCCATTTTGCGTCATTTGATTTTTGCGCAGCATCGCAGCCAACCGCGCTCTTTGTGCCGGACCGTTCCAGTTCATTGAAACCCGACCGGCTTTCAATATGAAAGCACCAACAAAAACCGCATTTGCGGACGGGCTTGCAGCCTTACATTCCTTCCCGCCCGGCCGTGGGGTGCTGCGTCTGCAATGGGTCGTTCCTGATGATAAGAGCCCGGTCCCTACCATCGCCAATTTGTCGATGTAAAAGAGAGAGCTGTCAGCTGGAACGCACGACAACCACAAATAACAAACAAACGGCCAAGACTTTGCGTCTTGGCCTGCACCTGATGCCGCTGATCTGTCTGCTGGTGGCGGCGATTGCTCTGGCCACGGTTTCGGGTGGTCTCTGGCCGTTTGATACAAGGTTTTCAGCGCTTGTTACGGGGGCCGGTCTGGCGATGCTGGCAATTGCCAATTGGGCCGCCGCCCTAGCTTTTGTCTTGATTTCCACTGTGCGACCAAGGGCTCTTTGGCGGCTGGCGTTTTGGCCATTGGGCGTGTCGGTGATGATGGCCGTTATTGGTGGGGCAATGTCAGAAGAAAATTCGTTGAGGCGGGCAGCGCGAGAAATTAGCGTCGTGAGATGATAAAATGCAGTCCCTTTCATTATTTCTATACCATCCCAAAGATTATCCTTCTGGCCGTAGTGCTATATGTGCGGTTTCCGTTTTGGATTCGCAATGTGTCCGTCGTCAAATGAATTGGGCCTCAGAACGGTTTGAGGATTGGAGGCTCAGGTTCGTTTGCGTGATTGACTATGCCGCTTGTATTTGGTGCTGCAAGCGGCGTTGGCGGAGTGTCTGCTTCTTGATCTTCTCCCTTTCAAGCAGCATGGCTTTGTCACGGCCAAAGTAGCCGTCGGCGGGTGTGAGGTTGTTCAGGCTCCTGTGGTAGCGTTGGTTGTGTAGTACTCGTCGAAGGCCCCGATCTGACGCTCAAGATCGCCTGGGAAGGTAGTAGTTTTCGAGGAGGTGGTTCTTCATGGTCTGGCGCCAGCGCTCGACCTTGCCTTGGGTTTGTGGGTGGAACGATGCGCCGAGAACGTGCTTCATTTTCTGCCATTCCAGTCATTCCGCCAAATCGCCCGAGATGTAATATCACAAGCCGTTCTTGCTGAGAGGGCGGGGCTTGTGGCGCACAACGGCCTGCTCGCAACCTGAATAGCCCCTAGATTTTCAGACGCCTTGCTTGGTAATTTTGGAAGCAAGGAGGACGATATGTCCGGAGCTAAATTCACAGATGAGTTTAGACGCGATGCAGTCGCCCACGTCGAGGATCGGGGCTACCCGGTCCGCGACGTGGCCGAGCGATTGTGGGGGGCCGTTGCACGGCAGGCGAATGCGTAGCAACCGTTGAGAGGGAGCACCAAGTCTATCTACACCTGGAAGAAGCAATTTTTGCGGCCCGCAAAGGTGATTCAAGAGGTTGATGCGCAAGCTCATGAGATCCGGCGGTTTAAGCGGGACCTGCTGCGGGTAACTTCGGGCCGGGACATCCTAAAAACGCCGACGGCATACTTCGCCAGGGAATCCCCCCTCTCGCGGATGAAAACATCCACTGCGGGCAGCGGGTGAGGTATGCGTTTATCGCCGAACACCGGCCGATCTTTGCTGTGAGGGCTATGTACCGGATGCTGTCGGTTCATCCCAGCGGTTTTTACGCATGGCTGCGTGAACCATTTTGTCAGCGAGCGCTTGAGGATCAGCGTCAAACCGTGCTGCTGAAGCAGGCTTGGGATGACAGCGGCGACGTGTATGGATACCCATTGCCCGGTAGGCGATTGCGCAGCAATCTGCCGAGAGGGGCAAGCTGCACGACTTTCTGTGCGATCTTGGCGAAGACATCAGCCCCAACAGGGCTTGGCGTTTAGCCCGCCTAGCAGGGATCAGGGCCCAGATTGGTTACAAAAAGAAGCCCGGTACTTATGGAGGCAGCCCTGCGGTCGTTGTTGACAAAGCTCTGAACCGGGAGTTCGATGTCGATGCCCCAGACCAGTTCCGGGGCGAGACCTTGTTCGCGATTGATTCGAGAACAATGTCGAGCGACATCACCAACATCCGCATCCACGAAGGCTTCCTGTATCTTGTCGTCGTGATCGATCTGTTTTCGCGGCGTGCTGTTGGCCCCCTCTCGCGGTTTGCAGTTAAACCGCTGCCGGACAGCGAGTCCATGCAAGGCCGCATCTATACCGACCTGCCGTTGCATGCGCTGCTGATGGCCGTCTGGCGGTGCAAACCAAAGACCAAAGTTCAGGTGCATTCCCGCTCTCGGGCATTGCGACGCAATCACCTGCCGGGCAATTGACCACATCGGGTTTTTCTACAATCCACAGCGCAAATAAGTTAGGAGCGGCATGCTGTCACCGATAGCCTTTGAACAGCAGCAGAAACTGAAGCTGCAAGGGGGCTAGGAAACTAGCGGCTATTCAGATCCCGTCCTGCGCGACATTCCGGTCAATTTCGCAATTCCACGCGGTTTTTGCTATCGACAGCACTGCGTTTAGGTGGCTGAGGTAATTTTGGACCGTGGAAGGAGCGGCCCCACCTTTCGCCAAAGCCCTGGCAATGCTGGTAACATCACTCGGTTTCAATTCATCGCATGGGATATCGCGGCTCGCTAAGTCATTTCGGATTTTACGCAGCACTTGGCTCTTTGTTCGACCTATCTCTCCGCCGGTAGCTTTGAGGTAGTCTTCGATGACGTCGCCCTCAGATCCAGATTTGCGGCGGGCTGCGTCCAGGCCATGAGGTGTAGCCAGTTCTTGCTCGCGACGTTTTAGCCAAGCTTTCGCATTTGTCAGGTGATCGAAGATTGACGACCCTTAGTGGACGATCCGGCCCTTCGACTTTATAGGGATCTGTGCGCGGTAGCTAACCGTGCCATCTTTGCGTTTGCGTTCTACGATTGAGCCCATTTAAGCAGTCCTCGATATCTTTTTGGTAGTCCTCAGGACTACTGATGGGGATATATAGGTCCAATCGCGTCAAAATAACACCAAATACGTCCCAGTGAGATCTTATAAATATGACTGATTTACCCATAAAAAAAAGGGGTTGCGATGCACATCGCCTGTCCGTTGCCCCGATGATGGATTGGACAGATCGCCACTGCAGGCATTTTCACCGCCTGATGACACGGCACGCGATGCTGTATACCGAAATGGTCACAGCGCCTGCGATTGTGCATGGCACCGTAGACCGTCTTTTGGCCTACGGGCAGCAAGAACATCCCGTGGCCCTGCAGCTTGGTGGCTCGGACCCTGCCGAGTTGGCGGCCGCTGTCGCGATTGCCACGCCCTATGCCTATGATGAGATCAACCTGAATGTCGGCTGCCCGTCTGACCGCGTGCAATCGGGCTGTTTTGGTGCGGTGCTGATGGAACGGCCGAACCTTGTGGCCGAATGTGTGGCGGCAATGCAGGCAGAGGCCCGTGTGCCCGTAACAGTGAAATGCCGGATTGGTGTTGATGACCAAGACCCTGAAATCGTGTTGCCAGCCTTCATCGAAACTGTGGCTGCGGCAGGCGTTTCACATTTCATCATCCATGCGCGCAAGGCTTGGCTCAAGGGCCTGTCGCCAAAAGAAAACCGTGAAATCCCGCCGCTTGATTACGGCTTGGTTCTGCGGATGAAACAGCAGTTCCCCCAGCTGACCATTTGCATCAACGGCGGCATTGCCTCGCTTGATCTGGCGCAGGAATTGCTGGACCAAGGCTTGGATGGCGTGATGATCGGGCGCGCAGCCTATCATGACCCGGCGTCGGTTTTGGTGGGGGCGGATGCGTTATGGGGCGATTCCCATCATGCCGATGCCTTTGCGGTGGCTGGCCAAATGCGCCCCTATATTACAGCGCATCTGGAAAATGGCGGGCGCTTGCATCAGGTCACGCGGCATATGCTGGGCCTGTTCCATGGTCGGCCAGGTGCGCGGGCATGGCGGCGGGTTTTGTCCGAAGGGGCAAGCCGTGAAGGCGCGGGGCTGGATGTGTATAACGCGGCCCTTGCCGAGGTCGAAGGCCCAGCCGTGACGCAATAGGCAAATCAAGGCTGGATTAGCGGCCAAGCGCCCGTTAAGCATCGGCTATTGTTGCTTGCAAAGGTGCGCCCATGCCCGATTTAATGACGTTGCTTCCGATGATTGGCTTACTGATGGCGATCGGCGCCTTTGCCGGCGTCATTGCAGGCCTTTTGGGCGTAGGGGGCGGTATCGTGCTGGTGCCTGCATTCTTTTACGCCTTTAGCCATTTGGGCTATGGCGGGCCAGAGTTGATGCAAGTCTGTCTGGCGACATCATTGGCGACGATCATCGTCACCTCGGCCCGCTCGGTTCTGGCGCATCATAAAAAAGGCGCGGTCGATTGGGACGTGCTGCGCGGCTGGTGGCCGTTTATCGGCTCTGGCGCGATAATGGGCATGTTGGTTGCGTCATCGCTGCGGTCCACGACCTTGCAAATCATCTTTGGCGTGCTGGCACTGACGGCGGGGCTGTACATGGCGTTTGGCAAGTCGCATTGGCGTTTGGGGCAGGCGATGCCTGTGGGGCCAAAGCGCATGGGCATTGGCGCCGGCGTTGGGTTTTTCTCGGTGCTGATGGGGATTGGCGGCGGCTCGTTCGGGGTGCCAACAATGAGCCTTTTTAACATGCCGATCCACCGCGCAGTGGCCACAGCAGCAGGGTTTGGCATCATCATCGCCGTGCCCTCGGTAATCGGCTTTTTGTTTGTCGATATCGCAAGCCCGCCGCCCTATAGCATAGGTGCCGTAAACCTGCCGGCCTTTGCTGTGGTCATTGCAATGACGTTGATGACTGCGCCGCTTGGCGTAAAACTGGCGCATACAATGGACCCGGCGCCACTAAAGCGCGTCTTCGCGATTTTTATCACGCTGGTCGCATTGAATATGCTGCGCAAGGTTATCTTTGGTTAAGGTTTTGCAACCCGCGCACTGCGCCCGCCGCGCCGTTTGGTCAGCAGCTTGGCGCGGTCGGGCAACTCGGCCATGACTGCGCGGCGCGCCTCGGGGCTCATGCGGGACCATGCACCGATTTCGTCGATAGACCGGTAACAGCCCACACAAAGCCGCGCCTCGGGGTGAACGACGCAAAGCTTGACGCAGGGGCTTTCCACCTCGTCACGTTTCCAGACCTCATCCAAGGCTTGCGCTCCGTTTGATATGCGCCAGACGGTCCAGCGCCCCTTGCAGAATATAACCGGCCGCCACATGGTCGATCAGCTCTTTGCGACGTTCGCGCGACATATCCGCCTCGATCAAGGCGCGTTCGGCGGCAACGGTCGATAAACGTTCATCCCAATAGACAAGGGGCAGGGGCGTCAGACGTGACAGATTGCGCGCAAACGCCCGTGTGGCCTGCACACGCGGCCCCTCTGATCCGTCCATATTGCGCGGCAGGCCCAGCACCAGACCCACCACCTCGCGCTCGGCCAACACTTTGATCAAAGCTTCGGCATCAACAGTAAATTTTACGCGGCGGATGGTCAGCGTCGGTGTGGCCACTGTGCGCATCCGGTCGGAAATAGCCACCCCGATGGTTTTGTCACCAAAGTCCAAACCGGCAAGCGCACCCATTGCGGGCAAACCACCTGCAAATTCCTCCATCATTTCATATTGGATCATGGCGTGATTCCGGCCTGAACAGCCGCTTCTTTCAGCCCGCTCAATTCGACCGTGCGGCCTTCGAACTTCTTTTGTGCCTCGGCATAAATGGCAATGGCGCGGTCTTTCTCGCCCAGATTTGCCAGTGCTGTAATCAGCCGCGCCCATTCTTCGGCAGAGCCGCCCTCGGTCGCCAAACGGTCGTTCAACCCTTCAACCATAGTGCGGATCATCGCCTGCCTATCCTCGGGCGACATATCTTGGGCTGCAGCGACATCATCCGCGCTTGGGCCTTTCAGGCCGGGCATGGCAGGTGCATCGGGCAGGCTGTAACGCACGCCTGCAACTTCGGCCAAGGCCTCGATCCGGCTGCGCACCTCTGACACCCAAGGGCTGTCAGCGGGGGCGACATCCATCAGATGTTTCCAATAGCGAAAGGCCAGATCATAGCGGCCTACCTGCATATTCACGATTCCGGTGAAAAACAGCGCAGTGTCATTATTGGCATCGCGAGTCAAAACACCGTCCAGCAGCGCCTCGGCCTGTGGCGAGACCTGTCCATCGGCAGCCTGAATCATCAAGGTCGCTTGGGTCAGGATATCGGCATCCGTGGCCTCCTTGCCCTTGATAGCAATCACCTTTTCCTGTGCCTTATAGGCTGCGGTCAAGTTGCCGACATTCGCCTCGTTGCGGGCCAGAAGTTGCTGGCCTTGCAAATCGTCCGGCCGGTTGGCGACAGCCGCACGCAGCTTTTCCACCAGTGCCAAAAATGCAGGGTCAATCGCTTCCAGCGGCGGGCGCGGGGGCAGGGCGGCTTCCAGCGCGTCTTGGGCCGGGCGGGTGCTGCGGCGCTCTTCGGCAATCTGAACCCGCTTTTCCAATGGCAAATCATCATAGCCCGGTTGCCCCAAATAGGCATATCCTGCAAAGCCAGTGGCCAGAATCACGGCCATCATACCCCAGATCAGCGCCGAGTTTGGCCCTGTTTGGGCGGTGCCGGTTGGACCTTCCAGCCGGTCTGCTGCCAGCAAGCGCCGCGCAACTTCCGACCGCAGGCGCTTGGCCTCATCGCCTGCTATCATGCCGCGCGCTTGGTCGCGTTCAATCTCGGCCAATTGGTCACGATAGACCTGCTGGTCAAAACTGGTGGCCGCGTCATCATTGGAACGGCGCAAGGCCCGCACCAGAATAAACGCCACAACCAGCGCAATCGCCCCTGCAATCCCCCAAAACAAATAGTTTGTCACACGCAATCCGCCTTTTTTATGCCTTGCCCCCCATGTAATGCCTCTGACACAAAGTCAAAAGCCTTAATCACACACAGGGTTGGGACGTCTGGCCGCAGGGCGCAGGCCGCTTGTTGCGCAGAATGTCGCAAATATCCCCATTGTGCCGCCTTTGATCGCGGGTATATCACCAGCACATAGCAAAAGGCAGGTAAGTCTTTCGGCCCAAAGGAGTCCCGCGCATGAGACGTTATTCCGTATTCGCGATCGCCCGTGAAGCAATGCGCTATCACACCGGCTGGGAACGTGCATGGCGTTCGCCCACCCCAAAAGCGGCCTATGATGCGATCATTATTGGGGCCGGCGGGCATGGGCTGGCCACGGCGTATTACCTTGGTAAAAATTACGGCATCACCAATGTCGCGATCATCGAAAAGGGCTGGCTGGGCGGCGGCAATACCGGCCGCAACACCACAATTATCCGCTCGAACTACCTCCAGGACCCTTCAGCCGCGATCTACGAAAAGGCCCGCAGCCTCTATGAGACGATGTCTCAGGACCTGAACTACAACGTCATGTTCTCGCCCCGCGGGTTGATCATGCTCGCCCAAACCCACCATGAGGTGCGCGGCTACCAACGCACTGCCCATGCCAACGCACTGCAAGGCGTGGCCACCGAATTTATCGATGCGGCCAAGGTCAAGGAACTGGTGCCGATCATCAATATCGATGGCCCGCGTTATCCCGTGCTTGGCGGCCTGTTGCAAAAACGCGGCGGCACGGCTCGGCACGATGCTGTGGCATGGGGCTATGCGCGTGCCTGCTCGGATATGGGCATGGATATCATCCAGCAATGCGAGGTCAAAGGAATCCGCTCCGAAGGCGGCAAGGTCACAGGCGTTGACACGACCAAAGGCTATATCGGCACCAAGAAACTCGGCATCGTTGTCGCGGGCCATTCCGGTCAGGTCGCTGATATGGCTGGCTTCCGCCTGCCGATTGAGGCTGTTGCCCTGCAAGCGCTCGTGTCTGAACCGATCAAACCCTGCATGGATGTTGTGGTCATGGCCAACACCGTCCACGGCTATATGTCGCAATCGGACAAAGGCGAAATGGTCATTGGCGGCGGCACTGACGGGTTCAACAACTTCACCCAACGCGGCAGCTTTCACCACATCGAGGAAACCCTGCGCGCGCTTGTCGAAACCTTCCCGATGATCTCACGCCTGAAAATGCTGCGCCAATGGGGCGGTATCGTCGATATGACAGGTGACCGCTCGCCCCTCATCTCGAAAACCCCGCTTGGTAACACTTTCATCAACTGCGGCTGGGGCACTGGCGGGTTCAAGGCAATCCCCGGTTCCGGCTGGGCGATGGCCGAACTGATGGCCAAAGGCGAACCCGGCCCCCTCGCCGCCGCTTTCAGCATCGACCGCTTCAAAGAAGGCCGTTTCATCGACGAGTCCGTCGCTGCGGGGGTTGCCCACTGATGCGCTTTCTTTTCGGTCAAAATATCCCCGGGGGGTCTGGGGGGCAGGCAGCCCCCCAGCGTTTCTCCAAGCACGAGGCCTCAACATGCTAACTCTTCAATGCCCCTATTGCGGCGTGCAAGCCGAAGAAACCGAACTCACCCCCGGCTATGAGGCCCACCTGAAACGCTTCGGCCCCGGTTCCAGCGCGGAAGAATTCGAGTCCTATATGTTTGCCCGCAAAAACCCCAAAGGTGTGCATTTTGAACGCTGGCGCCACGCTTACGGCTGCGGCAAGTGGTTCTTGGCAGCGCGTGATACCAACACGCTCGAAGTGTTCGGCACTTACCCCGCGCAATCTTCCGAACCACCCGCCGACCTCGTTGCTAAAATCAAAGCCAAACGACCAGAGTGGCCCGGCTATTCCGAGGAGGGCAATAAATGAGCACCCGTTTGCAAAAAGGCGGCCGCTTGATCGACCGCTCTACCCGCGCAGAATTTACCTTTAACGGCAAGCGCATGTCGGGCCACGCAGGCGATACGCTCGCCTCGGCTTTGCTCGCCAATGACCAAATGCTGGTCGGCCGTTCGTTCAAATACCACCGCCCGCGCGGCATTGTCGCGGCTGGCCCCGAGGAACCCAATGCTTTGGTCAATCTTGGCCGCGGCGAGCGGTTGGAACCGAACCAACGCGCCACCACGACCGAGCTGTTCGCAGGCCTGATGGCCAGCAGCCAGAACCACTGGCCCAGCCTTGAATTTGATGTCGGTGTTGCCAACAACTATGTCTCGCGCTTTCTGCCCGCAGGCTTTTATTACAAAACCTTCATCCATCCGCGCGCAGCGTGGAAACATGTGTTCGAACCGATCATCCGCCAATCCGCAGGTCTCGGCTCGGCCCCCAAAGATCCTGATGCCGACCGCTATGAATATGTCTATGCCTTTTGCGATCTGCTGATCATCGGTGGCGGAATCGCGGGCCTCAACGCAGCACTGGCCGCTGGCCAATCCGGCAAGCGCGTGATGCTGATCGAACAAACCGCCCATTGGGGTGGCCGCGCCGTGGTTGACGGTGATGAGGTCGAAGGCGAGAGCGCCGAAGATTGGGTCAAATCAGCCGTTGACGCTTTGAAAACAATGAAGAATGTGACGATGCGCAACCGCTGCATGGGGGCAGGGGTTTACGACCACGGCTATGTGCTGGCGAATGAGCGTGTCGCCGATCACACCCCGATGGATGGCCGCCCGAAACAGCGCGTCTGGCGTATCCGCGCGGGCCATATCATCACCGCCACGGGCGCGATTGAACGGCCTTTGTCCTTTGCCGGCAATGATATTCCGGGCGTCATGCTCGCAGCCTCGGTGCGCGACTATGTGGTGAATTTCGCGGTTTCCCCCGGCGATCGCACAGTTGTTGTCACAAATAACGATGACGCCTATCTGACCGCGATTGCGCTGGTCGGGGCTGGCGTTTCGGTGCCCGCCATCCTTGACGCCCGCACGAATGTCACCGGCGATCTGCCGGCCCGCGCGCGCGCCATGGGCATTCGGATTGAGGCCGGTCGCGGCATTGCATCGGTCAAAGGCGGCAAGCGGGTCACAGGCGTGCAGGTCTGCTTGCAAGCCGGCGAAGGCGCTGTCCTCGAAGAAATCGCTTGCGATGCGGTTGCGATGTCGGGCGGCTGGTCGCCAGTTGTGCACCTCTGGTCGCATTGCGGCGGCAAGCTGAACTGGTCGGAAACGCTTTCGGCCTTTGTGCCAGATGCCAGCCGCCCCCCGTTGAACCATGACGGTGCGGCGATGGTCACGGCGGTTGGTGCCGCCGCAGGCATTTACCGCGCAGCGGATATTATCACTGGCGAGGCCGGCACACAGGCGCCTGTTCCGCCGGTTTGGGTGATGCCGCAAGGCGCGCCTATCGCGCTGCGGTCGAAAATGTGGCTCGACTACCAGAACGACGTAAAGGTTTCCGACGTTCAACTTGCTGCCCGCGAAGGCTATGAAAGCGTCGAGCACACCAAACGTTACACCACTTTGGGCATGGCGACAGATCAGGGAAAGCTAAGCAATATCAACGGGCTTGCGGTGCTTTCGTCGGCGTTGGGGGCCGAAATTCCTCAGGTCGGCACCACCACTTTCCGCCCTCCCTATACGCCCGTTACCATCGGCGCATTGGCGGGCGAGGCACGGGGCGAGATTTTCCAACCACTGCGCCGCACCCCGATGCACGCATGGCACGAAGAAAACCACGCCTATATGGAACCCGTCGGTCTCTGGCGCCGCCCATATTGCTATCCGCGCAGTGGTGAAACGCATGCGCAAGCCGTGCACCGCGAGGTGAAAAATACCCGCGAAAACCTCGGCTTGCTCGATGCCTCGACCCTTGGCAAAATTATCGTCAAAGGGCCGGATGCCGGGCGCTTTATGGACATGCTTTACACCAATATGATGTCCACCTTGCCCATCGGTAAATGCCGCTACGGGCTCATGTGCAATGAGCAGGGCTTCCTTTCGGATGATGGTGTGGTTGCGCGGATTGATGAGGATACCTGGCTTTGCCACACCACATCGGGCGGCGCCGACCGTATTCACGCCTGGATGGAAGACTGGCTGCAATGTGAGTGGTGGGATTGGAAAGTCTATACCGCCAACGTGACCGAACAATATGCGCAAATCGCAGTTGTTGGCCCCAACGCACGGAAGTTGCTGGAAAAAATCGGCGGAATGGATGTTTCGGCCGAGACCCTGCCGTTCATGCAATGGGCTGATGGCAACTTGGGCGGATTTGCGGTGCGGGTTTATCGGATCAGTTTCTCGGGCGAATTGTCCTATGAAATTGCCATTCCCGCCAGCCATGGTGCCGCGTTCTGGGCACTGTTGCATGCCGAGGGCGCCGAGTTTGGCGCGATGCCCTATGGCACGGAATGCCTGCACGTTCTGCGCGCCGAAAAGGGCTTTATCATGATCGGCGATGAAACTGATGGCACGGTAACGCCGCTGGATCTGGGGCTGTCTTGGGCGGTGTCGAAAAAGAAGGCCGACTTCCTGGGCAAGCGCGGTATGGAACGCACGTTCCTTGCCGACCCTGACCGTTGGCAGTTGGTCGGGCTTGAAACGCTGGATGGCTCGGTTCTGCCGGATGGTTGCTATGCGGTGGCCCAAGGCACGAATGAGAACGGCCAGAAAAATACAGAAGGTCGTGTAACTTCAACATATTACAGCCCGACCTTAAACAAAGGTATCGCCATGGGTCTGGTCAAGCACGGCCCCGCGCGGATGGGTCAGGTGGTTGAAATGAACAAGGTCGATGGCAGCACCGTCAAGGCGCGGATCGTTGATCCGGTGTTCTTTGACAAAGCGGGGGAAAAGCCAAATGTCTAATCCGGTCAGCGCCTTGAACGGTCAAAGCTATGACGGCTTTGCCAAAATTACCGAGATCGGCCCCATGGGCATGATCACTTTGCGCTGTGATCTGGCCGAAAAGCCCGTGGCAGCCGCCTTAAAGAAACTAGGCCTTTCAGTGCCCGCGCCGCGCCGTATTGCAAAGGCGGGCGCGCGGTCGGTCGGCTGGATGTCGCCGGACGAGTTGTTGTTGATACTTCCATATGCCGAAGTGGCGGCAACATTAGAAACCTTGAACAAGGCATTGGCAAAACTACATTTCTTGGCTGCCGATGTGTCAGACGCCCGCGCTGTTTTCCGGATTGAGGGCGACAAGGCCAATCAGGTTCTGGCCAAGCTTTGCCCTGTCGATCTTGCCATGCTGGAACCGAATGAGCTGCGCCGTACCCGTGCCGCCCAAGTCGCCGCCGCTTTTTGGGCCGAGGATGGTGGCTATACGCTTGTCAGCTTCCGTTCGGTGGCGGGCTATGTGATGGGTCTTTTGACAGTGTCTTCGGCAAAGGGCGCCGAAATATAAGCCGTGGCAACAGCTCTAACGTCATGGTAGAAACGGACGGTAAGGGACTGTTTTTAGTATGATATTGCGCAGTCTTGCCCACGCCTTGATTGCCATGGCTGCGCCGCCTGCTTTGGCCGCGCAGCTTGCCTATTCTTGCAGTTTTGATGTCGCAGCGTCCGAGGCATGGGTGCCCGTGCAGGTGATCGTTCTTGCGCAACAAGGCGCGCAAGAGGCGTTGGTCAATGACCCGATCATCAACCATTTCATGAAAACACCGCAAAAGGCGCGTGTAGCGGCCGACAATGCAAAACGCATCACCTTTGTCTGGTCGCTGCCCGCCGCCAACAAGGCGACACGGCGCTTGGCGACAAAATTTGAATATCGTCTAACCTATCTAAAAACGACAAAGCAGGCCAGCATGATCGCCAAGCCTCTGGGCTATAGCAATATTTTTACCGCTTATGGCTCTTGCCGTGTGGGGCCCGTGCGCTAAATGTGAATGCCAAGCCCTTGACCTCTGGCCGCGAAAGAGGCCTATTCGCCCGCAGCGACTGACAATTGGAAAGGACCTCCCATGGCTTTTACACTTCCTGATCTTCCTTATGCCCATGACGCGTTGGCCTCGGCCGGCATGTCGAAAGAAACCCTCGAATATCACCATGACCTGCACCACAAGGCCTATGTCGACAATGGCAACAAGCTGATTGCCGGCACCGAGTGGGAAGGCAAATCGGTCGAAGAGATCGTTGTCGGCACCTATCAGGCCGGTGCGGTTGCACAGAACGGCATTTTCAACAATGCCAGCCAGCATTGGAACCACGCCCAGTTTTGGGAAATGATGGGGCCGGGCGGCAAGGCAATGCCGGGCGCGTTGGAAAAGGCGCTGGTCGAAAGCTTTGGTTCGGTGCAGAAATTCAAGGATGATTTCTCGGCCGCAGGCGCGGGCCAGTTCGGTTCGGGTTGGGCTTGGCTGGTCAAAGACAAAGACGGCAGCCTGAAAGTCACGAAAACCGAAAACGGCGTGAACCCGCTGTGCTTTGGCCAGACCGCGCTGCTGGGTTGCGATGTGTGGGAACATTCCTACTACATCGATTTCCGCAACAAGCGTCCGGCCTATCTGACCAACTTCCTCGACAAACTGGTCAACTGGGAAAACGTCGCTTCGCGGATGTGATCTGCGTTTAGCACGAATTGGGGCCCGCAGTTTGCAAAGCTGCGGGCCTTTTTTATTTCAGCCCCTCTTGCAGCCCCTCTTGCAGCGCCACCGTCAGCGCGGCCACGTCCGGCACCACTTGTACAAAACCGCGCATCGACCCATCGGCAAAGCCGTGCGCGATGACATGGTCAAGCAAAGCCACCAACGGTTGCCAATAACCCGCCACATCCAGCAAAATGATCGGCTTTGTGTGCAGGCCCAGCTGCCGCCATGTCAGCACCTCGAAAAACTCGTCCAGTGACCCGCCGCCGCCGGGCAATACCACGATCGCATCGCAGTTCATGAACATCACCTTTTTGCGCTCATGCATGGTTTCGGTCAGGATCAACTGCCCCAGATCGCGCTTGGCAATTTCCTGGCGCATCAGATGTTTCGGCATTACGCCCAAGGTCTTGGCCCCCGCAGCTTGCGCCGCCCGCGCGACCTCGCCCATCAGGCCGATATCGCCCGCGCCATAGACCAGCCGCCAGCCCATGTTTGCAATCATTTCGCCCGTTTCCTTGGCGGCTTGGCTATAGGCAGGCAGCACGCCCGCACGCGCACCACAAAAAATGCAGATAGAGGATGGTGAGGGCATGACAAATTCCACGAAAAGGGTTGATTTACGCAAGGATATAGGGGTTCTAGGGAAAGGGGAAGTTGCGCGCAGGCAGCGCAACGCAAGTGGAGACACAGAATGAGCAAGTGGAATGGTGCAAAGGCAGCCGCCTATGTCGGCGGTGCTGCGGTTGCTGCGGCGCTGATCGCTGTGGGGCTGACGTATTTTGCGCCTCCTGTGCTGAAATCCACGCTTGCACCCGCGGTTGAACAGCAGCCTGCACCCGTGCCAACACCTGCGCCATCCGCCGTGCCCAGCCCGACAGCAGAACCCGCCGCCACAGCTGCGCTGCCACAGGCACCTGAAATCAACGCACCAGTTGCCAAAGACCCGATGCCCGACGGGCCCAGCTTTGACGTCGTGCGCATAGAAAAGGACGGCTCTGCGCTGATAGCAGGCAAGGCGGCACCGGACAGCGCAGTCTCGGTGCTGATCGGTGCCGATGTCGTCACAACCGTCGCCGCCGATCGGTCGGGCGGTTTTGCCGCTCTTTTTACACTGGTGCCAAGCGATCAGCCGCGCCTGATTATGCTGCGCATGCGGCTAGCCGACGGGCGCGAATTTATGTCGCAAGATCAGGTGATCGTGGCGCCCGATGATGTAGCACAACCGCTGACCGTGGCCGAAGCCGCATCCGTTGCGGTGGCACCTGCCGCGCCCGCGCAAGTAACAGCCCCTCAAACCAGTGTGCCCGAAACGACCGCCGATCCGCAACCAACGCCAAAGCCAGCACCAGAGCCAGCACCAGAGCCAGCACCAGAACCAGCACCAGAACCTGTCGCCGCAGCAAATCCCGCAACCCCGCCGCCCAGCCCTGTTCCCGCGCAAGATCAGGCCCGTACAGAGCCTGAAAACTTAACGGCGCCCTCGGCAATTTTGCTGGGACCAAAAGGGGTTAAAGTTTTGCAACCCGGCGCGGCAAGTCGCCCGGGTGTTGTGCAACCGGTGGTCATTGATGCCATTTCCTACACAGCGAGCGGCGCGGTTTTGCTGGGCGGGCGGGGCACAGCAGGGTCTGCGGTGCGCATCTATTTGAACGACAGCTTCGTGACCGAGTTCCAGATTTCCGCTGACGGGGGCTGGGGCGGCGAGCTGCCCAGCGTCGCCCCCGGACGGTATAGTTTGCGCGCCGATCAGATTGACGCGACAGGCAAGGTAACAGCACGTTTTGAAACCCCGTTCCAACGGGAAACTCACGCCACTCTGGCGGCTCTGGCCGCGCCCAAAACTGCCGCCCCCCAAACACAAACACAAACCCAAACCGCGCCATCGGGCACAGATACCAATCCTGCGGTCGCAGATGATACCTCTGGTCGTGTTCCCGTACCCTCCATCCCACCCGGACTCGTGAGTTCGGATGCGCCGGAACAAATCGCACAGCCCGCTGCAGGAACGGCGCCCGATTCCCGCCCAGACCTGCAAGCAAATGTTTCCCTTCCACTTGATGCAGCACCCTTGGCCCAAGGCAATGCGGGTTCCGCGCCACAAGCCGACGCTACAGCTGCCGCGCCACAACCCAGCCGTACAGCTGCCGCACCGCCCGTTGCAGTTGCCGACCAAACGACAGCACCGCCCGCAAGCGCGCCTCAGCCAAACCTGCCAGAAACGGCACCTGCAGGTGTAACCGTAACCGTCCAACCCGGTTTCACCTTGTGGGAAATCGCGCGTGAACGGTTTGGCGACGGTATCTTGTATGTTCAGGTTTATGAGGCCAACAAAGACCGCATTCGTGACCCCGATCTTATCTATCCCGGTCAGGTTTTTGCCGTGCCTGAAATTTCGGGGCTTCCTGCCAAGCCATAAACGGTTTGGCACCTCTGGCCATTGCAGGCGCAGCACATTAGGTACGTCATTGAACAAATGAGGTCCCTATGCGCAGGTTAACAACTACAGCCACCAGTGCCGATGCAAACCGCGAAGGCGCTCCGGCCATGCAAACCATCCGCCGCGTCATCCCCTATCTGTGGCCCAAAGATACGTTTTGGGTGCGCCGCCGCGTGGTCATTGCGTTGGTGTTTCTGGTATTCGCCAAGGTCATCTCGGTTTCTACACCGTTCTTTTACAAAGCCGCAGTCGATGCGCTTGCGGGCGAGAGCCGTGATGAAACCCTGTTGCTGATGTTGGGCGCCGTCGGGCTGACCATCGCCTATGGCATCGCCCGCCTCAGCGCGGTTGGCTTTGGCGAGCTGCGCGATGCAATCTTTGTGCGGGTCGGGCAGCGCGCCTTGCGCAAACTGGCCTTGGAAACCTTTACCCATATCCACCGCCTGTCGATGCGCTATCACATCACCCGCAAAACCGGCGGGTTAAGCCGGATCATCGAACGCGGCGTCAAAGGTGTCGACTTTCTGCTGCGTTTCATGCTGTTTTCGGTCGGCCCGCTGATCCTTGAACTGTCGATGGTTGCGGTGCTGTTTGCCGTGCTGTTCGGTTGGCAATATATGGTCGTCGTGGTCATCACCATAGCGCTTTATGTCACCTTTACGCTGAAAGTGACCGAATGGCGCGTGCGCGTGCGCCGCCAGATGAACGACCAAGACACCGATGCGAACCAAAAGGCCATCGACAGCCTGTTGAACTTTGAAACCGTCAAATATTTCGGCGCAGAGTTGCGTGAGGCTGACCGCTATGACGGCGCGATGAAGCAATATGAAGTCGCAGCTGTGAAAACCGGCCAAAGCCTGTCTTTCCTGAACTTTGGTCAATCGCTGATCATCACCACCGGCCTTGTGATCGTCATGGTCATGGCCGCGATGGGCGTGCAGCAAAAAATCCTGACCGTGGGCGATTTCGTCATGGTCAACGCCTATATGATCCAGATCACCATGCCGCTGAACTTTCTTGGCACCGTTTACCGCGAAATCCGTCAGGCTTTGGTCGATATGGGCGAGATGTTTGCCCTGCTGGGTCAACCTGCCGAAGTGGTTGATAAACCGGGCGCGACTGCGTTGCAGGTAAATGGTGGCGAGGTTACGTTTGACAACGTTCAATTCGGCTATGACAAAGAGCGTCCAATCCTGAAAGGCGTTTCCTTTACCGTGGCACCGGGTCAGCGTATCGCGCTTGTCGGGCCGTCGGGTTCGGGCAAATCGACCATTGGGCGGCTGTTGTTCCGGTTTTATGATGTCGTCGGCGGCGCTGTGCGCATCGATGGCCAGGACCTGCGCGACATCACCCAAGACAGCCTGCATGCGAAAATCGGCGTGGTGCCGCAGGATACGGTTTTGTTTAACGATACCGTGCTTTACAACATCGCCTATGGCCGCCCCGACGCCACCCGCGCCGAGATTGAAGCCGCCGCACGCGCGGCCAAGATCCATGATTTCATTCTGTCCTTACCCGATGGTTATGCCACCACCGTGGGCGAGCGCGGCTTGAAACTGTCGGGCGGTGAAAAACAGCGGGTCGGCATCGCGCGCACCTTGCTGAAAAACCCGCCGATTTTGCTGTTGGATGAGGCGACATCTGCGCTTGATACCCAAACCGAGCGCGACATTCAGGATAGTCTGTTGGCCATGGGCGAGGGGCGTTCGGTCATCACCATCGCGCACCGGCTTTCCACGATTGCAGATGCCGACCAGATCATCGTGCTAGAGGCAGGCAATATCGTCGATCAAGGCACGCATGAGCAATTGCTGGGCAATAACGGCCGCTACGCCGCCATGTGGGCGCGCCAATCGTCCGAGGAAGAAGAAGCCGCCGCCTGATGGCTTTGGCCCGCTTTCCCAGATTGCCGGATCACCATTCCAATGCCCGCCCTGACATAACAGGGCGGGCATTGGCGCATTAATTGGCGGGCCGGGGCATGCCTTGAACGGCGGTGCGTTCGGGGCCGATCTCAGGGGCTTCGGCGGGCGCCGCCACAATGCCGCTTTCAGGCGCATCCTCCCATATCAGCACCGGATCGCGCAATTTACGCGCGGCGCGGTTCAGGGCAATATCGCGGGCGGCAGCACTTTCCTTGCCATGCGACAGCGCTGAAAGCGCGGTCAGACTGCGATAGGCGCCAATGCCAACCCACACCCGCAGCGCCAACAGTGCAGGCGTGAAAATCAGCGTCAGCACCGTTGCAATCCCCAGCCCGAAAACCACCGCTGTCGCAAGCTGCTTCCACCACAGCGCGGTTGGGCTGTCGATTGTATAGCCGCCGCCAATGAAGTCGAGGCTCAGGCCAAACATCATCGGCGCAAGGCCTGCCATCGTGGTGATCGTGGTCAGCAGCACGGGGCGGATGCGTTGCTCGGCAGTGCGGACAATGGCCTCGATTTTGGGCATATAGCGGCTAAAGTCCTGATAGGTATCGATCAGCACAATGTTGTTGTTCACCACAATCCCCGCCAGCGCCACAATGCCGGTGCCGGTCATGATGATGCTGAAGGTCTGGTCCATCACCAGCATGCCAATCAGCACACCGGTCGTTGACAACACAACCGCAATCAACACCAGAAACGCGTTGTAAAAACTGTTGAACTGCGCCAGCAGAATGATGAACATCAAGGCCAAAGCCCCCGCGAAAGCCTTGGACAGGAAAGCACCGCTTTCGGCCTGATCCTCTTGGTCGCCGGTCCATTCCCATTCCACACCTGCGGGCAAGGGCTTTGCCTCGGTCAGCCAATCCGTCAGCACGGCAATCCGTTCATTGGCGTTGATCGGCTCAAGTATCAGATCGGCCTTTGCCACGCTGTCAACGGGTTTGGTGCTGTCGATCAGGCTATAGCCATAATCGCCACCATCCAGATCTTTGGGGCTGGTTGCCTCGGCATCGCGCTGCTTGGCGGTGCCGATAATCGCAGTGCCCCCGCCGGTCAGCTTTTCTTTGACAGCCACAAGGCCGGGTGCGACATCGGCCTTGACGTCGTAATAGCGGTTTTGATCAATGCGGTCGATGCGCCCTAGCTTTTTCACCGGCGTGCGGCTGATAAAATTCGACAACGGCACCAAACCATCACGGGTCCGCACCTTTAGCGTGTCCAGGGTCGACAGCACGCGGTCATGTTCGGGCAGGCGCACGCGGATCTCAATTTCCTCATCCGAGCTGTCAACCCGCATCGTATCCAGCAGCACCCCGCGCGTGACCAGCTGCACCATGCCGCCCACCGTCGCTACATCGGCGCCAAAACGGCCGGCCTTTTCCACATCCACATCAATCTGCCAATCGATACCGGGCAAGGGGCGCGTGTCTTCCAACCCGATCGTGCCGGGCATCGACTCCATCTTGGCGCGCACAGTGGCCACGGCCTGCGCCAAGGCGTCAAAGCTATCACCCTTCAGCCGCAAATGAATAGGCTTGCCACTGGCAGGCCCGCGGCTTTGGCTTAACGCCTCGGTCTCAATCCCTGGCAGTTTGTCCAGCTTGGCCATGATGCGGTCCAACACCAGATCGCCATCCAGCTCGGCTATGCCCGCGCGGTCTTTCCACGGAATCATTTCAACCTGCACCTGCCCGATAGTATCCAGCGGGGCCTGCGCGCCCCCGGTGTTTGAATTCAACCCACCGGTGCCGGCAAAGGCAAAAGCGCTGTCCACGCCTTTGGTGCTCAGAATAATATCCTCGGCCTGCTTTAGCAGCGCATCTTTTTCAGTCAGCGACAGGTTGCCCCGCGCGCGGACATATACAATCGCCTGCTCGGTTTCCGATTCGACAAAGAACTCGACGCCTTTGGAATGGGTGCCAAAATAATTGAACGTAAACCCTACCACCGACAGCACAGCGACTATGGACACCACCGGCATCACCGGATTGCCGGCAATCGCATGGGTAAAGTAACCAAAGGGGGTGCGCCTATAGCGGCCCGAAATCGCACGGGGTTTGCGCGCGATGCGGGCTGCGTTCATGGTGATCGAGGTCAAAGCCGCCCCCAAGACAAACAGCAGCGCCCCCGGCACAATCGCCATTGCACCGCTAGGCGCCGCGGCCCCCAACAGATAGGCAGGGTTCAGCATCTGCATCGCGCCCAGAAAAATCAGATACATGGATGGCGGCACCAACGCCGCCCGCACCAACCACGGCAAGGGCTTTAGCAGCTTGGCCGTGTTGTCAAACTTGCGGCTGATGCGCCCCGAAACGCCGCCCAGAACCGGCAGGTAAATCAGCGCCACGATCAAGCTGGCCGATAGCACAAAGATCAGCGTGACCGGCAGCATCCCCATGAACTGCCCCGGTACACCCGGCCAGAACAGCATCGGCAAGAACGCACAAAGCGTCGTCGCAGTTGATGACACGACCGGCCAGAACATCCGCTTGGCGGCTTCGGTATAGGCCGCCATCGGGCCAGACCCCTCGGAAATCCGCGTGTCGGCGTATTCCACCACCACAATCGCGCCATCGACCAGCATACCCACGGCCAAGATCAGCCCGAACATTACGATGTTCGACACCGTAATCCCCATAATCGCCAGCAACACAAAACACAGCAAAAACGAGGTCGGAATCGCAAAGCCCACCAACAGCGCCGAGCGCGTACCAAGTGCCGCCAAAACCACAATCATCACCAGCGCAATCGCCGTCAGAACCGAGCCTTCCAACTGGCTGACCATGCTTTCCACTTGGCTCGACTGGTCCAAAGACGCCCGCACTTCTACCGCGTCGCGCATTTCCTGCGGCCAGCTTGCGCGCTCGACCTCAACCAAACGCCGCACCTCGGCAGTGGTATCGATCAGGTTAAAGCCTTTGCGCTTGACCACCTGAATGGCCACCGTGGTTTCGCCGTTAAACCGTGCCGTGCCGGTGCGGTCCTCAAAGGTCAGGCGAATATCGGCCAGCTCACCCAAGGTCACCACGCGGTCACCATTCACCTTGACAGGCAGCGCATAAACCTGCGCCGGTGTCTTGAACGATGACGGGATTTTCACCGCATAGGCGCCGTTCGCAGTTTCCACTTCGCCCGCAGCAATCAACTGATTGTTGTTCTTCACCACCGCAATCAGCTCGGCTGCGGTGACGTTATAGGCCTCTAGCCGCAAAGGGTCGATCACCACCTCCAGCATCTCGTCGCGGTGGCCTGCAAGCTCGGCCTTCAACACCGAATCCATGCTCTCGATACGGTCTTGCATCGATTTGGCCGCGCGCAGCAGGGTGCGTTCCGGCACCTGACCCGATAGCGCCACGATGATGATCGGGAATTCGGAAAAGTTGATCTCGGAAATCGAGTATTTGTCTGCGCCTGCCGGAAACTTGGCCTCGGCGGTGTTCATCTTGTCGCGCACATCGGCGATGATCTTGGTTTTGTCCCAACCAAACTCAAACTCCAGCGCCACACCACCATAGTTTTCCGCCGCAGTGCCGGAAATCTTTTTCAACCCGTCCAGCCCCGATAGCTCGGTTTCCATAACCTTGACCAACAGCGTTTCAGAATCAGCCGCCGAAATACCGGGAAAAGGAACCGACACAAACAACGCGGGAATTTCAATATCCGGCTCGCCCTCTTTGGGCAGCGAGAAATAGGCAAAACTGCCCGCCAGCAGCGATAGCACAACAAATGCCACCACCATGCGGGCACGGCTTGCAGCCCAGTCAACTATGCCGATCATTTGCCGTCACCTGCAGGCGCGTTCTTGAACGTGACCTCAAGGGCCACCCCATCAATCACAAACTCTTGCCCCACCACGATTACATCCACCGTTTCGGGCAAACCTTCGACCCAAACCCCGTCAATCGTGTCACGTTGCAACGTCACGGGCATGAATGCGGCCCGATTGTCGGCCGATACCGTGCGCACCCCCAACCGCCCCGCGTCATCCAGCGTCAGCGCCGAAGCGGGCAGCAAATGTGCAGGCTTGCCCGCCGTGGCAATCATCAATTCGGCGGTTTGCCCGTCGCGGATGGTCAGGCCGTCATTGGCAACCGTCACCTCTATGCGAAAAGTCCGCGTCTGCGGGTCGGCCGAACGGCTGACAAAGGTCACCCGCCCCAAGGCCTCGCGCCCCGAGGCAAGGCGCGCACGTGCCAACGCCCCGACGCTCACCTTATCAACATCGGTTTCCGCCAGAAATCCTACCAGCTTGATCGGGTCCAACTGGATAACGATCGCACAGGGCGACCCCGGTTGTAACAAAGCCCCCAACTCGGCCGTATCGGTTTCCAGCAGCCCGTGAAACGGTGCCCGCAAGGTCAGCCGCTCCATTTCACGCTCGGCCGCCTCTACTGCCGCCTCGGCAGATCGAATGCCCGAAAGCGCCCCTGACACCCCTGCATCCGCCGAACGAACCCCCGCCCGTGCAGATTCGATCGCCGCCGTCGTCGCCGCCACGCGGCTGTCCGAGGCATACCCGTCCTGGCTCAGCCGCGACGCCGCCCGCGCGTTGATCTCGGCTTCGGCCAGTTTGGCCTGTGCCTCGATCAACCGCGATTGTGCCTCGGGTGTGCGGCTGCTGGCCTCAAGCAGCCGTGCCTGTGCCTCTTTCAGCTGGGCGTCACGCGTGCCAGTATCCAAAACACACAGCGGTTCGCCCGCGCTGACATAGGCGCCGCGTCGCAACGGTTCAGATACCACAAGCCCCGAAGTTTCGGATTTCACCTCAACTTGCCGCGCCGCCTCGGTCCGGCCACGGGCCAAAATCGTGCTGTCAACCAATTGCGCCGCGCTGCGCTGCACCAAAACCGATACTTTGCGCTCTTGCTCGCCGCCTTGATCTGGGGGGGGCGCGTCGATTGTTTGGCCTGTCGCAGCTGCACTCTCGGCCGGCGCATCGCCCGCCGCAAAGGCCAAAAGCCTGTCGCGATGGAAAACCAGTAAAAACAGCGCCAGCGACACGATCGCAGCAGTGAGCAACGGAAAAATACGCATAAACTGGCCTTCATGTTGTGCCGACAATTTGCCGGACCATCCACCCGCGCAATCGCGTGGCATCAGGGAGGTCATACATTTCAGCGCAAGCGCGCTAAACTATTATGTTCAGGGTAAACTTTTTCACCAATGCTCGCAAGCCGCGCCCTTAGCGTGCGAAACCCTTGGCTTTGCGACCCGAATAGGAAAAATTGCGCCCAATTCAAAAGAAATGCCGGTGATCACGGCACGAAGCTTGCGCCGGCGGCGGGGCAGGGCTTGGCAAGCCCTTGGCCTTGCGTGTAAGACAGTTGCAAAGAATTGGAGACAGGCGTGAGCGACACAGAAAGCTTTATCGAAGAGGTCACCGAAGAGGTTCGCCGCGACCGGCTGTTTGCGACCTTCCGCAAGTATGGCTGGATTGGCGCGGTTTTGGTGATCGGCATCGTGGGCGGTGCCGCCTATACCGAATGGACCAAAGCCACCCATGCGACCGAAGCCAAAGCCTTTGGTGACGGGCTGCTGACCGCATTGGATGAAAACAGCCCCGATGCACGCCGCAAAGCGCTGGTGGATGCTGCAAGCACAGCAGGTGGCAACCCCGACCGTCTTGCCATTCAAAAGTTGATGCTGGCCTCGGACGTGGTTGGCGACAAAGCCGGCTCTTTGGCTGCACTTGACGCTGTGGCCAATGATGCCACCGTGCCGCAGCTCTATCGTGATCTGGCGGTTTTGCGCCGTGTCATCCTTGCAGGCGCGGATATGGATGTCTCATCCCGCCGCGCGGCGCTTGACCCGCTGACCGCACCGGGGCGCGCCTTCCGCACGCTGGCGTTGGAACAACTGGCCTACCTGTCGATAGAGGCAGGCGAACCGGATGCCGCGCTCAAGCAATTGCAAACCCTCTCGACCGACCAAGAGGCCCCGACCGGTTTGCGCCAACGCGCAGGCCAGATGATCGAGGCACTGGGCGGACAAATCGAAAAAAGTTAGGCTATGGCAGGCAGGCCGGTAACACAGGCTTGCTTTCACTTCTCGGCACAGAGAACATAGAGACAGAACATACTGCGCAACCGGCGCTGGACAAAGGGCAGACAGGATATGAACGCTTTTTCTGACACGCGGACCAAATCGGGCAAAACCCTGTGCTTGCTGGCTGGGCTTGCTTTGCTCGCTGGATGCGAAAAGGAGCTTATCTTGCAAGGCGAGCGGTTCAATGCCCGTGCGCCCCTAAGCGAAAGCATGGTAGAAGAGGGCAAAGCCGCCCCCACCGATACATTCGGGGTTGTTGAAAACAAATCCGTCCCGATCAGCATTCCTGCCGCTCGCGTCAATGCCGATTGGACGCATCGCTCGGATAACGCCCAGCATTTGTTGCCAAATGCTACGCTCTCTGCTGCACCTGTGCGCATCTGGTCGGCAGATATCGGCAAAGGCAACAGCCGCCAATACCGCATCAGCGCCGCCCCGATTGTCGCCGATGGTCGTGTATTTGCGATGGATGCCGCGACTGGCCTGACGGCAGTTTCGACCGCGGGCGCAAAACTCTGGTCAATCGATCTTGCGCCAGATGGCGCGCGTGGTCCGGCGCTGTCGGGCGGTGGCCTTGCCTATGGCAGCGGCCGCGTGTTTGCGTCAACCGGCAACGGCGAATTGATCGCCCTTGACCCTGCCAGCGGCGGCGTAGTCTGGCGGCAAAAGCTGGGTGCCCCTGCCGCCGGTGCGCCAACCGTCGAAGACGGCTTGGTCTATGTGGTCGGCCGTGACGGCACCGGATGGGCGGTCAGCGCCAAAGACGGAAAGGTCGAATGGCAAGTGGCGGGAACGGCCTCGGTCACCGGTATGATCGGCGCAGGTGCGCCTGTGGTTACACCGCGCACGGTTCTGTTCCCCTTCGACTCGGGTGATCTTGTCGCTGTCTTGAAAAAGGGCGGGCTAAAGCTCTGGTCGGCCAGCATTGCGGGCGCGCGCTTGGGCCGTGGCTATACCGGCGTCACCGATATTGCCGGCGATCCGGTGGTTGACGGTGCTGTCACCTATGTCGGCAACCAAAGCGGCCGCGTCAGCGCGATCGAAACCGCAACCGGCAATGAGATCTGGTCCGCGCGCGAAGCAGCCTATGGCGCCGTCTTGCCCGTTGGCGGTTCGGTGTTCCTGATCTCGGATGAGGCAAAGCTGGTGCGCCTTGATGCCAATACGGGTGAGGTAATCTGGGAAACCGAAATGCCCTACTATACCACCGCCAAAGAAAAGAAACGTGCGCCGATTACCGCCCATTATGGCCCCGTTCTGGCAGGTGGCCGCTTGGTCGTCGCTTCGGGTGACGGGCTGATCCGCATGTTCAACCCGACTGATGGCACACTTGCAGGCTCGGTCGCGTTGCCAGGCGGGGCTGCGTCCTCACCGGCATTGGCGGGGGGTGTTTTGTATGTGGTGTCGGGCAACGGCCAACTTCAGGCTTTCCGTTGACGCCCAAGCCGTGTATGGCCTACGGCTTGATGATCTGACCCAATCCCCTGCAAAGGGGCAAAACCGACCTGTGCCCCCTGCAAACGGGCGATTCCTATACCTGCCCCCGGAGGGGCCAAGATGAGCTTTACCCTCGCCATAGTTGGCCGCCCCAATGTGGGCAAATCTACGTTGTTCAACCGCCTTGTGGGGCGCAAACTCGCGCTGGTCGATGACCAGCCGGGCGTGACCCGTGACTTGCGCGAAGGCGACGGCAAAATCTTTGACCTGCGCTTTACCGTGATCGACACGGCAGGGCTTGAAGATGTCACCGATGACAGCCTTCAGGGCCGCATGCGCCGCCTGACCGAACGCGCGGTTGATATGGCCGATGTCTGCCTGTTCTTGCTGGATGGCCGCGTTGGCGTGACCGGCACGGATGAGGTGTTTGCTGACATTCTGCGCAAAAAAGGCGCGCGGGTGATCGTTGGCGTGAATAAATCAGAAGGCAAAGCTGGTGATGCCGGCGCGATTGACGCGTGGTCTTTGGGCCTTGGCGAACCGCTTCGCATTTCGGCCGAACATGGCGAAGGCATCGATGATCTCTATCGCTTGCTGCGCCCGATTGGCGATGAGTTTCAGGAACGCGCCGAGGCCGATGCGCCGTTGGTTGACATCGACATCCCCGAGGATGAGGCCGATCAAGAGGCCGATCCCGAATGGCACAAACCCACAGCCGCCAAGCCGCTGCAAATCGCAGTGATCGGTCGGCCGAACGCTGGCAAATCTACCCTGATCAACAAGATCATCGGTGAAGACCGCTTGTTAACCGGCCCCGAGGCGGGAATCACCCGCGACGCGATCTCGGTCAAAACCGAATGGTATGGCACGCCGACGCGGATTTTTGACACCGCAGGTATGCGCAAAAAGGCACGTATCAGCGACAAGATCGAAAAAATGTCGGTCTCGGACGGCTTGCGCGCCGTGCGCTTTGCCGAGGTGATCGTCGTGTTGCTGGATGTGGAAATCCCGTTTGAACAACAGGATCTGCGCATCGCCGACTTTGCCGAGACCGAAGGCCGCGCCGTCGTCGTTGCTGTGAACAAATGGGACCTTGAGGACGAAAAGCAGGAAAAACTGGCCGAGCTGCGCGAAAGCTTTGAGCGTTTGTTGCCGCAGTTGCGTGGCGCGCCGCTTGTCACCGTTTCTGCCAAAACCGGCCGCGGGCTGGACCGGCTGCACACGGCCATCATGCGCGCGCATGACATCTGGAACCGCCGCATCCCGACCAACCGCTTGAACACCTGGTTGCAAGCGATGACCGAGGCGCACCCGCCTCCGGCCCCCGGCGGCCGCCGCATCAAACTGCGCTATATGACACAGGTAAAAACCCGTCCACCGGGCTTTATTGTAATGTGCTCGCACCCCGATCTGATGCAGGAAAGCTATAAGCGTTATCTGGTCAATGGCTTGCGTGACCATTTTGATATGCCCGGCACGCCAATCCGTATCACGCTGCGCGGGCAGGGCGACCGGAACCCCTTTAAGGATAAAAAGTTCCATACGCCATCGCGCTTGCGCAAGCACAAGGCGTCCAAAGACCCAGATCAGCGGTTTTAGACAAAAGGGGCCAGTTGGCCCCTTTTTCATTCGGCCGCGATGGTGATAACCGGCTCCATCTCGGTCAAAATATCGTCGGACAGATGGCACTTGATCTGATGACCGGTTGCCAGATGCTTGACCGGTGGCACCTCGCGGTCGCAAAGCCCGTTTGGCACCTGATCTTTCCAACGGCACCGCGTCTGGAACGGGCAACCGGGCGGCGGGTTCATCGCCGACGGAATATCACCCTCCAAGACAATCCGCTTTTTAATCACGCGTGTGTCGGCAATCGGCACCGCCGACAGCAGCGCCTCGGTATAGGGATGATAGGGCGGGCTAAACACCTGATCGGTGGTGCCCAGTTCGACGACATGTCCCAGATACATCACCATCACGCGGTCCGCGAGGTAGCGCACGATCGACAAATCATGGCTGATGAACAGCAGGGTCGTGCGGTTCTTGCGCTGGATTTCCATCAGCAAATCCGTAACAGCCGCCTGCACCGACACATCCAGCGCAGACACCGGTTCATCCGCGACCACAATCTTGGCCCCGCCGGCAAAGGCCCGTGCAATACCAACGCGCTGCTTTTGCCCGCCCGAAAGCTGACGCGGCATACGGTCGGCAAACTCGCGCGGCAGCTTTACAAGGTCCATCAGTTCCAGCATGCGATTGCGACGCTCTTCGTCCGAATTGCCTTCGCCAAAAATCTCCAGCGCCCGAATGATCTGCCGCCCGACCGTCATCGACGGGTTCAGCGTGTCAAACGGGTTTTGAAACACCATCTGCACCGAAGACACCGTATCCACTGCGCGCTTTTCAATCGGTGTGTCTTGAATATCCTGATTATAAAGGAAAATCTTGCCGCTGGTCGCGGTTTCCAACCCCATCAGCACCTTGGCAAAGGTCGATTTTCCGCATCCGGATTCGCCTACAATCGCCAAGGTTTCACCTTCGCGCGCCTCAAACGACAGCGTTTCATTGGCTTTGACAACCTTTTGTGCGCCACCGCCAAACAGCGAGCCGCCGCTGACCTCGTAATATTTGCGCAGGTCTTCCATTTTCAAGACGACCTCGCCCACAGGCGTTCTTTCGGTTGTTTTGACCGCCGCCAAAGGCGCGTTCCAGTCGATCTCGGCGAATTTCACGCAGCGTGAGGCATGCCTGTCGCCACCGGTATCACCCATCGGAACCGGCCCCGCATCGCAGCGCCCTGCCTCAAAGTAATCACAACGCGGGCCAAAGTTGCAGCCCTTGGGGCGTTCATGCGGCAGTGGAAAGTTGCCGGGAATGGCGACCAGAGGACGCGAATTTTTGTCAGCCGTCGGCAGCGGGATAGAGCGGAACAGCGCCTGCGTATAGGGGTGACGCATTTTGTCAAAGACTTCGGCGACATTGCCGGTCTCAACCGCCTCGCCGGAATACATCACGCATAACCGGTTGCAAACATCCAGAACCAGCCCGAGGTTGTGGCTGATAAACAGCATCGAAGTGCCGTATTTCTTGCCCAAATCCTTAACCAGATCAACGATCCCCGCCTCGACCGTCACATCAAGCGCGGTCGTGGGTTCGTCCAAAATCAACAACGCGGGCTTTGACATCAAGGCCATGGCGATGACGATGCGCTGTTGCTGCCCGCCCGAAAGCTGATGCGGATAGGCGTTCACAATGCGATCAGGGTCCGGCAGGCGGACATCGGCCACGATTTGCCGCGCCAGCGCCCAAGCGTCCGTTTTGGACATGCCTTCATGGATCATCGGCACTTCGGCCAGCTGCGCGCCGACAGTCATCGCGGGGTTCAGGCTGGCCATCGGCTCTTGGTAGATCATCGCAATTTCCGAGCCGCGCAACTGGCGCAACTCTTCCTCGCCCATCGTGGTCAGGTCGCGGCCTTTGAACTTGATTGTACCTGCGACGATTTTGCCGTTCTTGCCAAGGTCGCGCATGACGGCAAGGGCAACGGTCGATTTGCCACATCCGGATTCGCCTACCAACCCCATCGCCTCGCCCGCCATCACGGTGCAGGAAAAATCCATCACGGCAGGGATTTCGCGCAGGCGGGTGAAGAAAGAAATCGAGAGGTTGGTGATCTCGAGGATGGGTTGGGACGGGTCCCATTCGGTTTTGCTCATGTTTGTCTCCTGTTGCGGAGGGAGGCTGCTTGGCCGGCGCCGGGGGCTGTCTGCCCCCGGACCCCCGAGGATATTTGTGGATAGATGATACGCATCAATCTTTCATGCTTTCTTCGCGCAGCCCGTCGGCGAGGAGGTTGAGGCCGAGAACCAGGCTCATCAAGGCAATGGCCGGAACCACGGCAGGGTGCGGGAAAATTGACAGCAGGCGGCGGCCATCATTGATGGTAGAGCCCCAATCAGGCGACTCGGGGCTGACGCCGAGGCCGAAAAAGCCGAGTGTGCCGAGCAGGATGGTGGTGTAGCCGATGCGCAGGCAGAAATCGACAATAAGGGGGCCACGGGCGTTGGGCAGGATTTCCCACAGCATGATGTACCATGCGCCTTCGCCACGGGTTTGACCGGCGGCAACGTAATCACGCGAGCGCAGATCCAGCACAATGCCGCGCACGATGCGAAAGACCGTAGGCGCATTGACGAAAACCACAGCAACAAAGACGTTCAGCAGGTTCGGGTCCATCGACCAGACGCCCAAGGGGTCGGCGTTGAAAGCAAGGCCGGAATAGGCCCAGAGACCGATAACCAGCGTGATGCCAACATAGAGGTTGCGGCGTTTGGGATCGGTGAAGAACCGGCTTTGGAACAGGGTCACAAGAAAGATGACCGGGAAGATAAAGAGCACTGCCGCAAGGATGACCGGGATGCCGGTATCGCGGATTTCAGGCGTGACCAGAAGGTAAAACAGCAAGATCACCGGGAAGGCCAGCACAAGATTGGCCAGAAACGACAAGCCGGTATCAAGCTTGCCCGCGAAATACCCCGCAGGCAGGCCCAAGGTAATACCCACCATAAAGGCAAACAGCGTGGCAGCGGGGGCAATGGCCAACACGCGGCGCGCGCCCATGACCACGCGGCTGAACACATCGCGCGCAAGGTTATCGCCGCCCAGCAGGTAATAGGCGTAAGTGCTGCCATCGGGGGCAGGGGTGCCGGGTGGCTTATTCTTCATACCCGAGAGCTGGCCCAGCGGGTCATGGGTGATGATCTGGTCGGCCAAAAGCGCCGTAAACACCCAAAACATCACGATGCCAAAGCCTATCATGCCGACCCGGCTGTCAAACAGCTTGCCATACAGGCCAAGACGGCGGCGGAAATGCATCGAGACGGCGAAAGTTACGATCAGTGCGGCCCAAACCGGCCAGAACTGGATTGCCATTTGGGCGAATATGCCGCCCCAGCCAAGCTTTTCCATATTGGGTCCTCCTCAGGAAATCCGGATGCGGGGGTTAAGGAAGGCATAGCCGATGTCGGAAATCAGTTGGGTGACCAGCACCACAACAACCGCCACGACCGAGCATGAGAGCAGCAGCTCGATGTCATTATTGCCGGCGCCTTGCACCAGTGTCCATCCGAAGCCTTTGTAATTAAACAAGGTTTCCACGATAACAACACCGTTCAGCAGCCATGGAAATTGCAGCATGATCACCGTAAACGGCGCAATCAACGCATTGCGCAGTGCGTGGCGGATGACCACTTGTCGAAACGACACGCCCTTTAGCCTTGCGGTGCGGATATATTGCGCTGTCATCACCTCGGTCATCGAGGCGCGGGTCATGCGGGCAATATAGCCCATGCCATAAAGCGCAACAGTGATGACCGGCAGGCCGAAATTCCAGAATGTGATTTCATCCATTGCGCTGGTGGCGGTGCCTTGGAACAAGGTGCGGCCCTCTATCCAGCCCCAATCGGCCAGGATCGGCGAAATGCCCGCCGTGGCGCTGGCCAAGACCACGATCAGAATAACCCCAGACACATATTCCGGTGTGGCGGTTGTTGCGATGGCCACCGTTGACAGCACGCGGTCTGTGCGCGAGCCTTCGCGCATTCCGGCCAGCACGCCCAAGGTCAGCGCCGATGGCACCATGATGATCATCACCCACAGCATCAACCAGCCTGTTGCGCCAAGCGCGCGGCCCAAAATCTCGGATACGGGGCGTTTGAATACGGTAGATTGCCCCCAGTTTCCCTGTAAGACGCCGCAAAACCGCGGTGCATCGGCGGCGGGCATTGCGGCGGTGATGCAGCGGCCGGTTGTCTCGCCGTCAATCTCTTTGGTCCAGCCGGGCATAGCACCCAGCCACTGGCCATAACGAACAATCAGTGGCTGCGCATAGCCGTTGTTTTCCAGCCAACTGGCCACCTGCGCATCCGACATCCGCACCGAACCTTCAGACCGCGCCAGTTTTTCAAGATTGGGTGTCAGGTTTGTCAGGAAAAACACGATGAACGTCAGGCACAAAGCTGTCAGCAGCATGATACCAAAACGTCGGATCAGGAACATTGCCATTGGGTATCCTTCCCCTGCGCCCCGCAGGAGTTGCGTGATTGGTACAGCCGCAAGGCCGCACCATGCAGTGCAAACGAGAAAAGGGGGCAGGCTTGCCCCCTTTGACGCGCCGGATTACGCTGCGATCCACCACTTGTAGTGGTGATGCTCAAAGGTCGCATGCATGTCGGCACCCTTAACCTTGGGGTCAAAGTGACGATAGAGCGAGCGCCAATAAGGCTGGATCAGCACGCCTTGCTCTTGCATGATTTCCTCAAGGCGTTTCATCACCTCGCTGCGCTTGGCTGCATCCGAAATCGAATTGGCCTTGGCCAGCAATGTGTCAAATTCCTCATTGCTAAAGGCCGCTTCATTCCACGCCTCGCCGCTGCGATAGGCCAGCGACAGAATTTGCACACCCAGCGGGCGCATGTTCCATTCGGTGGCCGAGAACGGATATTTCAGCCAGTCATTCCAAAAGGTTGATCCGGGCAGAACCGTCCGCTTGATCTTGATCCCTGCATCGCGGATTTGCGCCGCAACGGCATCACAGGTCGCCGCTTGCCAGGCATCATCAATCGACTTCAGCTCGAACTCGTGGTCCGCCATGCCTGCCTCGGTCAGCAAGGCAAGGGCGCCGGCCGGATCGGCCTTTAGCGGTGGCAACTTGGCGTATTCCGGGTGGATAGGGCAAACATGGTGGTTTTCAGCCACGGTCCCAAGGCCGTTATAGCCCAGTTCCAGAATGACATTGTTATCCACCGCCATCGACAAGGCCTTGCGCACGCGCACGTCCTTATATTCCTCGGCATCTTGGTTAAACCGCACCGCCAGCGTTGCTGCGGTCACAACCTCGGATTTCTCCCAGCCAAGGCCGTCGAGGATATCGATAAAGTCGCCGGTGGTCTGATACGTCGCGTCAATCTCGCCCGAACCGGCAGCTGCAACCGCGGCCGAAGGGTCGGTGCCAAGGTCGATATATTCGACCTTATCCAGATACGGGCCGCCATAAACATCGGTTCCCCACCATGGGTGATCCGCGTTGCGTGCCAGCACCTGACGCACGCCAACCTCGTTGGTTTCTGGCAAATACGGGCCGGTGCCAATCGGGTTAGCCGAAGGATCGCCTGTCTCATAGCTGGAATGCACCACTGCGGCCGGATAATCCGCCATGCCGACGATAATCGAAATATCGGGCGCGTTCAGCGTGATCTTGATGGTATGGTCATCGACCACCTCGATCGCACCGTCATTGGCAAGCTTGGTTTCGGCATTGATCAAGGCATTCATCCGCCCGGCCATAGAGTTGCCTTCGACATTGCCATCGCACCAACGGGTCAGATTGCGTGCCACATCTGCGGCGGTGAAATCGTCGCCATTGTTCCACTTGACGCCTTTGCGAACGTTCAAGGTATAGGATGTGGCATCCTCATTGGCTTCCCAGCTTTCCAGCAGCATCCCGCGCAAGGAACCGTCGCTGTTATACTCAACCAGATATTCCAGCCAGCCACGGGTAAAGTTGGCGATCTGGCTCCAATCGGCGGTGCGCGGATCTTTCAGGCCTTTGGTTTCCATTTCCATGCGCAGCGTGCCGCCCATGGTGGGGGTCTCGCCTGCGGCATTCGCTTCCGGCGCGGTCAGGCCCAGCAGGCCATAGGCGGCAGGGGCGGCCACGCCCAGCGCCGAGGCGCGGGTCAAGAATTCCCGGCGGCTCATCGTGCCGGCCTCAACTTCGGCGGCATAGGCGATGGCGGCGGGGTGGTGCTTTGTGGTGACGTCGTTCATTTCGTACGAATCTCCCTAATTGTAGTGTTTCAAAATTCAGCCAAGGCCGTTTCGAAACTTGTTTTTATGAGGCGCAGCGCAAGCGCATGCAGCGTCCTCTCCATACGGGCACGATTTTCAATGACGGTCAACGACGAAATTCGCCTGAAATTCGCACAAAAGCGACATCAAGCCCCGCCAAAGGGCAGGTTCAAAAACGCAAATCTGCGCCTTGCTTTGGTTACTTCTCTTTGCGGAAGGCCGATGGCGATTTGCCGGTTTTGTGCTGGAATGCGCGCGTGAAATAGGCGGGCGAGGCAAAACCCAGCGCCGTCGCAATCTGCCCGACGGGGATTTTCGTTTCCAATAACAGGCTGCGGGCCTCGAAGATCACCCGGTCTTGCAACATGGTCGAGGCCGACTTGCCGCAGGCCTGATTACAGCAGCGCGTCAGATGGGTCGGGGTCACGCCCAGCGCGCTGGCAAAATCGGCAACCCCCATACCATCGCGGAAATTTCGTTCCAACAGGTTGGAATAGCGCGCAACAAGGCGCTGGCCCGCATCGGGGCGCTTGACCTCTTCGGCACCTTTTTGCACCTGCCTTTCCAGCCAAACCCCAAGCAAGCCCAAATAATGCAAGGTCGCGCGGTCATGCGCCGGCGTGTCGCTGGTCATCTCGCGCACAATCGCATCAAGCGTGACGTTCAACTCCTGCTGCACAAACGTCTCGCGCACCCGCAGATGCTGCGGCGCGGTTGGCAGCGTGATGTCGCAATTCTTGCCGAAATATACGGCTGTCCCGAACACCTGCGGCCCCACTTCGAAACCGTGCATCACCCCTGCCGGAATGAACACCGCGTTATTGGCAGTATAGCCGCGGGTCGAGCCCGCAATCGTGATCCGCCCCTGACCTTTGGTAAACCACAGCAACAGCGGCTCAGACAGCGCCCGCATCGCCTCAACCCGCCACCGCCCGTTCGCGGCCAGCCGCGGAATGGCAATCACACGCAATTGGGAAATGGCTGAAAGATCTTGCATGGCTATAGGGTCCAGGTGTGTTGGCAAATGCTGCGTTGCAATAGGTTAACAACCACTTTGCCCGATACCCAAGGACAAAATGACAAAAATCGAACCAATCCACAGATCTATCCACAGCTTTGGTCGATTTCAGCCCTAAAACGTGGCCGGATCAAGCGCTTTCCACTGTTTCATCCGGTTTCGAAACCAGGTGCGCTGGCGTTTTGCATATTGGCGCGTGGCAATTTTGGCCGCCTCGACCGCTGCCTCGCGCGACATCTCGCCCCGCAAATGCGCAACCAGTTCCGGCGCACCGATGGCCCGCGCAGATGCCCGCGTCGGTTGCCAGAATGGCAATTCGGCCCGCACTTCGTCCAACGCGCCCAAATCCATCATCTGGTCAAACCGCATGTCAATCCGCGCGTTCAACCAATCGACCTGCGGCCGCAACACAATCGGCACAACGCTGTCCAAAGGCATTAGCGCAGGCGCGGTCTCGTCTTGCCACGCCGCCAATCCGCGCCCGGTGGTTTGCAACACCTCCCAGGCCCGTTGCACCCGTGCAGGGTTCATCACATCGATTCGTGCCGCAGTGACGCTGTCCAACTCGGCCAAAAGCGCTGCATTACCCTCGGTTACCATCCGCGCATCCGCCAGCGCCCGCACCGCCGCAGGCGTTGCCGGTATCTCGGCCAAACCATCAGTCAATGCACTGAAATACAGACCCGTCCCGCCCACAATAACCGGCCGCATTCCTTCGGCCAGTACCGTCTGCACCTCGCGCAACCAATGACCAACCGAATAAGGCTGGTCGCGCCCGACGTGGCCATACAGCCGGTGGGGCAGGGCGGCTTCTTCCTCGACACTCGGGCGCGCCGTCAGCACCCGCCAACAGCTGTACACCTGCAAGGCATCCGCATTCACCACAACCCCGCCAGAGCGCGCGACAATCTTGGCAGCCAGCGCTGACTTCCCGCTTGCCGTGGGGCCGGCAATCAATACCGGCGTTTCGGCGGGAATATCCCCGACAATAGATAAAGTCTCAATCACTTCGGCCCCATGCTTCATCTTGGCCCCAAATACCTCCGGGGGGAATTGCCCGTCAGGGCAAGGGGGGCAGGCAGCCCCCGCCACCCTTTCCCCGCAACCCTTCTCCTCGGGCTCTACGCCCATCCAACCAAATCATTGCCCGTTCAATGCCCGATCTATGGTTGAACCTTGCCCCGTTTTGCGACATTTTACACCGCAGTCCAAGCCGTGATCTGCAACAGATCCGCGCCAGCCAGTCAGGAACCCGTTCAATGCCCGTCAATCTTTCCCCCGCCGACACCATCCACGGCCGCGTCATGCTTAAAATTTCGGGCGAGGCGCTGATGGGTGACCAAGGCTTTGGCTTGCACCCGCCAACTGTGGCCCGCATCGCGCAAGAGGTGAAAACCGTGCATGATCTGGGGGTTGAGATTTGCATGGTTATCGGCGGCGGCAATATCTTTCGCGGCCTGCAAGGGTCGGCGCAGGGCATGGAACGCACAACTGCCGATTATATGGGGATGCTGGCCACCGTGATGAACGCGCTGGCGATGCAGGCCGCACTCGAAGACCTCAAAATCCACACCCGCGTGATTTCCGCGATTCCCATGGATCAGGTTTGTGAACCCTATATCCGTCGCCGCGCCGTGCGCCATCTTGAAAAAAAGCGCGTTTGCATCTTTGCGGCAGGCACCGGAAACCCCTATTTCACCACCGATACAGCAGCGACTTTGCGCGCCAATGAAATGGCCTGCGAGGCGATTTTCAAAGGCACCAAAGTTGATGGCGTCTATGACAAAGACCCAAAGAAACATGCCGATGCCAAGCGCTATGATACTGTAACTTATGACGAAGTGCTGCAAAAACACCTCGGCGTCATGGATGCCAGCGCCATCGCCCTTGCCCGTGACAATAACTTGCCGATCATCGTGTTCAGTCTGGATGAACCCGGCGGTTTCCGCGGTATTCTGGCCGGCAAAGGCACCTATACCAAGGTGCATGGCTAGGCCTGTAACCCTTCTTCTATACATAGGCCATTCTTGGGTCTATAAGCAGTAAAACGCGCCCGAACGGGGGCTCTAACCGTGCTAAGAGGCTATAATGTCAGACGATTTCATGCTTGATACCGACGATCTGGAACGCCGGATGGAGGGCGCGCACACGGCGCTGCGCGCTGAATTCGGCACGCTGCGCACCGGTCGCGGCTCGGCCTCGATGGTTGATCCTATCATGGTTGATGCCTACGGCTCGCTTACACCGCTCAATCAGGTTGCGACCGTCAACGTGCCCGAACCGCGTATGGTTACGATCAACGTCTGGGACAAAGGCCTTGTCGGCAAAGTTGAAAAGGCTATCCGCGAATCCGGCCTCGGCATCAACCCGCAGTTGAACGGCACCATTATCATGCTGCCCATTCCAGAACTGAACGAAGAACGCCGCCGCGAGCTGACCAAAGTGGCCGGCCAATATGCCGAAAGCGCCAAAGTCTCGATCCGCAACATCCGCCGCGATGGCATGGATCAGGTGAAAAAGGCCAAGGCCGATGGTATTTCCGAAGATGACCAGAAGTTCTGGGAAAGCACCGTACAAGAGCTGACAGACAAAGCCATTGCCGCCGTCGATAAGGCGCTTGAGGCCAAGCAACAGGAAATCATGCAGGTTTAACGGCGTTAGCGATTATGTAACCCATCGTCTATCCGACCGAGTATAAGGCGTGCCAGTGTCAGCAACTACAACCCCCATCAAGGCCCAGCCGGTCGAGCATGTCGCCATTATTATGGATGGCAATGGTCGCTGGGCCACCAATCGCGGTTGGCCGCGGCTGGTTGGCCACCGCAAAGGGGCGGAACGTGTCAAGCAAATCGTCACGGCCGCACCTGATTTGGGGATCAAGTGGTTAACGGTTTTTGCCTTCTCAACCGAAAACTGGCGGCGCTCGACCGAGGAAGTCCTCGGCCTCATGTCGATTTTCGCGCGTTACATCCAGCGCGAGTCTGACCGTATGGCCTCCGAAGGGGTGCGCGTGCGCTTTATCGGTGATCGCACGAAACTCGACCCCAAGCTGCGCAAGCTGATGTCCGGAATCGAGGCGCGCACCGCCGAATTTTCCCGCCTGAACCTGACAGTCGCCATCAACTACGGCGGCCGCGACGAAATTCTGCGTGCAACACGTGGCATGATGCAAGACGTGGCCGAAGGGCGGCTGAAACCCGAAGACGTGACCGAAGACGCAATCTCGGCGCGGCTTGATACCGGCGGCATTCCAGACCCCGATCTGGTGATCCGCACCTCGGGCGAAACCCGCACGTCAAACTTTCTGGTCTGGCAATCCATCTACGCCGAATATGAATTCACCCCGACCCTCTGGCCCGATTTCGGCCCGCAGGAACTGGCTGACATCTTGGTCCGCTTTGGCAATCGCGAGCGGCGTTTCGGAGGGGTATCCCCATAATGACAGATCCCGCAAACAGCCCCGCAAACCGCTGGCAAGACCTGCGTCCCCGAATGCTCTCGGCTGCGGTGATGATCTGTGTCGCCACCATCGGTATCTGGGCCGGCGGTGTCGTGTTTACGGCAATGGTTCTGGTGCTTGCGGCGATCATGCTGTGGGAATTGGCCAATATCACGGGCCTCAAAACCACCTACGGCCCCTTTGGCCTTTCGCCGGTACAACTGCCACTTTTGCTGGCAGCCCTTGGCGCGGTTTGCCTTGCAGTGGCGCTGGTCTCACCTTGTGCGGTTGTAATTGGCCTGCTTTTGGTGCCGTCGCTGGCCTTCCTGCTGACACCGCGCAAAGACGGCGTTTTGGCAGCTGCTTGGGCGGCAGGCGTCATGATCACGGGGTTTGGCCTGATCAGCCTGCGTCAGGATGGCGGCACAGCGGTGATTGTCTGGCTGGTGCTGGTTGTCGTCATCTCGGATGTCATGGGCTATTTCGCCGGCCGCAGCTTGGGCGGCCCCAAATTCTGGCCGGCAATCAGCCCCAAGAAAACATGGTCCGGCACAGCCGCCGGTTGGCTTGGCGCCGCCGGTATCGGGTTGGCGTTCTGGGCAACGGGCAACGCACCGGCAGGCATTATCCTGCTTTCGGCAGTTGTGTCGTTCGCGGGCCAAATGGGCGACATTGCCGAAAGCTGGATCAAACGGCGCACCGGCGTCAAAGACAGCTCGAACCTGATTCCCGGCCATGGCGGATTTTTGGACAGGTTTGACGCGATGTCAGGCGCCGTGGTGCTGGTCATGCTGCTTTCGCTGATTGTTGCCTTGCCACTGCCGACCGGGGGCTAGACCTTGCGTTCCATTTCGATTTTCGGGGCCACGGGCTCTATCGGTGAAAGCACGTTTGATCTGATCATGCGCGGTGGCGGCCCTGCGGCCTATCGCACCGTCGCCCTGACCGGCGCGCGCAATATTGCACGCTTGGCCGAAATGGCCCGCGCGCTGAACGCCGAAATTGCCGTCACAGCGCATGAGGATTGCCTGCCTGCGCTACGTGACGCATTGGCGGGCACAGGCATCGCCACAGCCGCAGGGCAGGCGGCGATTGCCGAGGCGGCAGATCGCCCTGCCGATTGGGTGATGTCGGCTATTGTGGGGGCCGCGGGCCTTGTGCCCGGAATGCGCGCCTTGCGCCACGGCGGCACATTGGCGCTGGCCAATAAAGAAAGCCTTGTTACCGCCGGCCCTTTGCTGATGGCCACCGCCGCGAAATACGGCGCGACCTTGCTGCCGGTCGATAGCGAACATTCCGCCGTGTTTCAGGCGCTGGCGGGCGAGGATAAAGCCGCCGTCGAACGTGTCATCATCACCGCTTCGGGCGGGCCGTTTCGCAACCACACGCTGGAACAGATGCAGGCGATCACACCCGCACAGGCTGTGGCGCACCCGAATTGGTCGATGGGCCAGCGCATTTCCATCGATTCCGCCTCGATGTTCAACAAAGCCTTGGAACTGATCGAAACGCGCGAGTTTTTTGGCTTTAGCCCCGATCAGATCGAGGTGATCGTCCACCCCCAATCCATCGTCCACGCGCTGATCGGCTTTAGCGATGGCGGCATCATGGCCCATCTTGGCCCCGCTGATATGCGCCACGCCATCGGCTTTGCACTGCATTGGCCGCGCCGGGGCCATGTGCCCGTGGAACGGCTTGATCTGGCCCGCCTTGCCGCGCTGAACTTTGAGGCCCCCGATCCCGTTCGTTTTCCTGCTTTGCGTCTGGCCCGTGAAGTGATGGAAACGCGCGGCCTGTCGGGTGCGGCCTTTAACGCCGCCAAGGAAATCGCGCTTGACCATTTTCTTGCAGGCAATTTGTCGTTTTTGGCCATGTCGCAGGTGGTCGAAGACACGCTTGCCCGTCTTTCGTGCCAAAATTGCCTTCAAATTGTCGCGACGACCCTTGAGGATGTGCTTGGTATGGACCATCTCGCAAGAAAGACTGCCGCAGAAGCGGTACAATCTTGGCAGCAAGGAATGTAAACGTAGTGGATTTTATGAATGTTCTCCCGACCGTCGGCAATTTTGCTTGGACGGCCGCGGCCTTTGTTGTTGCTTTGGCGATCATCGTCGCCGTGCATGAATATGGGCATTATATTGTCGGGCGCATGTCTGGCATTCATGCCGAGGTTTTTTCGCTTGGCTTTGGCCCGGTGCTGGCGTCGCGTGTTGATAAGCGCGGAACGCGCTGGCAATTGGCCGCCATTCCCTTTGGCGGTTTTGTAAAATTTCTGGGCGACTCAGATGCAGCCTCGGGCAAGGACGGGGTGGCGCTAAAAAGGCTTAGCGCGGCCGAGCGTCGGCGCAGTATGCATGGCGCGCCGCTTTGGGCGCGGGCCTCTACCGTGCTTGCCGGTCCGGTGTCCAATTTCATCCTGACCATCGCGATCTTTTGTGTCCTGACGCTCTACACAGGCGTCGCGGCAGACAGGCCAGTGGTCGGCGCAGTTGCCAGTTTGCCTGACAACGCCCAAACCCTGCAGGTCGGCGATGATATTCTGGCGATCAACGGTGCCGATACCCCTGATCTGACCAGCTTTGCCGAAGTGGCCCGCGCGCTGCCTTCCTCGGCCCGTGTCGAGTACACCATCCTTCGTGACGGTACCGTGCAAATCATTTCCGGTCCGCAACCGTTTCCCGCGATGATCGGCTCGATCGGCTTGCAGTCCGCGGCCCAAGATGCAGGTCTGGCGGTCGGTGACGTGGTGTTGTCGATCAACGACACGCCGGTTTACGCCTTTTCCGATATGGTTGCCTATGTAAAGAATTCCAAAGATACGCCGCTGTCGCTAAAAATCTGGCGTCCCGAAACCGGCGGGCAGGGCGCTGAGGTGATGGAAACCACGCTGATCCCGCGCAAATCTCTGACCCCAAAAGCGGATGGCGGCTTTGAAGAGCGCTATTTGATCGGCCTTGGCGAAGGTCTGGTCTTCACGCCCGAGCTTTATACCCCTGGCCCCATTGAAACCCTGATACTGGGGGTCGAGCGTACCTGGTCGCTGATTACAACCAATCTTTCGGGGATCATGCACCTCGTTACCGGCAAAGTTTCCTCTTGCTACATGAGCGGCCCGATCGGCATTGCCAAAGTATCCTCGGCCGCGGCCTCGCAAGGCGGGTTGACCTTTGTGATGATGATTGCAGGGCTTTCCACGGCAGTCGGCTTGATGAACCTGTTTCCGATCCCGGTGCTTGACGGTGGCCATCTGGTGTTTCACGTCTATGAAGCCGTCACCGGTAAACCGCCATCCGACTCTGTGCTCCGGATTCTGATGACAATCGGGCTTCTTTTGTTGCTATCTCTGATGGCGTTTGCTTTGGGGAATGATCTCTTTTGCCCGTAAGTGAATTGTTAACCAGTTTTTAACAATTAGGGCCGTTGCCCCAATCACGCCACATTTCACAGGTAAAATGTCTTGGTCTTGAAAGATGTAAACGGGTGAAACCAATGCAAGCGGTCATGAAAGGTTGTCGGGGGATCTCACTTTTGATGGGATTGAACTGGGACCGGCTGTTTAGCGTCGGAACGGTACTGGCAGGGCTATTGGCCGGGGCCTATCTGGGCCATGTTCTTCTGGTTCCCTGAAATAAAACGAATATTCACTGTTCCCTGTAGGGTGCCGCATAAAGTTGTGGCGCCCTTTTTTGCTGCCTCGGGAACTTATCCACAGCAAATTTGGTCAAAACCCGTGCATGTTTAACACATTGAAACAATATGGGCCTTTGCCCTTTTGACAAGCAGCCGCATTCCCGTTAGTCAGGGGCAACGGGATTAGTTATGGGGCAGAACAATGCATATTGCGGATCGGGTTTCGATGTCCCGCAACATCTTGGGCAAGGTTAAACGCCACTCCGCCATCGTGTCGGTTTCTTTAATCGTCTCAATGGCTTGCTTTGGAAATGCCTGGCAGGCCGAGGCGCAAACCTACCAGTTTTCAAAGGTTCAGGTTGTCGGCAATACCAATGTCGATACTGCGACTGTTTTGTCCTATGCCGGAATCAGCCCAGGTCAATCCGTGTCGCCTGGCGAGTTGAATGACGCCTATCAGCGCATTTCCGGCGTCGGCCTGTTTGAAACCGTCGAGGTAGTTCCAAACGGAAATACGCTTGTTATCAAGGTTTCCGAATTTCCGATCATCGGTATCATCAATTTCGAAGGCAATAAAAAGCTGAAGGATGACGTTCTGGCCAAGATCGTCAAATCCCAGTCCCGCCGTGTTTTCTCGCCCGCGCAAGCCGAGGCCGATGCCGCCGAGATTGTCAAAGCCTATCAGGAAGGTGGCCGTATCGCCGCCACTGTCGATCCTAAGATCATCCGCCGTTCGGCCAACCGCGTCGATCTGGTGTTTGACATCCGCGAAGGCGATGTCGTCGAGGTCGAGCGTCTAACCTTCAACGGCAACCGTGCGTTTTCCGATCGGCGCTTGCGTCAGGTTCTGGCCACCAAACAGGCCGGCATTTTCCGCCGCATCATCCAGTCCGATACGTTCATCGGTGACCGTATCGAGTATGACAAACAGCTGCTAAGGGATTTCTACATGGCCCGTGGCTATGCAGATTTTCAGGTGCTTGACGCTGTAGGCGAAGTAACCCGCGAACGTGACGGCTTCTTCGTTACCTTTACCCTGCAGGAAGGCCAAAGCTTTAAAGTCGGCAAAGTGACGACCGTTTCTGAAATCGACGGCGTTGATGCCGAAGAATTCCAGAAAGAAGTAAAGCTGCGTCCGGGCATCACCTATTCGCCGACTGTGATCGACAACAACACCCAGCGGCTTGAAAACCTTGCGTTGAAAAAGTCGCTCAACTTTGTGTCGGTGCAGCCGCGCATTACCCGTAATGAGCGTGAGCAAACGCTTGATGTTGAATTTGTTATCTCGCGCGCGCCCCGCATTTTCGTGGAACGCATTGATATCGAAGGCAATACCACCACGCTGGATGAGGTCATCCGCCGCCAGTTCCGCAACGCTGAAGGTGACCCCTTCAACCCGGGCGAGGTGCGCCGCGCAGCAGAGCGCATTCGGGCACTTGGTTTCTTCAAAGAAGCCAAGGTTGATACCGAACAAGGCAGCGCAAGCGATCAGGTTATCGTCAACGTTGATGTTCAGGAACAGCCAACCGGCTCGCTGTCTTTTGGTGCCAGCTACGGGGCTGATTCCGGTATTGGTCTGACTGTCGGCTTCTCAGAGGCTAACTTCCTTGGCCGTGGTCAGTCTGTCGGCCTCAGCATCTCTACTGCGTCCTCATCCAAAAGTGCCAGCGCCAGCTTTGTTGAACCTGCCTTCCTTGGCCGTGACCTGTCGTTCTCAATCAGCGGTGACTATGCCGAAACCACATCGGACAACGCCAATTACGACACGCGCACCGCTTCGATTGGCTTTGGTATCGGCTTCCCGATCGGTGATTACAGCCGCCTGAGCCTGAACTACAAGCTTGCGAACAACGCCGTTAACAACGTGGATTCGGGGTCGTCGAAAATTCTGCAGGCCGAGGATGCCATGGGCGGGCAATTCGCGTCCTCTCTGGGTTATTCCTTCAGCTATGACACGCGGACAGGTGGGCTTGACCCGAACGGCGGTATCTTGCTGCGCTTTGGTCAGGATCTCGCCGGTTTTGGCGGCGATCAGCGTTCGATCACAACCAGCGCCTTGGCCGTGGCCGAGCGTCGGGTGATGAATGACGATTTGACCCTGCGCGCAGTGTTCGAAGGCGGCATGCTTAACATGATCAAAGGCGACTCCCGGGTGACCGAGCGTTTCTTTGGAAATGGCAAAATCCGTGGCTTTGAAGCAAATGGCCTTGGCCCGCGTGATTTGAACGCGACCAACCAGGACGCTTTGGGCGGCAATATGTATGCCGTTACGCGGTTCGAATCCGAATTTCCGATCGGCTTGCCCGAAGAATACAACATCAAGGGCGGCGCGTTTTTTGATGTGGGTTCGGTCTGGAGCCTGGATAACGTGAACGGTGGTTTGGCTGGGGCGGATATTGTTGATGACGGCATGAAATTGCGTGCTTCCGTCGGTGTTTCGCTGTTCTGGACAACGCCTATCGGGCCGCTGCGGTTTAACTTCTCCAAAGCGCTCAAGAAAGAAACCTACGATAAGACCCGTAGCTTCGACTTGACGATCTCGTCCGAATTCTAATGCGGAAGCGGTTGGCAGCAGCGTCGTTGATGGCGTTTGCGGCAATAGGCGGCCCCCAACTTGTGCTTGCACAGGGGGCCGCTTTGCCTGCGGCCGATGCTGCCCCGCAGGTACAGATAATCCAGTCTCCGGTTCTGACGATCAATCAACAACGGTTTTTTGAGGATTCCGCTTTCGGCAAGGCCTCGCTTGCCAGGCTCGAAGCCGATGCACGCAATCTGCAAGTTGAAATCCGCAAGGTCGAGGCCGATCTTGAAATCGAAGAGCGGCTGCTGACCGAACGCCGCGCCGGGCTTTCGCCGGCCGAATTTCAGCCTATGGCCCGTGAGTTCGACGATAAAGTCGAGAAAATTCGTGCCGCGTGGGAACAAAAAGACCGCGACCTAAAGCGAGAGCGCGAGCAAGACCAAAAAACATTCTTCGACTCGGCGGTGCCAATTCTGGCCGCCATGATGCAAGAGGCCGGCGCCGTATTGCTGGTGGACCAATCAACCGTGATCCTCAGTCTGGATCGGGTCGATATTACCAATGTTGCGATAGAGCGCGTGAACAGCGCTTTGGCCAGCCCTGCGGCCCCAACGACGGCGCCCGACACGCCCGCACCTGAAACACCCGCCCCCGAAGCATCTGCGCCCGAAACTGCGGCGCCAAAGCCTTAGGTTTTCACTGGCTTGTTTCTGGCCGCCCGACTTGCTAATCATTTGATAAGAAAGTCCCGGCCCTGAAGGAACAAAGTGATGACCGATGCCGCAACGCCTTTGCCAACCACTGCTGATATTGACCTGATCCAACGGATCCTGCCGCATCGCTATCCTTTTCTTTTGGTTGATAAAGTGCGTGACATCGTGCCAAACCAATCGGCTGTCGGCATCAAATGCGTCACCATGAATGAGCCGCAGTTTCAGGGCCATTTCCCTGGCAAGCCGGTGTTTCCCGGTGTGCAAATCATCGAAGCCTTGGCGCAAACCTCGGGCATTCTGGTCGGCGTGTCGATGGATCTGGCCGATAAAAACCTGCTGGTCTATTTCATGGGCATCGACGCGGTAAAATTCCGCCGCATGGTTGTACCTGGCGATGTGATGGAACTGCATGTCACCGTCAAACGCGGCGGCGGCAAGGTCTGGAAATTTGAAGGACGCGCCACTGTGGATGGCGAGCTCTGCGCTCAGGCTGAATTCACCGCCATGATGGACCTGCCCAAAGCATGACCGCACAAATCCACCCCTCCGCCATCGTTGAACCTGGTGCCACGATTGGCCCGGGCTGTAAAATCGGCCCGTTCTGCATGGTCGGCGCCGAAGTCACCCTCGGGGCGGGGGTCGAGCTGAAATCCCATGCCGTCGTCACCGGCTGGACCGAAATCGGCGACGAGACAGTGGTTTTCCCTTTCGCCTGTGTTGGCGAAGTGCCGCAAGACCTCAAATTCAAAGGCGAACGCACGCGGTTGATCGTGGGCAAACGCTGCCGCATCCGCGAAGGCGCGACGCTGAACACCGGCACCGAAGGCGGCGGCGGTATTACCCGCGTCGGCGATGATTGCCTGCTGATGACTGGCAGCCATGTCGGCCATGACGCTACCCTCGGCAATCGCGTCATTCTTGCCAACCAAGCCGCGATTGCCGGCCATTGCCACCTTGGCGATGACGTTATCATCGGCGGGCTTTCCGGTGTGCATCAATGGGTCCGCATTGGCCACGGTGCCATTATCGGCGCGGTCACCATGGTCACGAATGACGTGCTGCCGCATGGTCTCGTCCAAGGCCCGCGCGGCGAGCTGGACGGTCTTAACCTCGTCGGTCTGAAACGCCGCGGCGTCGAGCGCTCGGAAATCACCGCCTTGCGTGCTGGCTATCAAATGCTGGCCCAAGGCGAAGGCACTTTCCTCGATCGCGCCCGCAAACTGGCCGAGGAAACCGACAGCAAGCATGTGCGCGAGATGACAGATTTCATCCTTTCCGCCACCGACCGCTCTTTCCTGACCCCGAAATGACCCGGCTTGCCATCATCGCAGGGGCAGGGGCGCTGCCTGCCACACTCATGGCTGCAATGCCCGAAAAACCACTTGTCGCGGCGCTGGACGGCTTTACCCCAACCGGCGTCACACCCGACATCACCTTTCGCGTTGAACGCTTGGTCCCTTTCCTTAATCACCTGTTAGATCAGGGCGTTACCCAAGTTTGTTTTGCAGGCGCCGTGCAACGCCCCAACCTTGACCCATCGCTGTTTGATCCGCTGACCGCGCAAATGGTGCCGCGTTTGCTGGCCGCGATGCAGGCGGGTGACGATGCTACCTTGCGCGAAGTGCTTAAAATTTTCCAGGAATTTGATCTGGAAATTCTCAGTGCCACCGATCTCGCCCCCAACCTCACCCCCGCAGCGGGCATCCTTACAGGCCATCTCACCGCGCCCGACGAATCAGACGCAACCCGCGCCGCTGCCATCGTTTCCGCCTTGGGCCGCGTTGATGTCGGGCAGGGCGCGGTGGTGCAGGCGGGGCTCTGCCTAGCCGTCGAAACCATCACCGGCACCGATGCAATGCTGGCCCAAACGGCGCTAATTCCCCAAAATCTGCGCCCAAATTCCACCAAAGGCCTGTTCTACAAGGCGCCAAAACCTACCCAAGACCTGCGCATCGACTTGCCGACCATTGGCTTGCAAACCATTGAAATGGTTGCCAAAGCGGGTCTCGGCGGCATTGCTTTCCAATCCGGCGGCGTCATCTTGCTTGATCAGGCAGCCATGATCGCGCGCGCCAGTGACCTTGGGCTGTTCCTCTGGTCGCGCCCTGTGGCTGATCCATGAAATTCACCCTCATCGCGGGCGAGCCTTCGGGCGACAAGCTGGGTGCAGCACTGATGGCCGCGCTTAAAACCCTGCTGCCAAACCCCGAGTTCAGCGGTATCGGTGGCCCGCTGATGCAGGCCGAAGGGCTGACCTCGCTTTTCCCGATGCAAGAGCTTTCGGTCATGGGCATCGCCGAGATTTTGCCGAAATACCGCCAGCTCAAAGCGCGAATCGCCCAAACCGCTGCCGCCACTCTGGCCACCAATCCCGATGCGCTGATCACCATCGACAGCCCCGATTTCTGCCTGCGCGTCGCGAAAATCGTCAAAACCACCCAACCTGATCTGAAAACCATCCATTATGTCGCGCCTTCGGTTTGGGCATGGCGCCCCGGCCGCGCTGCCAAAATGGCGCGCTACATCGACCATGTTCTGGCGCTTTTGCCGTTCGAGCCGCCTTTGATGCAGGCTGCCGGCATGACCTGCGATTTCGTCGGCCACCCCGTTGTGGCCGAGCCGTTGGCACAAAAAACCCAGCAATCCAGCCCGCTTATCCTTGCCTTGCCGGGGTCGCGGCGCGGCGAGGTCACGCGTCTGGCTCCGGTGATCGGCGCCACATTGCACGCGATCAAGGCTGCCCACCCCACCGCCCGCGTTGCGCTTCCCACGCTGCACGGGTTGACCGATTTGGTGCGTGATCTGACCTACAACTGGCCAATCCAACCGGAAATTATCGAGGATTTGACTCAAAAGCGCAGCGCTTTTGCCAATGCAACCGTTGCCATCGCAGCCTCGGGCACCGTCTCGCTGGAACTGGCCGCCAATGCTTGCCCGATGGTTATCGCCTATCGCATGCACCCGATCACCATGTGGCTGATGAAACGCGCAGCACTGGTCGATACGGTTACATTGGTCAATCTGGTGTCAGAAACCCGCCATGTGCCGGAATTTCTGGGCCCTGATTGTCAGCCTGCAAAAATCGCGCCGGCGCTTTTGGCGCTGATGCAACCTGGCCCCGCGCGCGACGCGCAACTTGCCGCGATGGCGGTCACAATGCAGCGCTTGGGCAAAGGTGGCGAGGCGCCGGGCCTACGCGCCGCCCGCTCTGTTCTCGCCGCCCTCGGGCAGGGGCAAAGCGCCCCGGATCACAGCTGATCACAGCTGATCCAAGACGCCATTCCCCACGAAATAACTTATTGACCTGCGACAATCGCCTGAAGTTTCGGCATAACCACCGGCATCAGGTCTTGCATCAACCCCATGATTTGCGGTTGCTGCGCTGCCATAATATCCGGCATTTTCATCATCACGGCCCGACCGTTTTCAGACGCATAAAAATCGCGCAACGCCTCGATCTGCGGCAACGTCAGATTGTCGGCCATAACCACATCCTGACGGGTCAAAATCTCTTTCAGCGGGCCGGTAAAGCTGTCTTGATAAACCGCGTCAATCTTTTGCAATTGTTCTGCGCTCAAGGGCTTGCCGGTAGAGGCCTCGATTTGCGGCACCATGGGCCGCCACATTTGTTCAATCAGGCGGGGCATATCCATATCGGCCACCGCTGCCGCCACATAGTCTTGCGCGGCCGCCAAACGGGCCGCATGGTCATCCTGGGCCAGCACAGGCAACGGGGCCAAAAAGCAAAGCGCAATGGCAACGGGTTTCAGACAAAGACGCATCGAACACTCCCTAAAACTGCAGTCTGGCTGCATAGCCCGCACTAAGCCCGTTTGCACCCCGCCTTCAACCCCATCCGCAGCTATTGGTCACCAAAGCGCCGCAATTTCATCTTGGCCCAAATACCTGCGCCGCAGGCATCCGCCAGTACCACAAAGCCTGTTCTGAAAGGTCATGACCAACCAGCCGCGACGTGCGGCAAGGGGTTAATTTTTGGTAAAGATTATCAAGGTAATCCTGTAATTACATATACTTACAAAAACGTCCGCGCGCGGTCATTGCCCTTAATATCCGCGCCAGATCCAGCCCCCACCCAAAACGCGGCTGCCTTCGGGCGCATAGAAAACACAGGCCTGCCCGGGCGAAACCCCTTCCTCGGGGCTCAATAATTCTACTTCGGCTTCGGTCGCAGAAATCGGGCGCAAAATCGCCTCACGCGGCGGGCGGGTAGACCTAACCTTGGCCATGATGGGCCATTCTTTTCGGCTGTCCAGCGGGGCATCGCCCAGCCAGTTTATCTCGCGCAGCGGCACGATCCGGGTCGAGAGCGCCTCTTTCGGCCCCACCACAATCCGCTTTGAATCGGCATCTAGTTTCACCACATAAAGCGGATCTTCCAGCCCGCCAATCCCAAGCCCGCGCCGCTGCCCGATCGTATAGTGAATGACCCCGCGATGTGTCCCCAAAATGTTGCCGTCCATGTCGACAATATCACCCGGATCCGCAGCACCGGGCCGCAGCTTTTCAATCACCGCCGCATAGTTTCCGTTCGGAACAAAACAAATATCCTGACTGTCGGGTTTATCCGCAACGGTCAGCCCGAATTTCCCGGCCAATGCCCGTGTTTCCGATTTGCTTTGCAAATGCCCCAGCGGGAACCTCAGATAGGCCAGCTGCTCGGCCGTGGTCGAAAACAGAAAATAGCTCTGGTCGCGCGCATGATCGGCAGCCATGTGGAGTTCCGGCCCCAAGGCGCCATCCTTGCGCTGAATATAATGCCCGGTGGCCATGCAATCGGCATCAAGATCGCGGGCCGTGTTTAGCAGATCTTTGAACTTCACGCGTTCATTGCACCGAATACAGGGCACCGGCGTCGCGCCAGCCAGATAAGCATCGGCAAATTCATCAATCACCGCTTCTCGAAAGGTATTTTCATAATCCAGCACATAATGCGGAAACCCCATTGTTTCAGCCACACGCCGCGCATCATGAATATCACGCCCGGCACAACAGGCGCCCTTCTTCGCCAGAGCCGCCCCATGATCATAGAGCTGCAAGGTCACCCCCACCACGTCATACCCTTCTGACGCCAGCTGCGCCGCCACGGCCGAGCTATCAACCCCACCCGACATAGCGACAACGACGCGCGTTTCAGAGGGAGGCTTGGCAAAGCCAAGAGAGTTCATGGGGTGATCGAGAGACATTTTGCCGCCTTTATAGTGATGTTTCACAATATAGGAAAATGCAACACACTCTCAACCCCACGTTTCACGCTTGATTAAGCCTGTTCCTTCAAACTAGCCACAATCAAGAAGGGTAGTGTGATGTATCTAAAGAAAGTTGATGGTCTTCGGCAAGTAATGCTGCCAGATGGTTCGATTCTTAGCCGCGCAGATTTACCACCGGTTGATACGCGCCGGTGGGTCGCGAGCAGAAAAGCCATTGTGGTCAAGGCCGTGACCCATGGTCTGATAAGCGAATCAGAGGCCTTGAGCCGCTATTCTTTATCCGAGGAAGAGTTTTCCTCTTGGCGTTCCGCCGTCGATTCACATGGTGAAAATGCCCTTAAAGTTACAACAATTCAAAAGTATAGACAACTTTAGGTTGTATTTTTCAACTCAGATGTCACAGTAACACCCAATTAACCATTAGACTGCAAGGTGGTTAGCGAACGGCAGAGAAATGCGGAGTTAACCTTATGAGAATCCTTTTGGTGGAAGACGACCCTACGACGTCGCGCAGCATTGAGCTAATGTTGACGCATGCAAACCTGAACGTATTTTGTACGGACTTGGGGGAAGAAGGGGTCGATCTTGCAAAGTTGTACGATTATGATCTGATACTGCTTGATATTAACCTACCGGATATGAGTGGGCATGATGTACTGCGTCAGCTGCGCTTGGCGCGGATTGATACGCCAATCCTTATACTCTCGGGTGCGGATGATACGGAAAGCAAGCTGAAAGGCTTTGGCTTCGGCGCTGACGATTATATGACCAAGCCATTTCATCGAGAAGAGCTGGTCGCTCGTATCCATGCAATTATACGGCGCTCAAAAGGCCATTCGCAATCCATGATCAAGACGGGCAATGTTTGTGTAAACCTTGATGCCAAAACTGTCGATGTCGAAGGTAAGACAGTGCATCTGACTGGCAAAGAATATCAGATGCTGGAATTGCTCAGCCTGCGCAAAGGCACCACTTTGACCAAGGAAATGTTCTTAAATCATCTTTATGGTGGCATGGACGAACCTGAACTGAAGATCATTGATGTTTTCATCTGTAAGTTGCGGAAAAAACTTGCCGAAGCTACGGGCGGTGTGAACTACATCGAAACGGTCTGGGGCCGGGGATATGTGCTTCGCGATCCCGCGACGGGCGCAGGGGAAAACCGCATTGCCATCGGGGCATAGCCCTGGCATCTGGACGTGGCGTTAACCTACCCCTAAACCTGTACTAAAATGGTGTGGGGGAATGCCGTGGCTAAAAATGTAGAGAAAAATATTTCTATGCTGTCTGACGCCGAGGCAGAGGCGGAATTGGCACGGCTTGCAGCGCTACTTTTGGCTGCGAACACAGCTTATCATACTAAGGATGCCCCAGAGATTACGGATGCGGAGTATGATGCAGCCAAACGTCGCAACTTTGCGCTTGAGGCCCGCTTCCCCCACTTGAAACGGGCTGATAGCCCGAGCGAAGTGGTTGGAGCGGGGGTAGCCGAAGGCTTTACAAAAATCGCACATGAGGTGCGAATGTTAAGCCTTGAGAATGCGTTTGAAGATAAGGACGTTGAAGAATTTGAAGACCGCGTTAGAAAATATTTGGGGCATTCTGGGCCGCTTGCGTTCACGGCAGAACCAAAGATTGACGGCTTATCGCTGTCTTTGCGCTATGAAAATGGACGGTTGATCCATGCAGCAACGAGGGGAGACGGTGAAACCGGCGAAAACGTAACCGAAAATGCGCAGACAATTGGCGATATTCCGCAGGTGCTGACTGATGCGCCTGTTGTGCTGGAAGTCCGTGGCGAGGTGTACATGAGCCATGTGGATTTCAAAGCCTTGAATGCGCGTCAAAAAGAACTCGGCGGCAAGATTTTTGCAAATCCACGCAATGCAGCTGCAGGCTCTCTGCGTCAGCTTGATGCGTCTATTACGTCTTCTCGTCCGTTGCGTTTTTTTGCCTATGCCTGGGGTGCGGTCTCGGAGCCTTTGGCGGAAACGCAAATTTCGGCCATCAACAGGTTAAAAAAACTTGGTTTTGCAGTAAATCCTTTGACTATATTGTGTAACGGTGCAGCCGAGATGCTGACGCATTACAATACGATCGAGGCCAAGCGCTCTAGCCTTGGGTATGACATTGACGGTGTGGTCTATAAGGTTAATGACCTGTCATTGCAGCGCCGTCTGGGATTTCGTTCGACAACGCCCCGTTGGGCTATCGCGCATAAATTTCCGGCCGAACTGGCTTGGACACGGCTTTTGGCGATTGATATTCAGGTAGGCCGCACAGGGGCGCTTTCACCAGTGGCGCGGTTGGAACCTGTGACGGTCGGGGGCGTGGTTGTGTCAAATGCCACGTTGCACAACGAAGATTACATTGCGGGTCGTGATAGCAAAGGCAACGCGATCAGGGATGGGAAAGATATTCGTGTAGGGGATTGGGTGCAGGTTTATCGCGCGGGCGATGTAATTCCCAAAATTGCAGATGTCGATCTGTCGCGTCGCAGTGACGGTTTGCAACGCTATGAATTTCCTGTGATTTGTCCAGAGTGCGGCTCTCCTACGCTGCGCGAAGAAGGTGATGCCGTGCGGCGTTGCTCGGGTGGCCTGATCTGCCCTGCACAGGCTGTTGAGCGATTGCGCCACTTTGTTGGCCGTGGGACATTTGATATCGAAGGTCTGGGCGCCAAGCAGATCGAGGCCTTTTACCGTGATGGTTGGGTTCAAACCCCGGCAGAGATATTTTCATTGCGTGCACGTTTTGGGACTGGCCTTCAGCAATTGAAAAACCGTGAGGGCTGGGGCGAGAAGTCAGCGGAAAACTTGTTTGATGCTATCGATGAAAAGCGAAAAATCTCCCTAAACAGACTCATTTTTGCGTTGGGAATTCGGCATGTGGGCGAAAGCTCGGCCAGTCTTTTAGCCAATCATTACGCGACCTGGCCACAATTTGAAACTGCGATGACGCATGCAACCATCGGGGCGGGCGCTGCGTGGGATGAATTGTTGGCGATTGACGGGGTTGGCGCCGTACTTGCTGCCTCGGTTATTGCAACATTTCAGAATGAAAGGGAGCGGGCTGCCATTGATGCGCTAATCGCCGAGCTTGAGGTTCAACCTGTTGTGACGCGCGCGCCGGTGAATAGCCCAGTAGCTGGAAAAACCGTTGTTTTCACGGGAACATTTGAAAAGATGACACGGGCCGAGGCTAAGGCGACGGCTGAAAGCCTTGGGGCCAAAGTGGCGGGATCGGTATCAGCAAAGACCGACTTGCTGGTTGCGGGACCGGGTGCCGGCTCCAAGGCCAAGGCTGCTGCAGCATTGGGGGTGGAAACGATCGACGAAGATGGCTGGCTTGCTCTTATAGGCTCGACATGAGCAGACCAGAGATCCTCTTCCCGCTTTTTGCGGGTTTGGAAACGCTTGATGGCATAGGCCCCAAATCAGCCAAGGCCTTTGCCGCGTTGGGCGTTGAAAAGCCGAAGGATTTGCTACTCCTTTTGCCGCATTCCGGGATTGACCGGGCACGCTGCGCCTCTGTTCGTGATGTCGTCCCACCGACCACAGCGACGGTTGAGGTTGAGGTAGAGGCACATTTTGCACCGCGCACAAAGGGGCGGCCCTACCGCGTAATGGTGCGCGACAGTGCATTGGAATTTCAGCTTATTTTTTTCCATGCCCGCGGTGACTATCTGCAAAAATTGCTGCCAGTCGGGGAAAAACGGTTAGTATCTGGCCGCATTGAGGTATTTGACGGCGTCGCGCAGATGGTGCATCCGGACCATATATTGCGTCTGGAAGATGCAGGCGAATTGCCGCAGTTTGAACCTGTGTACCCCCTGACGGCGGGCGTGACGCAAAAGCTGGTTGCCAAAGCGGTGGCTTCGGCCCTTGCACGGATGCCTGAGCTGGATGAGTGGATCGATCCTGGTCAAAAGGCCAGGGAGGGATGGCCAGATTGGTCCGCGGCAATACACGCCGCCCATGCCCCTAGCCGGAACGCCGATTTTGCTGCCACTGCGCCCGCACGGCAACGTCTTGCCTATGATGAGTTTTTTGCGCATCAGGTGACGCTTTCTTTGGCGCGGGCGTCGATGCGAAAAACCAAAGGACGGTCAAGCCATGCAACAGGGCAGTTGCAACAGGCAGTTCTGGCCGCACTTCCCTATATGCCAACAGGGGCACAAAGCCGCGCCGTGACCGAGATTGCGCGGGATATGGCAGCCCCTTTGCGGATGAACCGCTTGCTACAAGGCGATGTGGGCTCGGGCAAAACGCTGGTGGCTTTTTTGGCGCTTTTGGTCGCAGTCGAAGCGGGCGGGCAGGGCGTGATGATGGCCCCGACCGAAATTTTGGCGCGGCAACATCTTGCAGGTTTGGCCGAGCTTGCCGCGCTTGCAGGGGTCCGGCTAGAGTTGTTGACCGGCCGTGATAAAGGCAGCGAACGTGCGCGCAAATTGGAGGATTTGGCACAGGGGCGCATTCATATCCTTGTTGGCACCCATGCCGTTTTTCAAAAAGACGTGTTGTTTCAAGATCTTCGCCTTGCTGTCGTCGATGAGCAGCACCGATTTGGAGTTGCGCAACGCATGGAACTTGGTGCCAAAGGGCAATCGGTTGACGTCTTGGTTATGACGGCGACCCCGATTCCGCGCAGTCTCGCGTTGGCCAGCTATGGCGATATGGACGTGTCGGTGCTGGACGAAAAACCGCCGGGCAGAAAACCGGTGCAAACCGCTTTGGTGCCGACCGGGCGGATTGATGAGGTCGTCGAAAAGCTCCGCAAAGCAGTGGCTGAGGGGCGGCAGGCCTATTGGGTTTGCCCTTTGGTTGAAGACAGTGAAGTGCTGGATTACGCATCGGCCGAGGCGCGGTTCCAGCATCTGCGTGCCGCATTGGGCGAAGGCGTTGTTGCGATGGTGCATGGCCAAATGCCTGTCGTCGAAAAAGACGCTGCTATGGCGGGTTTTGTTGCGGGGCAAACCAAGGTTTTGGTGGCCACGACGGTGATTGAAGTGGGGGTCAATGTTCCAAATGCTTCGATCATGGTGATCGAGCGCGCGGAAACCTTCGGCCTTGCCCAGCTACATCAATTGCGGGGGCGGGTGGGGCGCGGTGCGGCGCAATCGACTTGCTTGCTGATGTATCAGGCCCCATTGGGCGAAACGGGCGAGCGGCGGCTAAAGGTGCTGCGCGATACCGAAGACGGGTTTCGGATTGCCGAAGAAGATCTGGCGATGCGCGGCGCCGGTGATTTGATCGGGACGGCGCAATCAGGACTGCCGCGGTTTAAAGTGGCCGACATGGAGCGGCAAACGGCGTTGATGGCCGTAGCACAATCAGACGCGCGCAAGCTATTGAATGATGACCCAGGCCTGACAAGCCGCCGCGGCCAGGCTGTAAGAATGTTGCTTTGGTTGCTGGATCAAGATCGCGCGATTCGGCTTATTTCGATCGGGTAACACTTTTTGTTCACGTATGTTCCTATAAAGTTCTTTACAGGGCGTTAATATTGTGAGAACAATATAGGAACAAGCAAGGAGGTTCCCATGATTGCCGAAATGAAAGCCGTCGTTACCCGCTCTTCTTCAACCCTTATCGAAGACACTTTGGGTGTATTGTCACTTTTTGCCGTGCTGGTTATCGGGCTCTCTTTGCCCTCTTTTATCTGAGACTACTGCCCGCGATCTGTTGCCGAGGGCGCACGCATTTTTGCGACGCGGTGATCCGCCGGGGTTGTCCCACCCCGAATGCGCCCTTCAGATACGCACACTTGCCGCCACCTGCCTAAAGGGTAGCGTGGCGGCTTTTTTCTACAGATTCAGCAGCTTCGGTTGCGGCCTCAATCGCCAACAAGATAGAGGCGTGGCGGTTGCGGAAATCGCGTGCGGGTTCGAGCACAGCAAACCCGTCAAACGGGGCAGGCGGCACCGGCCCACCCGCCAGCATCGCGCGCAAACCTTCGCGCCCGGCTTGCAGGTCTGCCAGCGATGCCCCCATAATTACCCGCCCAACAATCGCTGCCGCCGCCTGACCCAATGCGCAGGCCTTAACGTCTTGGGCATATTCGCTGACACGACCGTCTTGCATCACCAAATCCACCGTCACCACCGACCCGCATAACGGCGAGCGTTTGCGCACAGTGGCTTGCGGCGCGGGCAGATGCCCCAAATGCGGAATATCCGCGGCCAATGCCAGTATCCGCCCTGAATAGAGCTTCATCATTTCGGCGTCACTCATGGCTTTTCACTCCGTCCTATACCGCATAGATAGTCGGCTATGCCTGTGATGCAAAGGAAAAGCCCCATGCCGTTTGATCCTGCAAGCCTGAAATATGATGCCAAGGGGCTGATCCCTGCGATTGCGCAAGATTTTGCGACAGGCGAAGTGCTGATGATGGCGTGGATGAACGCCGAAAGCATCGCACGGACATTGGAAAGCGGGCAGGTGACCTATTGGTCCCGTTCGCGTCAGTCATTTTGGGCCAAGGGTGAAACCTCGGGGCATGTGCAAAAACTGGTGGAATTCCGGGTTGATTGTGATCGTGATTGCCTGCTTTTGAAGGTCGATCAAACGGGCCCCGCGTGCCACACCAATCGGCGGTCATGTTTCTATACTTTGGTGCAAAACGGGGAAGAGGTGATAACCGCCACCCCCATGAGCGATTGATTTTTCAACGAAAAGCCGCGGCTACAATCCAACCATTGCCCGAATATCTGCCGGGCTGTTACCATCAGCGCGGTATTTGGCCAAAGCCCTTGCATCATCACGCTTGGCCAAGCGCTTGCCCTGATCATCGCGGATCAAGGCGTGGTGATGGTAGACTGGCGTTGGCAGTTCCAAAAGCCGCTGCAGCAGCACATGGATGGCCGTAGCTTCAAACAAGTCTTCGCCGCGCACAACATGGGTTATGCCTTGCGCCGCGTCATCAAGAACCACTGAAAGATGATAGGATGTTCCCATATCGCGCCGCGCGATAACGATGTCACCGATACCCTCCAAATAACTTTCACGCGTCAACGCGATGCGCCCAGCATGGCGCGACCCAGTTTCCAGAAAGTTAAGATCGGTTAGGTTTTCCAGAGCAGCCGCCATGTTCAGGCGCAAAACCTCGCCTGTTCGCTGCCCAATTGGCGCGGTGCGGCAACTACCCGGATAAATCAAACCATCTGGCCCGAATTGCGGGGCTGCCCCTTCCTGTGGGGCGCTCAGTGCTGTTTCAATATCGCGCCGGGTGCAGGTGCATCGATACAATAAACCGCGCGACCAGAGCCTATCCAAGGCCTTTGAATAGTCGGCCAAACGGTCTGATTGCCGCATCACTGGCAGGGGCCAGGTCAGCCCCAACCAGCCCAAATCATCATAGATTTGCGATTCCCATTCGGGGCGGCAGCGCCCGCGATCAATATCCTCAATCCGCAGCAAGAACATGCCATCTGCAGCCCGTGCCATATCATGCGCAAAAATGGCCGAATAGGCATGGCCCAAATGCAATGGCCCGGTCGGTGATGGTGCGAACCGCGTTATGAAAGCCACGCTGTAAACGCTTCTTTTGCGCGGTCGGTATAGGCCTTATAGCGGTCTTTGCGCCCCTTACGGCCACCCTTGGCGTCAATCGGTGGGAACAGGCCAAAGTTTACGTTCATAGGCTGAAATGTTTTCGCTTCGGCCCCTCCCGTAATATGGGTTATCAAAGCACCCATCGCGGTATTTGGCGGCGGCGGCGGTAAATCACGTCCCAAAATCTCGGCTGCCGCCATACGCCCGGCAAGCAACCCCATCGCTGCCGATTCCACATAACCCTCAACCCCAGTAATCTGCCCTGCAAAGCGGATATTGGGCCGCGATTTCAAACGCATCTGGTCGTCCAGCAAAGTAGGAGAGTTGATGAACGTGTTGCGATGAATGCCCCCCAACCGTGCAAAGCTCGCATCCTGCAAGCCCGGAATCATTTTGAAAACAGCGGTTTGCGCGCCATACTTCATCTTGGTTTGGAACCCGACAATGTTGTAAAGCGTGCCCAGCTTGTTGTCTCGGCGCAGTTGTACCACGGCATAGGGTTTCATCGGGTTATGCGGATTGGTCAGCCCCACCGGCTTCATCGGACCAAAGCGCAGCGTCTCGCGGCCGCGTTCCGCCATTACCTCAATCGGCAAGCACCCGTCGAAATACCCTGCCGTCTCGCCTTCATGAAACTCGGTTTTTTCGGCGGCCATCAGCGCATCCACAAACGCCTCATATTCCGCCTTGGTCATCGGGCAGTTCATATAGGCCGTCTGTTCTTCCTCAGTCTCGCCCTTATCATAGCGCGACTGCATCCACGCCACTGACATATCCACGCTCTCAGCATAAACAATTGGCGCAATGGCATCAAAAAACGCCAGCGCTTCTGCTCCTGTAGCGGCGCGAATACTCTCGGCCAGCGCGCCCGAGGTCAGCGGCCCGGTCGCCACAATCCAATGCCCTTCGGTCGGCAGTTCGGTAATCTCATCATAGGAAACAGAAATCAAAGGATGCGCCAGAATCTTTGCCGATACAGCTTCGGCAAAAACATCGCGGTCCACCGCAAGCGCACCCCCCGCGGGCAAGCGGTTGGCCCGTGCCGTTTCCATGATAATTCCGTTTGCGGCACCCATTTCCCAGTGCAACAGGCCAACAGCATTCTGCTCGCTATCATCTGAACGAAAAGAGTTCGAACAGACCATCTCTGCCAGATTTCCCGTACGATGTGCAAAGGTCGCAACTTTTGGCCGCATTTCATGGATGACCACGCGAACGCCCATATTCGCAGCTTGCCAAGCGGCCTCTGACCCAGCCATACCGCCGCCAATGATGTGAAGTGTTTGCGTATCCAAGTGCTTAAATCCCATTCTCTTTGGACCAAATATCCTGCGGGGGTCCGGGGGGGCAAAACCCCCGGCACTGACCGCAATACCAATCGCTGATTTAACGCAGAGACGCCGCGTTGAAAAGCGCTGCCCGCTCGGACGCGACAAATCCCACAGGGTCCTGTCCATCAAACCGACCCAACTGCGTCGCAAGCTCAAAAAAGCCGGCTGCCGGCAAATCATTTAGCTTGGCACGGCACAAAACGGCACGCATCGGTCGCCCTGTCGCGGTATCCTCGATCATCATCGCTTCCAAAGCAGCCGTTAGCCGTGCGATGCTGCCGGGGTTTGGCAGGGCCAGTGCCCGTGCCAAATCTCCATAGGCCATCACCTCACCGCGGGTGGCCAAGCCCGCTAGGGCTTCGGCCAGGCCAGGCAAGCTCACTCTGCCTCGCCGCCGGTGTCGCCGCCGATTTCTGCATCGGCAATAACAGCGTCTTCGGCCTCGTCCTCGGTCTGGTCCGCAACCCGCGCCACAGAAACCACAACCTCGCCTTTTCCAGTGTTGAACACTTTTACCCCACCGGCTGAACGCGAGCGGAAGGAAATCCCCTCAACGGGTACTCGAATGGATTGGCCTGTTGAGGTTGCCAACATAACTTGGTCCGTCCGGTCCACAGGAAAGCAAGCAACCAACGCGCCGTTGCGTCCTGCCATGGCTTTTACGCCTTGGCCGCCACGGCCGCGTACAGGGTAGTCATGGCTTGACGAAAGCTTGCCTGACCCGCCTTGGGTAATCGTCAGGATCAAATCCTCAAACGCCTGCATTTCGGCAAATCGCTCAGCCGACAAATCACCCGCAACTACGGGTTCTTCGTCTTCGGTATCCGGCTCATCCATCACGCCTTCTTGCTGACGGCGCATTTTCAGATAGGCCGCACGTTCATCCGGCGTTGCCTCAAAATGGCGGATCACTGACATTGAAACGACGGTATCGTCCCCCTGCAACCTGATCCCACGCACCCCGGTTGATCCACGGCTTTTGAAGACCCGCACCTCGGTCGTCGGGAAACGGATCGCCCGCCCACCCGAGGTGACAAGCATGATGTCATCATTCTCATCACAAATACGGGCGTTTACGAGGAACACACCTTCCGGCAACTTCATCGCAATTTTGCCGTTGCGCATCACATTGGTGAAATCGGACAAAGCGTTTTGCCGCACATCACCATCAGATGTCGCAAAGAAAATCTGCAGATTGTCCCATTCATCATCCGGCACATCGACCGGCAGAATAGCGGCAATCGACACACCCGCGACGATTGGCAAAATATTAACCATCGCCTTGCCGCGTGCATTGCGACCCGCAAGCGGCAAACGCCAGCATTTCAGCTTATAGACCATGCCATCGGTGGTGAAAAACAGTAGCTGTGTATGGGTGTTGGCCACAAACAGCGTCGTCACGACATCGTCCTCTTTGGTCGACATCGACGACAGGCCTTTACCGCCCCGCTTTTGCGCGCGGAATTCAACCAGAGGCGTCCGCTTGATGTAGCCTCCGCTCGTAATGGTCACGACCATATCCTCACGTTCGATCAGGTCTTCGTCTTCCATATCGCCCGACCAGTCCGAAATCTCGGTCCGGCGGGGCACGGCAAACAACTCTTTCACCTCAGTCAATTCGGCGGCGATAATGCTCATGATCCGTTCACGGCTGCCCAGAATTTCAAGGTAGTCCTTGATTTTGCCGGCCAGCTCTTGCAACTCATCTGTGATCTCATTCACGCCAAAGGCAGTCAGACGCTGCAAGCGCAGGTCCAAAATCGCGCGGGCCTGAATTTCAGACAGGTTATAGGTGCCGTCGTCGTTCACCTTATGGCTGGGGTCGTCGATCAGCCGGATAAACGGAATAATCTCGCCAGCAGGCCAGCGCCGCGTCATCAGGCGTTCGCGCGCCTCACTTGCGTCGGCCGACGACCGGATGGTCTGCACCACCTCATCCACGTTTGAAACGGCGACAGCCAGGCCGCACAAGATATGGCTGCGCTCGCGCGCTTTGCGCAATTCATAAGCTGTGCGCCGCGCGACAACTTCTTCGCGGAATGTCAGGAAATACGTCAGAAAATCGCGCAATGTCAGCTGTTCAGGCCGACCAGAGTTCAGCGCCAACATGTTGCAACCAAAGTGGATCTGCATCGGCGAAAAGCGGAACAACTGGTTCAATACCACGTCCGCTGTCGCATCGCGCTTCAGCTCAATCACCACGCGCACGCCAATCCGGTCCGATTCGTCCTGCACGTGCGCGATGCCTTCAACCCGCTTTTCGCGGACCAGTTCGGCGATCTTTTCGATCATCGAGGCCTTGTTCACCTGATAGGGGATCTCGTCGATGATAATCGCCCAGCGGTCTTTGCGAATTTCCTCAACCCGCGTTTTGGCACGAATAACAATCGATCCACGCCCTTCAAGATAGGCTTTGCGTGCGCCTGAACGGCCCAAGATCACGCCGCCTGTCGGGAAATCCGGCGCAGGGATAATTTCCATCAGCGCTTCGGTTGACATGTCAGGATTGGCAATCAGCGCCAACGTGCCGTCGATCACCTCACCAAGGTTATGCGGTGGAATGTTGGTCGCCATCCCTACGGCGATACCACCTGCGCCATTGACCAGCATGTTCGGGAAACGCGCCGGCAAAACCGTCGGCTCACGGTCTTTGCCGTCATAGTTGTCTTGGAAGTCAACGGTATCTTTATCGATATCGGCCAACAAATAGTTCGCCGTCTTGGCCATCCGCACTTCGGTATAACGAAACGCCGCCGCCTTATCGCCGTCCATCGAGCCAAAGTTGCCCTGACCATCCAGCAGTACCAAAGACATGCTGAAATCTTGTGCCATCCGCACCAGCGCGTCATAGATCGCGCTGTCACCATGCGGGTGGTACTTACCCATTGTATCAGCCACAGGGCGCGAAGATTTGCGGTAAGGCTTGTCTATCGTATTGCCCACCTCATTCATTGCGTAAAGAATGCGGCGGTGAACCGGCTTCAAGCCGTCACGCAAATCCGGAATAGCACGGCTGACGATCACGCTCATCGCGTAATCCAGATAGGCCGTTTTCATTTCATCAATGATGGAAACCTGTGGTCCGTCATGGGCCATCCGATCAACCGCTTGGGTATCAAGTGTTTCATCAGTGTTTTCAGTGTCTTCCGGACGGTCTACCACGTTTCCCGCTCTTTCTTTCTTGGCCCCGTACAGCAGGGCTATATCTAGTTGCCCAAACTATAGACCATCCCTGATATGGGGTGCAATGCCGCCAAGCCAGCCAATTTGCCCAATCCTGCGCCAATGCTGCACAGCTACGCGCAATATACTGCTTTTATTGTGAAATTATTGACATTGATGGCGCAAAAAATCGGCGCGATATCATCTATCTGAAAATATCCTCAGGGGGTGAGGGGCCTATGCCCCGAGGGGGCGCGAGCGCCCCCTTGTTGTTGCAAGCAATCAAGATGCGCGTTGCAACATCCCAAATAGATCCCGTGGTTCGTCAGGATCGGCCACCATGTCCAATTGCTCGGAAAACCCGGTTTCCGCCACTTTTTTGTGGATGTAGCGCAGCGCGGTAAAATCCTCGATGGCAAAGCCCACGCTATCAAACAGCGTCACCTCTGCTGCAGAGCGGCGCCCCTCGGTTTGGCCCGCAATCACCTGCCACAATTCCGTTACCGGATGGTCTGGCGCCAATTGCTGGATCTCGCCTTCGACCCGCGTTTGCGGTGGATACTCGACAAAAATGGAAGAACGCAGCAAGATATCGCGGTGCAATTCGGTTTTACCGGGGCAATCACCACCGACACCGTTAATATGCACGCCCGCCCCAACCATGTTGTCGGTCAAAATCGTTGCCAATTGTTTATCGGCGGTCACAGTCGTGATGATCTGTGCGCCCTCAATCGCGTCTTGCGGTGTCTTGCAGGCAGTCAACGTCAGGCCATGCCCTTGCAAATTGGTCAGGCATTTTGCCGTGGCCGTGGGGTCGATATCATAGAACCGAACCTCGGTAATCCCGCAAATAGCCTTGAATGCCAGCGCTTGAAATTCTGCTTGTGCCCCATTCCCGATCAACGCCATCACGCGCGGGTTCTTGGGGGCCAACCACTTGGCTGCCATCGCTGAGGTTGCCGCTGTGCGCAGTGCCGTCAGAATGGTCATTTCTGATAACAAAATCGGATAGCCGGTCTGCACGTCTGCCAAAAGCCCAAAGGCCGTAACGGTTTGCAGGCCTTTCTTCATGTTGGCCGGGTGGCCGTTTACATATTTGAAGCCGTAGGTTTCCCCGTCTGACGTTGGCATCAGTTCAATCACGCCAACGTCCGAATGGCTTGCCACGCGCGGTGTCTTGTCAAAGGCAGGCCAGCGGCGGAAATCGGCCTCAATCTCGGCTGCCAAATCGGTCAGCACTTGTTCAATTCCAATATGAAGAACCATCTTCATCATATTGGCAACGCTCACAAAAGGCACATATGCCTGTTTGGACGGGGTAATCATTTCATGCTCCATTTGGGGGCAGCGCCCCGGTTCGTGGTGTAAGGTGGATACCTGCAATCATGCACCGCACCGAACCGCCGGCCAGTTCGATCGTTGGCACCTCCAACGCCAGCAGCGGCATCATTGTCTCTAGGCGGGCCCGGTTCGCAGGGCTTAGATTGTCGCGCGCGGTGGCTGACAGGCATAAGAACCGCCCGTCATCGCCTGTTAACTCAATGGCATTACCGGCAAACCCGGCAATCTCGGCAGGAGACAGGGCTATAACTTCGCGCCCGGTTTCCTCAAGCCGTTCAACAATTTCCGCGCGGCGGGCAGGGTTGATGATCTGGTCCAACCCTACCATCGCCATGTCGGTGCCAATGCACATCAGCACATTGGTGTGGTAGATTTCTTTGCCCTGATGATCATGGGCGTCAAACACCATTGGTTCATAGCCAAAGTTGGTGCAAAACCGTTCGAGCGCAATCGGATCGGCACGGTTGGATTTGACGGTAAAGGCGATGCGGCTGATATGGTCCAGCACCATCGCACCGGTTCCTTCCAGCGCCAATCCGTCCTGTTCGAGGCCCGAATAATCGATGATATCTTGCACCCGATAGGCAGTTTTCAGAAAGTCGAGAATGTCTTGGCGACGCTCTCGGCGTCGGCTGGGCACAAACATCGGGTAAACGGCGACGTGCCCGCCAGTATGGGTTGAAAACCAGTTGTTGGGAAACACCGAATCGGGGGTGTCGCGGCTTCCATCATCTTCAAACACGTGCACCGTTACACCCACTGACCGAAGCTGGGCGACACCTGCATCAAACTCGGCCAATGCTTTTGCCGACACGGCATCGCGTGCGGCATCGGCACGCCGCTGAAACGCGTTGTCTGCATGGGTTTCCGGGTTCGGGTGAAACGCATGCGGGCGGATCATGATCACAGCGTCGGGCGCCTGGGCCAAGTTGCGGCGCAGGGGGGCGGGCTTAATGGCCATTATCAACCAAAGCTCCGTGTTGGGCGGTCAAAGACCTTACGGCCCATCAGGCTGGCGACCAAATCTACCATCAGCCGTGCAGTGCGACCGCGTTCATCCAAAAACGGGTTCAGCTCAACCAGATCGAGCGAGGTGACGAGTCCGCTTTCATGCAGCAATTCCATCACCAGATGCGCCTCACGAATGGTTGTGCCGCCAGGAACGGTGGTGCCGACGGCCGGTGCGATTGATGGGTCCAGAAAATCGACATCCAGTGACACATGCAGCATCCCGCCCGCGGCCTCGACCTTTTCCAGAAAGTCGCGCAGGGGTTTGACGATGCCATGTTCATCCAGCACGCGCATATCGTTGATTTCAATGTCATGGTTCAACAGAGCAGCATGTTCGGCAGGGTCAACCGAGCGAATCCCGAACAGGCAAATGTTTTCCGGTGGAATGACAGCCGGGAAGGGGCCAAAGGCGTCAAACCCGTTGCGCCCCGCAATATAGGCGACCGGTGTGCCATGCAGGTTGCCGCTGGTGGTCGTCAATGGTGTGTGAAAATCGGAATGCGCATCAAGCCAAAGCAAAAACAGTGGCTTACCCTGTGCCGCCGCATGTTTTGCAGCACCTGCAACAGAGCCAAGAGCCAAGGAATGATCGCCCCCCATGATGATGGGAAAACCGGAGTTCAGAGCAGTATCGGTAACGCTGCGCAGGGTTTTAGACCAACCTACAACCTCGGCCAGTGAATGCACCGCAAGGTTGTCGCATTGCGCATCGGTTTGCGGGATCATCGAAACATCGCCCAGATCCTGAACAGAATGGCCCAGCTCTCGCAAGGTTTGCGCAAGGCCCGCCACACGGTAGGCCGTAGGCCCCATCAAACAACCAGCCACTTGTTGGCCGGCATCAATGGGTGCACCGATCAGAATACATGTTTTAGCCATGGGATACTCCGTTAAGGTTGGATACGTTTTGCTTTGCTAAACTGGCGGATAGAAGCTATAAATTTGCCAAGTTGAATGCTATTTCGTGCATTTTGTAATCCGAGGTTATCAAAATGGATGATGTTGACCAATCCTTAATTGCAGCGTTGCGCCGCGATGGTCGGGCGTCATTGTCCGATCTTGCACATACTCTGGGCTTGGCGCGTGCCACGGTTCGGGCACGTCTGGAGCGGTTGCAGGCAGCGGGAGAGGTGGTCGGCTTTACCGTTCTGACCCGTGGCGATGTGTCGGCCTTGCCGGTGCGGGCATTGATGATGATCGCGATAGAGGGACGGGGGGCCGAGAAAACCATGGCGCGGCTGGCAGGCATTCCGGCTGTGCAGGCGGTTCATTCCACGAATGGCCGCTGGGATCTGATAGCCGAAATTGGCACGGCCACTTTGCCGGAACTGGATGAGGTGATGTTTCGCGTGCGCGAAATCGACGGTGTTGTCACATCGGAAACCAATCTGCTGCTGTCAACGCGCCGCGCGGGAACCCGCAAAAGCGGTTGATCACTTCAAGTTTATACCAGCAGCCTGCGACGGCTTAACGCATCCCCATTGGCCCCACGACTGTTTCCGGTTAGGCTGCACGCAATCATGTGAACAGGATGCCCTTTATGATCGTCGAGCTTGGCCATTTTGCCCTTATCCTCGCCCTCGCGGTAGCGTTGATCCAAACTATCATGCCGCTGATCGGTGCGCATAAGCGTTGGACTGGCTGGATGGCAGTGGGTGGGGCGGCTGCGGGTGTGCAGCTGCTGTTGCTCTGCTTTAGCTTTGCCGCGCTAACTTATGCGTTTGTGATATCGGATTTCTCAGTCGCGTTGGTGGTCAATAACTCGCACACGCTGAAACCGATGCTGTACAAAGTATCGGGCGTTTGGGGCAACCACGAAGGGTCGCTGCTGTTGTGGTCGCTGATCTTGGCTGTGTTCGGTGCGTCGGTCGCGTTTTTTGGCACCAATCTGCCGCCAACATTGCGGGCGCGGGTTTTGGCCGTGCAAGGCAGTATCGGCCTGGCATTTTTGGCGTTCATGCTGTTCACCTCGAACCCGTTTTTGCGCATGGCTGTGCCGCCTTTCAACGGGCATGACCTGAACCCATTGCTGCAAGATCCGGGTTTGGCCTTTCACCCGCCGTTCTTGTATTTAGGCTATGTCGGCATGTCGGTCGCGTTTTCGTTCGCGGTAGCTGCGCTGATCGAGGGCCGCGTTGATGCTGCTTGGGGCCGCTGGGTGCGCCCATGGACGTTGGCTGCGTGGATTTGCCTGACCATCGGCATCGCGTTGGGGTCATGGTGGGCCTATTATGAACTTGGCTGGGGCGGTTTTTGGTTCTGGGACCCGGTTGAAAACGCAAGCTTTATGCCATGGCTGATCGGTGCAGCCCTGCTGCATTCGGCCATCGTGGTGGAAAAGCGCGAGGCATTGAAGGCGTGGACGATTTTGCTTGCCATCCTTGCCTTTGGCTTTTCGCTGATCGGTACTTTCATCGTGCGTTCAGGGGTGATTACATCGGTTCATGCCTTTGCCAATGACCCCGAACGCGGCGTGTTCATCCTACTTATCCTTGCGATCTTTATGGGGGGCGCGTTGATGTTGTTCGCTGCCCGCGCCGGCGCGATGGAGGCAAAGGGCCTGTTTGCCCCAGTCAGCCGTGAAAGTGCGCTGGTTGCCAATAACCTTTTGCTGGCCGTGGCGTGCTTTGTCGTTTTCGTCGGTACGATCTGGCCCTTGGTGGCCGAGCTGTTGTGGGACCGTAAGTTAAGTGTCGGCGAGCCGTTTTTTAACGCTGCCTTTACACCGTTTATGGTGGTGATTGCTTTGCTGATGCCTTTGGGGGCTATCCTGTCATGGAAACGTGCGGTTCTCGGCCGCCCAATGCGGGCATTGATACCGGCGGCGGCCTTGGCGGTTGCGCTGGGGTTGTTGGCCTATGCAATGCAAACCGGTCGCTCGGCGCTTGGGCCAATCGGCCTTGCACTTGGCGCGTGGGTGGTGTTTGGCGCAGGCGTGGATTTATGGCTGCGGGCAGGGCGCGGACCTATTGGTCAACGCTTTGGCCGTATCTTGCGATTGCCGCGTGCCGATTGGGGCAAATCGACGGCCCATACCGGCCTTGGCGTCACGGTCTTTGCTGTGGCAGCAATGCACGCGTGGCAGGTTGAAGATATCCGCACGATGAACGTGGGTGACAGCTTTGATCTGCACGGCTACAATATCACGCTTGCCGATGTCACAAAAGAAACTGGCCCGAACTACTTTAGCACGATGGCCACGATGACCGTTGCCAAAGGCGACAAAGTTGTCGCCACGGTTTATCCCGAAAAGCGTGTCTATCCCGTGGCAGGCATGCCGACGACCGAGGCCGGCATCGATTACGGCTTTACCCGCGATGTTTATCTGGTGATCGGCGATCCGCAGGATGACGGTTCCTGGGCGGTGCGTAGCTATTACAAACCCTTTGCCAATTGGATTTGGGGCGGGGCATTGTTGATGGCGATAGGCGGCATGATCAGCCTGGCCGACCGGCGTTACCGTGTGGCAGCCGGTGCGCGTGCCCGCAATATCAAGGCAGTGCCTGCCGAATGAAACAGCATTTTCCCGCACTCGTCCTTGCGATTACTCTGATTGCCACGCCTTTGCTGGCCGTACAGCCGGATGAGGTGTTGTCTGACCCGGCATTAGAAGCGCGCGCCAGAACGCTGTCCAAAGACTTGCGCTGTCTTGTTTGCCGCAATGAAAACATCGACGATAGCAATGCCGATCTGGCGCGCGATATCCGCTTGTTGGTGCGTGAACGCTTGGTCGCCGGCGACAGCGACGCGGCTGCGATGGCCTATATTGTTGACCGTTATGGCGAGTATGTGTTGCTGAACCCTACCTCTAAAGGTGCCAACCTGATCTTGTGGATCGCGGGTCCGGCCATGTTGCTGCTGGGGGGGGGGGTAGCCGTTGCCTATATACGCAAACGCCGCGGTGCGGGCGATCCTGCGGCAAGCGAGCTGTCAGAAGATGAAGAAAAGCGCTTGGCCGAGATTTTGAAGCAGTGACGTATCGTTCTTCTGTTCCTTGACGCTTGGGTCGCTATGCTGCGACCAAAGCAAAGGAACCGTGACATGCATTTTGAAACCATCACCTATTCAGAAACCGATGGCTTGGGCCTGATTACCCTGAACCGCCCAGAAGTGATGAATGCGCTGTCAAGCCAGATGCGGGCCGAACTGACCTATGCGGTCAAAGCGGCAAGCAAAACCGCCCGCGCTTTGGTTCTAACGGGGGCGGGGCGGGCGTTTTGCTCGGGGCAAGATCTCGGCGATGGTGCCAAGATCGCAAGTATCGATCTGGAACGCACACTGCGCGATGAGTATGAGCCGCTATTGCGCGCGATTTACGGCTGCCCTATCCCGACAATTTCTGCCGTGAACGGCGCAGCAGCAGGGGCAGGCGCCAACCTAGCACTTGCCGCTGATGTGGTAATTGCAACTCAATCTGCCAGTTTTATTCAGGCGTTCACGCGCATTGGCCTTATTCCCGATGCGGGGGGCACCTATTGGCTGCCCCGTCAGATCGGGGCCGCGCGGGCGATGGGCGCCGCGCTCTTTGCCGATAAGATCAGCGCAGATCAGGCGGCAAGTTGGGGCATGATCTACGAATCCATTCCCGATGACGGCTTTGCAGCGCATTGGCAGGCCCGTGCCGCACATTTGGCATCGGGCCCTACTGCGGCCTATGCTGCTGTTAAGACTGCTGTCCGCGGCAGTCACGGTAACACATTGGATGAACAATTGGCGCTTGAGGCGCGTTTGCAAGGCACTTGTGGTCAGACCCATGACTTTAAAGAAGGCGTGATTGCTTTCCTTGAAAAGCGCAAAGCGCAATTCGAAGGGCGCTGATCGGTTCCCAAAAATTGGCGTTGATCTGGTCACATTAATGTCATGCCGTTTTTCCCCATAGTTTGGAACGTATAGGCTGCACGCGGTGTTATCCTTGCATAGCGATACCGGAAGCAACCGCTGCCGCATCGCCCAACTTGTAAAGGAAGAACACTATGAAAAAGCTTGCACTGACAACAGCGTCCATCCTTGCCCTTACTGTTGCCACAGCCTCGGCTGCGACATTGGTCGAACTCGATTCCAACGCTGACGGCTCGGCCGATATTGCCGAGGTCCGCGCGGTTGCCCCCACACTCTCGCAAGAAGAGTTCAATTCGATCGACGCTGATGGTTCCAACGGCTGGGACGATAACGAATTCGGCATGGCCGCCGATATGTTGCTGAAGCATGCGCCAGCCTCTAGCGGTGCTGCGGTAAAGCTTGATCTTGGCAGCGTTGACACCAATGCCAACGGTTCTGCCGATATGGGCGAGGTGCTGGCCGTTTCACCAACCGTCAATCAGGATGAGTTCAACATGGTTGATGCTGATGGCTCGGGCGGCTGGGAAGAACCCGAATTCACAACCACGGCCATGATGCTGCTGGCCAAAGGTCAGGTGATGCCCGAAGCCGAAGGCCTTGTGTCGCTTGGCACGCTGGACAGCAACGGTGACGGCTCCGCCGATATTGCCGAGGTAAAAGCGGTGGCGCCAACAATCAACCAAGATGAATTCAACATGGTTGATGCCGATGGTTCGGCCGGTTGGGACCCACATGAAATGACCGGTCAGGCGCAGATGTTTCTCGCGCGCAAGTAACCATTGCTGCATGACAAAGGGCGCCCGAATGGGGCGCCCTTAATCTATCATCAACCGTCTTTCACGCCCCGCGAGACAGCGCAGCCACCCCGGTCCGCGCAATTTCGCGCAGGCCCAATGGCCGCATCAGATCCGCAAAAGCATCAATCTTTTCCGGCGTGCCCGTCATTTCAAAGACAAAACTCTCCAGCGTGCTATCGACCACATTGGCGCGGAAAATCTCGGCCAAACGCAACGCTTCAATCCGTGCGTCGCCTTTGCCTGAAACCTTGAACAACGCCAGTTCGCGCTGCACCGAAGGGCCTTCAACCGTCAGGTCATGCACTTCATGCACGGGCACAATCCGGCCAAGCTGCGCCTTGATCTGCACAATCACTTGCGGTGTGCCGCGTGTCACGATGGTAATTCGGCTGCGGTGCCCTGCATGGTCCACCTCGGCCACAGTTAAACTATCGATGTTATAGCCTCGCCCGGAAAACAGGCCGATTACCCGCGCCAGAACGCCACTCTCGTTATCAACCAGAACCGCCAGTGTGTGCTGCTCGATCACGTCGCCATTCGGATCGCGCAGATCATAGGCCGAGTGACTTGTAGACCCTTGTTTAATATTCAACGGCGACATGCTTTGCGCCCTTTCTTTTCGGTAAAAATATCCCACGGGGGTCCGGGGGTGTGAAACCCCCGGCTCTCTCAACACAGATAATCCGTCAGACCAACACAGCACCTTTGCTGCCAATCGCACCCGCCGTATCGGCATCGCCCAAAAGCATCTCGTTATGCGGCTTGCCCGAAGGGATCATCGGGAAACAGTTTTCATGCTTCTCAACAAGGCAATCAAAAATCACTGGCCCGTCATATTTGATCATCTCCATGATCGCATCATCAAGGTCTTTGGGGTCCGAACAGCGAATGCCTTTGCAGCCGAATGCTTCTGCCAACTTCACAAAGTCAGGCAAGGATTCCGACCAGCTTTGCGAATAGCGTTCACCGTGCAGCAATTGCTGCCACTGGCGCACCATGCCAAGGCGTTCGTTGTTCAGGATGAATTGCTTGGCGGGCGCGCGAAACTGCATTGCGGTGCCCATTTCTTGCATATTCATCAACCACGATGCCTCACCTGCCACGTTGATCACCAACGCCTCGGGGTGCGCGATTTGCACACCGATCGACGCAGGCAGGCCATAGCCCATCGTGCCCAAACCACCCGATGTCATCCAGCGGTTCGGGTCTTCAAACCCAAGAAACTGCGCCGCCCACATCTGGTGCTGGCCGACTTCAGTCGTGATGTACCGGTCCATGCCTTTGGTCAGGGCTTCCAAACGCTGCAATGCATATTGCGGTTTGATCACTTTGTCCGAGTTATTGTAGGACAAGCAATTCACCGCCCGCCATTCGGCAATCTGCTTCCACCATTTTGCCAGCGCCGACTTGTTGACCTTGCGGCCGCGGGCTTTCCACAGGCGCAGCGCGTCTTCCAGCACATGGCCGACATCGCCCAAAATCGGCACATCGACGCGGATCACCTTGTTCAGCGACGAGGCGTCAATATCCACATGCACCTTGCGGCTGTGCGGGCTGAAATCAGCAATCCGCCCCGTGATCCGGTCATCAAACCGCGCGCCGATGTTCAACATCAGATCGCAGCCATGCATGACCAAATTGGCCTCATAGGTGCCGTGCATTCCCAACATGCCCAACCATTTGTCGCCCGAGGCCGGATAGCTGCCCAAACCCATAAGGGTTGAGGTGATCGGGAAACCCGTTGCCTCGACAAATTCGCGCAGCAACTGGCTGGCGGCAGGGCCTGAATTGATAACGCCGCCGCCGGTGTAGAACACCGGACGCTCGGCTGTTTCCATCATCTCGACCATGCGGGTAATCAAATCCAGATCGCCCTTCAATTTGGGCTGATAATGGCTGATCTTGGCCTTTGGCGGCGCCATATAGGTGCCGGTTGCGAATTGCACATCCTTGGGGATGTCGATCAAAACGGGGCCCGGGCGGCCGCTGGTCGCTACATGAAAAGCCTGATGGATGGTTTCGGCCAGCTTGTCCGTGTCCTTGACCAACCAGTTATGCTTGGTGCAGGGGCGCGTGATGCCAACGGTGTCAGCCTCTTGGAACCCATCGGTCCCGATCATGAAGGTGGGCACCTGACCGGTAAAAACCACAAGCGGGATGCTATCCATCAAGGCATCGGTCAAGCCCGTCACCGCATTGGTCGCACCCGGACCCGAAGTCACCAGCACAACCCCCGGTTTGCCGGTCGAGCGCGCATAACCTTCGGCCATATGTACGGCCCCTTGTTCATGGCGGACGATGACATGGCGGATGTCATTTTGCTGAAAAATCGCATCATAAATCGGCAGGACCGCGCCACCGGGATAGCCAAAGACCACCTCGACACCCTGATCCTTCATGGCTTGTACCACCATCTCTGCGCCCGTCATCTCCGGGCCAGTATTCGCCTGTGCCATCCTATCATTCCTCTGTCGCCGCATTGCGCGGCCTTATCGCAACAAAAAGCCCCCGGGGGTAAAGCGGGGGCGCATGGGGTTTGGAAAGGGTTTTCCGCTACCGGCCCATACGCCTTATTAAAATGACGACCACTAGATTGTTCATTTGCATACCCTTCAAGTGCGAGGGCGACCATATGGTGGGTGAAAAGGCGCGTCAACACCGAAAAGACGGAACAAAGTGTCGCGCGGCGTAAAAAAACAGACATAAAATTACCAAACGTGCGATGCGAGCGTAAGAAACGCAAATGTTAGGTCGCTCCAAGCTCTGCGGGGGCTGAATTTGTGCGGGGCGACATCACATTTGGCCGCTTTGAATTTGTGGCCAACCGGGTCGCACTTAGGTGTGGTCAAGAAAAGTGGCCCATCATATTGGCGCAATCAGAGCATAGTCTTTGCGTTGACTTGGCTTGCGGCGGTCCTGATGGGGGGCCGGTGGGAAAGCAATCTGCCATTTATGGGCACGGGCCAAAAAGCCGTTCTGGCAATGCTTGTCTACCTTCCATATCCGTTTGGCAATGCCATCGATACGCATGGTTTGCGGCACAATTGCTGCCTTATCCGGCTTAGTTTCCTGTTCCTTGCAACACGCCATGCTCCATCGCATAGCGCGTCAATCCGGCCGTTGAGGCAATCCCCAGTTTTCGTTTTATGTTTTTACGATGCGTTTCCACCGTGCGCACCGAAATGTCGAGGGCACAGGCCACGTCTTTGTTCGACTTTCCGAGCGCCAGCTCTAAAAGGATTGTCTGTTCGCGGCTGGTCAAGGCCTCTCGCATGCCACCCTCGACAGGCTTGATCGCGATCTCGGCACCCGCGCATAAATACCGCGCACCGCCCATCACGGCATCTATTGCCAATTTTATTTCTTCGGTTGGCACGTCTTTTAGTAAATACCCCATCGCGCCATGGCTAAGTGCGGTACTGATATATTCAGGGCTATCGTGCATCGACAAAATCAGAATGCGTGTGTCTGGCCGCTGCTCTAGAATGATCTCGGTTGTGTTTAGTCCGTTCATCAACGGCATGTTCAAGTCTAAAAGCACTACATCGGGATCAAGCTGCGAGATCTGGTCAATCGCATCGCGGCCGTTGCACAATGTGCCGACAACATTGATGTCATCATAAGTTTCCAGAATGGCACTGATGCCTTGGGCGACCATCGGGTGGTCGTCCACAATCAAAACGCGGATTTGTTTTGTCATGCGCTTGCCTTCGTTTTTGGGGCAGGGGTCTTGCTTGCTGGGGGCAACATATGGCTTAGCGGCACTTGTGCTTCAATCATCATCCCGCTTTTTGTTGTCAAAATCCGCAAGGTGCCATCCAGGCGTTCCATGCGTTCGGCCATGTTGCGCAGGCCCAATCCGGCGGATTCCGCAGCGGTCGTGTTCATCCCGCGGCCATTATCCTGCACCCGCAAAATGGCCCCTGCCTTTGTACCACGTACGAGCATATTGACTTCTGTTGCCCCGGAATGCCTTTCGACATTGGTCAAGGCTTCTTGTGCAATCCGGAACAATGCGATCTTGCTGTCTTGGTCCAAACGGTTGCGGAACGGGTTGGTCTCATAATTCACCTTGATTCCGGTGCGTTTGCCGAATTCTTCGGCCATCGATTTCAGCGCAGGGCCGAGACCCAAATCATCCAGAACGCCTGGCCGCAGGTCACGGCTGATCCGGCGTACCTCTTGTATGGCGCCGTTCAGATGTTCGATGCCGCTGCTCAGGCTTTCACTGGCGCGCGCGTCGCCCGTGGCTTGCCTGCGGCGTGCCAGCTCAAATGTATAGCGCACGCCGACCAGAATCTGGCTGATACTGTCATGCAATTCCCGTGCAACGCGGCCACGCTCTTCTTCCTGGGTGTCAAATACCCTTTGAGTCAGCGCTTTCAGTTTATCTTCGGCCAATCGCCGTTCGCGCAAGTTCAAAAACAGGCCCGACAAAAACACCAAAAACACCGATGCCAGTGTTATGGCGGCAATATTCAGAAAGGTTCTTTGCACCCGCGCCTCGGTTTCGGCACGCGCAGCCGCGACCGAGCCCAAGACATCATCGATGAAAACGCCCGTCCCGATCGCCCAACGCCAATCTTGAAGCCCTACGACATAAGACACCATCGTCGCAGATTGCCCCGAACTGGGCTTGGGCCAGACATAGGTATGAAAGCCTACACCCTGCCGCGCCAAGCGGATGAATTCATCGACCACGGGTGTGCCTTCGGCATCGCTTAGACCGGCCCAGTTTTTCTCAATCAGCCAGGTCTGGCGCGGGCTGACAAGGTTTTTGCCGTCGTAATCATAGACGAAAAAGAAACCTTCGGTGCCATAGGTCATGGCCGCCAAAATCTGTAAAACCTGCCGCTTGGCGGCCTCATCATTCGGCAAGGCGTTACCGTAAATCGGGCCAAAAGCGGTGCGGGCAATCGACAGATAGTTTTTCAGCTCGGCTTTCTTGGCCGAAATCAACTGGGCCTCTAGCCCGGCAATTTCGCGGTCAGCCATATCGCGCGACTCGCGCAAAACCAATAGGCCCACCGTCAGCATCGCCAGCACAAGCGGCACAGTGGCCAAAAGAAAAATCTTCTGACCATAGCTTAACTCAACGCTAAAAAGTTTTGCTAGCCTATGCCGCAAGCACTGCTCCTTCGGCCCATGGCCTTTGTATTCGAATCACAAGATGGCCTTGATGTTGTGGTGGCGTCAAGAACGCTCCGTTGCGACCCAAAGGCACCTTGTTTGGTCCGCAATGCAGGCAACTGGTCCGGTTTTCTGGCCAGATCAGGCATCTCTACGTAGTACTAGGTATTCCTTGCGGTGAAAACCGCGGCTAAGGTCAAGGCTCTTAAAAGTATGCCCACCTCTAAATGGTGGGAATTCTCATGGGAGGAGAATCTATATGGACCGTCGTTCATTTTTGACAAAAGCCACGATTGGTGGCGCAACTGCTGCGGCAGCTTCGACGCTTGCCGCGCCGATGTATGCGCAAGGCAACCGCACCTTGACCATGGTGACCACCTGGGGTCGTGGCCTTGCCGGTGTGCATGATGCCGCACAGCGCAACGCCGATATGATCACCGCAATGACCGACGGGCAGTTGACCGTTGACCTTAAGGCGGCAGGCGAGCTCGTCGGCGCGTTCGAGGTGTTTGACGCTGTGACCTCGGGTCAGGCCGATATGTACCACGGCGCCGACTATTATTTTGTTGGCCAGCACCCAGCTTATGCGTTCTTTACCTGCGTCCCAATGGGGATGACGGCGCAAGAATTGGTGAACTGGTACTATCAAGATGGCGGCGCTGCCTTCCACGACGAGTTGGGTCAGACCTTTGGTTTGAAATCCTTCCTTGGTGGTAACACCGGCGCGCAAGCTGGTGGTTGGTTCCGCAAAGAAATCACCTCGGCCGAGGATTTCAACGGTTTGAAATTCCGTATGCCGGGCCTTGGTGGTAAAGCGCTGGGTAAACTGGGCGCATCCGTGCAAAACCTTCCAGGCGGCGAAGTGTACCAAGCCTTGGCTTCGGGCGCGATCGACGGCACTGAATGGATCGGCCCATGGGCAGATGAAAAAGCCGGTTTCCAGGAAATCACCAAGTTCTATTACACTGCGGGCTTCCACGAGCCAGGTGCAGGTTTGTCCTTGGCAATGAACCGCGAAGTGTTTGAAGGGCTGACCCCTGCACAGCAGAAAATCGTTGAAACCTGCGCTGGCGAAAACCACCAGTTCAACCTGTCGCAGTTCTTGTCGAACAACTCGGCAGCTTTGACACGGTTGCAAGCGGCAGGCGTGAAAACGCTGGAATTCCCTGACAGCGTCTGGGATGCCTTTGCCAAAGCAAGCCAGGAAGTCCATGACGAGAACATGAGTGATGAGCTTTATAAGCGCGTTTATGACAGCTATGTCGCTTCGATGAAGTCGTCGGCAAGCTGGATTGACAAGTCGGACGGTGCGTATCTTCGTCAGCGGACCCGCACGCAGTCTATGTAATCGAGAATACTCGGTACAGCACCCCTTCCGGTTTATTGCCGGGAGGGGTTATTTGCGCATCATAATGCCATACTACCTCATGGGGGAGGGACGAAATGCTCAGCAGCATTTCTACAGTTTTCACAAATATCGCCATGGCCATCGTCAACTTTTTCTACGCGGTCACGCACCCGGGGGAATGGTTGTCCTGGGTTACTGAAATGACCAAGTTTGAGACGCCCGAGGCAAAAGAATCCCTTGGTCGCTTCATCTTTTACGGTGCTAGCGAAGATTTTTTCTACGTCGTCTTTACGGCCTTTCTGATCCTGACAGCTGTTGGTATCTGGCGCAAATCGGTCATGTGGAGCGTGGTGCGCGGCCTTGAATGGTTTGCCAACGGGATTGGCCGTACCGTCGCCTGGATCGGGTTGTTGATGGTGCTGCAACAGATCGTAATCATCTTTTTGCAGCGGATTTTCCGCGTGGCGACGATCGATTTCGGCCCTTTCGCCCCCTTTGGGTACAAGCTTTGGGATGGCTACTCTTTCGTGTCGCATGACCTGAGCTGGTGGTCCGAAGAGCTGAAGCTGTACAACGCCATGATCGTTTGTCTGTGCATCAGCTATACTTTCGTGCAAGGCGGCCATGTGCGTGTTGACCTTGTCTATGCCAAGCTCAGCTACCGCGCTAAACGGGTGGTTGATATGGCGGGCTGTCTGATCTTTATGATGCCCGGCGCCATTATGACCTGGCTGTTCGCGTGGTTCTTTATGTGGCGCCACCTGTTGACGCCGAAAATCTCGGCATCCGACAGCTTGGAACAAATCATGCGCAAGGCAAAAGTGCTGCGTTGGAATGTTGAGACAATCGGCTTTTCGCCGAATGGCTTTGATGCCTATTACCTGTTCAAGATCCTGATGCTTACATTTACGGCGCTCGTCTTTATTCACGCGGTCGCGTTCTTTTACCGCTCGATGCTGGAATGGCGCGAAGGTGAAGAGGCAGATGGCAAATATCTGGACCTGGATGCGGCGAGCGATAGTGCGGCCACAGGCACCCACTAATTCAGGCATAAACTAAAGGACGGACACCCTATGTTATTCGGACTTGACGGGATCGAGGTCGGCCTCATCATCGTATTTCTGTGCCTGTTTTCGGGCATTATCTCAGGCTTTCCGGTGGCGTTTGCCATTGGCGGCGCGGGGATCATCTCGTTTGGCATCATTGCGATGCTCGACGGCGCTGGCCTCTTGATCCACAACGCGATTGATACGTCATCCGATGCCTATCGCGCGCTGATCGCTTCGGGCGTGAATCAGATCGACATTTCGCACTTCAGATATCCTGACTTGCCGCAGGTACAGCAGGCGCTGTTCCCGCAAGGTTGGGAAGTGGCGATGGATCGCAACTTGTCGTTCATCGTGAACCGGATGAACGAACGCGTGATCGCGGGCGCGTCGATTGAGACATTGCTGGCCGTGCTGATGTTCGTGATGATGGGCATTGTCTTGGAGCGATCAAAAATCGCCAATGATTTGCTGACCACGATGGCGCGGGTGTTCGGCCCGTTGCCCGGTGGTTTGGCTGTGGCGGTTGTGGTCGTGGGGGCGTTCTTGGCTGCCTCGACCGGGATTGTGGGTGCCACAGTGGTGACAATGGGGTTGCTGTCGTTGCCAACTATGCTGCGGGCTGGCTATTCGCCACAACTGGCGACCGGTGTTATCGCCGCCTCTGGCACGCTGGGTCAGATTATCCCTCCCTCCATCGTCATCGTGCTATTGGGCACCATGGCGGGTGATCTTTATGCCGCTGGCCAAGAGATCCGCGCCCAAACGGCGGGCTGTTCCGATGCGCTGACCTATCTGGGCTCGGCTGCGGTTGTGTCGGTCGGTACGTTGTTCCAAGCAGCTATTTTGCCCGGGATTTTGTTGGCTGTGCTTTATGCTGGCTATGCTTTTGGGTATGCGTTGCTAAATCCATCAAAAGCGCCGGCCGTGCATGTCGAAAACACTGGCCGAGGTGAGATCATTACACGCAATGAAGCGACCCTGTGGTTCCTTGGGCTGCCGGTTGCGCTGATCGCTGGCCTGTTTCTGTCGATGCAGATCAATTTGATTGGCAACCAAGACCTGACGGTTGACAGCTATTCCGACGCTGGCCAAACGGCCTCCTTGCGGACCCGTGTGTCTGATCAATGCAAGGCCTCAATGATTGAGCTGCACGGCCAGGCGAAGTGGGATGCCGCTGTAGCGCAACAAGCCGAGATTGATGCCGCAGGTGGCGTCGCAAAATCGGTGGCACTGACCGATGCCGAATTGACGACCGCGCATGCAGAAAAGCTTGCGTCGCGTGCGCCGATTGGTACTGGCGTGGCGGTTATCTTTTTGTTGCTGGCGCTTACGCTGACGACTGCGCGTGGTGTTGCCCCTTCGGCCGATCATCGCCCGATATGGATCGGTCTTGGCGGTGTGGCACTGGGTCTGCTTGTCGATGCCGCGCTGGTTGCACCTGATGCGACACCTGGAATGACGCTGGTCTTTCTGGCCATCCCGTTGGTGCTGGCGTTTTATGGCTGTTACCACGCTGCCGGAATGCTGGCCCGCAATGAACTGATCCGCGTGGTTTTCCCGCCGCTGATCCTGATCATTGCGGTTCTAGGATCGATTCTTGGCGGTATTACAAACCCGACACCTGCTGCAGGATTGGGGGCTGGTGGTGCCATCTTGTTGGCGGCCTATCGCAAACTGGGTGACCTGAACAAATCGGGCAGCATTATCGTGATGAGCGCTTTTGCGATTGTCATTATGATCCTTGTCGGCGTGAACTTTGACTTGCGCGTGGGGTTGGGTGTTACCACCACCGAACAATGGATCGCATGGGGCGTTGCCCAGGCGACCTATTCCTTTGCGATGTTTGGTTTGCTCTATGCCTGCTGGGTGCTGTGGCGCAACAAGGTGCTGACACCGGTTATGCGCGAAACCACCAAGGTCACTTCGATGGTGTTTGCCATCCTGATCGGCAGCCAGATCTTGAACCTCGTGTTGATCTCGTTCGGGGGCGAGGAGTTCATTCAAAGCTTCCTACGCAGCTTTGATAATGAGCTTACAGTGTTCCTGATCGTGATGCTTGTGCTGTTCGTTCTGGGTTTTGTTCTTGATTTCCTTGAAATCATTTACATCGTGGTGCCTATTGTCGGCCCCGTCATCTATGGCGGCACGTTCGACCCAAGCTGGGTAACGATCATGATTACGGTCAACTTGCAAACCTCGTTCTTGACGCCACCTTTTGGCTTTGCGCTGTTCTATCTGCGTGGCGTGGCACCAAAAGAGGTGACAACTGCCCATATCTATCGCGGTGTGGTGCCGTTTGTGCTGATCCAGGTCGGGGCATTGTTGCTGTTGTACCTCTTCCCTTGGGTGGTCACGATTGTGCCAAATCTCTTGGCGGGTTAACTAAAACGCCCTGAATACCAAAGGCCGCCCCCGGTTTGGGCGGCCTTTTTTCATGGTTTCAGGTAAATCGCGTTAAACCGGGCAGCACTTGGCAAGTAATCCTGAGCCAAACACTGCCCATTTTCAAAAGACGGTTCTGTCTTTAACATCTCAGTGCTAGACAGGGGCGGCATAGCAGGGTAAATACAGGCTCGTTAGCGCTAACAATTCTTGGATACCCAGAGAGGAAGCTCATGGTCTCGCGCGTCATTCCGGTGGAAGCCTTTGATCTTGTGGTGTTTGGTGGCACCGGAGATCTGGCACAACGCAAAATCATCCCGGGCCTGTACCGGCGTTTCTGGGCGGGGCAGATTCCGGCCGATAGTAATATTATTGGTGCGGCAAGGTCAGAACTTGACGACAAAGGCTTTCAAGATCTGGCACGTGCCGCCATTGCCGAATTCGTCGCCAAAGATAAATGTGACCCCGAAACCATCGATGCCTTTATCGCACGTCTGGGCTATGTCGCAATTGATGCCAAGGGCAAGGACGGATGGGCCGCGCTGAAATCACGTATGCGCGCGAATGTCGTGCACGCGTTTTATTTCTCGGTTGCGCCGTCGTTGTTTGGCGATTTGGCCGAGCGGCTGCATGACCATAAGATCGCCAACAAAAGCAGCCGCGTAGTTGTCGAAAAGCCTTTTGGCCGCGATCTGGAAAGCGCCAAGGCGTTGAACGCCGTTCTGGCTAAGCATTTTGACGAAACCCAGATTTACCGGATCGACCACTATCTTGGTAAAGAAACGGTGCAGAACCTGATGGCAGTGCGTTTTGCCAATATTCTGTTCGAGCCGCTTTGGAAATCTGAATATATCGACCATGTGCAAATCACGGTGGCCGAAACCGTCTCGGTTGATGGGCGCGGCGCCTATTACGATAAGTCGGGCGCGATGCGTGATATGGTGCAAAACCATATGATGCAGCTTTTGTGCCTTATCGCGATGGAGCCGCCATACCATTTCGACCCCGATGCCGTGCGCGACGAAAAGCTGAAGGTTATCCGCGCGTTGGACCCGGTAAAACCCGAGGATATTGTGCGCGGCCAGTATTTGGCAGGCAACGGGCAGGGCGGCTATGTTGAGCATTCCGAAGACCCCGCCAGCAAAACCGAAAGCTATATCGCGCTGAAAGTAAATGTTTCCAACTGGCGTTGGAAAGGTACACCGTTCTATCTGCGCACAGGCAAACGTCTGCGCGCCCGTGCTTCTGAGATCGCGATCACTTTCCGCGAGCCGCCGCATTCGATCTTTGACGATGCCGAAGGTTGGCGCGAGAATGTGCTTGTCATCCGGCTTCAGCCGAATGAAGGCATGAACCTGATGGTGATGATCAAGGAACCGGGGCCGGGCGGTATGCGTTTGACGCAAGTACCTTTGGACATGAGCTTTGCCGATGCCTTGGGCGAAGACGGCGCGGATATTCCTGATGCCTATGAGCGGCTGATTATGGATGTGATCCGTGGCAACCAGACGTTGTTCATGCGGGGAGATGAGGTCGAGGCTGCTTGGGCCTGGACTGACCCGATCATCCAAGGCTGGGAAGCCCGCGGTGACAAGCCAAAAGGCTATGATGCGGGATCCTCGGGCCCCGAAGATGCATTGATGTTGATGCACCGCGACGGGCGGCGCTGGCGGGAGATACGCGAATGAACCTCATCGAATATGCTGATCGTGAAATGCTGATGATGTCGCTGGCCAATAAAATCGCTGGCCAATTGGGGGATGTGTTGCGGCAAAAAGGGCGGGCGAGCCTGTCTGTTCCCGGCGGCACTACGCCGGGTCCGGTGTTTGACATGCTTTCGGCCACCACGCTCGACTGGGCGAATGTGGCTGTGTTTTTGAACGACGAACGCTGGGTGAATGAAGACAGCCCGCGGTCGAATACGCGGCTTTTGCGCCAGCGGTTGTTGCAAAGCAATGCGGCGGCCGCGCAACTGGTGCCGCTCTACGCGCCAACTGACGCGCCCGAAGAATCGATGGTTGCACTGTCGGATGGCATTACCCCGCATTTACCAATTTCTGTTTTGCTGCTGGGGATGGGCGCCGATATGCACACGGCTTCTCTTTTCCCGGGCGCTGATCGGCTGGCAGAGGCATTGGCCGATGATGCGCCAAACCTGCTGCCTATGCGCGCGGATGGTGCGGGTGAGCCACGGATCACACTGACCGCGCCCGTGTTAAAGGGCGCACAGCACATCCATATTCTGATCACAGGGGCTGACAAACGCGATGCCCTTGAACGTGCAGCCAAGCTGCCGGTGACCGAGGCACCAGTGCGCTGTGTGCTTGACGATGCAACAATCCATTGGGCGGAATAACGATGAAACAACAATGGCAAGCGCTTCGCGCATATCAAGAGAAACTTGCAGGCCACAGCATCGCAGCCTCATTGGCAGGCACGACCCGCGCCAGCGATTTTTCGCTGCGGCACGGTGATATGCTTTTCGATTATTCGAAAACCAGCATTGATGCTACGGCAATGGCACAGTTGCTGAACCTGGCCGAAACAGCCGGTGTCGCGCAAAAGCGCGAGGCGATGTTTTCCGGCGCCAAGATCAATGAAACTGAAGGCCGTGCTGTGTTGCATACGGCCCTGCGCAACCTGAATGCGGCCGTAAAGGTTGATGGCGAAAACGTCATGCCGCCCGTGCGTGCCACTTATGCCCGCATGGTCGCATTTGCCCGTGACATTCGTGAAGGCAAGATCAAAGGCCAGGGTGGTGCCTATACCGATGTGGTGAATATCGGGATTGGCGGATCGGATTTGGGGCCCGCGATGGCCTATCTGGCGCTGGCGCCTTTTGCTGACGGGCCGCGCTGCCATTTTGTCAGCAATGTCGATGGCGCGCATATTCATGATACGTTGCGGGGGCTGAACCCCGAAACCACGCTTGTTATCGTAGCCTCGAAAACCTTTACCACCATTGAAACTATGACCAACGCCGAAACCGCGCGGGTCTGGATTGCGTCAAAGGTTTCTGACCCTGCGGCACAGTTTGCGGCTGTTTCAACATCGGCCGAGAAAACCGCGGCTTTTGGCATTGATGCCGCACGGGTGTTCGGTTTTGACGATTGGGTTGGCGGGCGCTATTCGATGTGGGGGCCGATTGGCCTGTCGTTGATGCTGGCAATCGGGCCTGCGGGTTTTGATGATTTTCTGGCGGGTGCCGCCGATATGGACGCGCATTTCCGCCATGCCGCGCCTGCGCAAAACCTGCCCATTTTGCTGGCCTTGGTTGGCATCTGGCACAACCAGATTTGCGGCTACACCACCCGCGCCGTGCTGCCCTATGACCAGCGCCTGACACGGTTGCCCGCTTATTTGCAGCAGCTGGAAATGGAAAGCAACGGCAAGCGCGTGTCGATGGATGGCGCTGATCTGGCGGAACACTCTGGCCCTGTGGTTTGGGGCGAGCCGGGCACAAACGGTCAACATGCGTTCTATCAGCTGATCCACCAAGGCACGCGCATCGTGCCTTGCGAATTTATCGTGACCCGCCAAGGGCATGAACCTGACTTGGCACATCAGCACCTGTTGTTGGTTGCCAACTGCCTTGCTCAATCCGAAGCGCTGATGCGTGGCCGTTCCTTGGCCGAAGCGACTGCTATCATGGCGAAAAAGGGCCTGACCGGTGCGGAATTGGATCGCCAGGCGCGTCACCGAGTATTTCCCGGAAACCGGCCTTCGACCACACTGGCAATTCCAAAGCTGACGCCGTTTACGCTGGGCCAGATTGTTGCCTTGTACGAACATCGCGTGTTTGTCGAAGGCGTAATTTTGGGGCTGAATTCCTTTGACCAGTGGGGTGTTGAGCTGGGCAAAGAGTTGGCCGTGGCCTTGCAGCCAATCCTTGAAGGCAAGGAAACTGCGACCAGCAAGGATGCGTCAACGCAGATGCTTGTAAACTATCTGATGGCACCTGCCGACAAGTAAGCAAAAAGGGCGGGTCTTGATTGACCCGCCCTTTCTAATTTCTGCACCGTTCTTGCATCAAGGCAAAGCAGCGGTCACGATTACTTCGACCTTGTAGGCCGGCGCTGCCAATTTGGATTCGCCCGTTGCACGGCCAGGCGTGTGGCCAGCCGGTACCCAAGCATCCCAAACCGCATTCATTTCAGCGAAATCCGCCATATCGGCCAGCCAGATTTGTACCATCAGCATGCGGGTTTTATCGGTTCCGGCGGCTGCCAGAATACGGTCAACCTCGGCCAGACAATCCTGAGTTTGCTGAGTGACGGACGCGTTTGGCGTGCCAACCTGACCGGCCAAGTAAACAGTGCCATTGTGAACAACTGCTTCGCTCATACGCGGGCCAACGCCGATACGGGTAATCTCTGCCATGGGATGCTCCTTTATGCATGCAATACCACTGCCTAGCCTGAGCAGAGCGGCATGAAAAGGGGGCTGCCATAGCACGTGCGTTAAAAGCTTAGGTTTTGGGATTGGAGCGGGTGAAGGGAATCGAACCCTCGTATTCAGCTTGGGAAGCTGCTGCTCTACCATTGAGCTACACCCGCATCTTTCGCCCAAATAGGACAGCCGCGCGCCGCCGTCAAGCAAGATGCGCGGTCGGGAGGGGAAATGCATCTTGGTTGCGTTGCTATGCGTGGACGATTTGCAACCGCCGCCATGGATTTGCCGGAAATGTATGTGCCCAAATTTGGCGGCAAGCATTGTATTTTAGGGCGTAGTGGGTCTTCGCGGCCCAAACGGGCGGCATCATGCTGCAGAAGAACAAATTGTTCAAAGCCCCCTGGAAAAATATCCAGAGGGCTTTTGGTTCGGTCGACACATCGATGCATACTCGTAAAAACCGAACCAGCCGGGGCGGGCAAGGGGGACAGGAACACCGCCCCAAAGCAATTACATTTTTGGCAGCATGACAGTGTCGATCACATGGATCACACCGTTGGATTGCTTGACGTCAGCGATCGTGACGGTGGCAACATTGCCGTTTTCATCCGTCAGTTTGACCATGTCGCCTTCATAACTTGCCTGCAATGTGCAGCCGCCAAGCGTTGGCACAGGGTGCTTGCCGCCATCATCGGCAATCATTTTGTTCAGCGCGTCCAACATCACAGCCTTGCCAACGACATGGCAGGTCAAAATCTTGGTCAGCTGATCTTTGTTTTCCGGCTTGATCAAGGTTTCAACGGTGCCTGCTGGCAATTTGGCGAATGCGTCATTGGTGGGCGCAAACACGGTGAACGGGCCTTTGCCTTGCAGCGTTTCAACAAGGCCAGCTGCTGTGACAGCCGCAACCAGCGTGGTGTGATCTGCCGAGTTCACGGCGTTTTCAACAATGTTTTTGTCTTCGAACATGGCAGCGCCGCCAACCATCGGGTTTTCGGCCAGCGCCATCCCCGACATCAAAGCAAAAGCAGCGGTGAGGGAAGCGATACGTTTGGTCAACATGGTGTTTCTCCGTTTCATCCAAGGGCCAATCCCTTTGGTATGCTCGAAGTTACGGAGGCGATTGTGGGAAAGTTTCAGCGCAGTGAAAAAACTTTTAGATTTTTTCGATAACGCCTGTCACCAAGACAGGACCTGTCGGCGCACCGGTGGTCGAACCGCCCGCAGGCTCTAGGCTAACGGCCAGTACCATGCCGGGCGCAAGGCCGGTTGTGGCTAAGGTTTGATCTGTACCGGTAATCAGGCCCAATGACACAGGTGCTGCATTGCCTACAATCAACCACAGCTCATGCACGCGGCCAGATTCGGCCTCTGACCCTGAAATACGGGTGATATGCAATTCATTGCCGCGCAGGCCCACTTGATAGCGCAGATCGCTGTTTTCGGCGGCAAGCGTGGTCAGCGGCGTAAAGGGCAGCGGCGCGCTTGGCAAATAGATCAGCACGGCCACACCCAATGCCGCTGCAATTGATGCACCGCCAAACCAGCTTTTCCAATACGACAACCTATGCTTAGGCTTGGACGGCACACCGAATATGCGCGCTTCTATCTGTGGCAGCAGATTAGGGGCAGGGGCATCTGCATAATCGGCATTCAGAGGTGCTAGCCGCGCCTGCCACCGTTCGACGGCCAGCGCGAAATGCGCGTCACGCCTGATGCGGGTGGTTGCGACCTCGCGTTCCTGCAGCGTCAGGGTGCCAAGCACATATTCGGCGGCAAGCAGGTCTGTTGCGTCTTTTTCGGGGATGTCAGGTTCGGTCATCGGTCCAAACACTCCCGTAAGGCTAGAAGGCTGCGGCGCAGCCATGTGCGCATGGTGTTCAGCGGCACGCTAAATTGCACGGCCAAGTCTTCGTAAGACAGGCCTTCAAGATAGGCACCCTGCACAGCCGCAGAACGATCAGGTGCAAGTTCACCAAAGCATTTAACTGCGCGGCGTGCCTCGCCCTCGGCCATCAGCGATTGCAACACGCCGCGGCCTTTGTCGGCCACTTGCGCCACGGCTTCGCCATCGTCATTGTTCGACTGCACGGATCGGCTGCGCAGGCGGTCAATCGCATGGTTTCGCGCGATGGTGATGAGCCAAGTCATGCCACGACCTTTGTCCGCATCAAAGCGGGCAGCACGCAGCCATACTCGGGTGTAAACTTCTTGTAATGCATCTTCTGCCTCGGATCTATTTCCCAAGATACGCAGCAGAACGCCCATAAGTTTCGAAGATGTTGCCGAATAGATATCACGAAACGCCGCGCGGTCTTGCGCGGCGATGCGGGTCAGAAGCGTGGCTATCGGATCATCGGTCATGGCGCGACCCTATCAGGCTTGCATGTGCCGTCAATCCGTTAGCCGCGCCGCCGCCTGCGTCCGCCACCTTCGCCATCGCCGGTGTTAAAGTTCACATCCGGCAGGGTGAGGATGGAAAACAGGTTGGGGAAGCTTTCCACGGCGTTCGGAATGTTTGATGCATTCACAAAATGCTCTTGAAAACGCGGCTCAATCGCGGTCTCAATCTTGTGGATCTGGCTGACGGTATATTCCACTTCGGCCCGCGCCTTGCGGTTCAGCAGTGCAATGCGTGCGCCGGTACCTGCAGCATTCCCAGCCGAGGAAACCTTGTTCAGCGGCACATCGGGGATCATGCCCAACACCATCGCATGTTTAGGGCTGATATGCGCGCCGAACGCGCCGGCCAGCACGATACGATCGACTTTATCAACGCCAAATTTGTCCATAAGCAAACGCGCGCCAGAATAGAGCGCCGCTTTGGCCATCTGGATTTCGCGAATATCTCGGTTGGTCACAGTTATGCGCGGCCCACCTTCGGCCGTGCCATCCCAGATTAGATAGGAATGCGTGCGACCGTCTTGAAAAATCCGGTCGGTGCCGGTCTGCTCGGGCGAGCCAATCAACCCCGGCCCATCGACCAACCCCGCCATTCGCATTTCTGCGACCATCTCGATGATACCAGAGCCGCAAATACCAGTGATGCCTGTTGTGGCAATGGCCGCGTCAAAGCCTGCCTCATCTGACCAGAGATCCGACCCGATCACCTTGAAACGCGGCTCTTTGGTCACGGGGTCAATTTCAACCCGCTCAATCGCACCGGGGGCGGCACGTTGGCCGGAACTGATTTGCGCGCCTTCAAAGGCGGGGCCGGTGGGCGAGGAACAGGCCAAAACCTTTTCCTCATTTCCCAACAGAATTTCGGCATTGGTGCCAACATCAACCACCAACACCAGATCTTTTGACTTTTCCGGAGCCTCGGACAGGGCCACCGCTGCCGCATCTGCGCCGACATGACCTGCGATGCAGGGCAGAATATAGACCCGCGCCGAGGGGTGCAGCTGCAAATCCAGATCGCGGGCGGTCAGGTGCAAACTGCCCGAAGTGGCCAACGCAAAGGGCGCTTGGCCCAGCTCATATGGGTCGATCCCTAAGAACAGGTGGTGCATCACCGGGTTGCAGACAAAGACTGCATCCATAATCAGGCCTTTGTCGATGCCCGCTTCTTCGCTGATATTGGCGAACAACGTGTTCATACCCGCGCGCACGGCAGCAGTCATTTCGGCCGCGCCTGTCTCATTCATCATCGAATAGCTGACGCGGCTCATCAAATCCTCACCAAAGCGGATTTGCGGGTTCATCAGGCCCGATGATGCCAATACTTCGCCCGAGCGCAAATCGCACAAGTGCCCCGCGATGGTCGTTGACCCCAAATCAACCGCAACGCCGTATATCGTGCCTTCATACAGGCCCGGCCAGAGGTGCATGATGCGCGGAACCTCGTCATCGCGTTCGCGGTGCAGGGCAACTGTGACCTTCCATTCGCCCTTGCGCAATGTGGTTTGCAACCGCGTTAAAACCGACAGATCGGCCCGTACCGCCGCAACCTGCCATTGGTCGCGCAGCGCCATCGACAGCCGCTCAAAATCACCCGAGGGGTCGTGCATATCCGGCTCGGTCACTTCGACGTAATGCAATGTTACAGATGGATCGAGATGGATTTGCCGTGCCTCGGCCCGCTTGCGGATAACCTGCTTATGAACCTGGCTTTCAGGCGGCACGTCAATGACCACATCGCCTTGCACCTTGGCCTGACAGCCCAGCCGCCGCCCGTCAATCAACCCGCGCTTGGATTTATAGCGTTCCTCGACAGCGTTCCATTCCGACAGCGCGCCTTCGGACACTGTCACCCCATGCTTGGCAAACTCGCCATAGCCGGGGCTGATCTGGCATTTGGAACAAATCCCGCGCCCCCCACAGACAGAGTCCAGATCGACCCCCAGCTGCCGTGCAGCAGCTAGAACCGGCGTTCCCAGCGCAAAGCGCCCACGCTTGCCCGAAGGGGTGAAAATTACCAATGCATCAGGGGTGGTCATAGCTAATCCTTACTTTGTCCCACATCGTTCTAGGCTGTGGTGCGCCCATAGCAATGCCTTAAAGCGGCAATTCACGGTCGGTTTCGCCGCGATCGAACGGCGGCCTGACCAGATAGATCATTTCAGGCTATAAAGGGCGGATTTTCAGCATGGTGATGCGGTTTTCCTTGCGCGTCACTACCTCAAACCGAAAGCCGTGAAAGCTGAACACCTGGCCTTCATTCGGGATCAGCTGTGCCTCATGGATGACAAAGCCTGCAACGGTGTTTGCTTCGTCATCGGCAAGGCCCCAATCAGTGATCCGGTTCAAGTCGCGGATCGTCATCGCGCCTTCGACGATGTAATCGCCGGCATCGGTACGGGCAAGCGCGTGGTCTTTTTCCACAACGTCAAACTCGTCACGAATTTCGCCGACGATTTCCTCAAGAATATCTTCCAGCGTGATCAAGCCGCGGAGGGCGCCATATTCATCAACCACCAGAGCGAAATGCGTGCGCCGCTTCAGAAACTGGCGCATTTGCTCATCCAACGGGGTCGTGTCTGGCACGAAATACGGCTTCATCGCGACCTTGAGGATGTCTAGATCGGTCAGTTTGGCAATCCGCCCTGCGCCGGTACGCAACAGCCTGTCCACCTCGCGCAGCAGGTCTTTGGCATGCACTACTCCAAGGATGTTTTCGTCGTCGCCCCGATACACTGGCAGGCGCGTATGCGGCGAGGCAAGGACCTGGCTTAAAATATCTCCCGGAGATTTTTCTGCGTCGATCATCTCGATATCGCGGCGGTGACGCATGATTTCTTCGACGGTGCGATCATTCAGGTCAAGCGCACCCAGCAGACGGTCGCGGTCTTCTTTTTCGACCGAACCCTCGGAATGGCCAAGTGCGATAGCGCCGGCAATTTCTTCGCGCATGGCAAGGATATTGCTGTCAGGGTCTGTGCGCACGCCAAAAACATACAAAATCCCCCGCACCAAGGCCCGCACCAAATTCACCACCGGCGAAAAAATCGGAATGATAAGGCGGATAACAGGGGCAACCCTTGCCGCGGCAGATTCCGCATTGGTGATGGCATAAGTTTTGGGCAAAACTTCCGCAAAGATCAGCACAAGTGCAGTCATCACCAGCGTCGCCATTGCAACGCCGCTTTCGCCAAACAGGCGCGTCATCAAGGCCGTCGCCAATGAGGCCGACAAAATATTTACCACGTTATTGCCCAACAGCAATGCGCCGATCAGCTTTTCGCTATCATCGGTCACTTTCAGCGCCGTGGCAGCCCCAGCCGAACCACGATCGGCCTGTGACCTCAACTTACCCCGCGATGCCGCCGTCAGCGCTGTTTCCGACCCCGAGAAAAAAGCAGAGAGCACCAACAGGCAAAGAATTGCTCCTGCAGTCAGCCAAAGTCCGGTGTCAAAAATACTGTCGGTCACGTCGAATTTCCTATCGTTGCAATGCCCCGGCGCGGGTTCAGCCTTTGCGCGCCAAAGGGTGGTGGTTCAGCACCAGTGCTTTTAGATGTTCATCCAGCACATGGGTATAGATTTCAGTCGATGAAAGATCGGCATGGCCCAATAAAGTTTGGATCACCCGTAAATCGGCCCCACCTGCCAAAAGATGCGTCGCAAAGGCATGGCGCAGTGTGTGCGGTGTGACAGACGTGGGGTCCAGCCCGGCCTTTAGCGCAATCGCTTTTAGCAGCACAAAAAACTGTTGTCGGGTCAAATGCCCTGCGGCACCACGGCCGGGAAACAAGAACTTTGAGGCCTTGGCGCCTTTGGCATGTGCAGCCTTGTCGGCAGCATCCCGCACGTGCAACCATTCGGCCAAAACAGCCTTGGCGGGGGCTGACAGTGGCACCATCCGTTCTTTGCCGCCTTTGCCGCGCACCAAGATCATGGCTGGACCGCCACGCGCTGCGGCGACGGGAAGTTCGACCAACTCTGATACCCGCATGCCAGTGGCATAGATCATTTCAATCAAACACCGGTTGCGGGTGGCCTCTTCGGTGGTGCGACCGATTTGCGGGGCGGCTGCAATCAGGGCATTTACCGCAGCCAGATCCAGCGTTTTTGGCAAGGTCGCGGCCTTGCCCGGCCCTTTGATGCGCAAGCCCGGGTTATCCTCGCGCCAGCCTTCTTCAAAGGCAAAGCGCATCATCTGCCGAATAGCAGAAAGCCTGCGCGCGCGCGTGGATTTGGATAATCCCTGTGCATCACAATAAATCAGATAAGCCTCTATGCCCTCGCGCTCAACGGTCCGAAGGCCGTCCGAACGCGCTTCCAGCCACTCGGAAAAATCAAGCAAATCTCGGCCATAAGCCAGCCTTGTATTGCGGGCTGCATCCAATTCTGCGGCCATCGCCTCAAGGAAGACAGATACCCAGCGCCCATGTTCGGCATTCATCCGCGCCGCTCCAATAGCATCAGTTCAAGCGAGGTGCGCCGCGCAAGGTCTTCCAACCCCACTTGGCGAAACAGCGCCAATCCATCGGTCACGCCACGCAAATCGCCGTTCACCCCGCGTTGTATCAGATCAACCGCTTGTAAAATCGCCTCACCCAAGCGCTTTTCAGCCAAGAGCGCCATCAGATCTGTCGGCGGGGCAGGGCGCACAAACGCAGGTGCAATCGCGCGGGCAAGACTATTGGGCGGCGTTACCCCTTGCAAGTTGCCCTTGGCCAACCCGATCAGAAAGGCCTCGGCCGTGTCGGCGGCAGTCCGGCGGTTGGCAGCTTGTTCATAGCGCGATGACAGCAGCTCTACTTTGAACGCCAAAGCTGCTGCGGCATCGGTCAACGGCAAACGCATGAGCCGTTCCGAAAACAGTTCGGCAAAGGTCACTTCAAGCCCTGCCTGTTCCATCATTTTCCATGCATTGGGCAGGCTTTCAGCAACGGCACCCGGGTCGGCAGCCTGCAAAGCGGTATCAAAGCGCTGAAACGCCTCAACCCGGTCCCACACCCCGCCCGACGCCGCAGGCAGGCGCTGCGTATAAATGCCGAGCAAGGCATTCGGGGCTAAAACCGAGGCGCGGCCCAGCCGTTCCGCCGCCTCTAGCTGTGCTTTCCAACCAGCTGTCTCGCGCAGTTCTGCATGTGAAAAGGCCAGCGGCAGCGGTGCAGTCGGTAGGCCTTCACCAATCGCTTCCAGCATCCGCCATGCTAGCGGCGTTACGGGCGATGGCGGTTCCAGTGGCGGCTCGCCTTCAAAAAGGTCTGGGTCCAGGAACCGCGACAACAGCGCATCATCCGCCGCATCCACATAACCCAAAGCCTGCGCCATCCGCAGTGTCAGCGCACCGCCGGCCCAATCGCCCGCGCGGGCAAGACAAAAGATCCGCGCAGGATAGGTCGGGGCAAGATCTGGCGTCTCGCGCAGATAGGTGCAGGCTTGATCCTCTTGGCCGGTCAGCATGGCAATGTCGAAATAGCGGCGAAAGATGTCGGGCGGCATTTTACCCGAGGCTTTCACCAAAGCATCCGCTTCGTTCAAGGCGCCCATCTCTAACAACTTGTCAATGCGCGCGCGCAGCAAAATCCCGCGCCCTCCCGCATCGGCCGGCGCTGCCGCCTGCGCAAGCATGAGTGTCATCAAAACCTGCTGCAAAGATGGCAGAGAATCATCGCGCTTTTGCGAAATCAACGCGGCAATTTTCTCGGTTTCACCCAAACCCCAAAGATCATTTGGCAAGCCGGTCACGCGGGGCGGCAAAATACCCGCAGAATCTGGCGATGGCCCACCCAGAACCGAGACGATCACGTTTTCAGGGATGGCGCCGCCCGCGCCAGTTACGTCCGGCTCGGAAGGCGGTAGCGGTTGCGCCGGGGTTGAGACCGAGCTTGAAAGCCAGTCGATTGCCGACATCGGTGCCTCGGCCCCCACTGTACAAGGCGTCAGCCCAATTCCCGTGACCAATGCACATAGACGCCAAATCGGTCGGCCAAAGGTTAGTTTGGCGTTACTGCCCATCCAGAACCACCGGTTTGGTTACAATTTGTTGTTGCGGCGACAAATCACCCAAATAGGCAAAACCCGTCAGGCCAATCAGCCCCAGTACCACCAAGAATACCACACCTTTGAATATCAGTTTCATGCCATCGCCTTTTTGCCCGCGCCCCAGATGCCGAAATCTTCCATTGATGTGGGGTTTCATCCCCTGCAATCAACGGCGTTCCGGTCTTTCCCATTTCGCTATACACGCATTCATAGCCGAGTTCACGCCCTTGCGCAAAATTTTGCGGGCAGAATGGCGGTGCTGCGCCGATTTTCCCGCCAAAGCAGGCAATGCGGGACTGGACACGCAACAACGATGGCCGCTATTGGGAAGAGATGGTTTTCGTAAAAAGGTTACGTTTGGGATGAGGCTTAAGAAGTCCGTCGTTTTGGTTGGCATGATGGGGGCGGGAAAAACCGCCGTCGGCACGCAACTTGCACGGATTCTTTCGGTGCCTTTTATCGATTCAGACGATGCCATCGTTGCCGCCGCCAACCGCAGTATCGCCGAGATATTTGAACGTGATGGTGAACCGTTTTTCCGGCAAAAGGAATCTCAGGTGATCGGGCGTTTGCTCGAAGGCCCGCCTTGTGTGCTGTCAACCGGTGGGGGGGCGTTCATGTCACCCTTAAACCGGCAGATGATGGCTGCCCAGGGGGTTTCGGTCTGGCTTTGTGCTGATCTTGATCTGTTGTGGCAACGCGTGCGGCACAAAACCACGCGGCCATTGCTGCGTACATCCAACCCACGCGCCACATTGAAAGAGATTTATGATTTGCGTGTGCCGGTTTACGCGTTGGCAGATCTGAAAGTAGATGCTGCGCCAGAGCTGTCTATCGACGAAATGGCGAATAGGGTGCGCGAGGCGCTGCTGACGCGGCCTGATGTTTTAGAAGGGTAAAAGATGCAGACCGATATCGTGAGGGTAGAGCTGGGATCGCGCAGCTATGACGTGCGCATCGCGGATGGCCTGATTGATCGGGCAGGGGCCGAAATCGCGCCGTTCTTGCGCAGGCGCCGCGCCGCGATTGTCACCGATGAAACGGTGGGTGCGTTGCACCTTGCGCGTCTGCAGGCAGCCCTTTCGGCGCATGGCATCGACAGCACGGCTCTGGCCTTGCCCCCGGGCGAAGGTACCAAGGCCTGGCCGCAGTTTACGCGCTGTGTGGAATGGCTGCTGGATCAAAAGGTCGAACGCAAGGATTTGGTCATCGCCTTTGGCGGCGGGGTGATCGGTGATCTGGTCGGCTTTGCTGCGGCTGTTTTGCGCCGTGGCGTGGGGTTTGTGCAAATCCCGACCTCGTTGCTGGCGCAGGTTGACAGCTCGGTCGGCGGTAAAACCGGCATAAACGCACCCCAAGGCAAAAACCTGATCGGGGCCTTTCACCAGCCGACTTTGGTACTGGCCGATATTGGCCTGCTGGGCACCCTAACCCCGCGCGATTTTCTGTCGGGCTATGGTGAGGTGGCAAAATACGGCCTGCTGGGTGATGAGGCGTTTTTTACGTGGTTGGAAAAAAATGGCCCCGCTTTGGCTGCAGGCGATGTGGCCGCGCGTCAATATGCCGTAAAACGCTCGGTTGAAATGAAGGCCGAGATTGTCGCGCGCGATGAAACCGAAGAAGGCGACCGCGCGCTTTTAAACCTTGGCCATACATTCTGCCACGCGTTGGAACATGCCACCGGTTTTGGCGATCGCTTGCTGCATGGCGAAGGCGTGGCAGTTGGCTGCGCGCTGGCATTTGAGCTGAGCATGCGCCTTGGCCTGTGCAGCCAAGAGGCCCCCAGCCGTGTGCGCGCGCATTTGCGGGCTATGGGGATGAAGGTCGATATTGCCGATATTAAAGGCGACCTGCCTTCTGCCGAAGGGCTGCTTGCGCTGATGGCACAGGATAAAAAGGTGGTCGATGGCCAGCTGCGCTTTATCCTTGCGCGCGGCATTGGCGAAAGTCTTGTCGCCAGCGATGTGCCGGGTGATGTGGTTTTGGCCTTGCTGACGGATGCTTTGCGGGGCCGCTAAACAGACGCGGCAAGCAGGCTTTGTGAATAGGGGTGCTTGGCCTCCATCCGGCGCAAGGTGTCCACACCCATCACCTCGACAATCTCGCCCCCCTTCATCACTGCCAGCCGTTCGCACATGTGGCCCACAACCGACAAATCATGCGATACCATCACATAGGTCAGCGCATGTTCGCGGCGCAGATCGACCAACAGGTTCAAAATCTCGGCCTGCACGGATACGTCCAAGGCGCTGGTAGGTTCATCCAGCAGAAGCAGCGCGGGCTGCGGTGCCAAGGCCCGCGCAATCGCCACGCGCTGGCGTTGCCCGCCTGACAGCTGATGCGGATAACGAAAGCGGAACTTTTGCCCAAGGCCGACATCATCCAGCAGCTTGACCACCCGCGCGTCGATATCCTTAAACCCGTGCAGTTGCAGGGTTTCTCCCAAAACCTGATCAACCGAGTGGCGCGGATGAAGCGAGGCATAAGGGTCCTGGAACACCATCTGCACCGTCTTATAAAACGTCTTTGGCCGCACCTTGCCCAGTGCCAAACCATCGACAACCATCCGCCCCGACCACAATGGCGCCAGACCCGAAATCGCGCGCAAAATCGTCGATTTGCCCGACCCGCTTTCGCCGACAAGGCCGAAGCTCTCGCCCCGGGCCACCGTGAAACTGGCGTCTTTAACTGCATCCACACGGTCACGCCCATGACCAAACCAGACGTTCAGTTTTTCAATCTCTAACATGCTCATACTCGGCCACTCACGCTTGGCGCCTCTGACCACGCAGGGTCACGTTTCAACACTTCCAAATGATCGCGTGGTGCATCCAATCGCGGCAATGAATTCAACAGGCCGCGCGTATAGGGGTGCTTGGCCTCGTTCAATTTATCCGCTTTGCAGATCTCGACTATCCGGCCTGCATACATAATCAATACACGGTCGCAAAAATCGGCGACTAAGTTCAGATCATGGCTGATGAATATCAGCCCCATGCCACGGTCTTTGACAAGTTTATCCATGATGTCCAACACTTGCCGTTGAACGGAAACATCCAGCGCCGATGTCGGCTCATCCGCGATCAGAATCTCGGGGTTTGGAATCAGCATCATCGCGATCATGATCCGCTGCCCCATGCCGCCCGACATCTCATGCGGATAGGCGCGCATCACGCGCTCGGCGTCGCGGATCGAAACCGCCTCTAGCATTTCCAAGGCTTTCGCATAGGCATCAGCGTGGCTAACCTTGTTATGCTGGCGATACGCCTCGATGATTTGGGCGCCAATGGTCATCACGGGGTTCAGCGAAAACTTGGGGTCTTGCATCACCATTGAAATGCGCTTGCCCCGCACAGCACGCATTTCTTTTTCCGTCTTTTTCATCAGATCGTCACCGCCAAGGCTGATCTGCGTGGCCTCAACAATCCCGGGCGAACGGATTAGGCGCAAAATGGCGCGACCGGTCATCGACTTGCCCGAACCAGATTCGCCCACAATTCCCAGCCGTTCGCGCCCCAGCGTGAATGACACGCCGCGCACGGCATCAAACACCCCCTGGCGAGACGGAAACTTGACCCAAAGGTCCTCTACATCCAGCAAGGTTTCCATTATTCACCGCCTTTCGGGTCCAGCACGTCGCGCAGGCCATCCCCCAGCAGGTTGAACGCCAAAGACACGGTAAAGATTGCAAGGCCGGGCATGGTCGCAACCCACCAATGGTCCAGAATAAACCTGCGCCCTTCGGAAATCATCGCCCCCCATTCGGGGCTCGGGGGCTGCGCACCAAGGCCAAGAAAGCCGAGTCCGGCCGCTGCCAGAATGATGCCAGCCATATCCAGCGTTACCCGCACAATCAGGCTGGATATGCACAAAGGCCAGATGTGGCGCGTGATAATCCGCATCGCACCGGCCCCTTGCAGCTGGATTGCCGAAATATAGTCAGCCGCCCGAATGGTCAGCGTTTCGGCCCGCGCAATCCGTGCATAAGGGGGCCAAGCGGTCAGCGAAATCGCCAGCACCGCGTTTTCAATGCCAGCGCCCATCGCCGCCACAAAGGCCAGCGCCAGAACCAGCCGTGGAAAGGCCAGAAAAATATCGGTGATGCGCATCAAGACCACATCAACCCAGCCGCCCGCATAGCCCGAAACAGTGCCAACCAGCAGCCCCGCCACAGGCGCAATCAGCGCAACCAGTGCCACGATATAAAGGGTGATCCGGCTGCCATAGATCAGTCGTGACAGAATATCACGCCCCAAACTATCGGTACCCAACACATGGCTATCGGTGCCCAAAGGTGCCAATCGGTTGCCTAAATCCTGCACAAACGGGTCATGCGGGGCCAAAAGCGGCGCAAACAGCGCAACCGCCACCAGCGCCAGCAAAATGCACAACCCTATCATCGCCATCGTATTGCCGCGAAAAGACAACCAGCCATGATACAGCGCTGAAAGCTTGGCATGTCTGCGCGAGGTGGGGGTATCGGTCAGCAGCCATTGCCGCAAAGATTGCTCGGCCATTATTTAGCCCTTCTATTTCGCACGGGGGTCAAAGACCTTGTACAGCAGGTCGGAAAATATGTTCAACAAGATGAACACAAGGCCCACCACAACCGTACCGCCCAGAACTGCATTCATATCCGCCGACAGCAGCGCCGTGGTGATATAGCTGCCAATCCCCGGCCAGCTAAAGATAATCTCGGTCAGAACCGAACCTTCCAGCAGCCCCGCATAGGACAACGCAATCACGGTGATCAATTGCACGCGGATGTTGCGGAAAGCATGCTTCCACACCACATCCCATTCCGACATGCCTTTGACGCGGGCGGTGGTAATATATTCTGCGCTCATTTGCTCCAGCATGAAACTGCGCGTCATCCGGCTGATATAGGCCAATGAATAATAACCCAGTAATGATGCCGGCAGCACGATATGGCTGAAGGCGTCTTTCAGCACCGTCCAGTTACGGTCAAGGATACTATCAACCAAGATCATCCCCGTGACGGATGGCACGATATCTTCATAGAAAATACCCACACGTCCCGGCCCGCCAACCCAGCCGAGCATACCGTAAAATACCAGCAAACCCATCAGGCCCAGCCAGAAAATAGGCATTGAATATCCAACAAGTGCGACGACCCGTGCCACTTGGTCAATCCACGACCCTTTGCGCACGGCCGCAACCACGCCCAAAGGCACGCCAAGGAATATCCCGAAAAACACACCCAAGGTCGCCAGTTCTAACGTGGCCGGAAACACCCGCGCAATATCCTCAGAAACAGGCCGCGCGTTCAGCAAGGACATGCCGAAATCGCCGTGCATCACATCCCACAGGTAATAGCCAAATTGCACAACGACCGGCTTATCCAGACCCAGTTGCGTGTAAACGGCATTATAGGTCGATTGCGAGGCACGCTCGCCTACAATCGCCAACACCGGGTCAATCGGCATCACCCGTCCGATGACAAAGGTGATAAACACCAAGCCCAGCATCGTAACCGCAATAGAGCCGACAGTTTTCAACGTGCCGGTCACCCAAAGGGGAAGAGGCGCACGGCTGCGCGCCCCCCCGTTTTCACTGGCCTGCGCCATTATTTGGTGACTTTTTTGTAGTCAGCCGAACTGATCGCTTCACCGGTGGTGAAGTTCTTTACATTGTCGCGCACGCCATCCTGTTCAATTTGCTGGAACATGATGACAAAGGGCGAGGTTTCACGGAATTTTGCCTGAATTTCCTGATACAGTGCAATCCGCTTTTCTGTGTCGCCTTCGGTCACGGCAGCTTCGGTCAAAGGTGTCAGACCATCTGTGTCCCAAGCCAGACGCCATGCCAGCAGACCGGTTGCTTTGGCTTCCAGGCTGTTGTCAGGGTTATAGGCGAATGTGCCTGCGTTGGTTTGTGGATCGGGGTAATCCGGGCCCCAAGCTTCCAAAGACATATCCAGTTCACGCGCGCGATAACGGTCAAGGATCTGCTTGCCGGTTCCGACTGTGATATTCACCTTGATGCCCGCCTGCGCGGCAGTGTTTTGGAAGGATTGCGCAATCTCGATGCGTTCCTGCGCTTCACGCACGCCAACCTCGATTTCAAGGTTTTCAACCCCTGCCTCTTTCAGCAATTCCTTAGCCTTTTCAATGTTCAGGCTATACGGATTTTCATTTGAGGCACCCAGATAGGTTGCAGGCAAGAAGTTCTGATGGGTCGTATACTGACCATTCAAAAAGCTGTTTTGCATGCCTTCATAATCGACCAGATACTTGAACGCTTCGCGCACTTTTGGCTTTGACAGTACGGGGTGCGTCTGGTTCAGGCCCAGATACATCAAGCGGCCTTTCAGCTCTTCTTGAATGGTCACACCTGCCGCAGACCGCACACCGGCCACATCTTCGGGGTTCAGGTTGCGGGCCACGTCAATATCGCCGGCCTCAAGCAGCAAACGCTGGCTGGCGCTTTCTTGTACATGGCGCACGATCACGCGCTCCATCGCTGGCTTGCCGCCGTAATAGCCGTCAAAGGCCTGCATGGTCACAGATTCGTTCGGCTTCCAGCTAACCAGCGAATAGGGGCCAGAACCGGCCGAGTTGGTCGCAAGCCAGGCATTGCCCATATCGCCATCGACTTCGTGCTCCATCGCCAGCTTCTTATCAACCACCGAGCCGATCGTTGCAGTCAGGCAGTTCAACACGAAAGATGTCGCATAGCGTTTGTCGGTGGTGATGGTCAGCGTATTGCCATCAGCCTTGATCATCTCGGCCACGTTTTCAGGCGTGAACCCGAATTGCGTCAAAATAAATGCAGGTGTCTTGTTCAGCAAAACAGCGCGTTGCAGCGACCAAGCGGCATCTTCTGCCGTCACAGGGTTGCCCGACTGGAACATAACACCTTCGCGCATGGTAAAGGTGATGGATTTTCCGTCCTCAGACACGGCCCAGCTTTCGGCCAGGTCAGGCACATAGCCTTTGCTGTAATCCAACGGGTCAAAGTTTACCAGTTTGCTGTAAATGTTCTGATTCACGTCTGACCCTGCAAATTCAAAGCTTTGCGCAGGGTCCATCGTGGTGATGTCATCAATCCGGTTGGCAACAACCAACATATTCGCCGGTGTTTCGGCAAAAGTAGCCACGGATGTAAAGCTAAGCGCCACAGCCATCGTGGCACCCGCAAGTGTATGTTTCCAAATATTCATAACGTAAACCTCTCTGTTGATTAGCATTTCTTCGGGGCAGGGTAGGGGTTACGCCCCCCAGGTTTTCTCCAGCACCCGAAGCCAGTTCTCATGGCAAAGCTTGGCAACCAATGCCTTGCCATATCCGTGTTGGATCATCGCTGCACGCAATGCAGGCAGGCCTGCACAACTCGTTACATCCTCGGGCACAACGGCGCCGTCGTAATCCGACCCAAGGCCGACGCGATCTTCGCCGACATGTTCGATCAAATGGTCCAGATGCCGCAACATCTGCGTTAGCGGCACATCTGCCAGCATCTTGCCATCATCGCGCAAGAAAGCCACAGCAAAGTTCAAACCCACCATCCCGTCACTTTCGCGAATGGCTGCCAACTGCATGTCGGTCAGGTTGCGCGAATGCGGGCAAATCACATGGGCGTTGGAATGGGTGGCCACCAAAGGCGCGTCTGATATCCGCGCCACATCCCAGAAACCGGCCTCATTCAGATGCGACAGATCTAGCATGATCTTCAAGTCGTTACAGCGCTTGACCAAACGCACACCAGCCTCGGTCAGGCCGCCGCCGATATCAGGGCTGGAAGGGTACCGAAACGGCACGCCTTCACCAAAAATCGTCGGCCTGCTCCACACCGGACCAATAGACCGCAGGCCGGCGTGATACAGCACGTCAAGCGTGTGCAGATCGGGGTCAATACCTTCGGCGCCCTCAATATGAAATATTGCGGCCATGACACCGCTGGCCAAAGCCGCGCGAATATCGGCTACCGTGCGGCAGATTTTCAGCGCACCAATCCGCTCCATTTCAAACAGAATCGCGGCTTGGGCCATAACCACGGGGGCCGCATCGGCCCAGTCAATCGCATCAGGCAAAACCAGCTGATACTCCGGCTTTGTCATCTCTTCAAACTTTAGCGACAGATCCGTGGGTGACGGCACATAGACCGCGAAAAACCCGCCGCCAAAACCGCCAGCCTTGGCCGAGGGCACATCAACCGCACCGGGGCAACCTGTCAGAAAACTGGCCGCCGCCGAAACCCCGCCTGCACGGTACAGCTTTAGCAAAACGTCATTATGTCCATCAAAAACCAGCGGATGCAGCTGTTCAGTCACGCAATGCCCTCCAAAGCAATTGGCACTACGCTAACGCATTTTTGGTCTCGCGCCAGACCCATGATCGTATTTTTATGACCTAATGGTAAAAAAAGTGCGCCTTGCTTTGCTGAAATCGTGAATTTGCTTATTTCTCAATCACTTCAGATAATCGCCTTTTCCACAAAGGCCGCCCCTTTCGCAATCCGGTCAAACCCGAGCGGCGACAGATCAAGGCTGCGATATTCCCCATAAATCACCCATTCGGACAGCCCGCGCCCCATCGCAGGCGATTGCTGTAGGCCATGGCCGGAAAATCCGTTCAGGAACAGAAAGTTCGTTAATCCATCATGCGGGCCCACAATGGCGTTCTGGTCAAGTGTATTCAGGTCATAATGCCCGACCCATTCGCGCATGACCTTGATGGATTCAAACTGCGGAATACGCGCGGCAATCACCGGCCAGATGTGGCTTTCCCACAGGCTATAATCAGCCGCGAAATCGTCAAAACCGACAGCCGGGTCATGATCGCTATGCCCGCCAGCCATATAGCTTGCCGCGCCATCCTGCCGGAAATGCACGCCCGAAGGGTCAATGGTCAGGGGTAGGGGGCGGTCCAACGGACGCTCGGCGCTAAAGACCCAAGTGTGGCGTTTGCGCGGTTCGACCGGAATCAGTATGCCCGCCATCGCCGCCGTTTTCGCACCGCGCGTGCCCGACGCATTCACCACTTGCCCGCACTGAACAACCTGCCCCGAGGCGAGTGTCACACTTTCCACGCGCGTGCCCGCGGCGTTGCGATTGATTGCGACAACTTCATTCGCAATATATTCGGCCCCAAGTTTCCGAGCCTGACGCCGGAACATATCAAACAGAGTGATTCCGTCGAAATATCCTTCGTCACGGGTGTTTATGCTGCCTAAAACAAGGTCATCTACCGCATAAAACGGATATGCGGCCTTAATCTCGTCGGGCGTCAGCAGCTGGGTGCCTGCACCTTCCGCCAGCTGCACTTTTTGGCTCGCGCGCAAAATATCTGCAAAACCGGCTGTATCGGCCAGATACATATAGCCGAAATTCTGGATTTTCAGCTGGGGCGCGTCTGCCCCCATAAGGCGCGGCAAGTCTTGAACAAACGCCGCCCCGAACTGCGAGATTTGCACATTCAGCGCCGTCGAAAACTGCTGCCGGATGCAAGAGTTGGTGTGCGATGTCGCGGCATCCCGATAGCTCGGATCACGTTCGACCACCAAAACCCTACCGTCAAAATCGGGGTTGCTGGCCAAAAACCACGCTGCAGATGATCCCATCATTGCGCCGCCCACGATTACGACATCATAAGATGCGTGCTGCGGTGCCTCCAGCTTTCCCAAGCTTGCCATTCAATCCTCCGGCATTCGTTTTGCGCAAGGTTACAGCCAGATACTGATGCCAATGCAAGCGCGATCGGCTGCATTCATTAAATAAAAGGCCCACGAATGACGCGGGCCTTTGGAAATATCATAGGGAAAATTCGTTTAGCCTTTCCAGAAAGCTTTTTGGTGTTCCAACTCTGCTTCATGTTGGCTCAGGCCGATGTCACTTAGCATATGTTTATCCAAATGGCTTAGCGCGCGTCGGGTTTGGCGACGTTGTTCCCATTTCAGAATGGTGACAGCCAGCGCAAACACGGCAGATGCCACTGGGGGCAGCGGGCGAATTGCGATCAACGTCTCAAAATTCTGATATGACATAGGAAACCTCATTTGTACGCATACAATCCGGATTGACTGCATGCGTACAATATTGCAAACTTGCCAAAACAACGCCAGAGGTACTTTGTGACCAATACAAATTGGCTGCCAGATTTGACACAATATCCCGGCCCCAAATATTTGGCGCTGGTCCGCGCCTTGCGCGAAGCCATTCGGATGGGCGTTTTGCCGCCCGACAGCCAGCTGCCCACAGTGCGCGAACTGGCCTGGCAAATCAAAGTCACTCCGGGAACGGTCTCGCGTGCGTACCAATTGGCCACGCAAGAGGGGCTTTTGGCGGCAACAGTCGGGCGTGGTACTTTTGTGGCCATGTCGACGCCGCGCTTTGGCCCAACGCAAAGCTTTTATGCCGAGCGCGACCCGGCTTCTTTGACAGGGCGTATCGATATGCGTTCACCGCGAATGCCCGATGTCGGGCAGGGGGCGGCGTTCAATGCGGCATTGGCCACTATGAATGGTACAATTTCCTCCAGTTGGCTCGACTACCCCAGTCAACGCGACGAGGAAAGGTTGCGCGAAGGGATTGTCGGTTGGTTGCAGGGGCGGGTACTTGGCCCACTGTCTTCCGATGATATCGCGCTTAGTTATGGTGGCCAAAATGCCATTAACTTGGTGCTGCAATGTTGCCTGCGCGGTGATCGGCCGATGGTGCTGATCGAAGACCTTGCCTATGCAGGGTTTCGCCACGCCGCCCGCCTGTCGCGCGCCGAACCCCTGGCGATAGAGGTGGATGAGGAAGGAATGCGCCCCGATGCGCTTGAGGCGGCCTGCCGCAAGCACAGCCCGCAGGTGCTGTGCGTCACGACCGAGGCGCAAAATCCAACGACAGTACGAATGCCCGAACACAGGCGGATAGAGATCGCCCAGATCGCAAAAACCTATGAAATTCAGATCATTGAGGATGATTGTTATTCTATCGCCCAAAGCAATCTTCCGTCTTTGCGGGCATTGGCGCCAGATCGCACCTGGTATATCGCCAGTTTTTCCAAAAGCATTTCGGCGGCATTACGGCTTGGCTATGTTGTTTGCCCGAACGGGATGGGGCAAGCTGGCCGCCTGACAGCACAGCACAGCTTTTTCGGCCTCGCGCGGCCGGTCTCGGATCTCTGCACCGCGCTGCTGGACAGTGGCGTGGCACAAGAATTGCGCTTAGCAGTGCAGGCCGGCTTTTCAGACCGGCTGGAAGGTGTGGTCAATGTACTGGGCGCTTATGATCTTGCGTGGCAGCAAGGCTTGCCATTTGTCTGGTTGCGGCTGCCTTCGGGGTGGCGTGCATCGGTTTTTGCGCGGATGGCCGAAACCGAAGGCGTCTTGCTGCGTTCGGCGGATGAGTTCGCGTTAATTCATGGCCGGGCACCAAATGCTGTGCGTCTGGCACTGCCCGGCAACCATAGCAGGGGTCAGATCGAAGATGCCTGTCGAAGACTTGCGCGCCTGCTGGAAAGTCCTCCATCCGAGCTTTCTGTGTAATTGTTGCATTTCAATCGCTTCTGCGTGATCAGCGATCAAATCACTTGACCTGACGTGACGCTCTGAGCGATGATTGCCGGTAGAGCAGTTATATAAAAAGAGACCCAAAATGGGATATCAATCAGGTTTTCACGCACCCAATGGGGGCGCGCAGTTTCTTGGATTCCGCAAAGCACGCAACGGTGGTACCGAAGTCGTTTTTGATGATGGCGTCAGCCGCCGCATGGTTTGGCGCGTGTCCAGCCAGCATGTGAACGAAGCCCAGCTGTCTGAGGCCCTTCGCAGTGCGGTTTTGGCATTAAAGGTTGTGCCAGCGCTGATTTCCGAGGTCGGCAAACGTGCGATTGCGCTAGAGCGTATTGGCGTCTGACATCGCTCTGCACCAAGCCCATGCAAATACGCTCTTTTCACACGCGAATTCCTGTGTAAGACATAGTGTTTAGCAACTGTGAATTAGGTGGGCGGCACAATGGGCGCTGAATCGCGATGGAGCAAATGGCGCCAGTCTGAAGGCGCAAACGGATTGCTGATGGTTAGCCCAACGGCAATTTACGCCATTTTGATGTTGGCCGCGCCACTTGGTACAATTTTTCTGTATAGTTTTTTGACCGACGGCTATCTCGAGATCATCCGTCAATTCACCGTCGCCAACTATGTCGAGGCGTGGACGAATGAATTGTACCGCTCGGTGATGATCCGGTCGTTGGGCGTAGCGATGACCGTTACGTTTGTGACTGTCATTTTGGCCTTTCCTGTTGCGTATTTTGTTAGCTTTCATGTCGAAGCATCGAAAAAGTCGCTTTGGCTGTTTCTGATTACCATCCCGTTCTGGACCAGCTATCTGATCCGCGTGTTCTTGTGGAAAGTCATATTGGGCTATAACGGCGTGGTAAACTCGGGCCTCATCGGGCTTGGTATTATCGATCAACCGCTTGATTTTATTCTGTATAATGTAAATTCGGTTGTCATCACCCTAGCCCATGCCTATGCACCCTTTGCCATTTTGCCAATCTTTGTTGCGTTGGAAAAGATCGACCGCAGCTTGCTAGAGGCGGGGCAGGATTTGGGCGAAACCAAGTTCAGGACATTCCTGCGGGTCACTTTGCCTTTGGCGATGCCGGGCGTGATTGCCTCGGTTCTTATTGTGTTTATTCCGACCATCGGCGATTACGTCACGCCGCAACTTGTGGGTGGCCCCGAGGGCCGGATGGTCGCAAACCTGATCCAGCTACAATATCTCAAGCTTGATAATTATCCGCTCGGTTCGGCCATTGCGGTTTCGGCGATGGCGATTGTAACTTTGGTCAGCCTTGCCTTTATCGGGCTCAATCGTCGTTATCTGAAGGGGCCAAAGTGATGAAGGGAAGATGGTTCAAGGTCTATGCCATTGGGTATTTGCTGTTCCTTTACGCGCCAATCATCATTTTGCCGATGTTTGCCTTTAACGATGCGACAGTGATCGCCTTTCCGCTGACCGGCTTTTCGACCCGCTGGTTTGCCGCGATGTTCGAGCAGCCAACACTTGGTCTTGCGGTGAAAAACTCGTTGTTTATCGCAATTACCTCATCGATATTGGCGACCACTTTGGGCATTTTTGCCGCGCGCGCCTCAACGCGCTATCGTTTTCCGATGAAGGCAGGGATCATGGGGTTAATCATGCTTCCACTGGTGCTGCCAGAGATTATTGTCGCCGTATCTTTGCTGGTCGTCCTGCTGGGCATGGGGGTAAACCTGTCGCTGTGGACGGTGATTTTGGGGCATGTGCTGATTTGCACCCCTTTCACCATTGCGATTCTGTCATCAGCATTTCAATCGCTTGATCAAAGTCTGGAAGAGGCCGCCTATGATTTGGGCGAAACCGCTGCATCGACCTTTCGCCTGATTATTTTACCGCTGGTCATGCCGGGGATTATTTCCAGCCTGCTGATCTCGTTTACCATCAGTCTTGATGAGTTCATCATCGCGTTTTTCCTTGCGGGCACCGAGCCGACTTTGCCTGTGTTCATCTTCTCGCAGTTCCGCTTTCCGGCCGCAGTGCCGGTGATCATGGCGCTGGGGACTGTGCTCGTCTGCTTGTCGATTGTTTTGCTAACTATTGCTGAATTTTTCCGTCGCCGCGGGATCGCGAAAACCGGCGGAAAAGATACCGGAGGCTTCCTGTGACCGATAAACCCACCATGATTGCGTTTCAGGACGTGCAAAAATATTATGGCGATTACCATGCCTTGCGCGGGATTACGGCCGAGATTAGGGCGGGTGAGTTTTTCTCGCTACTCGGGCCTTCGGGTTGTGGCAAGACAACGCTTTTGCGTACGATTGCCGGGTTTGAGGGCATTTCTTCGGGCGCCGTAATGATTGACGGCCGCAATATGGCGGGGGTTCCGGCAAACCAACGGCCGACAAATATGGTGTTCCAATCCTACGCGATTTTTCCGCATTTGACTGTTGCCGAAAACGTCGGATTCGGGCTGCGCAAGGCCGGGCTTTCCAAAGCTGAGATGGCGTCGCGGGTCGGTGACGCCTTGGAAATGGTGGGTCTGAAAGGCTTTGGTGATCGTGAGGCCCATGCGCTTTCGGGTGGGCAGCGGCAACGGGTTGCTTTGGCGCGGGCGTTGATTTTGAAGCCCAAAGTCTTGCTGCTGGATGAGCCGCTTTCAGCGCTGGATAAAAAGATGCGCGAGCAGATGCAGGTGGAATTGATCCGCTTGCAACGCCAGGTGGGCATCACGTTTATTCTGGTCACCCATGATCAGGAAGAAGCCCTGGTTATGTCCGACCGGATTGCTGTGATGTTTGAAGGTGAGATCGCGCAGCTGGCCGACCCTGAAACCCTGTATCGGCGCCCCAATAGCCGGAGAGTGGCGGATTTTATTGGGACGATGAACTTCCTGCCTGCCCAGATTATTGGCGAATCCGGTGACACGGTTGAAGTCGAGGCGCAGGGCTTTGGGCGGCTGGTTTTGAATGCCGAGCAGGCGCCGGGGGGAACCTCGGGTGAGGGGGCGGTTGTAGGGTTTCGGCCCGAAACGTTGACGATCCTTTTTGAAGGCCAGACAGCGAGCGATCGCGAGAGTATGGCTGTGATTGAAGAGGTCGTTTATTACGGCGACATGACCTATTATGATGTCAAATTGGCCGGGTCGGATGCGGCGATCCGGATTTCGATGCGGAACGTTTTTGGCCGCCCGGTTCTGGAAATCGGGGATGAAACGCGGGTTGCCTGGTCTCCGGGGGCCTTGGTGCTGTTTCGCTGAACTGTCCGCGTGCGGTCACTTTGTTAACTAACAGAAAACAAACAAAAATCCCATTTCCGTTAACTGATTGTTAAGCCCTGTTTGCAACGCGAACAGGGTGATCGGGCAGGCCGATTGCGGGGTGTGCGCAACGTGCCCCCTTTTCAACGCCTAGTTATCGGGCGGCAGTAGCCCCAGCCCGCGCAGGTAGATGCCGATGCCGGTTTCCAGCAGATCTTCGGGCGGGTAGGGGCTTTTTGCCCCCGGTGAACCGCGGGCGAACAGCTCGACCACGCCATGGCTGAGCGCCCAGATATGGGCCGAAAACATCGAGGCAGGCGGGCGCTTTGCCGGTGGGAGTTGTTGTGACAATTGCACAGCGGCGCGCTCCATCACGCCACGCGCTTTGGCGGCGGTGGTTGCCAGTTCGGGATGGGCAGACATTGCCAAGCCGCTTTCAAACATGGCCTGATAATGGCCCGGATATTTGCGGGCAAAGGCAAGATAGGCGCGGCCTGTCGCCTCAAACGCCTGCAAGGCGCTGGGTTTGCCATCATTATAGGCGTATTCCATCAAAGCGGCAAAGATATCATAGCCTTGGCGGGCGGCCTCGGCGATCAGCTCATCCCGTCCGGCGAAATGGCGATAGACGGCGGCGGGGGTGACGCCGGCCTCTTTGGCGGCCTCGGACAGGGTAAAGCCTTGCGGGCCTTTTTCTGTAATCAGGTCCAGCGCTGCCTCGACCAATGCCTGTCGCAGGTTGCCATGATGATAACCGCGTTTACTCATCCGCGGAATCGGCCCAGAGCGCAGGGGTACCGCAAATCGCAGGGTCGGGCGTGCCGATCAGCGTGTCATCCTTGCCGGCATAATCGACTGCCCGCAGAAGGGTTTGAATAGCGGCAATACGGGCGCGCTTTTTATCGTCCGAGCGGATGACCGTCCAAGGCGCGTGGTCGCAGTGGCTGCGCGTCAGGGTTTCTTCGATGGCGGCGCTATAGGCGTCCCATTTTTTCAAGCCCTCGACATCAATCCATGAAAGTTTCCACTGCTTGAGCGGGTCTTTTTCACGCGCGAGAAAGCGGCGGAGCTGTTCGGCCTGACCGACATTCAGCCAGAGTTTGACCAGTACAATGCCCTCATTCACCAGCATTTCTTCGAAACTGGGAAGCTGGGCAAAGAAATGTTCGCGCTGATCAGGGGTACAAAAGCCAAAGACATGCTCAACAACACCACGATTGTACCAAGAGCGGTCGAACAGCACCATTTCACCGGCCGCAGGTAGCCAATCAATGTAGCGTTGAAAATACCATTGTGTCGCTTCGCGGTCAGAGGGTTTGGAAAGGGCGACGACCGAGGCAACACGCGGATTCAGGTTTTCGCGGGTGACGGCGATTGTACCCCCTTTGCCGGCGGCATCGCGCCCCTCATAAACCACGACCACACGCTTGCCCGTCTCTTTGATGTCGGCTTGCAAGCGCACAAGCTGGCGTTGCAGGCCGCGCATCGCGGTTTCATAATCCTTGCGCTTCATCTCGCGCTTATAGGGATAGGATTTCGACAGGATGTCGTCTTTATCAGCTTTTTCCAGCGTTTTGCGGACAGGCTTGGGCGCGTCTTGGGCCAGAAACTTGCTGATTGCTCCGTCAAAAGGCAGGTCCATAGCGGGCTCCGTTGGTTGGTTTATGGCAATATGGCGGGTTGTAGGCTGCGGTGCAATCAGCGGTTTGGTGCGCGTGCGGAAGAGGCGAAGACAGGGTTATTGGCCAATTTGCGCGATATCATAAGGGGTTGACTGGTAGATTTCATTAATCCAGTTGCCGTACAAAAGATGCGCGTGGCTGCGCCAGCGGTTCAGCGGTTTATTTGCAGGATTGTCATCCGGGTAGTAGTTTTGCGGCACGTTAATCGGGGTGCCGGCGGCGATGTCGCGGTCATATTCCTGCTTTAGCGTCTCGTTGTCATATTCGAAATGATTGAAGATATACAGCGCGCGATGTGCCGCGTCCTCGACCAGGCAGGGGCCTGATTGATCCGAGCCGAGCAGAATGTGCAGGCCGGGTGCGGCGTCAATTTCGGCCTGTTTCATTTCGGTCCAGCGCGACACAGGTATCACGCAATCATCTGAAAACCCGCGCAAATACGGCGAGGTAGGGGAAAGGTTCTGATGGCGGAAACAGCCGAACGCCTTGGCGGGCAACATGTGTTTTTGCACGCCATGAAAATGGTTGATCATCGCCATGCCGCCCCAGCAAACGCCAAAGGTGGAATGCACGTTGGTTTGCGTCCAGTCCATGACCTCGGTCAGCTCATCCCAATAGGTCACGTCTTGAAAGGGCAAATGCTCAATCGGTGCGCCCGTGATGATAAGGCCGTCGAATTTTTCATCCCGCACCTCTTGGAAGGGGCGATAGAAGGCTTCCATATGTTCGGCGGCGGTGTTTTTGGTTTGGTGTTCCGACATGCGGATCAGCGACAGATCAATCTGCAAGGGCGTGGCACCGATCAGCCGCGCGAATTGGTTTTCGGTTTGGATCTTTTTGGGCATCAGGTTCAGCAGCGCAATTTTCAGCGGGCGGATGTCTTGATGGCTGGCACGGTCGGGTGAAATCACCATGACGCCTTCCTTTGACAAAACGTCAAAAGCGGGCAGGTCTTCGGGCAGGGTGATGGGCATAATTTTGGCTCCGGTCTCGGACAAGAATTAGGGGGCGGTATTGCCGCGATCAAGGGCTTTGGCAATCAGGGCGATGTAATCGTCGGGTGATTTGACCTGCGCCACCTCATCTGCGGTGACGGTGACGCCCCATTTTGCCATTGCCGCATAGCGCGGGCGGCGATGGTCGAGCAGGCGGGCGTAGCCATAGCGCAGAAAGGCGTCGGGGTTTACCTGCTCTTCGGTCAGGGATTGCGCGGTCAGGTAATCGTTCCAGACCTGAAGCAGGAATTCAGGCTGATAATACATAGGCTTGGGCGCGCGATCAAAGCGGCGGATCAGGGCTTCACGATGCGCATCCGAGCCCTGGATCCAGACCAGCAGCAGGTTGCGCGACAGGGCGGTCAAAATAGGGTCGTGGGGGTCATTGGCATCAACAACCTCACAAATAGAGCCGCCGCTATCGCAGACGAAATTGTTATAGCCATAAAGGCTGGCGGCGCGTTTGATGAAACGCTCGGTATCCATCAATGCGGCTTTTTCGGCGGCCTCATGCTGGGTCTGGCGGGCGCAATATTCGGCAAAGGCCACGCCGCCAAGATCGGGGTTGCCGGGTTTGCCCAGATAGGTGGACAGCGGTGCCAGATTTTCAAAGGTGATGTTTGACGCGATATAAACGCTATCGGTCAGCAGTAATTCACGCAAAAGCGGAACTTTCATCGCCTCACGTTTAAAGTTGTCGGCGATATATTCGCCCATGTAGCGGGTGCCGATGCGGTAATCGACCGAATAGTGAAACCAACGGGCCTCATCGCGCAACATATTGGAAAGATAGGTTTTACCAAGGCCAGACATGCCAAAGAGCAAGGTTTTCTTGGCAGGTTCTGCCAGCCAGTCTTTGGATGAAGAATAGAGCATCAAGGCCTCCGCTGCGTGTTGGTGCCATGTGATAGCGCGGGCAGGGCCGGAGTTCACGCGAAAACTGCGGCTGGTGGGTGCAAGTCTGCTTGGCAAGGTGGTTTTTCACGGCTAGATTCGCGTTATGATTGTACCCGTCATTTTGTTTGCCCTCTCTGTTCTGGCATTGGCTGCGACGTGGACGATGCCAGATGCGTTTTTGCTGGCGGTGCTTTGCGCGATGGCCAGTGCGATTGTACTGCTGCGTGCGTGGTACGCGCCGGACAAGAAGGCACAGCGCCGCAAAATCACACCGCAGTACAAGAAGGCCCCGAGCCGCAAAATCTCGCGGGAAAAATGGATCGTCATCGACGGGTCAAACGTGATGTATTGGAACGGCGGCCAACCAAACCTTGAAACGGTGATCGTGGTGATCGAGCGGCTGACAAATTTGGGTTTTGTGCCCGGTGTGATGTTTGACGCGAATGCGGGCTATTTGCTGGGGGGGCGCCACCGCAATGATGTGGCCATGGCACGGGATTTGGGGTTGCCGCGTGACCGTGTGATGGTGGTGGCCAAAGGCGTGCAGGCCGATGGGTTTATTCTGCAATCGGCGCGGGATTTACAGGCGCGGATTGTGACGAATGACCGCTTTCGGGATTGGCAAGACGCGTTCCCCGAGGTGGCAAGTACCGGCTATTTGGTGCAAGGCGGCTATCGGGACGGGCGGCTTTGGCTGGACTTGGATTTTTAGCGAAAAAGGCCCCGCAGGATGTGCGGGGCCTTTCATGCTAGGGGTTAAACCTGTTCTATCAGCAGCTTAGAAGCTGTAACCAACCTTGATGCCGACGCCGACAGCGTGGTTGTCGTTAAAATTCGCTGCTGTGACTGTGTTGTTCAGCGTGGTTTGGGCATCGCCGATTTTTGTATAGGACAGGCCACCCGTGATTTTCATATTGTCGCGGGTATAGATCGCCGCCAGCGTCAGGCTTTTCTTGCCGTCATGCGGGCCAAGGTTTGCCGAAAAGCCACCGTGGGCTTTTTCATAGCCAAGCGAGGCCGAAACTGCCCAATTGTCGTTCAGCTTGCGCCCAACGCCCAAAGTATAGGTAATGGTGTCATGGTCGTAGGATACGAGGCTGCCACCGCCGGTCAATGTGTTGTAAATTTTTGGGGCGATTTTGAAATTGGACCAGTCAACCCAACGGACCGAGCCGAAGACCAATGTGTCCTTGGCAACGCCAGATTGGAATTCAAGGTTCAGTGATTGCGGTGTCTCGACCTGCATGGTGCTGGCGAGCGATGTAAGACCTGCCTGCGTAGAGGTTTCGACAACAGCAAAATCATGCTTTACCTTGGAGCTGTAGGTCAGCGCCACGCGCAGCGCTATTTCGGGCTTTTCATAAGCGGCCCCAACGACATAGCCATATCCGCCATCACGTTCGGCTTTGCCGGTATAGCTTTTGATAAAGGGCACGGATGCCACGGCTGACATGGTCTGATACTTCAGGCCGCCATAGACCGAAACATTTGACGCGGTTGTATATTTCAGCAAGCCGGTCATGGCCATCGTGTCGATTGAGGCGGTCGAGCCGCGCGCGAAATAGGTGGTTCCCGCAGGGTAGTAGACATCGGCGCCGAAAGGTTGATCGACGATCAGGGCTGCCGAAAGACGGTCGTTGAACTGATATTTCAAGCCACCAGCGATCTGGTTGTAATTGGCCGCCATATCGCCCGAGGCCTGACCCGGTGTCGGGGTTGCCAGACTTATACCGGTACCGATACCTGAGCTTGCACCAACGCCCGAAATGCTTGGTGACACGTGGCTAAAGGAAAACTCGGCGTAATTGCCTTTTTCGAACAGGATGCCCGTGGATTGGCCAGTGCGGTCAATGCCGCCGGCCTGTGCTGCGCCGGCGGTAAGCGCCGCCGCCCCTAGGGTTGCTAGGATTTTTTTCATGGTAGTTCCTCCCCGAACTTGTCCTTGAACGATTTAAAACAATGGTCCCGAAATACCGTTAAAGCGACGATTTGAATCGGTCAATTCGTTACGCCGCGTCACAAACTTTGAAGGGGAAAGTTGTTGTATCTATGCCCGTCTTGCGGCGGTTTTGCCCGCCCAAAGGTTAACACTGATGCCGATCAGGATGAGCGCCGCGCCAATTATCAAAGCAGGATCAAGGCCTTCATCATAAAGCACCCAGCCGAGGGTAAAGGCCACGGGCAGGCGCAGAAAGTCAATCGGGACGACAACGCTGGCAGGCGCAAGTGACAGCGCCGTGGTCAGGCAGAAGTGGGCGGTAAGGCCGCAGAGCCCGATCAGAACCAGCCAAGGCAAGGTCTGCGCGGTGGGCAAGGCGATAGCGCCATCATACCCCGCCATGACGATTCCCATCACCAGTTGCATGCCGGTCAGCCAGAACATGATGGAGACAATGGATTCGTGGCGGGTAAGCGATTTGGTTGCAATATTGGTGGTTGCAAAGCAAAGGGCGGCCAGCGCCGCGGCGGCTATTCCGGGGTCGAAGGCCGAAAAATCAGGGCGGGCGACAAACAGCGTACCCGCAAACCCAAAGCCGGCGGCGATTAGTTTTGGGCGGGTCAGGGACTCGCCCAGAAAGATCGGGGCGAGCAGGATAAGCCAGATCGGAGAGGTGAATTCGAGCGCAAAAACCTGGCCGAGGGGGATCATTGTTAACGCCCAGAACCAGAGGTTCTGACCGGTGAAATGCGCCACATTGCGCAAGGCGTGGCGGTGGAGGCGGTTGGTTTTCACCTCATGCAGGCGACGGGTGGTTGTGGCAACGGCCACAACGATGACAAAGCCGATGAGCGAACGCCAGGTCATGATTTCAAACGTGTCATGCACGCCCGAAACCTCGCGCCCGGCAACGGCCATGACCGAGAAAGCGGCGATAGAGCCGATCATCCATGCTGCGGCTGCGAGGGGGTGATTGCGTTCAGACATGCGCTGTTGATGGCGGCTGCGGTGTGGATTGTCCAGAGGGTAGGCATCCGCATTCAATATTTTGATTTATTGTCGAAAAATCAGGGGCGGTGCCGTTAACGCTGGCAAAACCGGTGCGAATGCGTGGAGCGGGGTGTTTTGGCTGTGTTCCATGGGCCCAAAACCATTGGGCCCATGGAGAAATTTTGTCGAAAGGCCTTAGCCGCGGCGCCCACCGCGACGCCCACCACGCCCACCGGCCGCACCGATAGAGGCCGAGGCTTCGGCAAAGGTCATCCCGCCTTCGACGGCTTCGATGACCTTGGCAAAGCGGATCCATTCGCCGCCGTTGGCATCATGGTTCATCAGGAAGTTGGCGGCGCGAATGGCCTCCATTTCCTGCAAACGCACGGGGTTCATGATGGCGCTGGTCATGCCTGCGCCAATGGCCATAGGCAAGAAAGCGCCATTGATACCGTGGCGTTGCGGCAGGCCAAAGGAAATATTCGACGCGCCGCAAGTGGTGTTTACGCCGAGTTCTTCGCGCAGGCGGCGCACAAGGGTGAACACCTGCTGACCAGCCGAGCCCATCGCGCCCACTGGCATCACCAGCGGGTCCACAACGATGTCACAAGCCGGAATGCCGAAATCGGCGGCACGTTCGACGATCTTTTTCGCCACAGCAAAACGGACATCGGGGTCTTCGGAAATGCCGGTATCGTCGTTGGAAATCGCCACAACCGGTACATTGTATTTTTTGACCAGTGGCAGAACGAGCTCTAGCCGGTCTTCTTCACCGGTGACCGAGTTCAAAAGCGGGCGGCCCTCGGCGGCTTTCAGGCCGGCCTCAAGTGCGCCGGGAACCGAGCTGTCGATGCACAAAGGCGTGTCGGTGATGGCCTGAATGCGGGTGATCAATTCGTGCATCAAGGGGGGTTCGACAAAGTTGTTGTCGGCGTAGCGCGGGTCTTCGGCCATTTTATTGGTGAAAACCGCGCCAGAGTTGACGTCAAGCACCGTGGCGCCGCAAGCAACCTGTTCCAGCGCGTCACGCAGAACGGTATCAAAATTGCCGGCCTCTAGTTCGGCTGCCAGCTTTTTACGCCCTGTGGGGTTGATACGTTCGCCGATAACGCAAAAGGGTTCGTCAAAACCGATGATTACCGTTTTTGTTTTAGATTCAATGACAGTACGGGTCATAGTTAAACTAGTTCCTTAAGATTGAGATGCAGGGGTGGCAGCGGTTCCGCCATTTTCAATGGCCCAGTTGGCATTGGTTTTGATGCCGCCAAGTGGGAAGAAATGGACAGATTGAATGCCGAAATTCGGGTGCTTGGCTTTATGCGCCGCCAGTTCGGTCACGAATTCGGTCGGCTCATAGGGCAGCAAGAGTTTGGTCACGTCCATCGCGCGTTTTTGCAGCACTTTCAGCGACGGACCAACACCGCAAGCGATGGCGAATTTGATCAGGGTTTGCAGCTTGGCAGGGCCGGCAACGCCAATATGGATCGGGATGTCGATGCCTTCGGCTGCCAGACGGTCGGCCCATTTTATGACGGGGCCGGCCTCAAAGCAAAACTGGGTCGCGATTGCCATTTTGGCATCCGAACGCTCGGAAAACGCCTGTTTCCATTTCAGCGCTTCCATTACCAGCTTATCGCCGCCGTCACGGTCAATATCGCGGTTGCCTTCGGGGTGACCGGCGATGTGCAAGCGGGTGAAGCCGTCAAACAGGCCGGATTCCATCAGCTGCATCGAGTTGTCGAAATCGCCGTGCGGTGTTGCCACGCCACCGCCCAAGAGCAGCGCCTGTTTGACATCGGCCTCGCCTTGGTATTGTGCAATCCAATTGGCCAAAGTGGCACGGTCTTTGATGATGCGGGCCGGAAAATGCGGCATGACATCAAAGCCTTCGCCTTTCAGACGCTTGGCGGTGGCGACCATTTCCTCAATCGGGGTGCCTTCGATATGGGCGACATAAACGCGGGTATGTTGCGGCAGAAGATCGCGGAAATTCTCGACCTTTTCGGCAGTGCGCGGCATCACCTCAATCGAGTAATCTTGCAAGAACGCCTCAAGCTGAGGGGCATTGGGGCTGGCAAATGTGCTTGCCGGTGCGGCCGCACGTTTGAAGTTGAAAAGAGCCACGACATTCTCCCACAGTTTGTTGGTTACGGGTGTTTTTTCCAAGGTGTTCAAGCCCAGCCGGAATTATCGATCAGTTGCTTGATGCGCGCAGTATCGAACTCGGCTTCCAGACGGGCGGCTTCGGCTTTGGCAATCTCGGCCGGATCGCCGTCAAGCGGGTAGGGTGCGGCTTTGCGCCATTCGGCAAGGTAGAGATCGGCATCTTTGGCGCCGATTTTCATCGCACAACGGTCAATCGCCTGTTCAAAGCGTTCAGGCAGCTGCACCTTGGTGCCCGAGCGGCCTTTGCCGACGATAACCTGCGCCGGAATATCCCGCCAATACACGATTGTGACCTCTGGCATCTTGCGATTCCCCTTTATCCGTTTGGCCTGTTTTAACGGTAGATCAGCGCTTTCAATGACGTTTTTCGACATCAAAACAGCTATGAGCGACCTTGCGCAGGTGATAGCAGGCCGCACCCTGCGGTGCGATAGGCGGAAAGGGTCATAATCTTCATCTTGTTTATGAGCCCTCGCGGGGGTAGCATAGTGGCAACACTGTATGGAGGGCGTGACATGACGCCCGAGCGTCCCCGGGAGGAGGACGCGATCCCTGAGCTTATCGATTCCGATGAGGCTCGGGTCGAACCGTCTGACTCCCCCCTGCCTGGGTCGGGCCAGCTTTATGCTGCGCTGGATTTGGGTACAAATAGTTGCCGGATGCTGATTGCCCGACCGCGGGGCAGCCAGTTTCAGGTGATCGACAGTTTTTCAAAAACTGTCCAGCTTGGCGCGGGGCTTGAGGCCTCGGGCAGGCTTTCGCGTGCGTCGATGACGCGGACGATCCAAGCGCTACGCATTTGTCAGAAAAAACTGGAAAAGCATCGGGTTAAGCGGATGCGTCTGGTTTCGACCGAGGCATGCCGGCAGGCCAAGAACGGGCGCGATTTTATCCGGCAGGTGCGGCGAGAGGCTGGTTTACAGCTGGAAATCATCGCGCCGGAAGATGAGGCGCGGCTGGCGGTTATTTCTTGTGCGCCTTTGGTGAATGTACAGGCCGAGCAGTTGCTGGTGGTTGATATTGGCGGCGGCTCAACCGAACTGGTGTGGATTGATCTGACAGGGGTAGAGCCATCGGACAGGCCGCGGGCGATTATGCGGCTGCATGCGGGGTTCAAGCCGCAAGGGCCGGGGCAAGCGCGGGTGGTGGATTGGATTTCGGTGCCTTTGGGGGTGGCGACGCTGAAAGACCAGTTTGCGGATGTCGAGGATGACGCCGCGCGCTTTGCCCTGATGAGCTGGTTTTTTGAGGAAAACCTGTCGAGTTTTTCGCCCTATAACCATGATAATGCGCGCGAGGGGTTTCAGATTATCGGCACCAGCGGCACGGTGACCACGGTGGCTGCGTCGTTCTTGGGGCTGAAGCGGTATGATCGGGCCAAGGTCGATGGGTTGCGCATGTCGTCGGATCAGATAGATACGGTCATCCGCGAATATCTGGCCCTGGGGCCGGAAGGGCGGCGGACAGACCCGAGAATCGGGCGGGACCGGCATAGTCTGATTATGTCGGGGGCGGCGATCTTGCAGGCTTTGATGCGGGTTTGGCCGACAGACCGTTTGTCGGTTGCAGATCGGGGCCTGCGTGAAGGCTTGCTTTATGCCCAGATGAGCGCGGATGGCGTGCTGACGGATGGGCCTTATGAATGACGGTGTAATGAGATGACCGAGAAAAAGACATCAGGCCGCGGCCAGCGCGATTTGCGCGTGCGGGTGAAAACGGCAAAAGGGCGCAAACTGTCGTCGACGCTGTGGCTGGAGCGGCAGTTGAACGACCCATATGTACAGCGGGCCAAGAAAGAGGGCTTTCGTGGCCGCGCGGCGTATAAAATTGCCGAGCTGGATGAGAAATACGGCTTTCTGGTGCCCGGCGCGCGGGTGGTTGACCTTGGCTGTGCGCCCGGTGGCTGGTGCCAGATCGCGGTTGAGCGGGTGAATGCACTGGGGCAGAACCCGAAAAAGCCGGTTGGCACGGTTTTGGGTGTGGATTTGCAGGCGATCGAGCCGATTCCCGGCGCGCAGATCCATCAGTTGGATTTCTTGTCCGAGGAAGCCGATGCCCTGGTCAAGGGCTGGTTGGGCGGCAATGCGGATGTGGTGATGTCGGATATGGCGGCGGCGGCCTCGGGGCATAAAGGTACCGACCACTTGCGGATTATTGCGCTGGTTGAGGCGGCGCTGGAATTTGCCTTTGACACGTTGGACGAAGGGGGCACGTTTGTGGCCAAGGTTCTGGCAGGTGGTGCCGAGATTGGCATGCAGAACCTGTTGAAAAAGAACTTTAAAAAGGTTGCGAACGTAAAGCCGCCGGCAAGCCGTTCGGATAGTTCGGAAAAATTCGTGGTTGCGATGGGGTTTCGCGGGCGTGAGGCGCGGGCGGCTGACACCGAAGGCTAAGGCCTTTGGCAATCGGGCAAAAGCAATGCACGCAAAAGAAAAGGCACCCCAAGGTGCCTTTTTTCATATCACTGGTGGCAGAATATTAGCCGCGCCAGCTGCGGACAGGGCCGCAATCCATATGGACAAAGTTCGAACGGCTGTAGGTGCCGACGCCACCCGATGCACAGGCCGAAGCGGCTTTGGTCATCTCTGATATCGAGCGGGATTTCAGGCGCAAATCGGCAGCCTGACCGCGCATATGCAGCGAATTTTTAGCCACACCGCGTGATTTTGACCGCAGCATCGCATTGGTTTTCGGGCTGCGGTAGCCCGATAGCAGCAGATAAGGTTCCGAGATGTTCATCAGGTTGTGCGAAGCAGCCATGATATCAATGGTGCGGGCATCTATATTGGTGGCCGTACCAGTGCGCCAATCGCGCATGAAGTGGTTGATTTCGGTCAGCGCCTCTTTGATGTAGTCGCCATCAACCCAATAAATCGTGTCGATGCTTTCGCCTGTCCGGCCGGAATACATTTTGATGCGTCGAATATCACCTGCACCACGCAAAAAGCCAAAAGCATTGCTATAGGTTGGTGTTGCAATCAGAGCGGTTGCTGCAAACGCACCAAGCAGCCCACGCCGTGAGATCATCGTTGCCGTATCATTTGTCATTCTGAGCGCCTGTCCCGTCGCTGGTATTCTACCACTTTTCAGCAGTCTTTTTGTGCAAGTATCCCCAAGTGCCCTTGCCTTATTGCACAAGTGGATTCGCAACCCAAGTGAAGATTCGCCGTGGTTCCCAGGATGCCGCCCAATAGGCAAAAAATTGCTTAAAATGGGGCAGGGTGTCTAAAATGGTGGCAAAAAAAGGCCGTGTGCCGGGAATGCGACAGTTTGCGCACTTTGACCTTCTTGACTGTGGACAGCCACGGTAAATGCACTAGATTGAAAGAAGTTGCGCGACTGCTAGGAATAATTATGACCATTTTCAATACGCTCCAGCCGGAATTGCGCCGTGGAGCCAAAGCCATTTTGCTTGCAACGGTGTTGTGCGGTGGCGCGGTTGCGTCTGCGGGCGCTGAAACCAAAATTTCGTTTTCTGTGGCCAAAGAATATGGCGCCTTTAGTCAATCCGTCGCCGCTGCGGCGTCAGATGACAAGGATATTGCTGCGTTTTACCGCGATTCTGGTTATGCCCCCATCTGGACCGGCGAGGGGCAAGAGGCCCGACGGTCGGCCTTGCTGAACGCCTTGGCCGGGGCTGGCGCGCATGGATTGCCGGTCAAACGCTATGATCCTGCGCAGTTAATCGCGGCGGCACGCAATGCCCATACCGAAGGGGATCGCGGGCGGCTGGATGTGATGATGACGCGTGCCTTGCTGGATTATGCGCATGACGTGCAGACCGGTGCGCTGACACCGGGCAAGGTTATTCCGCTGATCAAGCGGGACGTGCAGCTGCGGGACCGGCGCAAAAACCTTGAGGCCTTTCTGGCGGCGGAACCTGTCGCCTTTCTGAAATCCTTGCCGCCGCGCACGCAGGCCTATGCGCAGTTGATGCGGGCAAAGTTTGAGTTAGAGCAACGTGTGGCGGCCGGTGGTTGGGGCGAAAAGGTTTCTGCAACATCGCTAAAGCCCGGCGCGACTGGTCCTGCGGTTTTGCAACTGCGCGACCGTCTGGTCGCCTTGCGCTATTTGCCGCGCAGTGCAACCGCAAGCTATGACGGCTCTATCCAAAAAGCCGTGCAGGCGTTTCAGACCGATATGGGGCTGGAAGCCAATGGCGTGGCAAATGAGACGACGATTGAGCAGCTGAACATCGGCCCGCAAGAGCGGCTTGAAGCGGTTGTTGTTGCGATGGAGCGTGAGCGCTGGATGAATATTGCGCGGGGCCCGCGCCATATCTGGGTAAACCTGACAGATTTTACCGCCAAGATTGTGGATCATGGCCGCGTGACGTTTACCACGCGCTCGGTTATCGGGGCCAATACATCCGACCGGCAAACGCCCGAGTTTTCGGACGAGATGGAGTATATGGTGATCAACCCGTCGTGGAATGTTCCACGCTCGATCACCACCAAGGAATACCTGCCGATGATGCAGCGGAACCCGAATGCGGCGGGACATTTGAAGATTGTTGACAGCCGTGGTCGGGTTGTACCGCGCAGTGCGATCAATTTCGCGGCCTATTCTGCAAGAAGCTTCCCATATTCCATGCGCCAGCCGCCGTCGGATGGCAATGCGTTGGGATTGGTAAAGTTCATTTTCCCGAATCAATACAATATTTACCTGCATGATACGCCGTCGAAATCGCTGTTCGCGCGGGAGGTGCGGGCGTTCAGCCATGGCTGTATCCGGTTAAGTGACCCGATGGATTTCGCCTATGCCTTGTTGGCGGCGCAAACCGATGATCCGGTTGGTCTGTTCAAATCGCATCTGGCGACAGGTCAGGAAAGCACTGTCATGCTGGATGTGCCGCTGCCTGTGCATCTGGTATATTTCACTGCATATCCTTCAAACACAGGGCGGATCGAGTATCGCCGTGATGTTTACGGGCGTGACGCGGCGATTTTTCGCGCCCTGACCGATGCCGGGGTAGCACTGGGGCAACATCAGGGCTAAATCCTTCGTAACGGCCCTGCGCGGCCAAGGAATGAAGGAGCCGGACATGGGCCACACAATTGCAGAGATCGCTTTGGCGCTTGGGGCCGAAGCTGCGGGTGACACGTCGGTGGTTATCGAGCGTGCGTCCGAACCTGCGGCGGCGGGGCCGGATGATTTGGCACTGGCAATGGACCCGCGCTATGCCGATGGCATTGGCAAAGGGGCGGCACTTGCGGCCTTGTTGTGGCAAGGGGCGGATTGGCAGGCGCTTGGGCTAAGGGCTGCTGTCTTTGCGCCGCGTGGGCGGCTGGCGATGGCGGGTTTGTCGCGGATGTTGGATGCGGGGCCGGTGATTGCACCCGGTGTGCATGCGATGTCGGTGATCGATCCTTCGGCGGTGATTGGTGAGGGCGCCGCGATTGCACCGTTTGTGACGATTGGCGCCGGGGTTCGGATTGGCCCGAATGCACGGATTGCCAGCCATGTATCGATTGCCGAAGGTGCGCAGATCGGGGCGGATGCGTTGATTTGCCAAGGCGCGCGGATCGGGGCACGGGTGGTGATTGGTGACCGGTTCATTTGCCAGCCCGGTGCGGTGATCGGCGCAGACGGGTTTTCCTTTGTGACGCCCGAAAAATCGGGGGTTGAGGAAATTCGCCAGACCCTGGGCCAGCGCGACGAAATTGCGGCGCAAAGCTGGACGCGCATACATTCATTAGGCGCTGTAACCATCGGAAATGATGTGGAAATTGGTGCAAACGTCTGCATCGATCGCGGCACCATTCGCAACACGTCTATCGGCAATGGCACCAAGCTCGATAACCTTGTGCATATCGGGCACAATGTGCAGGTGGGCGATGATTGCTTGCTGTGCGGGCAGGTTGGCGTTGCGGGATCAAGCCGGATTGGCAACCGTGTTGTGCTGGCGGGGCAATGCGGTGTGAATGACAATATCTTTGTAGGTGATGATGTCATCGCGGGTGGGGCGACAAAAATTTTCACCAATGCGCCTGCGGGGCGGGTTTTGCTGGGCTATCCGGCGGTGAAGATGGAAACCCATCTGGAAATGCAAAAGGCGCTGCGCCGTTTGCCGCGCTTGGTGAAGAAACTGTCACAAACGTCTGATAAAGCAGATGAAACGGAGGGGTGAGTATGACAGTCGAAGACACGGTAAGAAAAATTATCGCCGAGCAGGCGGGGCTTGATCTGGCAGATGTGACGCTGGACAACAGCCTTGAAAGCCTTGGGGTGGATAGCCTTGGTTTGGTTGAGACGATCTTTGCGATTGAAGAAGCTTTTGATATTTCGGTGCCTTTCAATGCCAACGCGCCACAGGCCAGCGGGTTTGACCATAGCTCGGTACGTGCGATTGCGGCAGCGGTGCAAGGGTTGATTGACCAGCAGGCCGCATGAAACGGGTTGTCATCACGGGGGCCGGAACGGTAAACGCGCTGGCCCAAGATGTGGCCGGGACGCTAAAGGCCTTTGCGGAAGGGCGCTGCGGGATCTCGGCGCTGGATATTCCCGATATCGACCGGCTGTCGATCAAGATCGGGGGGCAAGTGCATGGCTGGGACCCCGAGGCGCATTTCAACCGGCAACAAATTGTTTTATTTGATAAATTTACGCAGTTTACCTTGGTTGCGGCGCGGCAGGCTATTGCGCAATCGGGGCTGAACTTTGATGGCCGTTTGGGCAATGAGGCGGGCGTTGTACTGGGCACGGCGGGCGGCGGCGTGAACACCTGGGATGAGAATTATCGCGCCGTTTATGAGGAACGCAAAAACCGCGTGCATCCGTTTGTTGTGCCAAAGCTGATGAACAATGCGGCGGCCAGCCATGTCTCGATGGAGTTTAACTTGCGCGGCCCCAGTTTTTCGGTGGCAACGGCCTGTGCCAGTTCGAACCACGCGATGGGGCAGGCGTTCCACATGATCCGGTCGGGGATGACGCGCGCGATGGTGACCGGCGGGTCGGAATCGATGCTGTGTTTTGGTGGGATCAAGGCCTGGGAAGGCCTGCGCGTGATGTCAAAAGAGGCGTGTCGGCCGTTTAGCCTGACGCGCAACGGCATGGTGCAAGGCGAAGGTGCTGCGGTGTTCGTGTTTGAGGAATATGAGCATGCACGCAAGCGCAAGGCAGAGATTTTGGCCGAGGTGGTGGGCTTTGCCATGACCTCGGATGCGGCCGATATTGTGATGCCGTCGCGGCAAGGGGCGGCGCGGGCGATTGCGGGCGCCTTGCGCGATGCGCGGCTGGACCCAGCGGATGTGGGCTATATTAACGCGCATGGCACAGGCACGGCGGCGAATGACAAAACCGAATGCGCGGCGGTGGCCGATGTGTTTGGGCCGCAAGCGGATCATGTGATGATTTCATCGACCAAGTCGATGCACGGGCATTTGATCGGCGGCACGGGGGCTGTAGAGCTGCTGGCCTGTATCATGGCGCTGCGGGACGGGATTATTGCGCCGACGATTGGCTATGAAGAGCCGGACCCGGAATGCGCGCTGGATGTGGTGCCGAATGAGGCGCGCGAGGCGCGGGTCGAGGCCGCAATTTCCAACGCTTTTGCCTTTGGCGGTTTGAACGCGGTTCTGGCGCTGCGGCGTGTATAAGCCGCGGGCGGGGGCGTTGCCCCCCTGCGCCTTGTGGCGCATTCACCCCAGGATATTTGTGCCGAAAAGAAAGCAGATTGATTGGGGCGGGATGCGAGAACAGAAAAAAACGCCGCGCGGGTTGGGCGCGGCGTTTTGATTTTGCGTGCCGTGAGGCCCTTAGTTTCCGTTGGTTTTGTTCACCGCGTCATAGCCTGCGGTAAACCCGGACAAGGAGATTTTCAGATCAACTTTTTGGTCGGGGGCGACAACGGGAACGATGGTTAGCGTCGCTTCATTGCCCTTTTTGAAACCGTCAACCTCGGCCTGGGTAAAGCCGACGCGGGAAATGCAGCCGATGTTTGTGCACCAGGAGAAGGGGTAGCGGCGTGCCTTGCTGTTATCGACAGACATCGACAGGCCTTGGGTGAGCATCGTTTCCAATGGTGCGATGATTGTCGCGCCTGCGGCCGCCTGATTATCTGCTGGCAGGCCGAAAATCGAGATCTCGGCGACGGCATTACCTTGGGCATCCTTGAGCAACTGATAGAGCTGGCAAGGATCGGCGCCGTCTTCGGTTTTGACGCAGCGTTGTTCCCATTCGCCAAAGGTGGCGGCGGTGTAGGTTGAGCCTACGCCATCAGCTGATGCGACATCCTTGCCCATCGAAAGCCCATCGGCCGCCGATGTTTCGGGGGCCGCAGCTGGTGCTGTCGTTTCGGCTGTGGTTGTTGCGGCGTCGGGTGCTGCGGCCTCGGGTGCTGCGGTTTGTGCAAAGGCTGCGGTGCCAACCAGCAAGCAGAGGGTTGTTGCAAGAAACTGTACAGATTTGGTTGCGTACATTCGGGTCGGTCCTTCCGTGTTATGACGGTGGTTTACCATGGCTGCGCGCGCCTGTCAGGCCCGAAATGGTGTGGCACGGGTAGGCATCCGGCGGATTGCCGCGCAAGACTTATGGTCTTTATATAAAAAAATTAGGGCCGGCGAACCGGCCCTGTTTTTAATTTTTTGCTCCCTGTCGGACTGGCCGACGTCATGGAAAGGGACGCTAAGGCCAAATCACAAGGGCGTCAACAAGAAATTTTGAAGGGTATCGCGCAGGTGCGGATTGAAAAAAACCGCGCCTTTTCAATGGTGCGGCCAGTTTGACAGGGAGGAAGTGTCACCAAACACCGGTTTTCGGGCGATTGGTAATAACGACTCTGGCACAGAAGCATTAACAATGTATTTTGCCTAAGACAGATGACGGCTGCAGGGTTTGCAGCCATAAGTTGAAAAGGGTGGTTGCTATGGCCGATGGCAGTATTTTCGTTGGGGGCGGGGGCGCGGCATATGCAGACCCGCAAAACCTGTTGTTGGGCTTTGGCAACCGCCATGGCTTGATCGCGGGGGCGACGGGCACCGGCAAAACCGTAACTTTGCAGATTTTGGCCGAAGGGTTTTCGGCGGCGGGCGTGCCGGTTTTCATGTCGGATGTTAAGGGCGACCTGTCGGGGATCGCGCTGCCCGGAACTGAGGGCCACAAGCTGCATGCGGCGTTTATGAAACGTGCGGCTACGATCGGGCTGGATTTGCAGTATAGTGCGTTTCCGGTGACGTTTTGGGATTTATACGGCAAGCAAGGCCACCCTGTGCGCACCACCGTAGCCGAGATGGGGCCGCTGCTGTTGTCGCGGCTGTTAGAGCTGACCGAGCCGCAAGAAGGTGTGATGAACGTAGCGTTCCGGATTGCCGATGACGAAGGTTTGCCGATGTATGATCTGAAAGATCTGCGGGCGATGCTGACCTTTATTGCCGAGAATGCGACCGACATCAGCGCGAAATACGGGCTTGTCTCGACCAGTTCGATCGGGGCCATTCAGCGGCGTTTGCTGGTGTTGGAAAACCAGGGCGGTGACAACTTGTTTGGCGAGCCGGCCTTGGAACTGGCCGATATGATGACGGTTGATAAGGACGGGCGCGGGCGGATCAATATTCTGGCCGCAGATCAGCTGATGGGCGCGCCGCGGCTATATGCAACATTCTTGCTGTGGTTGTTGTCGGAATTGTTTGAGGAACTGCCCGAGGTGGGCAACCCCGACAAACCCAAGCTGGTGTTTTTCTTTGACGAGGCGCATTTGCTGTTTGATGGCGCGCCGAAAGCGCTGGTCGATAAGGTTGAACAGGTGGTGCGCCTGATCCGGTCAAAAGGCGTAGGGATTTATTTTATCACGCAAAAGCCGGCCGACGTGCCGGATGATGTATTGGCGCAGCTGGGTAACCGTGTGCAGCATGCACTGCGGGTGTTTACACCGCGCGACCAAAAGGATTTGAAACTGGCGGCGCAGACCTATCGCGAGAACCCGCGTTTTTCGACCGAGGATGCGATTAAAGAAGTGGGCACAGGCGAGGCAGTGACCTCATTTTTAGAAGATAAGGGGATACCGGGTGTGGTCGAACGCACGCTGGTGCGCCCGCCCAGCAGCCAGTTGGGGCCGATTGATCTGGGCACACGGGCGATGCTGATGGCGGGGTCGCCCTTGGCGGGGAAGTATGAAGCGGTGATCGACCGCGACTCGGCCTTTGAGCGGCTGAAAGCGCGGGCTGATGCGGCAGCCAAAGAGGCGGCGGCGGCTGAGGCGGCTGAGGCCAAAGCCGCGCAAGATGCCAAGGAAGAAGAGCGCGAATTCAATTCGGCGCGGCGCTATGACGGCGGGCGGGCGGCGGCACCGAAAACCAGCCGGAGATCTTCGTCCGACAGCGTGGGCACGGCCTTTGCCAAATCATTCGCGCGGCAGCTGGGGACCAAAAGCGGCCAAGCGATTGTGCGCGGGATTTTGGGGTCTTTGTTCAAAAGCCGCTAGATTGGCGGCGCGCCCTGATCGGGCGCGGTTTAGCTGTCAATGCGTTTGAAATTACGGACCAGATGGGCGGTTTTTGTCGCCCAGATTGTCGCTTTGGTGCGGGTTTGATGCGCGGCAAAGGCATCGGCGTCCACGAACGCCTCATCCAGATGCCAGACAAACGGGTTTTCACCTTGGGTCACGTTGAACTTCAAACAGCCCGCTTCGGCGCGGCTAAGGCGGATATGGTCGGGCAAAAAGGCCTGAACCATATCCACATCCGCCTGCGAAGTGCAGGTCAGCGTACCGGTAAGGGTGGTTATTCCCATTCAATCGTGCCAGGCGGCTTTGATGTAATGTCGTAAGTAACGCGGTTAATCCCTTGAACTTCATTGATAATCCGCGTCGCGGTTTCACCAAGGAATTCATGGGTGAAGGGATAGTAATCGGCGGTCATACCGTCCACCGATGTCACGGCGCGCAGGGCGCAGGCGAAATCATAGGTGCGGCCGTCGCCCATCACGCCCACGGTGCGGACGGGCAGAATGGCGACAAAGGCTTGCCAAATCTCATCATAAAGACCGTGTTTGCGGATTTGATCGATATAGACGGCATCGGCTTTTTTCAGGATTGCCAGCTTTTCGCGGGTAATTTCACCTGGGCAGCGGATTGCCAAACCGGGGCCGGGGAACGGGTGGCGGCCGATGAATGACGCGGGCAGGCCAAGCTCGCGGCCCAAAGCACGGACCTCATCCTTGAACAATTCGCGCAGGGGTTCGACAAGTTTCAGGCCCATCTTTTCGGGCAGGCCGCCGACATTGTGGTGCGATTTGATCGTGACCGAAGGGCCGCCCGAGAAGGAAACGGATTCGATCACATCAGGGTAAAGCGTGCCTTGGGCCAGAAACTCGGCGCCCTCAATTTCATTGGCGTATTTCTGGAACACGTCGATGAACAGACCGCCGATGATTTTGCGCTTGGTTTCGGGGTCGGAGACGCCGTCGAGTTTGCCAAGGAACAGTTCGGATTCGTCAGCCGCGATCAGCTTGATATTATAGTTGTCGCGGAACATTTTGACGACTTCTTCGGCCTCATTCTGCCGCAACAGGCCGTGATCGACGAAAACGCAAGTGAGCTGGTCGCCGATTGCCTCATGGATCAGAATCGCCGCGACCGAGCTGTCAACGCCGCCCGACAGGCCGCAGATTACGTGGGCATCGCCGACTTGTTCGCGAATGGCCGCGATGGCCTGTTCGCGGTAGGCGCCCATCGTCCAATCGCCCGTGAAACCGGCGAGACGGATAAAGTTTTCGTATAGCTTGGCGCCGTTCGGGGTGTGGTGCACCTCGGGGTGGAATTGTACGGCGTAGAAATTACGCGACACATCGGCCGTGATGGCAAAAGGTGCGTTGGGCGAAGTGCCGAACACCGAAAAGCCGGGCGCGAGTTTGGAGACATGATCGCCGTGCGACATCCACACCTGCTCGCGGTCGTTTTCGAACCAGCCTTGCAGGATAGAGAGTTTATCTGCTGCAGGCGTCACAAATGCGCGGCCAAATTCGGCAGTGCCGTGGCCGCGTTCGACCTTGCCGCCGAGGCAATGCATCATCACCTGTTGGCCGTAGCAGATGCCCAGAACCGGGACACCAAGGGTGAAGACCGAGGCCGGCGGCATCGGTGCGCCATCGGCAAAGACCGAAGATGGGCCACCCGAAAGGATTACTGCTTTGGGCGCGAATTCGGACAGAAAGGCGTCATCCACTTTGTTGAACGGGTGGATTTCGCAATAGACGTTCAATTCCCGCAGGCGGCGCGCGATGAGCTGCGTGACCTGAGAGCCGAAGTCGATGATGAGGAGGCGTTCATGATGTGTCATAGGCGGGGAATAAGCAAGGATTGGCGGAATCGCAAGTGGGCAAACGCGGGTAATGTGACCAAGACGGGGGGCTGTTTGCCCCCCACAGGTCTGATTTCATCAGACCTTCCCCCCAAAGGTATTTTCGCCAAGATGAAATGGCACGGCGTGGCGGATGGGAATGTCGGTTTTGGGCGGCAAGTGACGGAAACGAGAAGTGGGCGCGCGGCATTTGGCGGCATAAGGGCGCGAATGGGCCGTGGTTTTATTGGCCATGGCATCAAAGGCAAGCATGGAGGTTTCGCGATGAATGAAGTTGCAGGACGGCGGGCGCGCGGCGGTGGTGGATCGGCGCGGCGGGCAGAGCGGACGGCTGTAAGCTTTGACGTTGCGAAATATATTCAGCGCAACATTCCGAATTTCGAGATTCTGAATGAGGAAGCGTTGCAGATCATCGAGCACAATGCGGAAACCGTGTTGGAAGAGATCGGTGTGAATTTCGTCGACAATCCGGCGGCGCTTGACCGTTGGCGCGCCGCTGGGGCCGATGTGAAAGGCGAGCGGGTGCATATTCCGCGCGGCTTGGCACGCAAGCTATGTGCGACAGCGCCGTCGAGCTTTACCCAGCATGCCCGCAATTCGGACCGCAATGTTGAGATTGGCGGGCGGAATTTGGTGTTGGCGCCGGTTTACGGCCCTCCCTTTGTGCGCGACCGTGAAGGCGGGCGGCGCTATGCCACGATGGTGGATTTCGAGAAATTCGTGAAGCTGGGATATATGTCGAAATGGCTGCACCATTCGGGCGGCACAGTATGTGAGCCGACCGATATTCCGGTGAACAAGCGGCATTTGGATATGTTGCGCGCGCATATGGTGCTGTCGGACAAGCCGTTCATGGGCTCGGTCACCGAGCCAGAGCGCGCCGCCGATACGGTTGAAATGTCAAAGCTGCTGTTTGGGGCAGATTTTGTTGACCAGAACGTGGTGACAACCAGCCTGATCAACATCAACAGCCCGCTGACCTTTGATTCGACGATGATGGGCGCGCTGGAAGTTTATGCCAAAGCGGGCCAAGCCGCGATTATTTCGCCCTTTATCGTGGGTGGTGCTATGGCACCTGTGACGGTTGCGGGTACGCTGACGCAAGTTCTGGCCGAGGTTTTGGCCGGTGTGGCCTATAGCCAGTTGGTGCGCCCCGGCGCACCGGTGATTTTCGGGGCGTTTGTGACCTCGATCGATATGAACTCGGGTGCGCCTACGTTCGGCACGCCTGAGGCGTCGCATATTACCTATGGCGCAGGCCAGTTGGCGCGGCGCTTGAACCTGCCGTACCGGTCTGGCGGGTCGTTCTGCGGGTCGAAACTGCCGGATGCGCAGGCGGCCTATGAGACAGCGAACAGCCTGAACATGGCGCTGCTGTCGGGTGTGAACTTTATGTTGCACGCTTGTGGTTGGTTGGAAGGCGGGCTTGTTTCCAGCTTTGAGAAATTCGTGATGGATGCCGATCAGCTGGGCACGTTGCACCATTTGGCCAAAGGTGTGTCGATGGATGACAATGGCCAAGCGATGGACGCGCTGCGCGAAGTGGGGCCGGGCGGGCATTTCTTGGGCTGCGACCACACGCAAAAGAACTTTAAAACGGCGTTCTGGCGGTCAGAGCTGTTTGACTACAAGCCGTTTGAGACGTGGTATGAGGAAGGCGCGCGTGACACCGAGACGCTGGCGGCCAACCGTGTGGCAAAAATGCTGGGCGATTATCAGGCGCCGACCCTGGATGAGGGTATTCGCGAGTCGATTGACGATTATGTGGCACGCAAGAAAGCCTCGATGCCGGATGCGTTTATTTAAGGCTGGCGCATTTACCTAGGCTGCAGCAAGACTGAATGAAGGCCCTTCCGTTATGGAGGGGCCTTTTTCGTTTGCGGCAGCGTTTTGGGGTTGCCCTGTCAGGCGCCGGTTTGTGGGCGCAGTAAACGGGCCTCGGCCATCATTGCAATGAGCAACTCGACATGGCGGGCTATGGAATAGCCGGCATCACCAGCGCGGCGGGTTTCTTCGGCGCGTTCCTCGGCGTCGAACAGACGGGCCAGTGCTGTTTCGGGGCTGGGCGGTGAGGGGGCGTCGATCAGGCGGCGCAAGTCACGTTCGCGGCGATAGTCTTGGATGCCATGGCGCGCGGCGCGAATAAGCAGGCGGGGGCGGCGAAGGTTGGCGAGAATGGTGCTGATGTCCGACATGATGTCCTCCAGGTGTATGCCCGGCGATGTTGCATCAGTGCAACCCTGCGTTGCGCGCTAATTGTTTCCAGCGCACGGTCCATTCGTAAATGTTTATAATTTGAAAACAATTGTGGAAAACAACACGGATAATAAAGGACAGGTAAACAATGCAACCGAGAGTTGAAGCAGGCCAAGGCTGGGCCAAAGGCTCGGACCGGGCAGTGCGAAAGATGGACAGGGGTTCCAACCTTGGTACGGATATTGCCTTGCCAGACTGGCTTCCGGATGCGGTGCGCCTTTATCTTGACCATACCGAGCAAGGGGTTTCCTTGCGGCAGCTGGCGCGGCGTGAAGGCTGCCATGCGTCAACGGTGATGCGTCAGGTGCGCCGATACGAGTGCCGCCGCGATGATCCTTTGGTCGATGAGGCGCTTTCGGCTCTGGGTCGTGTACAGGAAAAAACCACTAAGAACCACAGCCGGAAGGACCTGGAAAATATGACAGCCCCTATCAGAAAGGAAAGTTTGACGATTGATGAGGCGACGATGATGCGCGAAGGCAGGCGCATTTTGCGGCGCTTGGCCGAGGCCGACACCGTTTTGGCCATTGCTGCCGATCTGGAAAAAGCCGCCGTGCTGCGCAGTTTTCCCGATGGGCGCACGCTGCGCTTGGCGGTGACAGACCGTGCCGTGGCACAGGCCTTTGCCTTGCAGGACTGGATTACATGCCCAAAGCCGGGCCGGGTTTCGACCTATCTGATTACCCAAGCTGGGCGGGCGGCGCTGAAACGGATGATAGCGCAAGAAGATCGGCCGGGTATGGCCGAGGCGGCGCAGGCCTTTGGCGACCAGCATCGCAATTGGGATAGCCGCATGGTTGAGGAAGAGGGAGAGGAACGCCGCGTGCGCTATAATGCGGCCGAAAGCCCTGTCCAAATGTTGGCGCGGCGGCGTGGGCCGGATGGAAAACCCTTTTTGCCGCTCGAACTGGTCGCCGCAGCCGAGCAGTTGCGGATGGATTTTGAGCTGGCGCAGATGGGGCCGCGCGTGACCCAGAATTGGGAACGGTTTTTGACTGGCGGTGATCGTGGCAGCTTTGGTCCCGACAGCAAGAGTGGTGGCAGTGCGCGGGACCGTGTTTCGGGGGCATTGCGCGATCTGGGGCCGGGTTTGGGCGATATGGTGCTGCGCTGCTGCTGCTTTCTGGAAGGGCTGGAAGTGGCTGAAAAGCGGATGGGTTGGTCGGCACGATCGGGTAAAATCGTGCTGCGGATCGCCTTGCAACGGCTGCGGCTGCATTATGACAGGACTTATGGCAAGCACGGGCCAATGATCGGGTGAATGAAGGGGGGCCATCGGGGCCCCTTTTTGCTATTGGCAAGCTATGCACATGCTGCATGCCGCTGTGCGGATGCCAATGCTGCGCTATGCGGTCGCAGTGGTTGTATCGCCGCAAAAAAGCGCGTAATTTCGCGGCAATGCATTTTGTCAGGGGGAAAAGACTGTGCGTGACCTTAAATTGCCGGACCAACGCCACCCTGAAAAAGCGCATCGCGTTGACAATGCGCAGCCGAAAAAGCCGGCGTGGATCAGGGTTAAGGCACCGTCTTCGGAAGGTTACAAAAAGACCCGCGATATTTTGAAAGAGCAAAAGCTGGTCACAGTGTGCGAAGAGGCCGGTTGCCCCAATGTTGGCGAGTGCTGGGGGCAGGGCCATGCAACCATGATGATCATGGGTGAGATTTGCACGCGCGGCTGTACCTTTTGCAATGTGGCCACCGGCAAGCCGCAAACCCTGGATGCGTTTGAACCCGGGCGCGTGGCCCATGCGGTGCAACAGCTTGGCCTGAACCATGTGGTGATTACATCGGTTGACCGCGATGATCTGGAAGATGGCGGCGCCGAGCACTTTGCCCAGACCATCCGCGCCGTGCGTCACCGCAGCCCCGACACGACGATCGAGATTTTGACACCGGATTTTCTGAAATGCGATCCTTCGGTTTTGGAAAAAGTGGTTGAGGCGCGGCCGGATGTGTTTAACCACAATCTGGAAACCGTGCCCGGGCTTTACCCCGAAGTGCGACCCGGCGCGCGGTATTTCCATTCATTGCGCCTGTTGCAGCGGGTGAAAGAGCTGGACCCGACGATGTTTACCAAATCGGGTATCATGGTGGGTTTGGGCGAAGAGGCGATGGGCGTACGGCAGGTGATGGATGACATGCGCGCGGCGGATGTCGATTTTCTGACTATCGGGCAGTATTTGCAGCCAACGCCAAAGCATCACCGCGTTGACCGTTTTGTGACGCCGGAAGAGTTCAAGGCCTATGAGACCGCCGCCTATGGCAAGGGGTTCTTGCTGGTGTCGTCGACGCCACTGACGCGGTCAAGCTATCATGCGGGCGATGATTTTGCCCGCATGCGGGCGGCGCGGTTGGCAAAGCTGGGTGCGCAGTGAATTAGGGCAGAGGGGGGCTGTCTGCCCCCCCAAACGCTTTGCCATGCAAAGCGACCCCCCGAGGATATTTCCAGATAGATGATGCGATGTTTGCTGCAGCTTTGCCCGTTTGTGGCAAAGTCAGTTTGCAATTGGCGGCACGCGTTTGAGATAGGCGGCGATGGCCAAGCGCTCCTCATCTGACAGGTGCGAGAGGTTTGTCACCACCTCGACCATCGAGCCGCCGGCGCTGTCAAATTCGGGGGTAAAGCCGGTTTTCAGGTAATCGGCAATGTCGGATTCGGACCAGTCGAGCTTGGCCGGGGTAATGTTGGGAATGCGGCCTTTTCCATCGGGGTTGGGTGCACCGGATAGCCAGGCGGATTTATCAAGCCCACCCAGAGGGTTGCGCGGGGTATGACATTCACTGCAATGGCCTAAGCCTTCGACCATGTGGCGGCCTTGGGTTTCCTGCTCGTTCAACGTGCCAGTCACGACCGGCGCATCCGACATAAACAGCAGTTTCCAGCCACCCAACAGCCAGCGTTGATTGAAGGGAAAGCCGACATCATGCGGCATGTTCGGCGTGTTCGAGGCGGGAAGCGTCGCCATATAGGCGCGCAGGTCTACGGCCTCTTGCAGGCTGGCACGGGTGTAGGAGGCGTAGGGGAAGGCCGGGTAGAAATGCTGGTTATCGGGTGAGGTGCCATGCAGCAACGCATCAGCAAACTGTGCATTTGTCCATGTGCCGATGCCGTGGTCCGGATCACTGGAGATATTTGGCGCGCGGAAGGTGCCGAACTGTGTGACAAAGGCTTTGCCGCCCGACAGCACTTTGAGCGCATCACCTTCGGCCTTTTCGGCCGCGTGGCAGGCGGCGCAACCGCCCAGCCAGAACAGATTTTCCCCGCGTGTTGCATCGCCCGTCAGAGCTGCAACTGCTGTAGGATCAACATGTGCGGGGCGGGTAATCACCAAGAAGCCGCCCAGCCCGACAAGGGCCAGTGCCGAGCCCGTTAATAACAACCGTTTCATACGCCGGCCCCTTATGATTGTTTACTCTTCTGGTTGACGATAGGCCTTATGGCAGCTGCCGCAAGCCCCGCCCAAGTTTGCCATAACCCCTTTGATTGAGGAAGCATCTTTGCCGGCAGCGGCGACCATAAAGGACGCGGCGTCGTTCAGACCGGTGATTTTGGCTGCAAAATCATCAGGATTGGTCCAGATGGCAGGCAGGGCAAAGCTGTCGGGGGCGGCGTCTACTTCGGAGCCCGCCGGGAATTGATCCATGCTGATGACCGAAGCAATGGCTGCAAGATTGGCTGCTGATTTGGTAGCCGTGGCTGCGTCATAAGGGGTTTGGCCTTTGGCAATCGCACCAAGTTTGCCGAGATCGGCCGCCATTTGCAGCATCAAACCGTGGCGAATTTCGACCGTATCGGCAAAGGGCGACCGGGTTTCTTGAGCAAAAGTCGCAAAAGCCGGAAGAGCCGCGACAAGGGCGAGTAACGCGATTTTTTTCATGGGGCATATCCTGCTGAAATTGGGTGGGTATGGCCTTGGCTAGTCGATTAATTGCGCCGCGTGTTATACAAACCTGTATAAAACCAATGTATCACGCGAACGTGTCTGTTTAGCGTAGCGGGGTGCGGTGGCTTGCGGCATCAAGCGTCAAGCTTTTGGGCCAGCCCCAGAAATGTTCTATGCCGACCAGGATGAGGCAAGCCAAGACGACCGCCAGCACCAGCTTTACCCGTGCAGAGGAGGGCGGGTTGCGGGCCCAGCGGGCGGCGCGCGAAAGCCAAATCAGGTTCATGTTTGCCCTCTGAAATCATCGGCCAGATCATACCATGGGTGGCTGGAAAACGCACCGCGCGCGGCACCTGAAGGTGAGGGCAGAACCCAGATTTTCACATTAGGCAAATCGGGGTGCGCTGTGCGACCGGCCTTGATGCGCTGGCCGAGGGCGATTTTTGCGGCCGTCAGGCTGGTAAAGGCCAAGCGCGCAGGCCGCAATTCTGTGATCAACGCCATCAGGCGTGCGGGCGCATAGGCGTGGTGCGGGATGTCGCGGTCCATACCCGAAACATCCTTGGCCAGATCGGTCAGGCCGATGCCAAGGGCTGGCAAAAGCCGGTCCTCGGACGGGAAAAAGCGGCGCGGGGTCAGACCAGTTTCATGCAGCAGCGGCCAAAACCGGTTGCCGGGGCCTGCGTAATAATGGCCCTGTGCGGCCGACTTATGGCTGGCTGCGGTGCCACAAAACACCAGCTGCAAACCTGGCGCCAATAGGTCAGGCAGCATCAATTGCTATCGGTAAAGCGCACCTTGCCGATATAGGGCAGGTTGCGGTTGCGTTGGGCAAAATCGATGCCATAGCCCACGACAAATTCGTCGGGAATGACAAAGCCTGTCCAAGTGGCTTTGATGTCCACCTCGCGGCGGGTCGGTTTATCAAGCAAGGCGCAAACCTCGATCCGCGCGGGGTTGCGCGATTCCAGCAGGTGCAACACATGGTGCAGGGTAAAGCCGGTATCGACGATATCTTCGACCACCAGCACATCACGTCCCGCAATTTCGCCGCGCAAGTCCTTGAGAATGCGTACCTCTTTGCTGCTGACGGTGCCATCGCCATAGCTAGACGCCTCAAGGAAATCGACCTCGACCGGCAGGTCCAATTCGCGCACCAGATCGGCGATGAACACGAATGATCCGCGCAGCAAACCGACGACAACCAGCTTGTCGGTGCCGGTAAAATGGGTGCGGATTGCTTCGGCAAGTTCTTCGATTCGGGCCGCGATGGACTTGGCCGAAATCATCTGATCTATGACATATGGTCTGGTTGGCATGACGGCCCCTTGATTTCTGACGCTTGTTTATCCAAAACCGGAACGCAAGTCACGCCTAAGACGGATAAATTCGCGAAATGCCACGTCACTCGGAAATCAAACGCCTGCCATACACCGCCGACCAGATGTTCGGGCTGGTGGCGGATGTTGAAAGCTACCCGAAATTTCTGCCGTGGAATTCGGCCGCGCGGATCCGGTCGCGCAAAGCTGTTGACGGGGGCGAGGTGCTGGAAGCCGATCTGGTGATCAGTTTCAAAGTGTTTCGCGAACGTTTTGGCAGCCGGGTGACGCTGTGGCCGCAAGTGCATAAGATTGACACCGAGTATCTGGACGGGCCGTTCAAATACCTGCGCTCTACTTGGGCATTCCGCGATGTAGCGGGCGGCTGCGAGGTAGAGTTTATGGTGGATTTCGAGTTCAAGAACGCGATTTTGCAAGGCATCATTGGCGTTGTGTTCAATGAGGCGATGCTGCGTGTGGTGCGCGCGTTCGAGCAGCGCGCCGAAGCGCTCTACGCGCCGAAATAAGGGGGCGTTTGCCGCCCCCTTGGTCGTTTAGCTGGTCATATCATAGGCGCGTTCGCCATGCGAGGCGAGGTCAAGGCCGGTATGTTCGGTCTCGGTATCCACGCGCATGGGGGTCACCATACCCACCAGTTTGGCGATGATATAGGTGGTGCCCAAAGTCCAGACACCGACAATCGCCAGCGCCCCAAGCTGCGCGGTCCAAGAGCCTGCACCGAACGCCGCGATCATAATGGTGCCAAAGATGCCGCCAACGCCATGAACCGCGAACACATCCAAGGTGTCATCAATGCTCAGGCGGTTTTTGATCAGCAAAACAGCCTCTTGGCACATCACACCGGCGATAAGGCCAATGACCAGCGCCTCGATTGGGCCAACAAAACCGGATGCGGGGGTAATTGAGGCAAGCCCAACGATGGTGCCGGTGACAAGGCCAACCAGCGAGGATTTGCCAAACTTGATCCGTTCCCACAGCGCCCAAGACATTGAGGCGGCGGCGGCCGAAATATGGGTCACGGTGATCGCCATCGCGGCCGTGCCATCGGCGGCAAGCGCCGAGCCACCGTTAAAGCCGAACCAGCCCACCCAAAGCATCCCCGCACCGATCAGCACCATGCCGGGGCTGTGCGGAGGTGTGGATTTGTGGCGGCGCGGGCCAATCATAATGGCCAGCAACAAAGCGGCCAGACCTGCGGTTTCATGCACCACGATGCCGCCCGCAAAATCTTTGGTGCCAATCGCGCCGAAAATTCCGCCATCGGCCATCATGCCGCCGCCCCAGATCCAATGCGCCACAGGGGCATAGCAGATCAGCATCCAGAGCGCCGAAAAGGCCAGTACAAAGGCAAAATTCACGCGCTCGACATAGGCGCCGACGATCAGCGCGGGGGTAATGATGGCGAATGTCATCTGAAAAGCGAAAAATGCGATTTCAGGCAGGGTGTCGGTCAGGCTGTCAACGGTAACACCGTTCAGGAACAATTTGCCCAGCCCGCCCCAGAACGGGCCTTCGCCGCCAAAGGCGATGGAATAACCGGCGGCGAGCCAGAGCAGGCTCATCAAGGCCGCGATAGCTGCGCAATGCATGAACACGCTAAGCACGTTGCGGGCACGGACAAGCCCGCCATAAAACAGGGCGAGCCCTGGTAAGGTCATGAAAAGGACAAGGGCCGTGGCGGTCATTATCCAAGCGGTATCTGCGGCGTTCATGGGCGCTCCTGCTGGCTTTTTCAGTTCGGCGTAAAAAAGCGGCGTTTGCCTGCAAATAAAAGCATCACCCGGTGTGAAGTGTGCCCAATGAGGTGGCAATATTTGGAGTGCCCAATAATACAGCGATATTATTGCGATTGGCTGCAATTATGGGCGTTGCGCAAAGTTTCAGGAAAGTGCCAGTGCCAGCAAAGCGAGGGCCTGGTTCGTGGCGCTTTGCCGCACCAAGGCGCGGCCCAAGGCCCCGAATTCTATCGTTTCGGTGCGCGTGGGCTGGCCGCGTTGGGCAAGGCCAAAGCAAACGCGGCCTTCGGGCTTATGCTCGGACCCGCCCGGTCCGGCGATTCCGGTGATTGATACGGCAAGTGCAACATCGGCATTGCGCAAGGCGCCGGCGGCCATTTCAACTGCGACTGCCTCGGATACCGCGCCATCGGTGGCAAGTGTTTGCGGCGAAACGCCAAGCATGTCGATTTTGGCGGCATTGGAATAGGTAATAAAGCCACGGTCAAAGACATCGGACGAGCCTGCAATATCGGTCAGGGCCGCGGCGACCATGCCGCCGGTGCAGCTTTCGGCGGTGGCGATGGTAATGCCGCGCGCACGGGCTGCGGCAAGGATTTCAGCGGGTGTCACATCAGCACCAAATGGGCGATTGCCGCAAAGACCATGGTGCCGATACCGGCAAAAAGCCCGGCCCACAGGTCATCTATCATCACGCCATCGGCATCGCCGCGCGCATCGGCACGGCCCACAAGCCACGGTTTCCAAACGTCAAACAGCCGGAACAGCAGAAATGCTGTGACCCAGCCAGGATAGGGAAAGGTATCAGCCGCAAGGCCTGCATACCAGAACGCGAAGGATGGGAACGACAGGGCAATCCACATTCCTGCCACCTCATCAATCACAATCTCGGACGGGTCTTCGCCCGGTTTTCCGGCCAGTTCTGTGCGGCAGGCCCAGAAACCGATCAGCGTGACCAACACCGTGGCCACAGCCAAAAGCGGAAAATGCCCGATGCGGTGCAGCAGCAACCCGACGACAAGCGCTGCCGCCGAACCCCAAGTGCCGGGGGCAGGTCGCAGCAGACCCGCGCCGAAAAAGATCGAAACGATACGGCTTAGGGTCATGGTTTCACCAATGTTGCTGTGGCCAATGCGGCGATGCCTTCTTCGCGGCCGGTAAAGCCCAGCTGTTCGCTGGTCGTGGCTTTGACCGACACACGGTCCAATGCGACCTGCATAATGTCGGCCAACGCCTTGCGCATGGCAAGGGCATGGGGGCCGATTTTGGGGCGCTCGCAGATCAGGGTCACGTCGGCATTGCCCAGCGCAAAGCCGCGCGCACGGGCCATTTGCATCGCATGGGTTAGGAAAATATGGCTTTCGGCCCCTTTCCATTGCGGATCGGACGGAGGGAAATGCTGGCCAATATCACCCAAAGCCAAAGCGCCATAGATCGCATCTGTCAGCGCATGCATACCGACATCTGCATCAGAATGCCCTAAAAGGCCGGCAGTATGCGCCACCTGCACACCGCAGAGCCAGACGTGATCGCCTTTGCAAAAGGCATGCACGTCGAATCCGTTGCCAAGCCTGATATCCATCTACAAATCCTTTATCCGTTGCGCCAAAATTCGTTCAGCGCGTAAAAAATCATCGGGCAGGGTGATTTTGACGTTATCTTCATCGCCCGCAACTATGGCCACTTCAAGCCCCATGGCGCGCGCCACCGCCACATCATCGGCAGCGTCATCCGAATGGGCGCGGTGCGCGGCAAGGATGTCGGCAAAATGAAAGGCTTGCGGGGTCTGGGCGCGAAACAGGTTTGTGCGGTCTTGTACGCCTGTCACCTGGCCGTTTTTACCCCGCCACAGCGCATCGGTAACTGCCAAAGCGGGGGCTGCGGCCTTGGAATGGATCAACGCATCTGTCAGTCGATCAATCAGGGCGCGGGATGGAAAAGGGCGCGCGCCATCATGAATGAAAACATCCGATACGCTTGTAGATTCAATGGCTTCCAGTGCGTTTTTAACAGATTTAGCGCGGGTTTCGGCACCGAATACGAGTTGCACGTCCGGGCCAAGTGCCGTGGCATGTTGTTTGTCGTCAGGATGTATCGTGACGATGATTTTGGAAAACAGGTGCATCGCACGAAAGGCGTCTACCGTGTGCTGCAACACAGGCTTTCCACCAAGCATCTGCCATTGCTTGGGCAATCCACCGCCTGCACGGATGCCGCGGCCTGCGGCGGTGATGATAACGGCGCTGGTCATGCGGTGGTTTCCTGACTGTCTCTGGCCGTTTTATGGGATCAGTAAGATCAGGGCAATCGCCCCAGGTAAAAAATGCCTGATGGTTAAAGTTTAGGCGCTTTTTGTTTTTAGGTCAAAAAATTAGCGCAAGGGTTTGTCATTCCGTGCCAGTGGTACTAGGTCAAAGAGGTAATGTCTGAACCCAAGGCCTATTTCGTGAAACTCGGCGCAATTTCCATAAACCCTCCTGTCTTGCTGGCCCCTTTGGCCGGAATCACCGATCTGCCGTTCCGGCGCTTGGTGTCGGGTTTTGGGGCAGGGCTTGTGGTATCGGAAATGGTGGCCAGCCAAGAGGTGGTGCAGGCGCGTCCTTTGGCACGTGCGCGGGCGGAACTGGGGTTTGACCAGCAGGCGACCTCGGTTCAGCTTGCCGGGCGTGAGGCCTATTGGATGGCCGAGGCTGCCCGCTATGTAGAAGGGCAAGGCGCGCAAATCATTGATATCAATATGGGATGCCCCGCCAAAAAGGTCACGACCGGCTATTCAGGCTCGGCGTTGATGAAAATTCCCGACCATGCCTTGTCGTTGATTGAGGCAGTGGTGGCTGCGGTCAAGGTGCCTGTCACGCTAAAGACACGGCTGGGTTGGGATGATGACATGCTGAACGCCCCCGATATTGCACGGCGGGCCGAGGCGGCGGGCATTGCGATGATCACCATTCATGGCCGCACGCGCTGCCAGTTCTACAAAGGTGCTGCCGATTGGGCTGCCATTCGGCGGGTCAAAGAGGCCGTGTCGATTCCCGTTATTGCCAATGGCGATATTGTGGGCCCGGACGAGGCGCGCGCAGCCCTTGCGGCCTCGGGTGCCGATGGGGTGATGGTGGGCCGTGGCGCGCAGGGGCGGCCTTGGATATTGGCGACGATTGCCGCGCAGCTTTATGGCACGCCGATGCCAGTTGTGCCGCAAGGGGCGGCGTTGGGCGACCTTGTGATTGCGCATTATCAAGAGATGCTGGCGTTTTACGGCCCCGATCTGGGCGTCAAAACCGCGCGCAAGCATCTGGGCTGGTATTTGGAAACGGCGGGCCAGACCGAGGCGCGCGGCCATGTGATGACCCAAACCGACCCCAAGCGTGTGGTGGCCGAACTAGCCGCCATTTTTGCAGATGCAAAAGGAGTGGCCGCATGACCAAACCTGCAGACTTGCCTATGCCGGGTGCCTTTTGGGCCTCGCTTCCGGTGCCTGCGTTGCTGATTGATGCCGATGGCACCGTGATGGAGATTAACCCCGCTGCCGAGTTGTTTTTGAACCTGTCGGCACGCAGCCTGCAGGGGCAGGCCTTGCTGGAACGCCTACATATCGACGCGCCGATGGAAGAAGCGATGGCGCGGGTGCGGTTGAACCAGTCGGCAGTTGTGATCAATGATGTCGAGATTACCACGGGCGAGCGCGCGCCTGTACATTGCCGCATCCAGATTGCCCCGATGCAAGACCACCGCGACGTGCTGATGGTGCTTATCAGCCCGCGTGACATTGCCGACCGTCTGGGCCGGTCATCCGCGGTCAAGACGGCTGCGAAATCTGCGATCGGCATGGCGGAAATGTTGGCGCATGAAATCAAGAACCCGTTGGCGGGTATTTCAGGGGCTGCACAGCTGCTGGCGATGAACCTGTCAGTCGAAGATCGAGAGCTTTCTGACCTGATCGTTGAGGAAACGCGGCGGATTGTGAAGCTGCTGGAACAGGTGGAACAGTTCGGCAACCTTCGTCCACCAGAGCGGCAATCGGTCAACCTGCATGATGCGTTGGACCGCGCTCGGCGCTCGGCGATGGTAGGGTTTGCCCGCAATATGGCGATTGTCGAGGATTACGATCCGTCCTTGCCCAACACCTTTGCCGACCCTGACCAGCTGATGCAGGTGTTTTTGAACCTGATCAAGAACGCGGCCGAGGCCTCGGGGCCAGATGGCGGCACCATCAAGCTACGCACCTTCTATGACCTTTCGCTGCGCATGCGGCATAAGGATGGGTCGGGCAACCCCTTGGCATTACAAATCGAAATCATCGACGACGGCCCCGGCCTGCCGCCCGGTATTGCCGACAATATCTTTGAACCCTTTGTTTCGGGGCGTGAAAACGGCACCGGGCTGGGGCTGGCATTGGTGTCCAAGATCATCTCGGACCATGATGGCTGGATTGCGGTTGATTCAGTTCCCGGCCGCACCGTGTTTCGTGTGTCCTTGCCTTTGGCACCCAAAGTAAAACCTACAGGAGTATAAGCGATGGATGGCACAGTTCTTGTCGCAGATGATGACCGCACGATCCGTACGGTTTTGACGCAGGCGCTGACCCGCGCCGGCTGCAAAGTACATGCGACCTCTAGCCTGACCACGCTGATGCGTTGGGTCGAAGAAGGCAAAGGCGATCTGGTGATTTCTGATGTGATGATGCCTGATGGCAACGGGCTTGAGGCATTGCCCGCGATATCCAAGCTGCGCCCCGGACTGCCGGTGATTGTGATCTCGGCGCAAAACACCATCATGACGGCGATTCAGGCGGCCGAGGCCGAGGCCTATGATTACCTGCCCAAGCCGTTCGATTTGCCGGATTTGATGAAACGCTCGGCCCGCGCGCTTGACCTAAAGCGCCGTGCGCCCGCGCGGCCCGCCACGGCCCCGCGGGAAATGGGCGATGATCTGCCGCTGGTGGGGCGTACCGCCGTGATGCAGGCGCTGTACCGCTTGGTCGCGCGGGTGATGAACACCGATTTGGCCGTTCTGATAACGGGGGAATCGGGGACAGGCAAATCCCTGATCGCGCGGGCGATTCATGATTTTTCCGACCGGCGCAGCCAGCCTTATATTGTTGTCCATGCATCCGATCTGGCAGGGGTAGAGGGGCCGTCATCGCTGCTTGCACGGGCCAAAGGCGGCAGCTTGGTGTTTGACGAGATTGCCGATTACGACGATGACACGCAGGCGCGGATTGTGCGGATGCTAGACATGTTTGGCGATAATGCGCCGCGCGTCATGGCCACGTCACAAAACGATCTGGCCCAGCGGATGGAGGCGGGCAATTTCCGTCAGGATCTGTTTTACCGCTTGGGCGGTGTCAGTATTCAGGTGCCAGCCTTGCGCGAACGGGTCGAAGATATCGAGCTGCTGACCGAGCATTTTCTGGCGCGGGGCGAGCGTGATTCCGGCCTCGTGCGCAAGCTGTCGCCGGACGCGCGGGAATTGGTGCGCAATTACAGCTGGCCGGGCAATGTGCGTCAGTTGGAAAACGCTGTGCGCCGCCTGTTGGTTACATCGGCAGAGCCGGAAATCGCACGGGCGGAAATTGAAGGGATGCTGAGCAACCAACCTGCGACCGAGCCGCTGCGCGGTGGTGGCGAGGGGGATAAATTATCGGCCTCGGTCGCCCGCCATTTGCGCCGCTATTTCGATTTGCACGGCGGGGCGCTGCCGCCTCCGGGCGTTTATGCACGCATTTTGCGCGAATTTGAGGCGCCTTTGCTGGAAATCGCTTTGGATGCAACTGCCGGAAATCAAGCTAAATGTGCGGACCTGTTGGGCATCAACCGCAATACTTTGCGCAAGAAGATAACCGACTTGGAAATTCGCGTGACACGGCGCCGTAAGTTGATGTAAAACTGCCACAGGCAGCGTGGCATTTGTAGCGAACAGCAATCAGCCGCGCTGAAATCGATGGCTGGTCAGGTGGCCGGTCTGATTTTGGGGGTTTTGAAATGTGTCGGCAGTAATGCAGAGCAAGAGTTGGCTGCGACTGTCGCGTTTGCGCAGGCAGCGGCGTTTTCAGACCATCATGACCTTTACTTTGGTGACGCTAGGCCCGGTTTTGGCCTTTGCGACACTGATGGCGCTTGGCCCGTTCGATCAGGGCGCAACCTCGTTGTTCTTGCGGCTGATCTTGTTGGCCGATCTGGTCTATGTGCTGGTGGTGGCGTCGCTGGTTCTGGCGCGGGTGTCGCGGATGATCGCGGACCGGCGCAGCCAGTCTGCCGGTTCCAGATTGCACCTGCGCATGTCGGGCATCTTTGCGCTTTTGGCGCTGACGCCAACGGTTCTGGTCGCCGTATTTGCCACGATTACGTTTAACGTCGGGCTTGAAGGCTGGTTTTCCGAACGGGTGCGGGCGGTTGTCGGCAACTCGCTTTCTGCGGCGCAGGCCTATGACGGCGAGCATCGCCGCGATTTGACCGAAGATGTGAACGGCCTTGCCGCCTATCTGAACCTTGCCAAGCAAAGCACGTTCTTTCTGGCCGATGACCAGTTGCGCCCGGTGCTAACGCAGGGGCAGGCAGCGGTGCAGCGCGGGTTGAAAGAAGCTTATCTGATTGACGGGTCAGGCAAGCTTAAGACCCGTGGAGAGCGGTCCTATCTATTTGATTTTGAACCGCTAACACCCGAGGAAATAGCGCGCGCGCGCGCGGGCGAAACGGTTTTGATCGAGGATTGGCCCAATAATGAACTGCGCGCTTTGGTCTTTCTGACTGCCTATGTTGACCGGTTCTTATATGTCTCGCGCAGCGTTGACGGCAACATCCTTAGCCTTTTGGATGAAACCCGCGAAACCGTGACACTTTACCAACAGCTTGAGGCCGAGCGCGGGCGATTGCTGTTTGAATTCGGGCTTTTGTATCTTGGCTTTGCCGTTATCCTGATTTTGGCGGCGATCTGGCTGGGGCTTTGGCTGGCCGAGCGCCTTTCGCGGCCGATCGGGCGTTTGGCGGGGGCGGCGCAAAAGGTGGGCAGCGGCGATCTGAATGTGCAGATCCCCGAGGAAGAAGGCGATGATGAAATCGCGATGATGGGTCGTTTGTTCAACCAGATGACACGGCAGCTAAAAGGCCAGCGCGATGCCTTGGTCGAAAGCAACGTTAAAACCGAAGGGCGGCGGCGGTTGTTTGACAGCGTTTTGTCATCGGTTACGGCGGGTGTTATCGGGCTTGATGCCGAAGGCCGCGTCGATTTTGTGAACCGCGCGGCGGAACGGTTGCTGGATGTGCAAGGCGGTGGGCATGGGCATGTCATCACATCTTTGGTTCCAGAATTTTCCAACATTTTCAAACGGCTGCGTGATAGTCTTGGCGCGTCGGTGCAAGAGGAAATCCGGCTGACCCGCAAGGGACGTATGGAAAGCCTGCTGGTCCGGATGAGCGTAAGGCGATCAGACACGGGGCAACTTGAAGGCTATGTCGTGGCCTTTGACGATGTGACCGACCTTGTGTCGGCGCAGCGTATGGCCGCGTGGGGCGATGTTGCCCGCCGTATCGCGCATGAAATCAAGAACCCGCTGACGCCGATTCAGCTGTCAGCTGAACGGATCAAACGCAAGTTCCGCCCCCTTGTGGGCGATCAGAGCGCAGATCTGGATCAGTACGCCGATGTAATTATACGCCAAACCAATGACTTGCGCCGCATTGTTGATGAGTTTTCCAAGTTCGCCCGTATGCCCGAACCCGTCCGCCGCGAAGAAGATATTGTCAGGATTTTGCAGGATGCGCTGGTGTTGCAAGAGGCGGGTCAGCCAACCGTTCACTTTGTCAAAGATCTGGCGGATGGGCCGGTCTTGATGGATCTGGATGCGACCATGATCTCTCAGGCCTTGACAAACCTTATCAAAAACGGTGGGGAAGCCATTGAAACATTTATGGAAAAAGAGAAAGCTGACGGGTTTTCGCCGGAAATCAGAGTAAGCCTTTTGGCGGAAGCAGACCATATTGTGATCCGCATCGCAGACAATGGTATTGGCTTGCCGCCCGACAGGGCTAGATTGTTCGAACCCTATGTAACGACGCGGGCGAATGGCACGGGGCTTGGTCTGCCGATTGTAAAGAAGATCATCGAAGAGCATGGCGGCACGCTGGCGCTTTTGGATGCGGTTGAATTTGAGGGAAACACCCACGCAGGTGCCATGGCCGAGATTTATCTGCCACGGCTTCGGGCAAGAAACGCTGGCCGCAAGGCCGAGGGGGAGATATGAGTAGTATCCTTATCGTAGACGATGAACGTGATATCCGCGAGCTGATCGGGGATATTTTGAAAGACGAAGGTTACGCCGTGCGATTGGCGGGCAATTCCGACGAATGCATGGCGCAGATAGGGGCCGAAGCGCCGGCTCTGATGATCCTTGATATCTGGTTGAAAGACAGCCAGATGGACGGGATCGACATTCTTAAAACCGTGAAACGTGATAATCCTGATGTACCGGTGGTGATTATCTCGGGCCACGGGAATATTGAAATTGCCGTCGCTGCCATCAAGCAGGGCGCCTATGACTTTATCGAAAAGCCCTTTAATATCGACCAGTTGATGGTGGTTGTCAGCCGCGCGATGGAAACCAGCCGTCTGCGGCGCGAAAACACCGATCTGCGGCGGCGTGATGTGACGTCTTCGGATATGCTTGGATCAAGTACGGCGTTCAAGGCATTGAAATCACATCTTGAAAAAGTAACCAAGTCAAACGGGCGTGTCATGCTGACCGGCCCTGCGGGCGCCGGTAAAGAGCTTGCCGCACGGTTTATTCATAGCAATTCAAACCGCGCGTCGGCGCCGTTTGTCACCGTAAGCTCGGCCACGATCGAACCCGAGCGCATGGAAGAGGTGCTGTTTGGCCGCGAAACCTCTGATCGTGGGGTCGAGCAAGGGTTGCTGGAACAGGCGCATGGCGGTGTGGTGTATTTCGACGAGGTCGCCGAGATGCCGATTGGCACGCAATCCAAGATTTTGCGGGTGCTGGTCGAACAGCAGTTCACCCGGGTTGGTGGCGTTGATAAAGTCCGCGTCGATTTGCGCGTCATATCGTCAACCACCCGCAATTTGCAGGCTGAAATCGCCTCTGGTCGCTTTCGCCAAGAGCTGTATGACCGTCTGAATGTGGTGCCTATTGAGGTGCCCAGCCTGGAAGACCGGCGCGAGGACATTCCAGAATTGACGACTTACTTCATTGATATGTTTCACAAAACCCAAGGCCTGCCATTGCGCAAGCTTTCTTCGGAAGCCGAGGCAATGTTGCAAACCATGCAGTGGCCGGGGAATGTGCGGCAATTGCGCAATGTGATCGAACGGGTTTTGATACTTGGCGATGGCACAGGTGAGGTTGGCGTCAAGGAACTGCCGGGCCAGGAACCTGTGGGCCGTGACGAAGGGCGCTTGGTGCTAAGTGGGGCGCTGGCAACCTTGCCGCTGCGTGAGGCGCGCGAGTTGTTCGAAAAAGAATACTTGCTGACCCAGATCAACCGCTTTGGCGGCAATATCAGCCGCACCGCCAGTTTTGTTGGCATGGAACGCAGCGCTTTGCATCGCAAACTGAAATCGCTTGGCGTGGTGACGACAAACAAATCGGGCGCCCGCATGGCGCGGCTGGAAGACGGTGAAGACGAGGATGACGGCTAATCGCTTAGCCTTTGGCCCGCATGCCATTTATTGACCATTCCAGCTGCTTCTGCCAAACAGAGGCGAACAAGCCGCGACCACGGAGAACAGGCCCATGAAAGTTATCATCTGCGGTGCGGGGCAGGTGGGGTGGCAAATTGCCCGCCACTTGTCAGGGGAAAAGAACGACGTAACGGTTGTTGATTTTAACGCCGATCTGGTGCGCCGCGCCACCGATACCTTGGACGTGCAAGGTATCGTCGGTTTTGCCAGTTACCCCGATGTTCTGGCCAAAGCAGGTGCTGCCGATGCCGATATGATCATCGCCGCGACCCATTCGGACGAGGTGAATATGGTCACTTGTCAGGTCGCGCATTCGGTGTTCTCGGTCCCGCGGAAAATTGCACGGCTGCGGTCGCAAAGCTATCTTGATGCGATTTACGCCGATCTCTATCGCCGTGACCATTTGCCGATTGACGTGGTGATCAGCCCCGAACGCGAAGTGGCCGAGGCCGCCTTGCAACGGCTGGCCGCCCCCGCCACCTTTGACACCGAGAGTTTCATGGGCGGCAAGGCGCAGCTGCTTGGCATTATGCTTGACGAAGATTGCCCGGTGCTGAACACGCCTTTGCGCCAATTGTCCGAACTGTTTTCAACCCTGCGGGCCATCGTGGTGGGCGTGCGCCGCGATGACCGCTTGTTCGCGCCAGACCCGAACGACCAGTTGTTTGAAGGTGACCGGATCTATGTTTTCGCCCATACCGAAGACCTGAACCGCACGCTTGAAATCTTTGGCAAAAACACACGCAAGCAAGAACGCATCGTGATTGTCGGCGGCGGCAATGTCGGTCTTGGTGTGGCCCGCGCACTTGAGGCGCGCACCGACCGGATGCGGGCCAAGATTATCGAGAAAAACCGTGCCTGCGCCGAAAAAGCCGCCGATAGCCTGGAGCGAACCATCGTTTTGCACGGCGATGGTATGGATATGGATATTCTGCTTGAGGCAGGGATTGACCGTGCCGATGCGGTTTTGGCCGTGACCGACGATGATAAAACCAATCTGCTGGTTTCGGTTCGGGCCAAACAAGCGGGTTGCCCGATGGCGATTGCGTTGGTGAACGACCCCACCTTGGTGCCTTTGATGGGCGCGTTGGATATCGACGCGTTTATCAACCCTCGCGCGACCACCGTTTCGTCCATTCTGCGCCATATCCGCCACGGGCGCGTTAAGGCGATCTATTCGATCGGTGATGCCGAGGCCGAATTGATCGAGGCGCAGGTGCTGTCTACTTCGCCGCTTTCCGGCAAGCTGATCCGCGATATCGCCTTCCCCGAAGGCGTGTTGGTGGGGGCAGTCATGAAAGGCGAAAAAGTGCTAAAGCCGACGGGCGATTTGCGGGTAGAAGAGGGCGATGTGATCGCGCTGTTTGCAATGACCAAAGACGTGCCAGAGGTTGAACGCCTTTTGCAAGTCTCGGTCGATTTCTTCTAAGCCAAGATGATTCGGCGCATCCTAGAGCTTCCGCTGCTGGTGATCCTGTCGGGATGTGGGGCGCTGGCCATGCTTTTGCCGGCCGCACATGCGGCTGTGTTTTCAGATTTCACAATTGCACGGCCGTTTTTCTATGGTGCGGTTGTGTTTTTCTTGTTGTCGATTCTGGTCGGCATTGCCACGGCCAACTACCGGCCCCGCTCGGTTGCGCGGAGCCAGTTGGCGGCTTTGCTGGGCGCGTATTGCTGGTTGCCGATCCTGTTTGCCGTGCCCTTCGCCGAGGCCGTTAAGGATACCACCTTTGCCAATGCGTGGTTTGAGATGGTCTCATCTTTTACCACGACCGGTTTTACCCAATATGACGATCCAAGCCGCTTGGCACCGACCTTGCATTTATGGCGCGCGCTTGTCGGTTGGATGGGTGGCTTTTTCGTGCTGATGTCGGCGGTTGCGGTTCTGGCCCCTTTGAACCTTGGCGGGGTAGAGGTGCTTTCGGGCCGTGTTCCGGGCCGCAGTGCGCAGGGTGCAGGGCAGGTGACGCATGCCGCAGGCCCCGCTGATCGCCTGATCCGCCATTCGGCAGCACTGTTTCCAGCCTATGCGGGCCTGACGCTTTTGCTCTGGGTTTTGCTACTGATTGCCGGCGAGTCTGGCACAACGGCATTTTGTTACGCGCTTTCAACGCTTTCGACCAGTGGCATCACCAACGGTCAGCCAATGGTCAGTGCCGGTGGCGGTTTGGTGTCAGAAATGCTGGTGTTTGCCTTTATGGCGCTTGCCATCACCCGTCGCAGCATGCCCGGCGCGGTTTTGACCGACCGTAACCGCTCGATCATTAATGACCACGAGGTCCAGCTGGCCGCGTTTTTTCTGATTGTTGTGCCGGGTCTGCTGTTCCTGCGCCATTGGTTGGGTGCCTTGGCCGCAGATGACATGATGAATGTCGGCGCTGCGCTTGACGCGCTGTGGGGGGGATTGTTCACAACCATGTCCTTTCTGACCACCACCGGTTTTGAAAGCAGCGATTGGCATGAGGCGCAGATGTGGTCGGGCCTGAACAGCCCTGGGTTGGTGCTGCTGGGACTTGCGATGATGGGCGGCGGCATTGCCACCACGGCTGGCGGGCTGAAACTGCTGCGCGTTTATGCGCTGGCACGGCATGGCGAGCGCGAGATGGACCGGCTGGTCTATCCCAATTCAATCGGCGGCGGTGGCACGGCCGAACGCCAGTTGCGTCAAGGCGGGGCCTATGTCGCGTGGATTTTCTTTATGCTCTATGCGATGACGTTTGCGATTGTGGTCGCGGCACTGTCGCTGCGCGGTCTTGAATTTGAAAACGGGTTGGTGCTGACCGTTGCCGCCGTCACGACAACCGGACCGCTGGTGAATTTGGCGACCGAAATGCCCATTCGCGTGATTGAACTGACCTTTTCCGAAAAATTCATCCTTGGCGGCGCCATGATTGTGGGGCGCGTCGAAATTCTAGCGATTTTGGCACTATTTTCGCCCGGAGTGTGGCGCAGGTAAGACGGTCATCTGCTTGCGCGTCCGGTTCAACTGTTTTTGGGCTGGAAACTCTGGAAAACCCGTTTCATAGTGATTTTTGCGCCTCGGTAGAGGGATCGAAGGCAGTGACATTAACAAAAAGAAAAAAAGGCAAGAAAAATGGCTTCCGATAAACAAAATCTTCAAGACGCATTTTTGAATCACGTTCGCAAGGCAAAGGTGCCTGTGACGATATTTTTGATCAACGGCGTTAAACTGCAAGGCGTCATCACCTGGTTTGATAATTTTTGCGTTCTGTTGCGCCGCGATGGTCAATCGCAGTTGGTGTATAAACATGCGATTTCGACCATAATGCCAGGCGCGCCAATCAGCCTGTATGAAGGCGAAGAATAAACTTGGAAATAGACGATCACGACGAGGACGGTGGCTTCTCGGTTGAGCGGCGTTTGGCTGGGCACGATACACGTGCGCAGCAAACGCCTGCATATGTTTTGCATCCTGATCTGAAATCTGCCCGCGCGCGGCGATTGCCTGAACATGGGCTGGCTGAGGCGACTGCGCTTGCCGCTGCTTTGCCGGGGCTGGATGTGGTGGGCGGCGAGGTGGTTCGGCTGTCAAAGCTGTTGCCGGGCACGTTGTTTGGGACCGGAAAAGTGGCCGAGCTGAAGGCGCGGATGCATGACTTGGGCGCCGAGCTGGTGCTGGTGGACGGGCCGGTGACGCCGGTTCAGCAACGCAATCTGGAAAAGGAATGGGGCGTCAAGCTGCTGGACCGGACCGGATTGATTTTGGAAATTTTCGCCGATCGGGCGCGGACACGTGAAGGCGTGCTTCAGGTTGAACTGGCGGCGCTGTCTTATCAACGGACGCGGCTGGTGCGGGCATGGACCCACCTTGAACGCCAGCGTGGCGGGTTGGGTTTTGTCGGTGGGCCGGGTGAGACGCAGATCGAGGCCGACCGTCGCGCGATTGATGATCAGGTTGTGCGGATCAAGCGGCAGCTGGATAAGGTTGTCAAAACGCGCGAGCTTCACCGCGCGTCGCGGCGAAAGGTGCCGTTTCCGGTGGTGGCTTTGGTGGGCTATACGAACGCGGGGAAATCGACGCTGTTCAACCGGATTACCGGGGCTGAGGTGTTGGCCAAGGACATGCTGTTTGCCACGCTTGACCCGACGATGCGGGGCATGGAATTGCCGGATGGCAGCAAGGTGATCCTATCGGATACGGTAGGCTTTATTTCCGATCTTCCGACCCAGCTGGTGGCCGCGTTTCGCGCGACTTTGGAAGAGGTGCTGGAGGCTGATCTGATCTTGCATGTCCGCGATATCAGCCACCCTGAAACGGCCGAGCAGGCGGCGGATGTTGCTGATATTTTGACCTCGCTCGGGGTGAAATCTGACACGCCGCAGTTTGAAATCTGGAACAAACTGGATCTGGTGACCGAGTCAGTGCGGGCGCAGCTGGAGCAGCAGGCCGAGAAATCGGACCGGATTTTCGCGCTCTCGGCGATCACGGGCAACGGGATAGACAGGCTGCTTGCGGCGGTTTCAAAGGTGTTTGAGGCCCAGAAATCCGAGGCAGAATTCAGTCTGGATTTTTCAAAAGGGCGGGCCCATGCCTGGCTTCATTCTGAAGGCGTGATCTTGAGTGAAACCTTGACCGATACGGGCTGGGATTTGAAAGTAAGCTGGACCGAGCGGCAAAAAAACAGCTTTGCCGCGCTGTAGCGGGACAGGGTACGACCGCGCGCGGACATTTCAATAAGGCATTGAAATTACACGCAACCTTATGAAAAATTTACCGAAAATTAACCTGTGAACCCAGTGGTTCACAGGTCTTTTCAATGGTCCAAGCCCTATTTCGGTGCTGGCGACAAATGCGTGATGCCCACGGCCGCCGCGCGGGCCAAGTCGGCATCAAGCGACATCGGGATATATTCACCCCGCCGCCACAAAACGCCCAGATCATCATAATGGCGCGATAGCGGATGGCCTGATTGACCTGTGGACAGAATGAAAACCGAGCTGTCAGGATCGGCCAAATCATAGACCCCGCGATAGCCTGCGCCGTTGACGTTTTCATAAGGGTCGGGGCCGGTGCCTTTGGTCAGGCCGCGCATCAGCGTGCTGTCACCGCCCGAGGTGCTTTGGCGCATGTTGACGAAATAGCGCAGCACCGGAACATTGCCCAAAACCGGATGGTCATGCGTGGCCTGATGGGCATCGCCCCAGCGCCAAGTTTCCACGCTTGGGCCATAGCGTTCGGATAATTCCAAAAGCGCGTCATCCAGCGCGACGCGGGCAATATCGGTGCAGGTTTCTATGGTCGCCGATTGAATGATGTCACACCATTTCGAAGCGCCGTCGGTGTCGCGGAACACGCGTTCAATAAACACTGGATCGGGGTGGGTAAAGCTGTCAGCCAAGGGGCCAAGCTCGTCATGGATCAGACGGGTTTGCAGCGCGCGCAGCCATGCGGCATAAATCAGCGGCTCGGGCAGGTGTTCGTTCATCTCGCCGTTCCATGCGGCCAGCAGTTCCAGTGCTTGTTCGCGCAGGCGTTCGGGCGTGCCTGCGGGTGATGGGGTGCCGGTGAACCACAGATCGGCACCGATCAGCGGCAGAATGGCGCGGGCGACGGGCGAGACGGTATCGAGCTGCGCCTCGATAAAGCTTTCGCGGGTGTGAACCTCGCGGGTTTTCATCAGGGTCAGCCAGCGCTGAATGCGGTGGGTGTCGCCCCAGACAAAGCTGATATTATCGGGAAAGGGCGCATCGGTGGTTTTGTTGTTGGTATTGCCCAAAAGGCCCGACGTGGGTTTCCGAATGCGCAGGTTTTTATCGTAATCCATCACACCGGCCCAGCGGTTTTGCGGCTTGTCGCCGGTTGCGGGCATACGGCCTTGGGTTTCATGCGCGGGGTCGCGGTTGGGAACGGCCCCGACAAGCTGAAAGGCGATGCCGTCTTTATCTGCCAGCATCAGGTTGAGCGCCGGCGCGACGAACTGGCGGCCTGCGGCAAGCGCCTCATCGATATTGTTCGAATTCATCAGCCGGATGGCCGAAGTCATCGAGGTGTCATTGGCGGTAAGCGCCGTCCATTCCAGTGCCGCAACATGGCCGGGGGGCGTGACAGTAGCGAGGTTGTAATGCGAGCCGGGCAGAATTGGCCCCGCCTCGGACCAGCGCAGGGTGATGGTAACCGGATCATGATCTTTGACCGTGATGATCGAGCGGCGGGTGGTAAAGTTTTTCCAGCCGGCGCCGCTGTCATATTGTTCAGTATTCTCGGGGTTAACCCGTTCCATCACCACGTCCTGGTCATCAAGGTAAGATGAGGTGATGCCCCAGCCCAAGCTATCCGAGCGGCCCATCAACACAGCAGGCACACCCGGAATGGTGGCCCCGATCACGCCGCCGCTGGCGAATTGCAGGCGGGCAAGGTACCAGAGCGTCGGCGCGGTGAAATTAAGATGCGGGTCATTGGCCAGCAGCGACCCACCAGCGGCCGACCGTTCAGGGGCAGCGGCCCATGCGTTGGACGCGCCCGTAAAGGGGGCCGATTTGAACGGCGAGAGCGGGTCGAACGCCTCGCGCTGGGGAAAGCCGCCGGGGGGCGGCGCAGGCATCAGGCTGGCATAATCGGGCAGGGCGGTTACAGCAGAACCTGGGGCATCGGGCAAGATGTCACGCAGGCGGGACTCGGGCAGCAGCATCGAGGTGCGGGCGCGCAGCACCTCGGCATCCAGCTGGCCCGAGAGTTGCAGCGCCATGAGTTTCAGGATGGCGATAGAGTCAGCCGGTTGCCAGGTGGCGATTTCATTGGTGAAGAAAAAGAATTCTGGCGCGCCGCGGCCCAAAGCATTCAGGTTGACCTCGGATATCCAGGCGTTGACGCCGCGCGAATAGGCATCGAGCGCCTGTTTGGTCGCGTCATCCTGTGCGTCAACGGATTGGCTGGCAAGGGTATAGAGGTCATAGCGGCGCAGCAGCTCGTCGGTTTTCAGGGTGCGTTCGCCAAACACCTCGGACAGGCGGCCTTGGGCGGTGCGGCGCAGCATGGTCATTTGCCACAGCCGGTCCTGGGCATGGGCAAAGCCGAGCGCGAAGTAGACATCGGCATCGGTGGGGCCAAAGATATGCGGTACGTTGGCGTTATTGCGCACAATTTCGGTTTCGCCGCTGATGCCGGAAAGCTGGTAGCTGGCGGAATAATCGGGCAGCGAGCGCGACAAGAAGTAATAGGCGATCAGCAGTGACACAGCACCAAGCGCGAGGAGCGCGACAAAAATCCGGGTGAGCCAACGAAACGCGAGGAGCATGGTGGGTCTTTTCTGAAAGGCAGGGTTTTTCTTGACGGCAGGGATTGTGTGGTTACCTATGCCAAACTGGAGCGCGAGGCAATTGGAAGGGTTTGGGCAATGGCAAAAGTGGCGTTTTTAGGTTTGGGCGTGATGGGCTTTCCTATGGCGGGGCATTTGGCCGCCAAAGGGCATGAGGTGACCGTCTATAACCGCACGGCAGCCAAGGCCGGGGCTTGGGTAGCCAAACACGGCGGGCGGGCAGCGGCAACCCCGCGTGAGGCCGCCGTGGGGCAAGATTTTGTGATGGCCTGTGTGGGCAATGATGACGATTTGCGCGGGGTTTGTCTGGGGGCGGATGGCGCCTTTGCAGGGATGGCTGCGGGGGCGGTGTTTGTTGATCACACCACAGTTTCGGCGCAGGTCACGCGCGAGCTGGAGGCCGTGGCGCGGGCGGCGGGATTGGGGTTTGTCGATGCGCCGGTTTCGGGCGGGCAGGCGGGCGCCGAGAACGGCGTTCTATCGGTGATGTGTGGCGGCGATGCGGCGCATTATGCAGCGGCCGGGCCGGTGATTGCGGCCTATGCACGGATTTGCAAGCATCTGGGCGAAAGCGGCGCGGGGCAGATTGCCAAGATGATGAACCAGATTTGCATCGCGGGCCTGGTGCAGGGCCTTTCCGAGGCGCTGGCCTTTGGTGAGAAGGCGGGCATGGACGGGCGCGCGGTGGTCGAGGTGATCTCGGGCGGGGCGGCCGGGTCGTGGCAGATGAATGCGCGGCATCAGACCATGCTGGACGACCATTTCACCCATGGTTTTGCCGTGGACTGGATGCGCAAGGATCTGGGGATTTGTCTGGCGACCGCGAATGAGATTGGCGCGAGCCTGCCCGTCACGGCGCTGGTCGATCAGTTTTACAAGGATGTGCAGAACATGGGCGGCGGGCGCTGGGATACATCAAGCCTTATCAAGCGGTTGAAGTAGCGGCGCATGCCTGTGGGCTTGCGGCGTTTTGCCTGAAATCAATGATTTGCGTAAAAGAAATGAGAAATGGTGCAAGGACATGCCTTGCACCATCAAACGCAAAACAGCCGCTTACGGGATGATGCGGTTGTATTTTGAACCGGCCAGTGTGGCCCCCAGAATAAGGCCGGATTGACCAAAGACGAAGGCAATCACAGGTGCGTATTCGGTGGTTTCCTTGCCGATGCTTCCGCCCTCATTCGGGACGGCATAGCGGATGTCGGCGCTGGCGGCCCAACCGGTCGAGCGGCGGAAATCGCCCAAGGCCGCCTCGGTCATAAAGAACAGGGCGTGGGCATATTGCTGTGCGCCGATTTGCAGACCAAAGGTGGCGCGGGTGGCGGAGTAATAGTCAACCGTTACGTCATTGATCCGCAATGCACCCTGACCATAGGCCGCACCAAAGCCAAAGCCGGCCTCGGTCATCAAAGGCATATAGAGGATGCCATAAGCCCTTTGCGCCAGTTCACGCGTGCCGGGGTAGCTGCCAAACAGATAGTCGCGGGTGGCGTTTACGCGGCTATCAAGACGTGCGCCGCCGTCGCTGCCAACACCATTGGCGCAGCCGCCAAGCGCCAGGCCCGCAGCCGAGGTTGCCAAAAAATTGCGTCTGTTCAAAATTGTCATTCTCTCTGCCGCCTCATATTTCGCGCCAGAGTATCCTCTGGTCGCTGATTGCTCGGGTTCATTGGGCCACGTTGCGCCGTGTGGGGGCCGCGTTGGGCCGTGTGCCCAAAGGATAGCGCGGAAAAGACCGTCTGTCATCTATTTGGGCAGCCTTTTACGCGGTTTGGGCGCATTTTCGCCATGGGTTCAGCGTTGATCTTGCAACAATTGCGCCACGCGCGGTGCGAAATAGGTCAGCACCCCGTCGCATCCGGCGCGGCGAAAGGCCATCAAGCTTTCCAGCATCGCCTTTTCGCCATCAATCCAGCCGTTTTGCGCGGCGGCCATGATCATCGCGTATTCGCCCGACACTTGATAGGCATAGGTTGGCGCACCAAAACTGTCTTTGGCACGGCGGCAGATATCAAGATAGGGCATGCCGGGTTTGACCATGACCATATCGGCGCCCTCATTCAGGTCGCGTTCGATCAGACGCATGGCCTCATCCGAATTGGCGGGGTTCATCTGATAGGTTTTTTTGTCGCCCACAAGGCGGCTGCCTGCGCCAACGGCATCACGGAACGGGCCGTAAAAGGCCGAGGCGTATTTGGCGGCATAGGACAGGATTGCCACGTCTTTATAGCCTGACATTTCAAGCGCGTGACGCATCGCCCCGATGCGGCCATCCATCATGTCGGACGGGCCAAGGATGTCGGCGCCGGCCTCGGCCTGAGCGAGCGACATTTTTACCAATGCCTGAACGGTATCATCATTCAGGATGATGCCATCACGCACCAGCCCGTCGTGGCCGTTGATATTATAGGGGTCTAGTGCCACATCGGTCATCACCATCATGTCCGGCACCGCGGCCTTGATGGCGCGGATCGCGGTGTTGGCAAGGTTTTGCGGGCTCCATGCCTCGGCGCAATCTTCGGTGCGTTTGGCGGGGTCGGTATAGGGAAAGAGGCAAATGGCAGGAATACCAAGCGCTGCAGCCTGTTCGGCGGCCTGCACGATCAGATCAACCGAAAGCCGCTCGACGCCGGGCATAGAGGGGATTGGTTCGCGGATGTTCACGCCATCCCGCACAAAAAGCGGCCAGATCAGATCATTGACCGACAGAGTGTTTTCTTGCGCCAGACGCCGCAATCCATCAGATTTGCGCAAACGGCGAAAGCGTGTGGCGGGGTATTGGCCGATTGTGGGGCGCATGGCGGCTCCTTTTGCTGTGGTCCGAATGCAAGAGATTTCAGGTTTTTCTTCTGCCTGCCATGGAAAAGCCCGCGTCTCAAGGGTAGGAATGTCGCTATGGCGCGAAAGCCGCAGTTCGAGCGGCGCTAAATCTGTGAAAAGGTTGGTCTAGTGGATTGGTATAAAATGATTTTCGATCTGATCGACTTGCGATCATTTTCGAATCTTTGGTATTGGATCGCACTGGCGGTTATGTGGTCGACAACAAGCCATTGGGTTTTAGGGGTGCCATTCGATCTGGTAACGCGGGCACGGCGCAGAGGCGGCGAGGCGGCGCAGGATTTGCAGGATCTGGTTGAGATCAATTCGCGGCGCATCGTCTATATCGCGCGGGTTGCGGGGTTGTGGATCATCGCGAGCGGCGCATTCATTTTTTCGGTACTGGCGGTTTTGGGTTTTTTTTATTGGATAGAATTCGCGCAGGCGGTGTTTTTGCTGCTGGTGCCGATGACGATTGTCGGGGCGCTTAGCCTGTCAACCGCGCAGCAGATTTTGGTGCAAGAGATGGAAGGCGAAGATTTATACCGCAAGATTTCGCGCCACCGGATCAAGGTGCAAGCAATCGGGATGGTGTCGATTTTTGTGACCTCGCTGTGGGGCATGTGGCAAAACATGCAGGTTTTTGCGATTTGGCCGCATTGATCTGATGGCAAAGACACCGATTATTCTGGGCGGTGCGCCCGAAGGGTTTGATGCGCAGCTTTTGGCGCGGGAATTGGCGCGCGGTGTGCCGGTGATCCATGTGGCACGCGATGACAAGCGGCTTGAGGCGATGCGCGAGGCGCTGTCGGTGATGGCGCCGGATGTGGTGGTGCTGGAGCTGCCGGCCTGGGATTGTTTGCCCTATGACCGGGTGTCGCCCAACCCTGACATCATCGCGCGGCGGATGGCGACTTTGGCCGCGTTGGCGCATGGGGTGCCGGGGCCGTTTGTGTTGCTGACCACGCTGAATGCCGCGACCCAGCGTCTGCCTGCGGCGCAGGTGCTGCGTGACGCGTCATTCTCGGCCACGGTCGGGCATCGGATGAATGAAGAGGCGTTGCGTAATTTCCTAACGCGTATGGGGTTTACGCCAAGCCCCACGGTGGCCGAGCCGGGTGATTATGCCATTCGCGGCGGGATTATTGATATTTATCCACCCGGTCCGGGCGGGCCGGTGCGGCTTGATCTGTTCGGCGATGTGCTGGACGGGGCGCGGCGGTTTGACCCCGAAACCCAGCGCACCACGGAAAAGCTGAAAGCGGTTGAATTTGCGCCGGTGTCCGAGGTGATTTTGGACGAGGCGGCGATTGCGCGGTTTCGCCAGACCTACCGCGTAGAGTTTGGCGCGGGCGGGTCCGAAGACCCGCTGTATGAGGCCGTAAGCGCGGGGCGCAAGCATCAGGGGATGGAGCATTGGCTGCCGTTTTTCCATGCCGCGCTGGAAACGGTGTTTGACTATATGCCCGATGCTGCGGTGATGCTGGACGATCAGGTCACGCCGATGCGGCTGGCGCGCTGGGAAAGTATTGACGACCAATATGACGCGCGGGCCGAGGCGATGCGTGCCAAGGGGCGGATGGATACGGTCTATAAACCTGCGGCGCCGGGGCTGCTTTATCTGGATGATGCGGCATGGGAGGCGGCGCTGTCGGGGCTGCGTGTGGTGCAGCTGTCGCCGCTGGCGCAATCACCGGGGCCCGGGGTGTTGGATGCAGGCGGGCGGATGGGGCGCAGCTTTGCGCCGGAACGCCAACAGGAAAACATCAGTCTTTTTAGTGCTTTGTCTGATCATGTTAAAGCGTTGCGCAAATCGGGGAATGTGGTCATCGCCTCATGGTCCGAAGGCGCGCGTGAGCGGTTGCGCGGGCTGATTACCGACCAAGGGATTGAGGGCGCGGTAGAGGTTTCAGATTTCCGCGAGGTCAAAGGCAAGGGCGGGCTGTTCCTGATGATCTGGCCTTTGGAGGCGGGGTTTACGGCGCCTGATCTGGCGGTGATTTCAGAGCAGGATGTGCTGGGTGACCGGCTGGTGGCCAAGCCAAAGCGCAAACGCAAGGCCGATAACTTTCTGAAAAACGCCGACACGCTGAGCCCCGGTGACTTGGTCGTGCATGTGGAACACGGCGTTGGGCGTTATCACGGGCTGGAGATGATCACCGCCCTTGGCGCGCCGCATGAATGCCTGAGCATCGAATATGCCGAGAATGCCAAACTGTACCTACCCGTTGAAAACATTGAACTTCTAAGCCGCTATGGCCATGAAGAGGGGCTGCTTGACCGGCTGGGCGGTGGCGCGTGGCAGGCCAAAAAGGCCAAGCTGAAGGCCCGCATCCGCGAGATTGCGGAACGGCTGATGCGGATCGCGGCCGAGCGGCATTTGCGCAAGGCACCGGTGCTTGAGGCGCCGCATTCGATGTGGGAGGCCTTTGCTGCGCGTTTTCCCTATACCGAAACCGAGGACCAGTTGACCGCGATTGCCGATGTGATTGCAGATCTGGAGGCGGGCAGCCCGATGGACCGGTTGGTTGTGGGCGATGTCGGCTTTGGCAAAACCGAGGTTGCGATGCGGGCGGCCTTTGTTGCGGCGCTGTCGGGGATGCAGGTCGCGGTGATTGCGCCGACAACGCTGCTGGCGCGGCAGCACTATCGCAGCTTTGCAGAACGATTTCGCGGATTTCCGATTAATGTCAAGCCCTTGTCGCGGTTTGTTAGTGCAAAGGATGCTGCAAGCACGCGGGCCGGCCTTGCCGATGGTACGGTGGATATTGTGGTGGGCACGCATGCCGTGCTGGCCAAGGCGATAAGGTTTAAGAACGTCGGGCTGTTAGTCATTGATGAAGAACAACATTTCGGCGTTGGCCACAAAGAGCGGCTAAAGGAAATGCGGTCAGACGTGCATGTGCTGACGTTGACGGCAACACCCATTCCGCGCACGTTGCAACTGTCGCTGACAGGTGTGCGCGACTTGTCGATCATTGCGACGCCGCCGGTCGATCGCTTGGCCATTCGGACCTATGTTTCAGAATTTGATACGGTCACGATCCGCGAGGCCTTGCTGCGCGAACGCTATCGCGGGGGGCAGTCATTCTTTGTGGTGCCACGCATTTCCGACCTGCCGTTTGTCGAGGATTTCCTGAAAACCCATGTGCCCGAGGTAAGCTATATCGTCGGCCACGGGCAGTTGGCGGCGGGTGATCTTGATCAGCGAATGAACGATTTTTATGATGGAAAACAGGATGTTCTGGTTGCTACCTCAATCGTAGAGTCAGGTCTGGATATTCCAACCGCGAATACGATGATCGTGCACCGCGCCGATATGTTCGGCCTGAGCCAGCTTTACCAAATTCGGGGGCGTGTCGGGCGGGCGAAAACGCGGGCCTATTGCTATTTGACCACCAAACCCCGCGTACCACTGACCCCGCAAGCGATGAAGCGATTGCGGCTGTTGGGGTCACTGGACAGTTTGGGTGCCGGGTTCAATCTGGCCAGCCATGACCTTGATCTGCGCGGCGCAGGCAACTTGCTGGGTGAGGAACAGTCGGGCCACATCAAAGAGGTTGGCTATGAGCTGTATCAAAGCATGTTGGAAGAGACGATTTCCAAGCTGCGATCGGGCGAGATTTCGGGGCTGAATGAGGTTGACGACCAATGGGCGCCAAATATCAATCTTGGCGTTCCTGTATTGATTCCAGAGGCTTATGTGCCAGACCTCGACCTGCGTCTTGGGTTGTATCGCAGGCTTTCGGGGCTGGCGACCAAGGTCGAGTTGGAAGGGTTTGCAGCCGAGTTGATTGACCGTTTCGGGCCATTGCCCAAAGAGGTTAACACCTTGATGCTGGTCGTGCGGATCAAGGCGATGTGCAAACGTGCAGGCATTGCCAAGCTGGATGCGGGGCCAAAAGGGGCCACAGTGCAGTTTCACAATGACAAATTCGCCAACCCTGCGGGCTTGGTCGATTTCATCAAGACGCAAGCAGGGGCGCGGGTCTCGGGCAATAAAATCGTGCTGGTGCAGGACTGGAAAACCGAAGGCGACCGCATCAAGGGCGCCTTTGCGATTGCCAAAGCTTTGGCCGAGAAGCTGTTGGAATTAAAGAAATAACGCGCCCGACTTTGGGCGCGTTGGGGTCAGGATTTATCGCGCGGGATTGACAGCATCAGCGCCAGTGCCAGCACAGCCATGACCGAGATGCCCAAAACCAGCGGCACATAATTGCCATTGAACGCAAGGCCCAGCGGGGCCGCGATCACCACCGCCAACACGGTTGAGATTGAGCCTGCAACCGAGGCTGCCATGCCGGCAATATGACCAACAGGTTCCAAAGCCAGCGCGTTCAGGTTGCCCAAGGTCAGGCCGGCCATGGCAAAAACGCTGATCATCCAGAAAATGAAGGCAGCAAAGGCAAGACCCGCAGGCAGCAGGCCCGACAGGGTTAGAACAAGCATCGCGCCCGAGATGATGATTTGGCTGATCAGCGTGGCGGTAACCAGATAGCGCATACCAAGGCGACCGACCAGCGCCGCATTGGTGGGGCTGGCAAGCCCGGCACAGAGGGCAACAAGCGCAAACCACAGCGGAAAGCTGTCGGCGCGGCCGAATTGCACGTCAATCACCGGTTGCGCCGAAGAGAGCATTCCAAAAAGCGACCCAAGAACAAGGGTTTGCACCGCGATAGTGGTAACGATAGTGCGATGCGACAACACCTCGCGCAGGGCTGCAATCAAAGGGGCGGCACGGAACGGGCGGCGGCTTTCGAGGGGCAGGGTTTCCGGTTGGCGGGCCATGAGCCAGATCAGCGACAGCCCCGAAAACAGGACAAAAGTGACAAAGATCGCACGCCAGCCAAAAGCCGCAATAATACCGCTGGCGGCCAAAGGTGCGATGGCCGGGACGAGGGTAAAGATCATCATGGCAAAGCTGACAACGCGGGCCATTTCGCGGCCTTTGTACAGATCGCGTACCAGCGCCAGTGATACCACGCGCGGGGCTGCGACGCCCAAGCCTTGGACTACGCGGGCAAGGAGCATGGTTTCCAGCGTGGGCGCGAAATACGCGACAGCGGCGGCGATGCAATAGATCACCGAGCCGATCACGATGATGCGGCGGCGGCCAAAGCTGTCTGACAGGGGGCCTGCGACCATGGTGCCCAACCCCATGCCAAGCACGAAACTGGTCAGGATAAGCTGGGCTTTGTTCGGGATTTCAGGTGTCAGCTCGGCCGCGATTGTGGGCAGGGCGGGCAGCATAGAGTCGATGGAAAAAGCGATGGTCGCAAAGAGCATGGCGATCATCGCGATAAATTCGACTTGTCCCATGCGTTGGGCGTTTTGGGGATTAGCTGATTGGGTCACGGGGTCTTAAACCTTTGGTTTTTTGCCTGCGCAAAGCGGCGAACATCACAAATCAATATATGCCACGGAATGCAGCAGAAAAATCGGAACCCGGAGGGGAATGGAGGCTTGCCCAAAAATTAGGTAAGTAACCCTGTCGGATCACAGTCACGCCCAAGAGTTATCGCCCGCAATGCCAAAAAGGACAAGGCAGAAAAGCGCGGAAGCCGCGCTGCAATGTGGCGACAAGCCGTACCCCTGACTGCGCCGCCAAGGCCAAGTTTGTTGCACGGGGCGGCGCGCGGCGTGGGTTAATCTTTGGTCGCGATGGTTTCGAGCAATTCGTCGATGACGTTTTGCCATGTTTCCACCGGCTGCGCCCCCGGCATCATATATTGCTGCGCGATCAGAAAGGCGGGCACGCCGGTCACGCCTTTTTGACGGGCATCGGTATCACGGGCCGTCAGGTCGGCGCAGTCGGCATCGGTGGCCAGCAAGCGCTTGGTTGCCTCGGGGTCCATGCCGCAAACCTTGGCGATATCGACCAGAGTGTCGGTGTGGCCAATATCGCGGCCATCCTTGAAATAGGCGCGAAACAGGGCTGCAACAACGGCGTTTTGCCGCCCCTCTAGCCCCGCCCAATGGATCAGGCGGTGGGCGTTCAGCGTATTGGGTGTGCGCTGGATGGCAGCAAAGTCCATCTCGATGCCGGCTGCTTTGGCCGCCTCAGCGATACGGCCATAGACCTCGACCGCTTGTTGTTTGCCGCCAAACTTGCCTTCCAGATAGGCGCGGCGGTCCATACCTTCGGCAGGCATGTCAGGGTTCAACTGAAACGGATGCCATTCCACGCTAAAGGGGTGGTTGGGGCGGCTTTCCAAGGCCCGATCAAGCAGGGTTTTGCCGATATAGCACCAAGGGCAGATCGGGTCGGAAAAGATATCAAGGCGGATCATGGGGCGTCCAGATTTTGGGAAATGGTTTGGCGCAAAGCGCGGCGGTTCAGCTTGCCATTCGCGTTCCGAGGCAAAACAGTGTGATGGAAAAAGGCGCGGGGCTGTTTGTAGCGGGCAAGTGCTGCGGCAGCATGGGCGGCCAGTGCGTGGTCGGGCAAAGGGGTGGCGGCGGCATAGGCCAGTGCGATGATCGAGGCGCCTGCCTTCACCTCCAGCTCGATCGCGGCGCTGTCGGTCAGGCCCGGAAAACTTGCCATTGCGGCCTCGACCTCTAGCGGCGAGACGCGAAACCCGCCGGCGTTCATCATATCATCCTTGCGGCCCAGATAGGTGATTGCACCATCGGCGGCCATTAGGCCGGTATCGCCGGTCAGATACCAGTCACCGGCAAAGCGCGCCTGAGTTGCGGCCGCATCACCGAAATAGCCCAGAAACAGGCCGGGGTCGCGGCGATCTACGGCCAGAATGCCGGGGGTGCCGATGGCGGTGGGTTGGCCCGCATCATCCAGCAGCGCCACATGCCGCCCCGGTTGGGCATAACCGGTGCTGCCAGCCGGGGCCGGGTGATCGGGGCTGCCTGAAATGAAGGTTGAAATTTCAGACATGCCAAACGCTTCATAAATCGGGGTGGCTGTGGCGGCAGTCCATGCGCGGCGGGTTGTATCGGGCAATGCCTCGCCCGCTGAAAGCCCGTGGCGCAGATGCGGCAAGGCGGGCAGGGGGTGGCGCAGCATCTGGCGGTAAACCCCCGGGGCGGCAGCAAAAATCGTGGCCTTGGCGCGGGCCAGCAGGTCAGGCAAAGCCGTCGCCGGTGTCTGCGGCGCGGGTATCAGGGCCGTGGCGCCCATGGTCCAAGGGTCCATCAGACCGGTTCCCAAAGTATAGGTCCAGTTGAACGCGCCCGCATGCAGCAGCCTGTCATCCGGCGTCAGCCCGTACCAGCCTTGCAGCATCATCGCACGGCCCAGAATGGCGCGATGGGCATGGGCCACAGCCTGAGGTTGGCCAGAGGTGCCCGAGGTAAAGATGATATAGGCAAGCCGGTTCGGATCGCCCAGCGCGAAAGGCTGTGGCGGCAAGCTGTGCATATCGGCCAGCATTGCGGCGGGCAAAACCGGGCAGGAAGGGGCCTCGGGTACGGCCACATCTTCATCAGCCACTATCAAGGCTGGCGTCACCAGCTGGCACAGCTTTGTCACCTCAGCGCCGGTCAGCATGGCCGAAGTTGGCACTGGTATCAGCCCCGCCGCAATCGCCGCCAGAAACAGCACCGGAAATTCCACACTATTGCCCAGCCGCATCAAGACGCGGTCGCCCGGCACCAAACCTTGCGCCAACAGACCACATGCCACCCCCTGCACAGCCCGCGCCATTTGGGCATAGGTCCAGACTTCGGTATGTTTGGCATGCAGCAGTTCCAGCGCGGGTTTACCGGCCAAGGCAACTGCCTGCGTCAGCACATGCGCCGCCATATTGAAACGGGCGGGCAAGGCGGGATAATCAGAGGGAGGCGTGATTGAAAGCATAAGATCTTGCTAAACCGCACCCGAGGGCGTTGCAAGGCCGGTGCTGCCCGCGTATTGCAAAGCAAGCTTTGGATGGGTGCCAAGATGAGCGAAGGTGAAAATCTGATCCGCATTGCCCGTGATGGCCAGCGTGGCGACAGCCATGTGACCCAGCTTGACCTTGGTGCGCGGGTGCGCGAGCTGCGCAAGGCACGCGGTTGGACATTGGAACAGGCGGCCAATGAGGCAGGCCTTGCACGCTCCACCCTTTCCAAAATCGAGAACGGGCAAATGTCGCCCACCTATGAGGCGCTGAAAAAACTGGCAGGTGGTTTGGAAATCTCGGTGCCCCAGCTTTTTACCCCGCCAAGCCGCCATCAGGTGATGGGCCGTATGGCCGTAACCAAGCAAGGCCAAGGCCAGGCGCATCCCACCACCACCTATGAACACGAGCTGCTCGCCGCCGGGCTGGTGCAAAAGAACATGCTGCCCTATCAGGCCACCATCCGCGCCCGCAGTTTTGACGATTTCGACGGCTGGGTACGCCATGACGGCGAAGAGTTCCTCTATGTCCTTACCGGCGTGGTGCGTCTGTTTACCGAATTCTACGAATCCGTCGATCTGCGCCGCGGCGACAGCGCCTATTACGACGCCTCGATGGGCCACAACCTGATCAGCCTCTCACAAGAAGACGCGACCGTGCTCTGGGTCACGTCCCTCAGCTAAAGCATGGCATGATCTTCGTCATCATCTATCCCCAAATATCCTGGGGGGAATGCACCTTAAGGTGCAGGGGGGCAACGCCCCCGCCTACGCAAACCCCTGCCTAGGCAAAGCCCCACCTACGCAAACCCACGCATCAAGACATAGACCACAAACACCCCGTTGGCCCAAAGCAGCGCCATAACGGCAAGCGAGCCGAGGTCTTTGGCATCCCGTGCCGCCTCGGACCAGTTGGGCGATACGTGATCCACAAGCACCTCGATCGCCGTGTTCAGTGCCTCGGTTGCAATCAGCAGCAACCACAAAATCAAGAACACGCCATACGCCCATAGCGGTGCCGATGCGGCCCAGAATAAGGCGCTGATCACGGGCAGGCCCAGCGCCTCATGCCGAAAGGCGGTTTCACCCCACAGGCGGCGCAAGCCGGCGATGGAATAGCCGGCGGCGGCAAACAGATGGCGGATACCGGTGATGCGCTCTGGCTTTGGCTTGGGGTTAGTTGGCATTGAGGCAGGGTCCGATCAGGTCAAGCTTTGGGTCGATCACGCTGGTATCCACACCGGCAAGGCGCAGCACGGTGCTAAACATATTGTCGTGGCTGATCTCGGCCGAGGCCTCTTTGGCCACGCAGTCGCGCTGAATGTGGAACGCATCGGCATAGCTTTGCGGAATCCAGGTCAGCATAGGGACGCGGGTTTGATATTCAGGCGCGATAAAATAGGGCGCGCCGTGCAGGTAAAGTCCGTTTTCCCCCAGGGACTCGCCATGGTCCGACACAAAGAACAATGCCGATGTGGCCTTGGTTTGTGCGGCCAGAATATCGATCATGCTGGCAAGAATATGGTCGGTGTAAACGACTGTATTGTCATAGGCGTTGACGATTTCTTCGGTCGAGCAGGTCTTGAGTTCGGGGGTTTTGCAGGTCGGGGTGAAATGCTCGTACTCTGCCGGATAGCGCAGGTAATAAGACGGGCCATGGCTGCCGATCATATGCAACACAAGCACGGTGTTCTGGGTGATGCTGTCGGCATAGGCTGCCAGTTTATCAAGGAAAATTCCGTCGGTGCATTCGCCATCGGCACAATAGCGCGGGTCGGTCGAGGTGATGATGCTTTCCATCGTCTGGCGCGCGGCGATGCCTTTGTCACCGGTGTTATTGTCCCACCATTCAACGTGGTAACCGGTGCGGGCAAGGATATCGAGCATGTTTTCGGTGCTGAGGCCCAGCTCATAGCTGTAATCACTGCGGCCATAGGTGGCAAACATGCACGGCAGGGAAACGGCTGTCGCGGTTCCGCAAGACGATACATTGGGGAAATAGGTAATGTCGCGCTTGGCCAGTTCGGGGTTGGTCGGCCGGTCATAGCTGCCCAGGCTCCAGTTTTGCGCGCGCGAGGTTTCACCTGCGACGACCACCAGCAAAACCGGCTTGGTTTGCGCGGCCAGTGTGGCCGATGGTTTGGCATCCTGGCCAAAGGCTTGCAGCGGCATCGCGTCGGCCTTTTGCAACATGCGGGCATAGCGCAAGGCCCCGGCCAATGGCGCGCCGGGTTGATAGCTTGCCATCAGCTCTTTTTGGCCGCGCAGCACGACCGAAAAGGTTGCGAAATGCGATAGCAACAGGCCGACACACAGGGAAACCGACAGGGCTGCCATCATGCCCCAGTTCAACACCGCCCGCAGCGGTGCCGCGCGGCGGATCTTGACCCAGAACACCAGTGCAGCGGGTAAAACCCCGGCCCAAAGCACATGCAGGATAAAGGCCGGCGTGATCAGATGTTTGGATTCGGTGACGGTGGTGGTGATCGCGTTCTGGATCATTTCACGGTCGATGGTCGCGCCCAGCACGTCTTGGTAGTACGAAGTAACCGCCGCGAGGATCAGCAGGAACGCCAATACCGGCTTTTGCAGCCAGCGTACCGCAAACAAGGTCACGATCAGCCAGGTCAGCGCAAAGACGGCGCCGCCAAAGACGGCAATTGTCAGCGGCAGTTCAAAAATCGAGATGCTGCGCTGCCAGAAAGTATCATTGTGCACCGCCATGATGAACGCTGCGACCAGCAGGTTCAGAATCGTGGGCGACAATGTGGGGCGGAAGATACGGGGTTTCGGTGTGGCGTTTGTCACGGGTAACCTTTCGGCTCTGCAAGGCATGCCGCCTTTGAGCGCGCGGCATATGGCGTTTCTTGATTTTGTTCAAGCTGGCTTGATCGCGCGGATGTTAAAACAATTGTGATGCGCGGTTCGAGGCCGATGAGATGTCACGGCCAAAGCCTTCGACCGTGCCGCAGGCGCCAAGGGCCGCAAGCAGGGTCAATGCGACCAGAGTGGAAAGAGAGGGAAGCTTTTTCATATGCCTGTCCGTGTTTTTGATATTAGCCCCGCAAGGCAGCTTGCGGGGCGAAGGTTATTGCTGAAACCACCATACATCAGGTTGAAAGCCCGGCCAATCGCCATAAATCGGCAGGTTTGAAGGGTATTTCAGGCCTTTGACATGCGCCAGACGCGAAAATTTCTCATACCAGAACGGCACAACATAGCGACCCGCGGTCAGGATCCGGTCGAGGGCATGGGTGGCGGCGATGAAATCCTCTTGGGATTTGGCATTCAGCAGCGTGTCGATCATCGCCTGGGCTGCGGGCACATTCATGCCCATAAGGTTGCGGCTGCCCGGCTCGGTGACACCGGCGGCGCCCCAGTAGAAGTTTTGCTCATTCCCCGGTGACAGCGACATGTTGCGGATCATGTGGGTCATGTCAAAATCATAGGCATTTGTACGCTCGGTCATCTGGGCGCTGTCGATCGTGGTCAGCGTGGCGGTGATGCCAAGGGGTTTAAGCGCCTCGATATACATGTTGGCGATGGTGATAACCTCGGCCGCACCATTGTTCAGCAAAATATCAAAGGTAAAGGTTTTGCCTTTGGCATTTTTCAAGACACCTGCGGAATCGGCTGTCCAACCGGCCTCTTCCAACAGCTTTTTGGCGGCGCGGATGTTTTTGCGATTGGTGGCACCGTCGGCTACGGGCAGGGCATAGCCTTCGATCACACCGGGCAACAGATCGGCGGCAAAGGGTTGCAGCAGCTCTAATTCACGGCCTGAGGCAGGTGCACCGGGTTCCATGCCAAGGACAGAGTTGGAGAAATAGGATTGAATGCGGGGGGCTGTGCCGCCTGTAACAGTGGTGTTGATTTGCTCAAAGTTGAACGCAAGGATCATTGCCTGACGCACGCGCCAATCGGCAAATTGCGGGCGGCGCGTGTTCATCACAAAACCATCGATGCCCGAGGGGCGGGAATGGGGGATTTCGGATTTCACGATTTCGCCAGACTGAACGGCGGGGAAATTATACTGCTGATCCCATTTGGCGGCGTTGGTTTCACGGTAGCTGGTGATCTCGCCGGCTTTGAATGCCTCAAACACCACGCCATCATCGCCAAAATAGTCATAGCGCACTTCGTCAAGGTTATGGCGGCCTTTGTTAAAAGCCAGATCGCGGCCCCACCAGTTCGGATTCTTGACGAATGAGATAAAGCGCCCGGTTTCAAACTTGCCGATGGTATAGGGCCCCGAGCCGATTGGGGCCTCAAGCGTGGATTCGGTGAAATCCTTGCCCTCCCATTGCGATTTTTTCAGCACAGGGCGCAGGCCCATAATCAGGGGCAGTTCGCGGTCGGGGGTGTTGAAGGTGAATTTGACAGACCGCGGGCCAGTGATTTCGGCGCTGGCGATTTTGGTCCAGGAATTCAGATAGCGCGGATGGCCGACAGTGCCGAGCGTCTGGAACGACCAGAGCACGTCTTCGGCGGTGACTGGGCTGCCATCTGAAAACTGTGCCTCAGGTCGCAGGGTAAATTCGACATAGGTACGGGCGTCATCGGTATCGACCGATTCGGCCAAAAGCCCGTAAAGCGTGAACGGTTCGTCATAAGACCGGCCCAAAAGCGTTTCGGTTGTCAGGCCGGTTTGGCCCCACGGTGCGCGGCCCTTTAGGATGAACGGGTTAAGCGAATCGAAGCTGCCCGATTCGCCAAAAACAATGCGCCCGCCAGCCGGTGCATCGGGGTTTGCGTAGGGTAATGACACAAAATCAGGTGGAAGTGCCGGTTCACCATACATAGCTATGGCGTGCTTTGGCGTTGCAAAGGCGGGAATCGCTGTTGCACTTAGTAAAAACACGGCCATTGCAGTGCGAAAAGTCGCGAAAATTTGATGCTTCATACCGTTGCTATTCCCATTTCCCCAGAGTTCCTTGGCGCTGACACTACGTCTGGTTTTGCGGATTTTCAAACTTTTTACTTGGCCCGCCGAAAGTTAAGGCGTATAAAGTACGGACTGCTCGATAGGTTTCTTGCCTGTATGAAACCTGCCTCAATAACTTAACGCCAGCCTTGTGCTGGCGTTTTTTTTTGGTTTGATGTGGCAGACTTGCAGCCGTTTACGCTTTGTTTGCGCCTTGCGTTCAATATGGCCCTACACGAAGGGGGCTAGGCGCGACATGGCGAATATCGGCTATTATTCTATGACGGCCGGGCAAGGCGACGGTGATATGCGCGATGACATCATCGCTGCCGGTCACAACCCTGTTCTGATTACCGAACCTGATGCGTCGCAACTGGCCGGATTGGACGCACTATATGTCTGGAACGGCAGCAACAAGGGCTATAACGCCGAGTTCACCAATAACATGTCGGCCATTTCGGACGCGGTGCATGGCGGTATGAATATGGTGGTGTTTGACCGCGCGATCGGGGTGGCCAATCCGCAAGATATCCTGCCGGGAACCAAGCTGACGCATATGCGCGCCTTGACCGGGGGCGCAGATTTGACCGAGGCCGGCGAGGGGGCGGTGGGCCACGGGGCCGGCGGCGTTATTACTGATGCATCGATTGACGGCGGCACTTATACGACCCACGGCTATGTGAGCGCCGCGACATTGCCTGCAGGTGCCACGGTGTTGATGACGTTGGATGGCGGCGACGAAAGCAAAGCCGTTGGTTTTGTTTATGATTTCGGCGCAGGCTCGGTGCAGTTTTATGGCATTCCGATGGATTTCTATAATGAGAAAAGCCAAGCATGGGAGAATTTTGCCACCAATACTTTGGAATTTGCCGCGATGTGTTTGGGCCAAGGCGCGCGGGTCTTGACAGATCAGGGTTACCTGCCGGTTGAAAGCCTGGTTGCGGGCCAGTTGATCTGGACACAAGACCACGGGATGCAGCCTTTGCGCGCTTTGGTCACCTCTGTCGCGGGAGCGGTAGTCATTTTGCCCAAAGGTGCTTTGGGCAACCGGCGTGAGCTGGTGCTGTCTTGCCAGCATCGCATATGCCTGCGCGGTGGATGTGTGGAACTTTTCGCCGGATTGACCGAGGCATTCGCCGTGGCATCGCATTTGGTTGGGCTGGCCGGCTTGCGTAAGGAGCAGAGGCCGGGGCTTTTGCTGTACAATCTGTTGTTTGAGAAACACGAGGTTATTGTCGTTGAAGGGATGTTGCTGGAAAGCCTGTATCTTTGCCCTGTCACCCGAATGGCCATGGGCAAAGAGGCGCGGCGCGCGACCCTGAACCAAAGTACAATGGTGTTGGCGCGGCCAGAGTTGCCACGTGCAACGGCACGGGCCGTAGTGGCCGCTATGGCGGGTAAGCCCAGATCAGATCGGTATATGGTTGCGTAACTTTATAGGCTCGATTTTGAGGAGGCTTTGCGCTATTGCTGCAGGTGCACAATTAGGGAGCGTCATATGTCACTTGCCGGAAAAACTGCCGTTGTCACAGGGTCGAACTCGGGTATCGGGTTGGGCGTTGCCCATGAGCTGGCGCGGGCGGGCGCTGATGTGGTGATCAACTCGTTCACCGATCGGCCCGAAGACCACGCTTTGGCGGCAGAGATTGCGGCAGAGCATGGTGTGAACGTGCGTTATATTCAGGCCGATATGTCAGATGGGGCAGCCTGCCGTGCGTTGATTGCAGCAGCCGGTGCCTGCGATATATTGGTGAACAATGCAGGCATCCAACATGTTGCCGCGATTGAGGAATTTCCAATCGACAAGTGGAACGCGATTTTGGCGATCAACCTGTCTTCGGCGTTTCACACGACAGCGGCGGCATTGCCTTTGATGCGGGCCAAGGGCTGGGGCAGGGTGGTCAATGTCGCCTCGGCACATGGTTTGACGGCAAGCCCTTATAAATCGGCCTATGTTGCTGCCAAACATGGGGTCGTCGGCTTTTCGAAAGTGACAGCGCTGGAGACAGCGGGCCAAGGCATCACCTGCAACGCGGTTTGCCCCGGATATGTGCTGACCCCGCTGGTCGAGGCGCAAATTCCGGATCAGATGAAAAAGCACGGGATGGACCGGGAAACCGTGATCAAAGAGGTGATGCTGGAGCGTCAGCCAAGCCGCCAGTTTGCGACGACCGCACAGATTGGCGGCACGGTTGCTTTCCTATGCTCGGCGGCTGCAGATCAGATTACCGGCACCACGATTTCGGTTGATGGTGGCTGGACTGCTTTGTGATCCAAGCCCAGTGGCGTCGCCGCGCGGTACGTGCTTTTGCTGTGGCTGAATCGTTTGCGGCGTGACACCGGCATCATCGTGATTGCAATTTTGGGTACGACGACTGCTGCGCCGAATGGCGCGGCGTTCAAGGCAGAAATTGGGGGCGTGACGGCGCGCGCGCCACAATCGCGCTACTTGACCGAGCCCGTCGGCTGGCTGATTGCGACCCCGTCTTTGTCCTTGCCGTTCGGATAAACAAGGCCCGCCGAAATAATCAGCTTTGCCGCATCCTCAATTTTCATATCCAGCATACGCACATCCGAGCTGGGAACGAACAGCAGAAAGCCCGAGGTCGGGTTAGGCGTGGTGGGCAAAAAGACCGACAGCATTTCGTCATGCTCGGGGAATTTTGCGGCAATTTCACCTTTGGCCGAGGTCGAGATAAAGCCGATCGCCCAGATACCCTCTTTCGGGTATTCAACAAGGCAGGCTTTGTCGAAATTCTGATCGGTTTGGGCAAAGACGGTTTCGGCTATCTGTTTGATACCGCTGTAAATTGAGCGCACAATCGGCGTGCGGTCCACCAGCCGTTCGGCCCAATGCAGGAAAGAACGGCCAATAAGCCCGCGGGCAATCCACCCCATGAAAATGGTGAACACGAGAAAGATAATAACCCCGGTGCCGCGCAGGTTGATGCCGTTTTCCTTGCAGAAAAACGGCGGCTTTGCCGGGTCAGAGGCCCAAAAACGCGAGAGGCCGGTCGCGGGCTCGGACAATGACGGGCAGAACCAATACCCGAACCATTCCGAGGGCTGATAGCTCTCGGGGATGAAGGGCAGGACCAAGCCGTCGATCCAACCCGTTACCGTCCAGATCAGATAGAGCGTAAGGCCGATGGGTAAAACCACGACAAGCCCGGTTAGAAAACTGCTACGCAGACCGGCGAAGATGCCGCGTTTTTTGGGCGCTGGTGGGGTCGGCTCGGTCATTTCAAACTTTCTGGTCCAATCTTGACCGAAGGTAATTTAGGTGGGCCAGGTTGCAACTACAATTGCAATCCGCCTGATCTTAGGGGGTTTTGCGGGCTTTGCTGATTGCAATCGCGATTTCGGCGCCCAAACGCGCGTTGTTGCGCACAAGTGCGATATTGGCCGTCAGCGAGCGGCCTTTGGTCAGCGCAAAAATGCGGTCCAGCAAAAAGGGCGTTACCGATTTGGCGGCGATGCCTTTGGCCTCGGCCTCGGCCAGGGCCTGTTCGATCATCGGGCTGATTTGCGGCAGCGGGATTTCGTCAGCCTGCGGGATCGGGTTGGCAATCAGCTGGCCGCCCGTCAGGCCAAGGCGCGCGCGCATCATATGGGCCGCGGCAATCTCGGTTGCAGTATCAAAGCGCAGGGGGGCCGTCAGGCCAGAGGTGCGGGCCCAAAAGGCGGGCAGCTCGGATTGGCCATAGGCGATGACCGGCACGCCGAGGGTTTCCAGCACTTCCATGGTTTTGGGAATATCCAGAATGGCTTTGGCACCAGCTGCGACCACTGTAACGGGGGTTTGCGCCAGCTCTTGCAGATCGGCCGAGATATCGAACGAGGTTTCGGCCCCGCGATGTACCCCACCAATGCCGCCGGTGGCAAACACATCAATCCGCGCAAGCCGCGCGGCGATCATGGTGGCGGCGACTGTGGTGGCGCCGGTGTCACCCGACACGATACAGGCCGCCATATCGGCGCGCGACAATTTGCGCGCATCGGGGGTTTGCGCCAGCTTTTCAAGCTGTTCTGGCGACAAACCGATGTGGATTTTGCCATTCATTACAGCGATGGTCGCGGGGATGGCGCCTGCATCACGGATGTCTTGCTCGACCGTCATCGCCATTTCCATATTCTGCGGAAAGGGCATGCCATGGGTGATGATCGTGCTTTCCAGCGCGACTACGGGGCCACCCGAGGCCAAGGCATCAGCAATTTCAGGAAGAATCGTCAGGGGGGCGTTGGTCATGTTCCTATATCTCCGGATACGTAATCTGCTGCGGCAGTTATGGCGCGGGTCAGCGCCTCTTGCCGGGTGGCGTTGTGGCGGGTCGCCGCGATATGCGCGGCCATAAAGGTATCGCCGGCACCCGTGACGCGGGCAACCATAACCTGTGGCGGGGTGGCTGTGATGATGTCGGCGCCGCGGCTGCCTTCGGCGCAGGTGTTGCCGCCATCGGTCACCAGAACCCGCGCGGCCCCACGCGCGAGCAGGCCGGCTGCGGCCTCGGGCGCGGTGGCAAAGGCTTGTTTGGCCAGAAGGCCTGCCTCTTCAAGGTTCACATAAAGCGTGGCGCTGGGATGCGCGAGCAGCGGCAGCAAGCGCTCGGCCTTGCCCGGGCTGGCGGGGGCTACACGCAAATCGGCGCGTGCGAACAGCGGCGATGTTGCGATCTGGGCCAGCAGAGCCTCGGTCAGGTTGCCGTCCAGCGCGACTGTGCCGGAATAGGGTGCAGCCGCACTGCCCAGGTGACCATCGGCCAAAGGGCGCAGGATTTTATCGCCCGCCGCCTCCAGCGAATGGGCATCGGCAATGGCGGCGATCAAGCCGTTTGCGCCTTCTACGGCCATGTAGATATCGGTAGGCAGATCATCCGAACGGTAGAGCGTTTCGGTAAACAGGCCCAACTGATTGCAGCGCGCGACCAACTCATCGCCTTCGGCATCGCGGCCAACGGCAGACAGCAGCGCAGGGCTTACGCCAAAACGGCGCAAGGCCATCGCAATGTTCAGCGCCACACCACCGGGCAATCGCGTGATGCGCCCCGGCACATCCGAGCCAAGCCGCATAGACGCGGACGACCGACCGATCACATCCCAAAGGACGGAGCCAATGCAAAGGATATCATGTTTCATATCTGCGTTTTCGCGCATTGTTCAGGCCTGCGCAAGGGTGAAGCGTTGGAGCCTCCGGCGGGGATATTTTTGACCGAAAAGAAAGGCGGACGCATTTCATCTTGGCCCAAATACCTAAAAAACGCAGGTTCCGGGTGCCGAGGTGGGGAACGGTGCTTGCAATCGGGGTTAGGGCAGGGTATGGGCTGCGCACTTCACAAGTGGGGCTTGGGCCTTTTCAGGGAGAAATCCTGAAAGGTCCGCCGGTTGGAACATCTGTTCTGAAGACGGCTCTGCTGAGGATTAAACCGGAAAAGGATAACGGACATGGCTCTTCCAGAGTTCACCATGCGCCAGCTGCTTGAAGCAGGCGTACACTACGGTCACCAGACTGCACGTTGGAACCCAAAGATGGGTGAGTACATCTATGGCGATCGCAACGGGATTCACATTCTCGACCTGACACAAACTGTTCCGATGCTTGACCAGGCATTGAAAGTTGTGCGCGACACAGTTGCAAAAGGCGGCCGCGTTTTGTTCGTTGGCACCAAGCGTCAGGCACAAAAAGCTGTTGCTGAAGCTGCTGAAAAGTCGGCGCAGTTCTACATGAACCACCGCTGGTTGGGTGGCACGCTGACCAACTGGAAAACTGTTTCCCAGTCGATCCAGCGCTTGAAGCAATATGACGAGCTGATGGCCAATGGCGCCGAAGGCTTGACCAAGAAAGAGCGTCTGAACATGGAACGCGAGCAGGGCAAACTGCAGGCTTCCTTGGGCGGTATCCGCGAAATGGGCGGCGTTCCTGATCTGATCTTCATCATCGATGTTGGCAAAGAAGACCTTGCTATTCTGGAAGCCAACAAGTTGGGCATTCCGGTTGTGGCCGTGGTTGACACCAACTGCTCGCCTAAAGGCGTTGATTATGTGATCCCGGGCAACGATGATGCGGCCCGTGCGATTGCGCTCTATTGCGATCTGGTTTCGCGCGCAGCGCTGGACGGTATGTCGGCGCAAATGGGCGCGGCTGGTATCGACCTTGGTGCTTTGGAAGAAGCGCCTGAGGAAGAAGCTGTCGCTGACGCCTGAGACTTGTCGTCTTAATGTTACCCGGTGGGGCTAAGCCCCGCCGGGATTTCTGCATGATATGAGGAGAGCCGCCATGGCGATTACCGCACAAATGGTAAAAGAACTGCGCGAAATGTCGGGTGCCGGCATGATGGACGCAAAAAAAGCGCTGATCGAAGTTGAAGGCGATATGGAAGCCGCCATCGACTGGCTGCGTACCAAAGGCCTTGCTAAGGCTGCGAAGAAAGCTGACCGCATCGCGGCAGAAGGTTTGGTGGGTGTTTCGGTTTCCGGTGGCAAAGGTGTTGCTGTTGAAATCAACTCGGAAACCGACTTTGTGGCCAAGAACGCCGATTTCCAAAAGCTGGTTGCCGGCGTGACCGAAGCTGCATTGGGTGTGGCAACGGTAGAAGAACTGGCCGCTGCCAAAGTGGCAGGCAAGTCGGTCGAAGACACCATTACTTCGGCAGTGGCTGTGATTGGCGAAAAGATCTCGCTGCGTCGTATGGCTGTGGTTGAGGGTGACAGCGTTGCCGCCTATGTGCACAACGCAGCAGCCGATGGCATGGGCAAAATCGGTGTGTTGGTTGCTGTGAAAGGCACTGACAACGGGATTGCCAAGCAAATTGCAATGCATATTGCAGCAACCTCGCCTCTGGCTTTGTCCGAAGCCGAGTTGGACCCGGCTGTGGTAGAGCGCGAGCGCACTGTTCAAACGCAAAAAGCGTTGGAAGAGAACGCGGCATCTGCCAAGCCAAAGCCGGATTCGGTAATCGAGAACAACATCATCCCGGGCCGGATGAAAAAGTTCCTCGAAGAAAACACGTTGATGGGCCAGAAGTTCGTTATGAACCCTGACATCACTGTCGAGCAAGCTGCCAAAGATGCCGGCGTTGTTGTGACCGCGTTTGCGCGCGTTGCTGTTGGCGAAGGCATTGAGAAAAAAGAAGAAGACTTTGCTGCTGAAGTTGCAAAAACTCTGGCTGGCTAAGCGGTTCTTTTAGACCAAATCAAAACGGCCCGGGGTATCCTCGGGCCGTTTTGCGTTTTACCTATTGCCCGCCGTTGCGCAGGGTATTGCGGCGGCAGGCGGCAAGGGTTTTGCGGGTCAGGTCCGGTGCCAGTTGGGCCATCGCGTCATATTGCGTCAGGAACACGTCGCCGGTCAGATCTTGGAGAAAATGGCTGCGGCGCAGGCGGTCCATCACCGGACCTTTCACCTCGGACATATGCAGGGTGACGTTGGAATCCTTGAGCATCTGGTTAATCGCCTCAAGGCTTTCCAAAGCCGAGCTATCGACGGCATTCACCGCCGGGAACATCAGCACCAGATGGCGGATTGCTTTGTTCACGGCGATTTTCTCTTGGATGAACTCCTCAAGGAAACGGGCATTCGGGAAATAGAGGCTTTCATCGACCCGCACGGTCAGCACATCCGGCGCGGTGATAACGGCATGGCGATCGACGTTTCGAAAATGCTCGGTCCCTGGCACTTGGCCAACGATGGCAACATGCGGGCGTGACGTGCGGTAGAGGTGCAAGAACAGCGACAGCGCCACACCGGCAAGGATGCCCGACTCCACGCCCATTGCCAGCGTCACCAATATGGTCGCAATCATTGCAGCGCCATCGGTGCGGCTATAGGCCAACGTGCGGCGAATGGCCCCCAGATCAACCAGCGTCAACACGGCCAGAATGATCGTTGCGGCCAAAGTGGCCTTGGGCAGAAAAAACAGCAAAGGCGTCAAGAAAACCGTCGCCAGCGCCATGCCGATGGCAGTAAACGCACCCGCCGCAGGGGTTTGCGCACCCGCATCAAAATTCACGACCGAGCGTGAAAACCCACCTGTGACCGGAAACCCGCCCGAGACCGCCGAGCCGATATTGCAGGCGCCAAGCGCCACCAGCTCTTGATCCGGGTCGATGCGTTGGCGGCGTTTGGCGGCCAAGGTTTGCGCCACCGAGATGGTTTCGACATATCCCACAATCGCGATCAGCAATGCGGGCATTGCGATTTGCGACCACAGATCAAGCGCGAACGGGGGCAGGGTCGGGACGGGCAAGCCTTGGGGCACAGTACCCACCACCGCAACCCCGCGGGCATCAAGGCCAAAGACAAAGGTGACAAGCGTGGTCACGGCAACGGCGGCCACTGGCGCGGCGCGGGTCAGCACGGTGGCAAGGTTCGGGCCGATGTTGCGCGCCAGAAGCCAGCCCTTTAAATGCTTGCGCGACCAGAACAGAAAACCCACGGCGCTCGCACCAAGAACGGTAGTGAAGATATTGATATTATGCAGGTTTTCTAAAATCTGCATCACAAGCGCGGTCAGGGTTTCGCCTTTGGCTTTGATGCCCAAAAGATGCGGAATCTGACCTGCCGCGATGATTAGCCCCGAGGCCGTGATAAAGCCCGAAATCACAGGGTGGCTCAGGAAATTCGCGATAAAGCCCAGCCGCAACAGCCCCATAGCCAGCAGCATCAGCCCCGACAGAAAAGCCAAGGCGATGGCAGCCGCGTAGTATTCAGCCGTGCCGATGGCCGCCAGTTTGCCAACAGCGGCGGCTGTCATCAAAGACGCCACGGCGACCGGACCTACAGCCAAGGTGCGCGAGGTGCCAAAGACCGCATAGATGACCAAGGGCAAGATCGAGGCATAGAGCCCGACCTGCGCGGGCAGGCCCGCCAACAACGCATAGGCCAAGGATTGCGGGATCAGCATGATCGTTACGATAACCGCCGCAACTGCGTCACTGGCCAGCGTGTCGCGTGAATAGCTGCGCGACCAAGATAGAATCGGGAAATATCGGCGCACGTCGGCTCCTGCAAACGAGAAAGGTTTGCGCCTGTTTATAGGTTTAAATACACATTGCAAGAATTGAATGTATTAAAGACAACAAATCAGGGCAGGGCCGTCAAAGCTTGATGTCGTAGGTTGCCCATTTGGTTTTCTCGGCCAGCCGATCATAGACAGCGCGCGCGCGGTAATTATCATCCGCAGTGATCCAACGTATCACCGTCCAGCCGTGTTGCGTGCCATGGTCGCGGATGGCCGAAATCAACGCATCGGCCACGTTCTGGCCGCGCGCATCGGGTGCGACGAAAAGATCATCCAGAAAACCACCGGTTGAGGCCGAAAGCGGCCGTGCAAACGGCCGGAAATGCGCAAGACCCAGCAGCGCGCCGGAATTGTCTTGCGCCACCAAGCCATGCACCTGCATCGCCGGATCCATCAGCCAGGACCAAACGGTGTCGCGCATGGCTGCGGTTTGATCGACTTTGTAAAACGCGGCATAGCCTTGATACAGCGTATCCCAAGCAAACCTGTCGTTTTGGGTTGGCGGTCGTATTGTCAGGGACATAAAGCACCAATGATGGGATTATAGGCCGACTAAATCCCAGTCTGCAGGGCAAATCAAGGGATTTGCCATCTCAATATATTACATAATATTGATTATAGGATATCCAGATATGCCACAAACGGGGTCAAACAGCTTGCCCCGCCGCCCAGCCAGATGACCAAGCCCATTGAAAATTATACCCGCCCAGCCAACCGGTTACATCGACAACTTCACCGATGAAATACAGCCCCGGCACGGATTTTGCCTCAAGCGTTCGGGCATCAAGCGCGTCGGTATCGACGCCGCCCAACGTTACCTCGGCGGTGCGATAGCCTTCGGTACCCACGGGCCGCATTTGCCAATCATGCACCAGCTGCGCCACCTGGTCGAGCTTGGCATTCGACTGATCGGCAAGATTGCCGGTCATGCCGCTGCTGGCCTCGATATGGCGCGCCAGCCGTTCGGGCAATATCTGCGTCAAAGCGGTGCGCAACGCGATCCTGCCCGCCTGCCCGCGCATCTCGCGCAGATGGGCGGCGGCATCGGTCTGGCCCGAAAGATTTACGGAAATGAGGTCACCCTCGCGCCAATAGGATGAGATTTGCAGCACAGCCGGCCCTGACAGCCCACGGTGCGTGAACAAAAGCGCCTCGTCAAAGCGGGTTTTGCCGGTGCTGACTGAACCGGTAACGGCCACACCCGCAAGCGGTTTCAGCGGCTCCAGCTCTTGTTCGGCAAAGGTCAGCGGCACCAAGCCCGGGCGCGTATCAATCAAGGCCAAGCCGAATTGCTCGGCGATCTTATAGCCAAAGCTGCTGGCGCCCATTTTGGGAATAGACTTGCCCCCGCAGGCAATCACCAGTTTCTGGGCCGTAACTGCCCCGCGTGACGTGGCAAGGTGAAACCCGGTGCCTGCCTTGGCAATATCAGATATTTCGGTTTTTAGCCAAAGCTTTACGCCTGTATCTTCAAGGTCTTTGCCAAGCATGGCGATGATCTGCTTGGCCGAACCATCGCAAAACAACTGCCCCAAGGTCTTTTCGTGCCAGGCGATCCCTGCGGCATCGACCCGTGCAATAAAATCCCATTGGGTAAAACGCTTTAACGCAGAAAGCGCAAACCGCGGATTTTGCGAAAGATAGCGATCGGCGCTGATTCCGAGATTCGTGAAATTGCAGCGGCCACCGCCAGAAATGCGAATCTTTTCGCCAACAGCCGCTCCGGCCTCGATCAACAGCACCGTTTTGCCGCGCCGCGCAGCTTCGGCCGCGCAAAACATGCCAGCCGCCCCTGCCCCGATTATTGCTACATCTACCTGCATAGCCTTGCTGATAAGGCCAGAACCGGTGGCCTGCAACGCCCCATTGCGAGGTCGAAAATTTTGTTGTGATTTTTTCGTCAAAAGCCCCTTGCAGCCCACGGCAGGCTTCGCTAAACACCGCTTCAGTTGGGGCGTGGCCAAGTGGTAAGGCGTCGGTTTTTGGTACCGTGTACCGTAGGTTCGAATCCTACCGCCCCAGCCAATCACCTTAGGTGATTGAAAAACAAATCCTTTCAAAAGCTTGAAATTACGTTGATTCTGCGGAATGCCTCATTGGCTGCCCCAAATTGTCGGTGTCCTCTCCTACTTGCGTTTGGTGGACTGCGAAGCTGACGACAAGTTTTAGCTAGCAGTGGTCATCCATGAAGCCTATGCAGTCGGCCATTTGGGTAGCCAAATATGAGCGTAGTCTTCGGCACGGAATGCTCGATAGCGTGCTCGGTGCCCCAAAGGTGGAGGATGATGCACTTCAGAAACTCGGGATTTATCTCTAGTGACCCAAGGATCTCAGGAACTTCATCAAAGAGGAACTTGTCCAATGGGCAGGCGCCCCCCTTTTCATCCAAAGCTACGCTTTACTCTTTGAGGTGGTCAAGATCGGCGCAACTTGTTCCGCCAAGTAATGTCCTATGGCCTATCGCCATGCTTTCCGGCGCTGGTGGGCGATCGCCCGAGGCGCTACGGGGGCCGCGTTTTCGATCAGTATCTGGGCTTTGCTCAACGCGTAAAACACCTCGCCTTTTGAACAGCGTTATTTGCCGAAACCTCCGCACGGTATCTTTCGGCTTTTCTCGTTTATCAGCTGCGGCTTACGGGCCGAAAACGACATAACCATAGCCCAATCGGGGAGGCACTTCATTAGCGGCATTCCAAAGGGCTTGGTCAAGAGTTTTGACGTTACGTCTACTGCCCCTTTGACAGGCTGAACCAGCGGACCCAACGGAAGCAGAACATTAGCACCACCATGCAGACGACAAGACCAACCAAGTCGCCCACAGCATAGATGACCAAGGTTCCGGGGATGTTACCCAGACCAATAAGCCCGGAATATGCAAGTGTTTGCCCCAAAGAGTTAATGATCGAGGATATCGCACCTATGATGATTAAAACTTTCCAGTTCACTTTTCTCATGTGACCAAAATAAGAGTCGTACCCGACAAACCGCGCCAGTTCGAACGCCAGAAATGCCGAAAAGGCGCCGATGAGTATGCCTTTCACCAAGTCAGGTTCCAGAAACTCCAGGCTAGCGGTCGGAGAAAAAAGCCATGCTGACATCGTTACGCCGAGCACAAGCGCGGGTATCGCCCTCCAACCGAATGCCCAGGTTGCCAAGACCCTAACGCCATGCGGTAGATAGATCAGGCTGGCAAAGACTGTATATTCAGGGAAAAATATGCTCTGCACCGGTGTCACAACCAAAGCTGTCACTCCGTGCGCGAGAATATACGCTGCGGCAACGATCAGAAAGTTCATGAAAGACTGCCGACCCGCGCGAATTGAAGTTTGGCACAGCAAAATCTGCTGCGCGTAAAGTGACGGGGCACAGCCCCACCAATGGAAAACAACTTACTTGAACGATTCATTTACCGACCAAGTCGCTTCGGACAACATAGAGCCCGACCTTGTAGCCATTGGCCTTTTCAATCAAGCCGATGCCTACAAGTGACCTAAGTGCGCGGTGGTAGGTTGCCTGGGCGAGGCCCGAAGCCATTTCATGGCTATAGATCTGGTCGGACGTAACTGCTGCGCCCTCATCCCTGGCCATGGCATTTGCGGCAAGAAACACATCCATTTCTGGTGCACTTAACTCTTGCAGGCCAATATCTTTTTCCATGTCGCGCAGGATGCAGCGCAGCGAGAAGAGTGCAGATAGTTTGTTCATGGTTGTCCCTACCTCTTAAGTCACATTTATACCTCAGGCATAGCGACGATCAAACGCAAAAGCGATCGCGCTGACAATTATCATATTGACAATTCTGGCGGCTAAAATATTTATGAATAAGACGACGTAGATTGCGCCGTCACTAGTATTTTATCATTTTCGCCCCGATCGCCAACAGGTGGTTGGGGCTATTTGCCAAAGCCGCAGGCCTATCTGCATGGCGTCACCCAAATTTACATTTTTAAAGGATATATCAATGAAGCGTTTTGCGCTGTTTGCATTTTTATTAGCGGTTACAGCACCTCACATGGTTAGCGCCCATGGGGGCGGATGTCGCAAAAACTCGCCCCCTGGCCAGTGCTGTCATATGGACAATAGCGTCGGCAGAGTGCACTGCCACTAGGATCTAATGATCCTAAGCCGGATGGCAACCATAGCTGTGCGCCATCAGATTGGGTTGGCTATGGTTTTCAATCTGGCATGGCGTAAGATCTGCCCTTACCCACCAGCAACTCCGCCCCTGCCCCAAGCCGCAATGGTTTTCCTTGATTTAGCGGTGATTGTCGGCGCAGATCGGGGAATTGCGATTTGGCGCTGGACGCGCGCCCGACATTTGCGCACTAGGTTGGTTCACGTTGCGCATTCCCCAGCACAGGGCGTAGAAAATGTTTGACAGTGCGATCATGCGGGCTCTGGCATTTGGCAGTGCGGCAGTTCTGATTGGGTTGGTTCCACTTGGATTTAGCGGGTATTTTCTCGAACTCGGGAATTCGGCAGCGGTGGTCCGACCGCAGGCAGGCGTGTTGCTGATTCCGCTGTCAGTGATCATGTTTTTGATGAGGGCAAAGCGCCGTGCAGTTTTCTCGTTCGCCGTGGCGGTTATGGCGGTCGGCTCAATTGCACCCGGCGTTTTTTCCTCGGGAACGGATTGCACGGATGGATGTCTAAAGCTTTACCAAAAGAACCTGCTATCCAAGGCTTGGCCGCGTTATCCATTGGCTGACGATATTATTGCATCCGGCGCCGAGATTGTGACGTTGCAAGAGGTTTCCGACCATAACCGACGGTTCATGGCCAACATGTTTGACCACTATCCCAACACGGTCACATGCAAATTCCGACCGGCGCAAGACGTAGCCATACTAACCTCGTTACCTGTCGTAGACGGCTCTGAATTTTGCCTGGCCAAAGCCGGGCTGGCGGGGATTCAGGTGTTGTCGCCAAATGGCCAGCCAATATGGGTTTTATCTGTTCACTTGGAATGGCCCTTTCCGTTTAATCAATACGAACAAAGCCAAACCATCGCCACGCGCATCGCGGGTCTGAAAGGCCCGATACTGATCGCGGGCGATTTCAACATGGTTCCTTGGGGCGGCAACGTTGAGCGGATCAAGCAAGCCGCCGGAAACCACCGCCTCGGCGCCTTTAGAAATACCTTTAAACTGGGCGGTTGGTTACTGCCCTTACCGATAGATTCGGTGTTGGTGCCAAAAGGCGCCACCGGCAGCGTTGAGCTGCGCCCCTATTTGGGCTCCGATCATTTAGGCGTGCTTTCACGCATCAGTTTGCCCTAACGGTTTGTGTGGTTGCAAATAGGCCAAACCACAAAGGTTTGGGCCGCGCTTTAGAAAAAACTCACCGTTTCAACTTTGGCCTTAAAGAACGGGTGGTAAAGATCGGTCCCGTAATGATTGCCACCGATAACCTGCGTGGGCAGGTGGAACCCATCAAAAGTTTCGAACGCGGACACATCGCCGCCGAAGGGTTGAAGACGGTAGACCCGCGCCGCGTTCTCATTGCTCCAGCGCTGAAACAGCACGCGCGACAATCGCCCTGCGCTATCAACGGTTATGCGCGCTGTCTGTTCCATGTCTCCGGCGTGCACGCGTACCTCGGCCGTATCGGCATCTAGCCCGTGCCATTCGATCAGGTCCCAACCGGCCTCGGCGGCAGGCAGAAAGGCTGCGGGCGTCCAGATAAGGCCCTCACCCACCATACGCCCAAAGGATGAGCGGCGGTGATCGAGATCGCGGCTGACACGTCCAACAGGCACGGCATTGAAAATACGAAACCTGCTCCAGCTGTCTGATGGTCCCAATGCGTCTGTTCCGGTCACGAGCATGGCGCCGCCCGTGCGGACCTGCCAAACAAAACCGTGGGGCGGCGCGAGCACCTGATCGGCCCACATATCCTGATAGTCAGGATCATCGCGCGTGCCGAGGCTCAGCTCTCCGCCCATTCTGATCACCGCCGTCTTGCGCAAGGGCGTACCGGGTTGAATGGCAAACAGGAAAAAACGCTGTGCCGCCTCGGGCAATCCGTCAACCATCTTGGGGTCAAATGGCGGGGCTGCCACCGCGGATGAAACCGAAAAGAGTTCGCTGCGAAGGGCGGCATCGGCCCGCACATCTGCAAAACGAAGGGCGATGACACCGATCACAAGGGCTGCCACCAAGCCTAGCGCCGCCCGTATCATCACCTGTGCAAATCGCAACGCTACACCCCTATCCGCCTGTTCTTGATCAGGCCTCGATCTCGGCGCTCCAATACAAATAATCAAGCCAGGTGTTGTGAAGCTCGCCTTTCACCAACGGCATCTTTCGCGCGATGCGATCAAGATCCTGCGGGGTCGGTCGGTAGGGCGCCCTTAGCAGTTTCATATGCGCCTCGCTTGGGGTTCTGTTCGCCTTTTTCATATTGTCAGGACCACAGGCCGAAACGATATTTTCCCAACTTGACTGCCCCGACCGGCTTCTTGGAATGACATGGTCGAATGTCAGTTCATTGGCGGGAAGCTTTGCGCCGCAATACTGGCATCGAAACTCGTCGCGCAGGAATACATTATAGCGGGTGAACGGCACATGCTTTCGTTTCTTATACTCTTTCAAAACGACGACGGCCGGCACCTCAAAGGTTTGACGCGCTGTGTGGATCAGCACATCGTCATAGGTTTCAACCTGCGTCACACGGTCTTGCATCACCGCAACCAAGGCCTGCTGCCAGGTCCAGGCTGATAGCGGCGCCCAGCTGAGCGGTTGATAATCGGCGTTCAGGACAAGCGTCCGCAGCCCCATGACTGCTGCATTCATGGCCGCCACCCCGACACACCTGCAAACTGATGCGCCCCTATGCCAGTGCGGGTCCGCAAATCAGTGTTGTCTGCAAAAAAAACAAAGCGCGTGAAGGCCACGCGCTTTTGGGGATCGATTGGTTTTTCAACGACAGTAACAAACGGCAAACGTATCGTTACTTTCTGGCGTCGCACGCGCCTGATGGGGTCGGTCACCGTCCAACGCGACACACGGGCCGCATTTGCCGCGCCAAGCAGATGCCAAAGCACGCCAAAACTGCGCCACAACGGCACAAGGGTCAGCCCCTGTATGCGCGGCCCTGATACAAAACGGCTTCTGAACGCAGCATCCATTTTATTGCCCAATTCCCATACGCCGGTGCGGCCGAACCGCGTACCTTATCGGCGTCAGGACGATAGGTATCGCCCCTTGCCAACACTATAGATCGCGGCGGCGATCTGACAAGCCCCGTCATGCGGGGCCTGCAGGTCACTTAGCAAGGATTCTTGAACCCTTTGTGACAATGCCTATTTCGGCAAACGATCTGCCAAAAAACCAAGCGTTGCGGAAAGCCCGTCAGGCGCGATGCCATGACCGGTGCCTTTCATCACATGGCCATAGGTTTCAAACCCTGCCGCCACCAGCGCATTGCCCGCCAGCCCCATATCCTCAAACGGCACAACGGGGTCCTGATCGCCATGGATCAGCAGCACCGGCGGTTTGACCACAGCCTGATGCAGCAATTCCGGCGACAGCAACCGCCCGGAAATCGCCACCACACCGGCCACGGCGGTCTGACGGCGCGGCGCGACATGCAGGCTCATCATTGCGCCTTGTGAAAACCCGACCAGCGCGAGCGCCTCGGGGGCAAGGCCTTCCTCGGCCACCTTTTCATCGAGAAACGCGTTCAGATCATCGGCGGCAGCCAATAGGCCTTGGTGGGCGGCCACTTCGGAAGACCCGTCAATCCACGGGATCGGGAACCATTGCCGCCCCATCGGTGCGCCGGCGCAATGCTCTGGTGCGTCGGGTGAATAGAACGCGGTATGGGGCAAATGCGCGGCCAAAGCATCGGCGAGGCCCAGCAAATCGGCCCCGTCCGCGCCATAGCCATGCACAAAGACCACCATGCTGCGGGCCTGGCCAAGGGCGGCCCCTTTGCGCCCCGAAGTAAGTTTACGTGTCATCTGATCCCTTCTCTCGCGGTTGAAACGCGGTAATACGCCCATAAAATCCGTGCGGCAACTGATCGCCACGGTGCCCAAGCCTGCGCAATCTGGCGCATCTCTTTTTCTTTCGGGCGGTCATCCAAGTCAAACAGCCGCCTTGCCGCCTCTTGCAAGGCCAGATCACCATGGGCGAACACATCGGCGCGGCCAAGGCTGAACATGGCATAGATTTCGGCTGTCCATGTGCCGATACCTGCCACCGCCGTCAGGGTTTTGATAACCTGCACATCCGGCATCAGCGGCAAGGCGGCATAGTCTATCCGTGCCGCAGCCAGCGCATGGGCATAGCGGATTTTCTGGCGTGACAACCCGCAGGCGCGCAAATCCTCTTCGCTCGCAGTTGCAACTGCGGCCTCGGTGGTCAGGCCTGCGCCCTCTAGTCGCAGCCAGATGGCGCGGGCCGATTGGGTGCTGACCTGTTGGCCGATGATCGCATCAAACAGTGCGGCAAACCCGTCAGCCCGCAAGCGCAACGGCAAGGGGCCGGTTTGCGCCAAGGCCACGGCAAAGCGCGGCTCGGCTTTGGCCAGCCACGCTGCCCCTTCGGCCACGCAACCATCGCCTTTGATAATTCTTCCAACCATTGCGCCCCCGGATTTTGCGGCAGGCTAGCGGGGCTATGGGCCCAACGAAACCCCCAAAAGGCCCGCGCCTGCGGCTTTGCGATTGTAGCCATGACAATTTGCCGCTTGCCCGAATTGCCCGCATCGGAATACTCAGCCCTATGACGCAAACAGACGCCCTTCCCGCCCCCGCCGACTCGCGCCGCAATGTGTGGGTCTTGGTTGCCGCCCAAGCTATCCTTGGCGCGCAGATGCCAATGATTTTTACGATTGCCGGCCTCGCGGGCCAAACGCTAGCCTCTAACGCGTGCTGGGCCACACTGTCGATTTCGATCATGGTGGTTGGCTCGATGCTATCGGCCACACCGCTTTCGGCGATCATGCAGAAATACGGGCGGCGCGTGGGGTTTGTGATTGGCACAATTGCCGGCGCGCTTGGGGCCGCAATCGGGGCTTATGGGCTTTACAGCGGCTCATTTGCAATTTTCCTGCTGGGGGCGGTGTTTTCCGGCACCTATATGTCGGCCCAAGGATTTTACCGTTTTGCCGCCGCCGATACCGCGTCCGATGCCTTCCGGCCCAAGGCAATTTCTTGGGTAATGGCCGGCGGGTTGATTTCTGCAATCATCGGGCCGCAGCTTGTAAAAATCACGGCGCAGGCCTTTGTTGTGCCGTTCATGGGTACGTATCTGGCGGTGATCGCGCTGAACATCGTCGGCTCTTTCCTGTTTCTGGCGCTGAAAATTCCAACACCCGCCAAGCCCAAAATCGGCGAGGCCCGTGGCCGCACCCGATGGGAGCTGATCCGCACGCCGCGCATCGCCGTGGCCGTGATTTGCGCAACCGTTTCATACGCGTTGATGAACCTCGTGATGACCTCATCGCCCCTCGCGGTGGTGGGCTGTGGGTTCACCACCTCTAACGCCGCCGACGTAGTCACGGCCCATGTGCTGGCGATGTATATCCCTTCGTTCTTTACCGGTCATTTGATTGCCCGCTTTGGCGTGGAAAAGATCATCGCGATCGGGCTGGTTATTCTGGCAGGTGCCGGCGCTGTCGCGCTGACAGGGTTCGAGTTGCCCAATTTCTTTGCCGCTCTGGTGCTGCTGGGTGTTGGTTGGAACTTTGGCTACATCGGCGCGACCACGATGATTACTGGCGCGCATACGGTGCAGGAACGCGGGCGGATGCAGGGGTTGAACGACCTGCTGGTGTTTGGTGGCGTGACGATGGCGTCACTGTCATCGGGCGGGTTGATGAATTGCTCGGGCGGGTCGGTGCATGAAGGTTGGGCAGCGGTGAATATGGCGATGGTGCCATTTCTGGTGCTGGCCGGCGGCGCACTGATCTGGCTGGCGATGCAGCCCAAAGAAAGCCCCGCGCAATAGGGGCAAAAGATTGGGGGTAGCGGTGCGCTAAAGCGCACCCTACGTTTGCGGGCCGAGTGGTTGGGCCTAGCGCAGGCTGGTCAGCAACGCGAGGCTGGGCTCGCCCGTCACCGCCATGCCACGGCTGGCCTGATAGCTGGAAATTGCCGCACGGGTCTTGGGGCCAATCACGCCGTCATGGCCTTCGGTGTCAAAGCCCTTGGCCGTCAGCAGCCGCTGCATTTCCTGCCGGTCGGCAATTTGCATTCCGTTGGCATCGGGTGGAAAGTTGCCGCGAATGGGCGGGCGGCCAAGGATACGATCGGACAAATGCCCAACCCCGATCACATAGCTTTCCGAATTGTTGTAACGGGTGATGGCGGTAAAGTTGCGGAAGGTCATAAAGGCCGGCCCGCCTGTGCCTTCTGGAATGATGATCGAGGCCGCACCGTGGTTCGGCACCACATTGCCATCCATATCGCGCACGCCCATCGCCGCCCAATCACTGGTGCTACGGCTGGAACCCCGCCCCGCCAAACCAGCGTTAAAGCCAGCAGGCAGCCGCACCTCAACGCCCCAAGGCTGGCCCTTGGTCCAACCCGATTTCGCCAGATAGGCCGCGGTTGAGGCCAGCGCGTCAGATGGGTCATCCGACCAGATATCGCGCCGCCCGTCGCCGGTAAAATCGACAGCAAACAGCTGGTAAGACGTGGGAATAAATTGCGTATGCCCCATCGCACCGGCCCATGATCCGGTCATCCGGTCAGGCGTAACATCGCCGTTTTCCAGAATCTTCAGTGCCGCCACCAACTGCTTTTCAAAGAACGCACCGCGCCGCCCTTCATAGGCCAGCGTGGCCACAGCCGAGATCACCGGAATATCGCCGCGCCGTTCGCCGAAAAAGCTTTCCAGCCCCCAAACGGCGGCCACGACATTGCCTTCAACGCCATAGCGCCGCTCAATCGCGTCAAGCGTGCCGCGGTGGCGGGCATAGGCCGCCTGCCCCTTGGACACGCGTTCATCCGAGGCGGCAATGGCCAGATAATCTTGCAGGCTGCGCTTGAATTCGGTCTGGTTGCGGTCGCGCTCGATCACCTCGGGCACAAAGCCTGCATTGCGAAAGGCCGCGTTCATCGTCGATTGGTTGATACTGGTGGTGCGGGCGCGAAAGCTGGCAACCCATTTGTCAAAGCCCGCATTCGGCTCGGTGTGGTAAGGCGTGGCGCTACGTGCCGCAACCGCGCCCATACGCGCGCCCCCGCCAACACACCCCGATAGCATCAAGGCACCCAGCCCGATAAGTGTCGTTCTTTTGCTCGCCTGCATCTGTGCCGCTCCTCAAATAGCATCGGGGCATTTGCCCGTTTTTTTCAAGCCTAGCGCAAATCGGGTGCTGGGGAAAGGCAGGCTAGTACCGATGGGTGAAAGCCTGCCACAACAGCCCGCCACGCCGCGAGAATTCCGACAATTGCAACTTGCCTTCGCCAACACGGCCCGGCTCGGCCATCGCCATTTTCAGCAAGGCGGGCGCTTGCCAACCCGCCAGCAGCGCAGGCCGCGCGACAGGTTCGATACCCGCACGCCGTGCCTGCGCCAACCGCGCCAGCCCGCGTTCGGCCAGCGCCCTGATCGCAACATCGCGCCCGTCAAGCAACGGCACGCGCCCACGCGCCGCCAATACGGGTACAGCCTGCAAATAGGCAGCAAGCCCTGCGGCCCAGCCAAAATCGCGCAAGCTCTGCCCCGTTGCCGCCCCCAGCGCCCGCCCCGACAGCCACATCAAACTGCCCGCCGTATCGTCCAGATAGGCATCAAAGGCGGCCTCGTCGGCAAAGGCATCCGAATAAATATCCCAACGCCGCGCGGCAATCATCTGATCGATGCAATCCAAAGGCAGGTCACGCTTTGCAATCAGATCGGCCAAAGGCTGCATGACCTCATGCGCCCGAACCACCCCGCGCCCGACATCCTCAATCGCATCACGCCACCATTGCAGTCGCATCTCGGCGATCATTGGTTCCTTACTGGCCCAGGGGGCGCGGGCCACCTCAAGGTTAAAGGCGTAAAGGGTGGCCAGCGGGCCACGCGCAGCAGACGGCGCCGCCATAAGGGCAGAAAACCGGGTAGGGTCGCCCCGTTCGACTAACGCGATAACATCGGTCTGCATCACGCGATGCACCTTTCTGGCGCGCCGCTCATGCCGCGCCATCCCGTATCAGCTTCCAGTTCACGGCATCCAACAACGCCTCAAAGCTTGCATCGACTATGTTTGCGCTGACCCCCACGGTCGACCAACGCCGCCCCTGCGCATCCTCGCTGTCAATAATCACCCGCGTCACGGCTTCGGTGCCGCCTTGGGTAATCCGCACCTTGAAATCTACAAGATGCATATCGTCGATATAGGCCTGATACGGCCCCAAATCCTTGGCCAAGGCCTTCCATAACGCGTTCACGGGCCCACGGTCAGTGCCACTTTCATCCATTGATTCCGACACCGACAACATCTTTTGATCGCCGATTTTCACCACCACCACCGCTTCGGACAGGGTGATCATCTGGTCACGCTTGTTCTTGCGGCGTTCCACCGTGACGCGATAGCGCTTTACCTCAAAGAACTGCGGGCAAAGGCCCAAGGAGCGCCGCGCCAGCAACTCGAAACTGGCTTGCGCCCCGTCATAGGCATAGCCTTGATCCTCGCGCTGTTTGATCTGGTCAAGAATATCGGCAAGGCGCGGGTCCTTTGGCGCAACCTCGATCCCGGCCGCCGCCAGCCGCGCCCGCAGGTTCGATTGCCCCGCCTGGTTCGACATCGGAATAATCCGCGCGTTGCCCACCACTTCGGGGGGGATATGCTCATAGGTCGTGGGGTCTTTCAAAATCGCAGAGGCATGCAACCCCGCCTTATGCGCAAAGGCCGAGGCCCCGACATAGGCCGCCCCCCGCGACGGCACGCGGTTCAAAATATCATCCAACATCCGGCTGGTGCGCAGCAGCCCCGCCAATGCCTCGGGGCTGACACCGGTTTCAAACCGGCTGGCATAGGGCTCTTTCAACAGCAACGTCGGAATCAGCGTCACGAGATTCGCATTGCCACAACGCTCGCCCAAACCGTTCAAGGTGCCCTGAATTTGCCGCGCGCCCGCATCAATGGCGGCCAAAGAACAGGCCACAGCATTGCCCGTATCATCATGGCAATGAATAGCCAGATGATCGCCCGGTATCCCCGCCGCAATCACCTCGGCCGTGATACGCCCTACCTCGGCAGGCAAAGTGCCACCGTTGGTATCACACAGCACAATCCAACGCGCGCCCGCCTCATAGGCCGCCCGCAAACAATCCAAGGCATAGCTGGGATTGGCACGGTAGCCGTCAAAGAAATGCTCGGCATCGAACAAGGCCTCGCGGCCCTTGGCCACCACATGCGCAAATGACGCTGCAATCGCCTCACGGTTTTCCTCCAGCGTCACCCCAAGCGCCGTGGTCACATGAAACTCATGCGTTTTGCCCACAAGGCACACGGCGGGCGTGTCCGCATCCAACACAGCTGCCAGAACATCATCATTCTCGGCTGACCGCCCGACCCGCTTGGTCATCCCAAACGCCGTCATCGTGGCGCGGGTTTCAGGCCGATCTGCAAAAAACTCGCTATCCGTCGGGTTCGCCCCCGGCCAGCCGCCTTCGATATAATCAATGCCCAAAGCATCCAGCGCCCGCGCAATCTGCACTTTTTCCAGCGTCGAAAACTGCACGCCTTGGGTCTGCTGCCCGTCACGAAGCGTGGTATCAAACAAATACAGCCGCCCTCTCATACCACCTTACCCATCGCGCTTTCTGTTCGGCACAAATATCCTCGGGGGTGTTGCTTTGCCTTGCAAAGCAACAGGGGGGGCAGACAGCCCCCCGCGCCGATCACAAAAACCATCACTCGAAAGCCTCCAACCTGCCCGCATCAAACCCGGCACCGGGTTGCAACACAACCCCATCCTTGCCCATCTGAATCTCGACACCGGCCGCAATCAGCGCGGCCTTCATCGCATCCACGGCTGTGAAATCCTTTGACAGCTTCGCCGCCGCCCAAACCATGGCCAGTTTCTCGGCATAGCCACTCAGATCAACCGCAGCCAGCCAATCGCCCATACCATCCTCCAACAACCCCATCACACGGGCCGAGGCCAAAAGCCCGGCATAGTCGCCCTGCCCTGCTGCCTCATGCAATGCCGCCAAGGCCCCCGCTGTGTTAAGGTCATCGGCCAAGGCATCGATCACCGGTCCCAACGGGTTTGGGGCGGGCTCAATGCCCTCCACAAACCCGCGCCACTTGCGCAATGTCGCTTCGGCTTGCGCCGCCTTTTCCGCCGTCCAGTCCATCGTCTTGCGGTAATGGGTTTGCAAAAACACAAACCTGATCACCTCGCCCGCAATCCCCTGATCCAGCAAATCCCGCACCGTAAAGAAATTGCCCAGCGACTTGGACATCTTCTTGCCCTCGACCTGCAACATCTCATTGTGCAGCCAGACATTGGCAAACCCCTCGTCGGGGTTAGCGCAGCAGCTTTGCGCCAGCTCGTTTTCATGGTGCGGAAAGGTCAAATCCGTGCCGCCGCCGTGAATATCGAACGACGGCCCCAAAAGCGCCTGCGACATGGCCGAGCATTCAATATGCCACCCCGGCCGCCCACGGCCCCAAGGGCTATCCCAACCGGGCGTCACATCATCCGACGGCTTCCACAACACAAAATCCATCGGGTCGCGCTTATAAGGCGCCACCTCAACACGCGCGCCGGCGATCATATCATCAACCGACCGCCCCGAAAGCCGGCCGTATTCAGGGAAAGAGCGCACATCAAACAGCACATGCCCCTCGGCCGCATAGGCATGGCCCTTGGCGATCAAATCCTCGGTCATCGCGATCATCTGGCCGATATACTCGGTCGCGCGCGGCTCTTGGGTCGGGCGCAGATTGCCAAGCGCATCCATATCGGCGTGATACCAGGCAATCGTTTCCTCGGTCCGCTGATGGATCAATTCCTCCAGCGTTCCCGCCTCGCCCGCATTCTGGCGGCGCAGCGCCTCGGCGTTAATCTTGTCATCTACATCGGTGAAATTGCGCACATAGGTCACGTGATCCAGCCCGTAAACCTGCCGCAGCAGCCGAAACAACACATCAAACATGATCACATTGCGCGCGTTGCCAATATGGGCGCGATCATAGACCGTCGGACCGCAGAGATAGATCCGCACATTTTCGGGGTCAATCGGCGTGAAAACCTCTTTTTCCCGCGTCTTGGAATTGTGCAGTTTGATTGTGGTCATATCCCTACCCTTGTGCAGCAGTCGCAGCATTTCCTCGGCCTTCTGGCGCGGGCATATCAACTTCGTCTTTGTTTGGAAACGAAAAGAAAACAGGCCCGCCCGACTTATGTCAGCAGGTAATGCAGCAAATGCAAATGATGCCTGATATTTTCATGCAGATTCCCTAACACAGCCGCGCCCACAGGCCAAGCAGCTTGTTATGCCCGCCCGCGCCGTGCATCCTTAGGGCAATAGGGCCATAAGACCCGCACCCGAACCAAGGAGCCTGCCAATGCTGCGCCTGTTGATTGTTCTTTTGTGGCTGCCACTTGCCGGCTTTGCCCAAACCTATCCGGCACCGCTCAGCGATACGGTCAATGACTATGCCAACCTGCTGCCCCCCGAGGCTGCGGCCCGCGTCAGTGCCGCCCTTCAGACCGCCCGCGAAGAAACCGGCATCCATATCGTGCTGGCAACCATATCTTCACAAGCCGACTATGGCGGTACGGGCCGCTTTGCCGATTTTGCGACCGGTTGGTTCAACTCCTGGGGCATTGGCGATGCCACCCGCAACGACGGCATTCTTATTCTGGTTGCCGAAAAAGACCGTGAGATGCGCATCGCGCTGGGCGCCGCCTATGACCCCGTCTGGGACGGGCGCGCACAGCGCGTCGTTGATACCGCCATGCTGCCCGCCTTTCGCAATGATGACTATGCCAAAGGGCTAGAGGATGGGGCGCTGATGGCAATCGAGCAACTCGCCCGCCCTTTTGCTGCCCATGAAGCCGTTACTATAGACAGCGGTTTTCCGGCTGAACCCTGGCTGGATAAGGTGATCGGCGGGGTGATGTTCGCGGGGATTGCAGGCGTTATTCTTTGGGGGCTTATCAAATCGCGCCTGCGCGATTTCGCCGTCCGGTTCAAAAGATGCCCGAACTGCGGCGCGCGCCGATTGCAGCTTACGCAAAAAACCACATTAGAGCCGGCCGAGACCACACAAGGCCAAGGCCTGCGCATCGAAACCTGTGGCCATTGCGGGCATGAACGCCGCGACAGCTTTACCTTGCCATCAAAAGCCGCAGCCCGCGCAAGAACATCGTCATCCAGCAGCGGCTTTGGTGGTGGCCGATCGGGCGGTGGCGGGGCCTCGGGGAAATGGTAGTCCCAAAGCAAAGCAGGGCGCAAGATAACCTGCGCCCTGCCCCAACAGGTAGAGTCGCTTAGAAGCGGTAGCCAACCCGGATTTGCGCAGTATTGGCGCGAATATCGGTGCCGGCTTTATCAAAGTTGTTAAAGCGGTGGTGGTCAAACTCTGCACCAATGGTCCAGGCGTCATTGATGGCATAGTCCATGCCAACACCAACCAGATATCCTGTGTCGGAATGGTTGACACCATTGATCGCGGCCTTGGCATGGGCGGCACCAACTGTACCGTAAATCAGGGTTTTGCCCAGATCATAGCCACCCATCACTTTAAGCTGGGTCAGGTTGTCCAGCTTGCTGGTCGCGCCAAGATCAATGTTCGAACCGTTATACGCCAGCTCGCCGCCAGCGACAAATTGGCCAAAGTCATAGCGGTAACCCGCATGCACACCACCCAGCGCCCCATTGCCATCTACGCCGGCAAGATTGGACGACACGTCGCCATAGCCAAGCTGGGCACCGGCATAAAAGCCTGTCCAATCAGCAGATACAGGCGCCATAACCACAGGCGCAGCGATAACCGGTTCGGCAACGGGCTCGGTCAGACCACCTGCAAAGGCCGGTGCGCTAAGTGCGGATGCAACGACGAAAGAGGATATAAGTTTCATGTGTCTACCTTTCATATACGTAAAACGGCTGATGCCGCCTACGGTGACAACCCCTACCTAGTACAAAGGTTCCAACATGTTAGCCCCCCTCACAGGCCTGTGATTGGCTTGGGGCCCGATGCGCCCAAAGCCGCCTATGCCGTGGGCAAAACCGGCAACAGCTTGCCGAAATCCGGTCTAGATCGCCGCTTTTTCCTCAAGCGCCATCCATTCCTCTTCCAGCGCGGCCAGTTGCGTCTGACGCTCGGCCATCATTTCCGAGGCTTTGCGGAATTTCACCGGCTCTTTGGTGAACAAATCATCCGATTCGAGCAACTCGCCCAGCTTGGAAATCTCGGCTTCCATCTTGGCGATCAGGTCGGGCAGGTTTTCCAGCCGCTTGCGCTCGGTAAAGGACAAGGTGTCCACGCGCTTTGCCTCGGGTTTGGCGACCGGCGCAGAGGTTGCTTTGGGTTTAAACGTTTCCTCGGGCGCCCATTCGGTATCGCGCTGGTCCATGTAATCCGACCAACCGCCGGGGAACACCCCAACACGGCCATTCCCTTCCAACGCCACAGTCGAGGTGGCAACGCGGTCGATGAAATCGCGGTCGTGGCTGACCAGCAGCACGGTACCGTCATAATCGCCCAAGATATCTTGCAGCAAGTCCAGCGTTTCTACATCAAGATCGTTGGTCGGTTCGTCCAAAATCAACAGGTTGGACGGTTTCGCCATAATCCGCGCCAACAAAAGCCGCGCCTTTTCACCACCCGAAAGCGAGCGCACCGGTGCCCGCGCCTGCGCCTCGTTAAACAAGAAATCCTTAAGGTATCCGACAACATGCTTGGGGTTGCCGCGTACCATCACCTGATCGGAACTGCCCGAAACGGCCATCGTCGGGTCGTTGGTCAGGTTGTCCCAAAGGCTGGCATTGGGGTCAAGCTGGGCGCGCGTTTGGTCAAACACCGCGACATCCAGATTGGTGCCAAGCGTGATCGTGCCTGCATCGGGTGCAATCTCGCCTGTCAGCATTTTCAGCAAAGTGGTTTTGCCGATACCGTTCGGGCCGACAAAGGCGATGCGGTCGCCGCGTAGCACCCGCAGATCAAGGTTTTCAACGATTTTCGTATCGCCAAAGGATTTGAAAATCCCCTTGGCCTCCACCACGCGCTTGCCCGAGGTGGTGCCCGATTCCAGCGCGAGTTGCGCAGTACCCTGACGGCGGATCTGGCTTGCGCGCTCGGCCCGCAAATCGGCCAAGGCCCGCACACGGCCCTGGTTACGCTTGCGCCGCGCCGAAATACCTTCGACCGCCCAACGCGCCTCGGCCTTGATCTTGCGGTCCAGCTTGTGGCGTTGTTCGTCTTCTTCGGCCCAAACGGTTTCGCGCCATTCCTCAAACCCGTCAAACCCGGATTCGCGGCGGCGTACCTGCCCGCGGTCTATCCACAGCGTTGCACGGGTCAGCGCCTTAAGAAAAGCGCGGTCGTGGCTGATAAGGACAAAGGCGGTGCGGGTGGATTTCAGCTCTTCTTCCAGCCATTGAATGGCCTGAATATCCAGGTGGTTGGTTGGCTCGTCCAGCAGCATCAGCTCGGGCGCCTCGGCCATCAAACGCGCCAGCGCCGCACGACGGCGTTCCCCGCCCGAAGCAGATGTAACCAGCGTTTCGGGGTTAAATTTCAACCCTTCGGCCACCATCGCCACCTTATACTCTTCACCCTCGGGCAGATTGGCGGCAGCGTAATCACCCAAAGTCGTATAGGCCGACAAGTCCGGGTCTTGTTCCATATAGCCGACGGTCACGCCGGGCGGCACAACACGGGTGCCGGCATCCGGTTCGGTCAGCCCTGCCATAACCTTCATCAAAGTGGATTTGCCCGATCCGTTGCGCCCGACAAGCGCCACGCGATCACCGGGATGCACCACCAGATCAAGGTCATCGAATACCGGATTGCCGCCATAGGTCAGCATGATACCGGAAAGTTGCAAAAGCGGAGCGCGGGCCATGGGAGTTCACTTCGGCCGTTGGCCATAATGGCGGACGCCGGGGGTTTTGCACCCCCGGACCCCCGCAGGATATTTGCGGATAGATGATTTGGGGCGCAGGATTTGGCCCCGCGCCCCGAAGCGATTAGCCGACCAGTTCAAGGCCCGAGAAGTAGAACGAAATCTCGCGGGCGGCAGCTTCCGGGCTGTCGGAACCGTGAACCGAGTTTTCGCCAACCGAGAGAGCAAATTCCTTGCGGATGGTGCCTTCGTCTGCGTTTGCAGGGTTGGTTGCGCCCATAACTTCGCGGTTTTTCAGAATGGCGCCTTCGCCTTCCAGAACCTGCACGATGATTGGGGCCGAAGACATGAACTCTACCAGCTCACCATAAAACGGGCGTGCTGCGTGTTCGGCATAAAACGCGCCAGCCTGTGCAGGCGACAGGTGAATGCGCTTTTGTGCGACGATGCGCAGACCAGCCTCTTCGAACTTGGCGTTGATTTTGCCAGTCAGGTTGCGGTTGGTTGCATCGGGTTTGATCATCGAAAGGGTGCGTTCTACGGCCATGATATTCTCACTTTAATATTGCGCGGGGGGCCCCGCGTGACGTTTGTGGGCGCCTGCTATCACGCGCGAACGGGGTTGAAAAGGCCTGCGATCATGTCAGATTCGCGCCAGAGGCGGTGCGACTTGGCGCTACAAAGCGGCGTGCCCGTGTTATCTGCCCGAGGTGGCCTGTATTATCCGCCTGAGATGGATTGACCTTCGTCCCCAGTTCGGGCAAGGCGTGCCCCATGTTACGCATTTCAGATATCAGCTATTCCGTCGAAGGCCGCCCCTTGTTTGCGGGCGCTTCTGCAACGATTCCCACCGGCCATAAGGTTGGCCTTGTTGGCCGCAATGGTGCAGGTAAAACCACGCTCTTCCGCCTTATCCGGGGCGAACTGGCGCTGGAAGGCGGCGACATTTCGATGCCTGCCCGCTCGCGTATTGGGGGCGTGGCACAAGAGGTGCCGTCGTCTTCGACCACCCTGCTGCAAACCGTGTTGCAAGCCGATACCGAGCGCGAATCCCTGTTGGCCGAGGCCGAAACCGCCACAGACCCGCATCGCATCGCCGAGGTACAGGCCCGCCTGAACGATATTGACGCCTGGTCAGCCGAAGGGCGCGCGGCCTCGATCCTGAAAGGCTTGGGCTTTGACGCCGAGGCGCAACTGCGCCCCTGTTCCGATTTTTCGGGCGGGTGGCGGATGCGTGTGGCGCTGGCGGGGGTGCTGTTTGCGCAACCCGATTTCCTGCTGCTCGATGAGCCGACAAACTATCTGGACCTTGAAGGGGCGCTGTGGCTGGAAAGCTATCTGGCAAAATACCCGCACACAGTCATCATCATTTCGCACGATCGCGGGCTGCTGAACCGCGCTGTGCAGGGAATTTTGCACCTTGATGAGAAAAAGCTGACCTATTGGACCGGCCCTTACGACCAGTTTGCCCGCCAAATGGCTGAACGTCGCGCCGTTTTGCAGGCCGAGGCCAAAAAGCAAGAAGCCCGCCGCGCGCATTTGCAGAGCTTTGTGGACCGGTTCAAGGCCAAAGCATCCAAGGCCGTTCAGGCGCAAAGCCGCGTGAAAATGCTGGAAAAGATGGAAACCATTACGCCGCCCGAAGAGGCGCGCAAACAGGTTTTCACCTTCCCCGAGCCGGAAGAACTGTCGCCGCCGATCATCAACATGGATGGGGTGTCTGTCGGCTATGATGGCCCGCCGATTTTGCGCAACCTGTCCCTGCGCATCGACCAAGATGACCGCATCGCCCTGCTGGGCCGCAATGGTGAAGGAAAGTCTACACTTTCCAAACTGTTAGCAGGTAAACTTAAGCCAATGTCGGGCAAGATGACGCAAAGCAGCAAGCTGCGCATCGGCTATTTTGCCCAGCATCAGGTGGATGAGCTTTTCATCGATGAAACGCCGTTGCAGCATTTGCAACGTATGCGCCCTGCCGAAGGCCAACCCCGGCTGCGTGCCCGCCTTGCGGGGTTTGGATTGCTGGCCGATCAGGCAGAAACCGCAGTCGGGCGGCTGTCGGGTGGTCAAAAAGCGCGGCTTTCGTTGTTGCTCGCCACGCTGGAGGCGCCGCATCTGCTGATTTTGGACGAACCGACCAACCACCTTGATATGGAAAGCCGCGAGGCCCTGGTTGAGGCGTTGACCCAATACTCCGGCGCGGTTGTGCTGGTTAGCCACGATATGCACCTGCTCGGGCTGGTCGCTGACCGGCTGTGGCTGGTCAAAGGCGGCGCGGTTTCACCCTATGGCGAGGATTTGGAAGCCTATCGCAAGCAATTGCTGGCCGGCGATGAAACCGCCAAGCCGGTCAAAGCTGTTGAAAAGCCCAAAAAAGCCAGCCGCGATGAAGTCATGGCGTTGCGGGCCGATGTGCGCAAATGCGAAGAGCGTTTGACAAAGCTGAACGATATGCGCGACAAACTGGCAAAGAAACTGGCCGACCCCGCGCTATATGAACCCGAGCGTTTGGGCGAAATGGAAACCTGGCAAAAGAAATATGCCGAGGTGATGGAAGGCCTGGACCGTGCCGAAGCGATGTGGCTGAAAGCACAGGAAAAGCTGGAAAACGTGGCCTAGACACGAATTTTCGACGAAAATTCTGATTTTTCTGCGAAAAATCAAAGGTAGGTATTTGAGCCAAGATGAAAGCAGGCGACAGTACACTCACCTGAACAGGAGGGATTTGTGGAAACTGCATTCTTGATTACCGCTTTTGCGACGTTGTTTGTAGTGATCGACCCGCCAGGCCTGATTCCGATGTTCATCGCGCTGACACCTGGAATGACCGCGGCACGGCGGCGTGAAATCGGGTTGCGCGCCTGCGTTGTCGCGATCGTGATCCTTACCCTGTTTGGTTTATTGGGCGAGGCGGTGCTTGGCTTTATTGGCATTTCGATGTCTGCATTTCGGATTGCAGGCGGGATTTTGCTGTTTCTGACAGCGCTGGACATGTTGTTTGAACGCCGCACCCAACGCCGTGAAGGCCAGGCCACCGTTCATGATCATGACCCTTCGGTCTTTCCTATTGCGATTCCGCTTATCGCTGGCCCCGGTGCGATTGCGACCATGATCCTTTTGGTGGGCGAGGCAGGCAGTTGGCAAGGCACGCTTGCGGTACATGTAGTGATGATTGTGGTCGTCTTGATGGCATTCTTGCTGTTCCTGATCGCGGGCCCATTGGAAAACGCTTTGGGCCGGACAGGCACAGTTGTGATTACACGGCTTTTGGGGATGCTTCTGGCCGCGCTATCTGTGCAATTCGTGATTGATGGCATTATCGGCACCGGGTTGATCGGCTAGGCCAGCTGCCCCATATCGAAGCAAGACAAGCGGAGACAGCGATGGACGGCGAGATTTTCGGGCGCGTGCTTTACCTAGGCCTTATTATCGTGGCCGTTGGCAGCTACTTGCTGGTCGAATTTCGCGGGCGCATGGGCCAGATGATGCGCGGATTGATGTCTTGGGGGTTGATTATCGTTGGCCTGATGGCGGGCTATGGCCTGTGGCAGGATATGGGCGGCAGCTTTACCCCCCGCCAAACCATTGCAGCGCAAGGCGAAATCACCCTGCCCCGCGCCCGCGACGGCCATTACTACCTTACCTTAGAGATTGCAGGGCAACCCGTTGAATTCATGGTTGATACTGGTGCCAGCTCGGTTGTCCTGACGCGAGAGGATGCCCAGAAACTGGGCATAGACCCCGACACGCTCGTCTATCTTGGCACGGCGCAAACGGCCAATGGCATCGTGCGCACGGCCCGTGTGACCTTGGATGATGTTCGTCTGGGCAGTTTCACCGACCCCACGTTGACAGCCTATGTCAACGATGGCGATATGGGTGGCTCACTGCTGGGGATGGATTACCTTGGCCAGTTCCACATCGAGATTGCGGCCGACCGTATGGTGTTACGCCGTTAACAATTAGGGAAATGGCGCACCCAGCACGATTCGAACGTGCGACCTTTGCCTTCGGAGGGCAACGCTCTATCCAGCTGAGCTATGGGTGCCGATAGCGCCTAGGTAGCGAATGGCGGGCCGAGTTGCAACGGGTTATTTGCCCAAAATCAACCAAACAGCTCGTGACAAAATTCCAGCGCTTCAACCAGCCTATCCGCCTCTTCTACAGTGTTATACATGGCGAATGACGCGCGGCAGGTTGCGCCAACGCCCATATGCTCTAACAGCGGCATCGCGCAATGGGTACCGGCCCGTACTGCAACCCCGCGTTTGTCGAGGATGGTCGAAATATCATGCGGATGGGCGCCGCCTTGCAGGGTAAAGCTGAAAATTGCCCCTTTATCGGCCGAATTTCCCTGCACATTCAGCCAGTTCAATCCTGCCAAACGGTCGCGGGTATAGTCGCGCAACTGGCGTTCATGGGCGGCAATCGCCTGCATCCCGATGCCCGACATATAGTCCAACGCGACGCCCATGCCGATTTGCTGGATGATCCCGGGTGTGCCTGCCTCAAACTTCATCGGCGCGTCATTGTAAATCACAGTGTCACGCGTCACCTCGCGGATCATGTCGCCGCCACCCAGAAAGGGCCGCATCTCATTCATCCGTGCCGCACGAATATAGATCGCGCCCGAACCCGAAGGTCCGTAAAGCTTGTGCCCTGTAATCGCGTAGAAATCGCAGCCGATTGCCGCCACATCCACCGGCATATGAACCGCGGCCTGCGACCCATCAACCAACGTCGCCACGCCTTTCGCACGCGCGGCTTGGCAGATGCTGGTCACATCCACCACTGTACCCGTCACGTTTGACATCTGCGTCACGGCAACCAGTTTCGTGCGCGGGCCAATTGCATCGATCACCGCTTGCGGATCAAGATCGCCATTGGCGTCACATTCCACCCATTTCAGCACCACCCCCAAGCGTTCGCGCAGAAAATGCCACGGCACGATATTGGCGTGATGCTCGAGTATCGACAGAACAATCTCATCGCCGGCCTGCAGGCGTGGCGCGGCCCAGGCATAGGAAATCAGGTTGATGCCCTCGGTCGCCCCGGTGGTAAACACAATCTCATGCTCGGACCCTGCGTTCAAAAACCGCGCAACCTTGCCGCGCACCGCCTCATACTTATCGGTCGCTAGGTTGGAAAGGTAATGTAACCCACGGTGAACATTGGCATATTCATGCGAATAGCCCTGCGTCATCGCGTCGATCACCACCTGCGGCTTTTGCGCCGAGGCGCCGTTATCCAGATAAACCAAAGGTCTGTCATTCACGCGGCGCGTCAGAATTGGAAAGTCGGCGCGGATGGTCTGCACATCAAACATGGTCATGCTCCTGCTGTGCCGATTAGCATCGCAAATACTGTCGCAAGCACAAACGACAACGCGAACAGGGTCAGCACAATTCCGGCAAACACCATGCCGAGGCTGCGAAACTGGTGCAGTTCAGCGACGAAATTCGTCAGCAACCACAAAAACAAAACAAGGCCGAGCACACCCAGCATCGCCGCCATTGATGGCATCAAGATTTCCACCACCAGCTGCACAGCCTGCAAGCAAAGCAGGATGAATTGCAGCCAAGCCACCAAAATCACCGCTCCGCCAAGGGTGCCCACGCCACCGCGCCACCGGCCCAGCTTGTCAATCGCATGTACTGAAATCAGCAAAACCACCCATTGCAGCATCGCCGTCCGTATCGGGCTGCCCATTGCGGCGCCCCAAAAATCCTGCGCGTCCTGCGGCATCATCGCAAAGCTGATATGTGTCAGCAATGTCGATCCAACCGCCATCAGCAGCAGCGCCATCCAGCCCACAGCAGGGGCAAAGCCCATACGCAAAACCGTCGCCGCCCCGGTGCGCGGGGCCTTGATCGTCTCGCGCACCATGCGCAGCAAAAAGGCTGGGGTCAGCTCCATTTACCGTTCCGCCTCTATCAAATTCATAATCCAAAAGCCCAGAAATGCCGCCGTCGTGACAACCGTCACCGAGACCAGCGCAGGCCCCGGCCCGATCATCCCTTTGACCAATCCAAGCAACAACATCAAAGGACTAACCGTAACCAGCGCCCAAAACAACGCCAGCCGCGCGCGATAGTGATCGCCCTGCCCGCCCAAGGCCTTGGCGATCCAGTGACCAATGGCAGCCAGTAAATACCACAGCGGAATGAACGCCAGCATACCCATGCCAATCGCCAGCATCTGCGCCGAAATCGGCATCTCGGGCGTGTAGAATGCATTGCGGCTGGCACCCGGCCATTGCGCGACAAAGGCCACGATCATAAACGCGATCAGCAGCGAAAACGCCCAAGGTTCAGACCGGCCCCGCGCCAGATGCGATTGCATCACACGACGCGGGCTGTGCCAAGAGCGCACAATATCCGTGGTCACCGGCATGTCAGGTTACGCCCTCTCATGCCGATGCAGCCAGTCTTCCATCCGCTCGCGGATCTCTTCGGCCAAGGTCTCATCCTCGATCTCGGCAATCGCTTCGGCCAAAAAGGCCAAAACCAGCAGGGTTTGCGCAACCCGCTTTTCGACGCCGCGCGATTGCAGATAAAACAGCGCGGTTTCATCAATCGCCCCCGAGGTCGAGCCGTGGCTGCAGATCACGTCATCTGCGTAAATCTCCAGCTCTGGCTTGGCCAGAAACTGGCTGTCATCGTCCAGCAACAAGGATTGGCTGATCTGGTAGCCATCGGTTTTCTGCGCCCCGGCCTTAACCAAAATCTTGCCCTGAAACACGCCAACTGCGCCGTTTTTTAGAACCTTTTTAAACACTTGGCGGCTTTCACATCGCTCGGCGTCATGGGTCACGAACACCGTGTCATCATGGTGAAACGCGCCGTCGCCGACACAAGCCCCCGCCACATGCGCCACCGCATCGTCGCCCGTAAACTCGATCACCGCTTCGTTGCGGGTCAGGCGGCCGTTCATCGACAGGGTAAAGCTTTTGAACAGCGTGTTCTCGGCAAGACGCGCGAAAATATGGGTTAGCAATTGCTTGCCATGCGACCGGCCTTGCGGGCGGATATGGTGCAATTTGCCCCCCGCTTCGACCTGCGCCTCCATCACGATATTGCTGCGCGCACCCGTAATTCCGGTTTCCAGAAGGGTTAGCTCCGCGCCACTCTCAACCTTGATACAATGATGCAAGATCGGGTCAGAAGTCGTTGAATTCTGACGATAAGAAATGTGAATTGGCTTTGGCGCCGTACCCGTCACGCGGATCAACAGCCCTTCGGTGGCAGCCGCCGTGTTCAACGCCGCAAACGGGCGTGGCACGGGTTTCTGCCCTGCCGCTTCAAGCGTGCCATAAAGCGCGCTTGCCCAATGGATGTCTTGCGCGCCCGCTTGCGACAACAGCGTGATCTCAACGCCGGCAAGCTCTGGCTTGTCCGATGCCGCGGCATCAAAGACCCCATCAACAAAGACAAGACGCACCTTGTCCTTATCGGTAAAAATCGGCTTTTCAACGATCAAAGGTGCAGATTCGCTGGCGGTTTCGGCGTTGAACACTGCCGGATCCGTATAGCGCCAATATTCGTCACGACGTCCGGGCAGGCCCATGCTTTCTAGGCGGGCAAGCGCGGCTTTGCGCGCGGCAGGTGCAAAACCGCCCGCTGCCAGATCCAGCGAACCAAGCCGAGCCGCCAGCGCATCGGTTTTTTCCTGTGCCTGTTTTTGTAACTGGGCCATTACACAACCTCAGCCAGAATATCCGCATAGCCGTTCTGCTCAACTTCCAGCGCCAGTTCCGGCCCACCGGTTTTTACAATCCGGCCGTCGGCCATGATGTGTACAACATCGGGTTTAATATGGTCCAGAAGTCGTTGATAATGCGTGATAACAAGGAAAGACCGCCCGGCATCGCGCAGCGCGTTCACGCCTTCGGAAACCAGTTTCATCGCGTCAACATCAAGACCCGAGTCTGTTTCATCCAAGATGCACATCTTGGGTTCCAGCATCGCCATTTGCAAAATCTCGTTACGCTTTTTCTCGCCACCCGAAAAGCCCACGTTTACCGGGCGCTTCATCATTTCGGCGTCGATTTTCAGCGCCTTGGCCTTTTCGCGCACCAGCTTCAAAAAGTCACCGGCCGAAATTTCTTCTTCGCCACGTGCCTTGCGCTGTGCGTTCACTGCAGTGCGCAGAAAGGTCATGTTGCCAACGCCCGGAATCTCCACAGGGTATTGAAACGCAAGGAAAAGCCCCGCCGCCGCGCGCGCTTCGGGTTCCATGTCCAACAGCTCGACGCCCTCCAGCATGGCCGAGCCTTCGGTCACTTCATACCCGCCCTTGCCCGACAGCACGTAAGACAACGTCGATTTGCCCGACCCGTTCGGCCCCATGATCGCATGCACTTCACCCGAACCAATCTTCAGGTCCACCCCTTTCAGGATAACCTTATCTTCTTCTTCAAGTTTGACGTGCAGGTTCTTGATTTCCAGCATTTTTTCCTCGTTCTCATTCCTTAGGCCCATGGCCAAAATTCTAAAATGGCGGGTTAACCCAAAACCACAGCGGTGCCCGATGCCGAAACCATCAGCATGTTGTTGATCACCTCATAATCAAGGTCTACCCCAACAACCGCAGTCGCCCCTTTGGCCCGCGCCCGCGCTTCCATTTCCGCCAGCGCTGTCTCTCGTGCATCGGCCAGCTTGGACTCATACGCGCCAGAGCGCCCGCCGATGATATCGGTAATGCCCGCAAACAGATCGCGCACGATATTGGCCCCCATGATGGCCTCGCCCGTCACGATGCCCTTGTAATCGGCAATCTGATAGCCCTCGATCGAAGGCGTGGTTGTCACAATCATCCGACCGACCCTTCCAGCGAAATTGCAACCAACGCCTGCGCTTCCATCGCAAACTCCATGGGCAAGCTCTGCAATACTTCCTTGCAGAACCCGTTGACCACCAGCGCCACGGCCTCTTCCTCATCCATCCCGCGCGAACGGCAATAGAACAGCTGGTCATCATCCACCTTGCTGGTCGTCGCCTCATGCTCCACACGGGAAGAGTTGTTCTTGACCTCGATATAAGGCACCGTATGCGCCCCGCACTTATCACCGATCAGCAAGCTGTCGCATTGGGTATAATTGCGTGATTCCTTGGCCTTAGGGTGCATACTTACCAAACCACGGTAAGTGTTCTGCGCCCGTCCGGCCGAAATCCCCTTAGACACAATCCGCGATTTTGTGCGCTTGCCCAGATGGATCATCTTGGTGCCGGTATCGGCCTGCTGCGCATTATTCGCAATCGCAATCGAATAAAACTCACCCTGGCTGTCATCGCCGCGCAAGATGCAAGACGGGTATTTCCACGTAATCGCCGACCCCGTTTCCACCTGCGTCCACATCACCTTGGCCCGATCACCACGGCAATCGGCCCGCTTGGTCACAAAGTTGAAAATCCCGCCAACGCCGTTTTCATCGCCCGGATACCAGTTTTGCACTGTCGAGTATTTCACCTCGGCGTCTTCCATGATCACAATCTCAACCACGGCCGCGTGCAACTGGTTGGTATCGCGTTTCGGCGCGGTGCAGCCCTCTAGGTAGGACACATAGGCGCCCTTATCACAGATAATCAACGTCCGCTCGAACTGCCCTGTATTTTCAGCATTAATCCGGAAATAGGTGCTCAACTCCATCGGGCAACGCGTCCCCGGCGGAATGTAGACAAACGACCCATCCGAGAATACAGCCGAGTTCAGCGTCGCGAAAAAGTTATCCGTCTGCGGCACAACCGACCCGATGTATTTCTTTACCAATTCCGGATGCTCGCGCACCGCTTCGGAAATCGAACAGAAAATCACGCCTGCTTTGGCCAGCTCGGCCTGAAAGGTCGTACCCAAGGACACAGAGTCAAACACCGCATCCACAGCCACTTGGCGCGGCGCTTCCGCACCTTCAACACCGGCCAGAAGCATCTGTTCTTGCAACGGAATCCCCAGCTTGGCATAGGTCGCCAACAGCTTCGGGTCCACCTCATCCAAGGACTTCGGCTTTACATCCATGCTCTTGGGCTTGGCATAGTAATAAATGTCTTGGTAATCGATTTCCGGATAGTTCAGCATCGCCCAATCGGGTTCTACCATCTCAACCCAGCGCCGATAGGCCGCCAAGCGCCATTCCAGCATCCACTCCGGCTCGTCATTCTTGGCCGAGATCAGCCGCACGATATCTTCATTCACACCTTTCGGCGCAAAATCCATCTCGATCTCGGTTTCCCAACCATGTTGATAGGTGCCGGCCATCGCGTTCACGGTTTCCACCGTCTCGCGGTCCACGCCGTCGCGCACTTCGGTTTCCAGCTTTGGCATCGCCGTCATCTCGGTCTCTCCTTGCCGGGCCTCTTGCCCGCTTCCGTCAGCCCCGCCGTGCGCGGTGCTTGTTATAATGTTTTGCCCAGGTTTCCGCAAAGCGCAGAACCATCTCTTCCGTCACGCCCGGCCCGATAGATATCCGAACCGCCGAGGCCGCCAGATCATCCTCAAACCCCATACTGCGCAAAACGCGGCTTGCCCGCACCTTGCCCGATGAACAGGCCGACCCCGCCGAAATGGCAAAACCGGCAAGATCCATCTGCATCACCTGCGTCTCACCCCGCCAACCGGGGGCAATCAGGCACAGAGTATTCGGAAGCCGCGCAACCTCTTTCCCGACAAAAATAGTATCTTTTGTCAGGGCAGACAATGCCTTTTCTAGAATATTTCTAAATTGGCCAATTTCTTCCCAAACACCATTGGCCAAATCCCGCGCCGCCGCCTCGGCCGCCGCGCCAAATCCGGCAATGCCAATGATGTTTTCGGTGCCTGCGCGGCGGCCCATTTCTTGCCCGCCACCTTTGATTTGCGCTGGCAAATCAAGCCCTTGCTTTAGTGCCACAGCACCCACACCTTTGGGTCCGCCCAACTTATGCGCCGATACCAACCCTGCCGCACATCCCAGCCAGTTAAAGGCCAAAGGCACCTTGCCAAAGGCCTGCGTCAGGTCAGAAACCGCCAAACCCTGCGGCAAATCCTGTAAAATCCCCGTTTCGGAATTGGCCAGTTGCACAGCTGATACCGCCGGATCGGGCACCGCAACCCGCCCCAAACCATCCACGGCCAAATCAACAGCGCACCAACTGGTTACCGCATCATGCTCAACATCTGCGCAATGCAACCCCCGCCCCGCACAGACCAGCGCCGCCCCTTCGGTCGCCGAGCCGACAAATACAATGTCAGCACCCTCAGCACCAAGCGCCGCCGCCACCTGCCCGCGCGCGCGCTCAACCAAGGCCTTCGCCGCACGCCCTTCGGCATGAACCGACGAAGGGTTGCCCACCACATCCATCGCCGCACGCATTGCCGCGCGCGCCTCGGCCCGCAAAGGCGTGGTTGCGTTCCAATCGAGATAGACCCGTGCCATCACGTCAATTCCATATCATCTATCCAAAAATATCCTCAGGGGGTGAATTGGCCCCAAGGCCAAGAGGGGGCGCGAGCGCCCCCTAACCTACCCTCAATCCTCATCCACCACGGCAAACAGCGCTGGCACCGCAGGGCATGGCTTCATCTCATTACGGATCACATCCGACAGCCGCGTCTGGTGCAAAAACACATAGACTTGCGCCGAAAGCCCCTCCCACAACCGGTTGCTCAATGATTGCGCACGGCTGCCCGAAACGGCCCCCGAAGCGCCCGCCCCCGAATGCATCGCGCTGACGTTTTCCTCGACGGCTTCCATAATGTCGCTCATCCGAATGTCCGAGGCCACCCGCGCCAGACGATACCCGCCCCCCGGCCCGCGCATCGCCTCAACCAATCCCGCGCGGCGCAGTTTTACGAACAACTGCTCCAGATAGGGCAAGGAAATATCCTGCCGCTTTGAAATCTCTGCCAAAGACACCAAAGCCTCGGTTCCCGCCCCGGCGTTTCCTGCTGCCAGGGCCAAATCGCATAGCGCCACAACGGCATAACGCCCCTTTGTCGATAATTTCACGGCCACTCCCCCAATTTTGCGCGTCGCAACGCCGAACTCACATCATTCTGCTGCCAATTCGCAGCATATTCCCACCAAACACATTGACCTGCACCGATGGGGCGCTTAACTCAACATCAACCGCAGGCCACAGCTGGCTTGTTTTGAACCGTTCTAAATATGCAGGCCCGCTTTGTCCACAAAGCCGCTGCAGGAAAGTGACAAGGCGAAACCGATGCCCGAAGTAATCTTTGCAGGCCCCGAAGGCCGTCTCGAAGGCCGTTACCACCCGCAAAAAGAACGCGATGCACCGCTGGCCATCGTTCTGCACCCGCACCCGCAGTTCGGCGGCACGATGAACAACAAGGTTGTTTATAACCTGCATTACGCTTTCTACAAAATGGGCTTCACCGTTCTGCGCTTCAACTTCCGTGGCGTAGGCCGCTCGCAGGGTGAATATGACCAAGGCATTGGCGAGCTGTCAGATGCCGCCTCGGCGCTGGATTACCTGCAATCGATGAACCAGAATTCCAAGCATTGCTGGGTCGCGGGCTTTTCCTTTGGCGCGTGGATCGGCATGCAATTGCTGATGCGCCGCCCGGAAATCACCGGCTTCATCTCGGTTGCCCCACCCGCCAACATGTACGATTTTTCGTTCCTCGCGCCCTGCCCGTCTTCGGGTCTCGTGATCAACGGCACCGCCGATAAGGTGGCCCCGCCAAAAGATACGGTCAGCCTTGTGAACAAGCTGCACGAACAAAAGGGCATCACCGTCACCCATACCCAGATCGAAGGCGCAGATCACTTCTTCAAAGACGAAGAGGCGCATATGAACCCGATGATCGACCACGTCACCGGCTATGTAAAACGCCGCATCACCGAGCAAACACGATGAGCATCGTCGAAGATCTTGGCGATGCCCTCGCCAAAACTACACTCGAAGCGATGGACCATATCGAGGACGACCGCTTTTACGATCAGGTCAGCCGTGTAATCGGCGCCTCGTCGCCCACGCTGCAAGAGGCGTTCATGACGGCCATTCGCGTGCGTTTGGCCGAACGCCGTGGCCGGGAGTTCATCGCCAAGGCGCTGGCCGCCGCCAAATCCGGTAGCGCCGCGCCAAAACCACCTGCTGATCTCGGGTCGGGTGGCCATTGACCCAAAGTGACGCCCATCTTGACGCACAATTCGCCTTTCTGAATGAGGCAGACCGGCTGAAATCGGTTCTACGCGCCAATTGCCTGATGGATGGCTCACGCGATGAAAACAGCGCAGAACACAGCTGGCACGTTGCCCTCTGGGCGCTGGTTTTTGCCGATGCTGCGCCCGCAGGCAGCGATATCGCGCGCGCTATCTCGATGCTTTTGCTGCATGATCTGGTTGAAATCGACGCAGGCGACCACCCTATCCACCTGCCCAACCCCGGTCAGGCCCTGGCCGAGGAAAAAGCCGCAAATCGGCTTTTTGGTTTGCTGCCCTCACGCGCCTCTGCGCGCCTCCATCAGCTCTGGCTGGAATTTGAGGCAGGCAAAACCGCCACCGCACGTTACGCCAAGGCCATCGACCACGCACAACCGCTTTTTCAGGTGCTTTGTGCCGACACTCCGCGCACCGATCACCTTGACATCGTGCGCCAAAACCTTGCCACCGGCCGCGCATCTGATCTGGCGACGCGCTGGCCCGCCGCCCATGCCGCGGCAACCACCCTACTTGCAGGCAAACCTTTGCCGCCCTCGGATTTCACGCAATCCCTCGCCTTTCTGGCCGAGGCAGACGCGCTGAAATCTGTCAACCGCGCCACCACGCTTTGCGACGGCTCGCGCCGCGAAAACTCGGCCGAGCATTCATGGCACCTTGCCCTCTATGCGCTGATCCTCTCGGATCAGGTCGGAGCGGGCGTCAACATCCCCCAAGTCATCGAAATGCTGTTGCTGCATGATCTGGTGGAAATCGATGTCGGTGACGTGCCACTGCATTCGGCCAATGGCACAGCACATTCCGCAGACGCTATCCTTGCCGCCGAAGCACAGGCAGCCGTACGCATTTTCGGGTTACTTCCCAACAGCTTGGGCAATAAACTTCACACCCTGTGGCAAGAGTTCGAGGCAAACCTCACCCCCAGCGCCCGATTCGCCAAAAGCCTCGATCGGGTGCAACCGGTGATGCAAAATATCCAATCCGGTGGCGGAACTTGGATCGAATACAGCGTCACCTTTGTTCAGCTTGAAACCCGCGTCGGCAGCAAGGTGGCCAATGGCGCGCCGCTGCTTTGGCCCTATGTCCGCACGCGCTGCCAGCCCTTTTTCTGAAACCGCTACAAAGGCGGGCCGGTAAGGCTCAGGTTATACGCAGCCCCGATCTCGGCAATTTTTGCCATATCTTCGGGGATACGAAACTGGCCCTTGGCCATCTCGGCAAAGAACCCTTCAAACCCGCCCGGCGTCAGAATCTTCAGATGGTGGCACGGCTCGGCACTGGTCACCTTAAAGGTATGGTTCGTCCCGCGCGGCACAAAAAAGCTTTCCCCCGCCCGTCTTGGATGCACAACCCCGTCCAGCCAAAAATCACAAGCGCCAGTCAGCAGCACAAAACTCTCATCTTCTTTTTGGTGAATATGGCGCGGCGGCCCCGACCCGGCCGGCGATATGCTTTCGGTAACAGAAATCGCCCCACCGGATTCGGCTGTTGTTAGAATCGTCTTATACTGCACACCCAGCCAGGAAATTCCGCCATCCAAGGTTTTAATCGCGCACATTTTTTTGCACTCCAGCAACACAATATTGCTACTGAAAGAATTAGCACGGCACCAACCTTGGTTCAACGAGTCTCACTCGGTATACCATTGCATACATTACTAGCCATTCCCGATTACATCCGCTAAACAGATGCCAAAGCGAATCCCATAACCAAAGGCATGACACATGACCAAGATCAAAGTCGAAAACCCGATCGTCGAACTCGACGGCGATGAAATGACCCGGATCATCTGGGATTTCATCAAGCAAAAGCTGATTCTGCCCTATCTGGATGTCGATCTGAAATATTACGATCTCAGCATCCAGGAACGCGACCGCACCGATGACCAAATCACCATCGATGCCGCAAACGCAATCAAGCAATACGGCGTTGGCGTGAAATGCGCGACCATCACCCCCGATGAGGCGCGGGTCGAAGAATTCGGCCTGAAAAAGATGTGGCGCAGCCCGAATGGCACAATTCGCAACATCCTCGGCGGCGTGATCTTCCGCGAGCCGATCATTTGCCAAAACGTGCCGCGCCTTGTGCCGGGCTGGACGCAACCTATCGTCGTTGGCCGCCACGCCTTTGGCGACCAGTACCGCGCCACCGATTTCCACTTTCCGGGCGCAGGCAAGCTGACGATGAAATTCGTGGGCGAAGACGGCACCGTGATCGAAAAAGACGTCTACTCCGCCGAATCTGCGGGCGTCTATATGGGCATGTATAACCTCGACAGCTCGATCATCGACTTTGCGCGTTCGTCGCTGAACTATGGCCTGCTCAAGGGTTGGCCCGTGTACCTGTCAACCAAAAACACCATCCTCAAGGCATATGACGGCCGCTTTAAAGACTTGTTCCAAAAGGTTTATGAGGAAGAGTTTGAAGACCAGTTCAAGAAAGCAGGCATCTATTACGAACATCGCCTGATCGACGATATGGTCGCCTCGGCGATGAAATGGTCGGGCGGCTATGTTTGGGCCTGCAAGAACTATGACGGCGACGTGCAATCCGATACCGTGGCCCAAGGTTTTGGCTCGCTCGGTCTGATGACTTCCGTTTTGATGACCCCAGATGGCCAAACGGTCGAGGCCGAGGCCGCACATGGCACCGTCACCCGCCACTACCGCCAACATCAGGCAGGCAAGGAAACTTCGACCAACTCGATCGCCTCGATCTATGCATGGTCAGGCGGCCTGAAGCACCGCGCCAAGCTGGATGATAACGCCGCCCTAGCAAAATTCGCCGCCACTTTGGAAAAGGTTACAGTCGCCTGTGTCGAAGACGGCCACATGACCAAAGACCTTGCCCTTCTGGTCGGCCCCGATCAAAAATGGCTGACCACAATGGGTTTCCTCGAAAAAGTCGATGAATACCTGAACAAAGCCCTGAACGGCTAACCGCCTTCATCTTGGCGTAAATACCTGCGGGGGGCTGGCTTTTGCACCGCAAAAGACAGGTGGGGGGCAGCGCAGCCCCCCACTGTTGCCATTCGGCATGCCGCAACCCAATTGCAAAACCCCCCTAGCCTTTCTGCCCCAAACCGGATATGGCCCCCTCAACCCTAATGATTTGAAAAAGAGACACCTCCGATGGAGCTTCGCAACATCGCCATTATCGCGCACGTCGACCATGGCAAAACCACCCTCGTCGATGAGCTGCTGAAACAATCCGGCACCTACCGCGACAACCAGGCAACCACCGAACGCGCGATGGACAGCAATGACATCGAACGCGAACGCGGCATTACCATTCTCGCCAAAGCAACCAGCGTTGAATGGAAAGGCATCCGCATCAACATCGTTGACACCCCCGGCCACGCCGATTTCGGCGGTGAGGTCGAGCGCATCCTGAACATGGTTGACGGTGTTGTTCTGCTGGTCGATGCCGCCGAAGGCCCGATGCCGCAAACCAAATTCGTAACCTCCAAAGCTTTGGCCCTTGGCCTGCGCCCGATTGTGGTGCTGAACAAGGTCGACAAAGCCGATGCCGAGCCTGACCGCGCGCTGGACGAATGCTTTGACCTCTTCGCCAACCTCGGCGCCGATGACAAACAGCTCGACTTCCCGCATCTCTACGCCTCGGGCCGTGCCGGTTGGTGCGACCCTGAACTCGACGGCCCGCGCAAAAACCTTGACGCGCTGTTTGACCTGATCGTCAAGCACGTGCCCGCGCCGACCCAGGTTGCCAAAGCGGCCGAGCCGTTCAAAATGCTGGCCACCACGCTTTCGGCTGACCCGTTCATCGGCCGCATTCTGACAGGCCGCGTCGAATCCGGCACGCTGACCGTTGGCACCCAGATCAAGGCACTGTCGCGCACGGGCGAGAAAATCGAACAGTTCCGCGTCACCAAAATCCTTGCGTTCCGTGGCCTCGGCCAACAGCCGATTGATGAGGCCGTCGCAGGCGATATCGTCACCATCGCCGGCATGACCAAGGCAACCGTGGCCGATACGCTGTGCGATATGTCCGTCGAGGACGCGATTGAGGCACAGCCGATCGACCCGCCAACCATCACCGTCACCTTCGGCATCAACGACAGCCCTCTGGCTGGCAAAGATGGCACCAAGGTACAGTCGCGCATCATCCGCAAACGTCTGATGGATGAGGCCGAAACCAACGTCGCCATCAAGATCGCCGACACTCCCGGCGGCGAAGCCTTCGAAGTCTCGGGCCGTGGCGAACTCCAGATGGGCGTTCTCATCGAGAACATGCGCCGCGAAGGCTTCGAGCTTTCGATCTCGCGTCCTCGCGTTATCTTCAAAGAAGAAAACGGCCAGCGGATGGAGCCTGTTGAAGAAGTCACCATAGACGTCGATGATGAATACTCGGGCGCCGTGATCGAAAAACTGACCGGCGAGCGCAAAGGCGATCTGGTCGAAATGAAACCCGCCGGCGCCGGCAAAACCCGCATCGTGGCCCATGTGCCCTCGCGCGGTTTGATCGGCTATCACGGCCAGTTCCTGACCGACACCCGCGGCACCGGCGTTCTGAACCGCCTGTTCCACGGCTGGACCGAACACAAAGGCCCGATCCAAGGCCGCCGCCAAGGCGTGTTGATCTCGATGGAAAACGGCGTTTCGGTTTCCTACGCTTTGTGGAAGCTGGAAGATCGCGGCAAGTTCTTTATCGGCGCGCAAGAGGCCGTTTACCAAGGCATGATCTTGGGCGAACACTCGCGCGACAACGATCTGGAAATCAACCCGCTGAAAGGCAAACAGCTGACCAACGTCCGCGCAAGCGGCACCGATGAAGCTGTGCGCCTGACAACGCCTGTGCGCATGTCGCTCGAAGAGTCGATTGCCTATATCGCAGATGATGAACTGGTCGAAGTGACGCCCAAAAACATCCGCCTGCGCAAACGCTACCTCGACCCGCATGAGCGCAAGCGCCAATCGCGTTCGGCATAAACTACGAAAAGCCCGCTCAATCGAGCGGGCTTTTTTATTGCCCCCGATCATAAGGCCGCGACCAAAATGCTTTGGCCCGATCTATGATCGCACTAATGAGATCCGATAATATGCGGCTTGTCAAAGATGGTTGGCGCTATCGGCGTGCCATCGTTTTCTGTGGCGTGTTGGTAAAAACTGGCAACATGCGGTGGAATCACTGTGCCAATTTTCGCTTCACTTAAGAAAATGTGCTTAGAGTTTTCGGGGGTGACAATCAGCCAATTAGGGTCGTCAAGTGTGCCACCATAAAGGCCAACCGCACCGGCAAAGCGCTCAAAGGTCAAATATAGCTTGGTTCCGCATGTGTCGCAGAAATGAATATAGACTTCTTTGCCACTTCCTTCGGATACATGGGTATAAATCTTCGGCTTACCCTGAATGATCTTGAAGTCAGCACTCTCGAATACCGGCTCAACAAGGTAAGCCCCGCCTGTTGCGCGCTGGCAGAACTTACAATGGCACATAGTGGTTCTCGCTGGTTGCTTTTGAACCTCATACCTAAGTGATCCGCATAGGCATCCACCCTGAGCGCTCGTCATATCAGCCCCTCCCGACCTTTCATGCCCGAACAACAGTACGAGGTAAGCGGAATATAGCAACTGCCACGTTATCTGCTTGGCAGACGCCAATCACATCAAGCAGCCACAGCCACCCCAACTGGCGCAAAGGGTTCCATCTTCACGCCCTCGCCCTCAAACGTGCAAAACGTCCCCGGTGGCACCAGTTGCCAATCCGGCTCATCGGTTTCCAGTGGCTCGGATACCACGGCGCGGCCTTGATGCGTCACCGACCAACGGTGATAGAGCGTGGGCGCGTAGTCATCACTGGCATAGCGCACGGCATATAGCTTTTCTCCGTCGGAAAACGCGGCGGTCAGGCGGATATGGGGCGTGGTTCCCAACTGACGACTCAGCGCCTCAAACCGTGCCGTCGCCCGTTCCATTGCCCCGCGCGGGTCATCGTTCAACCCCTCAGACAGGGCCACCAGAAACAGCGCCTCGCTATCCGTGGCACCGCGCCGCTCGCCATAATATTCATCCGGTATCATCATATCCCCCGCTCGGCGGAAAGTTTCAAACCCGCCGATTTGGCCATTATGCATGAACGACCATTGATTAGAGGTAAACGGATGGCAATTATTCCGGCTGGTCGCGGTACCGGTTGAGGCCCGCACATGGCTCAGAAACAGCTTTGATCGCACTTGTCGCACAAGGCTTTTCAAATTCGGGTCCGACCACGCGGGTGATACATCACGGTACTGCCCCGGCTCAGGCTTATCGCCATACCACGCAAGCCCAAAGCCGTCGGCATTAATGGCCGTTTTGCATTCGGTCGCGCAATGGCTTTGATGAATGAGCGAGTGTTTGGGGCGGCTGACCACCTCTTCCATGAAAATCGGTTTGCCAATATAGGCGGCCCAACGGCACATATTTTTACCCTTCTGCCCGGCGCGGTCTGTTGCTGCGCTTATGCTGCCAGTATAGCGTAAAGATTGCGTGCATAAAGGGCAGAGATTGGCCCGCCATCAAAAAGTTAACAAGGGGTAAAGAATTTTCATCTTTACCCCTTATATCAATAGGTTAGGAAAACGTCCGCGCGCGGTCACGCAGGCGTTTCGGCCTCTTCCAGCACCATCAGGTCACGGATGCTCGCGCCCTTTGCATGGGCCAGCGCCGCCTGATACTCGGCCGAATTATAGCAGGCCACACCCGCCTCAAGGCTGGGAAAACGGGCCACAACATTGCGGGGCCGGTCCTTGCCTTCCAGCTGAACATAGCGCCCGCCGCGGGCCAGAAAAACGCCCCCATGCGCGGCAATCGCAGGGCCGGCAAGGGTCGCATATTTTCCATAAGCTTCGGGGTCCGTGACCTCGACATGGGCAATCCAAAGAGCTGTCGGCATGTTATTTCCCTCCAATAATGGCTTCAACGGCCGCGATTGCCGCCTCGGCGCCTGCAATATCCATGCCGCCGGCCTGCGCCATATCAGGCCGCCCGCCGCCGCCCTTGCCACCCAAAGCCGCCGCCGCCGCCTTGACCAGATCAACGGCCGAAACCGAACCTGTCATATCCTCGGTCACACCCGCCGCCACCGCAGGCTTGGCCCCGGTATCGGCAATCAACAGCACCGCGCCAGACCCGATCCGCGCCTTCATCTCATCAATCAGCCCCGGCAAATCCTTGCCGGACACACCGGTCAACACCTGCGCGATCAATTTGACGCCGTTGATTTCCTTTGCTTCCGGCCCCGCGGCCGAGCCCCCCATCGCCAGCTCACGCCGCAATTGAGCGACCTCGTTCTCCAGCTTGCGGCGTTCCTCCAGCAAAGATTTAGCACGACCCGCAAGCTCTGCCGGCGCCGTTTTCAGCACTGCCGAAACATCGGCAAGGCAGCCAAGCTGCTCTTTCAGATAGGTCAGCGCACCTTCGCCGGTCAGCGCCTCAATCCGGCGAACGCCCGCCGAAGAGGCGGAATCCCCAAGCAGAACGAACAGCCCGATCTCGCCCAAACGGCCCACATGTGTGCCGCCGCACAGTTCCAAACTATAGGTCTTGCCATCTGCGCCCTTACCCGAGCCATCCAGCACACCCATGGAAACCACGCGCACTTCATCGCCGTATTTCTCGCCAAATAAGGCCTGCGCGCCCAGTCCGCGGGCATCATCCGGCGTCATGATACGGGTGTCGACCACACCGTTCTGGCGGATATAGGCGTTCACTTCGGCCTCAACCTGCGCCAGTTCGGCGGCCGAAAGCCCCTGACCGTGGCTGAAATCAAAGCGCAAACGGTCGGGTGCGTTCAACGATCCGCGCTGTGCAACATGGTCGCCCAAGGCCCGACGCAGCGCTTCATGCAGCAAATGGGTTGCCGAATGGTTGGCGCGAATGGCGGCGCGGCGGCCATGATCAACCGTCAAACCCGCACCTTGGCCCTTGGAAATCGTACCTTCGGTTACCTCGGCCATGTGAATAAACAGCCCCTGCCCCTTTTTGGTGTCGGTGATCCGCGCCTTACCCGTCGGGGTAGTCAAGACGCCCTCATCGCCAACCTGGCCACCGGATTCCGCATAAAACGGCGTCTGGTTCAAGATGATTTGGACAGCATCGCCCTTGCCCGCCTTATCGGTCTCAGCGCCTGAGGCTACCAAGGCAAGTACCTGCCCTTCGGCTGTCTCGGTGTCATAACCCAAGAACTCGGTCGCGCCATGTGCCTCGGCCAGATCGAACCAAATCGCGGCATCCTTGGTTTCACCCGAGCCGGACCAGCTTGCCCGCGCCTTGGCCTTTTGCTCGGCCATCGCGGCTTCAAAACCGGTTGTGTCCACTGCGCGGCCTTTTTCACGCAGCGCATCTTGGGTCAGATCCAGCGGAAAACCGTAAGTGTCATACAGTTTGAAGGCAGCAGCCCCTGGCAAGTTTGCGCCCTCGGGTATTTTAGAAAGTTCATCATCCAGCAGCTTCAAACCGCGGTCCAGCGTCTGGCGGAAACGGGTCTCTTCCAGCCGAAGGGTTTCTTCGATCATCGCTTGGGCACGGCTAAGTTCGGGATAGGCCGCGCCCATCTGGCGCACCAAAGCCGGTACCAAGCGGTGCATCACAGGATCTTGCGCGCCAAGTTGGTGGGCATGCCGCATCGCGCGACGCATGATCCGACGCAATACGTAACCGCGACCTTCATTCGAGGGCATCACACCATCGGCGATCAGGAACGAAGTCGAACGCAGATGATCGGCGATCACGCGGTGATGGGTTTTGCCGGGGCCATCCGGATCGCTGCTGGTCGCATGGGCCGAGGCCTCAATCAGGCTGCGCATCAGGTCGGTGTCGTAGTTGTCATGCTTGCCTTGCAGCAAGGCGCCAATCCGCTCCAGCCCCATGCCGGTATCAATGCTTTGTTTAGGAAGCGGTGTCAGACTGCCATCGGCATGCTGTTCGTTTTGCATGAAAACAAGGTTCCAGATTTCAATGAACCGGTCACCATCTTCATCGGCCGAGCCAGGAGGGCCGCCCCAGATTTTATCGCCATGATCAAAAAAGATCTCGGTGCAAGGACCACAAGGGCCGGTCGGCCCCATGCGCCAGAAGTTATCATCGGTCGCAATGCGAATAATGCGATCATCTGGCAATCCTGCGACCTTTTTCCAAAGGTTCGCCGCCTCATCATCATTGTGATAGACGGTCACCAACAGCTTGTCTTTGGGAATGTCGAAATCACGGGTCAGCAGCTCCCAGGCAAAGGGAATGGCATCCGACTTGAAATAATCACCAAAGCTGAAGTTGCCGAGCATTTCAAAGAAGGTGTGGTGACGCGCGGTATAGCCGACGTTATCGAGGTCATTGTGCTTGCCGCCTGCGCGCACACATTTCTGCGCGGTCGTGGCACGGACATAGTCTCGCTGCTCGACCCCCGTAAAGCAGTTCTTGAATTGCACCATGCCCGAGTTGGCGAACATTAGCGTTGGGTCATTGCGCGGCACCAAGGGGCTGCTGTCCACAACTCGGTGGCCGTTGCGGTTGAAATAGTCAAGAAAGGTTGAACGGATGTCGTTAAGCGATGGCATAGAAAGGCCCCTTATCAGGCGAAGGATCGGTTTGATATTCGTTTAGCGGGGCAAGGCCGGACTGTCCACAACACTGTCACCAACAATGCAAAAGGCCGAGGAGTTGAAACCTCGGCCAGTGTTAAATTTGCTGCGGTTGAACGATCAGTCGTCCACAAGACTCTCGGTCGTTCCACCGTCTTCCATATGGAAATCAAGCCCGTGCGAGGCGCGGATTTTATCCTCGATCTCTTGTGCAACCCCCGGATTGGATTTCAGATAGGTTTTGGCGTTCTCACGGCCTTGGCCAATCCGCTCATCCCCGTAGGAATACCAAGAGCCCGATTTCTCAACAACGCCGGCTTTGACGCCAAGATCGACCAGCTCACCGGTTTTGGAGATGCCTTCGCCGTACATGATATCAAATTCCACCTGCTTAAAGGGTGGAGCAACCTTGTTTTTCACAACCTTAACGCGGGTCGAGTTTCCAACAACCTCATCCCGATCCTTGATCGCCCCAATCCGGCGAATGTCGAGGCGTACAGAGGCGTAAAATTTAAGCGCGTTGCCGCCCGTTGTCGTTTCGGGGCTACCGAACATCACGCCAATTTTCATCCGGATCTGGTTGATGAAAATCACCATGCAATTGCTGCGCCCGATAGAGGCGGTCAATTTGCGCATGGCTTGGCTCATCAAACGGGCCTGCGAGCCCATCTGCATATCCCCCATGTCACCTTCGATTTCCGATTTTGGCACAAGTGCTGCAACCGAATCGACGACGATGATATTCACAGCCCCCGAACGCACCAGCGTATCGACGATTTCCAGCGCCTGTTCACCCGTATCAGGCTGGCTGATCAACAGCTCATCAAGGTTAACGCCAAGTTTTTTGGCATATTGCGGATCAAGTGCGTGCTCGGCGTCAACAAAGGCGCAAACGCCGCCTTTTTTTTGCATTTCGGCAACCACATGCAGCGTCAAAGTGGTTTTACCCGAGCTTTCCGGGCCATAAATCTCAATAATCCGGCCCTGCGGCAAGCCACCGATTCCCAGCGCAATATCAAGGCCAAGCGAACCGGTCGACGTTGCTTCTACATCCATCACCGCGTTTTCAGAGCCGAGCTTCATAATCGAGCCCTTGCCAAACTGACGTTCAATCTGTGCCAATGCGCTTTCGAGCGCCTTTGCCTTATCCATCTCGCGTTTTCCGTTCAGATCTAGAAGGTTTGCCGTTGCCATGTGTTACGCCCCTTTATTTCACAGCCGCCTTGCCGCGGCAATCTCGGTATTTGTTCCCCTGTTGTTCCCATAAATCTTGGGGAAAAACAAGAACATTAATGGAGTATTCTTAAAACAAACGTGATTTCGGCATTTTTGCCCAAGCAACCTATCAAAAGCCCCAGCGTCAAAGCCTGTAATATTTGATAAAGCGTATTGGTTAATGCACCGTAAATAATTCCGGCAGAAATCAGCCTGAATCATACCTGTATTTGTGGGCATTCTTGCCGTCGCCCGCCACGCTACATAACTGTTCACACACCGGTTCGCTCCATGTGTCTCGCCGCAGATCTCGTCCTCTTTTTTTATGCAATATGCTAGCCGAAGCCCTTGACGAGTGATCAGATCAAAGGTCATTGAAACCGCAGGAGGCTGTTTGAAATTCAAACATTTTCCTCTGTGCGCCACGACGAACCGAGAATGACGAGGAACAAACATGTTAGTTTTTTGGGACCAGCGGCTTGCATTTCTGGCGACGCCCAAGACCGGCTCGACAGCAATCGAGGCGGCTTTGGAACCCCTTTCGGCCTTGGTTGTGCAACGCCCACCCGTTCTAAAGCATACATCCGTGCAACGCTTCCATCGTTTCATGGGCCCCTATTTAGAAGTCGCCTCGGGCCATAGTTTTTCCGTCGCCGCCCTGATGCGTGAACCTTGCGATTGGCTGGGAAGTTGGTATCGCTACCGCCAACGCGACGACGTGACCGACCCAAGCAAAAGCACCGCAAATGTCACATTTGACGAATTCGTCACGGCCTATTGCTCGGAAAATCCGCCAGAATTTGCGGCAGTCGGATCACAATCGCGGTTTTTGAAATCGCGAAAGGAACGGGGCGTGGATCATTTGTTCCGCTACGAAAACATCGATCAATTTGTTACTTTTCTCGAAGACCGCTTAGGCTGCGAAATCACTTTGCCACGGCTAAATGTGTCGCCAACGGCATCCCTTTCGCTATCTCCAAAATCCGAAAGCAGCCTGCGCCAATTTGCAGCGCAAGATTTTGAGATGTACGCAAACATTCCCTAAATGGCATTTCCACTGCTGGTTGCACATTGGATTCATGAAAACTTGATCGTAGCAATGGGCGGCTTATGCCACAGTTTCTCAACCAAGCGAGCAGCGGAACCCCATGAAATCATTTTGGTATTCTGGTGCGCATAGAGCATAGAAAACAAGAGCCGTCGACCATAGCAGAAGCCAATTTGAGTCCAACCGAAAGATGTATCCTCCAATAGCTTCAAGGCGCGACCACCCGGCCGAGCAATGCGCAGCCAAGAGAGGGGCGCAGATCATCATGCAACTTGCCCCTTTCGGCAGATTGCTGCGCAATCGCCTGCCGACCGACGAATGAGTGCATAGCTCACCCGCCGCCCCTTCGCGACGTATAGAAACGCCTTACAGACGACGAGCAGAGGATGTTTACATCCGCGAGTGGCTGGAATCACTGACAAAGAATTCGGTCGCCAATTTTAGAATATCCTGGCTCTAAGTTATTCGCGCCAAATTGCCCTGCAGCTGCCGGATCTCATCAGCTTGGGCTTCGACCTCCTCGGCCACTTTTACAGGCCGCGAAAACTGCCTTTGCCATTTGTAGATCGATTTGGTGCTGACACTCGGGGATTGCTTCGCATTTGCTTGTCGACCAACGGACTCCCAACCTTATAGGCACCTCGCGCGCCGGGTAGCCACGATCCTAGACTTGAGCGACTGCATCGCCCTTGAACGCGTCTGTGCATTTAGCTCAGAACATCCCGTCCCATTGCGTCTAGAATTGCCAAGCAAGGCATCCACAAATCTGGGGGCTTCTGTGGTTTCCGTCTTTGAATCAAGAAGAATTTGACCTTTGGGCGAGATCGAGTGCGGTCTTCTGTCAGGCCTTATTTTACGGCACTGTTAAAGGCCGCGGGCCGATATGGTGATCAGCGTGATCGGGTCCAAATCTATTCAGCGAGCTCACGGTCTCGTAGCCCTAACTGGTTTTCCCTATCCTGATCTTTTCGATCATTTCCCATATAGTCGTCGTCTTCTCACTCCATCGAACCAACTTTCAACGCAGAATAAGCATGAAGCTCATGCTGTCGTCGCCTTGGCCGGATCTCGGTAATCCAGCTGTCTGATGAGCATTGCCCAGATTTGGCGGGCCATCTTGTTGGCCAGTGCAATTGCCACCTACATCTTCGGTTTACGCTGCATCATTCGCCCGTGCCAACTTTCATGGATGATGTTTTTGCGCCTCGTCCAATGACCCTGGACATCGTACCAATGTAAGCGTTCTCGGGCCCCCACCTTCTGCATGATCGATTAACCTGCGACTCCGCACCTGTTGGACATGGGGCGGGAGTTTCGCGATGGCGACTACGGTGGAGTTTCTCAGGGACTATGGGGTGGATTTACGGGGCAATGGCCAGAAGCGCTGGCCTGACGAGGTCAAGGCGCAGATCGTTGCAGAAAGCCTGAAGCCTGGCGTAACGGTGAACGCGGTTGCGGCACGTTATGGGCTGCGGGCGAACCATTTGTCGGAATGGCGTGGTCGGGCTCGGGACGGCAAGTTGGTTTTGCCGGCGATGGAGGACGACGGCTTCTGCTTTGCGTCTCTCGTGCTGTCGGAGGGAAATGCGCCTTCTTTGCCGGTGCGTTCGGGTCAACCAGGCAAGCCAGAAGCGCAGCCTTTGGGATCAATCGAAATCGCTCTGGGCCAAGTGACAATCCGGCTGGACGGTGCCGCGACAGCTACCAGAATTGCCGAGATTGTGCGCGCGCTCGGGCCTTCGCCATGATGTTCCCCTCCAACCGGGTGCGGGTTCTGGTCTCGACACAGCCGATCGACTTCAGGAAGGGTCATGATGGGTTGGCGGCGTTGGTGTCTTCGGTTCTGCGCAAGGATCCGTTCACTGGGACGGTGTTTGTC
>NZ_LGHT01000024.1 GCF_001202035.1 Pseudorhodobacter wandonensis | reverse complement strand
GCCACCCGGCGCAGGGAGGAGGAGAGCGCCGTGTGTCCGCTATGGGGTGATCACATAGACCAACACCCGAAACTTTGTGCAGCGGCCCCCGGGAGGAGGATAGGGACCGCTGCGACTGCCACCCGGCGCAGGGAGGAGGAGAGCGCCGTGTGTCCGCTATGGGGTGATCACATAGACCAACACCCGAAACTTTGTGCAGCGGCCCCCGGGAGGAGGATAGGGACCGCTGCGACTGCCACCCGGCGCAGGGAGGAGGAGAGCGCCGTGTGTCCGCTATGGGGTGATCACATAGACCAACACCCGAAACTTTGTGCAGCGGCCCCCGGGAGGAGGATAGGGACCGCTGCGACTGCCACCCGGCGCAGGGAGGAGGAGAGCGCCGTGTGTCCGCTATGGGGTGATCACAAAGACCAGCACCCGAAACTTTGTGCGGTGACCCCCGGGAGGAGGATAGGGGTCACCGCCTGTCTCATGCGGCGCAGGGAGGAGGAGAGCGCCGGATGAAAGTCTGGAAAACCAAGGCTTTCCGTTGAAAATACGGCGACACGAGGGAGGGAGGAATGTGTCGCCGTTTACGCATCAGGCCCAGGGAGGAGGATAGGGCCGTCGCAGATCAGATATTCTTGCCGTAAGCGGCTTCAAGGGCGATCCGGGTGATCATCGAGCGTGAAATGCCCAAATCGTTCAACTCGCGGGTCGACAAAGCGCGCAGCTCGGATACGGTCTGGTTATAGACCTTGCGGCGGTGCAGCGCCTCTTTTGCCGATTTCATCACGCTGGCAACGCGGTCCATCAGGCCAAAGCTCGCAGCTGTGGATGTGTTCATATATGCCATGTTAAGCCTCGCTTTCAGTTTTCAAAGCGCCTTGTGTTGCGCTGTTGAAACCAAGATGGGGCAAATGCTGCACCTGCACAACCGCCCAATGCTGCAATGCAGCTATGCACCAGCGGAATAACACAAACTCGTGATTTACCTAAGGGAAACAGGCGCTTCGCCTTATTTTTTAGCAATTGGTCAACGCGCTCTTGCCCTTTGCCTGCAAACAGTCACCCTATGCGCAACAATTAGACGGAGAGCGAAGAATGGCTTTAACCAAAGATAATGTAATGGCGGTACTGGGCGGGGTTGCCCTGCCTGATGGCGGCACACTCGTCTCGCGCGATTTGATTCGGGCGCTGGTTGTTGAGGGCGACTCCATCCGCTTTGTGATCGAGGCGGCCAGCCCCGATCAGGCGCGCGCCCTTGCCCCCGTGCAGGCGCAAGCCGAGGCGGCCTTGCGCGCCCAACCCGGCGTTTCAACCGTGCAAGTGGTGATGACAGCCCACGGCCCCGCGGCCAAACCGCCCAGCCTGAAAATCGGTCAGCACCCGACACCGCAGCAGGGCGGCCCGGCACCGATAAGCGGTATTGACCGTATTATCGCCATCGGGTCTGGCAAAGGTGGCGTTGGCAAATCAACCGTTTCGTCCAATCTTGCGGTGGCTTTGGCAAAACAGGGCAGGCGGGTTGGCCTGCTGGATGCCGATATATATGGCCCCAGCCAGCCGCGCATGATGGGCGTCAGCAAGCGCCCCGCCTCGCCCGATGGCAAAACCATCATCCCGCTACAGGCGCATGGCGTTACTGTCATGTCTATGGGGTTGATGCTGCATGACGGCGATGCGGTGGTCTGGCGCGGCCCGATGATCATGGGGGCGTTGCAACAACTGCTGACACAAGTTGAATGGGGCAAGCTTGATGTCCTTATAATAGACCTGCCGCCGGGCACCGGTGATATTCAGCTTACTCTGTGCCAGCGCACGCAGCTAACCGGCGCAATCGTCGTGTCGACCCCGCAAGACGTGGCGATGCTCGATGCCCGCCGCGCGCTGGATATGTTTGCCAAGCTGAAAACCCCGGTGCTGGGCCTGATTGAAAACATGTCTACCTATCATTGCCCCAATTGCGGGCATGAGGCGCATCTGTTCGGCCATGGTGGCGTTGCCGCCGAGGCCGCCAAAATCGGTGTGCCGTTCCTCGGTGAATTGCCACTGGAACTGGAAACCCGTGTCGCAGGCGATGCGGGCACCCCGATCGCACTGGGTGACGGGCCGGCCGCAACCGCCTATGCCCAACTTGCCGCGCGTCTGGTGGCGGGCGGCATGGCCTAAAGCGGCCCCCGCGCGCAGCAACCAAGCCAAATCCGGCCAAAAGGCCGCCCCCAACTGCAATTGGGGGCGGCTTTTTGCGTTTGGCGGGGGGGCGCAATGGGAATTCGTGGCACTGCACATGGGATTTCTTGGGATTGGGCAGATTTTCCAGATGATGAGCGAATCACTTTCACGTAATTCACCGCCGTTTCAGCGGGTTTTTGCTGGAAGATCGCACCCGAGGCACGTAGTTTAGGCAGATCAGGGGCTATCTTCGCAGCGCTGTCCAAAAAAAAATGGGCTTTCTTGGGATCGTCTGGGCGCATAATTTTCTGTCTATATATAGTAGTGATTTTTTAAGCAAACAGCACAATTAGATCCAATGAGGCCATTTTCACCACAAGATGCTGTTTTTCACAGCTGTCAAAAACAACATATGCCCCGATTTACCCAAAAAAAACCATTGTGTCCCACGTAATCCCATGTCAAACATGTTCTACGGAAGCGGAAGACGGGCAAGACAAAATAAAAGGGATAATCAAAGATCCCGAATAAGGCGAAAATGGCAGGCTCATACAGGCAACCGCTCTTTTTGCTTCCGGCGATAAAAACGAGAACCCGGCGCGCGAGCGAGCAGACATCTCCCCCAGGTGGCGCGCGCAGTCGGTAGGACCCGGTAAACGGGACAGGGCGGCGGATTGGGCAGTGGCAGCAGCTCAATCCGCCGCAGTCCGTTTCAGGGGTAAAAACAATCAGGCCCGCAAGGGTGGCACCACAAAAAGGCGCAAAAGGGACGATCAAACCGTGTCGGAAGACTTCAGAGGCGAATACTACCAAAAGGTAGATAGCAAGGCGCGGGTATCTATCCCTGCAGCTTTTCGCCGTGTCCTCGATGCCGGTGACCCCTCCAGCTCTGACACATCCCGCACTCGCATTGTCATGGTTTACGGTGGCCGCAGCCGCCAGTATGTCGAATGCTATACCGTGCAGGCCGCCGATGCGCTGGCCGCAAAGGTGCGCGCGCTTCCCATCGGTTCCAAAGCCCGTCAGATAGCCGAGCGTGACTTGATCACCCGCTCTCTGACCATTGAAATTGACGAAAACGGTCGCATCGTCCTGCCGCAAAAAGTGCGGGACAAAATCGAATTTGCTGACGGCGATGAAACCGCTTTTGCAGGCACGCTTGACCGCTTCCAGATCTGGAAGGGTGCCACCTATGACGCCGTCAACGGCAGCCTTGACGACGAAGAAGACGAGCTGCCCGAGGGCATGGATGTTCTGTCGCTTCTCAGCGGCGTTGCGCCGGGGGTATAGGCCTTGGAACAAAGCGATCCCACGTCAGGTCGCCCGCATATCCCGGTTTTGATCGGCCCGATTCTGGCCGCTGTTGGTCCGGTTTCCGGCCATTGGCTTGATGGTACGTTCGGTGCAGGGGGCTATACCCGCGCCTTGCTGGATGCCGGCGCCGAAACGGTGACGGGCGTCGACCGTGATCCGCTTGCACTGGAAATGGCCGCCGCTTGGGCGCATGACTATGGCAACCGCCTGCGCCTTGTGGCGGGTAATTTTTCCGACCTGGATCAATACGTGGATGCGCCGCTTGACGGCATCGTCCTCGATCTTGGTGTCTCGTCCATGCAGCTTGACCAGGCCGCGCGCGGCTTTTCCTTTGCCAAGGATGGCCCGCTGGATATGCGCATGGCGCAAAGCGGCGAAAGCGCTGCCGATCTGGTCAACACCGCGTCTGAACAAACGCTTGCCGATATTCTGTACCATTACGGCGAAGAGCGCGCCTCGCGCCGCATCGCCCGTGCCATCGTCGCCGCGCGCGAATCCGCCCCCATCACTACAACCCTGCAACTGGCCAGCATCGTGTCGGGTTGCTTGCCGCGCCCGAAACCGGGCCAATCGCACGCCGCCACCCGCAGCTTTCAGGCCATCCGCATCGCGGTGAATACCGAGTTTAATGAGCTGATAGAGGGCCTTATGGCCGCCGAGCGCGCGCTAAAGCCCGGTGGTTTGTTGGCCGTTGTCACCTTTCACAGCCTCGAAGATCGTATCGTCAAGCGCTTCTTTCAAAACCGCTCTGGCAAGGATGCGCAAACCAATCGCTACGCCCCCGAGCGCGCTGAAGATGCCGCCCGTTTTACCCTTGTCACCAAGGGCGCCGTCGCCCCCGATGCCGATGAGATTGCGCAAAATCCGCGCGCGCGCTCGTCCAAACTGCGCGTAGGCCGCCGCACCACGGCCCCCGCAGGCCCGGTTGATCCGGCCGCTTTGGGCGTGCCGATGCTGCCGACGACCCCTTCCTACAAGTCCCGCCCCTCTACGCCCAGGGCTGCCAAAAAAGGACATCGATAATGCGCCCATTCTTGTTTATCCTTTCTGCTATCGTGCTGATGTCGCTTGCATTTTGGGCCTACCGCGAAAACTATGCCACGCAGCGGGCGCTGAAAGACGTGTCAAACCTGAACCGCGAAATCGCAGCCCTGCGTGAGGCCCTGTCACAGCAGAATGCCGAATGGGCTTATCTGAACCGCCCGTCACGCCTGCGCGACCTTGCTGCGCTGAACTTCGACAGCCTCGGCCTCTTGCCGATGGAACCGTCCCAGTTCAACCGCGTCGATCAGGTGGCCTTTCCACAGCCCCCATCGACCGAGCCTACTTTGGCCGATCCTGTTGATACCGTCGGCACGCTTGACGGCACAGACAGCAGCACGGGCAGCAGCACCAATGACGGCGAAGGCCATGTCGAACCGCCCACCACCACCTCGGAGGAGCCGCTATGATCCGCACCCCCCTGCGCCCCTTGGCCCGAATCCTTGCGGCCCGCCAGAACGGTGAAAACCCCGATCATATCGAACGCGAAAACATCCGCCTGCGTGCCGAAGATTCCCGCGCCCGCGCCCAGAACCGTGCCGAAGGGCGGCTTTTGCTGCTTGGCGTGGCGTTCTTCGCGGCGTTTCTGGTTGTCGGCACCCGCATGGGCCAGCTTGCCGCCTCGGTCCCCGAAGAGCCGCGCTCGGCCGGCGCAGGTACCGAAATCAGCGGCCGCCGCGCCGATATTACCGACCGCAATGGCCGCATTCTGGCCACCAATTTTTCGACCTTCGCGCTCTATGCCCATCCAAAGCAGATGGTCGACCCCAAACATGTCGCTGTCGAGCTGGCCAAACTTTTCCCCGATATGAATGCCGCCGATATGGAGCGCCGCTTTACCGATGGCCGCTCGTTCATGTGGCTGCGCAAGAAACTGTCGCCCGAACAAATGCAGGCTGTGCATGATATCGGCGATCCCGGCCTGCTCTTTGGTCCGCGTGACATGCGGCTTTATCCCAACGGCAATCTGGCCGCCCATATCCTTGGCGGCGCGTCCTTTGGCGCCGAAGGCGTCCACTCGGCCGAAGTGATCGGCACCGCAGGGATCGAACGCGCAATGGATGCCCGCCTGCGCGATCCGGCACAGGCGGCAACACCAATGGCCCTTTCCATCGACCTGACCATCCAATCCACGATGGCCGAGGTGCTGGATGCGGGCATGACCATGATGAACGCCAAAGGGGCTGCCGGCGTGTTGATGGATGTTCACACCGGCGAAATCATCTCGATGGTCTCGCTGCCCGATTTTGATCCAAACGACCGCCCCGCACCTTTGCTCAAAGGTGATCCCGGCGACAGTCCGCTGTTCAACCGTTCGCTTCAGGGCGTCTATGAACTTGGCTCGACCGCCAAAATCTTTGCGGTTTCGCAGGCTCTTGAACTGGGCCTCGTGAACCCCGACACCATGGTCGATGCCAATGCCCCCATGCGCTGGGGCAAATTCAAAATCGGCGAGTTTGAGGGGCATAACTACGGCCCGTTGCTTTCCGTTACCGAAGTCATCGAAAAATCCTCGAACGTCGGCACCGCCCATATCGCGCTTATGGTCGGCGCTGATCGGCAACAAGAGTTCCTGAAATCGCTCGGCCTGTTCGATCCGGTCCCGATTGAACTGATCGAGGCGCCCGGCGCCGCTCCGCTGATTCCGAAACGTTGGTCCGATATCGTGACCATCACCACATCCTACGGCCACGGCATGTCGGTTAGCCCGATGCATCTGGCCGTCGCCTATTCGGCCATCGCCAACGGGGGCGTGCTTTTGCCGCCAACCTTGCTCAAACGTGATAAAATCCCCGAAGGCACCCGCATCCTTTCTGCCAAAACCGCGAAAACTGCGGCGGCAATGCTGCGCCGCGTCGTCACCAACGGTACGGCGTCCTTGGGCGAGGTCGAAGGCTATGAGGTCGGTGGCAAAACCGGCACCGCCGATAAGGTAAGACCCGGCGGCGGCTATGACAAAGACAGAAACATCAATACTTTCGCGGCAATGTTCCCGGTTTCCGATCCGCAATACGTGCTGGTTGTAACCCTTGACGAGGCCTCGGAAAACACAGGGCCAAAGCCCCGTCGCACCGCCGGCTGGACCACCGTTCCCGTGGCCGCCGAGGTGATCCGCCGCGTGGCACCCTTGCTCGGGCTCAGACCGCAGATTGAATATACCCCCCTAAACGCGGTATCAGCACCAAAGCCATAACCGACAGCCGAGGGCAGACATGACGCAGGCCAGAAAACTCTCCGATCTTGGCCTGACGGCACGTAGCGGCGAAAACCCTGTGATTACAGGTCTTTGCGTCGATAGCCGTGCCGTTGCGCCGGGCAATCTCTTTGCGGCTTTGCCGGGGGCGGTGATTCACGGGGCGGAATATATCCGCGCCGCAGTGGCCCGTGGGGCCGCAGCCATCCTGACCGATGCCGAAGGTGCTGCCATCGCGCGCGACGCAATTGCCCCCGCCGCGCTGATCGTGGCCCAAGACCCGCGTCAGGCATTGGCCTACACAGCCGCGCTTTGGTTTGGCGCCCAGCCCGAAACCATGGTCGCGGTGACAGGCACCAATGGCAAAACATCTGTGGCGACGTTTACCCGCCAAATCTGGATGGCACTGGATCACGCCGCGATCAATATCGGCACCACCGGCGTCGAAGGCGCATGGCACGCCCCGTCGCCCCATACCACCCCCGAACCGATCACCCTGCACCGCATGCTGTCGCAGGCCGCCGCCGCCGGTATCACCCATGCCGCGATGGAGGCCTCCTCCCACGGCCTCGACCAGCGCCGCCTTGATGGTGTGCGCCTCGCCGCTGCTGGCTTCACCAACTTCACCCAGGATCACCTCGACTATCATCACACGTTCGAGGCCTATTTTGATGCCAAGGCCGGCCTCTTTACCCGTATCCTGCCCGAAGACGGCGTGGCCGTGATCAATATCGACGATCCAAAGGGCCAAACCATGGCCAATCTTGCCGAAGATCGCGGTCAGGATGTGCTGCGCGTGGGCCGCTCGGCGCTGGCCGATCTGCGCATCCTTGGCCAACGCTTTGATGCCACAGGTCAGGATTTGCGGCTGGAATGGTTGGGCGAGGCGCATCAAACCCGCCTGTCGCTGATTGGCGGTTTTCAGGCCGATAACGTGATGCTAGCCGCAGGGCTTGCTATCGGGGCAGGCGATGACCCTGCACAAATCTTCAACATTTTGCCGCAGCTGAACGGCGTGCGCGGCCGGATGCAACTCGCCGCGACCCGCCAGAACGGCGCATGCGTCTTTGTCGATTACGCCCATACCCCCGATGCCATTGCCACTGCGCTGGCGGCGCTGCGCCCGCATGTCATGGGCCGCATCGTGGTGGTCTTCGGGGCAGGGGGCGACCGCGATACCAGCAAACGCCCGCTGATGGGGCAGGCCGCAGCCGAACACGCCGACATCCTGTTTGTCACCGATGACAACCCCCGCTCCGAAGATCCCGCCACCATCCGCGCCGCCATCATGGCCGCTTGCCCGCAGGCAACCGAGGTCGGCGACCGCGCCGAGGCCATCCTGCGCGGCGTCGATGCCCTCGGCCCCGGCGACGCCCTGCTGATCGCCGGCAAAGGCCACGAAACCGGCCAAACCATCAAAGGCCAAACCTATCCCTTCGACGATGCCGAACAGGCCTCCATCGCCGTCGCCGCACTCGACGGGCTGATCTGATGCCAACAATCTCCTCAACTCCCCCCTTCCGCTTTCTTTTCGGCCCGAATATCCCACAGAGAATCCGGGTACGGGTCTGGGGGATGTGAACTCCCCCGGCGCCCGCCAACAGACCGCCGCCAGACCATAAGGACCACTCGCATGACCCCGCTCTGGACCGCCCAAGACGCCATCACCGCCACAGGCGGCACATGCCCCGCAGACTGGCAAGCCACCGGCGTCTCGATCGACACGCGCAGCTTGCAAAAAGGCGATCTCTTCATCGCCCTCACGGATGTACGCGACGGGCATGATTTCGTGGCCACCGCGCTTGAAAAAGGCGCAGCCGCTGCCCTTGTCTCGCGTATCCCGGCAGGCCTGCCCGCCGACGCCCCGCTGCTTCTTGTCCCCGATGTGCTCAAAGGCCTCGAAGCCTTGGGCCGCGCCGCCCGTGCCCGCACCGAGGCGCGCGTGATCGGCGTGACCGGCTCGGTCGGCAAAACCTCGACCAAGGAAATGCTGCGCGCGGCCTTTTCCGGCCAAACCCGCGTTCACGCCGCCGAGGCCAGCTATAACAACCACTGGGGCGTGCCGCTCACACTCGCCCGCATGCCCCGCGAATCCGGCCTCGCTGTGCTCGAAATCGGCATGAACCACCCCGGCGAAATCGCGCCGCTTGCCCGCATGGTCCGCCCGCATGTTGTTATCATCACAACCGTCGCCCCCGCGCATCTTGAGGCCTTTGCCGACCTCGCAGGGATTGCCGCCGAAAAAGCCGCCATTATCGACGGGTTAGAGGAAGGCGGCACCGCCATCCTTCCCGCCGACCTCGACGTCACCCCCATCCTAACCGCCAAAGCCTCGCTTGCCGGCGTCACCACGGTTCTCTTTGGCAGCCATGCCCAGGCCGACTACCGCCTCACAGACGTCCAGATCACCGAGTTCGCCACCATCGCCCGCGCGCGGCAGGCGGGGCAGGACATGCTGTTCAAACTCGCCACCCCCGGCAAACATTTTGCCGCCAATGCGCTGGCAGTACTTGCCGCCTCTGATGCCCTTGGCTTTGACCGCGCAATTACCACCACCGATCTTGGCCGCTGGGCGCCGCCCGCCGGCCGCGGCACCCGTGAAACCATCGTCCTTGATGATGTCGAAGGCCACAGCTTTGGCCTGATCGACGATGCGTTCAACGCCAACCCTGCCTCAACCGGCGCAGCACTTGACCTGCTGGCTGCTTGCAAGCCCACCGACAAGGTGGGGCGCCTCGCCCAAGGCCGCCGCATTGCCATCCTTGGCGACATGCTCGAACTGGGGCCTACCGAAATCGCCCTGCACGCCGCTATCGCCACCCACCCCGCGCTGGCCCAAATCGCACTGGTCCATTGCGTTGGCCCGCGAATGCGCGCGCTCCACAGCGCCTTACCCAAATCCAAACGCGGCCACTGGGTCGAAACAGCGGCCGAGCTTTTGCCAAAAGCACCGCAACTGGTGGATGCAGGCGACATCGTGCTGGTCAAAGGCTCCAAGGGTATCAAAGTCAGTCTGGTGGTTGACGCCCTGCGCAAATTGGGGCAACCGACCCCTGCACATCAAGGAACCGAGTAAATGCTATACTGGCTTACGGAATTTTCAGACGGCGGCGACATCTTTAACCTGTTCCGCTACATCACCTTCCGCGCGGGTATGGCATTTTTCACCGCGCTGATCTTTGGCTTTATCTTTGGCAAGCCGCTCATCAACCTGCTGCGCCGCCGTCAGGGCAAAGGCCAGCCGATCCGCAATGACGGGCCGCAAACCCATTTCGCCAAGGCCGGCACGCCGACAATGGGCGGGCTGCTCATCCTTTCGGCATTGCTGTTTTCCACCTTGCTCTGGGCGCGGCTTGATAGCCCCTATGTCTGGATCGTGCTGGGCGTCACCTTTTCCTTTGGTCTGATCGGTTTTGCCGATGACTATGCCAAAGTTTCCAAGCAAAACACCAAAGGCGTGTCGTCCAAGGTGCGTTTCCTTCTTGGTCTGATTATTGCTGCGGTCGCTTGTACCGCCGCTGCCTGGGCCCACCCCGAGGCGCTGGCATATCGCCTCGCCATGCCGGTGTTCAAAGATACATTGCTCAATCTAGGATGGTTCTTCATTCCCTTCGGGATGATCGTGATTGTCGGTTCTGCCAATGCGGTCAACCTGACAGATGGCCTCGACGGCCTTGCAATCATGCCGGTGATGATCGCGGCAGGCACGCTTGGCGTGATCTCTTATATCGTCGGTAACTACAACTATACCGAATATCTGGGCGTCCATTTTGTTCCGGGCACGGGCGAGCTGCTCATCTTTACAGCCGCCCTGTTCGGCGGCGGCCTCGGGTTCTTGTGGTATAACGCCCCGCCAGCCGCCGTGTTCATGGGCGATACCGGCTCGCTTGCCCTAGGCGGCGCGCTTGGCGCGATTGCCGTCTGCACCAAACACGAAATCGTCCTTGCGATTGTTGGCGGCCTGTTCGTGGTCGAGGCACTTTCGGTCATCATTCAGGTGCTCTACTTCAAACGCACCGGCCGCCGCGTTTTCCTCATGGCCCCGATTCACCACCATTTTGAAAAAAAGGGCTGGGCCGAGCCGCAAATCGTTATCCGGTTCTGGATCATCTCGCTGATCCTCGGGCTGATCGGCCTCGCAACGCTAAAACTCCGCTAACATCGCGGGCCGGGGATCTCTTCGGCCCGACAGCGTTTTACCCTTGGCCAAAAGCATGGCCTTGACCACATCACCAATGCCAAACAGCTGAACACGCATCGCCAGCTGTTTGGCCGTCATCGCCGCGATGGCGCAAGATTGCGACATGGTGCTGAAAGCCTGCACAACGCGGCCCGACACCCGATCGATCAGGCAAAACCACCTCCCATTCTTCTTGCCATCCCCGATAAATGCGCGGCGTCGCAAAATAGGTCCCGCCCCCCGGCTTCATCTTGGCTCAAATACCTAAATCCCATCCCCTCCCCAAACGCGCGGCGCGGGTTAATATAAGGTAAATGAAAACATGAAAAATACGTAAAAACATATACTTGACTAAATGTCCGCGCGCGGTCAACCACCTGCCTGACCGTAGCCAAACCGCACCCCCTTGCAGCCCGCCCCCCATCCCCGCATTCTTCGGTCCAAATTGTTGAAAGGCCGCGCCATGATTCCCGTTACCTGTTTCCAAGGCCAGAAAGTCGCCGTTCTCGGGCTCGGCCGCTCCGGCCTCGCCACCGCCCGCGCCCTGACCGCCGGCGGGGCCACGCCTGTCCTTTGGGATGACAGCCCCGAATCCCGCGCCAAAGCCGAGGCCGAGGGCTTTGCCTGCACCGATCTGACCCGCAACGGCGCCTTTGATGACATCGCAGCCCTTATCGTTTCGCCCGGCATCCCCCATCTTTATCCCAGCCCCAATCGCGTGATCGCGGCGGCCCTTTTGGCCGGCGTTCCGGTCGATAATGATATCGGTCTGTTTTTCCAAAGCTTTGCGACCAAAGATTGGGATGGTTTCGATACCTTGCCCCGCGTCATCGCAATCACCGGATCAAACGGCAAATCAACCACGACGGCCCTCATCCACCATATTCTGTCCGTAGCAGGCCGCCCAACCCAAATGGCCGGAAATATCGGCCGCGGTGTGCTTGATATCGACCCGGGAATTGACGGCGAAGTTATCGTTCTGGAACTCTCCAGCTATCAAACCGATCTTGCCCGGGCACTGACGCCAGACGTGGCGGTTTTCACCAATCTCTCGCCTGACCACCTTGATCGCCACGGCGGCATGGGCGGCTATTTCGCCGCCAAACGCCGCCTGTTTGCCGAAGGCGGCCCTGACCGCGCGGTGATCGGGGTGGATGAGGTTGAAGGTCGCTATCTTGCGAACCAGCTCTCTGAAGGGGCGCAGGATGATCGCGTGATCCGCATTTCATCGGGGCAAAAGCTGGAAAGCTTTGGCTGGGCAGTTTTCGCGCGCAAGGGATTTCTGAGCGAATGGCGCAAAGGGCGGCAAGTGGCCTCGATCGACCTGCGGGCCGTTTCAGGCCTGCCGGGCGCCCATAACCACCAAAATGCTTGCGCGGCCTATGCTGCAACGCGCAGCCTGGGAATCGGACCAAAGGTGATTGAGCAGGCATTGCACAGCTTTGCAGGCCTGCCACATCGCAGCCAGTTGGTTGGCGAAAAAGACGGTGTGCGGTTTATCAATGATAGCAAAGCCACCAATGTAGATAGTGCCGCCAAAGCGTTGCAGGCCTTTCCCCGCATCCGCTGGATCGCAGGCGGGTTGGGCAAGGATGGCGGGATAAGCGGTCTGGTGCCATACTTGGGTTCGGTTTCAAAAGCCTATTTGATTGGCCATAGCGCCCGCGATTTTGCGCTGGAGCTGGGCGAAACCCCGCATGAGATCTGCGAAACCATGGAGCAGGCTGTGGCCCGCGCGGCAGCAGAGGCCGAGGCTGGAGAGGTGGTCTTGCTGGCCCCTGCAGCGGCAAGTTTTGACCAGTATCCGAATTTCGAAAAGCGGGGGGAAGATTTCACTGCGAAGGTACGGGCATTTTTGGGAAGTTAGAAGGCGGGGGCATTCTGCCCCCCTTCGCCTGAAGGCGAATTCCCCCCTGAGGATATTTTTGCCGAAAAGAAAGCGCGAGGCGGTGAAATTCCTGAAAATTGGGCGCTGTTTTTACCCTTTTCCCTAGCCACCGAGCGCGATCGTTGCTACAGTTTGAACCAGATCCGGGGGAACATCCGGGCATTTTGGCAGTAAACAGGCAAATCAGGCGGTAATCCCATGACTGAGATGGTCTATGGTTCCATGCCCGAAAGGGTAGTGGAGCCGGTATTTCCTCGTTGGTGGCGCAGTATTGATCGGTGGTCCTTGGCCGCTGTCTTTGCGTTGTTTGGTGTGGGCATTTTGTTGGGGCTGGCGGCCTCGGTGCCGCTTGCACAGCGCAATGGTCTGGATGCGTTTTATTATGTAAAACGCCAAGCATTTTTCGGCGGCATAGGGCTGGCTGTGATGTTGGGCATCTCGATGATGCCACCTGCGATGGTGCGCCGCCTTGGCGTCATCGGATTTTTGGCGGCTTTTGCAGCAATTGCGATGCTGCCGGTTATTGGCACCGATTTTGGCAAAGGGGCTGTTCGCTGGATCAGTTTCGGTTTTGCCAGTGTGCAGCCATCCGAGTTTTTGAAGCCCGGTTTCATTGTTTTGACAGCTTGGCTGATGGCCGCAGCGCAGGATGTGAACGGACCGCAGGGCAAGTCGATGTCATTTCTGATTACGTTCATCGTCGTGTTGTTGTTGGCGTTGCAGCCTGATTTCGGGCAGGCGGCTTTGGTTATTTTTGGCTGGTCGGTGGTGTACTTCATCGCTGGTGCACCGATGGTTCTGATTGCTTCGGTTTTGGGGTTGGTCGGTGCAGGGGCGATGTTTGCGTATAACGCGTCCGAGCATTTTGCCCGCCGGATCAACGGCTTTTTATCGCCAGAGATCGACCCACGTACCCAGATCGGCTATGCGACCAACGCCATTCAGGAAGGCGGGTTCTTTGGGGTCGGCGTGGGGGAGGGGCAAGTGAAATGGTCGCTGCCCGATGCCCATACCGATTTTATCATTGCTGTTGCCGCCGAGGAATACGGGTTGCTGTTGGTGCTGTGCATCATCGCGCTTTATACCACAATTGTTGTGCGCTCGTTGTTCCGGCTGATGCGCGAACGTGATCCGTTTATCCGGCTGGCGGGGGCAGGGCTTGCCTGCATTTTCGCTGTGCAGGCGATGGTGAACATGGGGGTGGCGGTGCGGCTTTTGCCCTCTAAGGGGATGACCTTACCCTTTGTCAGCTATGGCGGATCTTCGGTGATTGCGGCGGGGATTACGCTGGGCATGTTGCTGGCGCTGACGCGGACGCGCCCGCAGGGGCAAATTGGTGAAATCTTGTTCCGGCGGGGTCGCTGATGGGGCCGTTGTTGCTGATCGCTGCGGGTGGCACCGGGGGGCATATGTTTCCCGCGCAGGCCTTGGCCGAGGCGATGGTGGCGCGCGGCTGGCGGGTCAAGCTGTCAACCGATGCACGCGGTGCGCGCTATGCGGGTGGTTTTCCGCGTGAGGTGGTGATCGAGCAGGTTGCCTCGGCCACCTTTGCGCGCGGTGGGGTGTTGGCCAAGGCATTGGTGCCGTTTCGCATTGCGGGTGGTGTCATTGGCGCGGCTTTGGGGATGTTGCGTGACAAGCCTGCTGTGGTGGTTGGGTTTGGCGGCTATCCGTCGATTCCGGCGCTGACAGCGGCGACTGTGTTGCGCCGCCCGCGGATGATTCATGAACAAAACGGCGTTTTGGGCCGTGTGAACCAGATTTTTGCTGCCCGTGTGATGGCGGTGGCCTGTGGCACTTGGCCGACGAACCTGCCCGAAGGCGTGACCGGCACTTATACTGGCAACCCAGTGCGTGGCGCGGTGCTGGAACGGGCAGGGGCGGGTTATATTCCGCCCGGTGATTACCCGATGTCTTTGGTTGTGATCGGCGGTAGCCAAGGCGCGCGGATTTTGTCAGATGTGGTGCCTGCCGCTGTGGCGGCTTTGCCTGACAGTTTGCGCGCGAATTTGCGGGTGGCGCATCAGGCACGGGCCGAGGATCTGGACCGTGTGATCGCGGCCTATGATGCCGCCGGAATCAACGCCGATGTGCAGCCGTTTTTCACCGATATTCCGCGCCGTCTGTCCGAGGCGCAGCTGGTTATTTCGCGGTCGGGGGCGTCTTCGGTGGCCGATATTTCGGTAATCGGGCGGCCGGCTATCCTTATTCCATATGCTGCCGCGACGGGCGACCATCAAACCGCCAACGCCCGTGGGTTGGTCGATGGTCAAGCCGCCGTGCTGATCCCTGAAAAAGCGTTGGATGCGGAAACGCTGGCCACGCATATGGCCGCCATTTTTGAAAACCCGCAAGCCGCCATGACCATGTCACGCAATGCCGTGGCGCATGGCCGTGCCGATGCGACCGACCGTCTTGTTGAACTTGTCGAAAGCCTGACAGAAAGGGCCCCGCTATGAATTCCGTCACCAAACTTCCCGTTGAACTTGGGCCGATCCATTTTGTCGGCATCGGGGGGATTGGCATGTCTGGTATCGCCGAAGTTTTGATGACTTTGGGTTACCGCGTGCAGGGTTCGGATGCGAAAACGTCAAAAATTACCGACCGTTTGGCCGAGTTGGGGGCCGAGATTTTTGAGGGCCAGCGGGCTGAAAACATCGGTGATGCGGCTGTGGTTGTCGTGTCAACCGCGATCAAAAAGGGCAACCCCGAGTTGGAAGAAGCCCGTCGCAAAGGCCTGCCCGTGGTGCGCCGCGCCGAGATGCTGGCCGAGCTGATGCGGATGCGGTCGAACATTGCGATTGGTGGCACGCATGGCAAAACCACGACGACGACGATGGTTGCAACCTTGATGGACAAAGGCGGATTTGACCCGACCGTCATTAACGGTGGCGTCATCCATGCTTACGGGTCAAACGCCCGCGCCGGTGCGGGTGAGTGGATGGTGGTGGAAGCCGACGAATCCGATGGCTCGTTCAACCGTTTGCCTGCGACTATTGCGATTGTCACCAATATCGACCCCGAGCATATGGAGCATTGGCACAGCTTTGACGCGCTGCGCAAAGGCTTCCTTGATTTCGTGTCGAATATTCCGTTTTACGGTTTGGCCGTGTGCTGCACCGACCACCCCGAGGTGCAAACCTTGGTTGGTAAAATTACCGATCGCCGTGTTGTGACTTTTGGCTTTAACGCGCAGGCCGATGTGCGGGCGATCAACCTGACCTATGAAAACGGCGTGGCGCATTTTGATGTGGCGCTGCAAGGCGAAAGCCCTGATGCCGATGGTAACCCTGTGGTGATTGAGGGCTGCACTTTGCCGATGCCGGGCGATCATAACGTGTCAAACGCGTTGTCGGCAATTGCAGTGTGCCGTTTTCTTGGTATGAAGAAGTCAGAAATCCGCGAGGCGCTGGCCGCATTTGGCGGTGTTAACCGCCGCTTTACCCGCGTGGGTGAGGTGAACGGCGTGACAATTATCGACGATTACGGCCACCACCCTGTTGAGATTGCAGCCGTGTTGAAAGCCGCGCGTCAGGCCACCAAAGGCCGCGTGATAGCGGTGCATCAACCGCACCGTTATTCGCGCCTGTCCAGCCTGATGGATGATTTCTGCACTTGTTTTAATGAGGCTGATGTCGTCGCGATTGCCGAGGTTTATGGCGCGGGCGAAGACCCCATTCCTGGTGCATCGCGCGACGATCTGGTCGCAGGGCTGATCGCCCACGGCCACCGCCACGCCCGCGCGATTATGGATGAAGGCGACCTTGCGCGATTGGTGCGTGAACAGGCGCGGCCCGGCGATATGGTGGTTTGCCTTGGCGCCGGTACAATTTCGGCTTGGGCCAATAATTTGCCAAGTCTGTTGCAGGGGCCTGCGGCATGACGGCGGCGTTGACCGCAGCATTGATCTGGCTGGTTGCGGCCAATGTGACCGGTTTTATACCAAGCCGGGATTACCATTGGCGTGCCGCTTATGCGTTGATCGCTGTGGGCATTCCGATTTTGGGCTGGGTTACTTGGGTCAACGGCCCGATTGTCGGGCTGATCATTTTTGCTATGGGGGCATCGGTTTTGCGCTGGCCCTTGGTGTATTTCTGGCGCTGGATGAAAGCCAAAGTCGCCAATCCGGCCGAGTGACGGCGCCTATCGACAGGTTTTTGCCGATCCTTCAGCCTTTGCGCTTGAAACGCTTGCCGAAATCTAGTGCTGGCGTTACCAAGCGGTCATGACCCAAAATATGCCCAGTTCTATGCCCCCCGTGCGCGGCACGCTTACCCCAAACCGTGCCTTGGCCGATCTGACATGGCTGCGCGTCGGCGGCCCTGCTGATTGGCTGTTCCAACCTGCCGATGCTCAGGATCTGGCCGATTTTCTGGCCGCGCTTGACCCGTCGGTCGCTGTGTTCCCGATGGGCGTTGGCTCTAACCTGATTGTGCGGGATGGCGGGTTGCGGGCTGTTGTTGTGCGGCTTGGCCGTGGCTTTAATGCTATAGAAGTTCAAGAGGGCAGGGTTGTCGCCGGGGCCGCTGCGCTGGATGCCCATGTCGCGCGCAAAGCGGCGGATGCGGGGCTGGATTTGACATTTTTGCGCACCATTCCGGGCGCAGTTGGTGGCGCAGTTCGGATGAACGCGGGGTGCTATGGTCACTACGTTGCCGATGTTTTGCAAGATATTCAGATCGTCACGCGTGATGGACATCTGGAAACCGTTTCTGCGGCAGCGCTAGATCTGCGCTATCGCCAATCGAGCCTGCCTGAAGGCGCCGTCATTATCTCGGCCACATTCCGTGCGCCAAGCGGCGACCCACAAACATTGCACGATAAGATGGCCGAGCAAATCGCCAAGCGTGATGCCAGCCAACCGACACGCGATCGCAGCGCAGGGTCTACCTTTCGCAATCCGGCCGGATTTTCCTCGACCGGCCGCGCCGATGACAGCCATGAGTTAAAGGCGTGGAAAGTGATTGATGATGCCGGTATGCGCGGTGCAACCCGTGGCGGCGCACAGATGAGCCCTATGCATTCCAACTTTATGATCAATATAGGTGGCGCAACTGCCGCAGATTTAGAAGAATTGGGTGAAGAGGTACGAAATAGGGTTTTCGAACACAGTAAGATTACGTTAGAGTGGGAAATCAAGCGGGTCGGCGAAAGGCTTGCTGAAAAACAATAATATGGGCCGCAAAAGGCCTTGAGGCAGTAAATATGGCTGGCATGTCGCGTAAGGCAGCCTCCAGGGTGGTCGTTTTGATGGGTGGCCCTTCCGCAGAGCGGGAGGTGTCGTTATCTTCTGGGCGTGAATGCGCGACGGCTCTGACGGAGGCAGGATTTCAGGTGGTTCCGGTTGATGCCGGGCCAGACCTTGTTGCACGTTTGACCGAAATCAAGCCCGATGTTGTGTTTAATGCCTTGCATGGCCGCTGGGGTGAAGATGGCTGCGTCCAGGGCATGTTGGAATGGTTGCGCATTCCCTATACGCATTCCGGTGTTTTGGCTTCGGCTTTGGCAATGGATAAGGAAAAATCCAAAGCGGCGTTTCGTGCGGCAGGTTTGCCGGTGGTGGCCAGCGTTCTGGCCGCGAAAGCCGATGTTGCCGCCCGCCATGTCCTGCCGCCGCCCTATGTGGTCAAGCCGAATAACGAGGGCTCTTCGGTCGGCGTTTATATTGTGCATGAAGCAGCCAATGCCCCGCCCCAGCTGTCGGCCGAGATGCCGGATGTGGTGATGGTTGAAACCTATGCGCCGGGGCGAGAGTTGACGACAACCGTGTTGGGCGACCGCGCGCTGACGGTCACCGACATTATCGTTGATGGCTGGTACGATTATCATGCCAAGTATTCGGTCGGCGGCTCTCGTCATGTGGTGCCTGCCGATATTCCGGCTGATATTTTCAAGGCGTGTCAGGATTATGCGCTGCGGGCGCATAACGCGTTGGGGTGCCGCGGGTTGTCGCGCACCGATTTCCGTTGGGATGCTGCGCGCGGGCTTGCGGGCCTGATTATTCTGGAAACCAACACCCAGCCCGGCATGACGCCAACGTCGCTGGCGCCTGAACAGGCAGCAGCTATGGGAATGTCCTTTCCCGATCTGTGCCGCTGGATTGTGGAGGATGCGTCATGCAACCGCTAGTCGCGACACGTTATGATGCAAAATATGCGCCCCGCAAAGCATCACATCATTCTGCGCCGCCCCATCACAGTGCAAAGCGCGTTGCCTCGGCCCCGCGCCGCGATCCTGCACCAAGCCGTATCGCATATCGGCTGCAACGCCTTTGGCTGACACCATTCGTGCGTACTGCGTTGCGCGTAGGGCTGCCTGCTTTTGTGGTCACTTTTGGCCTTGGCCTTTATTTGGCCGATCAAGAGCGCCGTGAAAGCATCGCGTCGATCTATACCGACTTGCGCGAAACGGTGAAAAACCGGCCCGAGTTTATCGTAAAGCTGTTGGCGATTGATGGCGCGTCGCCTGATTTGGCCGAGGCCGTGCGCTCGACGCTTGCTTTGCCTTTGCCGCAAAGTTCGCTTGATCTGGATCTAGAGGCGGCGCGCGCGAAAATTGCCCAGCTGACTGCGGTTGCAGATGTGAATGTACAGGTGCAATCGGGCGGCGTTTTGCAGGTTTCCATCCAAGAGCGCGAGCCTGCCTTTGTTTGGCGCAATGGTGCCGGAACCTGGTTGATTGACAAAACCGGCATGCGGGTCGCGGAAATCACGGATCGCAACGATCGTGACGATTTGCCACTTGTCGCGGGCGAGGGGGCCGATAAGGCGATTGCAGAGGCGCAGCAAATATTAACCTCGATCGGGCCACTTTCGCCGCGTTTGCGCGGGTTGGTTCGGATGGGTGACCGCCGCTGGGATGTCGTCTTGGACCGCAATCAACGCATTCTGCTACCAGTCGATCAACCTGTTGTCGCGCTTGAACGTCTTATCGCCCTGGATCAGGCCCAAGATCTTTTGGCCCGGGATGTTGTTGCCGTCGATCTACGCCTGCAGCGCCGACCATCTTTGCGCCTTGCCCCTTATTCATTAGCTGAAATGCGCCGCGCACGTGGCATTATTCCTGCGGAGAGCGACCTATGAAGGATCTCTATCAAACCCAGCGCGCCATGCGCAACATTCGCCGTGCAGCCATGCAGCGCGGTGTTATCGCGATTTTGGATATCGGCTCCAGTAAAGTGGGCTGCCTGATTTTGCGGCTCGAAAACGCCTCGGGCGCGCGTGAGGTTGATGGCGTGGGGTCAATGGCTGGCCAATCCTCGTTCCGGGTGATCGGGGCAGCGACAACCCGGTCGCGAGGCGTGCGGTTGGGTGAAATTGCGGTGATGAACGAGACCGAGAGCGCCATTCGCACCGCGGTGCAGTCGGCGCAGAAAATGGCCGGCGTGCGGGTCGATCATGTAATTGCCTGTTTTTCGGGGGCCGAGCCGCGCAGCTACGGGCTGGCCGGCGATTGGGATTTGCAGGACAGTATAGTAACCGAGCAAGACGTGGCGCAGGTTCTGGCGTCATGCGATGTGCCCGATGTGGGCGAGGGGCGTGAGGTATTGCACGCCCAGCCGGTGAACTTTGCGCTGGACCACCGTTCAGGCTTGGGTGATCCGCGTGGCCAGATTGGCAACCGCCTGTCGTGCGACTTGCATATGATGACGGTTGATGCCGCAGTGGTGCAAAACCTGATCTATTGCCTGAAACGCTGTGATCTTGAAATGGCTGGCATGGCGTCGTCGGCCTATGTTTCCGGCATTTCGTCGCTGGTCGAGGATGAGCAAGAGTTGGGGGCTGCCTGTATCGATTTGGGCGGCGGCTCGACCGGCATTTCCGTGTTTATGAAAAAGCACATGATCTATGCCGACAGCGTGCGCATGGGCGGTGACCATGTAACCTCTGATATTTCCAAAGGGCTTCAGGTGCCTTTGACAACCGCCGAGCGGATCAAGACCAAGTTTGGCGGCGTGCATGCAACAGGCATGGACGACCGTGAGATGATTGAAATTGGTGGCGACAGCGGTGATTGGGAAAAAGACCGCCGTCAAGTCAGCCGCACCGAGGTGATCGGGATCATGCGCCCACGCGTCGAAGAGATTTTGGAAGAGGCCCGCGCCCGGCTGGATGCCGCCGGCTTTGACCATTTGCCAAGCCAGCAAATCGTGCTGACGGGTGGCGCAAGCCAGATTCCGGGGCTTGATGGTTTGGCGGCTCGCATTCTTGGGCAACGGGTCCGGCTTGGTCGGCCTTTGCGGGTGCAGGGCTTGCCGCAAGCTGCAACAGGACCTGCGTTTTCCTCGGCTGTGGGGCTGTGCCTGTTCGCGGCTAACCCGCAAGATGAATGGTGGGATTTCGATATTCCGACCGAACGCTATCCTGCGCGGTCTTTGAAACGTGCCATGAAATGGTTCAAGGAAAACTGGTAACCACAATATCCGGCAATATTAACGAAATCGCGTGAAAACGGCAGAAATTCGCCCATATTTTGTGGTGCGGCGATGTTTTTTTCGTGACCTTTGCCTTGGTAATGTCTAAGATTTGTGAAATAGCGGGACTGAAAGCGCCATCTTAAGGCGCAGGGACACTTTTAGGCAGGCGGATTGGCAATGACACTTAATCTTTTGATGACATCGCAGCGCGAAGAACTGAAACCACGGATTACCGTGTTCGGGGTTGGTGGGGCCGGCGGCAACGCGGTCAACAACATGATCGACCAGCAGCTTGAAGGTGTTGAGTTCGTGGTTGCCAACACCGATGCACAGGCTTTGCAGCAAAGCCGTGCGCCATCGACCATTCAGATGGGTTTGAAAGTGACCGAAGGTTTGGGGGCTGGTGCGCGTCCGTCTGTCGGGGCTGCTGCCGCCGAAGAAACCATCGAGGAAATTGTTGACCATCTTGCGGGTGCACATATGTGCTTTATCACCGCGGGCATGGGGGGCGGTACCGGTACAGGTGCGGCCCCGATCATCGCGCAAGCCGCGCGTGAGCTGGGCGTTCTGACGGTAGGTGTTGTGACCAAGCCGTTCCAGTTCGAAGGCAACAAGCGTATGAAGCAGGCCGAAGAAGGCATTGAGGCGCTGCAAAAAGTTGTCGACACGCTTATCATCATTCCGAACCAGAACCTGTTCCGTCTGGCGAATGAGCGCACGACCTTTACCGAAGCTTTCGCTATGGCCGACGACGTGCTGTATCAGGGCGTAAAAGGCGTGACCGACCTTATGGTTCGTCCGGGCCTTATCAACCTCGACTTTGCTGATGTTCGCGCCGTGATGGACGAAATGGGCAAGGCGATGATGGGCACTGGCGAGGCTGAGGGCGATGATCGCGCAGTTCAGGCCGCTGAAAAGGCTATTGCCAACCCGCTGCTGGATGAAATCAGCCTGCATGGCGCTAAAGGTGTGTTGATCAACATCACCGGCGGCTATGACCTGACGCTGTTTGAATTGGATGAAGCCGCGAATATCATCCGCGAAAAAGTCGATCCGGATGCAAATATTATCGTCGGCTCGACGCTTGATACCTCGATGGAGGGGCGGCTGCGCGTCTCGGTCGTTGCAACTGGTATTGATGCCGCAGTCACAGCGCATGAAAACCCTGTTGCACGTCGGTCAATCGCTGCTCCTTTGCCAACGGCCAGCTTTGTCGCACCTGAACCGGTTGCCGAGGCGCCGCGCGCGCCGTTGAAGGTCTCTTCTGCGACCGTTACCCAACCGGCACCGCAACAGCAGCGCCCTGCACCAGTTCATGCCGAACCTGCGCTGAACCTGTTTGATCGCCCTGCCGCAGCTTCTTACGAAGAAGAAGCGGCGAGCGATGATTTGCCGCCGCCGGCCTATCGTGCACAACCCGCCCCGCAGCCGCGTGCAATGACGGCTGCGTTGGATGCCGATGCGTCCGAATTTGTGGCACCGCGGCCGCGTGCAACAGGCACGCCTTCGCCCGAGGCGCTGGCCCGTTTGCAAGCCGCAGTTTCCAAAACGCCATCGCAGCAGCAACGCCCGATGGGCCAACATGCGCCGCAACCGGCTGCACGTCAGGCTGCCCCGGCCGAGGCTCCGCGCCCTCGGTTTGGTATCGGTTCCCTGATCAACCGGATGGCAGGCCATGGTGAAGGCCATGCCGAACGCCCTGCTGGTCAGCCCCAACTCGCGCGGCAACAGCCGCCCGTTAGCACCTATGACGACGAGCCAGAGATGAATGCCGATCAAGAACGGATTGAGATTCCGGCATTTTTGCGGCGTCAGGCGAATTAACTGTTCAAATATATCTATCGTAAGGCCCGCTTCGGCGGGCCTTTTTGTTAATAAAATCAATAACTTGCGTCTCTATAGGCGGGCTTTTGCAGGCTGATTCCTGATTTGTAACAGAAGGTCACAAAGCGTGAGTTGTTGCTGCTGCAGCATCCGACTATTTAAAATGCACTGAAAGCGCGCATTGGTTTTAGTGGCCTTCGGTCCAAGATGCCCGTGACAGTCAATGACACAAATGAAACGACCTGAGGTAAAATCATGCAACACACACTGAAGTCCAATGCGACCTTCGTGGGCAACGGGCTGCACAGCGGCAAGCCGGTTTGTATGGTGGTAAAGCCAGCCTCGGCCGATTATGGCATTTGGTTTCGTCGCGTTGATGTCGAGGCCGGCGATCCGATGATTGCCGCCCGCTGGGATGCCGTCGTGCCGTCGCGCCTTTGCACCTTGGTCAAGAATGATGCGGGCCACAGCGTTTCAACCATCGAACATATCATGGCTGCACTTGCGGGTTGTGGCATTCACAACGCGCTTATCGAAATTGACGGCCCCGAGGTTCCTATTCTCGACGGCTCTGCGCGGCCCTTCGTCGCGGGGCTGCTGGCCAAGGGCATCCGCACGCAAAGCGTACCAGTTCGCGCGATCCGTATTCTGGAAACCGTTGAAGTGCGTGATGGCGAAGCCGTAGCACGGCTAGAGCCTTCGGATATGCTGGAAATCGATTTTTCTATCGACTTTGAAGATGCGGCCATCGGGCGGCAGGAAAAGTCGCTTAACATGTCAAACGGCGCATTCGTGCGTGAATTGTGCGATAGCCGCACTTTCTGCCGTCAGGCCGATGTTGATGCAATGCGCGCCAACGGCCTTGCGCTGGGTGGCAATCTGGAAAACGCCGTGGTGTTCGAAGGCAATCTGGTTCTTTCGCCGGGCGGCTTGCGCCATGCAGACGAACCGGTGCGCCACAAAATGTTGGACGCTTTGGGTGACCTCGCCTTGGCTGGTGGACCGATTCTTGGCCGCTATACCGGGCAGCGGGCGGGTCATGCGATGACAAACCGGTTGCTGCGTGCCCTATTTGCGCGCCCTGACGCGTGGGAATTCGTAGAATGCGGTTTGCCAACAGGGCAAAAGCTTCCGGGTGTGGGCGTTTTACGCTCAGATATTCCAGTTCATTGCTAAGCTGACCCCAAAAAGGGTGAAAGGCGTTTTGCGCACCAGATTATTCTGTGCTAGGACTTACCAAACCCGTCCCGAAGTGGTCGGAATTTGCAGGAATATGGGGTAGGCGGAAGATGGCAGGCGTTAAGTCACGCGCACGGTTCATATGGGCAGCGCTGGTCATTGCGGGCCTTGCTGGCTGCGGCAACAGCAATCAGGATCAGGTTCCACTGGAAAGTCTGACCGCAGAACAGATTTATAAAAAGGGCGAGCAGTCTCTTGCGTCGGATGCAAAACCGGCGCAGGCGATTCGCTATTTCTCTGAGGTCGAGCGCCTTTACCCCTATTCGGAATGGGCAAAGCGGTCGCTGATCATGCAGGCTTTCAGCCAGCACAAAGCGAAAGCCTATGAAGAAGCGCGTGCCTCGGCGCAGCGCTATCTTGATCTTTATCCGGCCGAGGAAGATGCTGCCTATGCGCAGTATCTGCTGGCCTTGTCCTATTATGATCAAATCGATGAGGTGGGCCGCGATCAGGGCCTTACCTTCCAAGCGCTGCAAGCCATGCGCGAGGTTATCGAGAAATACCCTGACAGCGAGTATGCCCGCTCGGCAATGCTGAAATTTGATCTGGCGTTTGACCATCTGGCCGCCAAGGAAATGGAAATCGGGCGTTACTACCTGAAAAAAGGGCAGTACACCGCTGCCATCAACCGTTTCCGTGTTGTGGTGCAAGATTTCCAGACCACCTCGCATACGCCTGAGGCGCTGCACCGGTTGGTTGAGGCCTATCTTGCGCTTGGCCTGACGGATGAGGCGCAAACGGCTGGCGCAATTCTTGGCCACAACTTCCAGTCTAGCCCGTTCTATGATGACAGCCACCGCCTGCTAACGGGCCGCGGCTTGTCGATGGAGGCGCAGGGCAAAAGCTGGCTCAGCAACGTTTATGCTCAGGTTGTTCAGGGCAAGTGGTTGTAAGGTGCGCATTTTGCGTGTGGGTGGCTGTTGATGCTGCGCTCGTTAGAGATTCGCGATCTGTTAATCATTGACCGGCTGGACCTAGCGTTCCAGCCGGGTCTTAACGTGCTGACCGGCGAAACCGGCGCAGGCAAATCTATTTTGCTGGATGCATTGGGGTTTGTTCTGGGGTGGCGTGGTCGGGCCGAGCTGGTGCGGGCAGGGGCCGAACAAGGCGAAGTAACGGCTGTTTTTGACCTGACCCCAGATCACCCTGCGCGGGCCGTTCTGGCCGAAGCCGGAATTTCGGCGGATGAAGAACTGATTTTGCGCCGGATCAACACCTCGGATGGTCGTAAAACCGCTTGGGTCAATGACCGTCGTGCCAGCGGCGAGGTGCTGCGTGCGCTGTCGGAAACGCTGGTGGAATTGCACGGCCAGCATGATGACCGCGGCTTGCTTAATCCGCGCGGCCATCGCCAGATCCTCGATGCTTTTGCCGGTGTTAACCTGACGCGCGTGCGGGAGGCGTGGACGGCGCTGTCTGCGGCGCGGCGGGCAAAGGCACGGGCCGAAGAGATGCTTGCCGCTGCCCGCGTTGAAGAAGAATACCTGCGCCATGCCGTTGCCGAGCTGGATAAGTTGAACCCAGAGCCGGGCGAAGAGGCCACGCTTGATGCCCGCCGCCGCGCCATGCAAGGGGCGGAAAAAATCCGCGCCGACATTGCCCGCGCCCACGCCGCCTTGTCTGATCAGGGGGCCGAAGGCGTGCTGATCGATGCCCTGCGCTGGCTGGAAGGCGCCGCCGACCGTGCAGATGGGCGCCTTGAACGGGCGATCGCTGCTTTGGGCCGCGTGATGGTCGAGTTGGGCGAGGCGCAATCTGGCGTAGAGGATTGCCTTTCCGCCTTGGATTTCAACCCGTTAGAGCTGGAACAACTGGAAGAACGCCTGTTTGCCATTCGGGCCTTGGCGCGCAAACACAATGTTCTGGCCGATGATCTGGGCAGTTTTGCCGATGATTTGCGGAACCGTTTGGCAGTGATTGATGGCGGTGCAGGCAATCTCGCGGCGCTGGATCAGGCTTTGGCCGAGGCTGAAACCACCTACCGCCGCAATGCCGATGCGCTGACCGTTGCCCGCAAAGCCGCGGCCAAGCGTCTGGATATTGCAATGGCTGCCGAACTTGCCCCGCTTAAGATGGAGCGTGCGGTTTTCTCAACCGCGATTAGCCCTACAGAAGACGGTCCGGAGGGCACGGATGAGGTGGCCTTTACCGTAGCCACCAACCCCGGTGCGCCCGCAGGCCCGCTGAACAAAATTGCCTCGGGGGGCGAGCTTTCGCGCTTTTTACTGGCGCTAAAGGTTTGCTTGACCGGCGACACACCCGGCCTGACGATGATTTTTGATGAGATCGACCGTGGTGTCGGCGGTGCCACTGCCGATGCTGTTGGGCGCAGGTTGGCAGCGCTTGCCAGCACAGCGCAGGTGCTGGTTGTAACCCATTCACCACAGGTTGCGGCGCTTGGGGCGCATCATTGGCGGGTCGAGAAAAAAGTGGCCAAAGGCATGACCACATCAACGGTCACCTCGCTTGGCGCCGAGCACCGGATTGAGGAAATTGCCCGGATGCTGGCCGGCGATACCATCACCCCCGCCGCCCGTGACGCCGCGCGCGCTTTGCTTGGCTAAAATACGTCTGCGCTAAACCTGCATTACCCCTCGACGGTTGAAAACTGCACGGTAATTGCTTGCCAACCGCCTGATCTTGCGACCAAAACAGCGATCAACATGGCCCCCATGCGCCCAAGATCACGGCCCGCCGCGTCGACCAATCCGGATAGAACAAAGCGTTGTTGCAACACAGCTGCACCTGGCCCCAGCGGGCGCAGACGCATTTTTCCAGTCACAAGGCGTGATTGGCTGAACATGCCTGAAAGCTCGTCGCGCAAAAGCGTTTGAACCGCGCGTCGCCCTTCGGCCCATCCGCCGGTCAGGCTCAGCATATCCGCATCCTCGGCCAGCAATGCTGCAATTCCTGCAGCGTCGCGGGCACCCCAAGCTTTGGCGAAAGCGCGTGGGAACTCTTCGGCGGATTCGGGTATCATTTTTGTCGCACCATTTTCCCAGGGTTCATCAGGTTGTCTGGGTCCAGTGCATGTTTCAGCTGCCCCATCACCCCCCACGCTTCGCCGTGTTCGGCGACCATATAGCCCAATTTACCACTTCCGATACCATGTTCGCCCGTGATCGTTCCGCCCAAGCGCAAAGCGCGTTCGATCATCTGCGCCGAAAGGCGTTTGGCTGCGGCCAATTCTTGCGGGTTATCTTTGTCTAACAATAGGATGGCATGAAAATTTCCATCCCCGACATGCCCCAAAATCGGCCCCATGATCGGGCTTAGTTCAATCTCGGCGCGGGTCTCTTCGACGGCTTTGGCCAATTGTGAAATTGGAACGCAGACATCTGTCACCAAGGCGGTCGCCCCGGGCCGCAAGGCCAGAATGGCAGGATAAGCATTGTGGCGCATCCGCCAAAGTTTCGTGCGGTCTTCGGCAGCCTGCGCCCAGGTAAATCCCTTGCAACCCCTTTCCTCCGCGATTTCGGCAAATCTTTCGGTTTGTTCCTGAACGGCGTTGGGCGAGCCATGGAACTCGATCAAAAGCTGTGGTTCGGCGGCCAAAGTGGTGCCCGCATAGGCATTGCACGCGGCAACAGCGGTGGAATCCAGAAATTCAATCCGCGCCATCGGGATGCCGCTTTGGATGGTGGCAATGACGCAATCCACCGCGTCAGTGATGGAAGCAAATCCACAAACGGCGGCTGAAATGGCCTCGGGTTGGCCGTGCAAACGCAAGGTCAGCTCGGTCATCAGGCCCAAGGTGCCTTCGGATCCGACGAAAAGCGCAGTCAAATCATATCCAGCCGATGATTTTGGCGCCGCGCTGCCCGTACGGATCACCCGCCCATCGGCCAGCACGACCTCTAGCCCCAAAACGTTGTCGCGCATTGTGCCATAGCGCACAGTGGTCGTGCCACTGGCCCTTGTGGCCGCCATGCCACCAAGTGTTGCATTCGCGCCGGGATCTACCGGAAAGAACAGACCCGTGGCCCGCAAACCCGCATTCAGGGCCTCGCGCGTGATGCCCGGCTGCACCACGCACAGCATATCCTCGGGGTGAACCGCCAAAATCTGGTTCATTCTGGTAAAATCGATCATCACGCCGCCATTCAGCGCCAAGGCGTGCCCTTCGAGCGAAGTTCCGGCGCCGCGCCCCACCATCGGCACGCCGTTTTCGGCGCAAAGCCGCGCGATCATCGCAACTTCATCACGGGTTTCGGGAAAGACGACAGCATCAGGCAACCCGCCTGAGATATGGGTTTCAGACTGGCCGTAATGCGCCAAAGCAGACGCAGCCTGACTAAAGCGCGGGCCGAGCCTTAGGGCCAATTCGGCAAGGGTGGTTTCAAGGGTCATGCAGCCTCCGGCGATTTCACCCTTTGGTAAACCAAGGCGCAGGGCAGGGAAAGCTAAGGTTTCAACGCGGCCAAAGCGGGGGCCAAATCGCCGTAACCCGTGTACCGCCGCTCATAGGCAAGCCCGAGCCGCGCGGCGCAGGCCTCGGCCTTGGCATCTAGCGCGGGATCATTGGTTTGGGCCTGATAGACCAGCTTGGTATAATTGCCGAAATACATGTCGCGCAGTTCAGGGTGCCGGTCGAGGCCCATGGGCTTCCAGACGAAGGCATCGAACTGGCGCACCAGAAAATCGGTCAGATAAAAGGCCGTAAACTCTTGGTCTGCCTTCGAGGCGAAGGCTTCGTTACCTTCAAAAAACGAATAACAGTGCGGGCCAGAGACCATCTCTACCCCCAATTTCTTGCACATATCGAACAATAACCCGCCTGTGCCGCAGTCGGCATAGACCACAAATATGTCTGCATAATTGCTGCGATGTTCTGTGACGGATTTTTCAACCGCTGCCGGAATACGGTCGGGCCATAGGTGAAGGTTGGCAGGCAGGCATTGCAGATCAAGGTGATCCCAGTTGTTCATAGCTTTGAGTGCAAGAATTTCGTGGGCCAAAGCGCCGCACGCGATCAGCAAAATGCGGCCCTCACCGCGTGGCGACAGACCGGTTTGGGTTAGGGTGATGTCATCGGGTTTTGCGGTCATCTTCGTGTCATCCAAATCTGCAAGGCAAGAGAGGCGGCGGCGAAAACCACGCCGAGCAGGGCAATGGGCAGGCCCAACGTTTGGGCCGCGAGAATTGTCAATCCAGCCGCGACGATGGAAATCAGTATGAGGTAGACAAAAACGCGGGCGGGCATGGGAGCCTCTTTCAATGCGATGGGTTAAACCTAAGTCTGGCCCGCAAGAATGCCAAGCTGTGAACACGGCGGATTGATCGGGAAAAACGGCATCGGCTCTGGTTGACGGATTCAAACTGATGTCTAAGTTCGGGGCAAGTGAATTCAGGAGATAAAGCAATGACGGACTATACCCCCCCAAAGGTTTGGACATGGGACACGCAAAATGGTGGTCAGTTCGCCAGCATTAACCGGCCCATCGCAGGGGCGACCCATGACAAAGAGTTGCCGGTGGGCAAGCATCCTTTGCAGCTTTATTCGCTGGCGACGCCGAACGGGGTCAAAGTGACCGTGATGCTGGAAGAGTTGCTGGCGGCGGGACATAAGGGGGCGGAATATGATGCCTGGCCGATCAGGATTGGTGATGGTGAGCAGTTCGGCTCTGGTTTCGTCAAACTAAACCCGAATTCCAAAATCCCCGCCTTGATGGACCATTCAGGCAGCGCGCCGGTGCGGGTGTTCGAATCCGGTGCGATTTTGCTGCACCTGGCCGAGAAATTCGGGGCCTTCATTCCGCAAGGGGCGGGCAGAGTGGAATGCCTGAACTGGCTGTTCTGGCAGATGGGTTCGGCCCCGTATCTGGGCGGTGGTTTCGGGCATTTCTATGCCTATGCGCCGGAAAAATTCCAGTACCCGATTGATCGCTTCACGATGGAGGCGAAACGGCAGTTTGATGTTTTGGACCGTCAGCTGGTGGAAAATGAATATATTGCCGGTGATAGCTATTCTATCGCGGATATTGCGATTTGGTCCTGGTATGGGCAGGTGGCCCTCGGCTGGGTTTATGATGCCGCGGAATTTCTGGATACGGCCTCTTATAAAAACGTGATGAAATGGGCCGAAAAGATTGCCGCGCGGCCGGCGGTTCAGCGGGGCCGGATGGTAAACCGGACCTTTGGTGCGCCCGAAATGCAGCTGCATGAGCGGCATGATTCGAGCGATTTTGACAACAAAACCCAGGATAAAATCGCAAAATAACGGGCTGTGACCGCGTGCGGACGCTTTTCTAAGCCTTTGATATATAATAGCTATGTTGATTTTGTTTACTCAAAATTAACCGTTGGTCGCGCGACAGTGCAAAGCTGCCGCGCGACCACATGCCACCCGCCGTTGCGATGGGTGCTTTACATATATACATATTTGAATATAAATATCGCCAGATTTTAGCAAAAGGACAGCCGGATGTCGGTTTGGATGTATGTATTGGGTGCTGCGGCGGTTGCGGCTGTGGTGGTCGTAGGGCTTGGCACGTTTGGCGGGGCGAGCGCCGAAAATGTGACGCTTGAGGCGCCTTCGGGCGCGGGCCTTGTGGCAGATAAGACCATGCTTTTGGTTGATATTCGCACGCCTGCCGAGTGGAAGGAAACCGGCGTGGTAGAGGGTGCGCTTTTGGTAACCTATTCCACGCCCGATGCCTTTGTGGCGGCGGTAAAGCCGTATTTGAAGCCGGGGCAGCGGCTGGGGCTGATTTGCCGGTCAGGCAACCGGTCCAGCCGGGCTGCGCAGCAGGTGGCGCCTTTGGTCAAAGGGCAGATCGTGGACATTGCAGGCGGTATGGGCCGCATTCTGGGGCAGGGCTATAGGCCGGTGCGCCCGACCCGCAAACAAGGCTGCGCAAGCTGCTAAGGGCGTTTGCGCCGCGAGATAAAGCGTTTCGACTTAAACCTGAATCACATAACGCTGCCTGAAATCAAAGATTTCAACGCGTTATGCGATGTGATCTGGGTCAAGTTAAAGTCGAAACGCTATAGCAAAACGATGCGCGCCTGATAAACGTAAAAAGCCCCGGCGGGTGCCGGGGCTTTCTATTCGGGATTGGCCGGGTATCAGGCGCGTGCTTGGTTATGCTTGCGCGAGACCAGAGATTTGGCGGTTTCAACGGCCACAGCAGCGTCACGGCAATAGGCATCTGCGCCGATTGCCTTGGCAAATTCTTCGTTCAGCGGTGCGCCGCCAACCATAACGATATAGTCATCGCGCATGCCTTTTTCTTTCAGCGTGTCGATCACGACTTTCATGTAAGGCATGGTGGTGGTGAGCAGCGCCGACATGCCGAGGATGTCAGGGGTTTCGGCCTCTAGCGCCTCAAGATAAGCATCGACCGAGTTGTTGATGCCAAGATCGCGCACCTCAAAACCCGCGCCTTCCATCATCATGCCGACAAGGTTTTTGCCGATATCGTGGATGTCGCCTTTGACGGTGCCGATAACCATTTTGCCCATGCGCGGCGCGCCGGTGGCAATCAGCAGCGGCTTTAGAATGGCCATGCCGCCTTTCATTGCGTTGGCGGCCAGCAGAACCTCGGGCACGAACAGAATGCCATCGCGGAAATCGGCGCCGACGATCGTCATGCCGGCAACAAGCGCCTTGGTCAGGGCGTCATAGGGGGCCCAGCCGCGTTCGATCAGGATGTTAACACCCTCTTCGATTTCTTCGCGCAGGCCATCGTAAAGGTCGTCATGCATCTGCAAGACGAGTTCGTCATCGGAAAGGTCGGATAGGATGATTTCGTCGTCAGACATTTGATGCTCCTGCGCGGTTGTAATTTGTTGAATGATCGCAAAGGGGCGAGGCCACTTTTCGGTTTGCGACACTGGTAAGGTGAAAGCCGACAAGATGCAATTCTGTGTAGCGATTTGCTGGCATTTGTTCGCTATTTGTTCTAATGTGATTTTATGACGCAGTTTCAGGATGAGATCGGGACGGTTGCGCGCGGGGTGCGTGTGCGGGCGCGGGGCGTGGCCTCGAACGCTGTGGGGCGGTTTGAGGCGACGACGCGGGTGGCTGTAGAAGACGGCTGGGCGATTGAGGAAGAGGCGCAGCTGTTGCAAGCCGAGGTGCGGATTGAGCGGGCGCGAACGGCGATCAGCTATAACAAATCGCCGGATTTGCCCTTTGACCGCAGCGTGAACCCGTATCGGGGGTGCGAGCATGGCTGCGCCTATTGCTATGCGCGGCCCAGCCATGCCTATTTGAACCTGTCGCCGGGACTGGATTTTGAGACCAAGCTGATTGCACGGCCGGGAATTGGTGCGGTGCTGGCGGGCGAGTTGCGGGCGCGGCGCTACCGGCCAGAGGTGATTGCGATTGGCACGAACACCGACCCGTACCAGCCGATTGAGCGCGAGCATCGGGTGATGCGTGAGGTGCTGGAGGTGTTGGCGGCGTTTCAGCACCCTGTGGCGATAACCACCAAAGGCGCGTTGATCGAGCGCGATCTGGATATTCTGGGCCCGATGGGGCGGGCGGGATTGGCGCGGGTCGGGGTGTCGATGACCACGCTTGATGCAGGCCTGTCGCGGGCGTTGGAGCCCCGCGCGCCGGCCCCCGCGCGGCGGCTAGAGATGATCCGGCGCTTGTCGGATGCGGGCGTGCCGGTGCGGGTTATGGTGGCGCCGGTAATTCCGGGGCTGACGGACAGCGAGATGGAGCCGATTTTGGCCGCCGCGGCAGAGGCCGGGGCAGTGGCCGCAAGCTGGATTTTGCTGCGGCTGCCGGGCGAGGTGGAGGGGTTGTTTCGCGACTGGCTGGCGGCGCATGCGCCGGGGCGGGCGGATAAGGTTTTGGCGCGATTGGCGGAGCTTCATGCCGGTGCGGTTTATGATGCAGAGTTCGGTACGCGGATGCGGGGCAAAGGGGTTTGGGCGTCCCTGATGGCAAAGCGATTCGAGCTGGCGCTGGGGCGATTGGGGCTGGCGTTGCAATTGGCGCCGTTGCGCTGGGATTTGTTTGCGCCGCCCCCACGGATTGGCGATCAGATGCTCCTGTTCTAGGGGGCGCGGGCAGAGCCTTCGGCGAGGATATTTGGGGATAGATGATGCGGTAGGCGATCAATGGGGGCGGGGTGTTTGAATGCCGCCGCTGTCGGGCAGGTTTTTGGGGAGGGCTGCTTTATGGGGGATTTGGCAGGCTGTGATGGTAAAGTCTGCAGTTTTGGGGAAGGAATGGCTGTGTTTATGCTGCGGGCAGGCGTTTGAAGGTTTGGCCTGCCCGGCCGTTTATGGGTTGCAAGCCGAATGCTGGCTAACCGTGGTGCACCCGCTTTGGGAAAAGCGGATAGCAGGAATATGGCAGTGCGCTGCGGCCCCGGTGTTAGCCGCGACGGCCGCCGCGGCGTTCGCGTTTTGGCGCGTCAGATGTGTCGCCAGTGCCGTCCGAGGCCGAGGAAAACCCGCCCAAGGTTTCCGAGATCTGTTCGAGCGTGGGGCGCGGGCCTTTGGGGCGCGATTCGAGAGCGGCGCGCATGGCTTTCAGGTGCTCGGGCATGGTGCCACAGCAGCCGCCGATGATTTTCACACCGGCATCGCGCGCCAGAACGGCGTATTCGGCCATCAGCTCAGGGGTGCCATCATAGTGGATGTGGCCGTCATGGTATTTCGGGATGCCTGCATTGCCCTTGGCAATGAGCGGGCGTTCGGAACCTTGGGCCGCAAAGCCGAGCATGGTGCGCATCAGATCCGAGGCGCCGACGCCGCAATTGGCGCCGAAGGCGAGGGGGGGATAGTCGAGTTTGTTGACCAATTCGACCATCGCGGCCGAGGTGGTGCCCATCATGGTGCGGCCGGCGGTGTCAAAGCTCATGGTGCCACACCATGGCATGCCTGCAAGCTTGGCGGCCTCGGCGGCGGCACGGTATTCTTCGGGGGCGGAAATGGTTTCGACCCAAAGCACATCTGCGCCGCCGGCTTTGAGCCCTTCGGCCTGTTCGTGGAACATTTCTACGGCGGCGGCGTGGGTGAGCGTGCCCATCGGTTCAAAGATTTCACCGGTTGGGCCCATCGAGCCTGCTACCACAACGGGGCGACCGGCGGTATCGGCCACCTCGCGCGCAATCTCGGCGGCAACGCGGTTCAGTTCCATCACGCGGCCCTGGGCCTGATGCAGTTTCAGACGGCTGGCGTTGCCGCCAAAGCTGTTGGTCAAGAAGATATCCGACCCGGCATCAACCGCGCCTTTGTAGAGTTTACGGATATTGTCGGGCTTGTCCACGTTCCAGAATTCGGGCGGTTCCCCCGATTCGAGACCCATGTTGAACAGGTTGGTTCCCGTCGCGCCATCGGCCAATAGCCAATCGCGGCTGTTCAAAAGCTTTGTCAGTGCATCGGTCATGTTTTTTCCTGCCTTGAGCCAATTGGTGCGGCCGGTCGGGCCGCCACGGGGGGCGGTGGTGGGCGCGCTGGTTAACCTTCATGTGCCACGGCTGACTGGCAGAGGCAATTTTATTCTGGCCAAAACGGGGCCGGGTCGGGCAGAGGCGGGGGATTGTGGATTGCCCGGTAAATCTCGGCGCTGGCGAGGGCGAGGGCCGGCAAGCTAGGCGCGGCGATGTAGAGCGGTTGCCACTGTGGCGCAAAGGCGCTTTTGAACTGGCAGAGGCCATCGCCGGTTCGGGTAAGTCGGCGCAACCACGCGGGCAGGCGCGGCGCCGCAGCGAGAGACAGGCGCGCGATGCCTTGGTCGCGGGCAACGTGCAGGGCGTGGGCGACCAGCGCGTAATTGGTGCCATCGGGCGTTTCGCGGCGGTGGCGCATCAGATCAAGCGCCCATTCGCGCCCGTTATGATGGAAGCTGACAAAAGCCAGCAGCCTGCCGTTGGAATAGGCGCCAAAGATACGTTGGGTGGAGAGGAGCGAATAGCCGAATCGGCCCATGGAAAAGCCACGCTCGCCGCCAGTATCATTGGCCCATTCTTGTGCGATCTCGGTAAGGGTTGGCCAATCGATGGCGGTGATTTCGCAGATGTGAAGGTTGGATTTCTCGACTTTGCGCAGCTTGCGACGCAGGGTTGATTTATCAGGGCCGGATGCGGTGAAGGTAAGTGGATTAAGCCATGCCTCGGCGGCGACGGGTGCGACGCGCCAGCCTGCGCGGCGGGCAGCGCCTGCCAGCCTTGTGCCGCATTTGTACAGGCAGGGCCGCCGGTTACGTGCGCGTGCAACGGCATAAAGTGCTGCCGGAATTCGGGCCATTCGTTTGGGGCCGAAAGCATCAAGTAGTGTTACAGTGAAATGTGAGGTTGTTGCCGTAAGCATCTGGCAATCATCGTGAATGCCAAGAATTGAAAATTGGTTTTGGTGGATGAGGCCCGCCTCGGCCGGGGCATTTTCGGCTGTTCTTTGGGGTGGTTTCGGCCGTGGGTCCGGTCGCGGCGGGACGAGGAGTGCGCAAGCGGAAATTACAGCGGGCAAGGCGTAATAGGCCAAGCGAAAGGCCAAAATGCCTGCAATAAGATCGGCTTCGGGCTGGGTTGGCAGGGCGGCAAGCAAGGCCATCTCAAACGCGCCGACGCCCCCTGGCGTACCCGAAACCAAGCCCGCCCCCAAGGCGAGCAGATAGGCGGGCAGCAGCATGGCAAAAGGCAAGGCGATATCTGGCGGGCAGAGGAGCCAAAGGGCGCAGGCGGCTGCCGTGGTATCAATCAGCGTAAAGATAAGGATTTGCCCGAGGGTGAAGATATTGGGCAAGGCTATCTGGCGCCCGAACAAGCGCAGGCGTGGTTGGAGCAAGCACAGCAGGGCCACAAGGCTGCCCCCCGCGCAGGCGGCAAGGGCGGGCATTTTCAGAGGGGCGTCGGGTAGTGCGAGCAGGGTGACGGCTGTGACCATCGACCAGCCGATCAGAAAGGAGAGGGTGACGGCGGCGGAGAGTTTGGTGGCTTGGATCAGCGACAAAGAGGGCAGCATACGCCAGCGCACCAAGGCGCCGGTGATGATGCCAAGGCCAAGGGTTTGACCGAATGCAATGGCCGCGATGCCCGCGTGACGGGCTTTGCGCGGGGCGACACCTGTGCCGATATGGCGATGAAGGCTGGCATCATACCGCCCGATGGCCCAAAAGCTGACGGCGGTAGCGATGAGGGCGAGGGCCCAGTTTGCCACAGGAACATCGGCAAAGGCCCGAGCAACCTCGGCAGTGTTCAGATGTGCCAGACGCTGGCCAAGAAGCCAGAGAAAACCGAGAGTTGCGCTGAATGCCGCGAGAAGCCGCACTGTATGGCGCGGGATTGCCCACGCCTTTCCCCTGTGCAAAACGCGCCCGATTGCTGAGTGTTTCATCTGAACCCTTTGACCACAAACCCGAAGGTCGAGCGTAACGGGCGCTAGGTTCAGATACTCTTAACAGGTCAAATTGAGCAGAGTTTTAGAGTGCCCGAGGTGCAGGCGCCACGCGGGCGCCTGCACCTGTGGCTTAGAGTTCGGACATCAGTTGTGATTTGGCGATCGGAAGTGTTGCCGCCAATTTGGCGCGAATCTGGTCTGCGCCGACTTTGCCTTCCAGATCGGCGGCAAGTTTGCGCACAACATCTTCGTGGCCGGCCTCTTCGAAATCTGATGCAACAACGGTCATCGCGTAATCGGCGGCGTCCTGGCCGGTCTTGCCCAGAATTTCTGCTGCCCAAAGGCCGACGAGCTTGTTGCAGCGGGCCTCGGCCCGGAATTGCATTTCGGCGTCATGTGCGAATTTTGCCTCAAAAGCCTGTTCGCGATCGTCAAATGTGGACATGTCTGGCCCTTCCCTTTGGTTTGCTTATCTCTGATATGCCTGTCAAAGGCCCTTGCTGCAAGGGGCCAGTACCAAGTAGGGCTGCGCAAAGTGATCGCTGGCTTGCGACTGCGGTTGGCATATACTATAGCGCGAGGGAACAAGGCCGCCATGACCCGAGGGGGTGGCATGTCTATTGTTTTGGGCTGAAATATCGAGGACCGAATGGCGCGCCGCAAAAAAGTATATGAAGGCAAGGCCAAGATCCTTTATGAAGGGCCTGAACCGGGTACCTTGATTCAGTATTTCAAGGATGACGGGCTGGAGGCTGCGACCCCGCCCCAAGCGACCGTTGAGGGCAAGGGTGTGTTGAACAACCGTCTGTCCGAGTTTTTCATGGCCGGTTTGAACAGTATCGGGGTGCCGACGCATTTCATCAAGCGCCTGAACATGCGCGAGCAGATGGTGCGCATGGCCGAGATTTTGCCGCTGGAAATTGTTGTGCGTAATTATGCCGCAGGCGCGATGACCGAACGGTTGGGGATACCACTGGGCACGCCATTGCCGCGGCCGATTGTCGAGTATTATTTCAAAGACGACAAATTGGGCAATCCGATGGTGTCGGAAGAGCATATCGTGGCCTTTGGCTGGGCGAACCAGCAGGATCTGGACGATATTATCGCGCTGGCGCTGCGGGTGAACGACTTTTTGACCGGCGTCATGCTGGGCGCGGGCATCCGGCTTGCCGATTTCCGGCTAGAGGTGGGGCGCGTCTGGGAAGGCGAATTCATGCGGCTGATCGTGGCCGATGAGATTAGCCCCGACAGCTGCCGCCTGTGGGATACGCGCGGCTTTGATATGGCCGAACGTGAAGGCCAGGTGCGGGACCCTATTCCCGTAGCCGATGTCTATACCGAACTTGCGCGGCGTTTGGGGGTTTTGCCCACCAATGTCACGCATACAACCAAGCCGACCCTGATCAACTGAAAGGCCCAAAAGATGAAAGCTCGCGTTCATATCATGCTGAAAGACGGTGTTTTGGACCCGCAAGGCGAGGCCGTGCGCCATGCGTTGGGGACTTTGGGTTTTGACGGTGTGCAAGGCGTTCGCCAAGGCAAAGTGATCGAGTTGGACCTTGCGGGCGACGATAAGGCCGCTGCGGATGCGCAGATCAAGGCGATGTGCGAAAAGCTGTTGGCGAATACAGTGATCGAGAAATACTCGGTTGAGATTCTCTGATCCGGTTTTATCGCTGAGAATCAGATACTAACGGACCAGAAAGGTTTGTTGCACCACGCGCAAGAGCTGGCGGTGCAATTTCGACGTGCGGTTGCGCAAATGGGTTGCGGCATGCACAGGCTGGCGGATGATTGGCGCGTCTGTGACGGCCCTGAATTTGCCTGAGGCGATCAGATCCTCGGCCATCTCTTCGAGCAGATAGGCCGAGCCGCCCAATTTGGTCAGCAGGCCTGCGATTGTGGCGCTTTGACCGGCTGCGATCGGGGTTTCTTGCAATTCGGGCAGCGCCGCGCGGTGATGTGCATCGAAAGCAGGTGCGAAATTGGCGCGAATATAGCTGGCGGGGTGCAGGCCTGCACGACGGTCGGTTTCGGAAGAGACCAAGCGGTAGCGGGTTTCGCCCAGCGACGTAAAGTTCAGATCGGGCGAGGCATGCGGGGTGTAGAGCACCGCAAAGTCGGACGCGCCCGAGGTCAGGTCGCGGCACATCTGGGCCGAAAAATCCGGCTCGATATAAAACGCGCAATCGGGCAGGTGGCGGCGAAAGCCGAGCATCCAGTCACCCAAGTGGTTTGGCGCAAGGTCGGATTGAATGCCGAGCCGGATATTGATGACCGACTCGCCGGTTGGTGTGACAGAATGGCGGGCGGCGGCCCAGGCGTGGCGCAAGGAGCGTGCATGCGGCGCAAACTTTAACCCTTCGGTGGTCAGTTCGGTGCCTGCGCGTGACCGCGAGAACAGCCGCACGTTGAGAGAGTTTTCCAAAGCAGTGATGCGGCCCGAGACAGTGGATTGGGTCAGACCCAAACGATCGGCCGTGCGGCTGAAGCTGCGGGTTTCAACAAGGTCGAGGAAGGTGTCGATCTGGTCGGGTTGCATCGGGGTTTCCTGTTCGGGTGCTAATCGGATTATCCGATTAATAAGGCCGGAATTGTCGAATTGAAAGGCCGACCATTTCAGAGGATAGTTTTGACGAGATGGTCGCTTGTGTCAGGCGTTGGAGCCTCCGGCGGGGATATTTAGAGATAGATGATGGGGTGGGGTATGGCTGAGTTTCCGACAAGCGCGCGGGTGGTGATTATTGGCGGGGGCGCGGTGGGCGCGTCATGTCTGTATCATCTGGCCAAAGCGGGCTGGACTGACTGTGTTTTGTTGGAAAAGAACGAGTTGACCGCAGGCTCGACCTGGCATGCGGCGGGGAATGTGCCAACGTTTTCAAGCTCGTGGGCGATCATGAACATGCAGCGCTATTCGACCGAACTGTATCGCGCGTTGGGGGCCGAAGTCGATTATCCGATGAACTATCATGTCACAGGCTCGGTTCGGTTGGGCCATACTGCGGAGCGGCTGGACGAGTTTCGGCGCGTGGCGGGCATGGGGCGGTATCAGGGGATGGACCTTGAGATTCTGGCGCCCGAGGAAATTCAGGCGCGTTATCCGTTTCTGGAAACACATGATCTGAGCGGGGCGCTGTATGACCCCTATGATGGAGATATCGACCCCGCACAGTTGACCCAGGCGCTGGCCAAAGGCGCGCGGAACATGGGTGCGCGGATCGAGCGGTTTTGCCCTGTGACGGCGGTACGGCGTGAAGGCGACGAGTGGATTATCGTGACCGAGAAGGGCGAGATTCGCTGCGAATATGTGGTGAATGCCGCGGGGTATTACGCGCGCGAAGTGGGCAAGATGTTTGGCCGCGACGTGCCGATGATGGTGATGAGCCATCAGTATATGTTGTTTGATACCGTGCCGGAAGTTGCCGCGCTTTCGGCCGAGACGGGCAAGAAGCTGCCGTTGCTGCGCGATGTGGATAGCAGCTATTATCTGCGGCAGGAAAAGAACGGCTTTAACCTTGGGCCGTATGAGGAAAATTGCCGCGCGCATTGGGTGAGCAAGGATGATCCTTTCCCTGCCGATTTCAGTTTCCAGCTGTTCCCCGATGATTTGGAGCGGTTGGAGTGGCATATCGAGGATGCGATGGCGCGGGTGCCGTTGTTGGGCACGGCGCCGATGACCAAGGTGATTAACGGGCCTATTCCTTACACGCCCGATGGCAACCCGCTGATCGGCCCGATGCCGGGGGTGCCAAAGGCGTTTGAGGCTTGTGTCTTTACCTTTGGGATTTGTCAGGCGGGCGGGGCCGGCAAGGTACTGGCCGAATGGGTTACCGAGGGCGCGACCGAGTGGGATATGTGGGCCTGCGATCCGCGCCGCTTTACCGGCTTTGAGGATGAAAACTACTGCATTGCCAAGGGGATGGAGGTTTACGGCCACGAATATGGCATGCATTTCCCGCATTACGCCTGGCCTGCGGGGCGCGGCAAAAAGCTGTCGCCGCTGCATGACCGCGTGGCGGCGATGGGCGCGCAATTCGGGGCCTATAACGGTTGGGAACGTGCGAACTGGTATGCACGGGCGGGCGATGACACCTCGGACGCAGGGGCGCAGACGTGGAAGCGTGAGGGCGCGTGGTTTGGTGCGGTAAAGGCCGAATGCGAGGCTGTGCGTGATGCGGCGGGGATATTGGATCTGCCGGGATTCTCGCGCTTTGTGATCAAGGGCGCGGGTGTGGCGGATTGGTTGGCGCGTCAGATCACCGGCAAGGTGCCAAAGATCGGGCGGTTGGGCCTTGCCTATTTTGCCGATGACAAGGGCCGGATTGTAACCGAGATGTCGGTGGCGCGTTTGGCCGAGGATATGATCTTGCTGATCACGGCCGCCACCGCGCAGGCGCATGACCGCGAGTGGCTGCTGACGCATCTGGACTATGGGCTTACCCTGTCGGACGAGACGGAAAACTGGTCTTGCCAGATTTTGACCGGCCCGAAATCGCGCGAGGTTTTGGCGGGGATTACGGGCGCAGACCTGAGCAAGGGCTGGCTGACGCATCAGTTTGCCGAGATCGCGGGGCGGCAGGTCTGGCTGGCGCGGGTGTCTTTTGCCGGTGAATTGGGCTGGGAAATCCATACCAAGGTTGGTGATACAGCGGTGGTTTGGGATGCGGTTATGGCGGCGGGTGAGCCGCTGGGCTTGCGGCCTTTCGGGATGTTCGCGCTGAATTCCTTGCGGATCGAAAAGGGCTATCGGGCGTGGAAAGGCGATCTTTCGACCGATTACACGGTGTTGCAGGGTGGTTTGGGCCGGTTTGTCGATTGGAGCCACGAGTTCCGCGGCAAGGCGGCACTGGCGGCGGAGCAGCAGCGCGGCGTGAGCAAGCAGTTCGTGACGCTGAAGATTGACGCGGGCGCCTATGACCCGCCCTATATGTCGACGATCTGGCAGGGCGACACGGTGGTTGGCGAGGTGACCAGCGGGTATTTTGGCCACCGTGTTGGCGCCTGTATCGGGTTGGGGATGCTGCGCAGTGATTTGGGCGCGGCGGGAACCGAGCTGGAGGTGGAAATCTTTGGCACGCGGCATCGCGCCGTGGTGCAGGAAGATGCGCCGATGTGGGACCCGGAAAATGCGCGGATCAGGGCATAAGGCGCGATTGTTGCTGAGCCAGGTCGGGGGGCAGTTTGCCCCCCCGCACCCACGATTGAAGTCGGGGGGCTGTCTGCCCCCCGGACCCCCCGAGGATACTTAGAGATAGATGATAGGGTAGCGGAATGGTTGATGTTCCAAAGACGGCGCGTGCAGTAATTATCGGGGGCGGCGTTTCGGGCTGTTCGGTGGCCTATCATTTGGCCAAGGCGGGCTGGACGGATATTGTTTTGCTGGAGCGCAAGCGGCTGACCTCGGGCACGACATGGCATGCGGCGGGGCTGATCGGGCAGCTGCGCAACTCGGTCAATATGACGCGTTTGGCGAAATATTCGGCGGATCTATATGTGAAGCTGGAGGCGGAAACCGGGGTTTCTACGGGGATGCGGCAGGTCGGGTCGATTTCGGTGGCACTGACCCAAGCGCGCAATGAAGAGCTGTTGCGGCAGGCCACCACGGCGCGGATTTTCGGGGTGGATGTGGCGGAGATTTCGCCTGCCGAGGTGAAGGCGATGTATCCGCATTTGAACGTATCGGATGTGGTGGGGGCGGTGCATTTGCCGCTGGACGGGCAATGCGACCCCGCCAATATCGCGATGGCGCTGGCCAAAGGCGCGCGGATGCGTGGGGCCAAGGTGCTGGAAGGTGTAAAGGTCACTGGGGTGACACGCGCCAATGGCCGTGTGACCGGCGTTGACTATGCGGTTGAAGGCGAACCGGGGCATATTGCGGCGGATGTAGTGATTAACTGCGGTGGCATGTGGGGGCGTGATTTGGCCGAGGACAGCGGCGTGACGCTGCCGCTGCATGCCTGCGAGCATTTCTATCTGATCACCGAGCCGATTGCGGATTTGGGGCATTTGCCGGTGCTGCGGGTGCCGGATGAATGTGCCTATTACAAATCGGACGCGGGCAAGATGATGATTGGCGCGTTTGAACCCAAAGCCAAGCCTTGGGGAATGGGCGGCATTCGTGAGGATTTCGAGTTCGACACGTTGCCCGAGGATTGGGATCATTTTCAGCCCATTCTCGAGGCGGCGATGGACCGGATGCCTTTGTTCCAATCGGCGGGGATTCATACGTTCTTTAACGGGCCGGAAAGTTTTACCCCCGATGACCGCTATTATCTGGGCGAGGCCCCCGAGCTGGGCGGCTATTGGGTGGCGGCGGGGTATAACTCGGTCGGGATTGCCGGATCTGGCGGCGCGGGGATGGCGCTGGCGCATTGGATTACCGAGGGCGAGGCGCCGTTTGACCTGTGGGAGGTGGATATCCGCCGCGCGCAGCCGTTCCAGCGCAACCGCAGCTATTTGAAAGAGCGCGTGTCGGAGACTCTGGGCCTGCTTTATGCCGACCATTTCCCGTATCGCCAGATGGCGACCAGCCGCGGGGTGCGGCGTTCGCCTTTGCATGAGCACCTGAAGGCGCGTGGCGCGGTGTTTGGCGAGGTTGCCGGCTGGGAGCGGGCGAACTGGTTTGCCAATGAAGGCCAGGCGCGGGAATATGAGTATTCCTGGGGGCGGCAGAACTGGTTTGGCAATGCGGCGGTCGAGCATAAGGCCGTGCGCGAGGGTGTCGGGCTGTTTGACATGACCTCATTCGGGAAAATCCGGGTTGAGGGGCGCGACGCCTGTGCATTCTTGCAATCGGTTTGCGCCAATGATGTCGATGTGCCGGCGGGGCGGATTGTTTACACGCAGATGCTGAACGCGCGGGGCGGGATAGAGAGTGACCTGACCGTGACGCGGCTGTCTGAGACGGCGTATTTGCTGGTGGTGCCAGGGGCGACCTTGCAGCGTGATCTGGCGTGGTTGCGGCGGCATCTGGGCGATGCTTTTGCCGTGGTGACGGATGTGACGGCGGGTGAGGCGGTGCTCTGTGTGATGGGGCCGAAAAGCCGTGAGTTGTTGCAGGCGGTATCACCGGCAGACTTTAGCAACGCGGCGCATCCCTTTGGTACAGCGCGGGAAATCGAGATTGGCATGGGGTTGGCGCGAGCGCATCGCGTGACCTATGTGGGCGAGCTGGGGTGGGAGCTATATGTTTCTGCTGACCAAGCGGCGCATGTATTCGAGGCGCTGGAAGGTGCCGATATGGGGATGAAGCTTTGCGGTTTGCATGTGCTGGATTCTTGCCGAATCGAGAAGGGCTATCGCCATTTCGGCCATGATATCACCGATGAGGACCATGTTCTGGAGGCGGGGCTTGGCTTTGCGGTGAAAACGGGCAAGGGCGATTTCATCGGACGCGAGGCGGTGTTGCGCAAGCGCGAGGCGGGGCTGGCGCGGCGGATGGTGCAGTTCAAGCTGCGCGACCCGATGCCCATGCTGTATCATAACGAGGCGATTGTGCGGAATGGGCGGATTGTCGGGCCGATTACCTCGGGCAACTACGGCCATCATTTGGGTGGCGCGATTGGACTTGGCTATGTGCCTTGTGCTGGCGAGAGTGCCGAGCAGGTTTTGGCGTCGAGCTATGAGATCGAAGTAGCGGGCAAGCGCTTTGCGGCGGATGCGTCGCTGGCGCCGATGTATGACCCGAAATCGGAACGTGTGCGGATGTGACGACGTGCTGGGGGTTTCACACCCCCAGACCCCCGTGGGATATTTTTAGATAGATGAGAGGGTGGCGGGATGGATGAGATTGGTGACGTTTGTGAGCCGGCACGCGCGCGTGCAGGGCGGGCTGGTGGGCGGGCGAGCCGCGTGGCATTGCGGGCGGCACCTTTGGCCGAGGATATGCGGCCGGTGCGGGCGGGCATGTCGGGGGGGCAGTATAAGCCGCTGACGGATGCGGCTGTGGCGCAGATCCACGAGAGTGCGTTGCAGGCGCTTGAGCAGATCGGATTGTCGCAGGCGCCGCCTTCGGGGGTGAAGCTGTTGACCGATGCGGGGGCCATTCAGGGCGATGACGGGCGCATCCGCTTTCCGCGGGCTTTGGTTGAGGATATGCTGGCCGTGGCGGCGCGCGGGATAACCTTGCATGCCCGCGACCCCAAGCATGATTTGCATTTGTCAGGCTCGCGCGTGCATTTTGGCACGGCGGGGGCGGCGGTGCATATTGTGGACCCGATCACCCTGGACTATCGCGAGAGCACGGCGCAGGATTTGTATGATGCGGCGCGGTTGGTGGACAACCTTGATAATATTCACTTTTATCAGCGCACGATGGTGTGCCGCGATATTCCTGACAATCTGGAAATGGATCTTAACACGTTGTATGGCTGTTTGTCGGGCACGCGCAAGCATGTGGGGACCTCATTCAGTGATCCGTCGCATGTAGCGCCTTGTTTTGAAATGCTTTATACGATTGCGGGCGGTGAGGAGAAGTGGCTTGAGCGGCCGTTTGTTTCAAACTCGAACTGTTTTGTTGTGCCGCCGATGAAGTTTGCCGAGGAAAGCTGCATCGTGATGGAAGACTGCATTCGGCGCGGGATGCCGATGCTGTTGCTTTCGGCAGGGCAAGCGGGGGCGACCAGCCCCGCGCCGATTGCCTTGACGATTGTGCAGGCGGTGGCGGAATGCCTTGCAGGCGTGGTTTATGCCAATGCGATCAAGCCCGGTGCGCCTTGTGTCTTTGGGACATGGCCGTTTGTGTCGGATTTGCGGACCGGGGCGATGTCGGGTGGGTCGGCCGAGCAAGCCTTGTTGACGGCAGGCTGTGCGCAGATGCATCGGTTTTATGACTTGCCGGGTGGGGCGGCATCGGGGATTTCGGACAGCAAGCTGCCGGATATGCAGGCGGGATGGGAGCAGGGGATTACCAACTCGCTGGCTGGCCTTGCGGGGTTGAACATGTGCTATGAGGCGGTGGGGATGCATGCGTCTTTGCTGGGGTTCTGTTTGGAAAGTCTTGTGCTGGGTGATGACCTTTTGGGGCAAGCGATGCGGCTTGTTCGGGGCATAGATGTGACGCCTGACACCACCAGCATCGACGCGATGAAGGAGGTTTGTCTGGGTGGTTCGGGGCATTATCTGGGGTCGGACCAGACGCTGAAACTGATGCAGACTGAGTATATTTACCCGAATGTTGCCAACCGCATGTCACCTAAAGAATGGAATGAGGCGGGCAAGCCGTTGTTGTTGGACAAGGCGATTGCCCGCAAGAACGCGATTTTGGCCAAGGCAGGGCGCTTGATAGAACCCGAGTTGGACGCCATGATCAGGGCCAAGTACAAAATCTATTTCAAGTGAGGGTCTTATGAATTCTGCGAATAACCTGAAGTTTTACGTCAACGGCAGTTGGGTCGAGCCTTTGGGCACTGCGCGGATGGGTGTTGAAAATCCGGCAACCGAGGAAACCGTGGCCGAAATTGCGCTGGGGTCGGTTGCCGATGCGGATAGGGCCATTGCAGCGGCGCGGGCAGCCTTTGACGGGTTTAGTCGTGTTCCCGTAGCGGAACGGATTGCGCTGTTGGAGCGCCTGCTGGCCGAATATGACGCGCGGGCCGAGGATTTCGCGCAGGCGATGCGGTTGGAAATGGGGGCACCGATCACTTGGGCGCGCGAGGCGCAGGTTTGGGCGGGGCAGGTGCATTTGCAAAGCACGATCGCCGCGGCTAAGGCCTTTGCCTGGGAAGAAAGCCGTGGTGCGACGCGAATTATCCGCGAAGGGATTGGTGTTTGCGCGCTGATCACGCCGTGGAACTGGCCGATGAATCAGATCGTGTGCAAAGTGGCGCCGGCGATTGCGGCGGGCTGTACGATGGTGCTGAAGCCGTCGGAAATCGCGCCTTTGTCGGGGATACTCTGGGCCGAGGTTTGCCATGCGGCGGGGGTGCCTGCGGGGGTGTTTAACCTGATCAACGGTACTGGCCCCGAGGTGGGGGCGCGGCTGTCCAGCCATCCGGATGTGGATATGGTCAGCTTTACCGGTTCAACCCGCGCCGGTGTGCAGGTGGCACAAGCTGCGGCACCGACGGTGAAACGTGTGGCGCAGGAGTTGGGTGGGAAATCGGCCAATATCATTCTGCCTTCGGCCGATATTGCGGCGGCGGTGGCGCAAGGGGTTGAGGCGTGTATGGCCAATACCGGCCAAAGCTGCGACGCGCCGACGCGGATGTTCATTCCGCGCGGGGCCGAGGCAGTGGCGTTCAAAGCGGCACAAGAGGCGGCGACTGCGGCGGTGATTGGTGACACTGCGGATGAGGCTGTGACGATGGGCCCGCTGGTCAGCCGCGCGCAATATGACAAGGTGCAGGCGCTGATTGCGGCGGGGATTGAAGAGGGCGCATCGGTTTTGACAGGTGGCCTCGGGCGGCCTGATGGCATGAACCGCGGGCATTACGCGCAGCCGACGGTCTTTGGCAATGTAATGCCGGGCATGGTGGTCGAGCGTGAGGAAATCTTTGGTCCGGTTCTGGTGATGCTGTCCTATGACGATGTGGATCAGGCGGTCGCGATGGCCAATGACACGGTTTACGGGCTTGCGGCCTATGTGCAGGGCGATCTGGATGAGGCGCGCGCTGTGGCGCGGCGGCTGCGGGCAGGGCAGGTGAATGTGAACGGGCCGGAGTGGGACACGTTCGCGCCCTTTGGCGGATACAAACAATCGGGCAATGGCCGTGAATATGCCGATTGGGGCATTCACGATTTTTGCGAAACCAAGGCTATTGTGGGGTACGGGGAATGACGCATTACGGCTATATCGGGCTGGGCAATCTGGGGGCAAATTGTGCCGCGTGTTTGCTGAAGGCAGGGATGCAGGTTACGGTATTTGACCTGAACCCAAAGCTGGCCGAACGCCTTGTAGCGATGGGGGCCACGCTGGCGCCGAGTGCCGAGGCATTGGCAGGGGCGGTCGATCATGTGATCACCTGTTTACCGTCACCTGCTGTTTCGGAGCGGGTATTGCGGGGCATTTTGCCGGTGATGAAACCGGGCGCAAGCTGGGTTGAGATGTCGACGCTGAGCCGTGAAGATGTGCTGCGGCTGGGGGCTGTTGCGGCCGATGCGGGAGTGCGCATGATGGAGCTGCCGGTGACAGGCGGTGTGCATCTGGCGGCCCAAGGCAAGATTACAATGCTGGCCGGTGGCGACAAGGAATTGTATGAGACCCATCTGCCCGCGATGCAGGCGATGGGCGACCGGATTTTCCATATGGGGCCCTTGGGCGCTGCGTCGATCATCAAGGTTATCACCAATATGTTGGCGTTTATTCACCTGAAAGCCACGAGTGAGGCCTTGATGCTGGCGAAACGCGGCGGTCTTGATCTGGCGCAGTCTCATGCGGCGATTGCTGCGTCTTCGGGGAACAGTTTTGTGCATGAGACCGAAGGCGCGCTGATTTTGAACGGGTCGTATGACGTTGCGTTCAACGTGGATCTGGCGCTCAAAGACTTGGGTTTTGCTTTGGGGTTTGGCAAAGAATTCGGGGTGCCGCTGGACTTGGCGAGCATGACCAACCAGACCTATATCGCGGCGAAAGCGGCCTATGGTGGCGAGGCGCAATCACCGATGATTGCCAAGCTGCTGGAGGATTTGCTGGGCACAGACCTGCGCGCCGAAGGGTTTCCGGCGCGGTTGGAGTGAACTGAAGCGACAGCGATTTTTCGTTGGAAATTTGCGGTTTAGAGGTTTTCCAGAATGCGCTTTGCCTCGGCCTGAGGCAGCGCTAACCGGCTGCGATCCTCGCCGGGGAAAAACCTTCCGCGGGTCGCTGTGGCCATTGGTGCGGGCGTGACAATGCGCACATTGGGGCCGGTTTTTACGGTTTCGGCGGCCCAAGAATGGGCAAGGGCGATCTGGCCGGCTTTGGTTGCACCATAGGCGCCGAAAAAGGTTTGGCCTGCGCGGGGGTCATCAAGAAACAGCGCGGTGCCGCCGGGGCGGGTGCGCAGCAAAGGTTCGACCATCGGGATCAGTGTGCCAGTGGCACGCAAATTGATGGCCACTGATTTGTCCCAGTCTTTGACATCGATATGGCCTGCAGGGGCCATCGGGGCGGCGTGGATGGCCGCATGGACCCAAAGGTCTATCCCGCCCCAGCGATCAAAGATCGAGCGGCAGAGGTGACGCATCGCGTCATCATTGGTGATATCCATCGGCGCCAAAGTGAGGCCGCCACTGGCATTTGCAGCTTTGGCGCGGTCATCGACTTCTTCCAAACCGCCTGTCGTGCGGGCAACGGCGACGACATGCCAGCCTTGCACCGCCAATTGCTCGGCCATGGCGGCGCCTAGGCCACGCGATGCACCTGTGACGAGGGCGATTTTTTGGGTCATGGTCGTTTCCTTGCGGCGCGGTGCCGGTGACTGTTGGCGGAGCCTCCGGCGGGGATATTTAAGGATAGATGATGGGGCCGAAGTCGGGTTTATTCGGCCGTCTTCATTTCAAAGCCCTTTTCGATCATATCGGACGGGGCGACGGGGTACTCGCCCGAGAAGCACGCATCACAATACTGAGGGGATTTGGCATTTCGGCCCTTGGCCTCGCCTGCGGCACGGTAGAGGCCGTCGAGCGAAACAAATTTCAGGCTATCAACGCCGATCCAATCGCGCATCTCTTCCTCGGACATGTTGGCGGCGAGGAGTTTGGAGCGTTCGGGCGTGTCGACGCCGTAAAAGCAGGGCCATGCTGTGGGCGGAGAGGCGATGCGGAAGTGGACCTCGGCGGCGCCTGCATCCAGGATCATGTCTTTGATCTTGCGCGAGGTGGTGCCGCGGACCACGGAATCGTCAACCAAAATCACCCGTTTGCCTTTGATCAGCGCGCGGTTGACGTTGAGTTTCAGGCGCACGCCCATGTTGCGGATTTGCTCGGTCGGTTCAATGAAGGTGCGGCCCATGTATTGGTTGCGGATGATACCCATGGCGTAGGGAATGCCGCTTTCCTGGCTGTAGCCGATGGCTGCGGGAGTGCCGCTATCGGGAACGGGGCAGACGAGATCGGCCTCAACCGGGGCTTCGCGTGCCAGTTCGACGCCGATCTGGCGGCGGGTTTCATAGACCGAGCGGCCGCCGAGAATGCTGTCGGGGCGGCTGAAATAGACATGTTCAAAGATACAGCCGCGCGATTTCAGGCGGCGGAAGGGGAAGTGGCTTTCCACGCCTTTGTCGGCCGAGATGACGACCATTTCGCCGGGTTCGATTTCGCGCACGAATTCGGCGCCGATGATGTCAAGCGCGCAGGTTTCCGACGACAGCGCCCAGCCATCGCCGAGTTTGCCCAAGACCAAGGGACGCACGCCCAGAGCATCGCGCACGCCCATCAGTTTGGTGCGGGTCATTGCCACGACCGAGAACGCGCCTTCAACTTTGCGCAGCGCCTCTTCCATGCGGTCGGGGATGTTGCGGCCCATTGAGCGCGCCATCAGGTGGATGATGCATTCACTGTCAGAGGAGGATTGGAAAATCGAGCCACGCTCGACAAGTTCTTTGCGCAGGGCGACGGCATTGGTGATGTTGCCGTTATGGGCAATCGCCGAGCCGCCCATTGAAAATTCGCCAAAGAAGGGCTGCACGTCGCGGATTGCGGTGGCCCCTTTGGAGCCAGCGGTGGAATAGCGGACATGGCCGATGCCGATGGTGCCCGGCAGGGTTTGCATCACGTCAGCTTTGGTAAAGTTGTCGCGCACATAGCCGAAGCGGCGTTCCGAGCAAAAGCCTGCGCCTTCGGCATAGGTGACGATACCGCCGGCCTCTTGTCCGCGATGCTGCAAGGCGTGCAGGCCCAGGGCGACAAAGCTGGCGGCATCGGCCATACCGATGACACCGAATACTCCACATTCTTCGTGCAGCTTGTCGCTGTCAAATGGGTGGGCGAGGAAGGGGCGCATGGCAGGCTCCGAATCCGAGGGGGAATTTATGGCCCCGTTTAGTCCTTGTGTCGGCGAGTGTCACGCCTTGATGTAAGGCGGCGGCTTAGTTGCCGGCTGCGGGGGCGGGTGTTGTTGGGGTGACAGTTGTTGCAGGGGCGCCGCAATCGCCTGTCAGGGCCTCATAGCGGGCAACGATCCAGCCAGGGGCATCGGAGGGAATCGTCTCATCAATATTGGTTTGGAATGAGGCGAAGACCTTGGCTGAGCGCGAGTTATCGACCATCGGCATGGTGTTGGCGCCGACTGCCTTATCGTAGACGATAAAGGCGACAGCAACCAAAAGCACGCCGCGAATGACGCCGAACAAAAAGCCCAAGCCTTGGTCAAGGCCGCCAAGCACCGAGCGTTGCACCAATGAGGACAACAGCGGCGAGAAGAGGGCGGCAATGACCAGACCGATGGCGAAGACGGCGGCGAATGACGCGATGATCGACAGCTCGCAGCTATCGGCCAGAAACTTGCCGACGACGGGCAATTCCTTGACCAAAGGTTGGGCTTGCGATGCAAAGACATAGGCCAGCACCGCAGCCCCCGCCCAGCCGGCAATCGCCAAGGCTTCGCGGACCACACCGCGCGAATATGCCAGCACCGCCGAGAGTACGATGACGAGTGCAACCACACCGTCGATAAGGGTAAAGCCTTCCATTGCCGTCTCCTTTTGGGGCGATTAGCCGGCCCCGAAAATTTCGCCTACGAACGCCGTCAAATCGGGCATTTGGCGCACTGCCATGCCATCGACCCCGGCCATTTTTGACCGGGACGGCGCGATTGCCTGTGTGAAACCAAGTTTCATCGCCTCTTTCAACCGGTTTTCGGTCTGTGCGACGGGGCGAAGCGCGCCAGACAGGCTGATTTCGCCGAAAAGCACCATATCTGGCGGAATTGCAACATCTTCGCGCGCTGAAAGCAGGGCGGCGGCCACGGCCAAATCGGCGGCGGGTTCGGAAACGCGCATGCCGCCGGCGACGTTCAGGTACACATCGAGGCCGGCAAAGGGGATGCCGCAGCGTGCCTCGAGCACGGCGAGAATCGTTGAAAGTCGCCCTGAGTCGAGCCCGACAACTGTGCGGCGCGGGGTGCCAAGCGGCGAGGGCGACACGAGCGCCTGAATTTCGGTCAGCACGGGGCGGGTGCCTTCGATCCCTGCGAACACCGCCGAGCCGGGGGCGGGTTTGTCGCGGTCGGATAAAAACAGCGCCGAAGGGTTGGTGACCTGCGCCAGCCCGTCGCCGGTCATTTCAAACACGCCGATTTCGGCGGCAGGGCCAAAGCGGTTTTTCACCGCGCGCAAGATGCGGAAATGATGGCCGCGCTCGCCTTCAAAATAGAGCACTGTATCGACCATATGTTCGACCACGCGGGGGCCTGCGATCTGGCCGTCTTTGGTGACGTGGCCGACAAGGATAATCGCCACGCCGCGCTTTTTGGCAAATGTCACCAGCTCATGCGCGGCCGAGCGGACCTGAGACACCGAGCCGGGGGCGCTGTCAACCGTATCAAGCCACATGGTTTGAATAGAATCGATAATGCACAGGCCGGGGCGTTCGGCATCGAGCGTGGTCAGAATATCGCGTAGATTGGTTTCAGCACCGAGAATGACGGGAGAGTCGGCAAGGCCAAGGCGTTGCGCGCGCATCTGGACCTGTGCCGCGGCCTCTTCGCCCGAGATATACATGGATTTCACGCCATTGCGGGCAAAGGCAGCGGTGGCTTGCAGCAAGAGCGTTGACTTGCCGATGCCGGGATCGCCGCCAACCAGAATCGCCGATGCCTCTACCAGACCACCGCCCAGCACGCGGTCAAATTCATCCATGCCGCTGGTGGCACGGGGTGGCGGATCGGATTGGGTGGCAAGATCGGTCAGCGGGATGGTACGGCCTTTGCCGCCCAGCGATTTAGGGCCGGCGGAAAGCGGAGCCTCTTCGATAACCGAATTCCATGCGCCACAAGAGTCGCAGCGCCCGGCCCATTTTTTATGGGCAGCGCCGCAGGAAGTGCAGGTGAAAGCCGAGGATGATTTTGCCATGTGTCTTGATGCAACGATGCGGCGGGCAGTGCAAGCCGTATGCGATGCAGAGGCTTGCGAATTTCCGCCGATTTTTCGGCGGGTTTTCGGTCGGGGTTAGCGCTTTGTGTTGAAAATGGAATCAATAACCGAGGCCAGCACGCAACCTGTGAACAGATAAAGCCCCCAAGCCGTTTCAACCCGCCCGAGCCCGACGCCTTTGGCCAGAATGATATAGAGCGCGATCAGAAACACATCGGCCATTGCGAGCTTGCCCAAAATTTGCAGCGCAGGCGCAAGGCGGGGGCTAAGCAGGCGAAACTGCATCAGGGCAAGCCCGATGGTTTTCAGGTAGGGCACAAAGATCGCAAGCACGGTCACCAGCAGGGCCAAGGAAATATCTTTGCCCCACAGAGCCTGCAGGCCCGTGACGACCGAGATTTCAGACAGATCAAAGAACGGCAGCAAGCCTGCGCGCAACAGGGGCGCGAACCATGACAGCGGAAACAACACGAGCAGCGACAGGTTTATAGCAATCATTCCATATCGCACGTTTCGTCCACCTTGGCCTGTTGGTTTGCGCGGCAACTTGGCGAATGCCGTGAGGGGCGTCAAGCTGCGGGAGTTGATGTGTGGTTGGGGGGCGTGGGGCTTTTGCCTTTTCCTGCCCAGCTGTTGTTTTTGTTTCTATTTTGGAAGCAATGTGGTGGCTGTGACAGGCTTGCTGAAATGTTCGGGGAAAGCGAATTGGTGTTGGCGCGCAAAGATACAGTTAGCTGCGCCCTGTGCCTTCGATATAGCGGCGGGCATAGCGGGCGCCGAGGCCGGTCAGAATTTCGTAGCCGATTGTGCTGCCAGCCTCGGCCAAGTCGTCAACGCTTTGATGCGGGCCGAGAATATCAAGTTTGCGCGGGGCTTGTTCCAGATGCGAGATGTCAACCGTGATCGTATCCATCGACACACGCCCGACCAGAGGGCAGGGCACATCGCCGGCCCAGAGAACAGCGCGGTTGCCAAGCGCGCGCAGCAGACCATCGGCATAGCCGCCGGAAATGGTGGCGATCAGGCTTGGGGCCTCGGCCACCCAAGCGCAGCCATAGCCTACGGTTTCGCCAATCGCCAATTCGCGGATTTGGATAACCGGCAAAGACAGCGCAACCGTCGGCGATGCAGAGTCAAAGGGCATGCCGCCATAAAGGCCAATACCCGGGCGGGTAAGATCGAAATGATATTCGGGGCCAAGCAAGATGCCGCCTGTCGCTGCGAGCGAGCGCGGCACATCAAGACCGTCGGTCATGGCGTGAAACTCGGCCAGTTGGGCGGCGTTCATGCTGTGATCGGGCGCATCCGCGCAGGCAAGATGGCTCATGATCAGTTCGGGGCCTGCATCAAGGACCAGTGGCGCCACGGCTTCCCATTCGCCTTGTTCCATGCCGAGGCGGTTCATACCGGTATCAAGCTGGATGCCAAAGGAATGGCCGGGCAGGGATTCAAGATGACGGGTGATTTGGTCGATCGAATTCAGCATCGGCGTCAGATCCAGATCATGGATCATATCGGTATCGCCTGCCATGTGGCCGGAAAAGATAGAGATTTGCGGGCCTTCGCCTAGTGCTTGCCGCACGGCAGCGCCTTCCTCGGAGCAGGCGACAAAGAACCGGCGGGCACCGGCATGGGCCAAGGCGCGGGCCACACGGGCGGCGCCCAGCCCATAGGCATCGGCTTTGACCACGGCACCGGTCTGGGTGCCGGGGCCGGACAAGCGGTCCAGGGCGCGCCAATTGGCGGCGATTGCGTCGAGGTCGATGGAGAGGGTTGCTGTGGCCATGGCGTTGTTTTGACTGCTTGGGACGTTAGGTCAAGAGGATATTCGAGATTTCAGCGGGATTTGGCAGCGATGGGAAAGGGGGTGCCGCGCTTGGGGCCATTGAGGCCCCTGCGCGCGGCACTGACGTGGTGTGATAAGACGGCGGCGCCAAAACTTGCAACGTTGTGCGGGCGGGCGCGGCCGGTAGGTATTTGGGCCAAGATGAAACCGGTTTTGCGGGATCAATACCCGCCGTCACTGCCCTCTTGCCAGGCTTTGGCGAGGTTGCCGAAACGGGTGAAGCGGCCTTCGAAGCTGAGTTCGACCGAGCCGATGGGGCCGTGGCGTTGTTTGCCGATGATGACTTCGGCTTTGCCATGGACGCTTTCCATAACCGATTGCCATTGCGCCATTTTTTCGAGTTCGTGGTCGCCCGGTTTTTCGCGTTCCTTATAGTATTCGTCGCGGTAGACGAACATGACCACATCGGCGTCTTGTTCAATCGAGCCGGATTCGCGCAAGTCCGAAAGCTGCGGGCGTTTGTCTTCGCGCGATTCCACGTTACGTGACAGCTGCGACAGGGCGATGACGGGGATATGCAATTCCTTGGCGATTGCTTTAAGGCCTTGGGTAATCTCGGACACCTCTTGGACGCGGCTTTCTTTGGACGAGCCTTTGAGCAGTTGCAGGTAGTCGACCATCAGCACATCCAACCCGTGGGTCCGTTTAAGCCGGCGGGCGCGGGCGGCAACCTGCGAGATCGGCAGGGCGGGGGTGTCGTCGATATACAGGGGGCAGGCCTCAAGGCTTTTGGCGGCCTCGACAAAGCGGCGGAATTCTTGTTCGGTCATGTCGCCGCGGCGGATTTGCTCGCTGGGCACTTCGGATGCCTCGGACAGGATACGCGCGGCAAGCTGTTCGGCGCTCATTTCCAGGCTGTAGAAACCGACCACGCCGCCCTCGATGGCGCCTTCGGACCCGTCGGGCAGGCGGCCGCGTTTATACGCCTTGGCCACGTTAAACGCGATATTGGTGGCAAGCGAGGTTTTGCCCATCGACGGGCGCCCTGCAAGAATAAGCAAATCTGACGGGTGCAAGCCGCCCAGCTTTTTATCCAGATCAATAAGGCCGGTTGAAATGCCCGCTAGCCCACCGTCACGCTGATAGGCGGCATTGGCGCTGTTGACGGCCTCGGTGACTGCTTTCAGAAAGCTTTGAAAGCCGCGCTCGGCAACGCCTTGTTCGCCCAGCTTGTAAAGCCGTTGTTCGGCCTCGATGATCTGTTCCTTCGGTTCAGAGGCCACCTCGATCTTGGCGGCTTTGGCGGCGATATCACGGCCCAGGCCGATGAGTTCGCGGCGCACGGCAAGGTCATACAGCATTTGTGCATAGTCGCGCGCGGCAAAGCTGGAAATGGCGGCACCGGCAAGCCGCGCGAGGTAAGGTGGGCCACCCAGTTCCTTGAGCCCTGCGTCATCCTCGAGAAACGCCTTGAGCGTAACCGGCGAGGCGAGGGCGTTTTTCTGGATGCGGGCGGCGGCAATTTCAAAGATGCGGCTGTGGACCGGATCATAGAAATGCTCGGCCTTTACCAGGCTGGAGATGCGGTCATACACATCGTTATTGGTCAGAATTGCACCAAGCAACTGCTGCTCGGCTTCGATATTATGGGGCAGCACATCGGCTTCGGCCTGCGCCGGAAGCGTTTGTTTGATCTGAGCGACCTCGTTCATAGCTGACCTCTTGGCTGTCTTAATTGCCCTGTCTAGCCCAGGTTCGGGTTGGCGGTAACCCCTGCGGACTGGTGGATAACACAGGGGAAAACCTTGTGGAAAACAGCAAGCCCTGTAGGGCGTGCTGCAGATACTACCATATCTTGTAGTATGGTGCAGTTTTTTTGGCCAGACAGACGATTCTGCGGCGGGTTATCCCCAAGTTGCCCGCCAGAAAAAAATCTGGGGATGAAAGGGCCAAATTATCCTTTGCGCGCGTCTTGCCATGCGCGGGGCGCTTTCAGAAAGCTCTCCACTTCGGCCAAGGTTGCGGCGTCAAAGGCACCGCTGTCGCGGGCTTCGGCCAGCACGTCCCACCATGTGCAAAGATGGTGCAGGGTTACGCCGTGATCGCCAAGTTTTTGCGTGGTGTCGGGGAAAATGCCGTAATAGAAAATCACCGCCGTATGCGCGCAGGTGGCACCGGTTTCGCGGATCGCATCCACGAAAGACAGCTTTGAGCCGCCGTCAGTGGTCAGATCCTCAACCAACAACACGCGCTGGCCCTCGGTCATAACGCCTTCGATCCGCGCGTTGCGGCCATAGCCTTTGGGCTTTTTGCGCACATAGGTCATAGGCAGCGCCATGCGTTCGGCAACCAATGCGGCAAAGGGGATGCCTGCGGTTTCACCGCCTGCGATATTGTCGAAAGCTTCAAACCCGGCGTTGCGCATCACGGTTACCGTCAGGAAATCCATCAGCGTGCTGCGGATGCGCGGATAGCTGATCAACTTGCGGCAGTCGATATAGGTCGGGCTGGGCAGTCCGGACGCCAAGGTAAAAGGCTCATCCGCGTTGAAATGCACGGCTTTGATTTCCAAAAGCATCCGCGCGGTCAGGCGGGCGATCTCGTTTGCGGGGGGAAAGTTGGTGGGGATCATAGAACGGTCCTTTGTCTATCATCTATCTTTAAATATCCCCCGCGGAGCGCTGTGTCGCTGGGGGCAGAGCCTCCGGCGGGGATATTTGAGGGATAGATGATCTTAGCCCTCAACATGCCAATGCACGGGAAAGCCGGGGTTGAAAACGGTAACAGGGCCAGCCTCGGTCAGGATTTTATCCGGCCATTTGGCAGGCGCGCCTTTGGTGAGTGTCAGGGTCGTTTCGTTCACGGGCAGGCGGTAAAAAGCCGGACCGTTAAGCGAGGTAAAGGCCTCGAGCTTGTCCAGCGCGCCATCCTCTTCAAACACATGGGCCAGCAGTGGCATGGTGTTTGTTGCCGTAAAGCAGCCTGCACAGCCGCAGGCGTGTTCTTTCAGCGCGTCCACATGTGGTGCAGAATCGGTGCCGAGGAAAAACCGTGCCTCGCCAGAGGTGGCGGCAGCGCGCAGGGCAAGCCGGTGGGTTTCGCGCTTGGCCACGGGCAGGCAGTAGTAATGCGGTTTGATGCCGCCGGCCAGGATGTGGTTGCGGTTGATGATCAGATGATGCGTGGTAATAGTTGCCGCCAGATCATCGCCGCCGGCGCGGGCGTAATCGACGCCTTGGGCCGTGGTGATATGTTCCATGACCACGCGCAGGCCGGGGGTGTTGCGGCGCAGCGGGTCCAGCACGGTGTCGATAAACACGGCTTCACGGTCGAATATATCAACCGTGGCATCCGTCACTTCGCCATGCGCGCACAAAGGCAGGCCGATCTCGGCCATTTTTTCCAGCACGGGGCGCACTTTGTCAAAATCGCGCACGCCGGAATGCGAGTTTGTCGTGGCACCAGCGGGGTAAAGCTTGACCGCTTTGACCAGACCAGAGGCAGCGGCGGCCGCGACGTCGGCCGGGTCTGTACCCTCGGTCAGATACAGCACCATCAGCGGGTCAAACGTCATGCCTTTGGGCAGCGCCGCCATAATCCGGCCGTGATAGGCCTGCGCATCGGCCAGCGTGACCACGGGCGGCACAAGGTTTGGCATGATGATGGCCCGCGCGAAATGACGGGCGGTTTCAGGCAAGACACCTTGCAACATCGCGCCATCGCGCAAATGCAGGTGCCAGTCATCGGGGCGGCGGAGTGTGATGCTTTGTGTCATGGCGCAAAGCGCTAGCCTATCCGCCATGCGTTTTCCAGAGGCAAAAGCGCAGTTGTCAGCTTGTTTTGCGGCAAAGCGCGTACGCCGCCACCGGGAACTGGATTGGCGGGTGGGCCGTGGCGGCTTTATTTATTGCCCAGAACGCCGCTTTCCTCGAGCTTGTCGAGATGTTTGCGAAAGCCGGGTGCGCGCAGCCGGCTGGTGACCGAGCGGCAGATCATGGCTTCGCGTCTGGCGTGGCCCGCCTCGGTGCAGGCACGCAGAATAAGCCGCAGATAGGCCCCAAAGTTGCGCCGCTCGCGCCAGAGCTTGCTATAGCTCTTGGCGGTCAGTTTGCCATCGCAGGCCTCTTTGACCATCTTGGGCAAGATGCCCAGTTCGGCCAGTGAAACGGCAGTGTTTTCGCCCAGAAACCGTGATTTCAGCTTGGTGACAAAGGATTTGTGGAACAGCGCGACATGCATGGCGTCAAGCCGGCAATAGGGGTCATAGACCACAAACATTTGCTCGGCGCCTTCGACCATATCGGGGGCATAGCCGTAGCGGCTGGTGAAATCCAGCCGGCGGGCCTGCGTGTAGCGCGTATCCCAGCCGGCAATTTCAGGAGCAAGTGTTGCGCGGGGTTGCACCGCCAGAACCGTACAGCCGGGGGCCGTAACCGAAAAGGCAGCGGCGGCATAGGCACCCATACCGGCCCCGTAAAACACGATCCGCTCAAAATCGTCAAAGAAAGCGGCATCGACCAGCTTATCAAGATAGGCAAACACTGCAGGATCACGATACCAGGTTTCGCCTTCGCTGATCAGGCTAAGATGTGACCAGCCGTTCTGTGTGGCTTGGCCAAAAACATGCGGCATGTGGCCCGGTTCCAACGCCTGAATATCCTCGAGCCGGTCAAAGCTTATCACGAGTGTGGTGCCGTCTTCGTTCAGCACGGCCCAGTGATGATCGCCCAAAGCCTCGAATGCCCCCGAGCCCTCGCCCATATTGCGAAGCAAGGAAAGCCAGCCGTCACGGTCAAGGGTGGCGGCGGTTGTTTGGGGTTCGGTTTCGTCGATCTGTGGCATAGGCGTTTACTCTCTCGTAACATTAAGAACATCGCAGGCAATGACTTGTTTTGCCAGTGCCGCGTGGCGCAATCACGCAGAGAAGGCGGCAAGAGAAAGGCAAATACGCACAGGTCGGAAACAATGCGCCGACATTGTTTCTAATCGGCGGCGGGTGGCAAAGCGGTGACCGCATGCTGCCAGATCAACCGCGCTTGCTGTGCGGTCAGGCAGCGTGCAGGGCGTGACATCATTAGCCGGCCGAACAAGCTGCGCCAGGCGTCGTCTTGCATGAGGGCTGTAAACCGCTGCTTGCGCCAGTGTACGGCCTTGTCATGCAGCCCATTCAAAATCGGGTCGGATTTATAGGCGGCCAGAATTGGTGCGCTAAGGGGGCTAAGGGCGGAAATAGAGCGGTCCTCGACCTCGCAAAAGTTTCGTTCAACCCAATAGCCCATATCAAAGGTAGATGCGTCGCGATTGGCCCGCCCGCGATCACATTTCACCAGATAGCTTTCCATCGCCCCCAATGCGTAGTGGTTCAACTGCACCAAGCCATAGGTGTCGCGGCCAAGGGGCGAAAAGATGCGGCTGCGGTGGAACTCGGGCGGTAATTCGCGGCCCGAGCCATCGAACCAACGCTGCGCGTCTGTGTTTTGCGGGCTGCGGGGGCGATGGACCCCCAACTTCTGATAGCTTGCGTCATTGCGAAACAGCGTCTTGAACATCAGGGCGCGCCATGGCCAATGCAGCACAGTCGGCGCGGCGCGGGTAAAGCTTTCGGTGACAGGCCGGTCTTTGTAGCCGATAACACCTGCATTGCCGAACAAACGCCATGTCAAAGGGATAGCTGTCGCTTCCGGCAAGGCGGCAAGCAAATCCGGCAAGCTGTGGTTGCCAACGTGGATATTGACGAACTCGTCAATGTCAAAACACAAAACCCAATCGGCGGCCGCCATCAACGGGTGTTTGTCGGCGGCTTTCAGGGCGGCCCATTGCGGGCCCTCAGCATGCGGGCCATCATTGCGCACATGCGTCAACTGCCCCATCGCCTGCAGCCGGTCCAGCATGGCATCGGTGCCGTCAGCGCAATCATTCGAAAACACCAGAAAATCGGTAAAGCCGCAGGCGCGGTGATGCGCCAACCATTCCAGCAAGAATGTCGCCTCGTTGCGAACGGTCAGTATCGCGAGAAAGCGCATGCCATCAGCCTTTCCTTGCCCGCCAAGGCCCAAACGGCCAGCGCAACGCACCTGAAAAAGACGGCCTGTGATTGTCACAACCGCCCCCGATTTCATCTTGGCCCAAATACCTATCTGCTGCTTGCCACCCCAAACGGTCACTTGCCATTGCGCGCATAAAACCGTTCATCGTCAATGTTTCGCCTCACCGCTATGGTCAACGGTGAAAAAGAAATCCGGCGCAAGGTCACGCCTGTGCAGATCATCCGGTATCACGGCCGGTCCAGCGGAAAACACCGCCGCGCCAAAGTGCTGCTGCAGCTTGCAAAGGGTTTCCATGCGCGGCCCTGTCAACTCGGCATAGAAATTCCGGTAGGTCTCGGTTTCCAGCAATTCGGCAATCTTGGCGCGGTGGCAGCGCAGCGCGTGGTCATGCGCGGCCCTGATTTCGGGGTCAGACATCAGCCTTTCATATTCGACCCGCATCAACGGGATCATGCGCTGGATGCTGCGGTCCTGTTCCAGATTGTGGTTCATGCGGAACCAATAGTTCAGCCCTTGGTCGCGGTCGACGTGGTTCACTCGCCCGCGATCGCGTTTGACCAAAAAGCTTTCGGCCGAGCGCACGGCATAATGGTTCAGGCTGACCCAATCATAGCCATAGGTTTCCAGTGTTGACCGCCAGCCATTGCGATACATCGTGCGGGGCAGGGGGTTGCCCGACCCGTTCAGCCATTTCACGCGGTCCCACAGATCGGGGATCAACCCTTTCGGCCGGTGCACGCCCAGTTTTTTGTAAATATCAATGTTGCGGTACAGGGTTTTGAACCCCCAGGCCTGATGCGGTTTGCGGATCACCTCGGGGGCGCAGGCGGTGAATTGCTCCAGCAGGAACCTGTTTTCAAACTGATGCACATCATTATTGCCAAACAGCCGCCAGGTCAGGCTGATCATATTGGCATCGCCCATCGCCTTGTACAGCGCATCGAGCGTGCCGTCGCCGATCTTGATGTTGATGAACTCATCCACATCCATGCAGATGCCCCAGCCGCAGTTTTGCATGACCGGTTCTTGCTCGGCGGCTTGCAGGGCGGCGTGTTGGGGTTTCAACGCGCCGCCCGGAACAAAGGGGTTGAGACGGTGTTGTACAATGCCTTTGGCTTGCAGCAGGTCCAGCATCGTGTCGGTACCATCGGTGCAATCATTGGTATAGATCAGGAAATCATCCACACCGATGGCACGGTGATAGGCCAGCCATTCAAGGATAAACGGCCCTTCATTTTTCATTGTCGTAACAATTGCCGTGCGGCCAGCTTTGATCGCGGCTTTTGGCGCTGCTTTCACCTTGGATACCGGCGCGCGCACCGGTTTGTGGCCAAAAATCGTATCAGCCATCGCCAGCAGCGCATCACTTTCCACCAGCGAGGTTTTGGGGGCCAGTTCGGACGCGTTGCGCCCCGGCACCTTGATCGCCATTGCGCGGTAAAACGGTACGGCATTCTGCGGGTTAGGGTTGGCATAGGCCACGCGCAGCATCCGCCATGTATTTTCCAAACCGGCCTTTTGCGGGGCCACGCCCCAACGCGCCATTGGTTTGCCAATGTCGAACGGTGCGCAGATATGGTCGCCAAACCGCGCCTCTTGGTTATTGCGCACGCGCCACGGATAAATGCGGCGGCCTGCCAGCAAAATCACGCCTTTGGGCGCGGCCAAGCATTGGTCAAACGCATTTGGCGTGTCTTGGGCAACAGGGGCCAGAATATCGGGGATATCCAGCGATAGCACTGCGCGGGCGTCAGTGAGAAACCGCCATTTCATCGCCTCATAAATCGCACCTTCGCCCAAAGGTGCGCGCCACGGATCGGGGGCGGGCAGGTCCATGCGGTCTTTGCCGGGGGCATCGGGGGCAAGGTAGGGGTGGTTTTCCGGGCCAAGTTTGGGTTTGCCCAAAGGGATAGGGCAGTCAACCAGAACCACTGTGATTTGGCGGTCTTTGACCAGCTTGCGAATGGCTTTTGTCAGCGTTTTGGCCCAGACCTCGGGTTCGGCGCTGGGTATGCGGTTCAGGATCAGTGCCCCTGTGGCCCCGTGGTGTTGTGCATGATAGGCCAGCCATTCGGCAATTTGGGCGGGGCTTTCCTCGGTCCGGAAGGCAAAGAGGCAATTGCGCCCTGCCAAAAGTTGCGGTTCGGCCGGCGTCGGGGTCAGTGGCAGACGGGTGCCATCGGCAAGGGCCAAGGCCAAAGGCTGTGACGGGTCGGTTTGCGCCACCACCATCGCGGCACCCGACACATCGCGCAAATCAAGCGGCAGTGCGCAGCCGTCAAGCGGATCGGGGGCAAAACTGCTGACTGCGGTGCCATTGCCAAAGAATGCCATGACGCGCGGGGCCGCATTATCTGGGGCAAGGCTGACCACCTCTAACACGCTGCGAATACCGCTGTGCCCAACGGCATAGGCGCCCAGTTTGCGCTGAGCCACGGTAATACTCGGGGTGGCGTGTTTTGCTGTTTTGCCTGTCATGCCTGCTGAATCCACCCGCTTTTCCGCGCCTGATGGCGGGGTCTTTACGCTTGGGGCTTTAGCACAATCATGTCACAACCTCCAAGGTTTTCGGCAGCTAAACATCGATAGTGATTGGCAAAGAGCCAAAGCCTTGCCAAGTTGCGGGGCAGATATGGCGGCCAGGCCAAAGGAGTGTAATGAGCACGGAATACCAAATCGGAGCGCTTTGGATTGGCGGCACGCTGAGCTATCTGGAACAGCTTTGCCTGAAATCGTTTCTGGATGCGGGGCAGCATGTCAAGCTTTACACCTATGATGGGGTGACCAACCCGCCCGAGGGGGTAGAGCTGGCCGATGCTGCCGAGGTTTTGCCGCTGACAGGGTTTTTGCGGCACGAACGCACGGGCAGCCCGGCGCTGCATTCAGATCTGTTTCGCTATCACATGCTGGCCAAGGGCGACCGGATTATCTGGGCCGATACCGATGCCTATTGCGTAAAACCCTTTACCACGCCGAACGGGCATTTTTATGCGTGGGAATCTGCGCATGGGTTGAATGGCGGTGTTTTGGGCCTGCCGCGTGATAGCGACACGCTGGCCGGATTGCTGGAATTTACCGCCGACGAATTTGCCCTGCCGCTGTGGTATGATGCCAAGTACCGCGATGAATGTGCGGCGGCATTGGCGGCAGGCAATCCGGTTCACGCGTCAGAAATGCCGTGGGGCGTGTGGGGGCCGCATGCGATTACGCATTTTCTGAAAGCCACGGGCGAGGTGCGGTTTGCGCTGCCGCAGGTGGCGCTTTACCCCGTGCCCTATAAGAACCGTAACCTGATGCTGCGGCCGTCTTGGGATGAAAACACCTGCCTGACCGAGGATACGCTGTCGATCCATTTCTATGGCCGCCGGATGCGCGCGCGGATTTTGGCGGCAGAATCCGAGGGCATACCGCGGCCAAACAGCCTGATCGGGCGGCTGTTGAAAAAGCACGGCATTGACCCGGCGGCGGCACCCTTGCGACGGCATATGCCGGTGGATGAAGCAGATGATGGGTGAGGGGGCGGGCAAAATGATGATCGGTGATGTTCCCGAAACCGACGCTGCGGGCTATTCGCTGGCCTCGGCCGAAAAGCTGTTGGAAGAGCTGAAGCTGCCGCCGATTAAGCGGTTTTCCGAAGTGTCGGGTACGGCGACCCATCTGGCGATTGCGGTGCATCGGCGCTGGGGGGCAATGATCGACCTTGTGTCTGTTGACAAAAACGGTGGTTTTTCGGGGCAGGCGGCAGAGTGGGTTGCGCCTTATATATCGATGCTGGAGCAGGCAGGTATATCACCTGCCTTTATTCGGGTTGTCACGCAGAAACAAGATCTTGGACCATCGCAGTTGATTGCAAACCTGTGCGGGTTTGGCGATGTGCAGCGCATCAAGGGGCTTGCGCCAGTGCTGCGGGCTTGCCTTGTGCCGGATGGGGCCTTGTTGTCGGATATCCGCAAGAAATCAGGGGCCTATCCGTTTTATAAACCGTATGGCGAAACCACGCAAATCGGCACGCGGGATGAGGCGGACGAGCAGGTGCACCGGGTTGTGCTGCGGGTAGGCGCGGCTGAACCTGCCAAACTGGCCGCAACGGATGTGGCAGAGACCCCGACGCAAGATTGGGCCGAAATTGCCACCGAATTGGCGGGCAAAGATGGCTTTTACCGCGAGGGGGATGAGCATGCGATGCTGTTTGTCAAACGCGCGGACACGCTGGTTGTGACCTTTGACAACCTTGATATCGCTATGGAAAAACGCGAAGACAAGCGGCCTTGGGGGTTTGCTTTTATCGAAAAGCAGGGCTGGTCGATGCTGGGCGTTACAGCCGCGGGTTGGACGTGGTTTCGTGACCCTTGGGTGTATGACCAGTTTGATGCGCTGAAAGAACAAGGGTTTTTCAAGCGGTTCAAACGGGTAGTGTTTTATGGTGCGTCGATGGGCGGCTATGGCGCTTGCGCCTTTGCTGCGGCTTGCCCCGGGGCCGACGTGGTGGCAATTTCGCCGCAATCGACGCTGGACAAGGCACTGGTGCCGTTTGAAACGCGCTATAAAACCGCGTGGGGTCGTGATTTTTCGGGCAAATATGGCGATGCGGCACAGGTTTCCGGCAAGGCCGGGCGCGTCACATTGGTTTATGACCCCTATGAACCACTGGATCGGGGTCATGTTGACCGGTTTTCAGCCGAAAACGTGGTGAAACTGCGCGCGCCGCTGCTGGGGCATCGGCTTGGGTCGAGTTTGCAGCAGATGGGGATTTTATCGCCGATTGTGCTGACGGCCCTGAATGGCACGCTGACCGAGGCAGAGTTTTACCAAATGCTGCGCAAGCGCAAAACTTTCGGGCGCTATCAGAAAGAGTTGTTCAAACGGGCGATAGACAAGGGCCATCCCGAGCTGGCGCGGCGGATGGGGCGCTGGGTGCTGACCCGCGGCGACAACCGGCATATTCGCAAGGCGATGGAGCGGCTGTAAGGGGCCACTCCCGCCATTCGTTGCTTTTGCCAAGGCAAAAGCGCCTCAAGGTTGGGCCGGGCCGCGCCCCGATGGGCGCGGCGATAGTGCTTTGAATTAAAAGAACGCCTGAAGGCCAGTGATCGCACGGCCCAAGATCAGGGCGTGCACATCATGCGTGCCTTCATAGGTGTTCACGGTTTCAAGGTTCACCATGTGGCGCATGATCTGGTAATCTTCCTGAATGCCATTGCCGCCATGCATGTCGCGGCTGTGGCGGGCAATTTCCAGCGCCTTGCCGCAGTTGTTGCGCTTGACGATCGAGATCATCTCGGGCGCGGCATTTGCATTGTCCATCAAGCGGCCGACTTGCAGGCTGGCCTGCATGCCCAAGGCGATATCGGTCATCATGTTCGCGAGTTTCAACTGGAAAATCTGGGTCTGGGCCAGCGGTTTGTTGAATTGCTTGCGGTCCAGCCCGTATTGGCGAGCGGCGTGCATGCAAAACTCGGCCGCGCCCAAAACGCCCCAGGAAATGCCATAGCGCGCGCGGTTAAGGCAGCCGAACGGGCCTTTCAAACCTTCGACATGCGGCAGAAGGGCATCCTCGCCGACCTCGACATCCTTCATCACGATTTCACCGGTGATCGACGCGCGAAGGGACAGCTTGCCCGCGATTTTCGGGGCGGTCAGGCCTTTGGTGCCTTTGTCCAGAATAAAGCCACGGATTTTGCCGCCATGTGCTTCGGATTTCGCCCAGACCACAAACACATCGGCAATCGGCGCGTTAGAGATCCACATTTTCGCGCCATTCAGCACATAGCCATTCGCGGTTTTCTTGGCGGTGGTTTTCATGCCGGCAGGGTCTGAACCGGCGTCAGGCTCGGTCAGGCCAAAGCAGCCGATATATTCGCCCGAGGACAGTTTCGGCAGGTATTTCTGGCGCTGTGCCTCGGAGCCATAGGCATAAATCGGGTACATCACCAAGGAAGATTGCACCGACATCATCGAGCGATAGCCGGAATCCACGCGCTCTACCTCGCGCGCGATCAGGCCGTAGGCCACATAAGATGCGCCGATGCCGCCGTATTCCTCGGGGATGGTGACGCCCAGCAGGCCCATTTCACCCATTTCGCGGAAAATTGCAGGGTCGGTTGCCTCATCGCGGTAAGCCTGCGTGATGCGTGGTTGCAGCTTTTCCTGCGCATAGGCGCGGGCGCCATCACGCAGCATCCGTTCTTCTTCGGTCAGCTGGTCATCGAGGCGAAAGGGGTCTTGCCAGTCGAAACGGCCCAGATCGGGGGCATCTTTGGCTTTTAGCGTTGGCTTGTCCATCGGGCGTCTCCATTTATGCGTTGTGCAAGGAATAGCGTTTCAGATGCGATTTTTCAAATGAATAAGCTTTGCAAGTTTATGAGCAATGCGCATAAACTGGCGATCATGCGCCACGCCTATACCCCCAGTTTGCCCGAACTACAGGCCTTTGTTCAAGCGGCCCGTACAGGCACGGCCACGCGGGCAGGGGCGGCGCTGGGCCTGACGCAGAGCGCGATCAGCAGGGCGCTGACATCGCTTGAGGCGCGGTTAGGGGTGGCGCTGTTTCACCGTATCCGCCAACGGCTTGTGCTGTCGGATGCGGGCCGCGCGTTGTTGCCCGAGGCCGAGCGATTGCTGGCCGATCTGGACCGGGCGGCGCTGACCGTGATGTCATTCGGCGGGCACCGAGATGTGTTGCGGCTGGCGGCTTTTCCTACGTTTTCAGCGCTTTGGCTGATCCCGCGGCTGGCCGGGTTTGCACGGTTGGCGCCAGAGGTGACGGTTGACATGACGGCCACTTTGGCCCCTTTGGATTTTGAGCGTGACCCGCGCGATATGGCGATTATTCGCGCGCAACCGCCACTGAACGGGGCACCATTGCGGGGTGCGCGGCTGGATGTATTGGCAGTCGAGCGGCTGGTGGTGGTGGCCGCCCCTGACCTGCTGCCCGATGCGGGAATGCTGGAGGATGACGCCTTGGCCAAACTGCCGCTATTGCAGCAGGCAACGCGGCCCAACCTGTGGCTGGATTGGTTTTTAAATGCGGGGTTGGACCCGATTACTATTTTGCGCGGCGCACGGTTTGAACAGTTTGGCATGGTGTTGGCAGCGGCACGTGCAGGCTTGGGCCTTGCCTTGGTGCCAGAGGTGTTTGCCGCGCCGGATATTGCGGCAGGCGGGTTAAGGTTGGCTTCGGCACGAGTGATGACAACGGACACGCCTTATGTGCTAACATACCCCGAACGCAGCCTAGAGATTGCGGCATTTCGACGATTTCGTGATTGGATTCTAGCGGATGAAGGGGAAGGCATATGAATGATATTCCTGAAATAGCATTGGCTTGGCATCAGTCTGGTCGCAGGGCGGTGCTGACGACGGTGATCGAAACCTGGGGGTCGGCGCCAAGGCCCGTGGGCAGCCAGTTGGTCATTGCGGGCGATGGCGCGATGATGGGGTCGGTTTCGGGCGGCTGCGTCGAAGGGGCGGTGGTTGATGCGGCGCTGGCCTGTTTGGAAAGTGGCACACCAAAGCTGCTGAGTTTTGGCGTGGCGGATGAGGATGCTTTTGCCGTGGGGCTGGCCTGCGGTGGAACCATTCGGGTAAGGGTGGAACCGGTGGGTGATACAGCCGGGGCGCTGCCGCCTGCGCTGTTGGCCGATCTGGTGGCGGCGCGGGCGGCCAAGCGGCCTGTGGCCCTGCTAACGCATCTTGAAACCCATGCCCACCGTTTGACGGGCGGCCCGGGCGATGCGCTGGCGACGGAAATTGCCACGCGGATGCGCAGTGACCAATCGGGGCTGGAAGGCGACTGGTTTGTCGGCATCCACAACCCGCCTTTGCGGATGGTTATTGTCGGTGCGGTGCATATTGCGCAGGCGCTGGTGCCGATGGCGCGGGCCTGCGGCTATGACCCGGTGCTGATCGACCCGCGCGGCGCCTTTGGTTCGGCGGCGCGCTTTCCCGGTGAAAGTATCGTCGAGGATTGGCCGGATGACGCACTGGCGGCGCTGGCGCTTGATGCGCGCTGCGCAGTGGTCACGCTGACCCATGACAACAAGCTGGACGATCCGGCGCTGATGTCCGCTTTGGCGTCGAAGGCTTTTTATATCGGTAGCCTCGGTTCAAAACGCACCCATGCCAAACGGCTAGAGCGTTTACAGGCCGCGGGTGTAAGTGCCGACCAGATTGCCCGCATTCATGCGCCTGTCGGGCTGGCAATCGGGGCAAAATCGCCTGCCGAAATTGCGGTGTCGATCATGGCGCAGGTTACGCAGCGGTTGCGGATGTAAGGGGGCAATGAAAAAGGGGCCGCGATGCGACCCCTTTTGAACGGCAGTGATAGGGCGCTTATTTTGGCCCGATCATCATAACCATTTGGCGGCCTTCCAGCTTTGGAAAGCTTTCCAACTTGCCGGCCTCTTCCGCGATCACATCATCGGCCACGCGGTTCAGTAATTCCAAACCAAGCTGCTGGTGCGCCATTTCGCGGCCACGAAACCGCAAGGTCACCTTGACCTTGTCACCTTCGCCCAGGAACTTCAGCACCGACCGCATCTTGACGTCATAGTCATGCTTATCCGTGCCGGGGCGGAACTTGATTTCCTTGATTTCAATGATGTGCTGCTTTTTGCGGGCCTCGGCCTCACGTTTTTGCTGCTCATACTTGAATTTACCGAAGTCCATGATCTTGCAGACCGGTGGCTCCGCGTTAGGCGAGATTTCGACCAAGTCGAGACCGGCCTCTTCGGCCATGGCCATCGCGCGGGCAGGCGTAACAACGCCCACGTTTTCACCGTCCGCACCAATCAGGCGGATTTCGGGGCTGCGGATGCGGTCATTCACACGGGGGCCCGTATCGCGTTGCGGCGGGGCGTTGTGGGGTCTGCGGGCTATGGTTTACTTCCTTCTTTAATTGATATCATTGCAGGGCAGTGCCCTACGCGAGGCAAAATAGACTTCTGGCACGGGTTGTTCAACACCTTTCGGTCAAAACCCGCAGGAAAGAGTGCTGCAGGGCGGCAGAGTCTTTTCAAATCCGCGAATTTCTGTCAGTTACGGCCGCAGCCGTCAGGTAGACGGGCATTGGGAGACTAAATGATGAACAAGAATGTAATTCTGGGCGCCGCGGTGATCGTTGCAGCTGGCCTTGGCTATTATCAATTCAGCTATGTGCCCGCACAAAAAGCGGCGCAAGAGGCAGCTGTTGCAGCAGCAGATGCTGCGGCCAAAGCCGCAAGCGAAGCCAAAGCAGCCGAAGAAGCTGCCGCCAAAGCAGCCGAAGAGGCCGCGGCCAAAGCTGCCGAAGAGTTGAAAGCCGCAGAAGAAGCCGCCCAAAAGGCAGCTGACGAGGCCGCCGCAGTTGCTGCCGAAGCCGCAGCCAAAGTCGAAGCCGAAGCAAAAGCCGCGGCCGACGCTGCCGCTGCCTCCGCGACCAATGCAGCAACGGCCGCGACCGAGGCTGTGACGGGCGCAGCTGATGCCATGGACCCATCCAAACTGCTGGATGCGACAAGCTTCGATGCAGCAAAGGTGACCGCGCTGATTGATGGCTCTTCCTTGGACGCTTCAACCAAGACCACTTTGAAATCGGCCGTTGAATCTGCTGCCAGCAACCCGTTGCTGTTGCAGGGTGTGCTGGATCAAGTGAAGTCTGCGCTGGGTCTCTGATCCAAACCGGCTAAAAATAGCAAAAGCCGCGCATTGCGTTGCGCGGCTTTTCTACATTCTGGCATTGCTTTCTTTTCGGCAAAAATATCCTGGGGGGAATGCGCCGTAAGGCGCAGGGGGGCAACGCCCCCGCCCGGCATCTACGCGTCAGATACCATCGCCGACAAAGGCTTTTTCAACCACATACTCTTTCGGCTCGGAATTGGCGCCTTCGCGCAGGCCAAAGCTTTCCAAGACCGCCTTTACATCGATGTTGAAATCAAGCGAGCCACATACCATCGCACGGTCTTCCTCTGGGTTCATGCGTGGCAGGCCTAAATCTTCAAACACTTTGCCCGAGGACAGGTTGTCAGTGATCCGGCCCATATGTGCCGTTTCTTCACGGGTCGTAGTCGGGTAATAGCGCAGCTTGCCTTCAACCATTTCGCCGATCAGCTCGTCATTTTGCAGGTCTTCGACCAATTGGCGGCCATATTCCAGCTCATCTGCTGTGCGGCAGGTGTGCATCATGATCACCTGATCATATTTTTCATAGGTTTCAGGGTCGCGCATCAGGCTGGCAAAGGGTGCGATTCCTGTGCCTGTGGCCAGAAACCACACGCGTTTGCCCGGCAATAGGGCGTCATGCACCAAAGTGCCCACCGGCTTGGGGCGCAGGATAATCTCGTCGCCGACATTGATATGCTGCAACTTGCTGGTCAGCGGGCCATCCGGCACTTTGATCGAATAAAACTCCAGCTCTTCATCCCAATTGGGCGAGGCGATGGAATAGGCCCGCAGCAAGGGTTTGCCGTTGTCGCCCATCAAGCCGATCATCACAAACTCGCCCGAGCGGAACCGCAGGCTTTGCGGGCGGGTCACGCGGAACGAAAACAGCCGGTCCGTCCAATGTTTGACGGTTGTTACCATTTGGGCATCCGGCAGATGCGGCTTGGCGGGTTTGGGGGCAGGTTTTGTGGCGGGTGCGGTCACGGTCAGGCTTTCGGTCATGTTTCTTTGTTCCGGCTGTAAACCGGTATCCTTTTTGTAGCTTTGATCTATGTCAGAGGGAAGCGTTCAACCGGCGCGCAAACGCGTCTGATGGTCATGGGCCTGCCAATCGGCGCGGGCCAGCCAATCGGCCTCGGGTTGGCGGGCGGCGAGGTCATCGCTGATTTCCACCTCGTCAAAGCCAACGCGCCGCGCCATCGCGTATTGATCGGCCAGCACATGGCCACGTGCGCGCAGGCGGCCCTTGAACCCCATCATCCGCAGACGCCGGGCCAGCGTAAACCCGCGGCCATCGGCAAAGCTGGGAAAATCGATGCGGATCAGGCGCAGATCATCCAGATAGGGTGTAAGCGCTGAGGGATTATCCGTGTTGGCAAGGTCAATCGCGCCTTCGTGAAAGGGCAGTTGCGCGATTGAGGTAAAGGCGGGGATCGGGTTTTCGTTGGAAAAGCCAGTGTCGGTGACGATAACGCTCATGTGGCGCCCTCCTGTGATTTCCGGACCATTTTGCCATTGATAAAATGGATGCCGCATTCGGTTTTTTCCGTGCCGCGCCAACGCCCTGCGCGAGGGTCTTCGCCCGGTTTTACGGGGCTGGTGCAAGGGGCGCAGCCGATGCTGGGATAGCCTTGGGCCACAAGCGGGTGGCGCGGCAGGCGGTTGTTGATGATGTAGTCTTGCAGATCGTCGCGGGTCCAATGGGCCAGCGGGTTGATTTTCAGGCGCGCATCGCCATCGGCCTCAAAAAACTCGACCTCGGCGCGGGTGCCGGATTGATAGCGCTTGCGGCCCGTGATCCAGGCATCGAACCCCGACAGCGCGCCTTCCAGAACCTCGGTCTTGCGCAGCCCGCAGCAAGCATCGGTGTTGAATTGGTGCAGCGTGCCATCGGGGTCATCCATCGCCAAACGAGCGGGAGCAGGTTGGAGGCGACGGATATCCGTAAGATACAGTTTCTCGGCCAGGGTTTGCTGATAGGCCAAGGTTTCGGCAAACAGCATCTGCGTGTCGATGAACAACACCGGCGTATGCGGCGAAATGACCGATAGCAAATGCAGCAACACCACCGATTCTGCGCCAAAGCTGGACACCAGTGCTACGCGGCCAACCTCGCGGTCGCGCAGCGCATGTTCCAGCACTGCCGTTGCCCCGTGATGGCGGTAGCGGGCATTCAGCCCCGCAATCCGTTCCGCCATCGGGGCAAAGCGACCATCAAGCGGCATTGCGTTTGCCCTCATCGGGGTAAAGCGCTGCTTTGAATGGTGCAAGACCAAGGCGGCGGTATGCCTGCAGGAAGGTTTCCGAGGCGTCAACGCGGTGTTCCAGATAGGCCGCAACGATACGCTCAATCGCGGGAACGATTTCGTCATAGGCAAAACCGGGGCCTGCGCGTTCGCCGATGACAGCGGTTTCCGTGCCGTCACCGCCCAGCGTGATCTGGTAGTTTTCGACGCCTGCGCGGTCCAACCCCAAAATCCCGATATGGCCAACATGGTGATGCCCGCAAGCGTTGATGCAGCCCGAGATTTTGATTTTCAGGGGGCCGATGTCATGCTCTAGCTTCAATTCGTCAAAGCGGTTGGCAATTTCTTGCGCCACAGGAATAGAGCGTGCGGTTGCCAGCGCGCAATAATCCATACCGGGGCAGGCGATGATATCCGAGATCAGCCCGACATTGGCGGTTTCCAACCCCGAGCCGCGCAGGGCGGCATGCAGCGTCGGCAGGTCGGACAGATGGACATGCGGCAGAATGACGTTTTGTTCATGGCTGATCCGAATTTCGGAATGGCCGTAACGTTCGGCCAGATCGGCGATCAGGCGCATTTGCTCGGACGTGGCATCGCCGGGGGTTTCACCGTGCTTTTTAAGGCTGATGGTGACGATGCGGTAATCGGCATTCTTATGCGCCGAAAGGTTGGTATCGGCCCATGACCGGAAAACCGGGTCAGCCTTGTAGAACGCGTGATAGGCACCGGTGTCAGCCTGCCGAAGGGTCGGCGTGCTGAAGGCGGCAGTGATTTCGGCCAGCAAGGCCTGGTCGTTGCCGCCAAATTGCAGGCGCAACTCGTCAAAGCGTTCTTCGATCAGGCGCGACAGCTCTTCTTTGCCGGTTTCATGCAGGGTGATCTTGATGCGGGCTTTGTACTTGTTATCGCGGCGGCCCAGCATGTTATAGACGGACAGAACCGCCTCGACATAGGGCAGCAGGTCAGCCTTGGGCAGGAAATCGCGGACAATTGTGCCGACAATCGGTGTGCGGCCAAGGCCGCCGCCAACGATTACCTCAAACCCCGGTTCGCCCGCGTCATTGCGCACCATGCGCAGACCGATGTCATGCGCGCGGGTCACGGCGCGGTCGGTGGAAGAGCCGGTGATTGCGATTTTGAACTTGCGTGGCAGGAACTGAAATTCAGGATGATCGGTGGACCATTGGCGCAAGAGCTCGGCCACGGGGCGGGGGTCTTCGATCTCATCCGCGGCAGCACCGGCGAAATGGTCGGCGGTCACGTTGCGGATGGTGTTGCCGCTGGTCTGAATGGCATGCATGCCGACATCTGCCAGATCGGACAGGATTTTCGGAATGTCGGTCAGCTTTGGCCAGTTGAACTGGATGTTCTGGCGCGTGGTGAAATGGCCGTAACCTTTGTCATAGGTATCGGCGATATGCGCAAGCTGGCGCATTTGATGCGGGTTGATCGTGCCATAAGGAATGGCGACGCGCAGCATATAGGCGTGCAGTTGCAGATAGACGCCGTTCATCAGGCGCAGGGGCCGAAACTCGTCCTCGGTCAGCGCCCCAGAGATGCGGCGATCAACCTGAGCGGCGAATTGGGCGGTGCGGGCGCGGACGAAGGTTTCGTCGAAATCGGTGTAATTATACATGGTTACGCTCTGTCTGTTTGCCATGGGCATAGTTGGAAGGGCCACGGGTGCGGAAGGCTTCGCGGAAATGCACCGGTTCGGGGCCCTGTGCGCCGCGCTTGGCATCGGCAAGATAGGCACCTACAGCGAATTTGTTGCGCTGTGCGTCCAGCAGACGAAGCTGGCTGTGGGCCTCATCTTCGATCAGCTCGGCCTGGGCGTGGTGGCGCGACCATTGGTCATCAGCTGTCAGGTAGATTACATCGCCGGCCAACAGGTCATTGGCTGTGATGACTTTGGGGGTGAAGGCGCGGCTCATGCTGTGAACTCCTGCAAAGAGAAATGGGGCGAGCGGGCGGCACGCTGGCCGGAAAGGCGCATCGTTTGGCACAAAGAGTGGTTTTGCGGGTGGCCTAGCATGGCTGATCCTTTCTCGGGTTTGGCTGTAATATAGAACATTATCCCCATAATTGCCCATATACCCTTGCCAATAAGGAAGTATGTTCTGATAATCGGGGCGATGGGAACATGTGTTCCGAAAAAGCAGAGGAAAGTGGAATGGCGGCCCGATTGGATGAGATAGACCGGAAAATCCTTGCAGAGCTGCAAGCGGATGCAGCGCAGAGTTTGGATGAAATCGCACGCAAAACAGGGTCTTCCAAGACGCCAGTGTGGAATCGCATCAAGCGGATGAAGGAAGACGGCGTGATCACGCGGCAGACGGTTTTGCTCGATGCCGAGGCTTTGGGGTTGGAGGCGTGTTTCTTTGTATTGATCCGCACGTCCGAGCATGAAGCGGATTGGCAGGCCAAATTTCTGCGCACCTTGAACGAACGGCCGGAAGTGCTGGAGGCGCATCGGTTGGCGGGGGATATCGACTATATTTTGAAAGTGCGGGTCAAGAATGCACGGGCCTATGACACGTTTTATCAGGCGTTGATTTCCGAGGTGCGGATTTTCAACGTGACGGCATTGCTGTCGATGGAAGAGATTAAATCGACGACGGTTTTGCCGGTTTGACGGAGGTATTGGTGACCCGGCTGGGGGCATTCTGCCCCCAGACCCCCGGAAGGTATTTGGGCCAAGATGAAAGGCTTAGGTGGGGCTGACCATCAGACGTGTGAGGCCGTGGAAATGGTAAAGGTCGGCGTATTGAGGCGGAGCGGCGAGGCGTAGTTTTGGCAGACGTTCGAACAGGATGGGCAGGGCGACCTGTAATTCCAGCCGTGCCAATGGGGCGCCGATGCAAAAATGCAGGCCTGCCCCAAAACTTAGGTTGGCCTTGGTGGGGCGGGCGGGGTTGAACTGCTGGGGGGCGTCAAAGGCCGAGGGGTCATGGTTGGCTGCGGCCAGAAGCAGAGCAACCTCGGACCCTTTGGGGATAATATGGCCCATGACCTCTACGTCCTGATAGGCGTAGCGGGTAAACATATGGAGCGGCGGGTCGAAGCGGATGATTTCTTCGACTATCGCGTCAATCGGGGCGGCGTTGATCGGGGTTTGGGTTTCTAGCAGGGTTTTCATGCCATTGCCGATTGCATGAACCGTCGCCTCATGCCCCGCGTTCAAGAGCAGGATGCAGGTGGTTATCAGCTCATCCGTTGACAGCTTTTCCCCGGCCTCTTCAGCCGCGATCAGGTGGGTGATCAGATCATCTGCCGGATGGGCACGGCGGGTTTCGACATAGGCGCGCAAGAAATCGCAGAAATCCTGACTGGCCTGTGCGGCGGCATCCTCGATCGCGCGGCTGCGGCCGGGAATGTACATTTTTACCATGGCGTTTGACCAGCGCAGCAGGTCAGCCCCCATTTCCTCAGGCACGCCCAAAAGGCGGGCGATGATGGTGACGGGCAGGCGTTGGCCAAAGTTTTGCAGCAGGTCAAAGGGCTCGTTCGGGAAGGCGTCAATCAGGTCATGCGACAATTGCGCAATTTCGGGTGCGAGCGCATTGATGCGGCGCGAGGTAAACGCCCGCATAACCAATCCGCGCAGGCGGGTGTGGCGCGGGGGCTCTAATTCCAGCATGGAATGCGCCTCGACGGCATAAAAGGGCGCTGTGTGCGGCGCGATTTCTGGGCGCTGGTCGGCGGGAATTTCACGGCCAAAACGTCGATCACGCAGGATGGCGTTTACTGCGGCATAAGCGGTGGCGCAGGTTTTGCCATAGTCTTGCCAGTGAAAAAACGGGCCTGCCGCACGCGCCCGATTGTAAAACGCATAAGGGTTTTGAACGAATGCGGGGTCATTGGGCGATTGCGACAGGCTTTGCATCAGGATGCGGCCAAGGCTGTGACGATTGGCGCAAAATCGGCGCATTTCAGGCTGGCGCCGCCGACAAGCGCGCCGTTCACATGCGGCAAGGCAAAAATCGCAGCCGCGTTAGAGGCCTTGACCGAACCGCCGTAGAGCAACCGCATTTCCTGCGCGGCCGCGCCATAGCGTTTGACCAGAGTGTCGCGGATAAAGCTGTGAACCTCGGCGATTTCATCCAGCGTTGGCGTCCTTCCGGTGCCGATGGCCCAGACCGGCTCATACGCCACAACCAAAGCGTCGGGGACGGTGGCAAGGGTTGCTGGCAAAGAACCTGCAAGCTGGCTGCCGATCACAGCCAAGGTTGTGCCTGCATCGCGCTGGGCCTCGGTTTCGCCAACGCACACGATAGCAACCAAACCAATGGCTTGCGCGGCAGCTGCCTTGGCCTGAACCGAAGCATCGGTTTCGCCGTGATCAGCGCGGCGTTCGGAGTGGCCCAAAATAACATGCGAGGCGCCCGCGTCTTTCAGCATGGCAGGCGATATGTCGCCGGTATGCGCACCATTGCCAGCCGCATGGCAATCTTGCCCGCCGATTTGCAGCGCCGAGCCTGCTGCACGCTCGGCCATACGTGACAGCAAGGTCGTCGGAGGGCAGATCAGCATGTCGCAGTCTGGCGCGGGATGGGCATCGATTAACTTGGCAATCTCTGCCAGATCCACAGACATTCCATTCATTTTCCAATTACCGGCGGCCAGTTTACGCATGCTTATCCCTCCAAAATGCTGGCATAAGAGCTAAGGGATTTTTTTCGCTTTGCAAATGGGCAAAACCAAGCATTTCATCTTGGTTCAAATACCTCCGCCGGAGGCTGGATTTTCATCTGAAAATCCAATTTCAGGGTCGCGTCACGCGTCTTTGAATTTTATCGACTCGCCGCAACCGCATGCTTCGGCAACATTGGGGTTGCGAAATTTGAATCCGGCCTCCAGCAATGTGGTCTCATAATCAATCTCGGTACCGATCAGAAACATCTGAGCCATCGGGGCAATCATCACCCGCGCGCCGTCTTGCTCTACGGTTTCGTCCATCGGATTTACTTCGGACACATAGTCCATGGTATATTCCATGCCCGCGCATCCGCCCTTTTTCACGCCGATCCGCAGGCCGGTTGAAGACTGCTTTTCCATCAACCGCGCAATTTGCTTGGCGGCGGCAGGGGTTAGCGTAACGGCGGCTTTTCCGGGTATACCGAACATTTTTGGGCGTCCTTTATGTCTCTATTTTCAATATAGGATTTCAGGCTGCAACCATCAAGTAGGAGTCGGGCAAGTAGGAGACGGGCAAGTGGGCCTCGGGCACGTGGACCCCAAGGCCAGCTTACATGAAGCCGAGTTCGAGGCGCGCTTCGTCTGACATCATTTCCATGCCCCAAGGTGGCTCAAACGTCATGCCGACATTGACTGATTTCACACCGGCCAAGGGCTCAATCGCATCTGCAACCCAGCCGGGCATCTCGCCTGCGACGGGGCAGCCGGGCGCTGTCAGGGACATCAAAATCTCGACATCATTTTCATCAGAAATTTCAATGGTGTAAATCAGGCCAAGGTCATGAATATTGACCGGGATTTCGGGGTCGAAGACCGTGCGGCATGCTTCGACGACCTGCTCATAAAGCGGGTGTTCGGTGGTGGATGGCTTTATCAAAGGGGTGCCTTCGATCTGGTCCTGCTGCTGGTTCATCATGGCCTCACAGATTATTCTGACTGAATATATAGGGAATTATGGGGCAAAGGTCCAGAGGTTGCGGAAAATGAAAATGCCCCAGCCGTTTAGGCAGGGGCACGAAAAGGCGTGTCTTTTATAGCCTTCAGAACGGGATTTCGTCATCCATATCTGACCGGCCGCCGCCGCCACCCGAAGAGGCGCCGCCACCGCTGCGGCCATAACCGCCTGAGCTGCCAGAGCCGCCAGATGCTCCGCCATCATAGCCGCCACGGTCTTCATAGCCGCCGCCCGAACCGCCCTCATTTCGCCCACCTAGCAGCGTCAATTCGCCGCGGAAGGGGCGCAAAACGATCTCGGTCGTATATTTCTCGGCGCCGGATTGATCTTGCCATTTGCGCGTTTCCAGCTGGCCTTCGATATAAACGGTTGACCCTTTGCGCAGGTATTGCTCGGCGATCTTGCCCAAGGCCTCGTTCAGAATAGAGACGCGGTGCCATTCAGTGCGCTCTTTGCGTTCGCCACTGGCTTTGTCGCGCCATGATTCCGAGGTGGCGATGTTCAGGTTGACGACTTTGCCGCCGTTGCCAAATGTCCGAACTTCGGGGTCGCGGCCCAGGTTTCCGACGATGATAACTTTGTTTACCGATCCAGCCATCCGGCCCCCCATGGTTGTTGCATCGCTTTTGATGCCTGATTCTCTGGCCTGTTTCGGCAGCTTTGCTGAAACCGGTTAACAATCCCTATACCGCCGCTGCCCCCGCGCCGCAACACGATGGCCACCATGTGCCAGGGGAAAACAGCGCGAAAGCAGGCATTCCGACTGGCCAATCGGGCGTTTGCACCTGTCGAAGGGCTGGTATTTATGCGGCAATTCCGTATAGTCCGGCAATTGCTGGGTTAAATCGGGACGAGCGGATGCTTCGGACAATTTTTTTGATCGGGATGGTGGGCGCAGTATCTGCGGGCCCGGCCATAGCAGAAGGACTGGTTTTTTCTGGCGGCAATGGATCGCGCAAAGCGGTGTTCAAATCGCAGACGCGCCTGCTGGACAATCGACTTGCCAAGCAATACTCGGCCTCGGTCCGGCTGCAGCCCAACCCGGTTGCTGTGGCCAAAGACGGGGCAATTCCGCGGTTTAGCGGCAAGTACAAAGGGCAATATCTGAATGTTGCCAAAGCGGCGGCGCGCAAACATGCAGTGCCGGAAGACCTGTTCTTGCGTCTGGTCGAACAAGAGTCGGGTTGGGACCCTTCGGCAGAATCACATGCCGGTGCCAAGGGGCTTGCGCAGCTGATGCCGGGAACAGCGGAAAAGCTGGGGGTGAATATTCATGACCCCAATGAAAACCTCGACGGCGGCGCGCGGTATTTGCGCATGATGTATGATCGTTTTGGCAGCTGGCGTCTGGCGCTTGCGGCCTATAATGCGGGGCCGGGTGCGGTTGAAAAACACTCGGGCATCCCGCCATTTGAAGAAACCCAGAACTATGTTCTGGTTATATTGGGCGGCTAGGCAACGCTTTCGCGCCCTGCAGTCAGGCCTTTTTGTCTTTGCGGCGCGCGCGGACATTCGCTGCAAGGTCAATGGTATAGCTTGCCAGTGCCCCAAGCGTTTCCTCTGCGGTACCGCTGTTGCGTTGTTCGATTGCGTCGGCAATCGCTGCGTGAAAGGCAATAATCTTTTCGCGCGAACGGGCCGAAAAGGTGATCATGTTCATCAAAGGCTGCATCGCCTCGACCGCGCCAGCCAACTGGTAGGACAGCACAGGATTGCACGCGCCATCAACCAGGGCGCGATGAAAGGCTACATCGGATGCGCAAAAGCTTTCATCGCTAAGTCCGGGCTGCGATTGACGGTGAATTTCGGCGCGCATGGTGGCCAGATGGTCGGCGCTGCGGCGTTGGGCTGCAAGCGGCACGCAGGCGCGCTCGAGCGCATATCGCGCCTCGCAAGCCGTTTCAAAATCAATTTCGTTCATCGACAGCAGCAGCGTCGAGGTTGTGATCTGTTGGCTGTAGGCCTCCTCAAACGAGAGGCGATTCACAAAGGCACCTCCCGTTGCCCCGCGCTGTGTGCGGATCAGGTTTTGCGCGGCCAGCCGTTTCAGGGCCTCACGTACCGTGGGCCGCGAAACACCGAATTGTTCAGCCAGTTCCTGTTCGGACGGCAGGCGTTGATCGACCAAAAGGCGGCCTTCAACAATGGCATCGCGCAGGGATGAGGCAATGCGCAGGGGCAGTTCGCCATCGGAGGAAAGAATGTAGGTTTGGGTCATGTGGCCAATATACTTAGAGAGCTTTCGTAATTTTTTAATTGTCAGACAATTAAATGTTTGACAATTGATCGCGTTATGAGAAACCTATGGCCAAGCGGCGGCTACGTCTAGTGGTTTGCAGGTGAGTCTTTGCAACAAGAGAACGTCGAATGGCCTTTGAAGCCCAAAACCCAAAGCGGATATTGCCGGATTGGAACCGGGCGGCGCTGGCATGGATCGGGTTTTACGCGGTTGTTCTGATGGCATGGCTGGCTGTGTTTGCCATGGCACGGCAAAACCCGGCCGCAGATATGCCGGCCGATTTCTGGGCCAGTCTGTGCATTGCGGCAGGGCAAGCGCAATTTGGCCCCTTGGTCGGCATGTGGGCGCTGATGGCTTTGGCGATGATGCTGCCGACTTTTGTACCGGCGTTGCGCTGTTTTCTGGATTTGTCGCAAACCGGCGCCACGAATGCGCTGGGGGCTGTGGCGCTGATTTTGGGCTATGTCGTGATTTGGCTTACGGCAGCGTTTGTTGGCGCAGGGGCGCAATACGGGCTTTCACAGGCGGGGCTTGTCGGGCTGAACGGCGCCAGCCTTTCGGGATGGTTGACGGCGGCGCTGCTTTTGGGGGCAGGGGCCTACCAGTTCAGCGGCGTCAAAGAGGCCTGCCTTGCGAAATGCCGCATGCCCCTTTCGTTTTTTATGGAGCGCTGGGCGCCAGGAACGCCCCGCGCGCTGCGGATGGGGCTGGAACTGGGCGCGCTTTGCCTTGGGTGCTGCTGGGCGCAGATGGCGCTTGGCTTTATCGGAGGCACGATGAATTTGTTGTGGATGGGGGCTGCGACCCTGTTCATGACACTGGAAAAACTGCCCGACATCGGGCGGTGGCTGACCCGTCCTGTCGGGTTTGTCTTGATCGCCGCAGGCGTGTTCACCGCCCTGCAAACACTACTAACCCCTTGAAAGGAAAGCCGATGGCCGACGTATTGCCTGAATGGAGCATCAAAGGAGAGTTGATCCTTAACTGCAATTGCACTGTGTTTTGCCCCTGCGTGGTCAGCCTTGGCAAACACCCGCCAACCGAAGGCTATTGTCAGGCATGGGTAGGCGTGCGCATCGATGAAGGGCATTATGACGGCGAAAGCCTGTCGGGCCTGAACATCGGACTGATTATGGATATCCCCGGAAATATGGGGCGCGGCAATTGGAAGGCGGCGGCCTATATTGACGAGCGCGCAAGCGACAAGGCCTTTGATGGCTTGGTCAATATTTTCTCGGGCAAGGCGCGGGGCACCACAGGGCTGTTTAGCATCATGGTTTCCGAGTTTCTGGGCGCCGAACGCTCGCCCGTCAGCTATGAAACCGAAGGCAAGACGCGGCATCTGGTCGTGGGCAAAAAGATCAACGGTGCTGTGACGCCGATTTCGGGCAAAGACCCCGATAGCGAAGTGGTTGTTACAAATACCGAATACTGGATGGGCCCCGATATTACCATTGCGTCGGCCGACAAGGGCCGCGTGCGTGCCTTTGGCCGCGTGTGGGATTTTGATGGCCGCTCGGCCGAGATTTGCCAGATTGATTGGAAAGGTCCCCGCTAAAATGGCCACGATTGCCCCTTCGCGCCGCGTGCGCCGTACGCCCTTTTCCGCCGGAGTCGAGGCTGCGGGAGTAAAGGGTTATACTGTCTACAACCGCATGCTGCTGCCTACGGTGTTTGACAGCATCACGTCAGATTACAAGCATCTGAAAGAGCATGTGCAGGTTTGGGATGTCGCCTGCGAACGACAGGTAGAGCTGCGCGGGCCTGACGCAGGCCGTTTGATGCAGATGCTAACCCCGCGCGATTTGCGCGGTATGTTGGCGGGACAATGCTATTACGTGCCGATGGTTGATGAAACCGGCGGCATGCTGAACGACCCCGTGGCCGTGAAACTGGCTGAAGACCGCTATTGGATTTCGATTGCTGACAGCGATCTGTTGCTCTGGGTCAAAGCGGTTGCGTTGGGGTATCGCTTGGATGTGCTGGTCGATGAACCCGACGTGTCGCCGCTGGCAATTCAGGGGCCAAAGGCCGATGCACTGATGGCGCGGGTGTTTGGCGGTGCGGTTCTGGCAGTAAAATTCTTTCGCTTTGGTTGGTTTGATTTTCAGGGCCGCAGCCTTGCCATTGCGCGCTCGGGCTATTCCAAGCAGGGCGGGTATGAGATCTATGTTGAAGGCGGTGATATCGGTATGCCGCTGTGGGATGCACTTTTTGCGGCGGGCGAGGATTTGCAAGTGCGCGCCGGTTGCCCCAATCTGATCGAGCGGATTGAGGGCGGGTTGCTTTCTTATGGCAATGATATGACCCGCGATAACACCCCGCATGAATGCGGTTTGGGCAAGTTTTGCAACACGCATACCGCAATCGGCTGCATTGGCCGTGATGCGCTGCTGCGGGTGGCCAAAGAGGGCCCGATCCAGCAAATTCGACCCATCGCTATTGAGGGCGAAATTCCCCCCTGCGATCGGGTCTGGCCGCTGATGGCAGGCGGGAAACGGGTGGGGCAGGTGACCTCGGCAGCTGCCAGCCCCGATTTTGGCGCCAATGTTGCGATCGGCATGGTGCGGATGACGCATTGGGATGCGGGCACAAAGCTGGAGGTGAAAACACCAGCGGGTATGCGCCATGCGACTGTGCAAAATAAATTCTGGATTTAACGGAGAGTGAACATGTTCAACGCTTTGATCGTCGAAAAAGATGCCGAGGGCAAAACATCGGCCTCGGTTCAGCAGATCGGTTTGGATCGTTTGCCCGAAGCCGAGGTGACTGTTGCTGTCGAATACTCGACCGTAAACTACAAAGACGGGCTGTGCATCGGTCCAGGTGGCGGCCTTGTGCGCAATTATCCGCATATTCCCGGAATCGACTTTGCCGGTACGGTCGAGGCGTCGTCTGATCCGCGATACAAGGCAGGCGACAAGGTTGTGCTAACCGGTTGGCGCGTGGGCGAGGCGCATTGGGGCGGCTATACGCAGAAAGCGCGGGTGCGGGCCGATTGGCTGGTGCCGCTGCCCGTCGGGCTGACCACGCGGCAGGCAATGGCCGTTGGTACGGCGGGATTCACCGCAATGCTGGCGGTGATGGCGTTGGAAGATCACGGGCTGAAACCCGGCCAAGGCCCGGTTCTGGTGACAGGTGCTGCGGGGGGCGTGGGTTCGGTTGCTACGGCGATACTGGCGCATTTGGGCTATGAGGTCGCCGCTGTTACAGGCCGACCCGAAACGGCAGACTATTTGACCTCGCTTGGCGCGACGCGGATTGTCGCCCGCGAAGAACTGGCCGAAACGGTCAAGCGCCCGCTGGAAGGCGAAGTTTGGGCGGGCTGCGTCGATGCGGTTGGTGGGGCAATGCTGGCGCGGCTTTTGGGGCAGATGAAATACGGCGCGTCCGTTGCTGCCGTTGGCCTTGCTGGGGGGGCAAGCCTGCCCGCGACCGTGATCCCGTTTCTGCTGCGTGGCGTGAATCTGTTGGGAATTGATAGCGTGATGCGACCCTATGCAGACCGCACCCGCGCTTGGGACCGGATTGCCAAAGATCTTCCAATGGCCAAGCTGGAAGCCATGATCACCCCAGCAGTTTTGGCCGACTTGCCAAAACTGGGCGCAGATATTTTGCAAGGTCATGTTAAAGGGCGTGTCGTGGTCGATGTGAACGGCTGATATTTACATGCGAGACAGCGTTTCGAGGTGATTTCTGCCAATCCTGTGCTGTTAGTCCCGCTGCATTGGCGCCTCTGCGGTGGATTGCTACTGTGGCGGGCTTACATTGGCCTGCAGTACCAAAGGCTGCGCGGGATTGGCGCATGAACAAAAGCCTCCCACGCGCCACGATTCAGCATACTGCTGCGTAGCAATGGGGCTAACCCGCTTTCTTGATTTCAGCCTGTGGTGCTGGGGCCTTTATTTGCGCGGGCTGGCTTGGGGCGTGCATACCGGGCGCAAGCGAGGTAGAGGTTTTTGCGCCGTGCTCGATGATGCGGATCGCGCGCATGCCTGCGTTTTGCCCGAGTTTTCCGTTGGCGATGCGCAGGCCATCGCGTCCTTCAAGGCAGATTTGGTCGAGCGCGGCCTCGTTTAACGAAACTTGCTCACCAACCTTCAAGTCCAAAAGCCTATCCAATGGCAGGTTTACCCGAGAAAGGACGGCGATGATCTCGGCTTGTGAGCCCATGATTTGCTCGCCCAAAGCGGCGCCAAACACCATTTCGGCTGCGCGACTTGGCGGCGGCTCGACCAGTTTTGGCGGGGCACCACGCCCATCGGCAGGCAACGCGAGCAAGATCTGGCCGTTTCTCGCGCCATCGGCCAGGGACACTTCGGCAAACAAAACCTGATAAGCTGTATCTTCGAGCAAAAGCCCAAGCGGGCGCGCGTCTTCAAGAAATGATGCATAGCTAAAGCCGCTGGTCCACGTTAGATCATTCGATTGTGCGAGGCCGAGCTGCAACGATTTCAACGCTTTGTCGATCATCGCGGAAACCATTGCGGCATCGGTTCGGGTAGGCCGTCGTGCAATTGCCGCGGTTGCGTTGACGCGCCCGACCATTTGTATTTCAACGATACCGGCCAGAATTTCGGGCGAGATCACCAAAAGGCCAAGCCCTTCCTTTGGGCCCTCAAGCATAGCAATCAAGGCGCGTTCCGGTGGCAGTTCCAGCAATTCGGCAAGTGAAGATCTTGTCTGGCGCAGCTCGGGGATCGTCATTTCCAGCCCGATTGCATCGCGCGCTGATCGAGCAAGTGCCAGCTTCCACGCTTTTGCGGCACCCTGCACGTCGCTGCGTGCAGTGGTTTTGCGCGCGTGGTCAATTTTAAGTTTTATGCCGATATGTTCCAACACTATCCCCTTCACCGTTCTTTTTGATTGCCAGAAAAAGACTACCAATGCGTTAACAGCGGCAAACTGTTCTTGACCACCCGAACTGATCCAGCTAGCAAACTGCCATAGACAAGTGGTCAAGAGTCCGCTGTTCTGGGCCTGTAGCTCAACTGGTTAGAGCAGGGCGCTCATAACGCCTTGGTTGGGGGTTCGAGTCCCTCCGGGCCTACCAAAATTTCGTCTCCATACGTATCAGATTGAAGGTAATACACTTAAAAACAGTGGGTTATCTCCTTTTTGGTGTTTCATACGTCTCCATACGTTTCACCTTTTGTTGGTATAATTTGTTGGTGTCATCACTGCGATACCAACAAAATGAGTCGTCGCTATGCCTTTGACAGATGCCCAATGCCGCGCAGCCAAACCCGCCGAGAAGGTGAAGAAGCTATCGGACGCGCGCGGGTTGTTCCTGCAAATTTCGCCAATCGGTTCAAAGCTATGACGTATGAACTATTGGTTCGGCGGTAAGTAGCGAACAGCTTCCTTCGGCTCTTACCCCGATGTATCTCTTGCATCGGCGCGAATGCGAGCAGCCGAGTTGAAAGACAAGCTAGCCATGGGGGATGACCCGGCATTGAAGGAAGGGGCAGCGGCAACGCCTGAAAAAACCTTCAAGGATGCGGCCCGTGCTTGGTTCAACGCCAGAGAAGCGCAATGGGTATCAGGCTATGCCGCCCGCATATGGTCGCGCCTCGATGCGGATGTGTTTCCCAAGATCGGCGGCAAGGATGTGTCGACCATCACCTCCGTCGAAATCTTAGCGCTGTTGCGTGTGATTGAGGATCGCAACGGCTTGGAAATGGCAAAGCGCGTCCGTCAAACGATTAGTCTGGTGTTCCGCTATGCCGTGGCAAATGGCTGGGCGCTGCAAGACCCCGCCGCCCCAATTGCTGTCGCTATGAAGTCTGCGCCCCGACAACAGCACCGCGAGGCATTGAAAGAAGATCAACTGCATGACTTCTTTGCTGCCATGGCCAACAATAGCGGTGATCGTGCTACTGCGCTGGGCTTAAAGATCATCGCGCATACCTTCGTGAGAACTTCCGAACTCCGGTTGGCAACATGGGCAGAAATCGACGGCGACACTTGGCGCATCGAAGCGAGTAAAATGAAAATACGAAAGGAACACATCGTTCCCTTGTCGCCGCAGGTCCGGGCCATGTTTGATGGATTGAAAGACTTGGCTGGTACTTCCCCTTTCATTCTGCCCGGTCAATCGGGTCACAAACCCACCTCCGAGAACACGCTGATTTATGGCTTGTATCGGTTGGGCTATCATAGCCGCGCATCGGTTCACGAGTTTCGCAGCACTGCGTTGACTATACTGAATGAGTCGGGCTTGTGGCGCGCGGACGCAATCGAAAGACAGCTTGCCCATTTCCCTGCTAATGAGGTTCGAAGCGCATTTAACGCGGCGCTCTATCTTGATGAGCGGCGGAAGATGATGATGTGGTATTCTGACCTTTTGGATAGGCACGAAAAGAAGAAGTCAAAAAGCCAGCCAGTGAAGAAAAAGTCAGATACAGACTTAACCGATTTGCTGTCCTAGAGTTTCACAATCAATGTGAAATTACTGGTTTAATTTCAAAAACTTGACCGGAATATTGGTCGTCGCTATGTTGCGGCTGTGACCTCATTCCATTTTCCGCGTTGTGCGAAATTTAGAAAAAGTCACCGGGGCACAACCCGATGACCTTTGTTGGAGTATTCACACATCGCATCTACTGATAACTAAACCAGTGACCTGCCCCCCGGTCGTCCCTCGTTCATAATGAGAGTCCTCGGGTTTGATAATCGTCGGTTTCGGGTTCGGCAAGCGCGCCGGGCGCGATGCCATCAAATAGCTCAAGCGCCCGGCGCGCTTCTGCGGGGGGTTTGTTTCCCAGCGATGAATGCGGCCTGACTTTGTTGTAGTCGTATTGCCATAGCGCCAGCCTTCGGCGGGCGTCGGCTAGGCTATCGAAGATTTCCTCGTTGAGACATTCATCCCGCAAGCTGCCGTTGAATGACTCGACGTAACCATTCTCCTGCGGCTTACCGGGGTCAATGTAATGCCATTCGACCTTGTTGTCGTTTGCCCATTTCAGGATGGCCTTGCTGGTGAATTCAGTTCCATCGTCACGGACTATGCTGGCGGGTTTTCCGTAAATCCGGACCAATGCGTCCAGTTCGCGTGCAACCCGGGCTCCCGAGATGCTGGTGTCAGGAACTAAACATAGGTTTTCGCGGCCGGTCTTGTCGCGGTTTAGTTCCGGTCTCTTTCGAGCAATGTTTGCTATGAAGGAGATTGAGAATGGCAACGAGATACATAGACGAGTTTCGCCGTGATGCCGTGCGCATCGCGACGACCAGTGGACTGACACGACCACAAGCGGCCTCTGATTTGGGGGTTGGGCTTTCGACGCTGAACAAGTGGGTCCAAAAGCATCAGCATGATGACCTGATGTCGGGTCCTCACGAAGACGTCGAGAAAGAGAACGAACGCCTTCGCAAGGAAGTCCGGCTGCTTCGCGAGGAGAGGGAAGTGTGTTGATTGTCATTGAGAACTGACCCGGCATTTTCATCGAGATCTGACCCACCCAGCCGTTATGATCTGCTGGTTATGATGGCGTCAATGCTGTTGCCTCCTTTCGCTTTTTCTTCGCTGTTTCGGAGCTGGCCTTGAAGCGGTAGCTGTCATTGCCGGTCTCGAGGATGTGGCAGCGATGTGTGAGACGATCGAGCAGTGCTGTGGTCATTTTGGCATCGCCAAAGACGCTGGCCCATTCACTGAAGCTCAGGTTGGTGGTGATGATGACGCTGGTGCGTTCATACAGCTTGCTCAGAAGATGGAAGAGCAACGCGCCGCCGGAGGCGCTGAACGGCAGATATCCCAGCTCATCCAGGA
>NZ_LGHT01000023.1 GCF_001202035.1 Pseudorhodobacter wandonensis | reverse complement strand
GTCCTCGCTCCAATCGAACTGGAAAGCCTCGCCCGGCGCGAACACCAGCGGCACGAAAGTCCCACGATCTGTCGTGTGATGCGCACGCTGCCGGTCACCCTTCCATTCCCGCACAAAGGCCGCAACACGTTCGTAGGAACCGTCATATCCAAGCTTTACAAGATCGGCATGCATCAGCTTCGCCGTTCGGCGTTCCTTGCGTGATTTGCGCTGATCAGTCGTCAGCCACGCAGTAAGATGCTTAGCATAAGGGTCCAGCTTGCTGGGGCGATCTGGCACCTGAAATGCAGGTTCAACAATCCCCTCCCGCAGATACTTCTTGATCGTGTTGCGAGATACGCCCGTCCGCCGCGCGATCTCGCGAATAGGCATCTTATCCCGCAGTGCCCATTTCCGAATTACCCTCAAAAATCCCATGTCTATCACTCCATGCGCCCCCAGCTGATTCAAGCCGGGGCAAGGTTACACATGGGTCAATTCTCAATGACAATTTCTGCTGGTGCCGGGTCAGTTCTCAATGACAATCAACAGCGAGGGCGAAGTCATCCAGTCCATGACCTTTCGCGGCGCAATCCGCTTGCGGCGGCGGATCGAAATCCCCCTGGGCGGCACAAGCCTGACCCTCCGCGATACTGTCACCAATATCGGCCCGACCACGGTGCCAAGCATGATGCTCTATCACTTCAATCTTGGCTATCCGCTGGTCGATGCGGACAGCGTGCTGGACCTTGGCGCGACCACGCAGCTTTGGGCGAACCTCGACCATGAACCAAAGCACCCCTATGGCCCCCCTCCGCACCAGCCCGTCGCGGAAATCTCGGTCCACCGGCAACAGGCGACCAATGGCAAGGCGCGCTGCGGCCTGCACAATACGGCAACCGGCCTCAGCGTCGAAATCACCTATGCGACCGATACCTTGCCCTATCTCCAACTTTTGCGTGTACGCGGCGAGGGCTATTCCCTGATCGGCATCGAACCCTGCACCACCGCGAAACGCAGCCGTGCCGAGGCGCGCGATGCGAGCGAAATGCCCCAGCTTGCCCCCGGCGAAAAGCGCCACTTCTCGCTTGATGTCAGCGTCACCACCCAATCTTCCGAAATAGAGGCCACGTCCTGATATGCGTGTAATTTTTGTTCTGTTCGATACGCTCAACCGGCATTTTCTGGAGCCCTACGGCGCGGACCGGATGCGCACGCCGAACTTCCAGCGGCTTGCGGAAAAATCGGTACGCTTTGACAACCACTATGTCGGCAGCTTGCCCTGCATGCCCGCGCGCCGCGACCTGCTGACGGGGCGTCTGAACTTCATGCATCGCAGCTGGGGCCCGCTGGAACCCTTTGATCAGGCGATGACCGAGATCTTGCAAAAGCAGGGCGTTTACAGCCATCTGGTCACCGATCACTATCATTATATGGAGGTGGGCGGCGCCGGCTACCTCAACAGTTTTACCAGCTACGAATTCCAGCGCGGGCAGGAAGGCGACCCTTGGAAAGCGCATGTGACCCCCGATCTGGACCGCTATCGACAGAATTTCCACCCCTCGCAATTCAGCGACAAACTGGGCGCCTCGCCGCTGCATTACATGATCAACCGAGACTATATCCGCGACGAGGCCGATTTTTCCTCGGTACAATGCTTCGATCTTGGCTGCGATTTTCTGGACAAGAACAGTGCGGCGGACAACTGGTTCCTGCAGATCGAAACCTTTGACCCGCACGAACCCTTCCACGCCCCCGACCGCCTGCGCGCGCAATATCCCACCGCCTATGATGGCCCCATCCGCGATTGGCCGCCCTATGCCCGCGTCAGCGAAAGCAATGCCGAAGCGGATGAGCTGCGCGCCAATTACATGGCGCTGCTGGCCCATTGCGACGAACAGCTTGGCCGCCTGCTCGACAAGATGGACGCGCTTGATATATGGCGCGATACCATGCTGGTGGTTTCTACCGATCACGGTTACCTGACCGGAGAGCATGACTGGTGGGCAAAGAACAAGATGCCAGCCTATCAGGAAATCGCACATATCCCGCTGTTCCTGCACCACCCCGACCATATCAACCTTTGGGGCCAATCGCGCAACGGCCTCACCCAGACACCCGACCTGATGCCAACCTTTCTGGATGCGTTTGGCTGCACCCCGCCGGATGCGGTGCGGGGTAAATCCCTTCTGCCGCTTCTGCACGACCCTGCCACCACCAACCATGGCTGCGTGATTTTCGGCTATTTCGGCGGCGCGATCAATGTGACCGATGGTCGGCACAGCTATTTCCGCTATCCCGAAAACTTGTTAGAGCAGGCGTTTTTTCAATACACCCTGATGCCCAGCCACATGTTGCAACATTTCGCGCAAGATGAGCTGGCAACCGCAACGCTGATCCACGACCTACCATATGCGAACGGCTATCCGGTGCTACGCATTCCTGTGTCCTCCGCCTCGCCTTGGTATCACACCCACGGGCCGGCGGTGATGGAAGGCAATGCCTCGCTGCTGTTCGATACGGTCGCGGACCCGTTTCAGCAAAACCAGATAGCGGATGCGGGGCTTCACGCCGAAATGGCCCGCAAGATGATTGCCGAAATGAAGCGCAATGACGCCCCGCCCGAAGCATTTGCTCGGCTAGACCTAATTCCAGATGCGGAGACCTGACCCATGTCCAACCTGACCATTTCTGCCCTCAAAAAATCATTCGGGGCTGTGCAGGTGTTGCATGGCCTAGATGCCGAAATCCAAAGCGGGGAATTCATCGCCGTTCTTGGCGAAAGCGGCTGCGGCAAGTCCACCTTTCTGCGCATCGTCGCGGGGTTAGAGGATTCGACAAGCGGCAGCATCACGATTGACGGCAAAGATGTGACACAGCAGGCCCCCCGTGACCGCGATATCGCGATGGTGTTCCAGTCCTACGCGCTTTACCCACATATGACGGTGCGCCAGAACATCGACTTCCCGCTAGAATTGATGGGCATCGAAAAAGCCGATCGCGGCCGCCGCATCGCCGAAACGGCAGACCTTTTGAACCTGACCCCCTATCTGGACCGCAAACCCAAGGATCTTTCAGGCGGGCAGCGTCAGCGGGTCGCGATGGGCCGCGCCATTGTACGGGAACCGAAGGTGTTCTTGTTTGATGAACCGCTCTCCAACCTCGACGCCAAGCTGCGTGTGCAGATGCGCGGCGAAATTCGCAACTTGCAACAGCGGCTGAAGGTGACGGCCATCTATGTAACCCATGATCAGGTCGAGGCTTTGACAATGGCCGACCGCGTGATGCTGCTCAATAGAGGCAAAATCGAACAATTCGCCCCTCCGCTGGAACTCTATGACCATCCCGCAAGCGTCTTTGTCGCAAGTTTCGTTGGCACGCCGCCAATGAACCTGATTGACGGAGAGATTTTGGCCGACAGAACCATTGCCGCTTTGGGCACAACTTTCCCCTATGGCGGCAGCGGGCTGGGCGATGTAACGCTGGGCATGCGTCCTGAACAGATCAAACTTGCCACCACCGCGGATGCGCATTTCTCGGGGCGCCTGATATCCTCGGAAAATACCGGAGATCGGGTCAATCTGGTTCTTGATGTCGTCGGCACCCAGATGCAGGTCAGCCTGAATGAGCGGCACAACATTGCCCCCGGCGATGTGATCCCCTTCAAGATCGCAAGCGACAAGCTGCATGTCTTCAATCGGGCAACGGGGCTGCGCATTCCCTAGGTTCCTGTCTCATTGATCGTCAAAGCCAGTAGAGATTGGTTGCGGCAAAGGCGGCGAGGAGGCCCGTCCGGCATCTGTCGCAACGCGTTGCCACCCGTCGCCAGTCCCTCAAACGCCCGAACATAGTCTCGAAGTGCCACTTGGCAGCGCATGTTTACATGCGCGAGTAGGCGGCTTCGGCATTTGAAGCGACGCATGTCGTATTTCACCGGTTTGCAGCTGGGCTTCCCGCCCGGGACGCACGGTTTTATGCCTTTGTCTTTCAACGCATCTCAAATCAAATCGGCATCATAGCCACAGGTCTTTGCCCGGCAGCGGTTTGCCTGCAAACCTTGAGAGTATCCAACAACCATTCTGCCGCTAGCAAGCTGCTCAATAAGGCCGCAGCACCTGTATAATCGCTGATTCCACCTGCTGCCCTTAGGAAATGGATCGGCGACCATTTTCATCAGTGACAGCATGCGATTTTATCCCTCACGCCGATTGTTGCAATTGTGTGCCCGGCAACGGTTCATTCCCCCCCTTGGTCCGCCCCCCCTTTCGGGACATTGCTGCGCAATACCCTGTCGGGCAGTGATCATTCGACCTCCCCCCCCTTTTCACCCCAAGGCTCAAAGCCGTACCCCACCCACACATGCTTTGCATTTGCTACAGGGCAGCGTGTGAATTGAGACTGGTCTCGTCGATCAGTCAGGCATGACAGCCTAAGGCAAATTGGAGGGGCTGGAGCCTAAGAAGACGTGGGCCATTTGGGCGTGACCAGCCCGAACCCGGCCAAATGCCCACTAGTTATATTGTTCAATCGCGTAGTCTGCCGTACAAAGCACCGATGCGTCCGAAAAGGTCGTCCATAGTGGCATCGGTCCAAGCCCGACGGACGACGCGCGCTTGTTTCCCTGCGCTCCTCACTGCAACAATATCCATGACGAGACGTGACCTGCCATTACAACTGCCTCCGCACCAGCAAAACTGTGCTTCTCCCCCTTTACCAAGGGTTTCACATAGATCGCAGAGATAATGCGCATAGCATGGCCATGTGTCTGGGCAATCCACCCCGAAATGTGACGCGGCGCAAGCGTCCATCGCCACGATACAGGCTTTGTGACCTGACAAAACCTAAGTCGGCCGTAATCGCGACATTGACTTGTTGATCATTCAGACGCCAACAGCCTTGACGCCGCAAACCTGAAAACTGTCCATAGTAAGAACGATCGCCAATATGCCAATCTCCGACATGGATGCCTACCTCTTGTTGGCTACAACAAAACCATTTTGGCACAATTGTTGACGTTGGGCAGGCGCATCCAATGCATCAACTCAGATTGCGCCCTGCGACTTCGCTGGGCAATGCATGCATCGCTGACTTAATGAACCAGGAACTCGGCATGAAGCGCACCCGCAGCATTGATGCTTTTAAGAATGTCGATCATGTCGTGCGGGGCAACGCCCAAGGCATTCAGGCCCGCCACGACTTCGGACAGGTTGGTAGACCCGTCAACCTCGGCCATTCCTGTGCCTGGTGCGGGCGTAATACTTGCCTTGGTCCTAGGGACAACAATAGTTTCTCCTTCGCTAAAGGGATTTGGCTGCACGACGATCGGGCTTTCTTCAACACGCAAGGTCAAACTGCCCTGCGCGACCGCAACACGACTGATCCTTACATCAGCACCCATCACAATCGTACCAGAACGCTGATCAACAACGACCCGGGCGCGTGTTTCAGGCTCGACCAGAATATTCTCGATCCGCCCAATGGCATGTGCGGGCGAGGGCATGCGCGCTGCCCCCATGTCAAAAGCAATGGTGCCGGCATCAAGCATCACAGCCACACCTCGGCCAAAATTGGTATTGATCGCCCCCTCGATACGCCCTGCGGTTGTAAAATCGGGGGTCCGCAACGCGAGCCGAATGGTTTTCAGACCTGCAAAATCAAAATCAACCTCATGTTCTACTCGCGCACCTGACGGAATCACTCCCGCCGTTGGCACCCCTTGAACCACGCGCGCCGCAGCGCCCTCGGCGACAACGCCGCCGGCGATAATTGTCCCTTGCGCAACAGCATAAACTTGGCCATCTGCGCCATTCAAGGGCGTCATCACCAAGGTTCCGCCCAACAGGCTTTTGGCATCCCCAATTGCCGATACGGTAACATCTATGCGCCCCCCCATGCGCGCAAACGGCGGTAAAGTGGCGGTTACAAACACAGCCGCGACGTTCTTGGGCCGGAATTGCTCACCGTTCACATTTACGCCCAAGCGTTCCAAAAGATTGGTCATGATTTCTTCGGTGAATGGCGCGTTTCGCATGCCATCCCCTGTACCATTCAAACCAACCACAAGCCCGTAGCCGACGAGGTCATTTCCCCGAACACCGTCAAACTCTACCAAATCTTTGATCCTGATTGGCGCGGCAAGTGCCAAACTCGGCAAGAGTAGCAGAAGACAAAGAAGCCTAATCATTATAAGAAATCCACCAAGCTTAGGCGTGAAAGTCGCGCAGTAACTGAATACAATGTTTCCAACTGTGTCTGCGCCGCTTCCATTCGGGTTGCAGCTTCATAGGGGTCGACCGCCAAAAGATCTGAACGCGCCAATTGCAGCGCTGACGTTTCGGCCTCATTGCGCGTTTGCGCCAAGTCAACTCTTGCCTGAGCCAACCCAATTTTCCCGGCAAGAACGGCGCGATCTGACTGGTTTTGCAGCATTTGGCTTCCGGCTGCAAAGGCCAGTTCTGCGCCTGTCTTGGCATCAGCTATGACCGTACCACGATCGACCAACGCAACCATAGCCATAGATTTAAGGGTATCCCTAATCGCCGGATCTGCGGCTGTTACCCCAAAATCGAGCTTGTCTTCAACCGAGATCGAAAGCGCTAGAGCGGCCCCGCCCCCTACGTAGCCAACGGCTTCATAGCCGCTTGGATCGTTGAACCAGGCCGAAACCGCTGCCTCAACATCCACAGCTGAAACAGCACCAGCCCCGACAACGGCAGCTTCAATCGCCAAAAGGATTGTGTCTGCGCTTGCAACGGCCGGGCCATCGCTTGCGACACCTGCAAAGATCGTTTTGTCGCCAATTCGCGTATTCAGCGAAGACAAGAGCGCGTCAAATTTCTGTGCTCCGTCGACAACAAGGCCATTCAGAATTGCAGGCTGAGTGTCTGTCGCGGCATTCATCAATGAGATTCCGACTCCGTCGGTAAGCCGATCCAGTTGTTCCAAAACCGTTTGCATGCCACCGGTTATCCGTGTTCCCGCATCCGTCGCGACTTTGTAGCCGTCCAATCGGATCAGAGTGGATTCCAAACCTGTCAGGTTCGAAAACGCCCCCCCAAGCTTTCGCCCGACATCTGCGGTAATCCCGGTCGTAAGCTCTTGGGCTGCTGTATTGGCTGCCTGCTTCATGCCTGCAGAAAAACGACGCATGCTAACAGTTTGCGCCAAGTCGCCGATGCCATTCATACCCATCTTACATTCCCAACAAAATTTGCAGCATATCGTCTGCGGTTTGGATGACTTTCGCATTCGCAGCATAGGCTTGCTCAACCATCAGCAGATCCTGAAGTTCGCGGTCGGTATCGACGCCGCCTTCCAGCTCTAAACTATACAAGGCCGTCGCGCGCGCGGTGGTGAAACCGGTCTCGGTTTCAAGCATCAGTCTATCGCCCGCGACCGAGGACAACAGCTTTGAAGCAAGCATAATCGTATCGCTTGCCCCCCCTGCAAACTGCCCTGATGCCGTGGTTCGGGCGTCATTCAAGGCCGATTGCATCGCAGCGAAAAGTGTCGAGTCCCCCGCCGCACCAGGCGTGGTTGCGCCGATGCCATCCCGGGTCCGCCAAACCGCGCCGCCATTTGACGCGTCAACCGCAGTGTTTAGCCCGATCCGCGCCGCAAGCCCCTCTTCATTCGCGGCAGAAAAGGCCAGACCGCCATCAGTGAACAAGCCGGCATCCGTCGCCGACAAAGTCGGGTCGACGGATGGGTCTTGAAAACGTGAAATAAGATCGCGCGCCAGCGCATCAAGTTCGGCCTGTGCTGCGGGTGCCAGATCATCGCGCACTGCAAAATTTGCGGCCAATGAGCCCCCGGCAATTGCGCCTTTGTCTCCGGTATCAATCGCGCGACCATTGATTGTTAGACCTGATAGCGCGCCTGATGCCAAGGTCATATCAGGGGTGATCAGCGACACCGAGGAAAACCCCAGTTTTGACGGCAGTCCATCCAGCAGCGCCGCGCCGCCCGTCGTGTACAAAGCCACCTTCCCGTTTTCACGCGGAATCTCTCGCAGGGGAACGATTGACGACACTTGATCAATCAGTTGCTGGCGCTGATCCAACAAAGCAGAGACGTCTTGCCCGCCCCCGCTGGTCGAGGCAATACTTGTGTTCAACTTTGCAATCGAAACCAAGGCCCCATTGATTGCCTCAACTTCAGACGCAATTTTGGCGTCGGCATCGCTTCGCGCTGACTGGATTTTGGTTGATACCGATCGAATGCCAGAGGCAACCGCGCGCGCGCCCTCGACGACTGCGCTTTGCCGGACGCTGCTTTCGGGTTCGGCCGAGGCCGCAACCAATGCACTGTCAAAAGCTCCCAGCCGACCCGTCAAGGAAGCGCCGTCTTCCGGACTGCCCAAAGCCGTAGCCAACTGTGTCAGGAAATCCAAACGGCCATTCATATTCGAGGCACTGGCATCGGCAAGCCGCCGATCTGCCACAAGAGCATGATTGATTTCACGCGACACGCCGATCACCCGAACGCCTTGACCGCTGCCCCCAAGGGTTTGCGCCCCAACCTGCAGTTCGCGCCGCCCGTAGCCATCGGTCAGCGCGTTCGCAATGTTTGACGAAATCAACTCCGCAGATCGCGCAGCTGCCGTCAGCCCGGATAGTGCGCTCGACATGGATCCTGAAATGCTCATCCTTCAGCCGCCTATCGTTTGATGTTGGTGGTTTCTTGCAACATCTCATCAACGGTCTGAATGACCTTTGCGTTGGATGAATAGGCACGCTGCGTTTGAATCAGTGCCGTCAACTCTGCGGCAACATCTGTGGTCGACCCTTCACGGGCGTAACCAACCACAGACCCGGTTGGGCCATCGCCGGCATCCCACAAGAAGAACGAGCCCGAGTCTGGTGAAATCTGGTAGGTCTGATTGTTCAACGCAACAAGGCCATTCAGGTTGGGAACATCAACCAAGGGAATTTGATACAAGCGCCGCGTGAATCCTGTGTCATATGTGGCATTGATAAAGCCGTTCTCATCAATTTCGACGGCGGTCAAATTGCCAACGGGCGACCCGTTTTTCGTAATCGAGGTCGGTGCAAAACTGTCAGAAAGCTGGGTCAACCCGTTCGGGTCGCCAAGCCCCCCGATCTTCATCGACATCGGCCCCCCGGCGACCGTTAAAGCCAGCGTACCATCTGTCGCATTATAAACACCGCCCGAAACCGTCGTCACAGAGCTCAGCGTCCCGCCCGAGCCGCGCGTATCGTCAAATGTCAAAGTATACTCACCAATAACAGCCCCTGCCTGCGCGGAATCGGTGATAACCATGGTCCATTCATTGGACGAGCCTGTCGCAGGGACGGTTGGCGTAAAGCTGACATCCAGTGTTTCGGATGTGCCCAAATTGCCAAAATACTCGATAGACAGCGGAAGTGTGGTGCCCGGCGAGCCTGTCGCCGTGCTGGTTGCAGGCAGGTTCACACCCAATTTCATCGCTGTCGTAGGGTCACCGGCTTGCTGGTTCGCATTAATCGTAACCGGCCTTAATCCGGTAACCGTATCGCGCGGCAAAACCGGAATTGTGCCGTCCGAATTTGCAGGCCACCCCAACAGCACCAGCCCAGAGTCAGTACGCAGCACACCGTCTGAATCCGATCGGAAAGAACCTGTCGTTGTCATCATCATCGAACCATCGCCAACGCCATCGGCCGAAACATTGACCGCCGAAACGACGGGCAACATACCACGCCCTGAAATCGCAATATCAAGCGCGTTCGACGTACCCACCAAAGCACCACGCTGATCGATCATCCTGTTGCTTGTGGCCCGCACACCACCGGCGGAATATACGCCTGCCCCTGCCGCATTGGTGATAACCATGCTTTGGAAATCTGCGTCAGCCCGCTTATACCCATAAGTGCCTGAATTAGCGATGTTATCGGAAATTGTCGCGAGCCGGGTGGCATTGGCGTTCAGCCCTGCCACCCCGGCATTGAGCGAAGAGGAGATTGTCATAAGTTAGCGCCTTTCTGCTGCTAGGACCCCAAGTCAAAGTCCAAACTGCACGCTGCGCCTTAAGATCGTCCTAATAGCTAAAACTTGATCTGATTTTCCTGTGTATTGGCCCCTTTCAACGGTCTCTGCGCAGCAAAACAACCTCTATCCGGTTGTTGCGGACAGCCATCGGATCTGCAGTTATCGCCTTTCGGTCTGCAAAACCGCTGACACGCTGTACACGCCCCGAATCGCTGCCTGCCTCTTGCAACAGCTCGCGCATGGCTTGGGCCCGTGCCGCTGAAATTGCCCATGACGGATTCTCTATCAGCATAATGGGAAAGGCGCGCACATAGCCGTTCACGGCGAGCTTGTTGGTTGTAATTGCCAGAACTTCGGCAATAACCACGGCGATTTCTTTGAGTATCGGCGTCGGTTCTGCAGTCTGGCCTTCAAACAGGGGCAGATCATCCAGATCAAAAATCTCGATAATCAAGCCCTCATCGGTGACCTTTGTGGTGACGTGGCGCAGCGCACGCTGCATCGTCATGCTCTCACCGCTTCGCGCCGCCAGCGCCTTTTCAATCTCGGCCGCTTTGTCCTGCATTTCACGCCGCGAGAGGGCATCATCTTCGCCATCCTCGCCACCGCTTGGCAAAGTCTCATTTGAGAACGCGGCCGACGCACCTGTGCCGCTTTCCATGTTCTGACCGTCGGCGGTTATGCTGTCGCCGCTAAAGGCCCCATCCCCGCCGCCGGAAATACGGTTGATCGGAATCGTCGGGCTGAAATAATCAGCCAGCCCTTTCCGTTGTTTTTCAGTTGTCGCATTCAGCAGCCACATAAGCATAAAGAAGGCCATCATGGCCGTCACAAAGTCTGCATAGGCAACTTTCCACGCCCCACCATGGTGCCCGCCGCCTTTTATAACTTTCTTACGCTTAATGATGACTGGCCTGGCATTTGATTGCCGGTCCATCACACCACCCTTTTATTCACCCGATATCAGGTTTACTGCAAAGGGATGAACGTCACGTTAACCTGTACAATTGTTCAGATTGCAGTGGGCGTGCGGCCTGTCTGTCTGCTCACGAAACATTGCCCACATCCTGTTTGGGGTTTGCGCTATAACACCCCACATATAGCCCGTGTCTGCTATCGCACACATAGGTAATACACTGACCCAAGCCACAGATAAGAGGTGAAGATGACCTATCAGAAAACCAAAGAAGCCCTTGCGCGGCTGACCCCTCAGCAGTTTGATGTCACACAAAACAGCGGTACCGAACGGGCATTTACCGGTGAGTTCGACAAGCATTTCGCACCGGGCATCTACGTCGATATCGTCTCGGGTGAGCCACTGTTTGCGTCTTCGGCCAAGTTCAATTCGGGCTGCGGCTGGCCTGCGTTTTCCAAAGCCATTGATACCGAAATGGTAACGGAACTCAGCGATACCAGCCACGGGATGCGCCGCGTCGAGGTACGGTCCAAACATGCCGACAGCCATTTGGGCCATGTCTTCAACGATGGCCCGCGCGAAATGGGTGGCTTGCGTTACTGCATCAACTCGGCCAGCCTGCGCTTTGTGCCGCGCGATGACATGGAGGCCGAAGGCTATGGCGCCTATCTAAGCCAAGTGGAGGAAAATTGATGGAAACCGCAATTCTGGCAGGCGGCTGCTTTTGGGGCATGCAAGACCTTATCCGCAAGCTGCCCGGCGTTATCGCAACCCGCGTCGGCTATACCGGTGGCGATGTGAAAAACGCGACCTACCGCAACCACGGCACCCATGCCGAAGGGATCGAGATCAGGTTTGATCCGGCCAAAACCAGCTACCGCGCGTTGCTGGAATTTTTCTTTCAAATCCATGATCCAACCACGATTGACCGCCAAGGCAATGACCGCGGCACCAGTTACCGCTCGGCCATCTACTACACCTCTGATGCGCAAAAACAGGTGGCGCTGGAAACCATCGCCGATGTCAACGCAAGCGGGCTTTGGCCAGGCAAAGTGGTCACGCAAGTTGAACCAGCAGGCGATTTTTGGGAGGCCGAGCCCGAGCATCAAGACTATCTTGAACGCCTGCCCAATGGCTATACGTGCCACTTCCCCCGTGCCAATTGGGTTCTGCCCAAACGCACAGCCGAACAGGTCGCCGAATAACTGCCCCCTTTTTCCTGCCCCTAAACGCGGGGCAGGCAAATTATAACGGACCCCTAGATGACCCTTGCCGCGCTGATTATCCTGCTGGCTTTTGCCGCCTATTCCCTGTTCAGCAAATCCATCGCGCGCTCGGTCGTCACTTTGCCTATTCTGTTCACCGCTTTGGGTTTATTGCTGTCAGACAGGCTGAATGCGGCCCTGCCCGCAGCGCTTATCTATGACGGCAAGAAAATTCTTGCCGAAGTGACGCTGGTATTGGTGCTGTTTTCAGATGCCAGCCATGTGCGTTTCAACAAGCTGAAAACCGATTGGCAACTGCCCGCACGCATGTTGGTGATTGGCCTGCCGCTGACCGTGGCCTTGGGTACGGCTGTGGCCTATTGGCTGCATCCGGCCTCGGGCTGGGCGATGGCCTTGTTTACCGCGGCCGTGCTAACGCCGACCGATGCCGCGTTGGGGCAAACTGTGGTGACCAGCGACAAAGTGCCCGGCCATCTTGGCCAAACCATCAATATCGAAAGCGGGTTGAATGACGGGTTGGCGCTGCCATTCGTGCTGTTTGGCGCGGTCTTGGCCTCGACATCGGCGACGGGGTTAGAAACCACCACAGGTTTGGCCCTAGAGGCGCTGCAACAGGTTACCCTCGGGCCCTTGGTCGGTATCACCGTGGGCTGGTCTGCCGCCCGCGCGATGGATTGGACCAAGGCCCAGGACACGATGAATCAGGCCGGCGGCGCCGTAGTTTTCCTCTGCACCGCCTTTATCGCCTATGTTTTGGCGGCGCTGGTCGGCGGCAACGGCTTTATCGCGGCTTTTGTCGCCGGTATGGTTTTTGGCAACAGTTTTCAGCACAACATCCGCACCATCAGCACCTTTATGGACAGCGAAGGCCAGTTGCTGACCATGGCTGCCTTTCTCATGTTTGGCGCGTTTTTGCTGCCTGCGGGTCTGGCCTATGCCACACCGGGCACGCTGCTTTTGTCCGTTCTGTTCCTGACAGTCGTGCGCATGCTGCCGATCTTTCTCTCGCTGGCAGGTACAGGGCTGCCCCTGCGTGAAAAGCTGTTTCTGGGGTGGTTCGGCCCGCGTGGCATTGCCTCGATCCTGTTCACGCTGCTGATGATTGACCAGTTCGACTTTCCCAAAGAAGAGGCCTTTTTGGCCACGGTCTCATTGACCGTTGGCCTGTCAATCCTGCTGCACGGGCTGACGGCCGGCCCTTTGACCAAGCAGATCGACAAACCTAAGCCTCGGTAAACCCGCCCAGAACGCTGGTCAGATTATCACCCAAGGCATCGCAAATATAGCCGCCCTCTTGCACGAAAAGCGTGGGCAACCCCAGCCCCGCAATCGCCGCCCCAATCCGCGCAAAGCCGGGCGTGGTTACGGCCAGCCCTTTGAACGGGTCACCCTCATAGGCATCCAGCCCCAAGGCCACCACAACCACATCCGCGCCAAAGCTGCGGATCTGCGCCAGTGCCGCATCCAAAGTCGCCAAGAACCCCGCATCATCGGTGCCACGCGCCAAAGGCAGGTTCAGGTTATACCCCAAGCCCGCGCCTTCGCCCCGTTCATGCGCGTGGCCCCAGAAAAACGGATAAAACCTTGCAGGGTCGGCGTGGATAGACACTGTCAGCACATCGCGACGGCCATAGAATATGCCTTGTGTGCCATTGCCATGATGCACATCGACATCCAAAATCGCTGGCCGTAACCCGTTGGCCAAAAAGCGTTCTGCCGCGATGGCCGAATTGTTCAGAAAGCAAAACCCGCCGGCCAGATCACCAAAGGCATGGTGCCCCGGCGGACGCGACAGCGCATAGGCCGCCCGCTCGCCCCCCAGCACAACGTCGGCCCCGGAAACCGCAGATTGCGCCGACCAATACGCCGCCTCCCATGTTCCCGACGCGATGGGGCATGCTGTGTCACCCTGATGGTACCCCGCCTGCCCGATTGCCGATTTCGGATAGCTGTCGCCGCGATTTGCGGGATGGATATTGGGAATAACCTCTTCGCCTGCCCCCTCAATCCGCCGCCAGCGGGCATAGATGTTTTGCAGGAATGTCAGATACTCGGCCGAATGGATCGCCGCGATCGGACCCAGCCCCGCATCCACAGGCGCCTGCACCTCGCAGCCCGCCGCGCGCGCGCCTGCCAGCAAAATATCTATCCGCTCGGCCTGTTCGGGGTTGGGCAAAATTGCCCCGTTGGCCATGAAATGGCGCGGTGTATGCTTCCATTGCCGGTCGTCAAATATCGCTTTCATGGCTATCCTTTCAGGCGCATCAGCGCTGCGCCGTGCAAAATCATATTGGTATCGGCCTGCGCCTCAAAACCCGCGCGGGTGTAAAACGCCTGGCCGCCCGCATTGCTGTCATAGACTGACAATTTCACAAAAGCCGGTTCCCATTCACGCAAAGCACGCGCCAGCAACTGCTGCCCCAGCCCTTGCCCGCGACAATCTGCATCAACCCAAAGATCCGACACAAACAGCCCCAGCCCCCCCCGCGTGGTGGAAAACAAAGGCGACGCCAGCAGCGCCCCCACCGGCACTTCACCGCGCCGCGCCAGTAGCGCCTGCCACGCAGGGGCCGCGCCAAAGCCTGCGGCCTCTAACGCCGAAACGCTGGCCAAATGCGTGTCGCCCAAATCTTGTGACAATTGCGACAAGGCCTGATGCAACAGGGCCACATCGTCACAGGTCACAGGTGAGATCGTAATTCCAGTCACATCGCCGTCCTATCTGCGCCCTTCAGCTGCAGCATCTCGCGCACCTCGGCGGGCGTGGCGACAGTGCGCCCCAAAGCCTCGACAATGCCACGGATTTTCACAACTTGCTCGGCGTTTGACCGCGCCAGAACCCCGCGTGAGATCATCAAACTATCCTCAAGCCCCACGCGGACATGGCCGCCCAAAATCGCCGACATGGTAATCAGTGGCATCTGGTGCCGCCCCGCCGCCAGCACCGAAAACATATAGTCATCTCCGAACAACCGGTCGGCAATCAGCTTCATATGTGTCAGGTTTTCCGGGTCCGGCCCCATGCCACCCAGCACGCCAAACACGAATTGAATGAACAATGGCCCCTGCACCAGCCCCCGATCTTTGAAATGCCGCAGCATATAAAGGTGGCTGATGTCATAGCACTCAAACTCGAACTTCGCCCCACGCTGCGTGCCCATTTGGTCCAGCACATGCGCCATATCGCGCGGCGTGTTTTTGAACACCAGATCGTCCGAGCCTTCCAGAAACGGCTTTTCCCAGTCGAATTTCCAATCCGTAATCTTCGCCGCCGCCGGATAAAGCGCGAAATTCATTGTTCCCATGTTCAAACTGCACATTTCGGGCGCGGCCTGTTTGGGTGCGGCAAGCCGTTGGTCCAACGTCATCGTGGCACTGCCGCCGGTGGTAATGTTCAGCACTGCATCTGACGCCTGTTTGATCCGTGGCAAAAACGCCATGAAATGCTCGGGCGCGGCCGAAGGCCTGCCATCAACCGGGTCCCGCGCATGCAAATGCAATATTGCCGCCCCCGCCTCCGCGGCATCCACAGCGTTTTCAGTGATTTGATCGGGTGTAATCGGTAAATAAGGCGACATGGAAGGCGTGTGAATTGACCCCGTAACCGCGCATGTGATGATAATCTTGGACATTCAGGCCACACTTGCGGGCAGTTCCGCCACATATTGCGCCAGTGACCGGTCCAGCAAATCGGTGATCTCATCCAGCTGCGCCTCGGTCGTGATCAGCGGCGGGCAGACAAGGAAATGATCACCGGACGTGCCGCCCCGCGTGCGGCGGGAATAGATGATCAGGCCGTTGTCATAGGCAATATCGACCAAGCGCGCATGGGCATTCAACGCCGGGTTCAGCGGCGCCATTGTCTGGCGATCGGCCACCAGTTCAAATGCTGTCAGCAGCCCCTTGCCGCGCACATCGCCGATCAGGGCATAGCGTTGCATCAAGCCCCCTAGCCGCCGCTGCAAGGCTGCACCCATGCGGGCGGCGTTTCCGGCCAAATCGCGCTTGGCAATCTGGGTCAGCACCGCCACCCCCGCCGCACAGGCCAGCGGGTTGCCCGCATAGGTAAAGCCGTGAATAAACCCGCCATTGGCCATGACGGCCTCGACCATGTCATCCCGTGCAATCATCGCCCCCAGCGGCGCATAGCCCGCGCCAAACCCTTTGGACAGCGCGATCAAATCCGGCGTTGTGCCCCAATGCTCGGCGCCGAAAAACCGGCCCGTGCGGCCGCCGCCTGTCATTACCTCATCATGGATCAGCAACACACCATACTGGGTACATATCTCGCGAATACGCTGCATATAGCCCGCAGGCGGCACCAAAGCACCTGTTGAGGCCCCACCCACCGGTTCCACAATAAAGGCCAAAACCGTTTCTGGCCCCTCTTGCAAAATCGCTGTTTCCAGCATGTTGGCATAGTGCAAGCCCGTCGCGGGGTCATCCATATCCAACCCGTCCAGATAGGCCCGCGGGGCCGGAATTTTCGGCATCCGCTGCATCATCGGATCAAAGGGCGCGGCCATCGGCGCATAGCCGGTAATCGCCAGCGCGCCCAGCGTGCAACCGTGATAACTGGGATAGCGCGAGATCACCTTGAACCGCTGCGGCTGCCCTTGGGTAATCACATATTGCCGCGCCAGCTTCAGCGTGCTTTCCACCGCCTCGGACCCGCCGGACACGAAAAACACCTTGTTCATCCCCTCGGGCGCCAGATCCGCGGTCATCCGCGCCAGTTCTTCGGAACTCTCGGTCTGAAAATGCAAGCGATAACCAAAAGTGGATTTATCCATCTGCGCCCGCATCGCCTCCAGAACCGCAGGGTCGGAATGGCCAAGGTTTGACACCATCGCACCGGACGAGCCATCAATATAGCGCTTGCCGTTCACATCCCACATGTAGATGCCCTCGGCGCGGTCGAGAACGGGGCGCGGGGATTTGGTTTGGTAAAACAGGTTGCTCATATCAGCCCCCGTTCCGCGCAAGATGCTTGCGCAGGAAATTGCGGGTGCGTTCTTCCTTCGGGGTTTTGAAAATAACCGAAGGCGGGCCTTCCTCAACCACAACCCCTTGGTCCATAAACAAAACACGGTCACAGACCGAGGCCGCAAAGTCCATCTCATGCGTGACGATGATCATGGTCATGTGCTCTTCGGCCAGTTGCTTCATGACCATATTCACCTCTTCGACCAGCTCAGGATCAAGGGCGCTTGTCGCCTCATCAAACAGCATCACCTTGGGTTTCATCGCCAAGGCCCGCGCAATCGCAACCCGCTGCTTTTGCCCCCCCGACAGCCGCGAAGGGTATTCGTCAATCTTTTCCAGCAACCCCACTTTGGTCAGCTGCTCTTCGGCCAGCTTGTTCGCCTCGGCCTCAGACAGCCCTTTCAACATGCGCGGAGCAAGGGTGATATTGCCGCGCACAGTAAGGTGCGGAAACAGGTTAAAGTGCTGAAAAACCATACCAATATCTTGGCGCACCTGATTGACGTGCTTTTCGTATTGGCGATGCGGCAGCTTGCGGTTGATCTGCACGCCTTCCAGCCACACCTCGCCCGAGGTCAGCGGGTCCAGCTCGTTTATCGCGCGCAGCAGTGTCGATTTACCCGAACCAGACGGCCCGATAATCGCGACGATCTGCCCGCGATCGACGGTCAGGTTGATGTCTTTCAATACCTGCAATTTGCCAAAACTCTTGGCGGCATTCTTGATTTCAACGAAAGCAGATGTCATCCCGATCCCTTTTCCTTAGCGCGAAGCGGCAATGCGGCGTTCCAGCCGGCGCAGGCCAGCCTCTAGCGCGAGGTTGATGATGTAGTAGCAAAAAGCGGCAGCAAGATAGAATTCAAACGGCCGGTAAGTGCGCGAAATCGCCTGCTGAGCGGCAAGTGTCAGCTCCATCACGCCGATCACCGAGACCAGCGCGGAATCCTTTAGCAAGGCGATCATATTATTGCCCATCGGCGGTATCACGGCACGCACGGCTTGCGGAATGATAATCCGCCGCAGGGTTTGCCCGCGCGACAGGCCCAACGTCCGCGCGCCCTCATACTGGCCCTTATCCACCGCCAGAATAGACGCCTGAATCAATTCGGAATTATACACCGCAAAATGCAGCCCCAAACCGATGACCCCGGCAACAAAGGCAGGCAGATCGATGCCAATCTGAATAAGGCCGAAGTAGATCAGAAACAATTGCAGCAACAACGGTGTGCCCATGAAAAGCCATGCGAAACCCCGCATCGGCAGGCGGATAACCCAATGGCCATAAAGCGCGGCCACCGCAAAAATGATCCCGCCGAAAAACGACAGCAACCCCGCGCCAATGGTGATGGCAATTGTCCAGCCCATGCCTTGCAAAAGCACGCCGAAGTAGCTGGGCACTACACTGAAATCAAGCCCCATGGTGATGCCCCTTCATGTAATCCGCGCCTTGCGGTCTAGCCAGTTAATCCCTTGGCCAACCACGTAAATAATGATCATGTACAAAGCACCCGACAGCAAAAACATCTCAAACGGTTTATAGGTGCTGCCAATATAGCGCTGCGCCGTATAGGTCAGTTCAATCACCGAGATGGCCGCAACCAGCGCCGTGCCTTTGATCAGCGCGTTAATGTTCACCCCCAGCGGCCGGATCATCATCCGCATCGCTTGGGGCAGCACAACCTTGCGCATGGTCTCCCAGCGGCTCATCCCCAGCGTGCGTGCAGCCTCGGTCTGGCCCTTATCGACCGATTGGATCGCGCCACGCATGGTTTCGGCCATATAGGCGCCGATATTGACGCCAAGCCCAATCACCCCCGCCTCAAACGCATCGAGCTGAATGCCAATCTGCGGTCCACCGAAATAAAAGATGAAAAGCTGAATCAACGCCGGCGTGCCACGAAAAATGCTGACATAGGTGGCACCGATTGCCCGCAAGATCGCGCTGCGCGACATCCGCGCCGCCGCCCCCAAAGCCCCGCAGATCAGGCCCAGAATGGTGGTTAGAACCGACAGCTCTATCGTGACCCAAGCCGCCTCAAGGAAAAACGGATAGACCCGCAGGATAAGTTCAAAATCCATGCCGCCCCCTAATGATGATCGGTGCGCGGCAAAATCGGCAACGCGCGGATTTCACGGACAAGGGCGGTGGTTTCCTCAATCGCCGCAGCTAAAAACTTCTTGCCATTCCCGGCCGTTGCCACCGTCGGGTCGCCCATCGTGCCATCGGGTGACACCGCCGACCACCACCGCATCAGCATGGCGCCGCCGCCTTTGCCCGCCAGATCGAGGTTGAAAAACTTGCTGTTCGCATCATGCACATTTTGCGTAGCGGCGCGGGACAGATCGACCCGCTCGGGGTGCAAATGCATATACATCGCCGCCTCAAATTCACCGGCATGGGCAATCCCGCCCATCTCGGACGTGCGAATCTCATTAATTCGTGCCGACATCAGGTTCCAATAACTGGCCGAGACGCAGATAACCCCCGTCTCAATCACCGTTTTCCGCGCCGCAAGGTCCAGAACCGGATGGTTGGACCCGTGGCTGTTCAACAGCAAAATCCGCCGAAAGCCGTGATGCGCCAATGACTTGCAAATATCACAGACAAAGGCGATCAGCGTTTCGGGCTGAATCCAGATTACCCCCGGAAAATCCTTATGATGCTCGTTGAACCCATAGGGCACAGCGGGCATCACAAACACCTCATCCGGTGCGGCCGCCGCCACGCCCTCTGCCACAGCCATGCCCAAAACCGTATCGGTATCCAGCGGCATATGCGGCCCGTGATCCTCTGTCGCCGAGACGTTCAGAATAACCACGCGGTCCTTATCGGCATCGCGCACGTTTTCCCATGTCAAATGTCCGTAAGTTGTCGTCATGCGCGGCCCTCTAGGTAAAAATGGCCCGCCGGAATGCCCGGCAGGCCAGATTTCACAGTTCAGCGAATGTCGCCGCCGACCCATTCGTTGGCGATCGCAAGATAGGTGCCGTCTTCCATCATGCTGTCCAACGCAGCCTTCATCGCTGCCGCCAGTTCCGGGTTACCTTCACGAATAGCAATCCCTGCGCCCACTGGCACAGCCGACGGGTCATCAATCACCGCGAGGTCATATTGGCCGGCTTTCATCGCCAGCATCACCGGAATCGAATCGTTCACAATCGCATCGACACGGCCATTGGTCAGCTCCAGCAACAGCTCGGGCAGGCCTTTGTAGGTGTTGATGTCATAGCCTTGGTCCCGCGCCCATTGCTCATGCGTCTCGCCCAAGGTCACGCCCACTTTCACGTCTTTCAACTGCTCGACGCTCGTAATTGGCGAACCCTTCTTGGTGAAAATCGCACGCTTGGTGGTGTAATATGGCCCGACAAAATCAATCACCTTGTCACGTTCCTCGGTGATCGACATCGAGCCTACAACAGCGTCGTATTTATTGGCCAGCAAGCCTCCGATAATGCCATCCCAGGCAGTGGTGATAATCTCGGTCTTCAGGCCCATCCGCTTGGCGATCTCGGTACCGATCGCCGGGTCAAACCCCACAACTTCGTTCTTTTCATTCACAAAGTTAAAAGGCGGGTACTGCCCGCTCATCGCAATCTTCAAAACGCCGCGCTCTTTGATTGCGTCCAGCTCATCGGCAAAAGCCGCAGGTGCCAGCGCCATGCCCATAGCAGCCACACCGCCTGCAAGAACGGTACGGCGCAGAATGTTTCCAATTTTGCTCATGTTCAGTTTTCTCCCGGTTGAATGTTTGTTTTTGGGCCGCCGCGCTGCTTTCACAACCAAAGGCGATCAATGACACATAAGTTGCATTGACTGGCATCATAGGGCAAATAGATAATAAAAATGGTTTGGATAGATCTTGTCTATGCTGAAAAAATACGAACAGCGCCTGCCCTGGCAACTCGATTGGAACCTGCTGCGCACCTTTATGGTTGTGGTCGATGAAGGCGGCATCACGCCCGCCGCCAATTTCCTAGGCCTGAAACAACCCACCATTTCAGCAGCGCTCAAACGGCTTGAGGATAGCTTTGGCCGCAAATTGGTGAACCGCTCGCCCAATCATTTCAGCGTCACCCCCCTCGGGCAGGTGCTCTATGCCGAGGCCCGATCAGTCTTTGGCACCATCTCGCAACTGCCCAATCTGATGAGCGGGATGGACGACCAAATCACCGGCCATATCAGCATCGCTGTTGCCAGCCATGTCGTCTCACGCCACTTCGATACCGTGCTGGAACAGTTCAACGCCGCACACCCGCAGGTCACCTATTCCATCTCAACCATAGACAGCGCCGAGGTTATCGCCCATGTGCAGCAAAACCGCGTCACTCTGGGCATTTGCCTGCTGCAAGAACCACCTTTGCGGCTGGAAACCCAAGTGCTTTACCGCGAATATTTCGGCTTTTACTGCGGCCCCAAACACCGGCTTTTTGGCCGCGACGATATCCGCCTGACCGAATTAAAAGGCGAAAATGCCGTGTCTTTCCAGACAGATGAGGTAAACGGCCCACTCTTTGGCGTCGCAGGTCTGCGCCAACAACTCTGCATGAAACCGGGTTTAAAAGGCATCTCCTCCAGCCTGCCCGAGGTGCGGCGGATGATCATCTCCAACATCGGCATCGGGGCGTTGCCTGTCCACGTGGCCCAGCGCGACGTCGCCCAAGGTCTGCTTTGGCAATTGCCGCCCTATTCCAACCTGCCTGCGATTGACATCTACCTGCTCACCAACCCCAAACGCACCAAAAACGGGGCCGAGGCGGGCCTGTTACACAACCTCAACGCCACGCTCACCCAGACCCCTCTGTCAGAGCGCACCTACCGCTAAAGCTCCACAAAAAGACCCCGCTTTCTGTTCGGCACAAATATCCTCAGGGGGGAATTCGCCGTCAGGCGAAGGGGGGCGCGAGCGCCCCCGCTTCTTCACTTGATAATCGTCTCCGGCCCCATGATTGACGTTGGCAACCAGGTTGAAAGAAACGGGATATAGGTGATCATGATCAGGAACACGAACAACACCGCCAAAAACGGCAGCGACGCCCGCACCACCCGCATGATCGGCATCCCCGCCACGCCCGAGGTCACAAACAGGTTCAACCCGACCGGCGGCGTAATCATCCCGATTTCCATGTTCACCACCATGATGATGCCCAGATGGATCGGGTCTACCCCCAGCTCAATCGCGATCGGGAACACCAACGGTGCGACAATCAGAATCAGCCCCGACGGTTCCATGAACTGACCGCCAATCAACAAGATCACGTTGACGATAATCAGGAAGGTAATCATCCCCAGACCAGCGCCCAACATCGCCTCGGTAATCTTTTGCGGAATCTGCTCATCCGTCAGAACATGCTTCAAGATCAACGCGTTGGCGATGATGAACATCAAAGTGATGGTCAGCTTGCCGGCCTCGAACAGCGTCGCCTGTGTGTCCTTGTGGAAAAAGCTGGTCAGTATCGCCTGCGGCTTGCGCCACAAGGCTACATTGCCCGCATCATCCTGCAACGGCCCCATATCGCGATAGATAAAGTTCGCAACAAAGAACGCGTAAACCGCAGCGACCGCCGCCGCCTCGGTGGGCGTAAATATCCCGCTGGTAATGCCCGGAATGCCATAGAGACCGACCATGATGATCGCAATCAGCATCAGCCCCCAGAACGCATCGCGGAAGCTTTCCCACACTTCGCCCCAGCCGTTCCAATCGCCCTTGGGCAGCTTTTTCACAATCGCAATACCCAAAATCGTCGCCATCAGCATAAAGCCTGCCAACAATCCCGGAATAACGCCTGCCAAAAACATCCGCCCGACCGAAACATCGGTCGCCGAGGCATAAACCACCATCACAATCGACGGCGGGATCAGAATCCCCAGCGTGCCTGCGTTACAAATGACGCCCGCCGCGAAATCCTTGGAATACCCAACCTGCCGCATCGCCGCAATCACAATCGACCCGATTGCCACAACAGTTGCCGGCGAAGACCCGGACAAAGCCGCAAACAGCATACAGGCAAACACGCCCGCAATCGCCAGACCACCCGGCAAATGCCCCACGCAGGCAATCGCAAAGCGGATAATCCGCCGCGCTACCCCGCCCGTCGACATGAATGACGAGGCCAGAATAAAGAACGGAATGGCCAGCAGCGTCGCGTGCCCTTCCATCGCCTGATACAAAGTCTGCGCAATCGAGGCCAGCGACGTATCGGAAAACATCAGCAAGAACAGAATGGAACTCAGGCCCAGCGATACCGCAATCGGCACGCCGATCAGCATAAAGCCAACGACCATCACAAATAAAAGTATGACTTCCATGGCTTATTCCTCGTAATTCATGTGGCGAACATCTTCGATTGCGTCTTCCGCCTCATGGCTCACGATCAATCCCTCACGCTCTCCGGTCACAATGCCCCACCCCGCCTGAACAAAACGGAACAACAACAGCGCACTGCCAAAAGGCAGCATGAAATAGGGGATAAACCGTGGCAGCTTGCCATAGGCCTCGCCCGCGTTGAACGTGCCTTCGATAAACCGCAACCAGTCGGGCATCGGAATGGTTTCCGTCTCATACCAACCTTGGTCGCGCGTTTTTATAAATCCTTCGGGAAACCAGCGCCCGCCGGTTTGCTGAAACCCGCCAAAGGGCGCCCAGTAATCCCACGCGCCTTTCATCAGCAAAACCGCGTAGAGAATGCACAGCGCCGCCGCGACCAGCGCCAGAATGCGCCGCGTTTTGCCGGGAAACATCACGATCACCGCATCGACGCCCAAATGCGCCGTTACCTTGACCGCATAAGACATGCCAAACAGCACCAGCCAGGCAAACAGCGACAGCGTGAATTCAAACCCCCAAAAGATAGAGCTGTTGAACCCGTATCGCAAAACCACATTCGCGAATGTCAGCAAGGTCATCAGGCCCAAAATCACGGCAATTGCCGATTCTTCGAATGTGTTGACAACGCGGCCCAAGGCCGTTCGCGGCACGTATTTCGTGCTCATCGCATCCCCTCCCAAGGAAGTGTGGGGCGGCGCACAGATCCCTCGGCGCGCCGCAAATGCCGTGCTTAGTGCTTGGCGTTGATCGCCTGTGCGGCGTCAATGTTGTCTTGGCCAACGCCTTCGGCAAACTTGGCCCAAACCGGTTTCATCGCATCAACCCAGGCTTGGTTTTGCTCTGGCGTCAGTTCACGAATAACACCGCCGGCATCGATGATCGACTGGCGCGCCGCGAGGTCAACCTCGTTCACCGCAGCGTTGCGTTCCACCGTGACCTCTTTCAAGATCGTCAGCATCTGGTCGCGAATGGCTGGGTCAAGGCTGTCCAGCCAATCAACAGATGCGACGACCATATAATCCAGCAAGCCGTGGTTGGTTTCGGTTGTGCCGTCTTGGACTTCATAGAACTTCTGGCCATAGATGTTCGACCAGGTGTTTTCCTGACCGTCCACAACTTTGGTCTGCAACGCACCATAAACTTCCGAAAACGCCATTGGCTGCGGGCTTGCGCCCAGCGCTTCCATCTGCGCGACAATCACGTCAGATGGCTGCACGCGGAATTTCAGCCCTTTGGCATCTTCCGGCACTAGCAATGGCTTGTTGGCCGAAAACTGCTTCATCCCGTTGTGCCAGAACTGCAAACCTTGCAAACCGCGGCGCACCATCGAATCTTTCATGGCTTGGCCGGTTTCCGAATTCTGGAACTCATCCACAGCGGCGATGTTCTTGAACATGAACGGCAGATCGAAAATCTGGAAAACCTTGGTGAAGGCTTCGAATTTCGACAAGGACGGCGCAGCCAGTTGCACGTCGCCCTGCAACATTGCCTCAAGCACTTGGTCGTCATCATAAAGGGTCGAGTTCGGGAAAACCTCAACGCAGGCTTTGCCGTCCATCTCGGCGTTCACGCGGTCGGCAAACAGTTGCGCGGCAATCCCTTTGGGGTGCTTGTCCCCGTTGGTCACATGCGCAAATTTGATCTTAACTTCGCCATCATCACAACCCGCGCTTGCAAAAGCTGCAGTTGTTGTCAGTGCCAATGCGGCGGCAGTCATGGCTAGATTGGTGAATTTCATGTCTCTCTCCCTTGTTAACGTCGGTCTTGATGACCGTTTGGCCATACAGTCTTACGGGTTTCTCTTGGTATGTCACGGAAGTTTTGCAAAACATGTCTGCACATATGCAAACAGAGCCACTGCTTAATTGCGCAGCGTCTGCATTCCCTCCGTCACGTCCTCCTCCGAATGGGCGCAGCATGCTGCCCCTCGCGCAAGCTTGGCCATAATTGGCACGAATACCAATCCTTTTGCGCTAACAGCGCAGCAATCATGCGGAGAAATCTTGCCAAACCTCTGGCGGAATGCTGCCAAGGCGGGTTCTGGCGGGTGTTTTAGCGCCCGAGGGCCAAATCAATGGCCCTCGCACTCTTCCATTTCGCTTCGGTCACTTCCGGCCAGTTCAGCGCGCTGGCGCCATGCCGCGCAATTCTGCGGCACCAATCACGCGACCCTCGGCCGCTGAAATCTGCGCCGCCATGCCCATGACCACGGCCCACCACCCATCGTCCAGCCCGACTTCGGGCTTGGCACCATTGGCCACCACATCAGCAAAGCCGCGGTGCTGATAGAATGTCGATCCGTTATGGTCGCCCGCCGCCAACAGCGACGGATCAACCGGCACGTCCAGCACAATCGGGCCGGCGGGGTCACGCGGGCTTACAGTTACCTGCGGCACAGGTGCTGCCCCCAGATGCGCAGGCCAGAACCGGCCCGGCCCCGGCACTTGGCATTCAATCTTGCCCTTTGGCCCAACCGCGCTGATCTCTTCTTGATAACGCGAGCCTTCGGCGAACATGCACAATTCAAGCATCGCACGCATGCCGTTTTCAAAATCGACAATCACATAGGCATTGTCCCAAATGTCCGATTTCTCGCCGTTATACACCTCATCCAGATGGTTCACGTTCTGCCCACCCGAGGCCATGATCTGCACAGGGTCACAGCCCGCAATCAAACGCATCAGATCAAAGAAATGGCAGCATTTTTCAACCAGCGTGCCACCCGAGTTACGGTTAAAGCGGTTCCAATCGCCGACCTTTTCCAGGAACGGAAAACGATGCTCGCGGATGGTCAACATCTTGATGCCACCGGTCGCCGCCTCGGCTTGCGCAATCAGGTGCGCCACTGGCGGCATATAGCGGTATTCCATCGCCACCCAAATCGGCGCAGGGTATGCTGCCCGCAATGCGGCCAGACGCGGCGCATCGGCAGGGTCGGTGAACAATGGTTTTTCACACAACACCGGCAGGGGGCGAATCGCGGCGATTTCTTCCAGCTGTGCCAAGTGCATGAAGTTCGGGCTGACAATCAGCAGGCAGTTCACCGCCTCAACCGCCAGCACCTCGGCCACCGACCCCACCATCACCGCATCCGGCACCAAGGCCTGTGCCCGCGCGGCCATATCGGGGTTCGGCTCATAAATCGCCACCACCTCGGCCTGCGGCAACAGGGCGATGTTGCGCAAATGCTCTTGCCCCATCATGCCGCAACCGATGATGCCATACCGAACCGTTTTCATTCTGATTTCCTCATGTTTGACGCATCCTCCTGCGTCTTCTTTCAATTCTCGACGCGTTACACGGCGTCGGGTCTCACTTCAAACGCGCGACATATTGCGCGATATTGGGGTCGTACCACGTCCAAGAGGCCTCGGCCGTTCGGCCATCCTGCCCCCAACTGACGCGGGTAATCTTTGGCAAAGGCATGCCTGCCCCATGCGGAAAATCCTCTGGCACCCAATCGGGGCAAGGCCCTTGGCCCACCCGATCCTCGGCCCGCGCAATCCACAGGCCCAGCCGTTCGCGGTAATACAGATACAACGATTCCGAGAGATCGCTTTTCGCGATCACCGGCACATAGCTGCCATCCAGCCAGATCTCTTCAATCGCTGCCAGCTTGCCCGATAAAAAGCGCATCCGCCGAATCCGGTGGCCTTCGGCACTTTCGCCAAACACGGGCAGGTTCTCGTCTTTCACGCGACGCTCGACCGACAAAACCCGCGCTGTGGGCAAACCACCCCCCGCCACCAGTTCCAGCCGGAACATCGCATAGACCGAGGCGGGGTCTGTCACGGCACGAATGTAATTCCCCGAGCCTTGCACCCGCACCAACATGCCTTTGGCCACAAGTTCCTTTAGCGCCTGCCGCAACGTGCCAACGGCTATCCCCAGCTGCGCCGCCATCTCACGCTCGGGCGGCAATTTCTCGCCATCAATCAATCGCCCAGCCGCGATGTCACGGATCAGCAATTCGCTGATCTGCATGAACATGGGCAAGGAACCGGGGGCTGGCATTGGCTGCTCCAAATAAATTGATACAGTATTGATCTACATCAAATGCGATGCTACGCAAGTGAAAAGCTGAATCTCAGGGAGAGAGAATCAATGACTGTCGTTCCAATCACATCACCCGATCTGGATGCCGCCGAGGTAAGCTGGTTCGCGGCCCTCTGTTCCGATGATTACCAGTTTCTTGGCCAACCCGATGGCGCGCTGCGCTCGTCCTGGGAACATTGCTCAAGCATCGTGAAACGCGCTGAAAAGCACGGGTTCCGCAACATTCTCTGCCCGTCTTCCTACCAAGTCGGTCAGGATACGCTGTCTTTCGTGGCAGGCTGCGCGCCAATCACCGAAAACATCAATTACCTTGCCGCCATCCGGTGTGGTGAGGTGCAGCCGGTCATGCTTGCACGCACCGTGGCAACGCTGGACCATATGCTAAAGGGTCGCCTGACCCTGAACGTCATCTCCTCGGACTTTCCGGGTGAGGTGGCCGAAAGCAAATTCCGCTATAAGCGCAGCCATGAGGTCGTTGAAATCCTGCGGCAAGCATGGACCCAAGATCACATCGAATATTCAGGCGACATCTATCAGATCAGCAAACTGTCGGCTGACCCTGCCAAACCCTACCAGCAAAACGGCGGCCCTCTGCTGTATTTCGGCGGCTATTCCCCCGATGCGCTGGAACTGTGCGGCGCGCAATGCGACGTTTACCTGATGTGGCCCGAACCCAAGGACCAACTGGCCCAGCGTATGCGTGACGTACACGCCCGCGCCGAGGCGCATGGCCGCACGCTCGACTATGGTTTGCGCGTCCACATGATCGTGCGCGATACCGAGGCCGAGGCCAAGGAATACGCCGATTACATCGCCAGCAAACTGGATGACGAATACGGCAAACTGATCCGCGACCGCGCGCATGACAGCATTTCGCTTGGCGTGGCGCATCAGGCCCGCGCCCGCGAACTGGCCGACCAGTTCGGCTATATCGAACCCAATATGTGGACAGGTATCGGCCGCGCCCGTTCGGGCTGTGGCGCTGCCCTTGTCGGGTCAACCGATCAGATTATGTCAAAGCTTGAGGATTACCAGAAAATGGGCATCCGCGCGTTTATCTTCTCGGGCTACCCGCATCTGGATGAATGCGATCATTTTGGCACCAAGGTATTGCCGCAGCTTAAAACCTGTTCATTGCCACATGCTTACGGACGGGTGCCAGCCAGCACACCGGCCACACCACTTGGAAACGGGGAACGGCGCTAATGGAACGGATTACACTGGGCAAAATCGAGTTGTCGCGGCTGGTTTATGGCATGTGGCGTTTGGGCGATGATGCCGACACCAGCGCCAAGCACGTGCAGGCCAAGATCGAGGCCTGCCTTGCCCAAGGCATCACGACCTTTGACCAAGCTGACATCTATGGCGGGTATGAGGCCGAGGCCCTGCTGGGCCATGCCCTGCGTGCAGCTCCACATCTGCGCGACAAGATGGAAATCATCACCAAATGCGATATTGTGGCACCGGTTGGCCGCCATTCTGCCGTACGGGTAAAGCATTATGATACCTCGGCCGCGCATATCAACGCCTCTGTGGATGCCAGCCTGAAAGATATGGCGATTGACCATATCGACATGCTGCTGATCCACCGCCCTGACCCGCTGATGGACCATATGGAAACCGGCGCGGCACTGGATGCTTTGGTGGCTTCGGGCAAGGTGCGTGCGGTTGGGGTTTCAAACTTCCGCCCGTGGGATTTCACTTTGCTGCAGTCCGGCATGAAAACACCGCTGGTCACCAACCAGATTGAACTTAGCCTTGTGGCGCATGACGCCTTTACCAATGGCGACATCGCGTTTCTTCAGGAACGCGGCATTGCGCCGATGGCATGGTCGCCGCTGGCCGGTGGCCGCCTGCTGGCGGAATCGGGCGAAACCCTGCGCAACCGCCTAACCGAGATTGGCGCCGCACATGGCACCGATTGGTCGGCAGCCGCGGTTGCATGGCTGCTGCACCATCCGGCCCGCATCATTCCGGTGATGGGAACCAACAGCTTGGCCCGCATTTCGACAATCGGCGCGGCGATGGATATCAAGCTGGACCGCCAGACGTGGTTTGAACTGTACACCATGGTTCTGGGGCATGAGGTCGCCTGATGACGACAGCCGACGAGACCTGTTTCATACCCGACCCCAGCCAGCAACGCGCGTTTCGCGATGCCTTGGGCTGCTTTGCCACTGGCGTCACGATTGTCACCACGCAAACCGAACACGGGCCGATGGGCTTTACCGCCAACAGCTTTGCCGCTTTGTCGATGGACCCGCCTTTGGTGCTGTGGTCGCCCGCGAAATCGTCACAGCGTTTCGCGCATTTTTCGGGCGCAAAGCACTATGCGATTCATGTGCTGGCCAATGACCAGCCCGACCTGATCCAGCGCTTTATTCGCGGCGGGCTGGGGTTCGAGGCCATGTCCTTTGCGCATAACGCCGAAGGGGTGCCGCTTATCCCCAACACGTTGGCACGGTTTGAATGCGAACAAAACGCCACCTATGAGGGAGGCGATCATCTGATCGTCGTAGGTCGCGTGCTGCGTTGCGCCATGCGTGACGGCGCACCACTGGTGTTTACAAAAGGTCAGTATGGCGGGTTTACCGCCAACTGAAACGCCCCCGCAGCCATAAGGCCGGGTGAAATGGGAGGAGAGCGCCATGGGCGCAGTTTTAAGCCTGACCAACGGGCTGGGGATGGTCAACGCCGCCCTGTTAACCCTTGGTCGTCGCATCGGTGCAGGTATGGTTGCCGCAATGGTGATCATCATCCTGTTGCAGGTGTTTTTCCGCTACGTCCTTGGCAACGCGCTGGCATGGCCCGAAGAGGCCTCGCGCTTTTTGATGCTGTGGATGACCGGCCTTATGGCGCCCACTGCCTTTCGTCGCGGCGGATTTGTCTCTATCGAAATGCTCACCCGGCTTTTGCCCACCGCCGCCTCGGCCATCCTGTCGCTTTTGCTGCTGGGCCTATCGCTTGTTGTGCTGATCTCCGGCCTCAAAATCGGCTGGGCCGAGGTCACAGGCTTTGGCGGGCGTTTTGCCACCGACAGCCTGCACTACCCCACATCACTTGATTTCAGCACCATGGAAAAGATGCCGAAAAGCTGGATGATGCTGTCGATGGTTGTCGGCCTCGGCATGCTGATTTCGGTCTGCATAGAGCTGATTTTGCGCAGCCTTGCCACACTGACAGGCCGCGCTGAAAACCTGATCGAGATCCCCTTTACCGTTATGGGAGGCGCAGAATAATGCTGTCCCTTTTCCTGCCTTTGTTCCTTGTTTTCCTGCTGCTTGGCCTGCCGGTGTTTTTCGGTCTGATCGCCGCCCCCGCTATTTTGCTATGGCTGAATGGTCAGGAACGCGACATCGTGCTGCTGTACCGCAACGTCTATAACGGCATGGACAGCTTTCCGCTGATGGCGATCCCGTTCTTTATGCTGGCGGGCGAGGTGATGAACAAATCCAACATCACCATGCGTCTGGTTGAATTTTCACAGGCGATGATGGGCCATTTGCGCGGCGGGCTTGCGCATGTAAACGTGCTGTCGTCGATGCTGTTCGCAGGGCTGTCCGGCTCGGCCGTGGCCGATGTTTCGGCGCTGGGGTCGATGCTGATCCCCGCGATGGAAAAGCAGGGCTATACCCGCAGCTTTGCCGCCGCAATCACGGCTGCAAGCTCTATCATCGGGCCGATCATTCCACCTTCGGGCATCATGATTATCTATGCCTATGTGATGGGCGAAAGCGTGGCCGCGCTGTTTCTTGCGGGCATCGTGCCGGGTATCCTGATCGGTGGCGGCCTGATGCTGATGATCCATTTCCTTGCCGATAAATACAACCTGCCCGCCCGCACCCAGCGCGCCACATGGGGCCAACGCGGACAGGCCAGCATCAAGGCCATCTGGCCCCTGCTTACGCCAGTTATCATCCTTGGCGGCATCTTGGGCGGCGTCTTTACCCCGACCGAGGCGGCAGCGGTTGCGGTTGGCTATTCCACCCTCATCGGCTTTTTCGTCATGCGCACATTGAAACTGGGCGACATGCCGGCAATCCTGACCAATGCGGGCATGACCTCGGCTGTGGTCCTGTTGCTGGTGGGCGCTGCCATGGCGTTCAAAACCGTGGCCAGCCTTAGCCACACACCTGAACTGCTGGCCGAAATTATCCTTGGCCTGTCCGATAACCCGCTGATTTTGCTGTTCCTCATCAACCTCTTGCTGTTCGTCGTCGGCATGTTCCTTGATGCGGGCCCCGCGATTATCATCCTCGGGCCAATCCTCGGGCCAATCTTTACCTCGCTCGGGGTCGACTCGGTGCATTTCGCCATCATCATGGCGGTCAACCTGACCGTAGGCCTGCTGACACCGCCGATGGGCCTCGTGCTCTTTGTCACCTCATCCGTCTCGGGCCTTCGGGTTGAAACCATCGCCCGCGCCACGCTGCCCTTTCTCGCCGTCGAAGTGCTGGTGATCTTTATGATCACTTACATCCCGGCGATCAGCCTCACCGTCCCGCGCCTTTTCGGGTTCATCCACTAACCACACGACCAATCACTAGGGAGAGAAGACCAAATGAAAACCACACTGAAAACCCTGATGCTCGCCACGCTATTGGCAGGCACATCCACCATGGCACTGGCCGAGGCAATCACGCTGCGTGCCACCGCAAACAGCAACGAAGCCGACGAAGATTATGACGGCCTTGTCGTGTTCAAGAACTATGTCGAGAACGCTTCGAACGGCGACATCAAGGTTGAACTCTTCATCGGTACCCAGCTTTGCGCCAAAGGCGACGAGTGCCTGGCCGGCGTGGCAGATGGCTCGATCGACATCTACATCTCGACCTCGGGCGGTGCAGCGGGCCTGTTCCCCTACATCCAGGTTCTCGACCTGCCATATTTGATGAGCGATGACCGCGTGGCTGAAACTGTGCTGACCAGCACCGATTTCACCTCAAATCTGCGCAATATGATTTTGGCCGATTCCGGCGACAAAATCCGCCTGATGACCATCGGTAACACTGGCGGCTGGCGCAACTATGCCAACACCAAAAAGCAAGTTCATGGCCCGGCTGACCTTGCCGGCCTGAAAATGCGCACCGTTCCTGCCGACCTGCCACAAGAAGCGGCCCGCGCAGTGGGTGCCGCACCAACACCAATCGCATGGCCAGAGCTGTTCACCTCGCTGCAAACCGGCGTTGTTGAAGGCACCGCAAACGGCATCACCGACATCATGAACATGAAGTTCCCTGATGCCGGTCTGAAATACCTGACGCTTGATGGCCACAGCTACATGGGTGCCTTCTGGTGGATGGGCCAGGACCGTTTCGCCAGCATGACAGACGCACAAAAGCAAGTTGTGGTTGACGGCTTTGCCGCCTTGCAACAGGCAACTTTCGCCAGCCCGAAGCGCAAGGAAATTCAGGCCTATGCTGATTTCAAAGCTGCGGGTGGCGACATCTATGTGCCAACAGTCGAAGAAAAAGCTGCGTTCAAAGCCGCTGCTGCGCCTGTGTTTGAATGGTTCAAATCATCGGTAAAAGGCGGCCCGGAAGTTCTGGCAAGCTTTACCGCAGCCGTTGACCAAGCGCAGGGCGTGGTTGACGCCGAACGCGCAATGGAACTGAAATAAGCCGCACCAAGACGTGCGTTAAAACTTCGGGGCGCGCGGGAAACTGCGCGCCCTTTACATAAAAAGCCGTACAATCCACGGTGCGATGATCGCCGTCAAAACCGCGTTCAACCCCATGCCGATACCGGCAAAGGCCCCCGCCGTCTCATTCACCTGAAACGCCCGCGCCGTGCCTATCCCGTGCGAGGCCACACCGACAGCAAAGCCCCGCGCCTGCCAGTTCTTGATCCGCAACAGGTTCAGCAAAGGCGTCGCCATGACCGCCCCCATAATACCGGTCAAAATTACCAAAACCGCCGTCAGCGTTGGTGACCCGCCGATTGCCTCAGACACGCCCAAGGCAACAGGCGCTGTGACCGATTTCGGGGCCAGCGACAACAACACCTCGCCGCGCACGCCCATCGCATAGGCAATGCCCAGCGCCGAAATGATCGCCGTAACCGACCCCGCAACCAGTGCCCCGATCATCGGAATGGCCGAGGCTTTGATCTTGCCAAGATTTGCATATAGCGGCGCGGCCAAGGCCACCGTCGCAGGGCCAAGCATAAAGTGAACAAACTTTGCCCCTTCAAAATAAATCGGATAGGGTATCCGCGCCGCCCAAAGCAATGCGGCCAGCAAGACAACCGCAATCAACACCGGATTGACATAGGGGCGCTTGCCCGAGGCGCGAAACAACGCATCACCCACCGCATAGGCAACCAAAGTCGCGGTCAGCCATAGCAGCGGCTCTTGCGCCAGATAGGTCCATATTTCGGGCAGGCTGTTCATGCGCGCCCCCCCACCAGCCGCGCCAAGCCCACGAACACCAGCGCCCCCACCGCAATCGACAGCGCTGTGCTGACCAAAAGCGCCAACAAAATCGGCAAGCCGTCTTGGCCCAGCTTATCCAGATGCGCCACAATGCCCACACCCGCAGGCACAAACAGCAACGACAGATGCGACAACAGCCCGTTAGTGGTTGGCTGTACCGCTGCCGCCACTTTTGGCGCCGCGATGAAAAAGACCAGCAGCAAAACCATGCCAATCACCGGGCCCGGTATAATAAGCCCCAACCCGCGCGACAGGGTTTCGCCCGCCAATTGAAACGCCAAAAGCATGGCCAGATGGACGATCACGCCAAAACCCCTTTCAAACTGTGCCGATGGCCAAGGGTTAGTCTGCAGCCATCGTAAAAGGCAAATCCTTTGCCGCCGCGTGATACCATTTGCGAATGGCTGCCCGCTCGGGCGCCTCCATGAACGACACATTGGCCGGCGGCATTGCCTCGGTCGCGCCGGCCTGAATAAAAATCAGACGCGCGTTTTTGGCAATATCGGCAGGGGTTTCCAGCAAAATCCCTTTGGGCGCGCGGTGGATGCCATCATAGCCCGGCTCGCGGGCATGGCACATCGCGCAACGCCCCGGAATGATTGCGCTCGCCTCGTCAAACCCCTCGGCACTTGCAAATATCTGCTCACGCGGGGTCAGGGCGCGGGCTTCCGACTCTTCATAACTGTCTTGCATCAATGGCGTGGTAGATAGCGCCATGATCAGAATAAACAGCACCACAGTCACCAGCCACGTCCAATGCGGGCCAACGCCTGTGGCGTGCATGGTGTTAAAGTAATGCCGGATCGTGACGCCCATCAAAAACACCAAGGCCGCGATCAGCCAGTTATACTCGGTCGCAAAGGCCAGCGGGTAGTGGTTGGACAGCATCAAAAAGATAACCGGCAGCGTCAGATAGTTGTTATGGGTTGACCGCAGCTTGGCAATCTTGCCGTATTTCGCATCGGGCACCTGCCCGTTCTGCAAATCCTTTACCACAATCCGCTGGTTCGGCATGATGATGAAAAACACGTTTGCCGTCATGATCGTCGCGGTAAACGCGCCCAGATGCAGCAAGGCCGCACGGCCGGTAAAGATCTGGTTATACCCCCAAGCCATTGCCACCAGCAGCACAAACAGCAGCACCATCAGCAAGGTCGGTCGATTGCCAAGGCTGGATTTGCACAGAAAATCATAGATCAGCCAACCCAAAGTCAACGACGCCGCCGAAATCACAATGCCCTGAAACACCGACAAATCGGCCTTTTGCGCATCAATCAGGTACAGCTCGGCCCCCGCCCAATAGACGATCATCAACAAAGCCGCACCCGAAACCCAGGTCATATAGCTTTGCCATTTGTGCCAGATCAGGTGGTCGGGCATATTGGCAGGCGCGACCAGATATTTCTGGATATGGTAAAACCCGCCACCATGAACCTGCCATTCCTCGCCATAGGCGCCCTCGGGCATGTTCGGCACTTTGCGCAGCCCCAAATCCAGCGCGATAAAGTAGAATGACGCACCAATCCACGCCATCGCGGTGATGACATGCACCCAGCGCACGGCAAACCCAAGCCAATCCCAGATGATCGCCGCCTCATGCATGTCACTCTCCTTTTAGTTTCGCAAAGGTTAAACTGTCACTTGATTTGATTGTATTACAAAAAGACTTCTAGCTGTTTCAAAATAGTACTAACAATAGCCTATGGCATACTTGGACAACATCCGAACCTTTATCCGTGTCTATGAATTGGGCAATATGTCGTCGGCTGCCCGCGATATGCGCATTTCTGCGGCCGTCGCCTCGGCGCGTATTTCACAGCTAGAGGAACATCTTGGCGTGCGGCTGTTTCAACGCACCACGCGAATGCTGAACCCGACCGAGCAGGGCAACATCTTTTACCCCGGCGCGCGCAAAATCCTTGAGGCGGTGGATGAGGCCGAAGATGAGGTAAACGAGGTCACACTGGCCCCGCGCGGCGTTTTGCATGTCTCGGCGCCGTTGGGTCTTGGCCGCCGCTTGATCGCGCCCGAGGTGGCCGCCTTTCACACCGAATATCCGCTGATAAAAATCCGCCTGCGCCTGTCGGATCGCAAGATTGATCTGGCGACCGAAGGGCTGGATGTTGCCTTCTTTCAAGGCGTGCCCGAAGATTCCAGCCTGCGCATCCGCAAAATCGCCGATTGTGAACGGGTGCTTTGCGCCTCGCCCGCCTATATCGCGCAGCGCGGAACGCCCAAAACCATCGCAAGCTTGCGGGCCGAGCATGCGTGTTTGAACCTGCGCTATCCCGGCGCGCCCGAATTCCAATGGCCGCTGCAAACCAAAGAGGGTGTAAAGCGCATCGAGGTCAGCGGCCCGTTTGAATGTGATGACGGCGATGTGCTGACCAATTGGGCGCTGCAAGGCCTCGGGATAATCATGAAACCGCTGTTCGAGGTCGCAGACCACATCAAGGACGGGCGCTTGGTAACAGTGCTGCCCCAGCACCCCCCCGTGCCGATCCAGATGGCCTGTCTCTATTCGCATCGCCGCAAACAAGACCCCAAGGCGCGGTTGTTCATTGACTTTATGGCCACTCGCATTACCAAAAGCATCGGCGATTTGCGGCAGGCTCCATCTGCCTAAGCCGCCCCCCAATGAAGGAGACCACGATGCTGATAGGCCTGAACCCGCTGCTGTCACCCGACCTCTTGCACGCGCTTGCGGCGATGGGCCACGGTGATGAAATCGCGATTGTCGATGCCAATTTTCCCGCCACCACCTGCGCCAAACGCCTGATCCGGATAGATGGCGTCTCGACCACCGCCGCCTTAGAGGCCGTGCTGTCGCTGTTGCCGCTCGACAGTTATGTCGAACACAGCGCCAATGTGATGCAAGTGGTCGGTGACGCCAAAGCCGTGCCGCCGGCCGTCGCTGAATTCACCGCAATGATCGGCACGCGGGCGCGCGTCGGCTCGGTTGAACGCTTTGCCTTTTATGAACGTGCCAAGCAGTGCTTTGCCATTGTGCAAACCGGCGAAGGGCGGCTTTACGGCAATATCATCCTGACCAAAGGCGTCATTCCGGCGGCATAGCATCGGACGGGATAAGCGCATTCACCCGCAAAGACCCCAGCAAAGTCGCCTTGGAGGTCAGTAAATGGGCCGAGGCCGCAGCCACCGCGGCCGCCTCGTCCCGTCTTTTCAGCGCTTCGATCAAGGTCAGATGCTCGGCAATCGCAGCCTCGTTGCGGTGCCGCTCCATCTTTTTATCCCATTGGTAATGATAGTGAAAAATCAATGATATGCTCTTTTGAAACTGCGACACAAAGCGGTTTTCAACCACCGAGTTCAGCGCCATATGAAAAGCGCCATCCAATGGCGAGAAATCATGGAAATCGGTGTCAATCCGCGCGGCAAGATCGTGGTGCTGGCGTTCCAATGCATCAAGTTCGTCCCAGATCGCATGGGCTTTCGGCAGCTGCACCAGTTTGCGCACGGCGTTCAGTTCCAGCAGCGCCCGCAGCTCGGACAGCTCGATCGCGTAATCAGCAGTAAACCCCAGCAGCAGCCAACCGCCCCGTGGCCTGCGCGCCACCAACCCCGTTTGCGCAAGGCCCGACAGAAACTCTTGCAACGCGTGGGGCGGAACAGAAAATTCCTTGGCCAGCTTTGCCACGTTCAAAGGCGTGCCCGCAGGCACGTCAAATCGCAAAATCCATTCCAGAAAACATCTTTCAAGCACGTCACGCGGCACATAATCCCCGCGCAAGGGCAATCTGTCGGCTTTCACCGGCAAACGCAGGATGGTCTTTTCGCGGCCCTGCCAATGCACCACGCCCGCGTCACATAGCGCTGTAAGCACTGTCCGCACAATCGTACGGCTTACCTTCAACTGCTCGGCCAGCGCCGTTTCAGCAGGCAAACTGTCCCCCACCTGATGCTGACCGACCAATGTTAAACAATCGTTAAAGGCAGATCGAAACCGCTCATCCGTGCGCGCCATTTGCCCCCCCCCTGTTTCGGCCGACTGAATGTTTTTTGTATAGAAAGATTAAAAACAATAGGCAAGCGCGCGATGCCCTGTTTAACTGTGCTCAAGATAAAAACCAGATTCTGCGGGAGGGGAGGACCAATGGATCGGCAAAACGAAACCATGCCATGCGGCGTCTGCATTGCCCCCGGCCAGTTTGCCGTGGTCCCACGCGACATGCCGCAAACAGCCCCCAAAGGCTGGGTTCTGGTTGATACCGCCTCCGTCGGGATTTGCGGCACCGATTACCACATTTTCGAAGGCAAGCACCCGTTTCTGGAATACCCCCGCGTCATCGGGCATGAGCTGTCGGGCCATGTCGCCGCCGATGCGCCGGGCTGGGCCAAAGGGCAGCTTGTGGTCGTAAACCCCTATGTTTCCTGTGGCACCTGCCATGCCTGCACCCGCGGCAAACCGAATTGCTGCATGGCGATTGGCGTGTTGGGCGTGCATCGCGATGGCGGCATGTGCACCCGCTTTGCTGTGCCATCGGGCAATCTTTACCCAGCCGACGGGCTGTCACCCCGTCAGGCTGCGATGGTTGAATTTCTGGCGATTGGCGCCCATGCCGTAGCACGGTCGGGGGTTGCCAAGGGCGATCTGGTACTGGTTACCGGTGCAGGGCCGATCGGGCTTGGCACTGCATTGTTTGCCCGGCTGGCGGGGGCGACTGTCCATCTGCTGGATACCAGTGCCACGCGTTTGACGGCCGCGCGCACCGGCTTTGGCTTTGATGCCATCTTCCAACCCGGCCAAACCCTGCCTGCCCCAGATGGCTATGACGTGGTGTTTGATGCCACCGGCCATGCAGGCGCGATAGAGGCCGGCTTTGCCCATGTCGCGCATGGCGGCACGTATGTTCTGGTCAGCGTGGTCAAGGATCAGATCGCGTTTTCCGACCCCGAGTTTCACAAACGCGAAATGCGCCTGATCGGCAGCCGCAACGCGCTGAAGGCCGATTTTGAAACCGTCATGGCGGCGTTGCGCGATGGCCGGATTGACGCGGCCAAGCTGGAATCCGAGGTGCTGCGGCTTGACGCCCTGCCCACCCGCTTTTCCGAACTGGTCGCCAACCGCGACAGCATCATCAAAGTCATCGTAGATTTTTCGACCAAGGGGGCCGCATGACCGAACTTGTTCGCATGATGGGAATTGATAAGCATTTTCCCGGCGTTCACGCGCTGAAATCGGTGCAGTTTGATCTGGTCTCTGGCGAGGTTCACGCGCTGATGGGCGAAAACGGCGCCGGCAAATCAACATTGATGAAAGTGATGTCGGGTATCTACCAACCCGATGGCGGCAGCATTTCTGTGGCTGGCAAAACCGTCACCATCAACGGCCCCCGCGCGGCCCAAGACCTCGGGATCGGGATTATTCACCAAGAACTTGCCTTGATGAACGACCTGACAGTTGCGCAAAACATCTTTATCGGCCGCGAACCCCGCCTGCGGTTTGGCCGCTTGGATGAGGCATCGCTGAACGCGCAGGCCGAGGCGATCTTTGCCGCGATGAAAGTGCGCATCGACCCCCGCGCCGAGGTGCGCAGCCTGTCGGTCGCCAAGCAGCAAATGGTTGAAATCGCCAAGGCGCTGTCCTTCAAATCCAGCATTCTGATTATGGATGAACCCACCGCCGCGCTGAATGATGCCGAGACGAATGAGCTGTTCACCATCATCCGCCAGCTGAAATCCGAAGGCGTGGGGGTGGTATATATCAGCCATAAAATGGATGAAATCAAACGCATTTCCGACCGCGTAACCGTAATGCGCGACGGCGCCTATATCGGCACCGTGCAGGCCAAAGACACCCCGATCAACACCATTATTTCGATGATGGTAGGCCGCGAGCTTGAGGCGGTGCATGTCGAAATTCCCGACCTTTCCAACGCCCCCATGGCGCTTGAGGTAAAAGGCCTGAACCGTGGGCGACTAGTGCGCAATGTCAGCTTTACCCTGAAACAGGGCGAGATTTTGGGCTTTGCCGGCCTGATGGGTGCGGGCCGGACTGAGGTGGCCCGCGCGATCTTTGGCGCCGACAAGCGCGAAAGCGGCGAGATTTTGGTGCATGGCAAGCCCACGCAAATCCGCACGCCAAAGGATGCAGTTGCGGCGGGCATCGGCTATTTGTCCGAAGATCGCAAGCATTTCGGCCTCGCGCTCGGGCTTGACCTGCGCGACAATATCGCGATGGCCAGCCTGCCCCGTTTTGGCAACAGCTTTGGCGTGATTGATGACGCCAAACTGGGCGCTACTGCCGATGGTTACATCAAAACCCTGTCCATCCGCACGCCCTCGGCACGGCAGGAATTGCGCCTGCTATCGGGCGGCAATCAGCAAAAGGTGGTCATCGCGAAATGGCTGCTGCGCGATTGTGACATTCTGATTTTCGACGAACCCACGCGCGGCATCGACGTTGGTGCCAAGGCCGAGATTTACAAACTACTGCAATCACTTGCGGCACAAGGCAAAGCGGTGATCGTGATCAGCGCTGAACTGCCCGAGGTGCTACGCCTGTCACACCGTATCGCCGTGATGTGCGAAGGCCGTCTGACCGGCATTTTGCCCGGTGGGCCAGCCACCAGCCAAGAAGAGATTATGCATCTGGCCACCCTGCGCACCGATGAACCTACAGGAGCAATCGCATGACAACCGCCCCCGCCCTTTCCGCCAAAGCCAAACCAAAGGCCAATGGCGCGCAGCAAAAACTTTGGGCCTTTGCCAGTTTGATCGTGCTTTTGCTGTTCTTCTCGGTCGCCTCGCCCAACTTCATGCAAACCTCTAATATCCTTGCGATTTTGCAGGCGACTTCGGTCAATGGCGTACTGGCAATCGCAGCAACCTTGGTCATCATCACCGGCGGCATTGACCTGTCGGTTGGCACATTGATGACCTTTACCGCCGTCATTGCGGGCGTGGTACTAACCTATGCGGGCCTGCCCTTTGCGGTGGGCGTGGTCGCGGCCGTGGCGGCCGGCGCGGGTTGCGGGCTGATTTCCGGCACCTTGGTCGCCAAGATGAAGGTGCCGCCCTTCATCGCAACCTTGGGGATGATGCTTATCCTCAAAGGTCTGTCGCTGGTAATTTCGGGCACCAAGCCGATCTATTTCAATGACACGCCGGGGTTTGACCAAATCTCGACCGGCTCATTTGTCGGGGCCATCATTCCGGCGGTGCCACTGCCCAATGGCGTGCTGATCCTGTTTCTGCTGGCGCTGGCGATTGGCTATGTACTGAACCGCACCGTGCTGGGCCGCTATTGCTTTGCGCTTGGGTCGAATGAAGAGGCCGTGCGCCTGTCAGGCGTCAATGCCGATGGCTGGAAAATGGCGATCTATGCGCTGGCCGGCGGGATTTGCGGTATCGCGGGGCTGATCATTGCCTCGCGCCTCAACTCGGCACAGCCCGCCTTGGGCCTCGGGTATGAATTGGACGCGATTGCCGCTGTGGTCATTGGCGGCACCTCGCTTGCCGGCGGCCGCGGGTCGGTGCTGGGCACCATCATCGGCGCGCTAATCATGTCGGTTTTGCTGAACGGGCTGCGCATCATGTCGGTCGCACAAGAATGGCAAACCGTCGTCACCGGCTCGATCATCATCATCGCAGTTTATGCCGATATGATGCGGCGGCGCCGGCTGAGTTAACAAACCAGAAATAGGGCCAACCTATTCACACATCACCATAATTTTAACGGGAGAGAGAACCATGATGAACAGAAGAACCCTTTTCGCGGCTGTCAGTGCGGCGGCGCTATTGGCCAGCACCGGCTTTGTCGCAGCGCAAGACAAGCCCTATATCGCGCTGATTTCCAAAGGCTTCCAGCACCAGTTCTGGCAGGCCGTAAAGGCAGGTGCCGATAAGGCCGCAGCTGAATTTGACGTGACAGTAACCTTTGAAGGCCCGGATACCGAGGCACAGGTCGACAAGCAGATGGATATGCTGGCCGCCGCTTTGGCCAAAAACCCTGCCGCCATCGGTTTCGCCGCGCTGGATAGCCAAGCCGCCATTCCCATGCTGCGCAAGGCCCAAGAAGCCGGCATTCCGATCGTCGCATTTGACTCTGGCGTAGACAGCGACATCCCTGTTGCAACTGCGACCACCGATAACGCCGCCGCTGCCGGCCTTGCTGCCGATAAAATGGCTGAACTGATCGGTGATGCGGGCAAAGTGGCGCTGGTGGTGCATGACCAAACCTCGCGCACCGGCATCGACCGCCGCGATGGTTTCGTGAACCGCATCAAGGAAAGCCACCCGAACATCGAAATCGTCGACATCCAATACGGTGCCGGCGACCAGCTGCAATCGACCGAGATTACCAAAGCCATCCTGACCGCCCATCCTGACCTGAAAGGGATTTTCGGGGCCAACGAAGGTTCGGCCATTGGTGTGCTGAACGCGATCAAGGAAACCGGCCGGTCAGAAGTGATCGTCATCGGTTACGATTCCGGTGCGGCGCAAAAGGCAGCAATCATGGATGGGTCTATGGCTGGTGCGATCACGCAAAACCCTGTTGGCATTGGCTATGAAACCGTCAAGGCAGCGCTGATGGCATCCAAGGGCGAGTCCGTGCCAAAGCTGATCGATACCGGCTTTTTCTGGTATGACAAAACCAACATGGACGCGCCGGAAATCGCGGCAGTTCTTTACGATTGATTCATGACCTTGGGGCGGCCCGCGACCTATGGGCCGCCCTATTTATTTGGAGAGACTGATGGACCTGGGCCTAAGAGACAAAGTGGTGATTGTAACCGGCGGTGGCGCGGGCATTGGCGGCGCAATCAGCCGCGCTTTGGCCGCCGAAGGCGCCATTCCGGTTATCTTTGCCCGCAGCAAACCAGAACCCGCCTTTTTGGCCGCTTTGCAAGCCCAAGTGCCCGCCTGCGACTGGCTACAGGTTGAACTGTCAAATGACGATCAAGTGCGCGCGGCGGTTGACGCCACACGCCAGCGTTGGGGGCAGGTTTACGGGCTGGTCAATAACGCAGGCAATAACGATGGCGTCGGCCTTGATGCCGGCCCCGAGGCGTTTCGGGCATCCTTGAACAACAACCTCGTGCATTGCTACCTGCTTGCGCATCTTTTGGTGGGCGATCTCAAGGCCAGCAAAGGCGCGATTGTAAACATCTCGTCGAAAACGGCAGTCACAGGCCAAGGCAATACTTCGGCCTATGTCGCGGCCAAGGCGGCGCAACTGGGCCTGACCCGTGAATGGGCCGCAGCATTGGCCGCCGACGGTGTGCGCGTCAACGCGGTCATTCCGGCCGAGGTGATGACCCCGCTCTATGACCGCTGGCTGAAATCTCTGGACGATCCGGCGGCCAAGCTGGCCGAGATTACCGCCCGCATCCCGCTAGAGGGGCGCATGACGCTGGATGATGAAATCGCCGCGACCACCGTGTTTTCCCTGTCGCCCCGCGCGGGCCATACCACAGGGCAATGGCTATTTGTCGATGGCGGCTACACCCATCTTGACCGCTCGCTCTCCACGCTTTCCCCCCATGCCTGAAGGTGGCCCATGACCAACCAAACCAGCATCCGCCTGCACGCTGACGACAATGTCGATATTGCCCTTGCCGATTTAACGGCCGGTGAAACCGTGGCAGGCTATACCATGGTCGACGCCGTAAAACGCGGCCATAAAATCGCCAACCGTGCGATTGCTGCGGGCGAAAACATCCGCCGCTACGGCCAGATTATCGGTGCCGCCACCTGTGACATTGCGCAAGGCGCGCATGTGCATGTGCAAAACCTTGCGATGGCCGACCACGAACAGGATTACGCCTTTGGCGCACAGGCCACCCCCCTGCCCGCAATAACCGAGGCACGGGTGTTCCAAGGCTATCGCCGCAGTGACGGCCGCTCCGGCACCCGCAACTATCTGGGCGTGCTGACCTCGGTCAACTGCTCTGGCTCGGTCGCGCGCTTCATCGCCGAGCAGGCCGAGAATACCGACTGGTTCCGCGCCCTGAAAAACGTCGATGGTATTGTACCAATCGTTCACAGTTCCGGCTGCGGCATGTCGGGCGAGAATGAGGGCTATGACACCCTGTTTCGCACCCTGCAAGGCTATGCCCGCAACCCCAATTTCGCGGGCATCCTGCTGGTGGGACTTGGCTGTGAGGTGATGCAGATCCCTGATCTGATCGGCGCGGCACGGATGCGCGACGATGGCAATTTCCGCTATATGACCATCCAGCAAACCGGCGGCACACGTCGCACGGTGGAACGCGGCGTTGAAATGCTGCATGAAATGGCGATCAAAGCCGATGCCTGCACGCGCGAATCTATCCCCGTATCTGAACTGGTGATCGGGATGCAATGCGGCGGCTCGGACGGCTATTCCGGCATCACTGCCAACCCGGCGCTTGGTGTGGCATCCGACCTGCTGGTGCGCCATGGCGGCACGACAATCCTGTCGGAAACGTCCGAGATTTACGGCGCCGAGCATCTGCTGACCCGCCGCGCCGTCACCCCCGAAATCGGGCAGAAACTGGTTGATCGCATCCATTGGTGGGAGGATTACACCGCCCGCAACAAAGGCGAGATGAACAATAACCCCAGCCCCGGCAACAAACGCGGCGGGCTGACCACCATTCTGGAAAAATCGCTGGGGGCTGTGGCCAAAGGCGGCACTGCCCCGCTGGCAGGCGTGTATCTGTTCGCCGAACCGATCACCCAAAAGGGTTTCGTGTTCATGGACAGCCCCGGCTACGACCCCTGCTCGGTCACCGGTCAGGTTGCCTCGGGCGCGAACCTGATCGTGTTCACCACCGGTCGCGGTTCGGTTTCGGGTTATAAACCCGTGCCTTGCATCAAAGTGGCCACCAACACCGACATGTTCACCCGCATGGAGGAAGACATGGACATCAACACCGGCGACATTATCGACCGCGATGTCAGCCTTGCCGACAAAGGCGCCGAGATGTTCGAGATGTTCATTCGCGTCGCCTCGGGTGAGGTCACGAAATCCGAGGCGTTGGGCTTTGGCGGGGCCGAATTTGTGCCGTGGCAAATCGGCGCGGTGATGTAGCGTATGGAGTTTCTTGATACCCATCAACACCTTATCTACCGCGACCCGCTGCGCTATAGCTGGACAGATGACATTCCGGCACTGGCCCAGCGCAGCTTTACGCTGTCAAACTATGCAGCACTTACGGCGGGCAAAGGCATCATCGGCACGCTGTTTATGGAGGCGGGGGCAGACGATGCCGACTATCAGGCCGAGGCGCGGTTTATCGCAACCCTTTTGCGCGAACCGCTCTTGGGGCAAATCGCATCGTGTCGGCCCGAAACCGATGCAGGCTTTGATGCCTGGCTGGAAGAGTGCGAAGGCCTGGGCGTGAAAGGCTATCGTCGTATCCTGCATGTGGTGCCCGATGATCTGTCGCGCTCGGAGACCTTTCGCCGCAACCTGCGCAAAATCGGGGCCAAGGGCCTGCCGTTTGATCTGTGTTTCCTTGCCCGCCAACATGACGTGGCCGCGGAATTGCTGCGTGCCTGCGATGACCAGATATTTATGCTCGATCACTGTGGTGTGCCCGATATTGCGGGGGGCGGTTTTGCACCTTGGGCGGCATCGCTGCGGCGCTTGGCCGCCTTCCCCAACCTGAATTGCAAGCTGTCCGGCATCACCGCCTATTGCGCGGCGGGTCAGGGTGAAACCGCCGACCTTATGCCTTGGGTTGCGCATGTGATCGACTGTTTCGGCCCCAACCGGATTGTCTGGGGCAGCGATTGGCCGGTGGCCAACCTTGGTGTCGGCCTGCCGAAATGGATAGACCAAAGCCGCGCCCTGCTTGCGGCCCTAAGCCCGGATGAGGCCCGCGCGATCACACAGCACAATGCCCGCCGCATCTACGGGCTTTAACCGTCAGGACGCCTGCTCAATCAGACTGCGAACCCAGCGCGCCGCGGCATAGGTGGCAGGCAGGCCCAAAGGCAGGCACCACCACAGCGCCGCCACCGGCGAAATCGCGGGCAGGCCAATCGCTTGGGTCAAAAGCCCCAGCATGAACAGATTGATCGCCACAGCCGAGGTTGCAAAAGGCCACAGCAACGCCCCCAAGACCCACATGTTTTTATAGACGGGCGGGCCTTTAGTGGCTGGTTCCGTCGCTGAAGGTGATTTTGTTCCAGACATTATATTTCCCCGAAGGCTTGCGCATTGGCAGCCGCTTTACCTCTTCAAAGGTTTTCGCATCATACACGATCACCGCGCCGTCATCTTCCCAAATTGATACCAACGCATAGCGGCCATCCTTGGTAAACTCGGTATGCGCCACGGTTTTGCCCGGCGCAGGGTCAAGCGTACGCACAATCTCTAGGCTTTCCTTGTCAATGATATGCATCTTGCCCTTGTTCGGGCCAAAGAACACATCGGCCCAGACATAGGCCGAGTTTTCGTGACTGCGCAGAAAAAACCCCGGCCCTTCCATTTGAATGGTTTTCACCAGCTTAAAGGTTTCAAGGTCGATCACCGACAGCACCCCTTCTTGCAGATGCGGCGTGGCCATCACTTTGCGCCCGTGGCTGGTCCAGGTGATGCCTGACCCCAGATGCGGCATACCGGGCAGCGGTAGCTCGGCAATCTCATGGCCGACAACCATATTGACCACCACACCTTTGTCGCCTTCGCGGTTGGTGCCGATCAGGTTTGTATAGTCGGGGGTGAAAAAGAAATCATCCAAAGGCGCGTTAATCTTGATGCGGCGGCGGGCAAACAAGCCCTTCTCGGCGGCAAGCCCTTCCTCCATCGATTTTTCATGGCTGTGCACAAAGCCGTCATAAAACGGGCCGGCATCGGGGTCGGTCGCAATTTCCCAAATCTCGGGAACATCCTTTAGCGCCAGCACGAAACTGTTGCGCTGCGGCGCTTGGTACACCGCCGAAACGCGGCTGGGGGTGCCGTCATGGCCTGCCACATCGATCACCTTCGCCACAGTCAGATCATCGGTCGCCAGAATGGTCAGCGTGCGCGGCAGGTAATTGGCAACGGCCAGCCACTTGCCATCATTGCTCATCGCGATATTGCGCGAATTCAGGCCCGCCCGCACGCGCCCCACCTGTTGCAGCGACCAGATATCGTATTTCTGCACCCAACCATCACGCGACATGATGAACACATAGCGGCCATCGGGGCTGAACTTTGGGCCGCCATGCACGGCAAAGGGGGTTTCAAAACGGTCAAGCACATCGAACGTGTCGCCATCCAGCACAGAAACATGATGATCGCCGGTTTCCACCACCAGCGTGATATTCATCGGATCGGCCTTGAACACCGGCGCGCTGGCAGGCGTGTAATCTGCATCCAGACTGCGGGTGGCCTCAATATCGGCCTCGGTCCAGCTGGGCGGCGTGGCCAGCGGGGTACTGATATATTCAGCAACGGCGGCAATCTCTTGGGCGCTCAAGGTGCCTTTGAACGCGGGCATTTGCGTCGCAACACGCCCTCCCGCGATAATTGCCTCAAGGCTCTCACCCTTTAGCCGCCCAAGGCTTTCGGGGATCAGCGCGGGGCCAGTACCGCCCAGCCGTGTTTGCGCATGGCAGGCGGCGCATTGATCGACGTAAATCATTGCCCCATCAGGGTTGGCAAAGGCCGTAGTGGCAAGCAGACTAAAGAAAACGATGTGCCGGATCATGGCTTTTGCCTCGGAAAGGGGTAACGGTTAGGCGGTCGGCATCACCAATGCCAATCTCGGCGTTGGTCAGATAGCAGGCCGGGTCTTCGGCCCACGGATCGCCGGTAACTTGCAGCGCCCGAATGCGCGTGTTGCCACCGCAGACTTGCTTGAAAGCACAATCACCACAGCGGCCCTTTAGCGGGCGCGGGCGCTGGCGCAGATTGGCCAGCATGGCATCGGGGCCCGTCCACAGCGTTGAAAAGCTGTCTTTCTTCACCGATCCAATGGTGTAATCCGACCAATAGGTATCGGGATGCACCTTGCCTTGCGGGTCGATATTGGCCACGCCAAGCCCCGACGAATTGCCGCCCCACGCCGTCAGATGCGCGCGGACATGGGCGGTTTGTTCGGCACTGAAATTATCCGCAACCCATTGCAGAAAATAGACCGCATCGGCATCATTATTGCCGGTCACAACCTCGAAATCCTTACCCGCCGCAATCGCCGCCCAAGCGCGTTCAATCAGCACATCCATGGCGCGGCGGGTGTGGGAATGCTCGGTATCCTCGCCGCGGTGCTTGTCGCCGCGACCTGCATAAACCAGATGCGACAGATAGAATTTATCCACCCCTTCAGCCTGACACAAATCCAACATCTCATTCAAATGATGCCCGTTCTGTTCGGTGATCGTATAGCGCAAACCCACTTTGACGCCCCGCGATTTGCAGGCCCGCACACCGGCCATCGCCTCATCAAAGGCGCCATCAACCCCGCGAAACCAGTCGTTCGTGGCCCCAATCCCGTCGATCGAAATGCCTACATAATCAAAGCCAAGCGCATCAATCCGGTCAATGTTTTCAGCCACCCGCGTGCCGTTGGTTGACAGCGACAAATGCCGGAACTTTAATTCCTTGGCCCGTTCGGCCAGCGTGAAAAAATCAAAGCGGCTCAACGGCTCGCCACCCGATAAAATCAGCGCCGAAATGCCGAAGCCTTTCAAATCGTCCAGCACGCCCAAGGCCTGCTCGGTCGTCAACTCGCCCGGAAACGGCACATCGGCCGAGGTGGTATAGCAGTGTCGGCATTTCAGGTTGCAGGTGCGCGTCAGGTTCCAGATCACCACCGGCTTTACCCCGCCCGCACTGACCCGTTTGCGCACTGGCGTTGGTGTCACCAGCTCGCGCATATATTGGGTTAGTCGAAACATATCAGGTCCCTCCGCTGATCCGCATGCCGGTTTTTTTCAAGATGCGGGTGGAATAGAGAATGTCATTGGCACGGCATGCATCGCCCAAAATCCCTGCGATCACCTGACGCTTTTCCTCAACCTCGTCGCGGGTGCTGCCGTGAATCATCGCAAACAGATTATAGGGCCAGCCCTCGGCGCGCGGCCGCAAATAGCTGTGCGACACAAAAGGCAAAGCGCCGATTTTCTCGCCCAGATCGCCGGCGCGGGTGTTATCAACATCCCAAACGCTCATACCATTGGCGACCATGCCCAGCGCGTAATGATTGGGCGCAAGGGCAATCCGGCGAATGATGCCACGGGCCTGCATATCCTGCATCCGTGCAATCACCTCATCCTCGGTCAGCTTTAGCTGTGCCGCAACCACGGCATAGGGCTGCGGAGACAGCGACAACCCGCTTTGCGTGGCCGCGATAATACGGCGATCAACAGCATCCAGCGTCATGCCTGCACCCGAAAGCCGATGAAAAATTCCCGCAGCTTGGGAAAGCGCAGCACGGAATGGCCGGTCTCGGTTTCAATCTCTTGCGCCACACGCTCAATCCCTTGTTCGGTTTCGCAGGCCAGCACGAACCACATGTTCAGCCGGTGCATCCTTTCATAATTATGCGCGACCTCGGGGTGCGCATTGACCAAAGTCACGACCTCTTCAAATTCCGCTGCTGGCACCTCCATCGCGCAAAGGCAGAATGCCCCCCCCATCGCCGCCGCGTCGTAAAACGGGCCAAACCGCGTGATCGCCCCGATTTCGCGCAGGTTTGTGATGCGGGAAATCAGATCATCCTCGGCAATCCCCAGCGCGGCACCCGCCTCGGCAAAGGGGCGCTTGGAAATGGGAAAGCCCTCTTGCAACGCGTTCAGAATGGCGCGATCGGTAGCATCCAGTGCATCTGGCGGAAGGCTGCTGCGGCGCATCAGGCGGCCCTTTCTTGGGTTAAAAGCGCGCCGGATTGTTTGAAACAGCGCGTTGAAAACAGAACTTGCGGTGTAGCCCCTGCCAATTCCGGCAAGGCTTTGGCCTGCTCCAGCACGGCCAGCGCCTCGGCGCGGGTGCGGGCATGAATCATGGAATACAGCGGATATGGCCAAACATCTGGCAGCGTAACACGCTGGTAACACAGGCTAATCCCCGGCAGGGCCGCAAGCGACACCCCCGCCGCCGCAATCTGCGGGGCCGCGACATCCCAAACCACCATCGCGTTTGATGTCCATCCCACCGCGCGATGCCGTACAATCACCCCCACCCGCGTTAAAATCTCGGCAGCACTCAGGGCTGCAATGCGGGCAATGATATCGCCTTCAGTACGTTCCAACCGTTGCGCCAAATGCAGATAGGGCTGCGAAACCAGCGGCAGGCCAGACGACAGCGCCTGCAAAATCGGCCTGTCTTCGGGCCGCAGCACCATCATATCGGGCGCAGGGCGCGGCGCCATTTGCGCGCGGGGTCCGCACAAGGCAAAGCCCAGATCAATGTTGAACGCCCGCACCAGCCGCAGATCAAGGATCTCCAACCCCGTCACCTTTCGCAACCGCGCCAGCTGCGCCGCCAGCGCCTCCGCATCGGCCGCCGTGGCCACAAACCACAGATTCCACGCGTTTTCGCGCAGGTAGGAATGGTTCACCCCCGCCTCGGCGTTCACCAGTGCGGCCACCTCTTCAATCCGGTCTTCGGGCACTGCCATTGCCGCCAAGGTTGATGCGCCCGCCGTATTCGGCCGCACCGTGGCCCCCACCCGCGAAATCTGCCCCCGCGCCTGCAACGCCGCCAACCGCGCAATCACCTCTCCCTCATTCAGCCCCAAGTTCCGCCCCAGCACCGCAAAAGGCCGCGGCACCAGCGGGAAATTGCGCTGATAGTCATCCAGTAAATGGCGGTCGATCTGGTCCAGACGCTCGGTCATCACAACCCCGTCCGATGGGCGCGCGCGGTAAAGAAAATCCCCGACGGGCTTTGCGCCGGAATTTCCCCGATTTTCTCGCGGCTCTGGGTGTCATAAATCACGATCTTGTCGTCATCGCGCGATGAAATCCAAACCTCGGCCCCGCGCGGCGCAAATTCCATATGCAGCACGGCTTTGCCGGGGGTCAGGCTGGCAACCACCTTGTGATCGCGGCTATCAACCACTTGCACCGTATCGTTCAACGGCGTCGCAAAATTGACCCAGACAAAGGGCGAGGCAGGCTGCGCGATAATAAACACCGGCTGGCCGTGGGTTGGCGTGCGGTCAACCTCGGCCAATGTTTCGCGGTTCACCCACAGCAATTCATGCTGGCCCACGGCGGGCAAAACAAACTGGCCTTCGGTAAAGGCCCAGCCTTGCAGGTGCGGCATTTTATAGACCGGCAGGTCATCCTCGGTCTTGCCGTAATCCTTCAAAAACCGCACTGGCGCGGGGGTTTCATCCCACAGGTCAATCGCCGTCACACCCTTTTCGCCAAACAAACCAATCAGATAGGTATGGGCATCATCGGTCAGCACCGCGTCAAACGGGTTTTTGCCCACATCGCCCAGCTTGGTGACTTTCATCTCAGTGCCCGAGAAATCGGCCATGAACGCCTCGCCGCTGTCCCATGTCGACCACGCGAAACGGCGGCCGGGCACATCAACCAACCCGATGGTTTTGGAGTTGCCGGGAATATCCCCAACCAGCGCCAGCGTATCCGCGTCAAACACCTTCACCCCGCCGGGTTCATAATTCGACACCGCGATCAGCTTGCCATCGTCCGAGATGGCCCCGCCGATGGAATTGCCTGCCTGTATCACCCGCGCCGCAATGCTGCGCGTCAGCATATCCACCTTGGTCAACCCGCCATCGCGGCCAAAGACATAGGCAAAGCGTTCATCAGGGCTAAAGGTGACCGAGGCATGGGACAAATCGCCCAAGCCCTCAACCCGCCCGATTGCGGCATGGTCAGACCGGTCCACCACCAACAGCGACCCGGTGGCGCGTTCAACCACCACACCTAAATCGCCGGTGGCACAGCACGGGGTCTGCGCCAAGGCAGGCGCGGCCAACAGGGCAAAACATAGGGCAAGCGTTTTCATTTCTGGTCCTTCAAAAGGTAATGGGCAATCCAATCGGCCTCTTCTTCGGTCAAAAGCGGGCGCCATGGCGGCATCGCGGTGCCGGGAACACCGTCAAGAACGATCAAGGCCAGCGCCTCGGGATCAGCGCCATCCAGCGCCTCGGCGGTCAGGGGTTTGCCCAAACCACCCTTCATCGTCAGCCCGTGGCACGACCCGCAATCTTGAATAACCATGCGTTCCAACGCCACAGCCCTTGGCGCGGCAACCTCGGCCGAGGCCGCGACTGGCAACAAACACAGGGCCGCGATCCTAAGCATAGGCATCCATCCCCGCCCCGTCACAGGCCAGCGCCGCATGCAAAACGGCAGGCGCATAAAGCGAAACGACATGCCCGATGATGAACAACACCGGCAAACCCTCGGGCAAAACAGCCGCCTTGGCCGCGATATCATCCAACCGGCCCGTCACCCGCAATTCGCGCGGCGTCGTTGCACAGGCAATCGCCATTGCCGACATATCATGCGGCATACCGTGGCGGATAAGCTGGTCCGAAATTTCGGGCATATTGGCCACGCCCATGTAAACCACCAACGTGGTTTGCGGGTTGGCAAGGCTTGCCCAATCCAGATCCAGCGCCGCATCTGCCGCGCGGTGGCCGGTGACATAGCGCACACCCGTCGCCAATCCGCGATGCGTCAGCGCCACGCCGGTACTGGATGCGGCCCCTTGGGCGGCAGTGATACCGGGCACATATTCAACAGCAATTCCAGCGGCTTGCAGCTCGGCCGCCTCTTCCGATCCGCGCCCAAAGATCAACGGATCGCCGCCCTTCAGCCGCGCCACCTGCAGTCCTTGGCCCGCCAGATCAACCAGCAAAGCATTGATCCCGTCTTGCGACAGCTTGTGGCATTTGGGCAGCTTGCCCACGTCGATTTTCCGCGTACCTGCCGGAATAAGCGCCATAATCTCGGGGCTGACAAGCCGGTCAAACACCACAGCATCGCAGGCCTGCAACAGACGCAGCGCCTTGACCGTCAGCAAATCAGGGTCACCCGGCCCGGCACCGATCAGGAAAACCTTGCCCGAAATCATGCTGCGCGCGGTGTCTTTCATGGCGTCTCTCATTCAAAATGCGAAAAGGCAAAGGATGGGGCGGCAGGCAACCCGCCGCCCCGATGTTTGATCAATAAACGTCTTCGCGTGTGTTAAAGACGTTGAACTTGCCAGTTGGCGTAATCAGTGCCGGGTCCTTGATGACCTTTTTCAATTCCAGCGTTTTGTCATCAACCACGACAATCGCGCTTTCCTTGTCTTTGGCGTTCCAGACCGAGAACCACACCTCGGTGCCCTCTTTGTTGAACTCAGGCTGCACAACGCGCGGCTGCCCGTCTGCAATCCCTGCCCATTCACCGATTGGCAGCGTCACATATTCCGGCGCCTCGCCTGCCTTCATGTCGCTGATCTTGAAGACAGCAACCGAGCCAGAGGTTTCGGCATCGGGGTTTAGTGTCGCGTCAACATAGAGGTGGTCCGAGTTGGGGTGGGTTTTGATGAACAGCGAACCGCCGCCAAGGGCGCCAAAGCTGTCAACAATTTTCCAGGCGTTGTCTGCGTGGCCTTCGGGGTCTGTCCCGATAAGCGCTACAGATTCGTCACCAAGGTGCGACGTGGCCCAAACCGGCCCAAAGTCCGGGTGAACAAAGTTGGCACCCCGACCCGGATGCGGTGTCGCCCCACCGGTTTCGGTAATCGCAACAAGCTTCGATTCCTTGGTGTCGATCACCACCAGCTTGCCCCGCGCGTTTGCCGCAGTGATGAAATAGCGGTGCGTGCTGTCCAAGCCGCCATCGTGAAGGAAGCGTTCAGCCTCAATCTCGGTGGTTTTCAGGTTCTTCAGGTCGGTATAATCGACCATCAAAATCTTACCGGTTTCTTTGACGTTGACGATGAACTCCGGCTTATAATGGCTCGCCAAAATCGCGGCCACGCGGGGCTCGGGGTGGTAAACCTGCTCGTCATAAAGGTTGCCACGGGTGGAAACGATCTTTTTCGGCTCCAGCGTGTCGCCATCCATGATGACAAATTGCGGTGGCCAATAGTCGCCGGCAATCGCGTATTTGTCCTCATAACCCTCAAACTTTGAGGTCTCGATAGACCGCGCTTCCATCCCGACTTTAATTTCCGCCACCGGGCCGGGGGTTTCCATCCACAGGTCGATCATAACCACTTTGGCATCGCGGCCAATCACGAACAGATAGCGCCCCGAGGCCGAGATGCGGCTGATGTGAACGGCATAACCAGTGTTGATAATCGCTTTGATCTCATAGGAATCGCCGTCGATCAGGGCAATCTTGCCCGCATCGCGCAACGTGGTCGAAAAGAGGTTGTCGATATTGATATCGTTCATCTTTTCCTTCGGGCGATCCTCGGGTTTGACGATCACTTTCCAGCTTGCCATCATTTCCGGCATGCCCCATTCGGGCGGTTGCGGCGGATCAAGCAGCACATAACGCGCCATCAGATCAACATCATCCTCGGACAAATCGCCAGACGTACCCCAGTTCGGCATCCCTGCGGGCGAGCCATAGGTGATAAAGCTGTGCAGATGGTCATAGCCCAACTCACGGGTAATATCGGGGGTCAACGGCTTGCCGGTCGCGCCTTTGCGCAGCACACCGTGGCACCCTGCGCAGCGCTCAAAATAAATCTTGGTGCCGCGTTGGAATTCGTCTTGCGTCATCACGGGGTCGCCCTCTTTGCGGCCCGGAATCTCGACCTGAATTTGGCCAAGCGTGGTCATCGAAGGTTCATAAGCGGCGGCAGGGCCGTCTTTATGATCCGCAGGCTTGTCTTGCGCGAGGGCGGGGCCTGCAAGCAGGGCCAGCGCCAAAGCGGCACTGCTCAGCATCATGTGCTTGGCACGCGAGCGTTGGTGTTTCATCGGCTGTATCTCCGTATCGGCTGGTGAGGCTGACATCACTATGTCGTGATCTGACGACCGCCGCTTTGACTTACGTCAAGGCGCAAGGCGCGACCCTTTGGCAGGGTCTGCGCACCCCGAACCAAAGGCCAAGTGATGCAATTTTTAAAAGGAGCGTGCCTTTTCATAGCCCTCTGTTTGGCGGGATATGCACCGCAGGCAGCGGCCAGCGGCGTGTCAAATGACGTGTTGCAAACCATCGCACCAGATGCTGCCATGGCCCGCCAACTTCTTGATACCCAAGCGCCTGTTCAGGTTTCGCGGCAGGATGATGGCGTCCCCGGCTGGACGGTGCGGGCCGATGGGCGTGTGATCGGTTATATCGGCTCTACATGGGAAATCGCGGGCTCGGTTGGCTATTCAGGCCGGCCCTTGGATGTTTTGGTGGCGCTGTCGCCTGATGCCGTAATCCGTGGCGCACGGCTGATACAGCATAATGAACCCGTGCTGACATTGGGCATTTCAGACGAAGACATCGCCAAATATGTCAGCGGCTTTGCCGGTCAGAACCTGCGCGCGGCCGTCACCGAACGCCAAGACCTGCCCAAGGTCATTTCCCGCGCCACCGTTTCCACAGGCGTGATTCGCGATGGCATTTTGCGCACCGCCCGCACCTTGGCGATTGGTCGCGGGTTGATTGATGCCGCCGGTGGCATCGACCGGCTGGGTTTTACCCAAACCGATTGGCCCGGCCTTTTGGCCGCCAGTGCGCTTGTTGAAACCCGCGTTTCCATGACCGAGGCCGCTGCCGCACTTGCAGGCTCCACCCCGCCGCTGCAACCCGGAGACGGCGATTTCATCCACCTCTGGCTGGGCCTCGTAGACCCGCCAAGCGTCGGCCAATCCCTGCTGGGCCAGCAAAGCTATACCGCCGCCGTGGGCAATCTCGGCCCTGGCGAATCGGCTTTGGTGGTCATTTCATCGGGGCTCTATTCGCATCGCGGCACCGATTGGCGCAAATCGGGGGTGTTCGACCGCCTGACCCTTTCGCAAAACGGCACAACCTATCAGCCGGGCGCAGACAGTTATCAAATGATCAAGCGTCTGCGTATCGACGGCGCACCTGATGTCAAAGAGATCAGCCTGTTTCGCCTGCCCAAAACCATCGACCCGCTGGCCCCCTTTCGCGTAACCGTGCAGGCCAGTCGCCCCACGGTTGATGGCGTGGCAACGATGGACATCCTTGTCGATTACCGCCTGCCCGATGCCTACCGCCTTGCCCCGCCCCCGCCCGACGCACCGCTGTGGCAAACCATCTGGCAGGCAAAGCGCCTGCAAACCGGCGTGGTTGTCGGCATGCTCGCCGTGCTGACACTGATTCTATTTGCCCAGGAATGGATCACCCGCCGCCCCCGCCTGTGGCGCATCGGGCGCATCGGCTTTCTGACCACCACGCTGTTTGTGCTGGGCTGGGGGTTGAACGGGCAGCTATCGGTCGTGCAGGTCGTGGCCTTTGTCCACTCACTCCTGAACGGTTTTCGCTGGGAAACCTTCCTGATCGAACCCGTGATCTTCCTTCTCTGGGGCTTCACCGCGCTTGGCCTGTTGTTCTGGGGGCGCGGCGTCTATTGCGGCTGGCTTTGCCCCTTTGGCGCGCTGCAAGAGCTAACAAACACCGCCGCCCAGGCGCTTGGCGTGCGGCAAATCGCCGTGCCACAGGCCCTGCATGAACGGCTTTGGGTCATCAAATACACGGCCTTCGTCGGCATCCTCGCGCTGTCCTTCTATTCGATGCATGACGCCCTGATCGCGGCCGAGTTTGAACCGTTCAAAACCGCGATTTCCCTGCGCATGCTCCGCGCCTGGCCGTTCCTTTTGTTCGTGGCAGCCATCCTGTTCGCGGGCCTGTTTATCGAACGTTTCTACTGCCGCTACCTGTGCCCCTTGGGCGCAGGCCTGGCGATTCCCGCCAAGCTGAAAATCTTTGACTGGCTGAAACGCCGCCCGCAATGTGGCCGCGAATGCAGGCTTTGCGAAACCAAATGCACCGTCGGCGCCATAGACCCGCTGGGCCGCATCAACGCCAATGAATGCGTTTTATGCCTGCGCTGCCAGATCATCATGAATGACGCCCACAGCTGCCCCGTCTTAAAACGCCGCGCCCGCACAGGAGAGCCCGCATGAACCGACGCCGTTTCCTAACCATCACCGCCGCCGCGCTCTGCACCTCGCCCGCCGCTGCCAATCCTGCGATCTGGAAAGGCCGCGCTTTGGGGGCGGATGCGCAAATCGCACTTGTTGGCCTGCCCGAAAACCGCGCCGCCTTGCTCTGGCCAAAGATCGAGGCGCTGATTGACCTAATCGAGGCCGACTTTTCGCTGTTTCGCGACTCTACCCTGACGCGGTTGAACCAAACCGGCTATATCGCCAATACCACCCGCGCCTTTCAAACCGTAGTGGCCACAAGCGACCGCGTGAACAAGGCCACAGGCGGCATGTTTGACCCGTCGGTTCAGCCGCTTTGGCTGGCCACAGCGCAGGGCCGCGACCTGAACGCCGCGCGCGCCCTAGTGGGCTGGAATAAGGTGAAATGGTCGGAAACCGATATCCGCCTTGCCCCCGATATGGCGCTTACCTTCAACGGTATCGCCCAGGGCTTCGCCGCCGATAGCATCGCAGAATTTCTGTATGGCAAAGGCTATCACAATGTATTGGTCGATATGGGCGAGGTGATGGCGCTTGGCGATCACGGCGCAGACCCGTGGCGCGTCGCTATCGCGGGCCCCCAAGGCAACCGCCTGGGCGAGGCGCTGCTGCAAAACCGCGCGCTGGCAACATCTTCGCCGCGCGGCACGGTGATTGGCGCAGATGCACCGCATATCATCAACCCGCACGGCCCTGCCCCGCTGTGGAACACGGTTTCGGTTTCTGCCCCTTCGGCGGCTGTGGCCGATGCACTGTCCACCGCATTTTGCCTGATGGACCGCCCCGCCATTGATGCAGCCCTTGCCCAAACCCCGAACACGCGGCTGGAACATATTTCCTGACCAATAAACTGTGCATTTTCCTCCGAGCATTTGACTTTCGTTAAGGCACGACTCGCCCGCTCGCTTCACAGATAGTTTACCATCAACGGCCCCGAGCTTGCCCCGCGCATCCCTCGGGCAAGCTCTGAGAAAGGGAAGGCGCAATGCGCGAAGTCATGACCAAGAGCATGGCCCGTAATATCTTTTATGGCGGGTCACTGTTCTTTATCCTTATTTTTATCGGGCTGACGTGGAACAGCCACCGATATATCGTTACCACCTCGACCAATGCTGAAACGCTGACCCCTTCGGTCGCGGCAGGCAAACACCTGTGGGAAAAGCACGGCTGCATCAATTGTCATACCCTGCTTGGCGAAGGTGCCTATTTCGCACCAGAACTGGGCAATGTGATGACCCGCTGGGGCGTGAATGACGACCACGAGGCGGCAATGGACAGCCTGAAAAGCTGGATGGACGCCATGCCCACGGGCATCGAGGGCCGTCGCCAAATGCCACAATTCAACCTGACCGATGCGGAATACCGCGAATTGGCCGATTTCCTTCTCTGGACCAATACGATCAACACGCAAAACTGGCCACCGAATGATGCGGGCTAAGGAGGCCTGACATGAAATATCAAACTCAAAAAATTGCTCTGGTCTACTTTATCGTAGCCATGGCTTTGTTCGCCGTGCAGGTCAGCCTTGGCCTGATTATGGGCTATATCTACGTAGACGGAAACTTCCTGTCGGAAATCCTGCCGTTCAACATCGTGCGGATGCTGCACACCAACAGCCTGATCGTCTGGCTGCTTCTGGGCTTTTTCGGTGCTGCCTATTACCTGCTGCCCGAAGAGACCGAGCGCGAGATGTATTCGACCAAGCTCGCCTATCTGCAGCTTGCCATTCTTGTTCTTGGCACCGCAGGCGTGGTTGTAACCTATACCTTCAACCTGTTTGAAGGCAGCTTCCTGTTCGGCAAGGAAGGCCGCGAGTTTCTAGAGCAACCCCGTTGGGTCAAGGCCGGTATCGTTGTTGCGGCGCTGATCTTTTTGTTCAACGTCACCATGACCGTCTTGGCAGGCAAGAAAACCGCGATCACCAACATTTTGTTGCTGGGGCTTTGGGGGCTGTCGCTGTTGTTCCTCTTTGCCTTCGTCAACCCTGCCAACCTTGCATTGGATAAGATGTATTGGTGGTTCGTTGTCCACCTGTGGGTCGAAGGCGTGTGGGAATTGGTCATGGCCGCGATCCTTGCCTTCCTGATGCTGAAATTGACCGGCGTTGACCGCGAAGTGGTCGAGAAATGGCTCTATGTCATCGTTGCCACCGCGCTGTTCTCGGGCATCCTTGGTACTGGCCACCACTTCTTGTGGATCGGCACCCCCGGCTATTGGGCTTGGGTTGGCGATGTGTTCTCCAGTCTCGAAATCGTGCCGTTCTTTGCGATGATGTCCTTTGCCTTCGTGATGGTTTGGAAAGGCCGCCGCGACCACCCGAACAAGGCCGCTTTGCTTTGGTCGCTGGGCTGTGCGGTGCTGGCGTTCTTTGGCGCAGGCATCTGGGGCTTCATGCACACGCTGCACGGGGTTAACTACTATACCCACGGCACGCAGATCACCGCAGCCCATGGCCACCTTGCGTTTTACGGTGCCTATGTCTGCGTAAACCTGGCGATCATCACCTATGCGATGCCGGTGCTGTTGGGCCGTGACCCCTATAACCAGGTGCTGAACATGGCGTCCTTCTGGCTGATGTCGGGCGGGATGGTGTTTATGACCTTTACGCTGACCTTTGCAGGCACGGTCCAAACCCACCTGCAACGCGTGCTGGGCATGGGCTTTATGGAGGTACAAGACCAGCTTTGGATCTTCTACGCCATGCGCTTCGGCTCGGGTATTGCGGTTGTTCTGGGTGCGCTCTTGTTCATCTATTCAGTGATGGTGCCACGCCGTGAAATCGTAAGCCCCGGCCCGATCGAGCGCGACCGGCTGGAGCGTGACCCGGATCATGTGGCTGCGGAGTGATGGTTATGGATGGAACCCTGAACCTGAAGGGGGCGGCAGATGCCCCCTTCTACCTGCCCCAAGCCGATGAGATTGCGGTGTTTCAAGCGGCCTATGACAACCAGCTGCCGGTGCTGCTAAAAGGCCCCACCGGCTGCGGTAAAACCCGTTTTGTGGCCCATATGGCCGCCCAGCTTGGCCGCCCGCTGTATACTGTGGCCTGCCATGATGACCTGTCCGCCGCCGATCTGATTGGCCGCTACCTGCTAAAGGGCGGCGAGACGATCTGGGTCGATGGCCCCCTGACCCGCGCCGTGCGCGAAGGGGCTATCTGCTATCTGGATGAGGTGGTCGAGGCCCGCAAAGACGTGACCGTGGTCCTGCACCCGCTAACCGATGACCGCCGCATCCTGCCAATCGACCGCACGGGCGAGGAGCTGGAGGCCGCAGACGGCTTCATGCTCGTGGCCAGCTATAACCCCGGCTATCAGAACATCCTGAAAACCCTCAAACCCTCAACCCGCCAGCGCTTTGTGTCGCTGGAATTCACCTTCCCCAAACCGGAACATGAAATCCCTGTGGTCATGCGCGAATCCGGTCTGGATGAGGCGCGGGTAAAACCCCTCGTCCGCCTCGCCAATAAACTGCGCGACCTGAAAGGGCAGGATCTGGAGGAAGGCGTCTCAACCCGCCTAGTCGTCTATGCCGCAACCCTGATCCGCCAAGGCATGCCGGTTGAACGTGCCATTCTGGCCGCGATGATCGAACCTTTGACCGACGACCGCGATACCAAACGCGGGCTCCTCGATCTTGTAACCGCTGTTTTCGGGTGAGGCCAGCATGACCAAGATCGACATCGAGCCATGGGAACCCGAGGAAACGATGGGCAAACTGTGGCACGAGCTCGCCAGCCGTCTGGATGCACCAAGCAGCCACGACGGAGCCCGTGTCAACCTTGCAGAGGTTGGCGGACGGCTGGCAGTGCTTTTCCGTGGCCTCGGTGGCAATCCGGCAACCGAGATCAAAGCGGTGGGTGAGGAGAAATCCCACCACCGCCTGTCCTTTCTGCGCCGCCTTGGCACCGATACCGAACACCTGCCCCGCGCGTCCTTTGATGGCGAAAGCCTGCGCCTGCCGGAAAGCCTGTCCACCTTCCCCGCGCGCGAGGCTAACGCCGCGCTCTACCTGTGGCTTACCGCCAGCGCGGCCCATGCCGATGCCGCCCCCATTGAAACCGACAACCCGCTTGCCGCCGACATCGCAGCCCTAGATGCCGCCGATGCAATGGTGCGCAACACGCTCGAAAACGCCCCCGGCTTTACCGCCCTCTACCGCGATCTCTGCGCCGCCACCCTGGCCCTGCGCCCCCGCCCCACCCTGCCACGGGTAGAAGCCGCGATTGAGGCCCGCATCCGCCGCATGCTGGGCGATGATTGCCCGCAACCCGCTTTGCCCGCCAAAACCCCGCGCGGCTATAAACCCTTTCGCCCCGTAGCCCTGTGGCCCGACCTGCGGCATGTGACCTTTTCCGCCGAAACGCAGGTCGAGGCCCGCGCCACCGATGGCATGGCCGAGTCATCAGACAGCGCCAAAACCCGCCGCGCCAAACGCAAACGCGCCGATCAGGCCGAACGCAACGACAGCTTTATCCTGCATAAATTCGAGGCAATCCTGTCTTGGGCCGAATTCATCAACCTCAACCGCCGGGTCGAGGATGACGATGATGACAGCGCCAAAAAGGCCGCCGATGATGCCGAAGAAATCGGGCTTGGACAAATCTCCAAAGCCCCTGCCACCCGCCTGAAACTGCACCTTGACCTGTCTCCCGAAGATGTGGACCGAGAGGCGCTTTCCGGCATTTCCACCTATCCTGAATGGGATTGTCGCACTGGAGTTTACCTGCCCGCTCATACACGCATTTTGTCGTCGCAGGCACAGCCCATTGACCAATCCCCGTTTCAGGACGATCCGCGCGCGCAATCCCGTATCCGCGCCGTCAAACGTCAGTTCGAGGCTCTGCGTCCCAGCCGAATTTCGACCTCTGGCCACCTTGACGGCGACGAACTTGATACGGATCGGGCTGTCCGCGCACGGGTCGATTTTTATGCAACCGGCCAGGGCGATGACCGCATCTGGCGGCAAACCCGCCCGCAAATGCGCGATCTGGCGGTGTCGATTTTGCTCGATGTCTCACGCTCTACCGAAAGTGCGGTTCCGGGCCATGGCCATGATGGCCGCACAGTGATTGGTGTAGAACGCGAGGCACTGGCCGCCCTTGCGTGGGGCCTGAATGCCTGTGGCGACGACTTTGCCATTCACGCCTTTTCATCGCTGAAACGGAACCGCGTCTATGTGCAAAGCTGCAAGGATTTTGCCGAGCCGATGAATGACACCGTCATTCGCCGCATCGCGTCACTGACCCCCGGCCATTACACCCGTCTTGGCGCCGCCATCCGCCATGTGTCCAAGGAACTGTCCGGTCAGGCACGCAAACGCCGCCTGCTGCTGGTTATCACCGATGGCAAACCCAATGACCTCGATCATTACGAGGGCCGCCACGGCATTGAAGACAGCCGCATGGCCGTGCGTGAGGCCCGCCGCGCAGGCCACGCCGTTTACGGCATCACCGTCGATCGTGACGGCAAAGCATGGTTCCCGCGCATGTTCGGCCCCGGCGGCTTTACGGTCATTTCAGACCCGGACAAACTGACGCAGGCTTTACCCGAAATCTACCGGCAACTGGTCGGCGCATGACAGATACATCCGACGAAAGCGTTTTTGACCAACTGCCCGGCGATCTGATGATGTGGATTCTGATCGTGTCGGAATTGCTGGTGTTCGGTGCGGGCCTTGCCGCCTTTCTGGCTGTGCGCATCACCGACCCCGCCGGTTTTGCCGCTGCCCAAGACCACCTGCACCGCGCAGGCGCGGGGGTGAACACCGTGGTTCTGGTCACCTCGGGCTATCTTGCGGCGCGGGCCGTACAGGCGATTGAATCCGGCCGGATTGCTGCGGCGCGCTACAACCTTGCGGCTGCGGCGGCTCTGGGGCTGGTATTTCTGGTGGTCAAAGCTGCCGAATATGCCGAGAAAGCCGCCCAAGTTATCGGCACCGATACCCATGCGTTTTTCACCTTTTACTATCTGCTCACAGGGTTTCACGCGGCCCATGTCGTTGCCGGTATCGTCATCCTCGGCTTGGTCGCCGCCTTTCCCAAAACGGGTAACGCGCACACCGGTGTCGCCTTTTGGCATATGGTCGATCTGGTCTGGGTGCTGCTGTTCCCCGTCATCTATCTGTTAAGGTAAGAAAATGTCTCTGACCCGCGCTTGGATCGCGCTTCTTGCCCTATCTGCGATGTCTACCCTGCTGGCTTTGGGTCTGCACGCCGGTTGGGGCCGCTTGGGCCTTGGGCTGACAGCCAGCGCCATTCTGGTCCTTGCATGGGCCAAGGCCCGCATTATCGCGAACCGCTATCTCGGCCTTGCAGCCGCGCCGCCCCTCCGCCAAGGCTTTGCAACCGTTTTGGCCTTTTACATGTTGGGGCTTCTTGCGCTCTATCTGATGGGCTGACATCGCGCGGCGAAAAGATTAAGATCCGGTAAACGGAATATGCATTTTCGTGTTATATCAATGAGTTGAAAATATGTCCGCGTGCGGTCAATCGCGAAAAACCGCCGCGAAATCCTCGGGCAGATCAAATTCCCTCAACGCCCGCGCCCGCGCCTCGGCCGACATTTTCCGCGCAGTTTTTTCTACGATTTTCAGCAAATCCTCACCGCTGCGTTTGGCCGCGAAATCAGCAAAATACCAGCGGATGAACACGAAACAAATGATATCTTCCAGCGCCTGAACCTCTGGGTCGCGCTTGATCCCTTCTTTGCGCAGCAAAACACCGACCCGTGCCTGATCTTCGGCATTATAACCCGCCTCGGCCATAATCCCCGCCACGCGCACGCCATGCCGCCGCCCCTGCTCGCGCCGCCACGCATGGTAGCCTTCTTTGCCCTCAGGATAATCGGCGCGTTTCAACAACCACCGTTCAACATGCTGGCCCCGCGCCGCGATCCGCAGCACATCGGACGCATCCGGAAACAACCGCCCCGCCTCGGCCGACATACGCTCACCATAAAGCAAAGCGGCTGGCTGGCCATTTTCCAAGGTCGGGTCGGCAGCATTGGCGGCATCAATCAACTTCAAAGCGACGTGGATATCTTGCATCAATTCTTGCTCCATGACATGGCCGGATCTTCAAACGCAAAATCGCGCAGTTTCGCAATGTCGGTAATCGACGCATGGTTTTGCCGAATATTGACCCCATGATCGCGCAGCTTGGCAAAGGCACGACTCAGACTCTCGGGTTTCATCCCCAAACGTCCGGCGATCAATACCTTGTCATAGGGTAAAACCACCTCACAATTGCCGGCAGCACAATCAGATAGTTCAAGCAAGAACTCGGCCAGCCGCTGCGCACCTGTCTGGGCTTTCAGTGCCTCAACCTGTGCGACGAGTGATTGCAAATGAACAAACGTTGCAGACAGAATCGAGATAGCAAACTCGGGGTTTTCACGAATCTGCCGTAAATAGGCCTCTGCTTCGATGCGGATCACCCGGCAATCCGTCACGGCCTCGGCGGCAACCGGGTAAACATCATGCTGAAAGGCGACAGCTTCGCCAAAGCTCCGGCCTTTGGTAAAGACGCCCACAACAGCCTCGGCCCCGTTCGGCGCGATTCGGTAGAGCTTTACCCATCCGTTTAGAACAACATAGATTGCGTTTGCTTTTTCGCCCTGCAAGAACAGTGTCGCTCCGCGGTCAAATCCCCGTACCCGAGCCGTTTTCAACAACAGGTCAATTGCCTCTTGCGATGCGCCCGACAACAAGATCGACCCCGAAGCGATTTTTCTTTCGTCTGGCGTCATGTGCCGACCCTAACCATTTGCTTGGCCCCATAACTCGCATAATTACACAGCAAAGCCAATTGTTGGTTTGCTGACAAAAACACCATAAATCGGCCCCGCGAGTTATGTGCCGGTTACCAATTGGTAAGACTACGCCCCTAAGGTCAGTCTTGGGGGCTAGAACGGGCCCCGATAAAACGGTGGTGCAATGTATAGGTGGCGTCTTTTTTGCCAAATGATTCTGGCCTTTTGCTTAGCTTTTTTCAGTTCTTCAGCTCAGGCGTCTCCGGCCTCGCTATGCGAAGATGCCGCTCGATATGCATCGCAAAGCACGGGAGTACCACTTTCGGTATTGCGCGCTGTCGCGCTTGCCGAAACCGGGCAAACCAAGTTTGACAAAGATGACTATTCAGCTTGGCCTTGGACGGTCCAATCCGGCAATAAAGGACATTGGTTCGACAACGAAAATGCAGCGATCCAGTTTGTTCAGTCATTGATGGCCGAACAAAGAACCAACATCGACATCGGTTGCTTTCAACTTAACATGCGGTGGCACAGGCAAGCATTTCAAAACCTGAATGACATGTTTTCACCAAGAAACAATGCGCTTTATGCCGCGCAATTCCTGCAAAAACTGTACAGCCAGACCGGCGAGTGGCGGGCCGCAGTTGGCCGCTATCATTCTTCTGATGGCGACCGTGCCGAGGCTTATGTTCTTCGCCTTAAACGGTTGTATGAAGCGCATCTCGCAGGGCAATCGGCACCTATTCAGTTACCACCAACACAAAGAAACAGACCACCCCAGCAACGCTTTGGCCTTTCGGGCGCGCTCGGCCCGCTACTTCTGATTTCAACTGAGGCACGCCCATTGCTTGGAGGGCGGCCATGAAGAACCTGACAATCAAAACGATTTTTCAACCGACGATTCTGCTCGCGCTCGCGCTGATGGCCGTCATTGTGATGATGGTCTTGCCGGTCCCCGCCTGGATGCTTGATATAGGCTTGGCCGTCTCTTTCGCCCTCGCAATCTTAATGTTTACAGTAACGCTGTTTATCCAGCGTCCATTAGAGTTTTCTGCCTTTCCTACCATTCTGCTGGCGTCTCTGATGCTTCGCCTCGCGCTCAACGTCTCTTCGACAAAGTTGATCATCGGCCAAGGCCATACCGGAACCGGGGCGGCAGGCAAGGTTATCGAAGGCTTTGCAAATTTCATCATGGGTGGCTCGGTTTTGTTGGGCGTCGTGGTCTTTTGTGTTTTGCTGATCGTGAATTTCGTGGTGATCACAAAAGGCGCAGGTCGAATGGCCGAAGTGGGTGCCCGTTTTGCTCTTGATGGTATGCCCGGCAAACAGCTTGCGATCGACAGTGATATGTCGGCCGGTGCTATTGATCACGCCGAAGCCAAAAGGCGGCGTGAGAATGAGTTGGCGGAAACGAACTTTTTTGGCTCACTTGACGGTGCCTCAAAATTTGTAAAAGGCGATGCCGTTGCAGGCCTGTTGATCACGCTGCTGAACATTGTCATGGGGTTGATAATCGGTACTGTCGTTCACGGAATGCCAATCGGGCAGGCCTTTGAAACCTATGCGATATTAACGGTAGGGGATGGGTTGGTCAGCCAGATTCCTGCCGTCATCATTTCGATAGCGGTGGCCCTGCTTTTGGCACGGGGCGGACAGACCGGTGCCGCGGATGTGTCGTTCTTTGAACAGCTTGGCAGGTACCCCGGGGCATTGGCCACAGTTTCGTTCTTGATGGCGCTCTTTGCATTGGTGCCGGGGCTTCCGTTTTTGCCATTTATCTTGGGCGCTCTGATTTTGGGGGCGGCGGCCTATTGGGGGGCCGAAGCAGCCAACAAACCAAAGCCCGAGGCGGAGGAGAGCGTTGCAACGCCAACCGAGCGGCGTATGGGGGATATCCTTGATTTTGATGACATTCACATCGAGTTTGCGCCCGACCTTGTTGCGATGGTTTTGGATCCTGCAACGGGGCTTGATACCCGCATCGCAAATATGCGCAACCATATTGCTAGCGCTTTTGGCCTGATTCTGCCTGAAATCAGATTGACGGATGAGCCATCCTTGCCAACTGGAACCTACCGCATTCGCTTGCAAGGCGTTGAGCAGGTGCGCGACAAGTTGTACTATAACCGCGTACTGGCACTGCTGTCAGACGGCTTGCCGGTACCCGAAGGAATGGACGTACGCGAACCGGTCTATGGGGCCCCCGCAAGGTGGATTCCGCCGGATGCCCAGGAACAGGCGTCCATTCAAGGCCTTACGGTTGTCTCGCCGACAGAGGTGCTTGCGACCCATTTGCTTGAAGTGCTGAAAAACAATCTGTCGCGCCTGCTGTCTTTGCGTGGTTTACGCCGCCTGCTGGAAGAGTTTGCCAATTTGTCGGACCCGGTGCGCGCCGATGCAAACAAGCGCCTTTTGAACGAGCTGGTACCAGACAAAGTTCCCATCGATATGCTGCTAGCCGTTTTACGCCTTCTGTTGGAGGAACGGGTCTCTATCCGGAACTTGCCGCTCATTCTTGAAAGTATTGCCGAAGCGCGTTCGGCAGGAGCGCCAGAAGTTATTTGCGAGCACGTCCGACAACGGCTTGGCTTTCAACTCGTGGCAGCCTTACGCCGCGAGGATGGGACAATTCCGCTTATTCAACTGGCCCCCGAATGGGAAAAAGCCTTTTCCACCTATCAGATTGACGGCGAAAAGGGTCAGCGCGATGTAGCATTGCCACCCGATCAGTTTAGCCGACTTGCAAATAATCTGGCGGAAAAACTGAACAAGGCGGCTGAGAGCGGCTTGCATCCTGCCTTTATCACCTCGACCCTTCGTCGTCGTTTTCTGCGGACAGTATTGAGTGCCAAAGGCCTAAACGCGCCGGTGCTTTCGTATGAAGAAATCGGCCTTGAGGCCCGACCCGCTATGGTAGGCCAAGTACCAATATGACCCAGTTGCTCAATCTTCTGACCCAGGCAAGCGGATACACCGAACACTGGGTTTGGGTCATATTTTTGGTGTTCCTGCGTGTTGGGGCTGCTATGGCATTGCTGCCCGCTTTTGGTGAACAGGCTATTCCGCAAAGGGTTCGGTTGGCCATTGGCATTTGTTATACGATGGTCGTTTTGCCGATCGTCGCAGATCAGGTCGGACCCTATAGCGGCACGTTTGCGGGCCCAATTGTCGTTGAAGTATTGGCCGGTCTGGTTATTGGCATCGGGATGCGGCTATTCGTACATGCCCTGCAAATTGCGGGCACTTTGGCAGCACAAGCAACTTCGCTTTCGCAGCTTTTTGGCGGGCAAAGCGGTGAACCGCAACCTACAATGTCGCATCTATTTGTGATGACCGGCCTGGCCTTGGCTGTCAGCCTTGGGCTCCACATCCGTATCGCTGAGCTCTTTGTCTATTCTTACCAAGTCCTGCCCCTCGGCGTTTTGCCCAGCGGCGAGGATATTGCAAGCTGGGGTGTTTCGCAGGTTGCCAACGCGTTTTCACTGGCGTTCCAGATGGCATCGCCTTTTATCGCGGCCTCGCTCATCTATAACATTGCGCTTGGGGTGATAAACCGGGCGATGCCGCAACTGATGGTTATTTTTGTTGGGGCGCCGGCCCTTACGCTTGGCGGGCTTATGATGCTGGCGATGGCATCGCCTCTTTTGCTACAACTTTGGCACATGGCTTTGCTCACTTTCCTCAATAACCCGTTTGCAGGTGCGCCATGAGCGACGAGCAAAGCCCTTCGGACAAAGAACACGAAGCCACAGACAAAAAGCTGTCCGACGCACGTGAAAAAGGCGAAATTCCGCGGTCGAATGACCTGATTACTGCGGGAGCCTACTTGGGGTTTCTTTTGGCAGGGGCGGCACTTGGCGCAAGCATGCTCACAAAATCGGGCGAGGCCGCAGCAGCAATACTTGAGCAGTCCGACCGCCTTTCGGCCGTGTGGACAAAAGGTGCGGGGCGCAGTGTTTTTACCGTTCTGGCCACAGTGATCGGCCCGGTTGCTCCATTTTTTCTGATACCTTTTGCGACCGCCACGCTTATGATTCTCGCGCAGCGTGCCATGATATTCACGCCGTCCAAGCTTGCGCCAAAGCTGAACCGGATCTCGCCAATTTCGGGTATTAAAAATAAATTGGGCCGCAAGGGACTTTTTGAGTTTTTCAAAAGCTTTGTGAAACTGCTGATCATTTCTGTTCTGTTGTTCAGCTTTTTAAGCCATCAAGCCGATGACCTGTTGCGCATGATCTATTTGTCGCCGGCGGTTTCCATCGCGATGCTGTTTGAAATTGTCATCCGTTTTCTTGCCATCATCGCCATGCTTGTCCTTGCAATTGGTGGGATCGACTATTTTTGGCAACGGGCAGAGCACTTTAGGTCAAACAAGATGTCGCGCAAAGAGCTGATGGATGAGCATAAAAACGCGGAAGGCGACCCACACACCAAAGCAAAACGGCGCCAAAGGGGGCAGGAAATTGCGACGAACCGCATGTTGCAAGATGTGCGGACAGCTGACGTTGTAATCGTGAACCCGACGCATTTTGCAGTTGCGCTAAAGTGGGACAGGCTTTCCGGCCGCGCCCCCATTTGTGTCGCAAAAGGGGTAGATGAAATAGCGCAACGTATACGCGAACGCGCAGCAGAAGCCGCCATTCCACTACACTCTGATCCGCCTACGGCCCGTATGCTTTTTGCATCGCTCGACGTCGGGCAAGAGGTACACCCTGACCATTACCGCGTTGTCGCGGCCGCAATACGCTATTCAGAATCCATTCGTCAGCGAAAGACTGCGGCGCAGCGGGGGCCAGATTGAAAGATGTGAAAAACCTCAGACGTCTTAAGGCGCTGTCTGACCTTATCTTAAACCAGCATCTTGCCCGCCTGCGCGCATGTGCAGAGGCGCGAAACCAAAGCTTGCAACGCCTTAGCGATTTGGTTGTAGAACCGGATGATCAACTTGGTCCGTGTGCTTCGGCAGCGGCAGCATTTCAATATGAAAGGTGGGCAGAGTTACGGCGATCCGAACTGAACATTCTTCTTGCGCGCCAGACGGTTGCTTGGATGGGGGCACGCAAGGACGCAGAAGTAGCCTTTGGGCGCTCGGAAGTTTTAAGAAAACTTTAGCCAAGTTGTGCTTATTTTTTGCGGCAAGGGCTGGGAAACCGACCAAAGCGAACAACACTTAGCGCGACCACCAAAGGTTCAGCGACGGTCTTTTGCGCCGACAGGCTGCATCAAATAAATTCTTCCTTTAGCCATCGCAGAAACAATCAAAACTGATGATTTGAGGAACGGCTTTGAAGAAAGCGTGGTCGGAATGCTTGCGCCAACCCAAACGGTGTTTTGCGTTAATCTTGATGCGCCGGCTCGACCGGCCGGTCATATTGATGGCGTTCAGACACCGGAAACTCTGGCAACCATGCCTCGCGGCGCTGTGTCCACAACTCGTAACTTGGCACGAACTGGTTGGGGGCGTCAAAGGCACCGAGATGGACCTCGACCTCATGGCCACTGATGGAAAATACAGGCGAGCCGCAGCGCGGACAGAAAAACCGCCCCTTATAACTGTGCGTTACGCCAAAGACAGTTACGTCCGTCTCATGAAATATTGCTGCGGCGTGGAACAGTGCGCCGTGGTGCTTTCGACAATCAAGGCAGTGGCAAATGCCAACACGGTTCGGCTGACCGGTTGCAACAAAACGAACGGCACCGCAAAGGCATCCCCCTGTAAACGTTTCCATTCTTCACCTCCTTTCAAACCTTGATTGATGCCGGATTAAACCAATGGCGCTTTGGGCGAAGGCTTGACGGGCGCTCTGCGTTCCCATTGGGCTGTCATCTTTTGATTTAGCCATGCAAGGCCAACCAACGACAGCCCTAGCCCCATAAAAGAAAACACCCTAATCAAGCCAGAAAGGCCGGACATATCTACCAAGAACACTTTCGCAACAGTCAACGCCACACCTGCCATCGCAATCTTGCGCACATTATCGGACCGACGACTAAAGGCTAGCGCCAGCAACACAACCGAGGCGACAAGCATGGCCAGCGTATAGCTGTACAGCTCGGGGTCAGTAAAGCCGGGAACCGACAAGTCGGTGCCACGCCAGAGGCGGCGGATCTCCATTCCGACATAGCACGCAGCAAACGCGCTTGCCACGAGGGTGAAACCGATGCGCAAGAAGCGGCCGAGATGGGTAATCTTCCACCCGGCAGCTGCGAAAACCACGCAAAGAGGCAAAAACGCCAGTGCAAGGCTATCTAGAACCGGTGGCCCTTGAACCAATTCATTATAGCCGAACAAAGGGTTGGAAACAAAGAGCAGCACAAACTGTGTTCCCGCGGCTGCCAAACCATACACCCCTGCAACAATGGCGCGAATGATGGTCATCATCTTGCCGCCCATTTGCATCCGGTACAGCTGGTTCAGCGCCAAGGCGCACCAGATTGCCGACATCAGACCCATGACCCAATGGCTATCGCCTGCCTCTCTTGGCGCCACGCGCAGCAGGGTGACAGCAAGAAATACGCCAAGTATGGTCCAACACGCGCTTTCCAGCACGAGCGCGGTTTTCAGGCGTTGACCGCGCGAGATCCACCATGCGGCGGCCAGCAGTGCAAGTGTGGCAAGGAAGGCAAAAGCCACCTCAAAATAAGCGATTTCATACAGGTTGGCGGTATAATCCCAGCCCAAGGCCCAGTCAAACCCGGGCCAGACCACAAGCCGGAACGTGATGATCGCAACGGCGATCTGCACAAAATAGCTTAACGGCGGCATTGGGGAACGGCGATCCAACAGCGCCGTGCCCAGCACCATGACCGCCAACGCCACTGTCAACGCCGATTTTGTCAGCACAAGGAACACAGCCAGTGTGATCAGCGTCAGCGCACCTACGGCAAACAGGCCCATGCGCAATGGCGCGCCCTTATCTGCGGCTTGGGCGCGTAAGGTTAGCAGAACCGTCAAGCCCGCCATCGCTATTGCCGCAAGCGCCCATTGATATTGCCCCAGCACCGCTCCTGGTGTCCACAGGAACTCTAGGATAATCAGGGTTGTTGGGGCAAAAACCGCAGCACTAAAGGCCCAAAACGCGGAGCTGCGGCTTACTGCAGCGCTCTGCACTGCGCTTTGCATCCGCCAAAACATCAACAACGTTCCAAGCGCACCAAGCCCTGCCAACACCCAAACCGTCATCGGTACAGGGTTTGCAACCGGCGTTGCCTCGCCCACCGCAACCGTGATGCCGGCCTGTTGGAATTCGCCCAATAATGGGCCGTAATTGCTGCCCTCAAAGGCGAGAATTGCCAGAAACGCAAACCCGGGGAGAAGCACGTGATCATACAGCGCGGGCGCGTCACGCGTCCACAGCGTTGTGCCTGCAATCATTAGCGCCAATGTGAATACCGCCAGCCAAACGGTATCAGGCGACTGGGCGTTGGCGGCCACAGCAAGCGCAGCAATTGTGACGGCAAGCGTGGTACCAAATGCCATGCGCGTCGGAAACTCGGGCCGCAGTTTGCCCCGCGTTACCGCGGCATCTAAGAACGCAGCCCCTGCTTGGCGTGGAAATAGCCCGCGTTCGGGGATGGCAAGGACCGCGAACCAAGTTATCAAGCCGCCCGCAAGAAAGTGCAAATCCGCAACCCGATCGAGCCACAGCAACCACGAGCCTGCAATCGTCGCCACCAGGCCCAGCACCGAAATCCAGGCCCAACGCTTAACCGTATCAATTCCCAGCGCGACCATAGCAACAATGGCCAGATAGTAGTGAACCATCCACGCGTTGTCGGAACTGCTGCCGGTGATGAACGGCGCAAGTGACGCCCCCAACACACCCACCGCCGCCAGAACCGGCCCGTAAAACCAGCCCAAAACCAACGCGACCGCCGACACGACGCCAAGCCCTGCAAAGCAGGTTAGCGGGTCGATAAGGCCGTAAAGCGCGCGGGCGGCGAACACCGCCACATAGAGCACAACAATGCCCGCACCAGACAGGGTAGAGGGCAAAAACCGTGTCGCGCCCACCGCATCGCCATCTTCAAACTCATCACCGGTTTTGCGGCGAATATACTCGCCCCCCGCGATCAGCGCCGCACCAAACGCCAATGCCCCTGTCACCCGCCAGAACGGCGTCAACAATCCATTCTCGATGCCATATTGCACCATGAACACGCCGGCCAGCACCAAGGACGCAGCCGCGATCGCCAGAACCCAGTTTTCGCGCAGCCATGTCATCAACTTACTGATCAGATCAGTCCTGAACACAAAAGCTACAGGCGGCAGCACTTCGTCCGGCGCGGGCTGTGGCGGCGCTTTGGGCCAGAATTGCGGTATCGGCGCCTGTGGGGGCGCAGATTGCAGCTCTTTCGCCGCCTGAGGCGAAATCGTCGCAGCTTTCGTTTGCTCACCCTGCGACGAGCTGGACTTTTCCTGAAGCTCTGATTGCAATCGCACTATCAGCTGCTCTAATCGATTGACCTTTGATTTCAGGCCAAGATGCGAAAAGAATAAATAGGGAACAAGCAGTACGACCAGCAATGCTGCGGTCCCTGCAAAGATGACCAACATCTCTAGCTCATCCATGCTGCGCCCTGCCTATCCCCCAAAATGCCTAACGGCGCGGCTTGCCGGTCCAAGTCGCCAGCCATGCCTTAAAGCGCGCCCAAACACTATCGGCGGTCTCATCAAGCTCGTCAATCGTGTCGCCGATGCTTTCCAGTGTCGGGTCAATCGTGCGCTCGCGAAACTGCGCCCACATCCGCCACAGTAAAAAGAGCACGCCAGACAACACAATCAAGAACAGAATGTTGAACCATGGAATAATCCGCACATCAGGCCCATCGACCACCTTTACCGAAACTGCGTTCGGATAGATGGTGAAAAACTCATTGCGCCAACCGTAATGCGTGATCGATGCCCAAATCGGGTTTGCCTTGTCGTTCGAAATCAAAGCCTGCGCTTCGGCTTGCAGGTTGGAACTGTCCAATTTGAAATACGGTGGCCACCCCCAGCCGGTATCTTCATTGCGATAAACGATTATTTTACCATTGGCTTTTTCAGCATTGATAAAGCGCACATCGCGGTTGGTCCCTGCCGCGGTTCCCACGTCTGGGCTGGCCCAAAAGAACGAATTTTCGCCAAAATCAATGCGGCGGTTTTCGGTGCCAACGATCCGCACAATATCATGCTGGGGCAATGTGTAGTGAAAGAACGAGAATAGCAAAACTGCTATGATCGTGAAAAATGTCCATTTTACATAGCGCATTGGCGGTCCCTCAGGAAAAATTCAATAGATAGATTGCGGCTATCACGGCCAGCGTCGGGAGAACATAGACCAACCAAATCAACTTTTTACGCAGACCCTTTTCATAGGCGGCCATACCCGAGGCGATAAACTCCTCTCGGTCGCCGGGGCTCTGCGTGGCATCCCATTCTTTTTCCAGTTCTTCGCGCTGAACCGATCGCGAATAGAGGTTCAGCAAAAAGAACATGATCGTCATGCCGATAAAGCCGAACAGCATCAGGCGAAACAATCCAATCATTTGCGGGCCTTTCGAACGGCGCCCCACGGGCCGACCAGATCGGCCATCGTTGGGCTGGGTTTCGGTTCGGAACGCTCGGCCTCATCCATGCCCGGCTCGGCACCGAACAGGGCAGCACGCGCGCCCGCCTTATCCACTTGATACTCTCGTTCCAGAAAATCGGCAACATAACCGCGTTTCCGGTCGGACCATCTGGCATAGCTGGCGTAGAACAATTCTTTGTGGGTGATGAACATCTGCCGCACGTCCAAAGGCGCAAGCTGGCTGAGCAACATGTTAACCAAATCGCGGTCTTTGTGCGGGCGCGAGCGCAGCGTGTAAAAATAGGCAGGGTGCTCGGACGTAATCCGCGGCCAGTCACCTCCGCCTTCTACCCATGCCAAAAGCCGCGCAAGCCCAAGGAATTCTTGCGGCAAGTTCGCGCCCAAACGCTGCGCGATTTTACGCAAGTCATTTCGTGTCGCATGGCCAAGATCAAGGTTCAGCGCATCTGCTGCCTCAACCAGAATGAAGTCCATTTTCTGGCGCAGCACCGCCGCACTGTCCATGCCGCGTGCCTTGACAATCGGCTCGACCAGCCCGTTTTTCTCCAGCCAGTCCGCGATCATGTTGCGCTGGCTCAGGTCCATCACCTGGTCAATCGGCAGCGTGCCAAGGCTGTCACGCGGCAGCACCGAAATCACCGCCGGAAAACTGGCATCACGAAACACGTACAAACCGCCGAAATGCGAGGTCCAGAAATTCGCTTGTTCGAATGCCATCTTGGGCAGGGCAATCGGTACCCGCGTCACATCACCGGTCTTTTTCGCCAACCCGATCATCTCGGCTATCAAAACATCATCGCGCCACCCGGTTGGTTCAGTGCGAAAACGCTCAATCATCTGGCCCAGTTTGGCCGCATCGGCGACATGCCCGCCAATCGTGTCGCCTTCTACCGTAATTCGGCGAATATCCAGCAATCGCGAGGGGTTAGATACCTCATACACACTGTTAAACAGCTCGCCAGCCACGGCATCGCGGGCAGTCAGGGCAAATAACTGCGCCTCATTCGCCTCGATAAACTGCTTTAGCACACCACGCGATGTCGAAAACGTCACGTTCAACAGAGGCGCGGCTTTCTGCGCTGTGGTCAGCAAAATAAACTGCCGATTGCAGCCGTTGGGGTTAAGATAACGATCATCACCCAATTCGTCACCGATCTCGGGCGAAAACCCGGAAATATCAATGTGAAAATCTGTGAGAACTGTGCGCTTGCCCGCCAAGTGCTCCAGGGCGCGGTTATAGCGTTCAATCAGCGCGGGCGAAGAAACCTCGACCAGATTCCCGAACATCAGCCCCTTTTGGATAAGACGTTTCATGATCGGCCCCTCTCAGTCGTGGCCTTTACCAAATTGGCACGGCGGGTGAATGCAAATAGGTACCACGGCAACCAGAAGATAGCCGAGAAACCTGCCAACCCTGCCGCCTCCCAAAACCTCGGCTTCAAGTCAGCCATGCGGTCAGGATTCAGCGCAAACAACACCGCAACCGCCACACTCCCGCAAATGAGTATCCCCATCATCCGCGCATGGGACGGCCCTTTGTCAAACAACATCGCGGGACGGGTTACAAAAGGCACAACGGCAAAGGTGATAAAGACAAAGCCCGCAACAACAAGCAAAGCAAGGACCAAAATGTTCATTAAAAACACCCCCTGCTTTCTTTTCGGCTAAAATATCCTCGGGGGGGTCTGGGGGGGCAGACAGCCCCCCCAGCGATTGTCACAAAGACCATCATGATCCCTTCCCCTCCAAATACCGCCGCTTGGCCTCTTCCTGCCGTCCAAAATCTCGGATCATGTTCGAAATGGCCACCTCGTCCGACTTGTCGGCATAGCGGAACTCTGAATCCGCATAGCGGTTGATTTCTTGCACAACCATCTCAACGGTGATCGGCTGCTGCATACCCTTAATCATCGCCAGCTTTTCGTCATAGCCCTTAAACAAAAACAAGTCCGGCTGTTCCATCCACTCATCCGGCAGTTCAAAATCCATCGCCCGCACTTTTACAGCATCGGTGATGTTCTTGATCGCCCGGCCGGTAAAGCGCGGGTCGGCCTCTTGAATCGCCTTCAAGTAGGTGCCCAGTTTAACAATCGTGTCCAGCCGCCCAATATCGCGGCCCACCTGGTCCCATACTTTCAACAACCCGTCTTCATGCGGGCGGGAATGGCCCTCAAAGCTGGCGGCGACGGCGCGTTTCATTTCTTGGGCGGCAAATAAATCATGGTCACCCACCGGGATGTTATGGTTTTTGCCCATCAGCAGGGCGAGAATATCAATGTAGTCGTCGCGCGTTTGCGGCCCATCGACCAAGAACCGCGCACCCGCCCGTTGCCGCAGCGCATCATCGACATTTTCGGGATAATTGGAAAACATCCCAAATGTACAGTTGCCGCGCACCACAGTATTCGCGCCTGCAAAGGCCTCCATGAACACGGCAGTCACCTCTTGCTGGCCTGCGGATGATTGCTTGTCGCCGCGCTTGCCCGCGATTTGGTCGATATCGTCAATCGTCCCGAACCCGATCACCGCAGGGTCCAAAACATTGGTAATAAAGGCTTTGGCATTTTGCCCCGATTTGCCTTGATAGCTGTCGATCTGGTCAATCGAAAAGTTCTGATAGCGAAACGGATAGCCCGCTACCTTGCAGTAATCATTCAATAATCCTGCCATCATCTGGATCAGCGTTGTCTTGCCTGTTCCCGGTGCGCCATCACCCATAAAGGTAAAGATAAACCCGCCCATTTCGGCAAAAGGGTTCAACTTGCGGTCAAAATCATAGGCCATCAGCATCTTGGCCAAACGCAAGGATTGGTATTTGGCGATATGGTTGCCCACCACCTCATTCGGCTTTTTGAACGTCATCGTCAGCGCCGTGCCGCGCGCAGCCAGTGCCGGCTTGAAGCCCGCAATCGTCAGCTTGTCGGCCTCGACCCGCCAGCTTGCCGCGGTAAAGCCTGCAAGCCGTGGCGCATCTTGGCCGCGCAGTGCCACCGCAGCCATAAGCTGCTCGGCATAGGCCAGAACCGTTGCAACAAGGCTGGCGTCATCGCTTGCATGGGCGGCGATGGTTTGGTCCAATTCCCACAACGCGCCATGCAAGGCCAGCGGCGCGTTATCGGTCAGAATTTCCTCCACAGGGCCAATCTCGGCAGTGCGTTCATTCGTTTGCGGGGCTAGCAAAAACGCGGTTGCATTGCCAAAGGTATAAAGCACCGCCAATGCCTCGGCAGCCAACAGCTCGGTAAATTCGGCCTTACGCTCGGCAGGCAAACGGCCTTCTAGATTTGCTTTTTTCAGCTCTACCAGCGGCGTTTGGCGCGCAAACTCTTGCCCTACCGCCAGTGCAATTGCCAAGGCCCGACGCAATGCCTGCCCCACCGTGGCCTGAAGTGCCGAAGTCAGCGGGTCGTCATCATCCTTGTCGGCGATCCGGTCCAACAGGCGCACCCCTTCGGCCCGCGCAGTACTGCGCGTCACCAAACCCGGGGTCGTAGACCGAAACCTGCGCCCTGTGGCCGCCACACCCGGCGATTTTTCAGGTGCCACGGCCGTGTGTCGTGCAGTGCCGATACGGGGAGAGTGATCCACCCCCATCAGCATTTCGGTCGCCGCGCGGTAATGCGATTTAATATCGTCTTCGCGCAGTTCCATCGTGTCACGTGTGGTCATCTTGGCACTTCCTTAATCTTACCGCTGCGGTAAAACGCGGTCCCCCGCGCCCACAACAAACTTGCGAATATCGGCAAAACCCGGCGGGCTTTTTTCTGCCAAGGCCTGAAACGGACGTTCGGGCATGATCAACATTCGCTCCATATTGGTTGCGCCAATGTCGGCCAGCGTTTTGCCGATGAACGGACCCGAAGCGAAAATCTGCCGTTCTGCAGATGAAAACCAGCCGGTTTTCACGGTTTCCTCGCGTTCTGCCAACAAATCCTCAACCGTCCAGACAAATGCCCAATCCTGGCCCGGCTCGGGTTTGGCATCGGCCAGAACCTCCGAAATCGGGCCGGATTGCAGTGTGAAACTGCTGGAATACATCGGCCCAAGGTGGATGCGGCGCAGGCGTTTGGGGTGCAGGTCATCAAAATCGGTATCAAAGCCTTTGGCAATCGTCACAAGCTTTAACCCGTCGAGACTTTGCGCCATCAGATGCGCCTGCACTTGCGGCCAGCGCCGATTGTCACGCGGAAGCGGCGTTTTTCCGCTATCCTCAAGGTTCATCAGATAGATCACCGGCAAGTTGGTTTGCGTATCATAAACCGCCCAATGCACCAGCCACGACTTGCGGTCCGATGTTTCGCCCAGCCATTGCACGTCAGCGTCATTGCGCGCCCAAAACTGGTGCCCGCCGCGCAGGCTTTCATAATACAGCCGCTGCGACATGGTGAATTGCAGCTTGGTCGGGATGGCCAACTCACCCACAATCTGCCGGATCATCGCATCTTTCAGCTCGGTATCAGTGGGCAATTGCGCCAGATGTTTTTCGGCCTGCTGCGCGTCATTGGCCATGACCATCAGTTCTTGCGCGACCGGAAAGCCGGATTCATGCCGGTCAAAGGTCAGCTTGCCGGGCAAGGGCCCATCGACCCGCCCCGTCATCAGATATTTGTAGCCAAGCGCCTGAAAAGTCAGGTTCAACCGCTGCACATAGCCGCCGATAACCCGTGACTCGATTCTGGTCAGATGGCCCTCGGCCTCAAGTTCCGCCGCGACATTGGCCAGATGGCCGGTAATCCGGTCAAACTTGTCAAAATAGCGCCGGACAATGGCGGTATCATAAAGCTCTGCATGATCATCCATCAAGGTGTTCACTGATCGTCTTTCCTCTTGCGGCGAATATAGACGCCGACTGCACTAATCGCCACGAACACAGCCATAAACACGATCTGCCCAAGGCTGGGGGCCGCGATAAAGCCGTCGGTCGCGGCCCATAGGAACAGGCCCACCAAACCCGCCATGACCACAGCCCAAACCGACCAGCGATCGCCTTCGCCAAAGAACATGACATAGACCACCTCAAGCGCCCGCAGCGTGGCCCGCCATAGCCGCATCTCAGCCGCCATACTGGTTTTTGTCATGCTTTTCGACAATTGCAGCAAAGCGACGGGCGAACCGCTCATCCGCTTTGGCCTTGGCTTCCAGCACTTTGCGGGCAAAGACCATGTGGTCTTCGTGCGCTTCCATCATATCAGCCATGCGGTTGTTGGTGGCGGTACCAATCGCCGCCATCGCAGCCTGCGCCTCTTGGTCGGTTTTCACGCCGATTTCGTTGATGCGGTGGGCTACATCCTGCTGCTGTGCAGTTTTCAAGGATGAGGTCAGCGCATCATACAGCACCACGCGCTGCTTGGTGTCGGTCTGCAATTTGTTGATAAGCACCATCTGGGTGGCCGCTTGGTTTTGCAAGCTGTCCATCCATGTTTTTCCCTTTTCGATATAGCGTTCAAGGGTTTGCGACTTGGCCAGATCGACCTGCTCTTGCTGTACCAGCGCATTGTAGCGAGTGTTCAGCGCGGCTAATTCACTTTCCAGCTTGGTGCGCTTGGCGGCGTCTTGCTCGACGCTGATCTTGTTTTCCAATTCAATAATTGCGGGGTCCATGCCGGCAATCTCGGCGCGCACGGATTCAAGGCTGCCCACCGTTGCTTCGCGCTCGTCCAGCGTTGCAGTCAGGTTGGTTTCCACGCTGTTTTTCTGGCCGTTCAGCAAATCCAACTGGCCTTGCAACAGCTTGACAATTATATCCGATTTTCCGATTAAATCCTGCAACTTGTCGTCGATCGACGCCGCGCGCATACGTTCCTGCCGCATCGATTCTGCCTTGGCATTCGAGAAAACGCCAATAAAGCTTTCCATGCCTGTCTTGTTGCGCATTTCATCGAAATCGCGGCTAAAGCCGGCCGTCACATCATCCAGCCCCATGATCAGATCGGCGATATTGGCGTTCATCAGGTCGGTATGTTTGTGCACATCGTCCAGCGTGGCGCTTTCTACGTCAATCGCCGCCTCACCTGCCTCAATCTTGGCGCGAGCGGCCTCAATCCGGCTGGTGACTTCGGATATCTTCGTTTGCGCTTTTGCCACTTGCTCTTGGCTTTCACGGATTTTGCTGTCGAAATCTGCCATGCTGGTCTCCGATGTAAATACATTTAACATATGTGTAGGAGTTGCGGAAAATTCCAGCCCGTATCGCGAAAAAAATGCGCCACAGGTTCACCCCGAATTACCAATAAACTGCGACAAGGGGGCGGGGATTGCAAGATTCGAACGCAAAGGCCTTTGAGCTTGACCCGCCACCCCGACTTGAGGTGACATATGCAACCAACCGAAATGCCAAAACCAGCATTGGAACCCACATGCCAAACCCTGCTTTGCTTGCCCCCGTTTCACGCGACGGCATTCCACCCGAAACCGAACGCCCCGCAGCCGATAAGCTGCTGTCAGGCGATCCGGTGCATACCACTTGGAATATCGAGGACCGTGACGGGCTTTACTGCGGCATATGGCAATCGACACCGGGCAAATGGAAAGTGTCCTACTCCGAGTGGGAATATATCCGCATACTGAACGGAGTCTCGGTTCTGACCGATGCGGATGGGCTCGCCACCACCCTGCGCGCTGCTGATAGCTGGATCATCCGTCCTGGTTTCAATGGCACCTGGGAAGTGCTGGAAACTACGGTCAAAGAATATGTGATCCGGCTCTGAGCGGTTGTGAACAGCAAAACGGCCCCGAAAACGGGGCCGTTTGCTTGGGTACTACGCCCGATTTACAGTGGCACATTGCCCTGATCAATAACGGCCGTAGTCTCATCGTCAAACACCGGCAGCGGGTCATTGGCAATTGCCTCTTCGCTGTAAATCGCCTCTGGATCGGTGCGGTGTGCCGGAATCTCGATCCCGCGGTTAAAGTTTTCAGGGTCCACCCGTAGCGCTTCTTCTTCCGAGCGCACATGCACGCGGGTCCCGATTGGTACCATTTCGAACAGTGCAATTACGTCTTGGTTAAACATCCGGATACATCCGGCCGAGCTGGAGTTGCCGATGGAATCCTGAGCGTTCGTTCCATGAATGCGGTAATGCGTATCGCGATTGCCCTGATAAAGGTACAGTGCCCGCGCGCCCAGAGGGCTGCGCAAACCGCCCCGAATACCGCGTGCAAACGGGCCGTAGATTTCTGGCTCTGTGCGCAGCATATTTGCGGTTGGCGTCCAACCCGGCCATTTCTTTTTCACCCGAATGGTGCCACCACCGGAAAAGCTGCGGCCTGCGCGGCCCGCACCAATCGGAAAGCGAACCGAATTCGACCCTTCACGCACAAAGTACAAGAACTTGGCATAGGGATCGACATCAATCGTCCCCACGGGCTGCTCACCCAAATAAGTGCCGGTGATGCGACGGTTTACCCCTTTGGTGTATTCGGGCGGAATACCCGGCAAGGTATAGCCGCTATCGAAAATCGGGCCATAGCCTTCTACAAAACCTGCATTCGGATTCGGCGCCACTTGCGGCGCGGCGCAGGCCCCCAGCACAGCAGAGCCGGAAAGCGAAAGGAATGTACGACGATCCAATAAGGTTTTGATCACAATGCGCTCACTTGGTTAGGGAATTCGTTACATACTTACGGCCACTTCTGACGGCCAACGTCAAGCCCTTCGGCCCAATCACAACAAGAATGGCCCCAAACGTTGCAGTTTGGGGCCAGTCAACTTTCAGACGCTCACAGGTGTCGGCGTCAACCGCTAACCCACTACAATCACGGCACGAACCATGCAGTGGCGCGACGCATCAGCCAACCACGTTAAACTCTGGCCCATAAGGATAGGCGGTAATGTTCTCATTGCCTTCCTCGGTAATCACCAAAATGTCATGTTCGCGGTAACCACCGGCCCCCGGTTGACCATTGGCAATAGTTAACATCGGCTCCATCGAAATCACCATCCCCAGTTCCAACTCGGTGTCGATATCTTCGCGCAGCTCCAACCCGGCCTCACGCCCGTAAAAATGGGAAAGGATGCCAAAGCTGTGACCGTAGCCAAAAGTGCGGTATTGCAACAGGTCCCTATCCGCCAGGAAATCATTGATCTGCGCCGTGATGTCCGAACAGGTCGCCCCCGGTTTCAACAAGCTCATACCATATTCATGCGCAGCAACATTGGCCTGCCATATCTTCAGGCTGGCATCATCGACCGCACCTAAAAACATCGTGCGTTCCAAGGCGGTGTAATAGCCCGAAATCATTGGAAAACAGTTCAGACTTAGAATATCACCATGCTGCAAAACCCGCCCAGTTGCCGGGTTATGCGCGCCATCCGTGTTCAGCCCAGACTGAAACCAAACCCAAGTATCGCGGTACTCGGCATCGGGAAAGCGCTTGGCGATCTCCAACTCCATCGCATCGCGGCCCGCCATCGCCACATCAATCTCGCGCAAGGCTTTGCCCTTGCCCGCGATCAGGCAATCGCGAATGGCATAGCCGCCCACGTCGGCCACCTGCGCGCCGTGCCGGATCAGGGCAATCTCGGCATCCGATTTCATCATCCGCTGTACCATTGTCGCAGGCGCAATATCCATCCCACGCGTGGGCTTCAGAAAATGATTCAGCTTTTCCGATTGCACCAGCGTCAGATGGTCGCCTTCACAACCGACGGATTTACCATTCCCGACAACTCCGGCCACCACGCGCCAAAAATTGTCACGCTGCCAGTCGGTATAGGTAATATTGTCGCCAATACTGCGCCGCCAGGGCTGGCCCGCGTCAATCCCCGCGCTGACCGTCACACATTGGGTCGCTGTCACCACGCAGGCATAGGGCCGCCCGAACGAGCAATACAGAAAACCCGAATAATAGGCGACATTGTGCATCGACGTCAGAACCACTGCGTCCAACCCGTGCAGCTCCATAATATCGCGCAGGCCCTCCAGCCGCGCTTCATATTCTTCGGGCGCAAAGGGCATCACCTCCTTGCTACCATTGTGAAAGCGGTAATTCTCTGGGCGGGTATTTTGGGGGCGCGTAAGCGTCATCGTCAGACCTCATGTAATATGGGGCGGCATCAGGTCGGCCCCGAAAGGCCCCGGTGTACAGGACGAAAGTTTGGGCCATCTGCCTTGCGACGACGCCATCGCGGCTGTTTCATCTTTTGCCGTGTTTGTTGCCTTCGCACAACCGCCTGATTTCATCTTGGCAAAAATACCTAAACCCTGCCTTTCCCGCAAACCCGGCTTATGGCGCAGTATCCTGAACCACCCGCCCCTCTTCCAGCGTGATGATCCGGTCGGCAAGGTCCATGATCCGGTTGTCATGCGTCACCATGACAGTCGTCGTGCCCCTTGCCTGACCCAGCTTTTTCAGCATCTCAACCACCACCCTGCCCGACTCCTTGTCGAGCGCGGCTGTCGGCTCATCTGCAAAAATCACTTCGGGGTTTGAAACCAAGGCCCGGGCAATTGCCACCCGTTGCTTTTGCCCACCCGACAGGTTTTGCGGCAAATAATCCGCCCGGTCCGCCAGCCCCAACAAGCCCAAAATATGACGCGCCGCAACCTGTTGCTTGGCGGCATTTCCCCGCCCATGCACTTGTAACGCCATCAACACGTTCTGCGTGGCGGTCAGGCTTTCATGCAAATTATGGGCTTGAAAGATAAACCCGAGCCGCCGTCGCAACTGCACCAATTGCGCCTCGGATGCGCCGTGCAACTCATGCCCAAGCAACCCAACACGCCCTTCTTGCACATTGCGCAAACAGCCCATTAGCGTCAGCACTGTGGTTTTCCCTGACCCAGATGGCCCCATCAAAATCGTCAGACTCCCGCGCTTGATGGTCAGGTTCAAATCCCAGATCGCTTGTTTTCGTGCCTCGCCCGTGCCGAAAAAATGGTTCAGACCCTGCACTTTGATGGGATGCGTGATTTGGTTATCAGCCATCAGAACAAGTCCGCCGGATCAGCCGCCGCCAAACGCCGCGTTGCAATCGCGCCCGAAGCAGAACAGGCCACCAGCGTGCCAACAAACACCAGCACCGCGCGGCTGGCGACCATCGCCACCGGCAAACCCGTCACCGCATTCAACGCTGTATAGAGCCCTATTGACACAATTAATCCCGGCACAAACCCCAGCACCGCCAGAATAAGCGCCTCTTCAAACACAATCCCGAGGAAAAACGGCTGGTCATAGCCCATCGCCTTGAACGTTGCATATTCCCGCAGATGGTCGGCGACATCGGTCGACAAGACCTGATACACAATCACCAACCCCACTAAAATGCCCATAAACACGCCGAAACCAAAGATAATCCCTGTCGGCCGCTCGGTCGCCATAAAGGCCAGATCGGCAGCACGCGCTTTTGCAACGGTTTGCACCTTTACGTTTTCCGGCGGTAAGACGGCCCGCAGCCGCTCAACCACCACATCCGGCGCTATTCCATCAGCCACACGCAACAAGATCTGGTCCGGAGCACCGGAATTGCGCGACGGGAAGAACCGCAGAAAGCTTTGATCTGATGTCACCATCATCCCATCCGCCAGAAAACCGCCCCCGACCGCCATAGACCCAACCGCATTTAGGGTTTTGCCATTTGCCTCAAACGTAAACCGCCCGCCGGTGGCAAGGCTTGCCAAAGCATCGGCGGGCATGCCGCGCGTGTCTTTATCCAGTAAAACTGCATTTTCGATCGCCAGACGCCCCATTTCGGGTGCAATGCTTGCGGCGACAAAGCCCGTCTGCGTCACGTCCAGCCCAAAGGACAATAAGGAAATAGAGCTGCCATCCGCCACCGATAGCGGCAGGTTGCCAATATAAAGTGGTGTCCCCGCGGCAACCCCTGGTACGCCCAGCGCCTGAAACATATAGGCCCGCGCGATATTCCCGCTATCGGTCAAGGTGTTACCCTCTTGCGAGGACAGAATAATATCGGCATTCAACAGTGAATAGGGCGCCACGGTCGAACTGTTCAGCGCCCCCATGATGCCCAATTGCATGAATACCAACAGATTGGCAAAGGCCACGCCTGCTACCGCTGCAAACAACCGCGTGCGACTGTGCGACAGCTGCAACCAGCCGATGGGCAAGCGGCCAAACAGCCATGTCAGTACAGCGTTCATTCCATCCGGCCTGAATCTATACGCACGATGGTTTCCAGATTGGTAAAACCTTTCGCCAATTCCGAAGACTGCGGATCCAAGGTCACAATCACATCTACAACGCGCGCATCCGTATTCACAGCAGGATCATCCGAAGTGATCGACTGCCGCCCGATTTCCAGCCCGATAGCGGTCACAATGCCGGTCAAATCCTGCGCCAAAGCCTCGGCCGACACGGTCACAGGGTCGCCAATCGCCACCCTGCCGATCAAGGTCTGGTACACCTCGGCCTCTACCGTCATCTGGCTGGTGTCGCCCAGATCAATGATCCCGCCACTAGGCCTCTCACCCGCGCGGGCTTTAATATCCAGCACAGTGCCTGCACTTGGCGCACGGACATAGGCGCTTTCAAGATTGTGCTCGGCACGGGTCAATTCCACTTTTGCAGCGGCCAAATTCGCGTCGGCGACGGCAATATCGGCCTGGGTTGCATCTACAGCCTGATAGCGCGACAGGGTGGCCACGGCGCGCTCGACATCGCGACCCGCCTCTGATGCACGCGCCACAGATTGGTCGAGATCGGCCCGCGTTGCCACGCCCCGCTCAAACAACGATGTAATCCGCTCCATATCTGAATGCGCATTTTTCGCCGTTGCCTCGGCCCGCTCCAAGGCAGCTTGCGCCTCATCCCGACTGGCGCGAATTGTGGCTTTGGTCTGGGCCAAGTTCGCTGCGCGCACATCAATCGTCGCCTTGGCCGTTGCTACCCCGTTTTCCAACGCGGTCAGATTATCCAAAACCGCCAGCACGTCACCTGCCGCGACAACATCACCAAGCTTGACCCGCACTTCGGCAAGCCGCGCGTCGCCGGCACCCGAAGGCGTGGCCACACTGACGATATCACCCTTGGGGATAACACGGCCAAGCGCGACGACATCGCCCTCGCTCATCACGGCGACCAGTTCTTGTGCTTTAACCTTTTGAATTGCGACGGCAATCGGTGTGTCGCTACCCGCCCCCGGCTCCAAACCCGTCAGCCCGAAAAACACGCGCAACCCCGGTGGCTGAAAGTACATCCCGATTACCGCACCGGAAAACAGCAGCAGCATAACCACTGGAATATACAGCAGCTTGGACCGCCGATTTGGTACCACCGCTGAAACAGCCGGCACCATGCCACTATCTTCCAGCGGCAACTCGGACGGAACGGCTTTCGGGTCTTGGGTCATCAACAATCCCTTAGATTGGGCAGGCGCGGACATACCGCGACACTACACATACCCTAAAACGTACAGCCAAGCCGCACAAAGTGACCTTTTGCGCGGGTGACATGGTGTCGCGCAGATTAGATCAAACGCCGCCGTGCTGTTACTTCGCCGCCGGTTTTTTCGCGGATGCGCGTGATCGCTTCATCTGCTGGTTCGATAACCGTCGCCATGAACGCGCCGGTTGCGTGTATCATCAGCGAGGCATCCAGCATCATGGCGACATGACCTTTCCAGAACAGCAAATCATTGCGCTGCAGGGCGGCCCCTTCAGGCACAGCCTGTCCCAATGACTGCTGCATATCGCTGTCGGCGGGGCACGGAATGCCGCAGGCTAAGAGCGACATTTGCACGAGGCCCGAGCAATCAATGCCCGAATGGCTGTTTCCGCCCCATAAATACGGCACACCCAAGAACAAACGCGCCACCTCGGCAGGGTCACTATACCAACGTCCGATTGGTTGTAGATGCCCAGCAGGCACAAACCCGTGCGGCGTCTCGGCGAAATTGCCAGTTTGCCCAACAACCCACAGGCGGCTGCCAAAACTGATACCGACAGATTGCGGCGCCTCGGCCCGAGGTTCCGAGTACAAATGGCTGGCAGGCGAGGCAAGCCAATGGGTCACACGCGTCGGCTCGCACAAAGCGTTTTCAGGGACATAGCCGCAGTAGCCATCCTTGGTGCTGCGCCCAAAGGCAAAGCCATCGCTTTGCTCAATCACCTCAAACTTGTCTCCTAGCAGCAATTGACGTTCGCGCGCCCCCCCCGGATCACGCGACAGATCAACCAAAGGCACAGCGATCTCAAACGGCATCGCATCGGCATAAGTGGGGGCCTTGACCACCCCTTGCAAGGAAATATGCGCCACACGTGCATTCGCCAGCGTCAGACGACGGTCGCTATGCTGCCCCGTATCTTGCGGAATATCATTCATATTTCAGTCCCCAACATCCGTGGCAAAGCGGCCAAGATCGCACGTGCACCTTGGCCGACACCGCCCTTGGGCCGTGCTGGTGCGGTACTTGGCTGATGGCCGTAAATATCGAAATGGACATAGGCCGGGTTGGCCACAAAGCGGCGCAAAAACAGTGCTGCGGTGGATGCCCCTGCAAAGCCGCCGCTCGGGGCGTTGTCCAGATCGGCAATCCCTGGTTCAATCAATGCTTCATAACCCGGCCAAAGCGGCAAGCGCCAAACCGGATCGCTGGTTTGCGCCCCCGCTTGCGACAGTGCGGCGGCAAACCCTTCGACATCCGTGAAAAACGGCGCCAGATCAGGGCCAACCGCTACCCGCGCCGAGCCTGTCAATGTTGCCATGGAGATTACCAAATCAGCAGGGCTTTCATCGGCAAGCGCCAAAGCATCTGCCAGCACCAAGCGGCCTTCGGCATCGGTATTGTTCACCTCAACCGTCAACCCCTTGCGCGAAGTCAGAATATCGCGTGGCCGCATCGCAGACCCCGAAATCGCATTTTCAACCGCAGGCACCAGCACCCGCAACCGAATCCGAAGGCCAAGCGCCATAATCATATGTGCAAGCCCCAGCACTGTGGCCGCCCCGCCCATATCTTTTTTCATCAACAACATGCCCGCGGCGGGTTTGATATCCAATCCGCCTGTGTCAAAGCAAACACCTTTGCCAACCAACACCAGCTGCGGCCCTGCATTCCCCCAACGCATATCCAGCAATCTCGGCGCGCGGCTAGAAGCCCGCCCGACCGCATGGATCATCGGGAAATTCTGCACCAGCAAATCATCGCCCCGCGTCACCGAAACTTGTGCATCATGCCGCTCGGCCAAGGTCCGAAACGCCATCTCAAGCTCATCCGGCCCCATATCCGACGCGGGTGTATTGATCAGATCGCGGGTCAGAAACTCCCCTTCGGCCATGACCAGCAACCGCGTGGCATCTATTCCTGCGGGTGCTTTCAGTCGCGCCTGCGCCTTGCGCGTTGTGCCGGGGCGGTAAGCATCAAAACGATACTGCCCCAATAGCCATGCAAGCACCGCTTCATCCAGCGCTTCGCCCGTCAGATCAGTCTCAAAATGCCAATCGCCTGCAGGTACAGCAGTCGCCACAGGTGCCACACCGAACCGGCAGCGGGCGCGCGCGGCAGGGTTGCCATACCCCACCACTGCTGCCGCCACTTGGCCTGCGGCATCCGGCACCAACATCACTGCGCCCAATGCGCCGGTAAAGCCAGTTGCCTCTATCCAGCCGCGCACGAGGCCAGACTGCGCAACGAGCCATTCCGCCAACCCCGCCTCGGACACAATATGAACCGGGCGCGATAAGGCTGCCGCAGGGGCAAATTCAGGCATAGGCAAAACTCCATTCAATCTCGACTGCTCTTGAGTGAAGCCTATTGGGTTTTGCCACGCATCATAAACCCCAAAATGCGCGGCTAGGTCGAAATTATTCTGATACTGTCCTTTTGCCCTCTAGATCTGCAAATCCAACGTGCCTTTTTCTGTGGCCAATGATACCTCGGCCACCCGGATCAGTCGTGCCCAAACGGCAGAAAAGGCGGTCATATCATCACGCTGCAGGCAATCCTGCGCATCAAGTGCTACAGCACCAAAACTTACCAACCCCAGCTGAACTGCCATACGTTCCAGGCGCCGCAATTGCCGCACCATATCTGCCAACTCACCGCAGCGGGCCAATTTCGACAACCCCGACACTGTTAACGCCAACTCACTCAGTGCGCGGTTCACCACCTCTTCGGCGGCATGTGTACCCATCGAGCGGTAAATCAGCGCTATCGGTTCAGCATCCTGTTGCACCCTATCTTTCGGTCTTAATTCCATTACATTTGCGCTCATGACCCCAGTCCTTCCATTCACACCCAAGCCCAGATTGCGCCAAGGTGTTGAATAAAAGGTTGCTGACAGATACCGAAACACCTCGAATTTTCCTAAACCTCAGCTTATTTAGGGCAGGACCCATCTACAGGAGCCAACGATGAACCGTGCCAAATTGCTTCCTACCTATCTGACCCAGCGCTATTATGGCTGGAAGGCAACCGCATACGCCGAGAATAAGGCTTGGTATCGTCGTCTGGCAGAATCAGGCCAACACCCCCGTGCGATGGTGATTTCATGCTGTGACAGCCGTGTGCATGTGACTTCGATCTTCGGCGCGGATGAAGGTGAGTTCTTTATTCACCGCAACATCGCCAACCTTGTGCCGCCCTTTACGCCCGATGGCAAAAATCACGGCACCTCGGCCGCGGTTGAATATGCGGTTACCGCGCTTAAGGTCGCGCATATCGTCGTGCTGGGCCATTCGAACTGTGGTGGCGTCAAAGGCTGCCATGATATGTGTTCAGGCCACGCGCCTGAGCTTTTGGAAAGTTCCAGCTTTGTCGGCCGCTGGATGGATATCTTGCGGCCCGGATACGAACGCGTTGCACATGTTGAAGAAAGCCAACGTGCCCGCGCCTTGGAAAAAGAGGCTGTATTGGTCAGCCTCGAAAACCTGATGAGTTTTCCATTCGTCAAAACGGCAGTTGAGGATGACCGACTCACGCTTCACGGCTTGTGGACCGATGTCGGCGAAGGCGGGCTAGAACAATACGATGCCAACAGCGCGACCTTCATTTCGGTCTAGCCCGTTAGGGTGCGCATCCAATGCGCACCCCCAATTTTCACTGCAATTCTTTCCCTTCCGGCCAGCTTTCGCGCGTCAAAACCGTAATCTCTTGCACTTCTCCTGCTGGCACCGCGATATCCCAGGCCAGCACCCCGCGTTTATCGTCTACGTCTTGCTCGCTCACAGGCGGAACAGCGGTAAAGTTGATCTCCAACTCCTCCTGCTCGGAATAGGGCACCACGTCCACAACCCGCACAGCCCATTTCTCGGCCGTAAGGTTCTCAACCGTCAAGACCGCTGTCTGCTCGATCTGGTTCGATTTGCTGAATACCCCCCGATCACCTTCGGCCCGCGCCGGCACAACACGTTTCAACCTCAGCCCCTCTATGGCGCCAAAGCCAAGGCTGGCTCGCCCCCCCGGCGCCACGGTGCCCAAGGACACCTCGCCCACCAGCGCCCCGTCTCGCATCAGCACTGCAGTACCAGGCAGTAAGATCTGACCACTGGTATTGGTGAATGCGGCCATCATATAGGCCGATGCATCGTAACGCGGAACTGCCTGCGCCTGTGCTTGGGCAGGCAAGACAACTTCATCCAAGGTCAGTCGTAAATTATCGGCCCCATCGGCAATGCTTACCTTTTGAGGATAGGCATAGCTCACAATATCGCCCTGAAACTGTACCGCAGCTTTGCTAAGAGGGGCCGCAGACGCGGCCTCCATTACCGGCTCGGCCATCATGCCCATAGTGTCGGCGCGGGCATAATCCTGTTTCACAGGCTCTTCGACGCGGTGCAATTCCGGCCAAAGTTCCGAGGCTTCGGCCCTGTTACCAGGTTGCGCTGTTGAAACCGTCAGCGCGACCCCCGCCCAATCCTCACCCGTGTTTTGCGATACCAAAAGCGAGCGGTCAATCACCACATTCCCTGCACCGCGGTCCAACGCAATATCATAAATTGGTTGCCAGGTCGCCTGCGCCACAAATTGCGTCACCTCCAGATGCACCGGCCCCGCCTTTTCCATTGAAACAGCCATCGACACGGCCGCATGATCCTTGACGCTTGCCGTCAACGCGTCCAACGCCGCCTGCGCGCGCACCTGCGCCTCTTGCGCGTCTTGCAGTTCCTTTTGCACGGCGGGTAAATCGGCCCGCGCCGCCAGTGCTGCGTTCGACGCAGCCAACACCTCGGCGCCGATCATCTGTGCTGTGGCCTGTAAATTCGCCACATCAGCCTTGGCGTCGCCCGCCCCGATCCGGTTCAGATAGGCTATCTGCGCAGCGGCCGCATCTATCCGTGCGGCAACCGCATCCATCGCCAGTTGCGCCCGGCCACCGGCCAGTTCGGCGGCTTCCAATGCCGCTTCGGCCGCAACTTGCGCGTCAGATTTCGCCACGTCCTGCGGCATCACCCGATCATTGCGCAAAGCATAGGCACCGATTTGCACCCCTTCGGACGGCATCAACCGCAGGCTTGCGGCATTTGTATTCAACGGCAAATCGGTGATAATCACATCATGCTGCCCCGCTGTGGCCGTGAACTCAACCAACCGCGTCAGCTTGGCCCCCTGCGGGTAAACCACTACATCGGTAATCCTGCTGCCCACAGAAATCGTTTCAGCCTGCGCTGGCACAGCAAGCAGCAAAAACCCAAAAACCAAACGCATGAAAACCCCCTGAAAATTCAAACCAAGCCTATCGTTGGCTTGCAAAAACACAAGGCCGCAAAGCAAAAGGCACCCGCCGTTGGGCGGATGCCTTCCTATCCGATCAATCTGTGATCAGCCTTTTTTCAGGCAGCGCTGGCCCAAAACCTCGGCAATCTGCACCGCGTTCAGCGCCGCGCCCTTACGCAGGTTGTCCGAAACGCACCACAGGTTGATACCGTTGTCGATTGTGCTGTCTTGGCGAATGCGGCTGATGAATGTCGCATAATCGCCCACGCATTCCACCGGCGTGACATAGCCACCGTTTTCGCGCTTGTCGATTACCATGATCCCGGGCGACTCGCGCAGAATGTCGCGCGCTTCATGCTCGTCCAAGAAGTCTTCAAACTCGATGTTGATCGATTCCGAGTGGCCAACAAACACCGGCACGCGCACACAAGTCGCGGTAACCTTGATGTTTTTGTCCAAAATCTTCTTGGTCTCAGCAACCATCTTCCACTCTTCTTTGGTGGAACCATCGTCCAAGAACACATCAATATGCGGGATCACGTTAAACGCGATCTGCTTGGTGAATTTCTTTGGCGGCTGGTTGTCGGTCGGGTTGTAGATGCTTTTGGTCTGGTCCCACAGCTCGTCAATGCCTTCCTTGCCGGCACCCGACACGGATTGATACGTGCTGACAACCACTCGCTTGATTTTCGCACGGTCATGCAACGGCTTCAACGCCACAACCATCTGCGCGGTCGAGCAGTTCGGGTTGGCGATGATATTGCGCTTGGTATAGCCATAAATCGCGTCGGCGTTCACCTCTGGCACGATCAACGGCACATCGGCGTCATAGCGGTACAGCGACGAGTTATCGATAACCACGCAACCCGCAGCGGCAGCCTTTGGCGCATAAATCTTGGTCGCATCCGACCCTACGGCAAACAGCGCGATATCCCAGCCGGTAAAGTCGTGGGTGTCAAGATCCTTGGTCTTCAGGGTTTTGTCACCAAAGCTGATCTCGGTACCCATGGATTTGCGCGACGCAAGCGCCACAATCTCATCCACCGGAAACTCGCGCTCAGCGAGGATATTCAGCATTTCGCGGCCCACGTTACCCGTGGCCCCAACGACAGCGACTCTATAGCCCATCTTGGCCTCCATTTATGCGGTCACCGCGCCATAGCGCAAAGGGCGCGCAGTGAAAAGCCCCACCATACCACCCGCCAAAAATAACCGCGTAGGGTGCGCTTCAGCGCACCACCCCCGGCTTAATCAGTGCGATCCTCGGCAAATGCATAGACAACCAGTCCCAAAATCACCACTACCGCAAAAAACCCGAAAATCGCCACGTAGCCAGCTTCAGCACTTGCCGCCCCTGCCTTTAAATGCCCCGTATAAACCTGCGCCAACCCGGTCGCCCCGATGCCGAAAAGGTTCATCAAAGTCACCCCCCGCCCCACCAGATGCGGCGGGAAAAATGCTCGTCCGTGGGCCATAACCATTGGGAATGAGGCGCCGAAAATCCCAACCGTAACCAACATCGCCCCTGCAAAAACCACGCCTTGCACAGGCATCGCCCACAGCGCCAATAGCGCCACGGCCACAACCGCGTTGCCGCAAAAAACAAGCCATTTCCGGGTACCCAAAACCCGGTCGAGCGGCCCGTAAGCCAAGTTCCCCAATACCATTCCCAGCCCCATCGCCAATGTCACGCGGCCAATCCCTGCTGCCTCCATTCCGTAGATGTCGGTCATATAAGGCCCGATCCACAGCCCTCGCAACGCACCGGATGGCAAGTAATTCACCGCCATAACGGGCAAAATCAGCCACAAGGCCCGTATCCGCAAAATATCCAAAACGCTGCCTCGCTGGGTCATCTCCACCCGCGCCGGATCACGCACCAAGGCCGCGATTGCCACCGATACTGCAAAGCTCAGCGCCGCCAACATCCAAAGCGCCCCCCGCCAACCAAACGCCTCCAATGCAAGGGCAAGCGGCAACGAACTTGCAATATTGCCCAAAGAGCCAACTCCAATCACCAACCCGGCCAAAGTCCCGAATACCTGGGCCGAAAATTGCCGCGCAAAGATGTAATAACTTGCCATCAACACCGGCGAACAGCCCACACCAATCAATGCCATCGCCAGCTTTACTTCGAACCCTGTGCTTGCGACCGCAAACAAAGCTGCGCCGCCTGCCGCGCCGATGCCAAACAACACCGCCGCCGTCCAACGCGGCCCCACGCGGTCCAAAGCGACCCCGACGGGAATTTGCATTGCTGCAAAGGCCAAAAACCAAATCCCCGAAGCATCGGCCAAATCCGCCGGGCTCAATCCCAAATCGCTTGTCAAAACCGGGCTCATCACCGCCAAGAACGCACGGTAAAACTGGCTCAACACATAAGCCAAAACCAAACTGGCAATCCCAACCTTCATCCCCACCCCATTCATCTTGGCAAAAATACCTCCGCCGGAGGCTCCGCCATCAAGTAACTTTTCCGCTTTCAAGAACGCACCGCGTCAGCGCCGTTTGCGGGGCGGCTCGATGCCCCCCGCAAACGGCAGCCCCTTAGGCCGCAACCAACTCTACCCGGCGCTCTTTTATCGGCAAATGCACCAGCGCCGAAAACGCGCCGACCCCGATTCCAAGCCACCACACCAAGGTGTAATCGCCTGTCAAATCATACATTTTGCCACCCAACCACACCCCAAGGAACGACCCCAACTGATGGCTGAAAAACACAAGCCCATAAAGCGTGCCCATATAGCGCAGCCCATACAAATGCGCGACCAAACCACTGGTCAGCGGCACCGTAGCCAGCCACAAAGACCCCATCACCAAAGAAAACACCAGCACGCTTGCAGGTGTCATCGGCAGCAGGATAAACGCGGCGGCTGTTACAGTGCGCCCTGCATAAATCGCTGCCAACAGGTTCTTCTTCGAATACCGCTTGCCCAGCCATCCCGCGTAAATCGCCCCCGCAATATTCGCCAATCCAATAACCGAAATGGCAATCGCCCCCAGGGCCGATGTACTCGAAATCCCGATTGCCGCCAGATACCCCGCTTGGTTTATCGGCCCGCACATCTCGGTCACAAATGCAGGGAAATGCGCCGTAATAAAACCCAACTGATACCCGCAGGAAAAGAACCCCAGAAAGATCATGATATAGCTCGGGTCCTTGAACGCCCGCACCAACACATGCCCTAGGCTTTCTTGCAACTCGACTTTGCCCGCCGTGATTGGCGCACGCAGAAACGGCAACGCAAAAAGCACCGACAAGATTAGAACAGCAAAGATCAGGAACACCGTTTGCCAACTATAGCTTTGCAGCAAAAACTCGGCCGTTGGGGCGCCAAACACCTGCCCTGCCGACCCTGCCGCCGTGGCGATCCCCAGCGCAAGACTGCGGTTTTCATCCGAACTGGCCCGCCCGACTATCGCCAGAATAACGCCAAATCCGGTGCCCGCGATGCCAAAGCCTACCAGAATTTCCAATAGCCAATGCTGGCCCGGCGTCACTGCCATCGACGACAGCACCAATCCCAATGCGTATAATATCGCCCCCGCAATAATCGCGCGCCTGTCGCCAAACCGTTCGGCAAGCGCGCCGAAAATCGGCTGCCCTACACCCCAGGCAAGGTTCTGAATAGCAATCGCCATCGAAAAATCGGCCCGCATCCAGCCAAATTCGGCGGCGATCGGAATTTGGAACACGCCGAAACTGGCACGAATGGCGAAGTTCACCATCAAAATCGCGCAGCCCGCGATCAGAACGGGTGTGAACAGGTCAGATTTACGGGCAGTGGTCATTGCTATCGTCCTCGGGCTAAGCCCGAACTTTTGCGTTTCCCCGCAGCGCTGGTCAATCGCTGAATTGTGTGGGGTGCAATGACAGATCGTGATGAACCAGCGCCCTTAGCCCAGATAGGCCGCCAATTCAGGGGGCGGATTGCGCAACAATGCCTCGGTCGGTTGTGGCGCATAAGCTATGCCGCCCGCGACCAAACAGGTTAGCGGCGCAAAGGCCTGGGCATCTTTGGGGTCATGCGTCACCATTAACACAACTGCCCCGGTTTCATCTGCCAGGTCGGAAACCAACCCCAGCATTTCCGCCTTTAATGCCGGTCCCAGTGCGGCAAAGGGTTCATCCAGCAGCAAAACCGGTTTGTCACGCAACAGCGCCCGCGCCAGCGCCGCGCGGCTTTGCTGCCCGCCAGAAAGCTGCGCAGGCTTGCGCGGGCCAAAACCAGCAAGGCCCGTGCGTTCCAACGCGCCCTCTATCCGCTCTTTGTCGGCCTTGGTCAGCCGCAGGTTTGGCGAGATACCAAGGCCAAGGTTTTGCGCGATAGTCAGGTGCGGAAAGAGGTTCTGGTCTTGGAACAGCGTAGTAATAGGCCGCGCCCCCGGCTCTAACCGCGTCAAATCTTGGCTTTGCCACAGCACCTTTCCCGTATCAGGTGCCGTAAATCCGCCAATCAGGGACAGCAGGGTCGATTTACCTGCCCCCGAAGGCCCGATAATCGCAATCCGCGCACCTTTCGGGGCCTGCCAATCGGCGTGCAGCGCGAAATCACCCATGCGAATGGACAGGTTTTCAAGTGCCAGCATAGCGCCGCCCCCCGTAGTCAAAGACCCAAAACAGCGCAAAAGACAGCAGCACCAGAAGCAGCGCCGCGCTCGCTGCGGTCTCCATCCGGTAGGCGCCCATCAAGCGTTGCACCAGCAAGGGCAATGTCGCCTCCCCCTCGCCCGCGAACAGCGCGATCACTCCCAAATCGCCCATCGACAGCGCGGCCACAAGGCCCGCCGAAAACCCCAAAACCCGCGCAAGCCTGGGCAAGACCACCCAGCGCAGCCACGCCCACCCGCCCATGCCCAATGACGCACCCAACCGCTGGTAATCTGCATAAAGCGTGCGGGCCTCGGGCGCCAATATGCGAAAGGCAAAGGGCAGTGACAACGCGGCGTTAATGGTCATGGTCACCGGAAGGGCAAGGCTTGCCGGTTTAAAATAAGGTTGTAAAATCAAGAACAAACCTGTCCCTAGCACAAGGCTTGATGCAGCCAGCGGCAAGGTCGCGGCCAATGCCACCCAGCCCCTGCCCTGTGCGGCCGCCAAGGCCAATACCGTTGCTGCCGCTAGGCTGATCGCGGTTGAAGCCAACGCAATCGCCAATGACCGCCCTGCCGCCGCCCAAACCGTCTCAGGCAGGTCTACCAACCCCGGAAGTCCATTCAAAACAACCGCCAGCAAAGGCAATGCAAGGAACAGCGCCGCCAGAACGATCGCAAAAGTATCGACCACTTTGCGCCACCCGTTCGGCGAAGGTGGACCACCGTCGCGCCCTTGGCCCGCGCCAAAACCCGACGGCAAGCTGACCCGTGATGCCACGACAAAGGCCGCAGCACAGAGTGCAAACTGCAACAAAGCCAACCGCGCCGCTGTCGGCAGATCAAAGTCAAACCGCAATGCTTGATAAATCGCCAGCTCAATCGTCGTCGCCTTTGGCCCGCCGCCCAGCGTCAGCGCCACAGCAAAACTGGTCAGGCAGATCACTAAAATCACCAAACCCGCGCCGGGCAACACCTCACGCAGCATCGGCGCTTCGATATGGCGCAGGCTGGCGCGGGGCGTAAACCCAAGACTGGCAGCAAGGCGAAAACGCTCGGCAGGAATAGCCTGCCAGCCGTGCAAGATCATCCGCACTGCCAAAGGCATGTTGAAAAACACATGCGCCAAAACAACACCTTGCAGCCCGTAAACCGAAAATGACGGCAGGCCCAACAGGCCCAATGCGTCATTGAACCAACCGGCCCGGCCAAACACGGCCAACAGCCCCAGAACAGCCACGATAACGGGCAAAATGAACGGCGCCCCCAAAATAGAGATCAGGGCCGAGCGCCCCATAAACCGCCGCCGCGCCAATGCCCGCGCAACCGGCACGGCCAAAGCAACCGAAAGCGCAGCCGAAAGTGTGGCTTGCAGCAGCGTAAAACGCAGCGCGGCAAGCTCGGGCGCGCTAAAGGCAAAACCTTGAAAAGTGAGCCCTAGCGCGCCCAACGGGGCCAGCAGCAGCAGAAAAACCGCTGCGGCCAGCCCTGCGGCGGCTAGCGTGACAGCGCGGTCAGCCATTCATCCAACGCCGGTTTACGTGCGGCTTGTGCTTCGTCGGCCGTCATCAGCAGCGACTTTTCCGGTGCGATCATCTGCTCAAACCCTTTTGGCAACCCATCCGCAAGCTTATGCGCTGGGTACATCCAGTTGGTCGTCGGGATAATCGACTGGAACGCGTCGCTTGCCATAAAGGCTAGGAACTGATCGGCCAATTCGGGCTGTGGTGCATGCGCCAGCTTGCCCGCAACTTCGACTTGCATGTAATGCCCCTCGGCAAAACCCGCCGCTGCTTTGGTATCGTCATTTTCAGCGATCAGGTGATAGGCGGGTGAGGTGGTGTAGGACAGCACCATATCCGCCTCGCCGGCTGTAAACATGCCATAAGCTTCGGACCATCCGGGGGTCACGGTGACGATATTGTCGGCCAATGCGGCCCAAATCGCCGGCGCACGCTCACCGTAAGCCGCCTTGACCCACAGCAACAACCCAAGTCCGGGGGTCGAGGACCGTGGATCCTGAATCACTATTTTCAGATCGGATGCAGCCAATTCCTCAAAGGAAGTGGGTGGTGTGGTGAGCTTGGTTTTATCATAGACAAAGGCGAAATAGCCCCAGTCATATGGCAGGAAAACCGGATCGGCGTAGGGTGCCGGCAGATCGTTGGCCGCTGCTTGGCCATGTGGTGCAAACAGACCGGTGGCCGCTGCCTGTGCCGTTAGGTTGGTATCCAACCCCAGCACAACTGAAGCGTCCGAGTTCGCGCCTTCAAGCTGCAAACGCGCCAGCAGTTCCGCACCGTCGCCAACGGCTGAAAACACCAGATCACAACCGCAAACCGCCTCAAACGCCTTTTCAACCGCTGGGCCGGGGCCCCATTCAGAGGTAAAGCTGTCATAGGTCAGCACTTTCAACACTGGTGTATCGGCTTGGGCAACCGAGGCCAAAAGCACAAACGCAAGCGCTGCGGGAATCGTTTTGGTCATAAATACCTCCATCACAGGGTTATTGGCTAAGGCCGCGTTGCCACTCGGCCACGGCGGCATCACGCAGGGCCGCGCCTTCAGCCTCGGAATAGAACAGCGATTTTGGTGGCAGGTTCAGCTTGGCAAATTCGGGCGGCATCAGGCTGGAATCCAGCTTGACCGGAAAGCCAAAATTCACCCGTGGGATCATTTCCTGAAAAGTCTCGCTGAGCACGAAATTCATGAAAGATTGCGCAAGTTCGGGCTGATCAGTGCCGGCAATTTGGCCCACAACCTCGGCGGTGAAATAATGACCCTCGTCAAACACCGCTGCAACCTTGGTGTAGTCGTTTTCAACGATCATGTGATAGGCGGGCGAGGTGATGTAAGACATTACCAGATCCGCCTCGCCTGCCGTAAACAGGCCATAGGCCTCGGACCAACCTTTGGTCACAGTCAGGATATGCGGGGCAAGGCGGCGCCAATACTCCTCGGCCTTATCGCCGTAAACCGATTTCACCCAAAGCACCAAGGCCAGCCCCGCCCCTGAGGAGCGCGGGTCTTGGATCACAATCTTCACATCTTCGGGCAGGGATGCCAGCTCTTCGAAATTGCGCGGCGGGTTGGTCAGTTTGGTGTTGTCATAGATAAACGCCGTGTCGCCATAGTTGAACGGCAAAAAGACCGTGTCCGTCCATTCGACCGGCAAGGACAGGCTGGCAAGATCTTGGTTATGCGGGCCAAACAGCCCAGTTTCCCGCGCGCGCAGCGTTTCATCGGTAGAAATGCCGATCACCACGTCGGCATCGGTATTCTTGCCTTCCAACATCAGGCTAGGGATCAGATCGGTGGTGCGATACTGCAGATCACAGCCGCAAACCTTCTCGAACGCCGTCTCAATCGCGGGGCCCGGGCCCCACTCGGACGCGAATGAGGTCGAGGCATAAACCGTCAACACAGGCGTGTCCGCCAGCGCAGGGGTGGCCAAAAGGGGTAACAGAAAAAGTCGTTTCAGCATGGGTCTCTCCAAAAACGACGGCAAAAAGTCGGGATGGATCATTCCATGCACCTTCCCTCCGCCGGTCTTAACCGGTTCAGGTTCAACGGGTCTTTGGCTGTTGCCAAATCTCAGCCCTGCACAAGGGCACCCCGAGGTGCTGGTCAATTTAACGCCCCCAGCGGCAGGGGCAAGCGGTTATTGCGCGGAAATGCCGTACTTTGTGCTAACAAGGCCAGACGGAAAGCTGACCGTATGCTGATGCGTCAGTTGCACATCGGCAGATAGCGCACCAAACAGCGGCCGCCCCTGCCCCAGCAACAGCGGAACGCGGGTTACGGTAATATCATTCAGCAACCCATCGCGCAGAAAAGATTGCAGCAGTTGCCCGCCATCAACATAGACTTTTTGCCAACCTTCCTCGGCCAAGGCCACCAACAGCTCGGCAGGTTCCATGTCACAAATAGCCACCAATTCGGCCAGCGATTCGGGAATATCGTCGACGGTCAGGGTTTGGCTCATGATGATCACCGGCAAGGCATAGGGCCAATGACCAAATCCCAGCACGGTTTCAAAGGTGCCGCGCCCCATCACAATACCATCCTTATCGGCAATAAAGGCGTCATAGCCATGGTCTTCATCAGCCGCATTGAAAGGCTCCAACCAGTCAATGCTGCCGTTAGGGCGGGCGATAAAGCCGTCAAGGCTGGCGGCTACAAAGGCATGGCAGGTCAGGGGCATGGTGAGGCCTTGGCAGATACAAGAAAGGCCCCACCGTTTCGGGCGGGGCCTTTAAATCGTGTCAGATCAAATCAAGCGTGCTTTTTCTTGGGGCCTTTCACGGCCGACCAGATACGCTTGTTCGTCAGGTACAACAGCACAGACAAGATGGTCAGAAAGATCACAGCGGTAAAGCCTGCTTGCTTGCGCGCCATCATCTTTGGCTCAGCCGCCCACATCAGGAAGGCAGAAACATCTTCGGCCATGTGGTGAATGTCGGCCTCATGCCCGTCTTGATACTCAACCAAACCATCCGAAAGCGGAGGCGGCATAGCGATCCAAGTGCCGGGCACGGTGGACACACCATGCTCGTCCTTGCAGCTATCCGGCACCGAACCTGCGCTAAAGGCAGTGTTGTAATAGAATCCGTCAACGCCATCAGGGGCGCATTCCGGGTTTTCCTCATAATGGGCAAGGATAGAGTAAATATACTCGGGTCCGCCGATACCCTTGAACAACTGGTTGATACCCAAGCCATATGGCCCGTGGAAACCGGCGCGCGCCTTGGCCATAAGGCTAAGGTCTGGCGCGTTCGGCAAACCTGAATGCGGGAAGTGATCGGTCGGTTTACCCGGCCGGTCTTCACCCGTTTCAGCATCAACTACCGTGAACTCGGCAGCATAGGCACGAACCTGATCCTCTGGCAAATGCGGCCCGCCCACATCCGAAAGGGTGCGGATAGGAACAAACTTCATACCGTGGCAGGCAGAACATACCTCGGTATAAACCTGAAGCCCGCGTTGCAGCTGATGCTCATCATAGGTGCCAAATGGCCCTTCAAAGCTGAATGGCACATCAGTCACATGACCACCGCCGCCCGAAGCGAGTGCCGAGCCGGCCCCCATCACGAGGGCAGAAACGGCGCTGATTGCGATTTTACGAAACATAATCATCAGTTCCTTTTCCCTCACTCGGCCGGATCGGCGTAGTGCGATTTGAAGTCTTCCTCAATGGTCGCAGGCTGGGCCAGCGGCTTTTCGATCACGCCCAACAGTGGCAAGATCACGAGGAAATAGGCGAACCAGTAAGCAGAAGCAATCAGCGAGATCCAGTCATATGGGAACTCGGCAGGCTGCGCGCCAACCCACATCAGCACCACAAAGTCGATGCTCAGCAATACGAACCACATCTTGAACATCGGGCGGTAGCGGCCCGAACGTACCGAAGATGTGTCCAGCCAAGGCGCAAGTGCCATAACTGCAATCGCACCAAACATCGCCATAACACCAAAGAACTTGGCGTCAACGATGCCGAAGGTGACAAAGTTCACCAACTGCACAACCCAAACATCGGCCGTGAACGCACGCAGAATGGCGTAGAACGGCAGGAAGTACCATTCCGGCACAATATGCGCAGGTGTCGAAAGCGCGTTGGCCTCGATGTAGTTATCCGGGTGGCCAAGGAAGTTCGGCATAAAGCCAACAACCGCAAAGAACACAACCATAATCACGGCCAGCGCGAAAAGGTCTTTCATCACGAAGTAAGGCCAGAAGGGCAATGTGTCTTTCTCGGCTTCTGCTTTCGAGGTGCGGCGCACTTCAACACCTGTCGGGTTGTTGTTGCCGGTCGAATGGAAAGCCCAGATGTGAATGGCGACAAGGGCCGCAATCACGAAAGGCAGCAGATAGTGCAAGCTGAAGAAACGGTTCAGCGTGGCGTTATCAACGGCTGGGCCGCCCAACAACCAAGTCTGAATCGATTCGCCGATGCCCGGAATAGCGCCGAACAGGCCGGTAATAACCGTCGCACCCCAAAAGGACATTTGCCCCCAT
>NZ_LGHT01000022.1 GCF_001202035.1 Pseudorhodobacter wandonensis | reverse complement strand
AAGCCGCCATGCCGATCCTGTCGCAACTGCTCAAGGCGGAAATGGCCGAGCGCGAGGTGCGCTCTATCGCCTATCACATGAAGGCGGCCCGCTTTCCGGCTTACAAGGACCTTTCCGGCTTCGACTTTGCCGCCAGCGAGATCCGTGAAGCCTTAGTCAGACAACTCCATCGTTGTGAGTTCATGGACGCGGCCGAGAATGTGGTGCTGATCGGAGGTCCGGGAACAGGGAAATCGCATGTTGCAACCGCCCTTGGCATTCAGGCCATCGAGCATCACCGTAAGCGCGTCCGCTTCTTCTCGACGGTTGAACTGGTCAACGCACTGGAGCAGGAAAAGGCCCAAGGCAAGGCCGGGAAGATCGCTGAGGCGCTGGTCAAAACCGACTTGGTGATCCTGGATGAGCTGGGATATCTGCCGTTCAGCGCCTCCGGCGGCGCGTTGCTCTTCCATCTTCTGAGCAAGCTGTATGAACGCACCAGCGTCATCATCACCACCAACCTGAGCTTCAGTGAATGGGCCAGCGTCTTTGGCGATGCCAAAATGACCACAGCACTGCTCGATCGTCTCACACATCGCTGCCACATCCTCGAGACCGGCAATGACAGCTACCGCTTCAAGGCCAGCTCCGAAACAGCGAAGAAAAAGCGAAAGGAGGCAACAGCATTGACGCCATCATAACCAGCAGATCATAACGGCTGGGTGGGTCAGATCTCGATGAAAATGCCGGGTCAGTTCTCAATGACAATCAACACTACTACCTGACAGATTCAACCTATGAGGCGTTTTCCGAGAATCCCAAAATTGAAGACTTTGGAGCCACCGGCTCGGGACTTCAAACCAGCGATAATAACCGCTTTCTGCGGCAATGGTTTGAGGTCTCAAGTGCCGCGAGCAGCTTCAACTCGAGTAGTAGAGCAGTTGCGAAGGAAAGTGGCAAGAAGTGGTTCCCGCATAAAAAGGGCGGGCCATTCAGGAAGTGGTATGGGAATAATGAATTTGTGCTAAATTGGCATAATGATGGGGCGGAGCTATACGAATTCGCGGCAAACCTTTACGGCTCTCCCACTCGGATCATCAAGAATACAGATCGCTATTTTACCAGCGGAATTACTTGGTCCCACACAACCAGCTCTAAGTTCAGTGCGAGAGTTTTGGAAAGCAACGCAATTTTCAATGTGGAGGCACCATCTCTTTTCGACGTGGCGCCAGCACCTTTCCTATGCTTCCTGTCATCATGTGTTGGAGATCATTTGATTTCGATATCAAACCCTACGCTCCATTTTGTGTCTTCAAGCGTTGGCATTCTACCTTTTGCATCTGAGAAGATCGAACCGAGGTCAGCCAGTTTGAATACCTTGTTCAACAAGGCAATTGGCCTGTCTCGTGCCGACTGGGACGCCTACGAAACCTCCTGGGATTTCACCACGCTCCCGCTGCTCTCGCCCGATCATCGCGGCGAGACGCTGGAGAACAGCTACGCCACCCTCCGCGCCTATTGGCAGTCCATGACGGACGAAATGCAGCGGCTGGAGGAAGAGAACAACCGCATCTTCATCGACGCCTATGGTCTGCAGGAAGAACTGACCCCCGAGGTGTCGCTGGAGGAAATCACCCTCACCTGCAACCCCGCCTATCGCTATGGCGTAAAGAACGACGTTGAGGCCAACGAAACCCGCCTGCGCGCCGACACCATGGCCGAGTTCCTGCACTATGCCGTGGGCTGCATGTTCGGCCGCTACAGCCTTGATGCGCCCGGCCTGATCCTCGCCAATCAAGGCGAGACGCTGGAGGATTACCTCGCCCGCATCCCGGAACAGAGTTTCATGCCCGACGCCGACAACGTCATCCCCGTGCTCGACGGTGACTGGTTCGCCGATGACATCGTTGGCCGCGCCCGCGACTTTATCCGCATCACCTTCGGCGAGGCGAAGTTTCGCGAAAACCTCGCCTTTGTCGAAGCCGCCCTTGGCAAGGATCTGCGCAAATGGTTCACCAAGGACTTCTATGACTACCACGTGCGCCGCTATAAAAAGCGCCCGATCTACTGGATGTTCGCCAGCCCCAAGGGCAGCTTTGCCGCGCTGATCTATATGCACCGCTATCGCCCCGACACCGTGTCGGTCGTGCTGAACCAATATCTGCGCGATTACATCGGCAAGCTGGAGAATGAACGCGCCCGGCTGGAAAAGCTGGCCGACGACCCCACCGCCACCCCCGGCCAGCGCACCAAGGCGCTGAAGGACGTGGGCGCGGTGATCAAGCAGATCGAAGAGCTGACCGCGTGGGAGCGCGATGTCGTCTATCCCATGGCGCAGGCAAAGATCGCGATTGATCTGGATGACGGGGTCAAGCAGAACTATCCGCTGTTCGAGGGCGCGCTGAAGCCGATCAAGGGGCTGGAGGCCGCGGATGACTGACCGCATCACCGCGGGCCTGCTGCGGCTATACGAGGATCAGGGCCACCGCATCGTGTTCTGGTATGACGCCGCCCGCGACCTGCGCGAGGCGTTCGAGGCCGTGGATCTGCCCGATGTGACCAAGGTCGAGATCGCGAACAACGAGTTCGGGTTGAAATACCGGATGCTGCGGCAGGAGCCTAGGCGGCGGTTTTTGCTCTACAAGGAAGGCCCCGAGCCTGCGATGACGGATAACTGGTTGCTGGATGTGCAACTGGCGACGGCGGTGTTCCGTGCCGATCAGGTGGCGATCTGGGTTGCGGAACTGGGCATCCCCGCGAGGTTCGAGGCCGCCGTGCGCGACCACGTGGACTTCTACCGCTCCGCCAAGCGTCTGGCGCGGGTGGCCGAGATGGAGCGCGAGCGCCCCTCGCAGACCGAGCAGGACGTCCGCCGCAAGATGTTGGCCGTCTGCGCCGAAGCCGATGGCGATCTGGACACGGTGATCGAGTGTCTGCTGGGCGAGTTGGCCGAGGAGCGCGACGATGCCCTGCGCCTGATCGAGCGGGTGGGGCTGACCGCGTTCCTGTGGAAAGAGATCGGCGCGCGCTATGGCTATACCTCGGCCGAGCCGGATTTTCAGGATTTCGCCATCACGCTGTTCGCAAGCGCATGGGGCCGGGCCATGGGCGAGGCTGCAGCGCTGAACGCCGAGGCCGCGATCATGTTCCGCCGCTGGAGCGCCTCTCGCCGTTGGGGCGAAGCGTTTGAGAGGCTGTCAGGCTCCTATCAGGACCTGCTGAAGATCCGCGACGACCTGCAATCGCGCGATTTCCGTAGCCTGATGCCGCATGACCATTTCGAGGAGGTCGACCGTCGCATCATCATCTCTATCGTGGATGGTCTGGCGAAGCAGAGCCTTGCGGCTGGCGATGTGCTGAAATGGGTGCGCGAACGACGGCAAAGCCATTGGTATCAAACCTACAAGGATGTCTATCAGGCCATCGGCTACGCCACCGAGTTCCAGCAGGCGCTGGCCGAGGCCAATCTGACGATGACCAGCGTATCGGATGGCGTGAAGCGCTATAGCGCGAGCTGGTTCCGTCTGGATCAGCTTTACCGCAAGTTCATCTACCATATGCAGAAGAGCGGGCAGGCCGGGTTGCTGTCGGCGCTCTATGAGGCAGTGGAGAACCGCTACACCACGAATTTTGTGCTGAAGCTCAACGATGCCTGGCAGGATCACGTCACCAAGCTGACGGATTGGACGGTGCCGGGTTATCCGCGCCAGATGGATTTCTATCAGGACCAGGCGGCAGAGTTCCGGCGCAAGGATCAGAAGGTTGTCGTCATCATCTCAGACGCTCTGCGCTACGAGGTCGCCGAAGAGGCTCTTCGTGAGATCCGTAAGCTGAACCGGTTTGATGCCGACCTGAAGCCGATGATCTCATCCTTGCCCAGTTATACGCAGCTTGGCATGGCCGCGCTGCTGCCGCATCGACAGGTGGCCTTCCGCGACGACAGCGATCAGGTTCTGCTCGACGGCGAGAGCACGGTTGGGGCCGCCGCACGGGAAAAGGTGCTGAGCTCGGGCCGTGAGGGCGACCGGGCAAAAGTTGTGTCAGCCAAGGATTTCATGAACCTCGGAACTGCCGAGGGGAAAGAACTCTTTCGCGACAACGACATTCTCTATCTTTACCACAACCAGATCGACGCAACAGGCGACAAGCTGGTGTCCGAAGAGTTTGTCCCAGCCGCTGCTGAAACCGCCGTTGAGGATCTGGTCAAGCTGGTGCGCAAACTGACCTCGGCCAATTTCTCGAACATCCTGATCACAGCCGATCATGGGTTCCTCTGGCAACACCGTGCGCTTGATGAGAGCAGCTTTGCCTTGGCCGAACCAGATGGAGACATCTCCTGCCGTAATCGCCGGTTTGTCATCGGGCGTGGGCTTAGCTCGAACGGCGGGATGAAAAAATTCACCGCCGCTCAACTTGGCCTGACGGGCGAGCAAGATGTTCTGATCCCGAACTCGATCAACCGACTTCGTGTTAAGGGTTCGGGCAGCCGGTTCGTCCATGGCGGAGCCAGCTTGCAGGAGATTGTCCTACCGATCTTGCGGGTCGGCAAACAGCGCAAAGAGGATGTTGGGCAGGTGTCAGTGCAAATTGTGCCGCCAGGGCGGGCGCAGATCACCACAGGGCAGATACAGGTCACACTATATCAGACAGAACCGGTCACCGAGAAACAGCAACCGAGACAGGTATCAGCGGCGATCTTTGCGGGTGACAGCTCTGTTATCTCGGATGAGGCGGAGCTTGTCTTCGATTTTACCTCGGACAATCCGCGAGAACGTGAAATGCCGAGAAGCTTTCTGCTGACGCGCGCGGCAGACGCCTACAACAATCAGACGGTCTTTCTGAAACTGCGCTCGCGCATCGGCAAGACCAGCCATTTTGAGGACCATGCTGTTCAGCCCTTGCTGATGAAGCGCGGTATCAACACCGACTTTGACTTCTGAGGTGTCAATGACAGCCCTTGACGACAAAATTAATGAACACTTCGCTGGCTTCGTGGTCCGTAAGGATCTCGTGAAGGCGGTGAAAGGCAGTGCCATCGTCCCAACCTACGTGCTGGAATATCTACTTGGCCAGTATTGTGCGACGGACGACGAGGCCTCGATCGCGACAGGCATCGAGACGGTCAAGGACATCCTGCGCAAACACTATGTTCACCGTTCCGAAGCAGGATTGGTTCAGTCAACGATCAAGGAAAAGGGACGCTACAAGGTTATCGATCAGGTCAGCGTCGCCTTGAATGAAAAGACCGACGCATATGAAGCGGTCTTTGAAAGCCTCGGAATCAAGCGAGTCGCGATTGATGCCGCCACGGTCAAGGCGCACCCCAAGCTGCTGGTCACCGGCGTCTGGTGCATTGCCGACGTGCAATATGAGTTTTCCGATGACAACCGGATCTCGCCTTGGATCATTGATACGTTGAAGCCCATTCAGATCGCGCGTGTCGATTATGAGGGATACCGCCAAACCCGCGATCACTTTACCACCGAAGAATGGATCGACCTTCTGATGCAGAGCATCGGGTTCGACCCGGAGGCCTTTGGCCGCCGTTCCAAGCTGTTGCAGCTGATGCGCCTGATCCCATTCGTCGAACGCAACTACAACATCATTGAGCTTGGCCCCAAGGGGACGGGCAAATCGCACATCTATTCGGAATTCTCCCCCCATGGTCAACTGATCTCGGGCGGGGAAATTACGGTGCCGAAGTTGTTCGTCAACAATTCAAATGGCCGGATCGGTCTCGTCGGCTTTTGGGATGTCGTGGCCTTTGATGAGTTCGCCGGGCGGGAAAAGACCGCGAACAAGGCGCTGGTCGACATCATGAAGAATTACATGGCGAACAAGCAGTTCTCACGCGGGGTCAACCCGATGGGGGCTGAGGCCAGCTTTGCTTTTGTCGGTAATACCGATCACAACGTGCCATGGATGCTGAAGAACAGCGACCTGTTCGAGGCCTTGCCGCCCCAGTTCCACGACAGCGCTTTCATTGACCGTCTGCATGCCTATCTGCCGGGCTGGGAGGTCGACATCATCCGGGGGCAGATGTTCACTTCGGGCTACGGTTTTATCGTCGATTACCTCGCCGAGATCCTGCGGCATCTGAGGGCTGAGGATTTCTCGAACAGGCCCAGTCGCTATTTCACCGTGCCAGTCCAAACCCATATCCGCGACCGTGCCGCAATCGACAAGACAATGTCAGGCTTGCTGAAGTTGATTTTCCCAAATGGTGGGGAAACCGAAGCCGAGGTTGAGGAACTGCTGCGTCTCGCTATCGAATGCCGCAAACGGTTGAAAGATCAGCTCCTTCGCATCGACAGCACGTTTGAGAAGGCGGATTTTCACTATGTCGGGATGGATGGCGCCAAGCGGAACGTCACCACTCTTGAGGAAGAAGAGTTCCCTCAGTTCTATCATCGCAGGCCGACTGGCGACGAGGACGATGTCATCCTGCCCGATCGGCCGGAGGTGCCGCAAAATCCGGCAGCAAACGTGGCAGAAAGTGACATGGGCACAGTGCCAAGCGCATCCGACGCAGGGCCCAAAGCCTTTTCCCCAAAGCCCGGACACATTGTCTTTACTGAGAACCGCAAGGGGATCAGCTTTGACAAGATTTTCGGGCCTTGGACAGATGGCGCCAGTCGGATCACTATAACCGATCCTTACATCCGTCGATTCCACCAAGCCCGGAACGTAATGGAATTCATAGAAATGCTGATCCGCCGCAAGGCCCCAGAAGATCAATTAGCCGTGCATCTCATCACAGCACCGGACGATGGCAACATCCAGGAACAGCGGGAATGTCTGGACGGGATCACAGAGGCATGCACCGACACCGGGGTCGATTTCACATGGGCCTTTGATGGCACGGGAACCATGCATGCACGCGACATCAGCACTGATACCGGCTGGAAGATGGTGCTGGACCGTGGATTGGATATCTACCAGCCTACACCGCGCAAAACGAACGGGTTCTCTTTGGGCGAGCGGATGCAGGAACATCGGATGATCAAGGGGTTCTATGTGACTTATGTTGCCATAGAGATCTGAAATCAAAGGTTTCTGGCTGAAACTCGATTAAGGCTGAGTGTAGGCGGTTTTCGGACGAGTCCTTACCGCTGAGTCGGTCGGCTTCGCTTGTAACGGCAAAGTTGGCACCGTCTTCTTAAGGTTGCGTTGTCGATTAAGGCAACGGTATATTGGCCAATATCTGACGGTCTACAACGGCCCGTCCACATTCGTCGCTTGATGGGAGAACCCCCGATCAGGCCTCCTTAAACCTGCCGATTCCCGAAGCGGTAGCGGCTTAACCAAGGCGGAAATCCACTTAGAAAACGCCCGGAACCTGTTCAGGTCAACCGAACCACCTCTATTGCCAATTTTTTTGAACGATATCTCCTGTCATCTGGTCTAGAACGTGTTCAGCTATTTGATGCTTGCAACTCAACATGGCGTTATGCAAGCTCTAGGCCTAAGTAAATGGATGCAGCGGTTATTTTCCGCTTATGCTTGGACAAAATTGAGCGAAAGTGACCTTGCAGTAAATGCCCGCAGCCTGGGAAATATCTATTTTAGAAACGCTGGAGTTGCTCGATGAGTCCCTTCAGGAATTCGCGGCGGGCATTGCTGATGACAGGTACGCTATTTGGCTCGGTGCTGGGGTTTCTCTCGAAAAGCTGCCTGGTCTAAAAGGCGTTTCTGAAGCAATTTTGGAACATCTTCGTTCCAAAATTGACCTAGGCAACCCGGCATGCGCTTTCCGCTCTTGCCTGAACGAAGTTTTGGCGTTGGTGGCATTGGATCAAACACAGCGAGCAGTAATTGACTTTTCCACTCCCGTTGCGACGTGGGGCCCAATTGAGCAAATCAAGCAGCAACTTGTTAACTGTTATGCAGTGATGTTGGATCAGTTTCCGGCGACAGAGGCGCCCGACTACCTCGTTTGGGAAGGCGTGAAGGTCGCGGATCAGTATGCCGATCCACAGACAACGCCTGGAGCAGAGCATCTCGGCCTTGCGGCGCTAATCATGGAAGGTGTCGCGTCTGACTGTGCGAGCGCGAACTGGGATGATTTGATCGAGAAGGCGGTGCATATCGCGGATGGACCTAACTCGTCGGTGCTCCAAGTCAGGGTCGTTCCGACGGATGTGCAAGACAACATCCGCCGAGCACGCCTCTACAAATTTCATGGATGTGCGGCCTTGGCTGGGCAAAACGAAGCTGTGTATCGCCCACGTATCGTAGGCCGACAGTCACAGATCGATGGCTGGGCTGCCAAGGCAGAAAACCAAGTCATTGCTGGTAAGATGCTCGACCTAGCGGTATCGAAGGGCACGCTTATGTTGGGCCTTTCAGCACAGGATGCCAACATCCAGGACGTATTTGTCCGCGCCCGTATGCAATTGCCCGCTACCTTCCCAACCAATCCTCCTGCCGTGATGGTTTCGGAAGACAGTGTTGGGGTTCGTCAGCGCACGCTACTTCAGAATTTTTATTTCAATGATTACCCTACCCAATCGGAGGCCATCCACGAGGCGTCTTTGGTCCGGTCCTTCGCGGGCGCACTGTTGCCTGCCCTTTGGCTGCATATCATATGCGCAAAGCTAAGTGCCTTCGTTGATACCGCCGCGGTAGGTTTGTCGCCCGGCGAGCGAGATGAATTACGGCAAGGGCTCCAGCGACTACGCGATCTGGGCGCTGGCGTCGCAACCGTAGGCGACCATGAAGCGTTCATGCACGCTGCACTATCCCAACTCGGCCGGGCGATACGATTGTTTCACCATGGTCGCAATTCGACGGCGCTAAGTGGACTCTATGCCCCTTTGACGGACACTGGTGTTTCCCGCACACTCGCGAATCCACACCTTGCGTCAACAGGGCTGGTGGAACTTTCTTTGGGTCTGGCGATCATCGGCCATGGAGAGCAACAAGGTTATTGGACCTGCACTATGCCCGACACTAACGATCCAAAGTCTGGCGTCATCGAGGTTAATGGCCTTGTCGGTCGGTCGCAGGTTTTCTTCGCAGGGAGTGCTCATGCGGCGGCCCAGATGTTTGCTGAGGGACATGTAAGTGACGATGATGATTCTATCATTGTACATAGTTTCGAGCCGCCGAATCGGGCAGCCAGGCATCCGACAAGCGCGCCAGGACGGACGGGTAAGGTTCAGCTAAGGGAGTTAAGCGTATCATCCATCATTGATGGAACAGATAATTTAGACACCATCGTGCAACGGTTTAAGATGGAGGCAGCGATTTGATAGAAACGACACCGGTTGAACGCGTTGCACAAATGCTCGAATCGGCGCAATTCCAACGCACACCAATCCCACTACAGATCGCAAGCCTGAAGCTGGACGTCCCTGCTGCATTTGTTGGGACTTCGCCATCACCAGATCTCGTGGTCGTGGGCGATACAGCTACCCAGTCTGCGCGAGAACTGCAGCAGATGGTTGAGGGAGTTGGACGAGCGCTTGATATTGTCCGATCTCGCCGACCTCTGACTGTAGTTCTTGTTGGCCCGCGTTTGGACAGTGCCGCTCTCGCGACCCTGTCACGTTACGCTCGAGTGTTGCCTATCGGCGAAACTGCAGATGACGAAATTATAAAGAATTGGCTAGCGGTTCTCTTGCCACTCAAACTGCCCGTGCCTGTTGAAGGGAGAGGAATCGATTGCCTTGAGGAATTGCGAGCAATGACGGGCACTGAGGGTAAAGAGTTGATCGATCTTGCAGTCCATGGAGCCAACGCGGTCGCCGACAGGTTTGTCGCCATGGTTGAAGAGCCATTCGATGAAGGCGCGACCTTTGAGGACCGCAAAGAATGAACATGGGTATCACCTCACTAGAAATCGAAGATTTCCGTAGCATCCGTGGTTCGCATCACATCTCGTTAGATGCTTCTGCGGTTTTAATCCATGGACCTAATGGCACGGGTAAGACGAGCCTTCTGTCTGCCATAGAATTCGGACTTACGGGCAGCGTTGCCTCTCTTGCCCGTTTCGATCCTAGCTATATCCAACACTTACCGCATAAGCTAAGTGCCAACGGGAAGTGCCGTGTCCAAATCGATGCAACCGGCTTCGATATGGCGTCCGCCGAAATGCGAGGCGACGGTTTACGCATCTGGGGTGACCCAATTCTTGGCGATGACCAATCCCGATTTTTTACCGAGCGGAGCTACCTTCCACAAGCCGCTCTTGGGCGCCTGCTGGAGATATATGAGCACCAAGACAGTCGGCGAACAGATTCCCCACTTACTCGCTTTGTGAAAGAGCTACTTGGTTTAGAGGCGCTCGACGCGCTGATTGATGGCCTGCACGCCAGCGGCGATGTCAGAAGGCTTCGTGAGCCAGCGCCGCGCTATTGGTTTGCTCGCTCGGACGCCGCTCCAGCCGCAAAGCGCGTGGCGGATGCCGAAAGTGCCCACAAGACCGCCATCGAAGCAATTAATGCCGCTGAACAGGAGTTGAAAACCAAGCTCGAAGGCTTGGCTCCGCCTGAACCGACTCTTAATGCAGAGTTTTTGGCACCTCTTCTAGAAGAATTTCAGGGCCGGGCGGAAGCGCGGCTTGGAGAATTGGCGCGTCGCCGTCGCGACCTAAATGCAGCTACAGAACAACTTGTTGACGCTTCCGGCGACGATCAAGCAAAGCGTCAGTCGGTGGAAGTTGCAGCGTCAAGAAGCCGGGAAGCCCTAGAAACTTGGACCAAGGGCCCGGGGAAACAGCTGCATGATTTGTTCAACGCGATCCGCAAGGAGTTCGGTCAACTACCGGAGTTCACCAGCGATCCCAAAGAAACCCATGAAGTTGGGACGCGCCTCGTTGCGAATGAATTAGCGCGTTTGCAGGCTTTGTCAGAAAGTGACCAGGCCTCTCAGAAGATATTGGGTGAAGTGCAAGAGGCTCTCCGGCAGGGCAGAGCTCGATTGAGAATAATCGAGAATGAATTGGAAAGCGACAAAGGTGCAAACCAGGAACTGGCGGAAGCGCTTACCGCGATCTCTTCGCATATTCTTGATGAAGCCTGCCCGGTCTGCGGCCGGGACTTCAGCGAAGTGTCCGAAACCTCTCTAGCGGCCCACGTTTCCGGAGAGGTGCAGCGCCTAATTTCCACAGCAGCTCGAGTGGAAAGCTTGGTAAAAGATCGCTCATTAACGGTTGCAGCGATTACCCAAGCGCAACGCCAAGAAGCTGATCTCATTGCTAAGCGGCTATCACCTGATCAACGGGATGAAATTCAGCTAAATATTGCACGGCTGACGGAATGGAGAAATAGCCTCGCAATGCACTACGACACTGCCGTGATGGGCGCGAGCCTTCAGGAGCAGGCGTCTGCCTCTGCACGCGAGCTGTCCATCCTAAATACACGAAAGGCCAGCATAAGTGGGCTAAGGCCCGAGCTGAGTCAGCATGCGCAGGCGCTAGGCCGTCCTACAACCTCAGATGACGTTCCGCTCCAGACGATACTTGCCGACCTTATAGCCTTCGTAGAGGAGGAAGAAGATTCTGAACGACGCTTGGTTCATCGCATATCTAATATTGAGGAAGCGCTTGCTGACTTGTCTATTGCCCGCACTACGGCAGTTGAATTGGCGGCTACAGTAAAGTCGGCGACCGATGAACTGGCGTTAGCGTCTATTCACCGAGAAGAAGCTGAACGCCGGATCGCACTAGCCAAAGACGTGGCAAGTCGTGCGCAATCGCTCCGCACTTCGAAGGTGAAACAGGTCTTCAATGACGAACTAAACAGCGTTTGGCGGGAACTTTTTATCCGCCTCGCGCCAGAAGAAGCTTTCGTTCCTGCTTTCGCGTTGCCTAAGACTTCAAGCGGATCGGTAGAGGCAGTTCTTGAGACGCACTACCGATCCGGGGGAAAGGGGGGCAATCCGCGCGCAATGCTTAGTGCGGGGAACCTGAATACTGCGGCACTGACCCTGTTCTTGGCTCTCAACCTGTCAGCAATGCCCCAGCTTCCCTGGTTGATCATTGATGATCCAGTGCAAAGCATGGACGATGTACACATTGCGCAGTTTGCTGCGCTCTTGAGGACGCTCAAGCGTGAAGGAAGACAAGTGATCTTAGCGGTGCATGACCGTCAGCTCTTTGACTATCTTTCCTTGGAACTGAGCCCGGCATTCAACGGCGACCGACTAATAACTGTAGAACTTGGGCGCACTTCTGACGGCATGACTACCGCCCAATGGAAGCCGGTAGTTTTCCAGCCGGACAGGGCCTTCGCAGCTTAGCACTTGGCTGCACTAGTCAGTTTAAATGACAAAAACCAGATGGCAACCGGCTGAGTGTTGATGTCCCGCTTTACTGCGGCCTCAGTGCGCCAACTCGGAGGCCAGGACATGAGCTGAGCGGCCAGACAAACGCCTCAAGGCGGCGCTACGGGCGATTGCCCGAACCAAACGGAGACACCCGAGCATGATGGCAGCCCACAACGCGTTGTAAGGCCGACTTTTTCAACAAAACCCGCCGACTCTACTAGCCGTCAGCTAATACGTGGCATAGTGAACGTGATCTACCCCGGCGTGGAATACAAAGGCAAGTATTTCTGTAAGCGAGCTCCCGCAACCAAAATAATCAAATAAGTATTGTGCATTAAATGCTCCCCCAGACGCGTCCTGATCGCCATTGCTGCAACGACCGTGTCTGCTCTCGCGATCACCGTGGCCACGGCGCAGGTTTAGACCAGAGGCCCACCATGCACTAACATTCAAACTGGACCACCCGATGGAGGCACTCCAAATGCTTGCACGCCGCTCGCTTGATGTCTTTGACGATCTTCTCGCCAAGGCTTTTATGTGTTCCAGTTGTCTGTTTCATTTTCCACTCCTCAGTGGTTACGATGAGCCAAGAACACTCTCTTATCAAATAACGCTATTTGGACCCATACTCTTTACCGCTGACAAGCTGTCCTGAATGCGCCAAAAATGTTCGGGCGTCATGTCTGGCAACAAGTTGACCCGAATTAGGTCAGCTATCGAAATGGTTTCGAAATGCCATCGTTCCCGATCAACATCGAAGTGCCGGGTAGTATATCCCTTAACAGAAATCAGACTGGGAATTGATCTGAGTCAATCCTCCGGCAGCCAGGGCCGCTTAAGCAGGGGCCTAGATTAGACGGATTCGGTGGGAACGGTAATGTTAAACGGACTTTCGGCAACGAAGAAAAAACTGATAACGGGCGCGGTGCTTGTTGTGGCGCTTGGGCTAGGCGGTGCGCTTTTGTGGCAATCGACGCAAACGGCGGCGCTGCCCGACGGGATCAGCATGTCCAACGGCCGTATTGAAGCCGAGCGGATTGAGGTTGCCACAAAACTCTCAGGCCGTATTTCCGAAACCCTGATCGCCGAAGGCGACTGGGTGGCGGCTGGGCAGGTCGTGGCGCGTCTTGAAGTGACAGAGGTGCAAGCCCAGATGCGTCAAGCCCAGGCCACGGTTGTGCAGGCACAGCAGCAAAAGCTGCAAGCCGAGGCGCTGTTGCGGCAGCGCCAATCCGAGCTGACCACCGCGCAGGCCGAGTTCACGCGCATTGAGCAGCTTGCGACCAAAGACTTTGCGACGCAGTCCAGTTTGGACAGCCATCGCACCGTGCTTGCCACCGCGCAGGCGGCGGTAGCGGCGGCCGATGCGGGGATTTCCTTGGCGGATGCCACCATCGCGGCGGCCCTAGCGGCGGTTGAACGGATTCAAAGCCTGATCGACGATTCAAGCCTCATCGCGCCGCGGGCGGGGCGGGTGCAATATGTGCTTGCCCATGCGGGCGAGGTGGTCGCGGCGGGCAGCAGTGTGGTCACGCTGACCGATCTTTCAGATATGTATATGGCGGTGTTTCTGCCCTCGCGCGATGCGGGCCGTTTGGCGATCGGGGCCGAGGCGCGCATCGTTTTGGATGCCATCCCGGACTATGTTATCCCCGCGACAGTGACATTTGTCGCCAGCTCGGCCCAGTTCACCCCGCGCTCGGTAGAGACGGAGCAAGAGCGCGATCAGCTGATGTTTCGCGTCAAGCTGACCATCGCGCCGGAACTGCTGGCGAACTATCAAGAACGGGCGCGGGCAGGGGTGCCGGGGGTCGGTTATGTGCGCGTGTTGGACAGCGCGGTTTGGCCCGATAATTTGACGGTGAGACTGCCGCAATGACCCAAAGCTCGGTCGCGCGGCTGGCCTCTGTCACGCATCTCTATGGGCCGGTCGCGGCGTTGGACGATGTGTCGCTGGACATTCCGGCGGGCTGCATGGCGGGGCTGATTGGTCCGGATGGGGTCGGTAAGTCGACGCTCTTGGCGCTGGTGTCGGGGGTGCGGCGGGTGCAGGCGGGCGCGGTGCAGGTGCTGGGCGGCGACATCCGCGACGCGGGCCATCTGCAGGACTGCAACCGCCGCATCGCCTATATGCCGCAGGGTTTGGGGCGCAATCTCTACCCGACGCTGACGGTTTATGAGAACCTCGATTTCTTTGGCCGACTGTTCGCGCAATCTCAGTCCGAGCGCCAAGCCCGCATTGCCGATCTGTTGCAGGCGACGGGGCTTGCGCCCTTTCCCGACCGTCCCGCAGGCAAGCTGTCCGGTGGCATGAAGCAAAAACTGTCGCTTTGCTCGGCGCTGATCCATGACCCTGACCTGCTGATTTTGGACGAGCCGACGACGGGCGTGGACCCTTTGTCGCGCCAGCAGTTTTGGGACCTGATCGACCGCATCCGCCGGCAACGCCCGCAGATGAGCGTGATCGTCGCCACCGCCTATATGGAAGAGGCCGAGCGGTTTGACTGGCTTGCGGCCATGTCAAACGGCAAGGTAATCGCCACCGGCACCCCAGCCGAAATTCGCGCGGCGGCGCAGCAACCTACGCTGGAGCAAGCCTTTATCGCCATGCTGCCCGAGGCTGCCCGGCGCGGCCATAAAGAGGTAATCGTGCCCCCGCGTCAGCCCTCGGACGGCCCGCCTGCCATCCAAGCCAAGGCCCTGACGCGCAGCTTTGGCGATTTCACCGCCGTTGATGGCGTGAACTTTGACATCGAGCGCGGCGAGATTTTCGGCTTTCTGGGGTCGAACGGCTGCGGCAAGACCACGACCATGAAGATGCTGACGGGGCTGTTGCCAGCCAGCTCGGGGCAGGCGCTGCTCTTTGGCGAGACGCTGGACGCGGGCGACATGCGCACCCGCAAGCGGGTCGGCTATATGTCGCAATCCTTCTCGCTTTATACCGAGCTGACGGTGCGGCAAAACCTAGAGCTGCACGCCGAGCTGTATCAACTGCCGCTGGCCACGCGGGCGGCGCGTGTGACCGAGATGATGACGAGTTTTGATCTAGCCGATGTCGCGGAAGAGCGCCCAGAGGCCCTGCCGCTTGGCATCCGCCAACGCTTGCAGCTGGCGGTCGCAGTTATTCACGGGCCAGAGGTTCTTATTCTGGATGAGCCGACCTCTGGCGTGGACCCGATTGCGCGGGATGCGTTTTGGCAGCATCTGATCGGGCTGTCGCGCCGCGATGGGGTGACGATTTTCGTCTCGACCCACTTTATGAACGAGGCGCAGCGCTGTGATCGCATCTCGCTGATGCATGCGGGCCGTGTCTTGGCGGTGGGCACGCCGACCGAGATCGCCAAGACCAAGGGCACCGACAGCCTGAGCGACGCCTTTGTGGCATATCTGCGCGAGGCAGCGGGACCAGAGGCCGCGACCACCGCGACCCAAGCCCCCCACGGCCAAGACGCCCCCAAAAATGGCGGTGGGTTTGGCCGCATGTGGGCCTTTGCCCGCCGCGAGTCGATGGAGATTTTGCGCGACCGCTTGCGGCTTGGCTTTGCCTTTCTGGGGCCGATCATTCTGATGCTGACCTTTGGCTATGGCATTTCCTTTGACGTCACGGATTTGCCCTATGCCGTGCTGGACCAAGACCAAACCGCCGAAAGCCGCACCCTGCTTGAAGCGTTTTCAGGCTCGCGCTATTTCGCCGAACAAGCCCCCGCGGCCAGCACCGCCGAGCTTCAGGCGCGGCTGCGCAGTGGCGAGATTGCTTTGGGCATCGAAGTGCCTGCCGATTTCGGGCGATTGTTGCTGCAATCGCAGCGGCCCGAGGTGCGGATTGCCGTCGATGCCGCCATGCCGTTTCGCGCCGAGACCACGCGCGGCTATCTGCAAGGGCTAGCGCTGTCCTATATGGACGACCAGATTGAGCGGACCTATGGCGAGGTCATCGACACCAGTGCGGCGAATGTTCAGACGCGGTTTCACTATAACCAAAGCTTCAAGTCGGTGTTCGCGATTGTGCCCTCGGTCATCATGCTGATGCTGGTGTTGATCCCGTCGATGATGGCGGCGATGGGGGTGGTGCGCGAAAAGGAAACGGGCTCGATTGCCAATTTCCGGTCTACGCCTGTCACGCGGCTAGAGTTCATCTTGGGCAAGCAGTTGCCTTATGTCGCCATTGCCATGATCAGCTTTCTGACGCTTTTGGTGGTGGCTTATGGGGTGTTTGGAGTGACTGTGAAAGGCTCTGTGCTGGCGTTGTTTGTCGGGGCGCTACTGTATGTGCTCGCGTCTACGGGGTTTGGTGTGCTGATCTCGACCTTTACCAAGACCCAAGTCGCGGCGACTTTTGCGGCGGCGATTATCTCGATCATTCCGGCGGTGAATTTCTCTGGGCTGTTGGTGCCTGTGGCCTCGCTTTCGGGCGGCGGGCGGTTGATCGGTTTGGGATTTCCCTCGGCGTGGTTTCAGCAGATCAGCGTCGGCACCTTTACCAAAGGGCTAGGCTTTGCCGATCTGTGGCAGAACCACCTTGCGCTGGCGGGCTTTGCGGTGGTGTTCATCGCGGCGTCGGTCGTGGCGCTTCGCAAGCAGGAGCGGTAAGATGAAGCAATGGCTTTCCAACATCTACCGCCTTGGCCTAAAGGAATTGCGCAGCCTGCGGGCTGATCCGGTCTTGTTGCTGCTGATCGCCTATGTGTTCAGCTTTGCGGTCTATGCCGTCGCCACCGGGGCCAAGCTCGAGGTCGTCAACGCCTCGGTCGCCTATGTCGATCTTGACCGATCAGACCTGTCAGGGCGGATCATTGGCGCCATTCTGCCGCCCGAGTTTGATACGCCCAAGGAAATCGCGGCCTCGGATGTCGAGCTGATGATGAACGACGGCGACTATGTGTTTGTGCTGGTGTTTCCGCCGCGGTTCGAGGCCGATGTCTTGGCGGGCCGTCAGCCGTCGTTGCAGCTGAATGTCGATGCGACGGCGATGGTGCAGGCGGGCAATGGCTCGGTGTTTTTGCAAGAAATCATCGCCGCCGAGATCAACAAATTCGTCGCCCGCGATGACACCGAGACCAGCTTGCCGATTGATCTGATCGTCACGGCGCAGTTCAACCCTAACCTGCAATCGACGTGGTTTTCCTCGGTGATGCAGGTAATCAACAACGTCACCATCCTGTCGGTGCTGCTGACGGGGGCGGCGCTGATCCGCGAGCGGGAGCATGGCACGATTGAGCATCTTCTGGTGATGCCGGTGTCCCCGTCCGAAATCATGTTAGCCAAGATTTGGGCCAACGGTTTGGCGATCATAATCGCTGCGGTGTTGTCGCTGTGGCTGGTGGTGCAGGGAGTTTTGGGCGTGCCGATTGCAGGGTCAGTGACGCTGTTTGTGGCGGGGACAGTGCTCTATCTGGTGTCGGTCACGGGGTTGGGGATTTTGTTGGCAACCTTTACCACCTCGATGCCGCAGTTTGGTCTGCTGGCGCTGCCGGTTTTGGTGATTATGAACCTGCTGTCGGGCAGCACCACGCCGATGGAGAGCATTCCCGTTTGGCTTCAGAATGTTATGCAAGTCGCGCCCTCGACGCATTTCGTGTCCTTTGCGCAGGCGATCCTTTATCGCGGGGCGGGGTTTGACACCGTCTGGCCGGATATGCTGGTGATGGCGGGGCTGAGTGCGGCGTTTTTCATAGCGGCCCTGCTGCGGTTTCGCAAAACCATGGCCGCGACAGGATAATTTTTTAACGCCAAGGGCTTGGCTTTGATACAGGTCAAAGCCGACGCCTGCCCAGCCCGTCATGTTCGCGCCATGACTGATCTAGCGCAGCGCGATTTCGCGCCGCAATCTGATCAGCCTTTGTCCTCAAGGAGAGGCCCAATGGCAACAGACATAAATTCACCCCCCCAAGCATCCGCCGCCGCGTCAGGCAAGCTGGGGCTCTTTTCACTAACGGCGTTGGTCGTCGGTTCTATGATCGGGGGCGGGGTGTTTAGCCTGCCGCAGAACATGGCGCGCGGGGCATCGGCTGGGGCTATCACTATCGGCTGGCTGATCACAGGCATCGGTATGCTGGCGCTCGCTTTTGTCTATAGAAACCTATCGATGCGTAAGCCCAAGCTGGATGCAGGCCCCTATTCCTATGCCCGCGCGGGCTTTGGCGATTTCGTCGGCTTTAACAGCGCTTGGGGCTATTGGCTGAGCGCGTGGCTGGGCAACGTGTCCTATGCCGTGCTGATTTTTGGCGCGCTAAGCTATTTCTACCCGCCTTTTGGCGACGAGGGCAACACGTGGCAAGCGATTGTCGGCGCGTCGATTGCGCTTTGGCTGATCCATGCGCTGGTCTTGATGGGGGTGCGCCAAGCGGCGATTGTCAACGTCATCACCACGATTGCCAAGCTTGCGCCGATTTTCCTGTTCATCGTGCTGGTGCTGGTGGCGTTCAACATGCCGACCTTCAAGCTTGATTTCTGGGGCACAGAGACGCTGACCCTTGGCAGCATCGCCGCACAAGTTCAAAGTACGATGCTGGTCACACTTTGGGTGTTCATCGGCATTGAGGGCGCAAGCGTCGGCTCGGCCCGCGCGGCCAAGCGCAGCGACATCGGCAAGGCCACCATCCTTGGCTTTGTCACCGTGCTGTTGCTCTATCTTCTGGTGTCTTTGTTGTCGCTGGGGGTGATGTCGCAGCCTGACTTGGCGGGCTTACCTGCTGCGGCCTCGATGGCGAATGTGCTTGAATCCGTGGTCGGGCCTTGGGGATCCGTTGTGGTGCGCATCGGCTTGGTGATTTCTGTGGCAGGGGCGTTCCTAAGCTGGACGTTGCTGGCCGCTGAAATCCCGTTCCGTGCCGCCAAAGAGGGGATGTTGCCTGCGTTCTTTGCGACCGAGAATGAGAACGGCTCGCCCTCTGGCGCGCTTTGGATCACCAATGTGTGCGTGCAGGTGGTGCTGTTCGTGACGCTTTACGCCAACTCAACCTATCTGGCGCTGTTCTACATCGCCTCGACCGCGATCCTGGTGCCTTATGTGTTCTCGGGGGCCTATGCGCTGAAACTGGCGCTGACCGGCGAAAGCTATGCGACAGGCGAGGGGCGCGGCGCCGATATGGCGATTGGCGGCGTGGCGATGGTTTATGGTGCGTGGCTAATTTATGCGGCGGGGCCTGCCTATCTGCTTATGTGTGCCATTCTCTATGCGCTGGGGATTCCGTTCTATGTTTGGGCGCGCCGTTCGCGCCATGAACAGGCGTTTACAGGCGCCGAGATGCTGATTGCTGCGGGTCTGATCGGGGCTGCTCTTGTGGCTGCCTATCTGATGCAAACCGGCGCGATCAGCGCACTTTAATATCTTTGATAAAAGGAATGGCTGTCATGGAACACGCCAACACTCTGGGTGTCTTTTCGGAGACCGGCAAATTGCGGCAAGTGATCGTCTGCAGGCCCGGTCTGGCGCATCGCCGCCTCACCCCCGCTAACTGTCAGGACCTGCTGTTTGACGATGTGTTTTGGGTTAAACAGGCGCAAAAAGACCACGACGTTTTCGCCAGCACCATGCGCGGCGAAGGGGTCGAGGTCTTGGACGTGAACGACCTTTTGGCCGAGACGCTGGACAACCCCACCGCCCGCGCTTGGGTGCTGGACCATCGCATCACCCCCGACCAGATCGGCACGGGCATGATGTCAGAGCTGCGTGACTGGCTGAACGGGCTGTCGGGGGTGCAACTGGCTGCCTATCTCTTGGGCGGTTTGGCGGTGGATGATCTGCCGTTCAAGCCCTCGGGCCTGTTCGGAAGCTATCTTGGCGCGCATGGGTTCATCCTGCCGCCGCTGCCGAATGCGCTTTTCACCCGCGACAACTCGGCGTGGATTTTCGGCGGCGTGTCGGTCAATCCGATGTATTGGGCGGCACGGCGGCCCGAGACCTTGCTCAACACCGCTGTCTACAAGTTCCACCCGAAATTCGCGGGCAAGGCCAAGATCCACTGGGGCGACCCGACGGTTGATCACGGCTTGGCCACGGTCGAGGGCGGCGACATCATGCCCGTTGGCAATGGCACCGTGCTGATCGGCATGGGCGAGCGGTCTTCGCCGCAAGGGGTGGGGCAGTTGGCCGAGTCGCTGTTTGCGTCGGGAGCGGCAGAGCGGGTTCTGGCTTTTGCCATCCCGAAATCCCGCGCGGCGATGCATTTGGACACCGTTTTTACGCTTTGCGGCGGCGATGTGGTCACCACCTTCAAAGAGGTCGCGGACGAGCTGACCTGCTATGATCTGCGGCCTGGCGATGGCACGGCTGCCTTGCGGTTTCATCACGACCCGCGCCCGATCTTTGACATCGTGGCCGAGGTGCTTGGCTACAAAAGCCTCCACATCGTGCCAACAGGCGGCACCACCGTCGAAGAGCGCGCCCGCGAGCAGTGGAACGACGGCAACAACGTGCTGGCGCTGCGTCCGGGCGTGGTCATCGGCTATGACCGCAACGACGACACCAATGAAGCGCTGGCTGCGGCGGGCATCGAGGTGCTGGCAATCCCCGGCGCCGAGTTGGGGCGCGGACGTGGCGGCGGCCACTGCATGAGCTGCCCCACCATGCGCGATCCCCTTTAACCTGAAAGGTTACACCAATGGCTTACAATCTGAAAAACCGGCATTTTTTGACACTTCGTGATTTTACCTCGCGTGAAATTGGCTTTCTGTTGAAACTGGCGGCGGACCTCAAGGTCGCGAAATACACCGGAACCGAGGTGCCCAAGCTGCAAGGCAAGGACATCGCGCTGATCTTTGAAAAGGACAGCACCCGCACCCGTGTCGGCTTTGAGGTGGCGGCCTATGATCAAGGCGCGCGCGTCACCTATCTGGGGCCAACGGGGTCGCACATCGGCCATAAGGAAACCGTCAAAGACACCGCCCGCGTTTTGGGCCGGATTTATGACGCGATCGAATACCGCGGCTTTGGGCAGGACATCGTCGATCAGCTGGCACAATTCTCGGGCGTGCCGGTCTATAACGGCCTGACCAACGAGTTCCACCCGACCCAAATTCTTGCCGATTTCCTGACAATGCAAGAGCATGTCGAAAAGCCGCTGCACACAGTGTCCTATGCATTCCTTGGCGATGCGGGCAACAACATGGGCAACAGCCTGTTGATTGGCGGCGCGAAGATGGGCATGGATGTGCGCCTTTGTGCGCCCAAGGCCTGCTGGCCCAAGCAGGCGATCATCGACGAGGCCAAGGCGATTGCGGCCGAGACGGGCGCGCAGGTGAGGATCACCGAAAACGTGGACGATGCAGTCAAGGGTGTGGACTTTGTCTATACCGACGTTTGGGTCTCGATGGGCGAGGCCAAAGAGAAATGGGCCGAGCGGATCAAGCTTTTGACCCCCTATCAGGTCAATGCGGCGGTGATGGCGAAGACGGGCAACCCGCGTGCGTGCTTTATGCACTGCTTGCCCGCCTTTCATAACACCGACACCACTGTCGGCGCCGAGATGAAGGCTGAATTTGGTTTGGACGCGATGGAGGTGACCGACGAAGTGTTTGAAAGCACTGCCTCGATCGTCTTTGACCAAGCCGAAAACCGGATGCACACCATCAAGGCGGTGCTTGTCGCCACATTGGGGGCCTAAGATGCTGGTGGTTGCAGCCGTGGGCGGCAACGCGCTTTTGCAGCGCGGCCAGCCCCTGACGGCAGAGGCGCAGCGCGCCAATGTCAAAACTGCCGCCCTTGCGCTGGCGGAAATCGTGCGGGCGGGGCATCAGCTGATCGTGACGCATGGCAACGGCCCGCAGGTTGGGCTTCTGGCCTTGCAGGGGGCGGCCTATAAACCCGATGAGGCCTATCCGCTGGATGTCTTGGGTGCCGAAACCGAGGGCATGATTGGCTATCTGATCGAGCAAGAGCTGGAAAACGCGCTTGGTCACGATCACGCGGTGGCGACGCTTTTGACGCAGGTGATCGTCGATCCTAAAGACGCGGCCTTTGGCGCGCCGACTAAATTTGTCGGGCCAGTCTATACGCAGCAAGAGGCCGAGATCCGCGTCAAAGCCGCAGGCTGGTCTATTGCGCAAGACGGCCAATACTGGCGCCGCGTTGTCGCGTCGCCCAAGCCCGTCGAGATCCCCGATCTGCGGGTGGTGCGGCTGTTGCTGGACCAAGGCGTGACGGTGATCTGCGCGGGCGGCGGCGGTATCCCCGTGGTGCGCCGCGCCGATGGCAGCATGATCGGCGTCGAGGCGGTGATCGACAAGGACGCCGCAAGCGCGCTTTTGGCCGCCGATATTGGCGCGGATGCCTTGCTGCTGCTGACCGATGTCGAGGCTGTTTTTAGCGGCTTTGGCACCGACACGGCCAAGGCCATGCAGTGGTTTTCCCCCGAGGAAGGCCGCGCTTTGCAGATGCCCGCAGGGTCGATGGGCCCCAAAATCGAGGCCGCTTGCGCGTTTGCAGATCAGGGCGGCGTCGCAAGCATCGGCCGTTTGGCGGATGCGCTCAAGCTACTGAATGGGGCCGCGGGCACCCGCATTTCAGCGGCCCCAAAGTCATAATACATTAACCATGCTAACGACGCAGGGTGCAAAGCCCTGCCAAGCCAGAAAAGGACTCTTCCATGAAAACCATATTTGTCACTGTCGCATGCGCGCTTTTTGCTTTGTCAGGATGCACCACTTCAGGTCATTATCCGATCAGCGGCGAAGAATGCACCTCAAACGATCCAGTGCTGAAGCTGGATGCAAACGATTGCCTGCCGTAATAATAGCGTCACCATAGGGTGTTCAACGCACCTGATTGTCGGTCATAGGCGCACCACCGTGCTAAGATATTACTTAGGATCTTCCCGACACCCCAGCCATGGGTTCAGGAGGGTTCTTAACTGACTGCGGGTGTTTTAACCTATGGTGGGTGTAATCCGTTTGTGACGGTTGCAGCGAGAATTGTTGCTTACAGTATAACTACTTTCAGACGCGTCACCAACTCGCCGACTTTGGGAATGGAGGGCAATTACCACCACGTCAGTGTGACCTGCCCCCTGAGTGTAGTGAGGCGTGCAGGGCAGAAGCGACGGCCTTCAATATCCTTGTAAAGACTGGCTTGCCGTCGTTTTATACTACCACGCGCGCCAATAAGAGTAATCTGCTCTGCTCTGGCAAGGGCGTCAGCATCCGCGCCATGTGTAACCCTATTTGGTGCATCAAACTGGGCCTGCTTTGGAGTGCGGACTGCCCAAAAAGCAAATGAGGCAGCTTTCCAGCCACCTCATTCTAAGCTTCAATAGACGTGGCCGTGCAGATTATTCGACGCCGTACGTGTTTTCATCAAGCCGATCGTAAATTTCGGCACGGGCAAGTTGGGCCAGCGCATCGGCATCATCGCGATCAACACCGGCGAGCAGAGCATCCCATTTGTCAATGATCGATTTGAATGACGCAAGAATTTCTTCCGGGTTTTTCACGCCCCGCTCTTTTGCCGTCTCGATCAGGATTGCCTCATCAGCCACCACAAATTCGGCCAAAGCGTTTGTCAAAGTGGCATCTGGTTCGGTCACCGCCATCCCGGCCTTTTGCGCGGATGTCACAGCCTTTTCCACATCGTTGTCGAATTCAATGCGGTGTTGCCCCAGATAATACGCCATCTGATTGAACAGCACACGACGGTTTTCGGCCGAGATAGATTGCCAGAATGGTACGTTATAGCCCCACTCGAAACCTGCGTAATAGTTCCCGATCGCCAAGGTGTTCAGGTCTGTGACGACGTCTTTCAAGCTAAAGCTGTCCAGTGCATCGGCCGCAGCGACAGCACAATCAAGCGAGCCGGCATCAAGGCCGGTATACATTTCACTGGACGGGATCGACACCGGAACAGCGCCCACAAACTCTGCAAAGCGTGACCAAGCGCCCCCAGCCATGCGCAGACGTTTACCCTTCATATCCTCCAGCGTTCGGATCGGAGTATTGCATTGCATCAAGTATTCTGACGTTGAATAACCGCCGCCAAACACCACACCATTTGCTTTCCACTCGGCTTGCTGCTCGGGGTTAGTCAGGCCGAACTCGGTCGAGGCGAAGGCCATGACCAAAGGATCGGTGTTGTAAAAGGCCATGTTGCCGACGAGGTTGGCAATCGGCAGCTCGGACGGGGTGTAGGTTCCTGCATGATAGGTGACTTGCGCCACGCCGTCCCGCACGCCTTGAAGCGAGGATGCAGGCGGCAACAATGAACCTGCAGAGAAGACTGTAAATTCGATCTCGCCACCTGTTTCGGTGGCAACCTTTTCGGCAAATTCAACGTAAGGTCCGCGGACCATCGAATGGCGCTCGGCAAAGAAATGGTTTGCGTTATAGCTTTCCGCAGCAGCGGTGGTGGTCATCGCGACGAGCGCGATGGTCGTGGATTTCAGAATGGATATCATGTTCACAGGTGTCCTCCCTTTGGAACGTGTCGAGTTTTCGGGTTAGTTTGCCATGAAAGATGGCAAGAACAGGCTGAGCGCTGGAAATGCGATCAACAAAATCAGGGTCAAAAGATCCATCGCGATGAACCATGTGGTCCCCGAAATAATATCGCCGAGCTTTACTTTTCCAGACAGCGCGCTGTGCAAAACATAAAGGTTCAGGCCGACAGGTGGTGTCACAAGGCCGATTTCAAGCAACTTAATCGTAATGATGCCGAACCAGATCAGGTTAATATCCGCGGCCTCTAGGACAGGCAAAAGTACCGGCAGTGTCAGCAGCATCAGGCCAATCGAGTCGATCACCATCCCGAGGATCACGAATAGCGCGGCGACCATCAGAATGATGATGATCTTGTTGTCAGACACTGACAGCATCGCATCCGTCAGTGAACGTGGCACACCGGACAGCCCCATAAAGCGGGTAAACATGATCGCCCCGATAGAGAGGAAAAAAATCGATGAAGTTGCCACCACGGTCTGGCGAATGGCCGAGCGCATCGCGTCCCATGTTAGGGTGCGGCGCAGAATTGAGATAAGGATTGCTAGAAAAGCCCCGACGCCGCCTGCCTCGGTCGGTGTGAAAAACCCGCCAAAGATGCCGCCGAGAACCCCCATAATCAAGACAGGGAAAGGCCAGACGGACCATAAAAGCCGCAAGAACCTGTCAGCCTCGAAAACCTCAACACTGCGCGGGGCCAGCTTTGGGTTTTGGATACACCGTACTGTAATCATCGCCATGTAGATCAAGGCCGAGATTACGCCGGGGATGACCCCTGCAATAAACAATTGGCCAATCGATTGTTCGGTGAAGATTCCGTAAAGCACCATAAGGATTGAGGGTGGTATAAGCGACCCCAGCGTGCCCGAAGCCGCGACAACGCCGGTGGCAAGTGAGGGGTGGTACTTGGCCCGCAGCATTTCTGGCACGGCGATACGCGCCATGGCTGCGGTGGTGGCGATACTTGAACCCGAAGCGGCGGCAAACAACCCGCAGGCCCCGACGCTGGCCGAGGCCAAACCGCCCGGCACCCTAGACAGCAGCAACCGCAACAGATCAAAAGCGCCAGTGGTCAAGCCTGTATTCGCAGCGATAAACCCCATCAGCAAAAACATAGGGATCGCGGTCAAAGACCAGTCACCGATAAAGCTGAAGGGCAGGGCGCTGACGATCCCAAAAGCTGCGGTCGTGTTCAGCATGACTGAGATGCCGATAAAAGAAACTAACATCAGGGCGATGCCTATCGACATTCGGAATGCCAGCAATGCAAAGAGTGCGCCGACACCGATCCAGCCTATCATCAACATGCTCATACTGCGGACCCTGTATCTTGTAGTTTTGTCACTGTGCGGCCGCGCAACAGCATGATTGCACGGAGCATGGCGGCGACAGCGGCCAACCCAAAACCGATTGGCAGCATACAGCGTGCAGGCCAGACGATAATTTCGCGGCTGCCCATCACGACCTCTCCGACCCTAAAGGCGCGTACTGCGTCCAATCCGGTGCGCCACGTCATTATGGACAACATGACTGCGGTGGCTAAAAACGTAAGCAACAGGCTGGAGCGTTTTAGCCAATCGGGAAAATGGTTAAAGAGCAGGTCGACGCTGATCTGTTCATCATCATATTCGACCATCGCCATGGGCAGCATCACAATGGCGACCATGTAATAATACGACGAAATCTCGACCGTGCCCTGAATTGGCGCGTTCCAGAACACCTTCAGCACAACATCCAATGTAATGTTTGCCATCATCAGGATAATACCCAGCCCCCCCACAAGCATCAGCCCGTGGGTCAATTTTCGAAAAACGCGATCCATATTTCCTCCATGCCCAAGTAGACGTTTTGCAGTCCCCTGGCCCTCAGACCCAACATTCCCCAGCAGCACAACCTATTCAAATAGCAATGCTTGATCGGGTGATCGCATTTGGTTATCGTGGGGGGCTACCTAAAAGGAGATGAATTTGAAGCCCACAAGCATAGGCTTGCGCCATCTGCGCTATACCATTGCGGTCGCAGATGCCGGAGGCTTTAGGGCCGCAGCAGACGTTTTGAATATCGCGCAACCCGCCGTCAGCAAGACCGTTCAAGATACCGAAAAAGACCTCGGCTTTGCGATTTTCAACCGCAAGGCGAATGTCTTTGAGATCACCGAGGCCGGACATGTATTTCTTGAAGACGCGCGCCTGACGCTATCGTCTTTTGAGCGCACCATCCGGGCCTCAAGGCAAAACAGCTTAGGCGCGCGTGGGCATATTATCGTTGGTTATTCGGCACTTGCGACATCATCACAGATTTCTGCGGGGCTAGATAGCTTTCATAAAATGCACCCCGGATGTCAGGTTGAAATGCATGTGATGTCAACTGATGCGATGATGCGCAGCTTGAAAGCTGGCGCAATCGATATTGGTTTTTTGCTGTCGCATGAAACCGTTACAGACCCCGAAATTGACCAAGATCCAGTCTGGACAACCCCAATTGGCGTAGTGGTGCCGCGCTCCATCGAGCAGATAACGCTCGACACACTTCGTGACAGCGATTTTGTGATGGGAGTTCGGGAAAACTGGCGCTCTTTTAGATCGTTGCTCGACGCAGCCTTTGTCACGGGCGATATCAACCCGCGTATTGCAGACGAAGCGTGGGATGTTCAGGTGATTTTTCAGCGGGTCGCTGATGGGCGTGGTTTGACGTTTTACCCAATAAGTGCAGCGGATAGCCTGCCTGCCTCGCTGAAAATTCTGTCCGTTCCCGATTGGACTCCGCAGCTTACGATCGCAATGGCTTGGAGCAAAGTTGTCGATACGAAATTGCTTCAAACCTTTCGAGGCAGCTTTCTAAAAAACAAGCGATCGGCTGGGTGATCTAATCCTGCGATCACCCGATCACACAAGTCTATTTGAGCAGTTGCCCCCATTCAGCATCTTATGAGGATGCAAAAACAGCTGCTAGTGTGAGAGCGAATGGACTACGATTCAGACCCAACACCCTTTTTCCTGCCAGGGTCCTCTGTCGGGCTGCTGCTCTTGCACGGGTTCACCAGCACACCGCAAAGCGTCTCCTATGTCGGGCATAAAATCCACGAGGCCACCGGGGCCACACTCAGCGCGCCCCTTCTAGCAGGTCACGGTGAAACGCCATTTGCGCTGGCGCAGACAGGTTATCAAGATTGGTTGGCGTCTGCCGAAAATGCGCTTAGGGTCCTGTGCGCAAGGTGTAACACAGTTGCTGTGGCCGGTTTGTCTTTGGGTGGCACAATCGCTTTAAACCTGTCGATCAGGTTTCCCGAGCTGGTCGATTTGGTCGTATCCATCAATGGTTCGACGGGCATTTATCAGCCAGAGCAGGTTAGCACTCTCTTCGCCGATATGCCTGATAAATTTCAGCGCGGCATTGGATCGGATATTAAACATCCTGACCGCCGCGAAATTTGTTATGATACCATCCCGACCGCCACGCTGCGCGAACGGTTTTTGCTGACTTGTGCAACTGGATTAATGTTGCCGAACCTGAAGCAACCTATTCTCATTCTTCAGTCTCGAACTGATCACATTGTCGCCCCTGAAAACGGCTTGCGAATTGCGAGCGGCGTAGGCTCGTCCGAGGTAATGATGCGGTGGCTAGAGAGTTCATTTCACGTAGCAACCTTAGATTATGACCGTGATATCATCGTTAAAATGGTTTCCCGTTTCATCACACGTTAGGGTTCGCTCGTTTCCACATCCGGTGCGCCCATTTAGAAACTACTGGGATAGTGTGAAATTCTACTTCTGATGGATGAAAGTAGCAAAGGTAGATTGCGGCATGCGCGCCTGTATCGCGGCCGAGGAACGCAATCGGATAAAGAAACTGGAAAGTGAGGTTCGCGGACTGCGCCAAGCCAATGAGATATTCTACAAAACACCAAGATTGCAAGCGGTGCGCCGATCTCACTATTTGACGTAGTTCCACGGCAGCAGGTCTTTGATCTGGCTTTGTTTGTGGCCAATGACGATGGCTGTGAGCGGAGAACTGTCATGCCATGCTTTGCCGCCTTGGATGTCTCACAGGAGACGACTGCCATCTGTGTTGTCGATGATAATGGCACTATAATTGCGGAGACGAAGATCGCGACCTGCCCTGGCGAGGGACTCATCACCGCGCTGTCAGTGTGTCAGCATTCGATGAGTAAGCGTTCTCGGGCCCCCACCTTCTGCATGATCGATTAACCTGCGACTCCGCACCTGTTGGACATGGGGCGGGAGTTTCGCGATGGCGACTACGGTGGAGTTTCTCAGGGACTATGGGGTGGATTTACGGGGCAATGGCCAGAAGCGCTGGCCTGACGAGGTCAAGGCGCAGATCGTTGCAGAAAGCCTGAAGCCTGGCGTAACGGTGAACGCGGTTGCGGCACGTTATGGGCTGCGGGCGAACCATTTGTCGGAATGGCGTGGTCGGGCTCGGGACGGCAAGTTGGTTTTGCCGGCGATGGAGGACGACGGCTTCTGCTTTGCGTCTCTCGTGCTGTCGGAGGGAAATGCGCCTTCTTTGCCGGTGCGTTCGGGTCAACCAGGCAAGCCAGAAGCGCAGCCTTTGGGATCAATCGAAATCGCTCTGGGCCAAGTGACAATCCGGCTGGACGGTGCCGCGA
>NZ_LGHT01000021.1 GCF_001202035.1 Pseudorhodobacter wandonensis | reverse complement strand
GTCTTTTCCTAACCTTGTCTTGTCATGCGGGCCCCAAGCCCAAGTATCCGTTCAGGTCACAAGAAAAGACGGAGGCGACCATACTCAGCGACGGTCCACGACGACCAAGAGGGGAACGGTCCGACCTCCGCCGCTGCCCGGCATGAATGCCGTGCCGGGCAGCTATTCCAGCTTCGCACAGGAACTCCTCAATTCATAAGACAAGAGGGGCGCAGGCTGCCGTTGAAGGACGCGATGTACCCGTTCTGCTGCGGCTTGCCCGGGTCGATGTAATGCCACTCGACGTTGTTGACGTTGGCCCACTTCAGAATAGCCTTACTGGTGAATTCAGTGCCATTGTCGCCGACAATGCAGGCTGGTTTTCCATAGATCCTGACCAAAGCATCCAACTCACGTGCAACCCGCGCTCCGGAGATGCTAGTATCGGGGACGAGACACAGATTTTCGCGGCAGCAATCGTCGTTGACCGCCAAAATGCGGAACTTACGGCAGGCTCCGAACGTGTCAGACAGGAAGTCCAACGATCCCGTTGCCCTCTCGCGGTTTGCCCGCAAACCGCGAGAGGGGGCGTTGGTTCGGGCGCAACGGGACGGGCATTGGCGTGCGGCTGCCTCGCGCCCGTTTGCGGCCGCGTCTGCGCCGAACAGACAGGCCCTCTTCCCGGTAAATCCGCCTTTCGGCGTTTGAAGTCAAACGCCTATCGGCCAATGGGTAAAGCTTCTTTTCGTTCATAATCATGCCCACGCGCTCCAGCAGGACGCCAATGCGCCGATAGCCAAATAGGCGCCGCTTCTCAGCGATCTTGTTCATTTCCTTGCGGATCTCCGGATTGTCAGGCGGGTGATCTCGCCGCACCGTCTTCGGATCAACCCCGATCAGGACGCAGGCCCGGCGTTGAGAGATCAAATGACCCTTCATCGCCTGCAGCACCGCATCCCGCCGTTGCATCGGGGTTGTTAAGGCTTTCCCAGCAAATCCTTCAGCACAACATTATCCAGCATCACATCCGCCACCAAGCGCTTGAGCTTACTGTTCTCGCCCTCAAGCTGCTTCAGGCGTTTGGCATCGGACAAGTCCATCCCGCCGTATTTGGCCTTCAGCTTGTAGAATGTCGCAGGACTCAATCCATGCTTCCGGCACAGGTCAGCTGTCGGCAAACCGGCCTCCTGTTCTTTAATCATCCCGATAATCTGCGCATCGGTAAAACGGCTTTTCCTCATTCGTCTGCTCCTTCAGGGTGGGGCAGACTCTACACTAAACTGAGGGAACTTCCGGGGGGCAGGTCACAGGCTTTATTTGGTGCGAGAGACCCCAGCTCATTCGTCGCGAACGGCCCTTGGACGAAGCCGCTTCGCGGCATTGGTGCATTTGGCTAATGGCGTGACACGCCCCCAAAGTGGTGCGCATTTTGCGTTTTGACCGACCTGCCTGACGATTGGGGTCTTCTCAATCATCAGACAGGAGGTTCCCATGACAGAAGAGAAAGTAACCCCGCTGCGCCAGCGGATGATCGAAGACATGCGCATCCGTGGAATGGGGGACAAGGCGCAGAAGTCCCACATCCGTGCGATCAAGGATTTCGCCGTTTTCCTCGGACGATCACCCGACACGGCGACGCCAGAGGACCTGCGCGCATATCAGCTCCACATGTCGGATACCGGGGTGACCCCGTCGACCTTCAACACGCGCATCGTGGCGC
>NZ_LGHT01000020.1 GCF_001202035.1 Pseudorhodobacter wandonensis | reverse complement strand
GCGATGACCCGCCTGGCGTAGTCTACTTTTACGCCCCCGGTCGGGCGGGGGAGAATGCCGAAAATTTCCTCACAGGCTTCAATGGCATCCTGCAAATCGACGGCTATACTGGCTACAATCGGCTGACCAAACCCTCGCGCAAGGGCGGCGTGCCCATTCGGGTGGCGCCTTGCTGGGCGCATGCGCGGCGTAAGCTCAAGGAAGTATTTGACCGCGACGGATCAGAGATCGCGGCCGAAGGTCTGCGTCGCATCGCCGAGTTCTACGCCGTCGAGGCCGACATCCGTGGCATCTCGCCCGGTCAGCGTCTCTCTGCCCGACAATCCCGAGCTGCGCCATTGGTGGCGGCCTTCGGTGACTGGCTGCAGGCACAACGCCGCAAGATCTCCGCCAAATCCCGGCTGGGCGAAAAGCTGACCTACATCCATAACCATTGGGACGGGTTGCAAACATTCCTGACCGACGGCCGCGTCGAGATCGACTCCAACAGGGTTGAAAACCTGATCCGCCCCATCGCCCTCAATCGTAAAAACGCACTCTTCGCGGGCCATGACGAAGGCGGAATCGCCTGGGGCCGCATCGCCTCCCTGATCGAAACCTGCAAGATCAATGGCATCGAGCCCTTCGCCTACTTGAAGGCAACCCTGACCGCGATCGCCAATGGCCATCCTCAAAGCCGCATCGACGATCTGCTGCCATGGAACTTCAGGCCGTCAAGCTGAGTTGAACGTGCTGCCCAGCGACCGCTTACTTCGATGACGCATCACGCTTCAAAAGGTCATCAGGTGCGGGCGCATATCTCGGGCTGACGCCAAGACGACACGAGTCCGGCGACACCAGCAGAAATGGACGCATCTCGAAGCAGGGCGACAAGATGGCGCGAAAGCACCTTTATCGGCCGGCTGAAGCCCCTGATCGACAGCACTGGGATAAAGTTCTTGGGCGATGGTGAAGGGCAGGCGCAAACACGAAATTCAGGGGCGCCGCCAATCGTTGCCCGGCAACCCGCCCTTTGTGCTGATGCACGTTCTTACAAATTTATTTTTAAAGTGATTAATTTCAATATGATACGGGAAGTTGATCTCTGCTAATTACGGACGTCATACAACGGCAAGTATTTCTGAAATCGAGCTCCCGCAACCAACACTGTCTTGTAACCGGTGCGCTGATCCCACCTATTTGACGTAGTTCCACGGTAGCAGATCGTTAATCTGGCTTTGTTTTTGGCCTTCGACGATGGCTGTGAGCGTGTTTGCCAGATAGGCATGCGGATCGAGATCGTTCAATTTACAGATCTCGATCAAGGACGCGATGACGCCCCAGTTTGCGGCACCGGCATCATGACCAGCGAAGAGTGCATTTTTGCGGTTCAAAGCGATAGGCCGGATCGTGCGTTCGCACCATTGCCCGGCAATCGATACAAAGTATCGATGAGAGGGGGTATTATTGTCCATCTCGATGCGACCGTCAGTCAGAAACAGGCACAGTCCATCCCAGTATTTTGCAATGTATTTGAACGCTTCGCCGAGAGGGGCCTTGGCTGAGAGGCGCGCTCGATTGGTCGTGAGCCACGCCTCAAACGCGACGATCAATGGTGCTGAGCGGTCTTGCCGTGCGCCCAGACGTTCCTCGGCGGTCAAGCCACGGATACTCTTTTCGATCTGGTAGAGTGCAGCGATCTGTTTCAATCCCGCCTCAGCGATGGGGGCTGAGCCCGCTTGCGCAACCTCATGCAGTTTGCGCCGCGCATGAGCCCAGCAGTATACCAACCCAACCTTGTCATCGACACGTTTGAGTAGGCGATTGTATCCTGCATACCCGTCCACTTGGAGGATGCCCGTGAAGCCATTCAAAATGTCATCAGCATATTGGCCGGACCGTCCCGGCGCATATGTGAAGGCCACACCGGGTGGAGCCGTGCCGCCCCATGGGCGGTCATCGCGGGCAAGTGCCCAGAAGTATCCAGTTTTGGTTTTGCGTTTACCCGGATCGAGCACCGGGGCGCGGGTCTCGTCTGTTACCCAGCAGGCGATTGCAGGGCAATCGGCCGGGAGGGCATGAATAGCTTGGTCGACTGCTTCAGATCGGCCATCAACGCTTCAAACACGGGCCGCAGCTCATAGGCCGCTTTGCCGACCCATCCGGCGAGAGTGGAACGATCCAGATCGATACCTTGGCGGCTGTAAATTTGCGCCTGACGATACAGGGGCAGATGATCTGCGTATTTGCTCACCAAAACATGCGCCACTGTTGCATCAGTTGGCATGCCGCCCGGGATCAGGCGCGCTGGTGCAGGCGCTTGCACCACGCCATTGGTGCAGGATCAGCAGGCATATTTCGGGCGGCGGGTGACAATCACACGGAACTGCGCAGGAACGATGTCGAGGCGTTCGCTGATGTCCTCACCGATCACATGCCGTTCAGCGCCGCAGCCGCAGGTCATGCTATCGGGCGCAATCACCTCTTCAATGCGGGGCAGATGCTTGGGCAGTGAGCCACGGTTGGTATTGCGCGGTTTTGCCGGGCGCGATGCAGGCGGATCCACCGCGTCATCTTCAGCGCGGACCGCCGCCATAGCCGTTTTGATATCTTCCAGCGCCAGCTCATATTGCTCCGGGTCGGCCTTCTCAGACCTTGCGCCAAACAGGGCACGTTTGAAGTCAGAAACCAGTTTCTCCAACTGATCGATACGATCCTGCTTGCGCAGATTGCGGTTCTCTGAGGCAACAAGAAGCGCTTTCAGGGTTTCAACATCATCAGGGAGATCGGCAAGTTTTGACATGGGGAATGACTATCATTTCCAACACCTCAGCACCCCTACAAAAGACAACCTGATTCACTCTGCCGCAGTGGGGGGGCGCACTGACAAAGCCCTTACTTTGCGCCAGTCTAAACCCGAGAACAGCACTTCAAACTGAGCGTGGTTCAAGGCCATCAGCCCATCTTTGATCGCGGGCCAGGTGAAGATATGCTCCTCCAACCTTTTGTAAGCCATGACCAAACCAGTGCCATCCCGATACAGCAGCTTAATCCGATCTGCCCGTCTTGAGCGGAACACAAAAACTGTCCCCCCTCACGGCAGATTTACTTTGCAAATCGCCTGCCGGGCAACGCGTGAACGGATCCTTGCGCAGCTCGTTCTTAATCAGCGCTGCGAGCCCGTCATGCCCTTTGCGGAAGTCGACAGGCTTGGTCGCCACAACGATCCGCACTCGGTTCGAAGGGAACATCATGAGGGCGCATTCAAGGCACGGACAATCTCGGCAATGCGTGCCGCAGATGTGTTTGCGTCCAATCGCACATGGACGCTGCCACAGAGCAGATCCAACGGGGGCGCAGGTTCAGGAACCGCATCAACTTCCTCGCGCACAACCAACGCCGCAAAGCTCGCCTCTTCGGTCACAGCGGGCAAAACCAGCTTGCCCTCGCACGCCATGCGCCGCCATTCCGACAAATGATTGGCCCGCATGTCATAACGCCGCGCAACCGCGCCCACCGAGGCACCCTCAACCAACGTCTCGGCCACAATTTGCGCCTTCACTGCATCCGGCCACCGGCGGTGACCACGCGGCCACACAACCATATCAATGTTGCTGAGAAACTCCGTTGAGCGCTCCATGGAGAACCTCCCTGATCATCCATCCATGGGGGCTGAATCTCAGATCAGCGGCGCACAAGGAAGGTGGGCTGGGCGCACCGCTAACGCTTCAATCTTCAACCGCTCCACTTCGGCTATGGCCTTGCCGGGGTTCAAGCCGCGCGCGCAGGTCCGGGTGCAGTTCAGGATCGTGTGGCAGCGATAACGCCGGAACGGCTCGTTCAGCACCTCCAATCGCGCAACCTGACTCTCGTCGCGGCTGTCGGCCAGCCAGCGCCAAGAGGTGATTAAGGCGGCGGGACCAAGGAAACGGTCGCCGTTCCATCAATGGCTGGGACATCCCGAGGTGCAGCAAAAACACATGATATATTCGTAATAGCCGTCAAGGGCTGTGCGCTGCGCAACCGACTGCAGGCGCTCATGCTCTGGCGCAGGCGTTTCGGTTTTCAGCAAGGGCTCGGTCAGGACGTGCTGAGCGAAAAGTTGCGTCTGATCGGTGATCAGATTCTTGATCACCGGCAGGTTGACCAGCGGGTAGATGGTGACAGGATCGGACAACTCATCCATGGCGCGTGTGCAAACCGTCCAGTTGGTGCCGTCAATGGTCATCGCGCAAGGCCCGCAAACCTTTTGCGGCGAGAGCGGCGCAAGGTCAGCGTCGCATCGAACCTGGACTTAATCCAGATCGGCGCATCCAGCAGCATCGGCCCGCAATCGTCCAGATCAACGCGGAAGGTGTCCATCTGCGGGCCGTCCTTACCGTCCGGATTGAAGCGGTGAATGCGCAAGGTCGCGATCCGGGTCGCCCCCTCGGGCGCGGGCCGGAATTTCCCTTCGGTGATCCGAGATGCCTTTGCAACAGCAAAATCGCTTGGCACCGGAAAGCGACGCGGCCATTTCAGGCGGGGGATTTCGTCCACTTCGTCAGAGTGTTCGACCATTATGTGGCCCAATGCATGTGAATGGTTTCTGAAACAGAACCTTCATTCATCATCAGACCTCGTCCGCAAGCGGGGCACGCTGATGGCCATAGGATCGCTGGCGGGAAAGCTCTCGTTCAGCGCCTCGTCAAGAAGTGCATCGATGTGGGTTTTGTGGGTGGTATCAGGGCCATGTTGCAAAGGGGTGGCCAAGGCCTTTTGCACCGCGCCTTTGTCGGAGCCTGAAACTGGATACGATTGCGGTGCGGCGCTGATTATATCGTATTTGCTGGTCGATTGCACGTTGCCGTGTTCATCTACATCGACCCTGATCCCAAGCACAGCAGAGGCGAAGATCTGATGAGGTTTGTCATCCGCGTCGCCGGTCCCCACTTCAAGCCACCGGCTGATCGCGCCAATTTCTATGCCGTCATGCAACTCGTTGGTACTGATGTCAAATGCCTCGGCCACTGCAGTCATATCAGGCTCAAATCTGTCGGCGGGAAGTGTGATTTTTTCCATCGATACCTCTTCATGCTTTGTCGTGTGGTGCTGCCATGGACCCGGCTTTCGCAGCAATACCCCAGCGCCTTTTGACAACGCTCAACATTTTACGAACCTCTCATGAAGTTCGCGCGCGGATGCTGACTGGCGATAGGACAGGAAGACAGCTTTCCAGCGACCATCTGATTTCGAGATGTTTGGCAACAGCTGGTCAATCAGCTGCTGTTACACGGGACGCCTGCATGGACCAAAACGCAAGCGCAAACTCATTTTGTCGAACGCGTAAAGGCTCCAACGATACCAAAGTTGCCTTTGGACCTTAATCCACGGGCTTTACACGCCCTGCGGGAAAGGTTGCGCGCGACAGAACGCTGCCTTCCGCATCTACGGTCAGCCTCAGCGCGTGCCCATCATGCCGAAAGGTCAGGCGAAAGCGGCCTTCATCATCGCCCTCACCCTTTTCGCACAGGCTGGTCACTTCGCCTGCGCGCATTTTTTCTTGCAACTGCGAAGGGTCCAGCCCGAAAGCTGCGGCGACAAGGATTGCGTCCACCTCAAAGCCTTGGGCCGTAACCGTAATACTGCTCATTTGGTTTCGCGCCAGTGGCCGTTGGCGGCGGCGATGGTGGCGAAATGGGTCGCGACCACTGCGCTGACCGCAATCAGGGAGTTTGCATCCTCGGCATAATCCGGGCGCATCCGTTCGCGCGCGGCGGCATCGGGTTGCGTTAATTTGATGGTCATGCGTGAAAGCTTCAGCGCAAGGTTATAGCCTTCTGTCGGTGTCGGTGTGATCAGGGTGGGCAGCCAGTTATCCATGGGTCGTGTCCTTTGCAGGCAGGGTGGTGAGAGGTTTGTCGGGGGCGTTCAGCACGCGGGCGGCGGCACCGTCAAGGTCTTCGTATTGATTATGGCGCATGGCCCAGAAAAATGCGGCCAAACCTGTCAGGCCAAGGCCGATTGAGACGGGGATGAGGAAGTAGTAGTTCATTTCGCCTCCTCCTGCTTGTGTGGGCGCAGGGCAAGCCATGCGTGCCAAGTGCCGTGGCCGAGCAGCGGAAAGATCACGATCAAACCCAACAACCCGGTGGCAGCCGACAATGCGAACCCAAGGGTGACAATCGCGCCCCATGGCAGCACGGCACGTAGGTTCTGGGTGGTCATGGCAAAGGATGTGCCAAGTGCCGTCAGCGCATCAACGCGGCGTTCCAGCAGCATGGGGATGGAAAACAGGCTGATCGCCATGGCAAAGGACGCAAACAGCCCGCCGATGGCCGATCCGGTTGCAATCATCGCCCAGCCGCGCGGCGTGGTCAGCAATTGGCTGGCCAGATTGTCAAACCCCGGAAATGCCACCATCCCGAAAAACAGCGCATAAAGCAGATCGGCGGCGCGCAACCATAGCATGATCAGCAAGCACAAAAGCAGACCTGCAAACGCGACTTGCCCGCCCGCGCGGGGATGCACGAACAGCATTTGCGCGAACGTGGGGCTCGTGCCCAACCCCAAGCAGCGGCTTTTTTCATACAGGCCGATGGCCAGCAGCGGGCCGATGACGAGAAACCCCGACAGGGCGGGAAAGATCAGGTTGCTCAGGCCCACCTGGACCAGCCCCGCAATCACGGCCACTGATAAAAGCGTTATGGCCAATCCGTAGATCAGGCTGGTGGCGGGGCTTTGGCGCAAGTCGCGCCAGCCTGCCGCCAGCCAATCCAGCGCCGCCGTTTGCGAAAGGTTTCGTGCGAAACGGTCTGGCGGGCGGTGACGCGCTTCAAGTGCGGGAAGGGGTTCAAGCATGGGTTCTCCCTTTCAGCAGCCCGGCTTTGCGGCTGCCATGTCGGGTGCGGTCGTCACACAACCGGGTTGCGAGGTGAAGGCCACAGTGACCAGATGCCAGTTCGCGCCGATCACCAAGGCCAAGGCAGCAAAGGCCACGGCGATCCAAAACCGGGGAGATCGGGTCATTGCGCATCCTCCGCTCCCTTGGTGTGCAGGCCTTCGACATACAGCGCCAGCATGCGGATTTCGGCATCTGTCAGGCGCGGCTGCCATGCGGGCATAACGCCTTGGCGGCCGTTCAACAGGGTAAGGCGGATGGTGGCCGAATCGCCGCCATATATCCAGTCGGCATCGGTCAGGTTCGGTGCGCCAAGGCCTTCCACACCTTTTGCATCGGCGCCGTGGCACGCGGCGCAGTTTTCCTGAAAGAGCACGGCACCTTCAGACGGGTCATCTGGAACCACCCCCGCGCCAAGAGTCTGGACATAGCCTGTCAGCACGGCAATCTCTGGGCCTGATAGCAGGCCATCCCGGCCAAAGGCGGGCATCTGTGCAACATGCGTGTCGGGATGTGGGCTGTTGATGCCATAGCGCAAGGTCACCGTGATATCCTCTGCCGTGCCGCCCCACAGCCAGATATCATCCGATAAACGGGGAAAGCCTGGGCCGCCCATACCGCCCGCGCCGTGGCAAGCCTGGCAATTTTCACCAAAAAGCTGTCCGGCAGTGGCCAGCGCGCGGCCCATCAGGTCGGGGTTGGCGCGGATGGTGTCAAAGTCTTCGGTGGCCAGTGCGGTAGTCCAATCTGCGCGGGCGGCTGTGGCTGTGGCAACATCGGCGGCCACGGCGATTTTTTGGTCACCGCCCAAAAGCCCCATGCTGTGCGTGTTCCCCAAAGGCCACGCCGGATAGAGCGTCCAGATGATCACCGCATAAACATGTGTGACCAGCATGAACCACAGTACAACGCGCGGGATGGGGGAATTCAGTTCCTTTATCCCGTTCCAGTCATGCCCTGTGGTCATGTAGCCCGAGAATATGTCGCGTTCGGTTACGGACATGGTTTATCCTCCGCTGTCAGGATCGCGTTTGCGGCCCGATCCGCTGCGGCCTTGCGAGAGGGGCGATAGGTGTGGATCACGATGATGATGAAAAATCCCATCAGGTAGAACAGCCCCACGGTCTTGGCCAGAAACAGCGCGAAATCATGGGTCATTGGGGCACCTCCGCCGCATAGGGCGCTTGGGTCAACTGCCCCAGAATTTGAAGATAGGCGATCACAGCATCCATCTCGGTCACTTCGCGGGCATCGGTGAAGCGGCGTATGGTTGTCGCCTCGCCATAGCGGTCCACGAGGCCTGTGGCTGCATCGCTATCAGGGCGGGCCTGTGCGGTGGCATCGCGGGATGCATTTGCGATCATATCATCCGTGTAAGGCACGCCAAGTTGGGCCAGCACCGCCAGATGCGCGCCAAGACCTTCTACATCCAGCGGTGTGGTCGCCAGCCAAGGATAGGCGGGCATGATCGAGGTTGGCACTACCGCGCGCGGATAGATCAGGTGTGCTTCGTGCCAATCGTCAGAATACTTGCCGCCCAGGCGGGCAATATCCGGCCCGGTGCGCTTTGACCCCCACAGCATCGGGTGGTCATACTGCGACTCTGCGGCCAGCGAATAGGGGCCATAACGCTCCACCTCGTCGCGCAGGGTGCGGATCATCTGGCTGTGGCAGGCATAGCAGCCCTCGCGGATATAGATGTTGCGCCCGGCTAGTTCCAAGGGCGTATACACCCGCATATCGGGCAGCGTTTCCACCGTATCATCAATGGTGAACAGCGGCGCGATTTCGACCAAGCCGCCCACGCTGGCCGCCAGAATGATGGCGACAACAAAGCCGACCGAGTTCTTCTCAAGGTTGTAGTGGAATTTGAAAATCGACATGGGGCTACTCCGCCGCTTGGGGGGAAAGGGGGCGGTCGGGGGCGGCGTCGCGCGCCCCGCGAATGGTCAGCCAGATGTTTACTGCGCCCACACAGATGCCCGCCAGAAACAGCGCGCCACCCAGCACGCGGGCGATGTAATAGGGGCGCATCGCCTCCATGCTCTCTATGAAGGAATAGTTGAGTGTGCCGGCAGAATTATAGGCCCGCCACATCAGCCCTTGCGTAATCCCCGCGTTCCACAGCGAGAACACATAGGTCAGCAGCCCCGCCAGCGCCAACCAGAAGTGCCATTCCACCAGCTTGGGCGAATACATCGCCGTGCGGCCCCAAATTTGTGGGATCACCGAATAGAACGCGCCAAAGGTCACCATCGCCAGCCACCCCAGCGCGCCGGAATGGACGTGCCCCACGGTCCAGTCGGTATAATGCGACAGCGCGTTGACCGGGCGAATGGCCAAAAACGAGCCTTCAAATGTCGACAGCCCGTAGAACACTGCCGCGATGAACATAAAGCGCAGCGTGGCATCGTCGCGCACCCGGTGCCATGCGCCGTTCAGTGTGGCCAGCGCGTTGCCCGCAGATGCCCAGCTTGGCACCAGCAGCATGATTGAAAACGTCATGCCAAGGTTTTGGACCCAAGTCGGCAAGGCCGTGTAATGCAGATGGTGCGAGCCGACCCAGAGGTAGAAAAACGTGATCCCCCAAAAGCTGATGATCGACAGGCGATAGGAAAAGATCGGCCGCTGCGCACGCATCGGCAAGTAGTAATACAGCATCCCCAAAAAACCCGAGGTCATAAAGAACGCCACCGCATTGTGCCCATACCACCATTGCACCATCGCGTCCTGCACGCCCGAAAACGCCGGATAACTTTTGGCCCCGGTCCAACTGACCGGGATGGCTGCGGCGTTCACGATATGCAGCATCGCCACCACCACGATAAACGCGAGGTAATACCAGTTGGCCACATAGATATGCGGTTCTGCCCGCCGTTTCAGCGTGCGCAGATACAGGACAAGATAAGTGACCCAGACGATCACCAGCCAGATATCGGCATACCATTCGGGTTCCGCGTATTCCTTGGACTGCGTGACGCCCATGAAATAGCCCGTCACCGCCCAGACCAGAAACAGGTTATAGCCGATCAGCACAAACCAAGGAGACAACTGATCAGCCAGCCGCGCGCGGCAGGTGCGCTGCATGACGTGAAACGAAGTGGCAATCAGCGCATTGCCGCCAAAGGCAAAGATCACGCCCGTGGTATGCACCGGGCGCAGGCGGCCATAGCTGGACCACGCTTGTCCAAAGGTCGCATCCGGCCACACCATCAAGGCCGCCACCCACAGCCCGATGGTCATTGCAAACACGCCCCATATCATCGCCAGCACGATGCCCACCTTGATCGGGTCATCGTAATATTGCTGCAAGCGGGCCGGGTTCGGGGCTGGTTCTTCCAGCACGCTGCCGACCGCGAATACCAGTGCCAACCCCAACGCTAGCGCCATGAACCCATGCACCGCAATCGGATCATGGCCCCCAAGGGCCGCCATGGTCAGGCCCAGAAGGGCGAGGCCTATGGCCATCGCCATGCCGATCTGGCGTTCACGCGGGGTAAGGATTGCAATCATGGAATATTCCGTTCGCGCAAGGACATGGGGTTCAGACTAGGTCTATTAGGGATCGCGTGGCTGACACAGATCAGCCCCGGATTATTCTATGCCAAAACAGGCATTTCGGTTGGAACAGAGTTCAATGGCGGCAGGGCGACATCGGCAAGGCTGGAGCGGTCAAGATCGGCCAGAAACGCAACTTCGGCGCTGCGCAATCGGGATTTGAGGCTGCAACAGCCAATCAGGGTGCAGGTGCCGCCGCTTTCCGCAAAGCAATCGACCAGCGGTTGCCCCATTTCCAGCAGGCGCACCACTTCACCCAACGGTATTTGATCGGCGGGACGGGCCAGCATGGCACCACCACCACCACCGCGCCGGGTGGTCACGATGCCACCACTGGCAAGGGTCGCCATGATCTTGGCCAGGTGATGGCGTGACAGTCCAAATTCCGTCGCCAATACAGCAGTAGAAAAGGCGCGATTGGGCCCCGATGCCATTCGCATCAATGCGCGTAGGCCATAATCGGTGAAGGAGGTTAGGCGCATGGAACATCCATTGAATTAGTATTTACAATACGTATTAACAGAGTTTATCCCTGATGCAAAGTGAATAAAGGATGCAGCCCTTATGACGACCCCCAATGATATCCGCAGCGCCCGCCCCGCCGTCACCGCTGATCTGATGGCGCGCACGGGGCTGGATGACGCAAACCTGACCCGGCTGGTGCATGGGTTTTACGACCGCATCCGCACCGATCCACTGCTGGGTCCGATCTTTGCCGCGCATGTCGATGACTGGGCACCGCATTTGGAAAAGATGGTCGATTTCTGGTCCTCGGTGGCGTTGATGACCGGTCGCTACCACGGCGCGCCGATGCCAAAGCACTTGCCCTTGCCAGTTGAGGCGGAGCATTTCGAGCGGTGGCTGGACCTGTTCCGCCAGACCGCAAAAGAGGTTTGCCCGCCCGAAGGTGCGGCCCTAGTGATCGATCGCGCGACCCGCATCGCCGCCTCAATCCACATGAATGTCATGGACGCGCGGGGCGGGTATAGCAGGGCAGGGATGCCCCCGCAGCTTTGACCAAGTGTGACTGTCGTGACCGAATACCCTGACAATGCCGCGTGCCAGATCAGCGTATGCGGACGCTCACACAGTGCGATATTCTGACGCAGAAAAGCGCCCAACGTTGGAGAGAAGCCGCTGACAGAATGAACGAAGACAGTGCTGCGTGATTTAGGGGCTGATTAGGGGCTGGACTAAAAAATCCCAATATTACCTAATAATTTCAGTGGAATATGGTGAGAGGCGGTCCTTAGACTGATATCCATAAGTCGTTATTTATAAAAGAAATTTAATCACGCAAAAATATCATACCACGAAAAATACCTCATCAAACTCCCGAAATGCCGATTTCAGCGATCTGCTCGCTTAGTACGACTTGTAGCGATCTGCGTAATTCAACGCGTTTGCATGTTGCAAGTAAGAGTTCATGTTGTCGATAGTCTTGGCCATCCCCCGCCTTCCCGAACCGTTCACTCACCCCACAGGTGGAACGTATTGTTTATTACTCAAAGACCTCGAAAATTTTTTCTGACATCACCTATTCGAAACTATAGATTTTTAAGAACGGGCCCATTTTCGTCAAAACTTTTGGAGATTTTAGAATGAACGCTTCGGAAGCTCGTCAGAACCGGCGACAGATGTTGGGCATCACGCTCTGCGCCATAGTTGGTGCCGGTATGGTAATGATTTTTCTGGGACTTTACTTCACCACGGAATACCGCAAATTGCAGTTGCAACACGCTGCGGAGTCCGGCGGATTGTACGTGGAGGGTTTTCTTGCACCCCATGCCCATGAGTTTTTCTCAGAGGGTGCGCTCTCCGTTCAAAGTAAAGAAGCGCTTGAATCGTTTCTGCTGCGGCTGCCTGTCGCGGGCCATTTTGACATTCTGAAAATCTGGGACCTGGACGGGAAGATGATATTTAGCACCGATGGAACAGTGTTAGATGAAGATGAATCACCTGAGGACCTCAGAAAGGCCCTTGCGGGGGAGATTGTGGTAGAGGTCTATACCGACAACGAAGATCACCCAGACACAACGATCGAACCGCCATACTTGGAAATCCACGCCCCGATCCTTGACACCACCAACAGCAAGGTCATCGCGGTCGGGGAAATATATCAGGATGCAACTGGGTTCTTTCGTCAACGAGCAATTGTCGAAACATCAATCTGGGTTGCACTTGGTATATCCTCGACAATTGCTTTAGTGGGACTTTTGCTGCTTGTCATTTCCCAAAGGGCGGCACATTTGCGACACGTCACTGAGATCAACGCCATTGCCCGACAGAACAGAGTTCTCAAAGAAGCAGCAGACCGGGCCCGAAACGAAGCCAGCGGTGCGAATGAGAAGATTCTCAATCAGATCGGCGCGGATTTGCATGATGGCCCAATTCAAATGCTGAGCCTGCTCATGCTGACGCTTGATCGGGAGAATTCGATGGCTATGCCGCTTGGCTTGACCAAGCGTGAGCTGGGAGACCACGTGATTGAGGACCTTCGCGCGATCTCTACCGGTCTTGTCCTGCCCGAAATCCGCGACCTGACGCTTGAGGCAACGCTGCGTCTTGCCACCACCAGGCATGAAGAATTCACAGGCAATAAGGTCGATATTGTCTTCGAGAACCTTCCTGAAACGGTTGACCAAGGCTTGAAGATTTGTTGCTACCGTCTGGTTCAAGAAGGGTTGATGAATGCGCATCGTCATGCCAGTGGCGCTGAGCAGAGGGTCTCGGCGACCGTGTCGAACAATGAACTGCTCATTTCAGTCAGCGATAGCGGATCTGTCGTCTTGAACCGAGATGAGGGGGATAAGCGTCCAAGCCGTGGAATCGGGTTGCTTGGAATCCGGCAAAGGTTGGACGTCTTTGGTGGCACACTGGAAATTAGGCAACGTGAAACTGGCGGAACCGAATTGTTCGCCAAGATCCCATTGATTTGAAAGGGTTGCGTAGCCTCAGTTCATTGAAGGGCGTTTTTGTCCAGACGCTTCAATGCCAAGCTCTTGCGCGGCAAGCACAACTTCGATCCGGTTGCGCGCATTCAGTCGCTGCATAAGCATTCTCATATAATGCTTTACTGTTTTTTCAGTCAGTGAAAGAGAGTCCGCGATTTCTTGATTGGTTTTGCCCCATAACAAAAGGCGCAGCACTTGCACCTCTCGGTTGCTCAGGCGCAAGGCCGCAGCCGAGGCGCGGCGCACAGAGGCACTGCGCAGTCCGGCAATAACTTTTGCACCAAAACTTGGTGATATATAGGTCTCACCGTCGTGGACTGAACGTATCGCACGGATCAGTTCATTTTCGGAACTGCCCTTGAGAAGGTAGCCACTTGCTCCGGCCTCAAGCGCTGCAACGGCATGATCGACCGAGGTGACAGCGGTGAAAATCAACACTTTTGTCTTTGACTTGCCTTGGACGAGCTTAGAAATCGCCTCAAGCACATTTCCCGGCATATTGAGGTCGGCCACAATCACATCCGGTTGATCCCGATCCGCTATGTCGAGAACGCTTTGTGCGCATGTCCCGGTACCAATCGTCCGAAAACCGGAATTCTCGCTGAACACATGTTCAATGCCCGATAGCAAGATCGGATGATCGTCGACAAAGGCTATGCTTATGATTTCCAATGCCACCTTCAACTCCATTTAATATCGCAAAGTGCCAATATAATTTTCAAATTCAGCAGTACAAAAAATCCGATCCATGAACCGCGCGAGTAAACAATTAAGTGCGGCTTGAACGCCTATTATACATGACCTCCACGCAATATCTTCAAGAAGTAAATGGCAATATTCTGTTCTGTTGTTGAACAATTCATACGGTTGCGATGGAAAATCAGCACCTGACAGCGTCAATTCTTTAGAAGGCAGCTCTACCTTGGATTGAAATCTAAGATGGGCCGGCCGAACGTACGATCACAAATATTTCGTCATCAGCGTACTGATAGACGGAAGGAAGCAGACTTAAATATATAATATCATTCAAATTTAAAAACAGCCGACACTTTCTCTCCTCTGAATCTCTTCCAGCCCGGCACCGCAAGCGCACAACCCTGAAGTGATACATCGGTTGGCCTTTATGTTCGTGAAACTAAATGATGGAAGCTGTCGGCATTTTTGCTGAATGTGATCAAATGTTCACAATTGGATATGGTTCGCAAGTTTCTCCTAAAAGATTTTTTCTTATATGGAAACAATCATCTGGTATGCTCGAGACTGGTCGAGTTTACGAAACAATCATACTTCCCATGATCGTGGACCGAGGGTCCAGACGACATATGATTCGGAAGAATGCACCTGTCAAATTTCGTTGAGCAACACCAGCTCCATAGGCGTATGATCCCACGGCTTGATGCTTTCTCAGATGGAATACCCCCTGGAATTGTAGGCGCCTAGGTTAAGTGTCTGGGCTGGGGGGCGCAAAGTAGCTGACTGATTGAGGATCAGCTCCAGATCAATCTGCACATGGCAGCGGTTGTCTTCAATGCGCGCGTATACACCTGCGAAGTCTGAACATAAAAATAGATCTATTCATCCTAGACGCGATCTAACAAGGGCGGGGGCGGAACCCGCCGGATTGCAGATCGCGGCTATTGCAACCTTTGGAAAATTCTACTAGCGTCATTCTACTCAGGGAAGGTTCTGCATCGACAGAGGACCGAAAGGGGTACTTAACGCTCACGGAAGGCGCGGCTGAACTGGTCCATGACCGGCTTGGCAAGGTAGGATACCACGGTCCGTTCGTCTGTCTGCACATAGACCTCGACAGGCATCCCCGGCATCAATGCACTTTCTCCCAGCTTGGCCAGTTCAAGCGCCGAGACTTCTACATGGCCAATATAGTACCGCTCCCCCGTTACTTTGTCTTGCGTCGTGGCAGGTGCCACATAGCTGACATTGCCAAGAAGTTCCGGAGTTGTTCGCTGATTGAACGAAGAGAACCGCAGCCGTGCAGGACTGTCTTTGGCTACCTGTTCGATATTCACAGGTGCCAGCCTTACCTCGATTTTAAGTCTTGCGTTCAAGGGCACGATAGTTGCGAGAACCTCTGCTGGAGAGATGACCCCGCCTACGGTGTGGATGTTCAACTCGTTAATAGTGCCAGAAAGGGGCGCGCGGATATCTGTGCGAGACAGCCTGTCGCGAAGCGCAGAGGCACGTTCATTCAACTCTTGCAGGCGCGCTTCGACGACACTTAGTTCGCGCTGCGCTTCGGTGCGCGCTGTTTGGTCAATCGACAATATCTCAAGCCGTATTTCGCTACTACGCGTGCGGGCGCGGGCGATGCTCGAGTCAATCTCTCCTAACTCACCGCGCAGATTAACGCGTTCGCGGCTAATTGTGTAGAGGCGGCTCGCCTCGATCAGCTTGCGTTTGTTCAGATCATCAGTGCGGTCGAACTCTGCTTCGACCAAAGCGATCTCTTCATCCTTTGCGGCCCTTTGGTTTTGAAGCCCGGCGATTTCTTCCTCGATCTGCACGATGCCCAATTCAAGCTGCTGTTTCTGGCCTTCGCGGCTTTCACGTTGTCCATTAAACAACCGGCTTTCGGCTGCAGCGAAGGCTTGTGACTCGGCGTCCGTTGTGTAGCCGACCGGGAAAATGATGTCAGGCAATTGTTCACGTTCGGCAAGTAGACGCGCCTTGCGTGCGGTCAATTCTGTGGACTGAGACTGCACAATTGCCAATTCAGCCCGTGTCTGTGCATCGTCGAGCCGTAGCAAAATCTGGCCGGCCTCAACGTGATCTCCGGATTTTACCGCAATGTCAGAGACAATACCGCCGTCGCGGTGCTGCACCGACTTGACGTTCTGGTCGATGATCACGAGGCCAGGCGCAATTACTGCGCCGGCAAGCTTGGACGTTGCAGCCCAACCTCCTATCCCGCCAATTAGCAATGCACCAAGAATACACGCCGTTATGACCTGTGGGCCGAACCGAAAAGTCGTCGTGCGCACTGCATTGGCGGGCTTTTGAGGTACGAATTTTTGTTGCGTCTCCATCCGGTGATCTCCTTCAAATTGCTTTTGAAAACGACTTAAGAATTCTCTGCCCAAGTCAGGAAGTGATGACCGCTGAGAGTGACAATCGTCAATTGAGAGAAGTCGTCATTGTCCCATTCGACAATGGTTTCCTCGCGGTCGTCATCATATTTTTCGTACCTATAGCGAATGTAGCTGGAGTCATCGGCCTCTTTTGCGGAGCCACTCATGACGTCGAAAAGGTCATCGTCGTCATCATCGTCCGGCTTTTCGAAGATCAGGAGTTTGCTGGTCTTGATCGTGTCACCTATGTTGAAATCCAGGATTTGATGAGCAGTTATGGCCGACGTGGAACTTGGAACGACATTGATAAATTCAAATGTATTCGCCCCACCCCCACCAAAAAGTGTGACCTCCTCGGCACCAATAATGAAATGATCGTTGCCACCGCCGCCCTTAACTATCTCAAAGTTCATGATAGTGTCCGATCCGAGATCATTGCCTGTGGCGACCTGGGCGACCAAATTGATCTTCATGTCAGAGGTAACTTGGGAATAATCCAAGGTGTCCTCACCCTCACCACCATCAAAGAAGTCATCTCCACATCCGCCGTGGCGGCTACCAGATCGTCCCCCGCGCCGCCAAAAACGATATCTGCGCCGATGCCATCTGATATAAAGTCATCACCTGCGTCGCCGAATAGGATATCGTCGCCTCCATCACCAAATATATGGTCGTTTCCGTCCCCGCCCGAAACTAGGTCATTGCCAGCACCACCCTGAATCTTATCGTTCCCAGCACCGCCGAAAATCACATCATCCCCTTGACCCCCTGACAAAGTATCATCGCCTGAGCCGCCGTAGATGAAATCGTTGCCCGCACGCGCATCGATGTTGTCATCGTTTGCAAGTCCATGGATTTCATCGATAAAAAAAGTGCCCGCCAGCACATCAGCCTGATCCGTTCCTGATTTCTCGTTTGGAACGATAGAAAAATGCGCAACTTCCGGGATGCTGGCCTGCCCATCGGAGACCGTGAATTTCATTTGGACCGGGCCAAGCATTGCAGGATCTGCACGAAACAGGTAGCCACCATCGACTTTTGTTAGCGTGCCAGATGTAACTGACGCATCCAGAATAGTCAGCTCGTCGCCATCAGGATCCGAGATATTGGCTAGGAGGTCGGACAACGCTATCATAACCATTGCACCGCTGGTCACATCAAACAGGTAATTCGGACGCCCAGATCGTGGTGCACGATTTCGGACATGGGTTTCGTCGATGACCGCACTCTCTTCTATGGGCTCTTCGGGGGGCCAAGCATCGGCGATGGCATCGGCGCTACCGAACAATGACTGCAGATCCACCTCATCTGGTCGTGCGTTTGGCGCGCTGTCCCAATTTGCTGGCGCTTCCATCTTACCAGAAAACCCCGAGGTGAGCGTTTTCTGGACATCCTTGCTGCCGTGAAAATTGGTTTGGGTCGCGGTCGCTGAAAACTTGAACGAAACGCGTGGCGTTATTTCCGGCTCCGGGTCAATAGAGCGAGCGTGCTCCAGAAGAGGCGGCGAAAGAACATCTTGGGTCAGGGGCGTGCTTGTTGCTACGGGGGAAACCGCGCCTTCGTCTATCTCTTCACCCGCCGTAGCGGCTTTAGGAGAAATTGCTGATTTCAGATAGAGCACAAGCGCCGCAATCAGCGCGCCTATCACATAGGGCGTGCGCGCGTTTTGAGGTTCAGCCTTTAAAGCATAAATATCTGCGGGATCGTTTTGCTGGGTCTCAGATTTTGTGCCTTTAACCGTAATCATGATGCACCTCCAACTGCTGTCCGCTGATTGGATTTAGCGCGATCCGCAGCAACCTTGCCGTGTTCGCCCGCGACCGGCTTGGGCCCCAGGATTTCCTCTTTCGGGCCAAAACCCGTCATCCGCCCGCCTTGGATGACGGCCACAAGATCGACAGCGGCAAGCGCACTTGGGCGGTGGGCAATTACGATGGCAATACCGCCACGGGTGCGGATTTTCTTGATTGCCTCCGTCAGTGCGCTTTCCCCTTCGCCGTCCAGGTTCGAATTTGGTTCGTCCAGTACAACCAAGAACGGGTCGCCATACAGCGCGCGCGCAAGCCCGATGCGTTGGCGTTGACCGCCCGAAAGCGCAGTACCTGAAGCACCAAGCTGGGTACGGTAGCCCTCGGGCAAGTGGACGATCATTTCGTGTACGCCCGCCGCCTGAGCAGCCGCGACAATCATTTCAGGATCGGCATTTTCGCTGAAACGTGAAATGTTCTCTTCGATGGTCGCATCCATCAGCGCCACATCTTGCGGAAGATACCCAATGCTATTGCCAAGCGCCTCGCTGTCCCATTGGGTAACTTCTGCACCGTCAAGACGGACACTGCCGCGCAGGGTTGGCCAGATGCCGGTCAGCGCCCGCACCAGCGTGGTTTTACCGCCACCGCTTGGGCCGATAATGCCAACGGCCTGTCCGGCCTTCATTTCGAACGCCACATCGCTAAGAAGAACCCGCCCTGAACCGGGCGCAGCGACCGTTATTCCTTCGACTTTCAGGGATAACTTTGGTTTTGGTAGTGGCATAGGTTCGTCCGCCGACGCGAGGACCACGACAGTTTCCTTTAACCGCGTAAAAGCAGTCCGCGCTGCAACGATGTGTTTCCAATTGCCAATAGCAAGGTCAATTGGCGACAGAGCCCTGCCAGCGGCGACAGAGGCCGCGATGATTGCACCCGCCGAAAGTTCACCCTTGATAGTAAGGAATGCACCGAGGCCGAGAACCGAAGACTGCAGGATCATACGCAGCACGCGGGAAAGTGCGCCAAGAGTCCCGCTGATGTCGTTGGTACGGGTATGAAGTTCGAGATGCTCCTCATTAGCCGCATTGAAACGACGAACAGCCCGCCCGGCGATCCCCATTGCCCGCAAGACATCGGCATTTCGCGCGTTGGAGTCGGCAATTGTATTGCGCGTGATCGCCGCTTGGTGTGTCGCGCTGCTCTGTTTGCGTGTGAGAAGTTCCGTGGCAATTGTAATGAGAGTCAGGACGAAAGCACCGCCGAGTGTCAGCGCGCCAAGCAGCGGGTGAAGGAAATAGGTGAAAGCTAGAAAGATCGGCATCCAGGGGAGGTCAAAAAGTGCGACCGGTCCTTGGCTGCCGAGAAACCCCCGCACTGTGTCAACATCTCGTCCTCGCTCCAAAGACTCCGACGTGGAGAATCCGAAGCGTGGCATATCAATTGCCACTTGATGCGCCAACGGCGCGATCTTGCGATCAAGCCTCGCGCCGATACGAATAAGTATCTGCGAGCGGAGGATGTCAAAGAAACCCTGAAAAACATACAGCCCGATCGCCAGCGCCGAAAGGGCAAGCAATGTCGGGATACTCGCGCTACCCAGCGCGCGATCATATATCTGAAGCATGTAGAAAGCGCCTGTCAGCGCTAGAATGTTGATGACACCCGACATGCCGAATAGGAAGACGAATACGCTACGGAATCCGCTGGTGAGCATCTCCACCTGTTTGCGCTTCGCCGCATTAATTTGCTCTTTCGATTTCATTGTGTTCCCCCAACCCAACAGGACTAAAATGTGATTTCTACCAAATCCTCGCGGGCGGGTTTCGATCCGCCCGCGAGATGTCGCAAATCAGAGGTTGAAATCGGACGCCGTCAGTTCGTGCGTGCCCCTTACGTTGATCTTGAAGTCGGCGTCTTCACCGCCCGTCACATTGCCGGAGATGACCGTATAATCGCCGTCGTCATGCATTTCATGCGTGATCGCCAGTTGGCCTCCGCCAGTGATCCCACCAGATACCAGTGTGAAGCTTTGTTGACCCGCAGCGCTACTATTTGCATCGAACCCACTTAGGTCGATCTTGTCGCCGGGCTGGAAGCTGGCGATTGTATCGCCGTTGGCGGCAGCAACCGAGTTAAAGCGGAAGATGTCATTGCCATCGCCACCATCAATCACATTGACGGAATTGCTCGCAGTGATGATGTCGTCACCGGAACCAGTGACGATATTCTCGACATTCCAGAGCGTGTCATGGCCGGTTTCGCTGCTGTAGACACCGCCGCGCTCCATATAGCCATTTCCGAGATCCGCACTGATATTTGCGGTAATAGCAGACATGTCGAGCGTATCATTGCCCGTGCCGCCATCGACATCGTCACCATAGTAGGTGTCGTTGCCATCGCCAGCCTCGGCCACAAAGTGGTCATTGCCAGCGCCACCGACAACCATGTCATTGCCGCCTCCACCATTTAGGAAGTCGTCGCCGCCATCGCCGAAGATGCGGTCATTGCCGCTGTCACCAAAGACCATGTCTTTGCCGGCACCTGCCAGGACGTTGTCAGCACCTCCTGCAGCGAAGACAATGTCGTTCCCGCCCAAGGACATGATCGTTTCGCCTTGCTCGGTGCCCGTCAGCACATCGGCACCTGAAGTCCCTCCGTTGCTGTTGGGTTGCCCGGCAGGTTGGTCAGAGGTACCTGTATCCTGCTCAGGATTTTCTGGTGACCCTGAAGTATCCTCGCCCGAAGCATTGTTCTCTTCTGGCTCTTCTGCTTCTTCGGTTTCCGCTTCAGTGCCGTCAGGGTTTTGGACCATATCCTGCGCCCGGTCCCCTCCAACGATCCGGTCATTCCCTCCGTCGGTGGTCAACACGACGCGGTGATTAGATGCCAGTCCCGCGATGTCGACAGTGTCGTCACCCGTGCCGCCGTCCACCCAGATGGTATTATAGGCAAGACTGGTCGGATCGAAGTTTCCGATCGGGATAACAGTGTCGTTGCCGCCATTGGTGTTGATGATGATCTCTTCAACATTGTCGAGCTGGGCAATAATATCGTCGGCATCCGGCTCACCACCATCAACATTCCGCGTGATGATGATTTCGGCATCCGCCCTTATCGCCGCCGCAAGACTGGCGACAACGAGAGCCGCCGCCCGTGAATAGACACGGAAGGTTTCGTCCTCGTCATTGCCGTTGATGACAAAGGTGTCCGCACCGGCGGGTTCGTTCGTCTCTGTCCATGAGGTCGTCCATGGCAGAGTGCCGTTCGAGTTGTTGTAGGCTTGGGTGCCAAACTCGTCGCGGTAGGTGCCGCTTGGTGTGGCAATCTGAACGTTGTCGATGTAGATATTTTCGCCATTGCTTAGGTTGGGTGAGACGAACCGGATTGCAGTGTGTGCGCCGATAAACGGCGCGGTCAGCGCCTGCGAGAAGTTGTGGTCCGTATCCTCGGCAATTCCACCATCAAGAGTAGCGATAGTCACCCAGTTTGTCCCGTCAAAGGCCTGAACATCCGTGTCGTCACCGGGGAAGATAAAGAACGGACCGTCAGTATCGTCGAGTCTCCAAGTGAAGCTGAGCGTAGCCGTTTCTGACGGGTTCAGGGCGACCGCGCGACTGATCGTTTCGTTGCCAGCGGTGCTGTCGGTAAAGTTCAGCCGATTTCCCGTGACACCGCCATTTCCGGTGATGACGACGTCGCCGGATGTCGCCGGGTTGGAATGATCGCCACCATCCACAAAATCGTGGCCATCCGTCGTGCCGTTATTGTTAGCACTCCAGATGATAGTGTCGTCGCCAGCCCCTGCAAAGATAATGTCATTGCCAGCGCCTCCATCGAAAGTGCTGCTGCCACCATCGCCGACAAGGATGTCGTTGCCATTGTTGCCGCTGATCGCCCCTAGGGTGTCACGAACTACCTGAACATTGGCAACATCCGACTGAGCACCATAGTTCGCGGAATAGTTGAACGAGCCGCCGATGTTGAAGAAGCCATTCCCGGTATCGACGATTGAAACGCTGCCAGCCGGTGCCAGAGTGGCGGTCAGGCTGCTTGCACCGCTGATGGCGGTGATATCCGCCACTGCCGCAGGTCCGTCTGGGTCGATGTCATTGTCCAGCAACGCCCATTCCGGGACGATGATTGCAGGACCGTTGCCGATATTCGTCACGATACGGTCATCGCCCGCCACGAACGGTTCTGAGATTTCCGTCACGTTGATCGTCGCGGTTGCGAAATTGCTTTCCTTCTCGCCGTCGTTGACCGTCACGTTGATTATACGGGCGATGGCCGTCGGGTTGTCGCCGGTGTTTTCAAACCGAACCTGGCCAATTGCGGTCTGCATCGCTGCAAATGATGTTGGACCAGCCAGATACATGGTAATCTCACCCGCCACAGCAGGACCAAAGCTCATCGTGATGCCCGCAGGCAAGGCGCCTGCAATCGACAACACGTCTTGCGCTTGGGCGTTGGTCAGCTTGACCGTGGCACCCATGACGAACGCGTTGTCCGCATCCGCTATCGCCGGATTGTCAGCGATTGCAACGGCAGCGCCATTTTCGGTGTAGGCTGTGTCGTAGCCATAAGGGGGTGCCGTGGTCGTGGTTGTGGAAGAATAGGCGATGTTGACGTTGTCGATATAGAATGCATCGCCATTGTTCCAAGATCCTTCGGCACGGAACCGTATCTCGGTTGCAGCGCCGATCACCGCTTGTGGCAAATCGAACTCGAATACGCCGCTGACCGTGCGGCCACCGTTGTTGCTATTACCATTGAACAAGTTTTCCGTGCCGACTTCGACCCAGTTGCCATTCCCCAACCGCGCTTCGACGACTATGTTTTCACCGGTTTCTAGATCACCCATGAAATAGTTGAACGATAACGTCGCCGAAGTTGCGCCGGACAGATCGACTGCGCGGGTGATATTCTCACCACCATCAACGCCATCATCAAACCGAAGCTGATTGCTGCCGTTGAAACTGACGATTTCAATGTCGCCACCGTTCGATGAGTTGTCATTTTCGCCGCCACCTTCGACCCAGTCCGTCGTCCAAGCCGTGTTCGAAGGCGAGGGTTGGTCAATTCCGGTATAGCTGTCAGCGGTGAATTCTTCACGGTAGCTGCCACTGGTAACCGTCGTGATCCCGACCAGATCCAGCACAGGTGCTGCGTCAACAGTCCCTTCGGCCACATCGGTCAGCAACACGGTGAACTGCCGCACTGCCACCAGCGTGCCGCCGGGTACGTCATAAGTATTGATGACGACCTCATACTGGTTGTCTGGGTTTTGGTGCGACTGGTTGGCCGGCGTATGTACTGGTGCCTCGTAGTTCAGCAACACCCGTGTATCCAGCGCATCCAGCGGCCCCGTATTGTTGAGAGCCGGGTTGACCACCAGCGAGAAGCGCGGGAAACCGTTGATATCAAAACCGTTCGATATAACCGTGAACCGGCCGCCCGCATTGTTGTTCGGGTCAATTTCGTGGTGAATCGTTGCCAGATCCACATCCGCAGGTGGTTGCCCGTTGATTGGCTGCGGGTCGTAATCCACGCTGAACGGGATCGTCAGGCCGACGACCGTCCCCGCGGCGCTGTTTTCGGCAACGATGAAAGGTGCCGTCGGATCGGCAGTTGGGGCGGAAGCGATCCGCTCAGTAACACCGGTATCATCCTTGAACACCGCCACGGCGCGCAGGATATGGCCGGGGTCGACCGGACGCACGGTGTAGGTAAGACTTGTCTGAATCGTGGTCCAGCCGGCATTGCTACCCACTTCCGTGGTTTGCCATTCGAAATTCAGACCGACAGGCAGACCATTTGTGTCAAGCGTCAGGCCGTCCGCATCGGCAAAGTTCGACAGCGTCGCGGTCAATACTTGACCCACGATTGGCGTCTGATCGTCGATCGTGACAGTCCCCGTGGCAAGGCTGTTCGCAGGGACGCCTACCACAATAGTCTGATCTGCGAACTGCAGCTGCTCCATGTTCCGCAGCAGATCGATATCGTCTGTCAACGCGCCACGGCTGTTAAGAGTGACCTGGGTTGCCACGCCGTCTATGATCTGAACGACCGTCGCACCAATCGCACCCGTGTCACGGTCACGCACTTTGATGAAGCCATCGCCATCTACGTCACGCGCAGTGCCAGTATAGGCGCCAGTGTTTTGGTTTTGCGTGATGCCTTCAATGTCATATTCGTCACGTGTGCCTTGGAACACCGCAGTATCCACATTGCGGCCGGCGCCGGAAACATTGGTGTCATCGTATTTGATCTCACGTACGATGCTAAGGTTGCCGGGGTTAATTGTTCCGTCAAGCATCAGAGAGTTCAGCGTGCGGCCACCGAAAGCTTTGCTTGTAAGATCTGGCACGCCATCGACCACATTGAACACAAAGCCGGAAAATTCCCCTGCGACATTTTCATCGGTGTTCATCGATTCTGCCGAGTATTCGACACCGTCGTGCATGATCTTGATACGCACATTCAGCCAGGCATCGCCGTCCAGAATGTCGTAGCCACCGCGGCCACGCAGCGCGTCATTCCCGTCACCGCCAAGCAAGATGTTCCCGTTTTGGAAGGTTGCCGATTGGGTTCCGAAGATGGAGTTCATGGCGACGAGGTTATTCCCAGCCACATTTTCAAGACCGCCATTCAGAAGCGTGCGCAGCCCGTCGATCCTGTCGATCCCTTCTTGATTCAGGATGTGGTCAGCGAACAACTCGACCGGTACTGAATCCGGTGCAGACGAGCCACCATTGGTGTGGCCACGGTCGTCTCCATCAAGAATATCATCGTAAACCCAACCCGAGGCTGCCTCGATTTGGTCAAACCGGTCTTTCAAGATATCCGTTACAATCGTGGTAAAAATTGGGACTGCGAAGTCGAACTTGACACCCTCGACATCATATTTGCCAATGGCCCAGTCAAAGCCAAACATCCCTTCAAATCGCTGGATGCCAGGGCCGGAAAGTGCAATATCATCACCGGATTCAAGGTCGTAGTCTTGGTCGTTGGACTGACCCCAAGCGACGTCATGGCCGACGATCGACGAGTTAAAGAACAGTTCCGAGTTGTCACCCGCAATGACGTCAAAGCCATCGCCACCTTCAATCCAGTCATTGCCTTCGTTGCCCAGCAAGAAGTCGTTACCAGTGCCGCCAAGGATAAAGTCGTCACCTTCGTCGCCAAACGCTTCTTTATCGTCTTGGCCAACGATGATGTAATCTTGACCGTCGCCGCCAAAAATCAGGTCGAGACCCGACCCCGCGCTGATGACGTCATTGCCGCCTTCACCGCGCAACACGTCATCGCCGAAGGGGTCTTCGATGATGTCGTCACCGTCGCCGCCAAAGACGTTGTCGGATTCCATGCCGGCGTTGATATAGTCATTGCCGCCGTCACCCCAGATTCCATCAATACCTTTGTCACCAATCAGCGTGTCATTCCCTTCGGTACCGCCAAGCACAACATGCTCACCGCCACTGTATTTGAGGTAGCCACCTGAGTAATGACCATCCGGACCCACAGTACCGCTAACGCGCACAACCTTTGGGTCGATCAATTGCAAGAAGGGGTCTTCGTGAACCGGGTCAAAGCCACCATCGGCTTGCGATGCGGTATTCTCGGCATTGTAATCCGTTTGCGCAATCGCACCGTCCAATTCAAAAATATGGTCCGGTGTTACGAACAAGTTTGGATTAAGATGGGTCGCATAGTCGTCACCCAGCGTTGAGTTCCGCATAACAAGGTCGGTGAACGTGTTTGGCTCCAACTGGTTGAGCAGGTTGGTACCTTGTGTCCGGCTAAGGTAATAGAAACGGTCGCCAGTTTGCAGCTTTTCCATCTGGAATTCGAATACCAGATTGAAGGTCGAGCCGAGCATGCCGCCGAATTCATTCAGTTCCTCGGCAAGGCCGCCGATCCAGAAATCGACATTGTTCATGCCACCAAGTTCAATCGTGTTGTACACGCCAGTCGCATTCAAGAATGCAACGGCATCGGCGTGACCAACCGAGCCGCTATCGCCATAGTCGGCCAGCAATTGCATTGCGGCGGCGCGCTTGCCTTCAATCGTGTCGACACCGGTGATCGTTGCATGGGTGCCGTAAGCCGCAATAAAGTTAATGATCGAGGCTGGGTTTTTGATGTGCTGGGCAAAGTCGATCCAGCTTGTATAGGGCTTAATATCGGCCAGACCGTAATCTGCGTAGAACTGTTTGCGCGCCTCATTCAGCGAAGGGATGCCGGTATCACGACCACGCGCGATATTGATTGCGGCAAGGTCAAGCGGCAGCCCCAAGAGGTTGCTTTGCAGCGAAGGCACGACGAATTCGTCCATCTCATTGCCAACATCGCGTGTAGCACCGCGGACGATATTGCTGATCACCTCTTCCAGGCTGGCGCCACTGGCGACGAATGCCTGAGGGTTGAGGAACGCATCGATCAAAGTGATCTGTTCACTGGTCCCGTTCACCAACTGAAGGTCGTTGTCAAAGCGGTCGACCGTATCGACGAGCATAGAGTGCCCAAAGCGGTACACGGTATGCGCGAATTCAGCGACGATGGCCGCATCGATATCAGGTGAGTGGGTGAACACGAATGGATCGACGGCAGGTTGGATGCGCCGGGCGAATTCTTCAAACACCAAGTGCTGATACTGCATTTCGGTGGTAAAGCGCGCCGCTTGGAACAGACGCTCGCCGTCCCAGACAAGCGTGTCCATGAAAGTAGCCAGCGCTGCGGGATCGGTCGGAATTGCAGCAACTTGCGCCTCTGTAAGATCAAGCAATAGCCATTCGTTGATAAAGGCCATATCGCCGGTTTCAAGAATGGTGTGCTTGTTTTCTTCCAGAATGCGGTTGTGCTCGCTGTGGAAAACCGAGTGCACGGCGCTCAGCGCAATGTTCTCGTTGCCACGACCATCGCCGGTGATGAAATGCGCGTCCAGCATTTCACCGTCGTAGGTCGTGGAAATCCCGTCATCTGCAATCATTTCAGCAGCGTCAATGATGCCATCGCCATTGAGGTCGACATCGACGTCCTCGGTTTTCATCACCATAGGCGTTGCTGGATTGTGATCATGGTCGACCATGCCCGGTGCTGCATGATGCGCAATGTCATCAAGGAAGGCGTGACCCGTGCGCAGCGCGCCAACTGTCGTCGGGTTGACCGGAGAGGCAGACGTTCCGGACACAACCACGTCGTCCGCCGTGTTGGGTATCCCGTCCGCGCCTACCCCGGTGATGACTTGCGCATAGCCGTCAGCACTGAGGATAAGTTCGCCGTAAGCATCGGTGCGCAACCAAGGCACGTTGCCGACATCCATGTCTGTCAACTCAATGCCCAGCATTTCGCGCGCCTGCGCCTTTACCTCTCCCCAGTTGGCGATTGCGCCGTTCAGCGACCCCGAGGCCGTTGTGCCATCCAGCAGGGCACCAGTCGACAGCGTGACCACGCCCCTGCCATCATTTAGGTCGGCGCGTATATATTCACGCAGGAAAACCTGATGCGATGCATGTGAGGTATAGGTCTGGTTCTGGTCGACGAACGGCGTTGTCAGGTTGATCGAATTGCCGTCCGCGTCGATCGCAGCGCGGGTCACAGCCATGAAACGCAGACTTGCGTCCAAGTCGTCAGCAGTGCCAAACACGCCATCTGCGCCGGCGATCAAAGGATCGTCAGCCTCCAGTGGGATGTATACGGTGCCATTGGCAGCTTTGGGAACAAGATCCAAACCGTGGTCGAAGAACTGGCCGAAGAATGTCATCCAGGAATTGAAGGCAGGTGACAACCCGATATCAGGCGAAAGGTTCGGAATTTCGAGCCCGCCGTCTGCGCCAATTTGTACGTCGTGATCGTTTGCAACTGTGATCAGGTTTTCCTTGGCCGCAATCACATCCGCTGCAGCATTCTGGGCTGCGGCAAGTGCATTCTGCGCGGCAAGAAGTTCGGCTTGCGCGGTGTTTAGCGCGGCAAGAGTCGTTGCAACGTCGCCAAGCGGGTCTACAAGAGCCTGAAGCGTCGTCGCCAAAGCTGCAGCTTCCACGGCATTGAATTCGGCGGAGCGTGTTGCATCAACGACCTGCTGCAACTCATCGCCGGCAGTGACGGGTTCGCCCAGCGAAAGTCCCGTTGCATATGCTTGAAGAACCGTGACCAGCGAAGCCATTTCGCCCTGCACGGATAGTGCCTGAGCTGCCTCTGGCAAGGCAGCTAGGGCATTGGTGGCAGCCGTGGCAGCCGCAAGTGCCGCCTGCGCAGCGGTCACTGCGGCAAAGGCATTGTCGATATCCGTTTGGTCCACAATTGTTCCGAAAATTGCAGAACCAACCACATTCATGGCCGCGACAAGGGCGTCGGCTGCTGTTTGCGAAGTTGCGGCAAGATTGGCAGGCCCCGCATAAGTGTCTGCAGCGACGGCGGCATCATAAGCGGCCTGCGCAATAGCAAGTTCAGCAAGCTCTGTGTCGATAACGTTCTGCAACCCGTCCAGCGCCGTCGGTGTTGCCGCCGCAGCGGCTTGTTGAGCCGCCTTGACGGCCGCATTCGCGGCCTGAATTGCCGCCAGCGCGGCGCTTGCATCCGAGCCTTCAATGCCCGCATATTTCAACGCCGCAAGGATCGCGGCAGGGTTGTTCACGCTCTGGTCGACAATCAGATTTGAAATTGTGCGTGGATCTGCGTCGACGACATTTCCGGTGATGCCATAGTTACCCTGTACGACTTCACCGCCGGGCGCCGGCCCGTTGAAATCGATGCTGTCGCCATCGGCATCGTTGACATAAATCGGGTCCAACATGCGTGGAAATGTCTGGTCAGCTGCTCCAAAACCTTCTTGGCCGGGCGCAAGGTTGTTTAAACTGCCATCGACAGTGCGCAACCCGAAAGGTACAAGATTAGCGTCTGCCACAGTTCCGCCATATTCATTCTGTATCGCTTGAGTAAGTGAAAGCCCTCCAGAATGCGCCTCTGAAATCTTGATTTGACGCAGAATGAACATGAGGTCTTCGACGTTGACGTGAAAGCTGGTAGCCATTTTAAATTCCCCCGTTGGTGAATGTACTTCAAGCTGACGACTCGAAGCTTTGTCGCACCGCTTGCGCGGGCAAAAAGTCGGTTTGTTGCGCTAATCGGCGTTTGGCAGCCAAATTTTGGTAAGTTACCGATTGGCGGATCTAAAAAGTTATTAAGAAAAGGTTACCGCACATAGATCTTGTCGAGCAGACCAGAAAGGACCACAAGATTCGCGACCTTTGGGGAAAAGAAGCATCAGCCTTTAGTTGTAAGTTTTTAGACTCACGCTTGGGTTTTTCGTGAGGCCAAAAGCAGATTGCTTTATTTAAAACAGATACTTATGCGAATTTTATTCGAAAATTGACGTCTGCAGACGATCTCACCACAAATTGGGGGTGTTCCAACTCCGCCTTTACGCAGCGCGGCTTTGTCAGGTCCTTCTGTCGCGACGTGACCAAGATCTGCGCCCTGATCACGAGGAAATTTAGGCCGCATAGTTGTTCCGCAGGCTGAACGCGTCAGCCCGAAATTGGCGGTAGGATGCTGCGGAAAAGCGCTGGCGCTTTGGATGAAAGATGGTGGAAGTCTGATCATGGACGGATTGAAAACACTGCGCCTTGTGTGGGGATTTGAAATGACCCATGATCCTTTCTCTTCGTCGCGTGTGTCGATTCGACGCCTCGGATCGGTTGTTCAACCCCTTGTGGGAACGATAATCGACGCTTGGTCAAAGGTCACGGACGGCCACGCCATAACTGCGTAGTTTGTCCACTGCCCGGCAGTGCATTGCTCTGCAATGTCACGAGAGGGGGGCACGAGGACGCATGGCACACCTCTTCGCTTCATCAACTTCATCAGGAACCGCTTGGCAGTATGGGCATTTCTGCGGCTTTGCATCAAGATCTTCGGCGCGTCTCCGTTGGCGTCGATCGCACGCCAAAGCCAGTGTTTTCGCCATCGAATTGAAATCACGACTTCGTCGAGGTGCCATTTGTCGGCAGGAACCGGGCGGTTGTGACGGATCTTGGCCGCCATCTGCGTTCCGAACCGTTGGCACCACACTCGGATGCTTTCATACGAAACGATCTCGCCCCGTTCGGCTAACAAATCCACGACATCGCGCAGGCTCAGTGCAAACTGATCGTACGCCCAAACGGCATAGGCGATGATGGACCGAGGGAACCGGAAACCTATCAGGCGAGGCTGTGAAACTTTGCTGATCATGAGAACTGGCTATGCCCGCAGCCTAGGCGCGTCAATAACCTGACAAAGCCAGGTCACTCCATGCAATCAAAAGCAATAGAGGCAACGGTTACAGCGTTTTTTTGTGGGGTTTTATGTGGAGCAAATTTGAAATCTGCTAAAATTATCGAATTATTTAATGAGGTGTGGCGGAGAGACAGTCCGCTATATTGATGATGCAAATTGTTTCAAGGCCTCTCAGGACAGTCTTATAACTGCTGTTTTATTAAGTAAAATAAAATTTTCTCTACCAATTCGATGCATCCTGTTGCAATCTATCTCATGCAATTTGTGGGTCTAGGTGTGGGTCTGTGGCTAACTGTTTGGCCGTTGCCAAGAGGTAATCGAATGCTGACTGATGCAAAGGCCCGCAAGCTAAATCCGGGCGAGAAACCTATATCTGTAGGAGGTGTATCGGGCCTCTATTTGCGTGCAGGTTCAAAGCGTGGCACTGGAAAATTCATTTTGCGATTTGTATCCCCGACATCAGGAAAGCGTCGGGACATGGGGTTGGGCACATACCCTGAAATGGGGCTCGCTGATGCGCGAAAAAAGGCGTTACAAGCCCGCGAGTTCATCAGCATGAAGCTTGATCCGATCGAACAGCGAAATGCTGAGAGTTCCACCGAAACTAGCTTACGCGAAATTCCGACTTTCGAAATTGCGGCTTATCGTACTTATGAAGGAATCGCAGCTGGTTTCAAAAATCTGAAACACAGCAGACAGTGGATCAGCACACTTGAAACTTATGCTTTCCAGCACATTGGAAACAAGGCCGTCAATGCGCTGACCACCGCAGATTTCGCGGAGGTACTTCGGGGAGTCTGGCTCGAAAAACAAGAAACCGCAAGTAGGGTCAAACAGCGCTGCGAGCGTGTAATGACATGGTGCATTGCCAATCAGTTCGCGTCGACAAATCCTGTTTCAGCTGTAGATGCGCTTTTGCCAAAGCAGCAATCCAAAAGCGAGCGGGTCGCACACTTTCCTGCAGTGCCATGGCGGGATCTGCCAGAGGTTGCAAAAGTGATTTTGACACCAAAGACTCTGAGCCTCAGTCGGCAGGCGCTGTTGTTTCTGATTTTGACAGCCACTCGGTCAGGAGAGGTGCGCGGTGCAACATGGGATGAAATTGATTTTGAGAATCGGATTTGGACAATTCCTGCGACTAGAATGAAGGCAGGTATACGTCATCGCGTACCGCTAAATGACGCGTCACTTGGTATCATTCAGGCAAGGTCAAAAGTTGTTCTATCTGGCACATTGATATTTTCCAGAAATGGCAATACCCCGATCAGCGATATGACAATTACAAAATTTCTTCGTGATCAGAAAATTCCGAGTGATCACCCCGGTAGGGTGGCCACGGCTCATGGCTTTCGGTCAAGCTTTAGGGATTGGGCGTCGGAAAACGGGTATTCCAAAGATCAGGCCGAACGCGCCCTCGCTCACTCTATACAAAATGCAACAGAAGCAGCGTATCACCGTACTGACCAACTCGAGCAGCGACGGTCTATGATGCAGGATTGGGCTCGGTTCGTGACAGGAAAACAATAAGCGTGCGCATTGCACTGCCGTTGCTTTCAGTCTTCACGATTATTGACGATACAGTTGCTAAAAGGACTCAGAGATAAAAATGTCAGGCATGAGGAAGTGCTGGCTGGCAGATGCGTCGGGGCCAGTCTGAGAGGCGGTGATCATCAGACCTACGAGGTCGCGGCACAATTGGGGCAAGGGCGTAGCAATAACCATGCTGACATAGCGGTCGATCAAGGCTTTGCGGCTGTCTTCGGTCAGCTCATTCACCACAAGTGAAACCTTGCCCGGTGGGCGGGTTTCTCTCAGCGCGGCAATCGCCCCCTCCATCCCGCCTCCTGCGACATAGATCCCGCGCAAATCTGGGTGGCGGTTTAAAAGGTCGAGCGTTGCCTCGTAGGTGACTTGTCGCGTCTCCAAGTTAACGACCGTATCAAGGGTTTGAAAATCAGGCGAAAACTCTCGAATATAGCTTTGAAAGCCGGTTTCGCGCAAAAGATGGCTGTGCCAGCGATTGCCGCCGACAAAGATGGCTAGCTTTCCCGGATCGCGAACCTGCGTGGTTATCATCCATGCCGCCATGCGCCCGACTTTGACGTTGTTCAGCCCAAGGTAATTCTGCCGGACCCCTTGGGCAAAGTCGTTCAGAACGGCAAAGATCGGGATGCCGGATTTGGTGAGGTCTGTTACCAGATCTGACAGGCTGGGGTGATTGATCGCAGACGTAGCGATCACATCGCAAGACCGCGCAACATCACGAAGTTCTTTGGCAAAATCATCAGGGGATTGCGAGGCGGCGAAGCGAATGGTCGCGCGCCCCCTAATATCTGTGCGCTGCTCGACTGCCAGTTTCAACGTGCGGGCGAAGTTTTGGTAAAAGGCCTGTCGTCCCTTGTGCAAAACAAACCCGAACCGCAGGAGGGGTCTTTCTGCCTCCAACTTGCGGGCGGCCAAGACGCGCGTTGGATAGCCGATACGTTCGGCGGCTTCGGCCACTTTTTCGAGCGTTTCCAGGCTAACATTGGGGCGGCCATTCAGCACCCGATCAACGGTTGCAACGCCTACACCTGCGGCCAAGGCAAGGTCTTTGATCGTCGGTCGGCGCGGCATAGGGGGCCTTGATTGAATTACATCATTTGTGAAGTCTTATACTGATGTGTTTTGATGTAAAAGCAAGCGGATCACGCGCCCATTCCTGAATATTATGATATTGAGAGTCAGCATTTGCAAGTGGGGAGGGTTCCAGATGACTGAACGCAATTATTCAATGAATGGGCCGGATGCAGCACGTGCTGTTGAAAACGGGCTGGCTGCAGCAGACTGGTATCACAGCGACATTTCCCGCAAGGAGATGAAGGCACTGATGAAGCGCGAAGATCAGCCCGCGATCCGCGATACGATTGTCTTGTTAGGGTTGATGATCCTGTTTGCGGGGTTGGGCGTGGTCCTCTGGCCGTCTTGGTGGTCTGCGCCATTCTGGCTTGTTTACGGAGTGCTCTACGGGTCGGCAATGGATAGCCGCTGGCATGAGTGCGGCCACGGAACGCCCTTTCGCACAGCAAAATACAATGATTGGGTGTATCAAATTGCGTCGTTTTGTATGGTGCGAAATCCGGTGACTTGGCGTTGGAGTCACGCGCGCCACCACACCGATACGATCATTGTGGGCCGTGACCCGGAAATCGTGGCAATGCGCCCGCCAGCATTATTCCGCATATTCCTTAATCTTTTCGGCCTTATTGATGCGATGCAGGGGTGGAAAAGGATGCTGTTGAACGCATCAGGCAAACTAGATCCTGAAGAGGCGAGTTACATCCCGGAAAGCGAACAGTCCAAGGTTGTCACTGTCGCGCGGACCTGGGTGGTGATCTACGCGGCAGTTATTACTTTGGCCGTGGCAATGCAATCGATTTTGCCTTTGATGGTGATCGGGTTGCCGCGCCTATATGGCGCTTGGCATCATGTGATGACAGGGGTCTTGCAACATGCTGGGCTGGCCGAAAATGTAATTGATCATCGGCTTAATAGCCGCACGGTTTACATGAACCCGATCAGTCGCTTCATCTATTGGAACATGAATTACCACATCGAACATCACATGTTTCCGATGGTTCCATATCATCAGCTGCCCAAACTGCATGCGATGATCGGGCATGATTTGCCCGCGCCGAACACATCTATCTGGAACGCTTATCGCGAGGTTTTGCCCGTCCTGCGGCGACAACTGGCCTATCACAATGATTTCCTGAAACGCGATCTTCCGCCAACCGCGCGGCCCTATCGAGAGGATTTGCATGAGGCCGCCTTGGGCGAGACTGCAACTGCCTCGACACACCCCATTTCAGCCGTTCCGGCAGAGTAAGGAGAGAACGACATGGCAAATTGGATTGATGCTTGTGCGGCAGATGACATCGAAGAGGAAGACGTGATCCGCTTCGATCATGCCGGCCGCACCTTTGCGATTTATCGTTCACCTGATGACCAGTATTTTTGCACCGATGGTCTTTGCACCCATGAAAACGTTCATCTGGCGGATGGGTTGGTGATGGATCACACGATTGAATGCCCGAAACATAATGGTCAGTTTGATTACCGCACGGGTGAGGCTACGCGTGTGCCTGTCTGCGTGAATTTGGCGATATATCAGGTCAAGCTCGCGGATGGCCGCGTGTTGATAGAGATTTAGAATGGCCGGGATTGTTATTGCGGGCGGCGGGGATTGCGGCATCCGTGCCGCCTTTGCCGCGCGGGATCAGGGATATGCTGGCACCATTACGGTTGTTGCTGCGGAACCCGGCATGCCCTATGAACGTCCGCCGTTGTCCAAGCCGGGTGAACTGGGTGCCACGGAAAAACCGATCTGTACGCCCGAGCGGTTGCAGGACTGCAAGATTGACTTGCTGCTGGGCGTGTCTGTGCATTCTGTTGATAGGGCCGGGCGGCGGGTCGTTTTGTCAAATGGTGCAGGTCTGGACTATGACAAACTGCTTTTGGCAACCGGTGCAGTTCCGCGCAAATTGGCTTGTAGCGGGGGCGATCGTGCCCTGTCTTTGCGCAGTTTGGGTGACGCGCAGCGGATTTACGGGGCGGCAGCGCCGGGCGTGCAAATAACGGTAATCGGTGCGGGCCTGATCGGGATGGAATTGGCCGCCGTGCTTATCGGGCGGGGGGCGCGGGTGACTGTGTTGGAATATGGTCCGCGCCCGTTGGGGCGCAACGTGCCCGAGGCTTTGGCTACGCGGATCACAGGTCAGCATTTGGCTGAAGGCGTTGATATCTTGTGCAGTGTTCAAATTGCCGAGGTTACCAAAAATGCAGTTATACTGGCCGATGGTCGGTCCATTCCGTCAGATGTTGTGGTCGCGGCGATTGGGGTGGTGCCAGACACCGAGCTGGGGCGGGCGTCCGGTTTGGCGGTTGAGAACGGCATCCGCGTGGACAGACAGCTGCGCAGCACGGACCCGCATATATATGCGGCGGGCGATTGTGCCAGCGTGCTGTGTAAAGACGCTGTGTATCGCAGGTTTGAAACATGGCAGAATGCCCAAACTCAGGGCGACATTGCCGGGCGCAATATGGCAGGGGCCGGTTTGCAATTTGGTGGGCCGGTTTGGTTTTGGTCTGATCAATACGATCTGGGCTTGCAAGCTGTTGGTGATACGGTCGGACAGGCCAGCGCAATCCGCAAAACCGATACGGAGACGGAACTGCATTTCTATCTGGATGGACAAGCCCGCCTTATTGGCGCGGCAGGTTTGGGAATTGGAAATGCTGTCGCCAAGGATATCAAACTGGCGCAGAAACTGATCGAAGCGGAGGTGCCGCTTGATGTCGCCCTGCTTGGCGATCCTGCCATCAATTTGAAAAAAATGCTTCGGCCCATCGCCGTAAGCTGACAGCCGGAGGAACCCTTATGGGACTGAAAAACAACCGACCCACGGTTGCAGATATTCGTGCGCAAAAGGGCAAACGCCAACTGACGATGCTCTATGTCGAAACCCCGGATGAGGCTGCCGCTGCGGCTGCCGCAGGGATAGACATGCTGTCAATCATTGCTCCGGTCTGGACATCCGAAATGCGCGAGGCGGCGGGGGACTGTTTTGTCCAGGTAGGTTTGCTTTACGGGGTTTTGGTGACACTTGAGGATTATCAGCGTGCCGCCCATGCTGCGATGCAGACAGGTGCAGATTGCGTGTATTGCGCGTCATCCTTTGGGACGATCAAGGCCTTGGCAGACGACGGGATTCCTGTTGTCAGCCATGTTGGCCTGATCCCGTCAAAGGCCACATGGACCGGCGGTTTCAAGGCCGTTGGCAAAACAGCACAAAGCGCGCTGGATGTCATGCGGCACATCGAACAGCTTGAAGCGATTGGATGTTTTGGGGCCGAGCTGGAAGTCGTTCCCGACCGTGTGGCGCTTGAAATCTCCAAGCGCACCAATCTTGTGCTGTTGGGGATGGGGGCCGGCCCATACGCTGATGCTCAATACTTGTTTGCCGAAGATGTTTTGGGCTGCACGGCAGGGCACAAACCGCGTCACGCTAAGACTTATCGCAATTTTCAGGCTGAGTTTGACCGCCTACAATACGAACGCATCGCGGCGTTTCGAGAGTTTAAACAAGATGTTGATACGGGCGCCTATCCCGAAACAGGCCATTCCATTGCCATTTCAGACACGGAACTTGCTGCATTCATTGAAGGTTTGGAAAAGGTTCGGATCTGATTTCTGGGGCTTCAAGGCTCAAGAAGGGCCCAAAAGAACCAACCTAGCGCTCACTGGGTTTTGTACGTCGGGCATTGGGGGCGTCGCTGCAATCGCGATCTTTCTGGCGACCAAAGGGGGGCAGCATCGCCGAAAACGCCCAATTCGATGACCCGATGTCGGGCAAGTTTTGTATCTGAATCAGTTGCATTGCAGCTGCCGAATTTACCCAGGCGGAAGTGGAGAAAGGATTTGGCCCAATTCCCTCCGATTTTGTGGTGAAATGGGCAATCAACGACCAAGCGGCGAAAATGAAGGTCGTCACAATGGTATCGCGCTTTAGCCAGGGCTTGAACGACTTGTTGTGCCGTTGGCGGAACGGCGTCCTGCCGATCGATATCTTAGTGGTTATTTCAAACCATACTGACTATCAAAAAGTTGTGGTGAAACATGACATCCCGCTTCATTGCAAGAAGGCTACCTAAGAAAACAAGGCGTTGGCCGAGGTGCAGGGATTTTCTCGCAGGTCCGGCTGGATATGCGACGGAAAAGATGGGGTAGCACAGCCCGGCGGCGCGACTTTGCATATGTCGACCGCCGGATGGTTGCCTTCGCGTTGCTGCGGCGTGCATTATGATCGGTTCTTGATCTCAAGCGCTGTCAGGATAGCGAAAAAATCGGCCTCGCTTTGCTTCTTTGCTAGCGCATCACGCAGGTAATCGGCTTGGGTTTTGGGGGCTAGGCCGCCGATTGGCGGGTTGCTGTCAAGATTGGTGGGGAATGGGTATCCTTCGGCCGAGGCCGCAATAACATTTGCTATATTCAGGCCTGCCGTTGCCTGCAATGCCGGATAAAGAGCGCGCAGCATGGCCGTGCGGTTGACGGTTTCCATCGCGCGCCCAAAGGCCGAAGAGACTTGCAACAGGTTTACCATTCGAAATCTGTCTGCGGTATGGTTGGTGCCCGCGCCATGCATAACGGCTGGATTGAAGAAAACCACATCCCCCTTTTTCAACGGCAACTGCACATAATTTTCGGCAAAATAGGCCTGAAACTCGGGGCGCGCAAAGGCAAGATAACCCTCAAAGAACTGCTGCGAAAAGGGCAGCACCATCGTTGGCCCGGTTTCGACCGGCATATCGCAATGGGCCACCGCCCCTTGCAGCGTCAGAGTTGGCGACACGGCATGAATATGGGCGGGAAACTGTGCCATCCGGTCTGCGCTCATAAAACCAAGGTGATAGTCGCGATGTGGCGTCTGGGCCGCACCCCCCGGATTGACGCGGTTGACTTGCGCCGTCATCTGATAGGCGGGGCCAAGCCAAGCCTCGGACGCCAATGCGATACTGTGAGAGCTGAAATAGGCAGCGAAGTTCACCGGATCCGCCAGGCAATGCTTTTCTAGGGAGTTCCAGATCCGATCATTCGCGCCGGGTTTGGCGAAATGGTCTCCTCCACCTTTTGCCGCCAGCTTTTCGGTGGCAATAATCTGGTCAAAAACCACGGTGGCGCGGTCAATTACCGCATGATCCGGCACGCCTTGGCGAATAACAATGATGCCTGCGCCATGCGCAAAGACATGTGCCCATTCCTCCATTAGGGCCTGCCGGCCGATGGTATCATTGGCCACCTTGTCGACGAAAGGCCCGTTATAGATCGGGATATTGCGAACAATGTCAACGGCATGCGGGGTGTCTGCCGGGTCTGCCTGTTGACCGGCGATCTGGCTAAACATCTCAAAATCACCGCTGTTTGCATTCAGCCATACCGGTGCGCGCTGGGGTTTGGTCATCTGGGTTTCCTCCGAGGTTCATCCAACTTCTGCCTATATAAACCATGTCGCGATAGTTGCATTTCCCCTCAAAAACACCTCAACTGGCGTGATGGCCACAAAGTTCACCCTGAAAGAGATTGCACATCAAGCGGGGCTAAGCCTTGCAACCGTTGACCGTGTTGTGCATGGGCGCGACCATGTACGGGCGGTCACGCGTGACAGGGTGCGCGCTGCCGAACTAGAGCTTGAACAGCAATATGCGGCAAGCATGCTTTCCACCTCACGGGTGACGATAGATGTTGTGATACAGGCGCCAAGTCGGTTTTCATCGGCTGTGCGGGCAGCGTTCGAGGCAGAGTTTCCGCTGATGCGCCCCACAATGTTTCGCGCGCGATTTCATCTGGCCGAGGTGATGGAAGAGCGCGAAATCGTTGCGCTTTTGCGCCGGATCGCACGGCGCGGAACGCAAGGGATTGTGCTGAAAGCACCTGCCACACTGGGGGTCGAGGCCTGTCTGGCGGATCTGGCCGCGCAGAGAATTCCGGTTGTCACCTATGTGACCGATGTCTTGGCGTCGTTGCGGCTGGCCTATGTTGGCATGCCGAACGCGCGGGCAGGGGCAACCGCCGCCTATCTTTTGGGGCGGATGGCGCCGCCGGGGGCTGCGCGGGTTCTGGTCACGCTGTCCAGTTTGGATTTCGAAGGGGAAAGCGCACGAAGAACAGGATTCATCGACCATCTTGTCAAAACTGCCCCGCATTTGGAAACCATCACCGTGTCTGGCGGGTTCGGCATCGATCGCGCTACGGGTTCCCTTATTCAGCAAGCCCTCGCGGATTTTCCTAACATTCGTTGCGTTTATTCAGTGGGCGGCGGCAACGCGGCCATTCTGGCGGCGTTTGCGCAGGCGGGGAGGACCATTGATGTTTTCGCCGCGCATGACCTTGACCGGACGAACAAGGCATTGCTGGCGTCTAGGCAGATCAGCTTTGTGATTCACCACAACTTTCGCCAAGATGCCCGCCGCGTTTCGCTGCATTTCAGCAAGTATTATCGGTTGATTGGCCAAGATACTCAAATAGAGGAGGCCGAGATTGGCATAGCCTGCCCTATTGTTCTACCGTGATGTCGTTTGGGTCGGCTTGGGGTATCTTTACAACACTAGGGCAGGGCGTGGAGATAGATGTTTTCAACGTCATGGTCTTTGTGTCATCATGACGGAAAACCATCATTGAGGCTTCATGGCTAAAAGACCAACAATAAAGGACGTGGCTCGTGAAGCCGGGCTTAGCCCGACAACCGTTGACCGCGCCCTAAACGGCCGTGCTGTCGTGCGTGAGGAAACCTTGCGCAAGATCGCTGATGCAGCGCATCGCTTGCGCTATCATGGCAGAGGCATATTTCAGGATAAACTTGAGCAACCACTGCCGGAATTGCGGTTGGGGTTTATTCTGTTGAAAAAGACCCAAGAGTTTTACAAGAATTTCGCAAAACAGATTGAACTTGAGGCTGCCGAACGCCGCGATGTCAGGATTACAGTGGACATCCGGTTTTCGTCCTCGCAATCCCCCGTCGAATTTGCCGAGCTACTGACCCAAATGGGAAAGCGGTGCAATGCCATTGCTTGCACCGCCGTCAATGATCAAAGGCTGGATCAAGTTGTGCAAACCCTCAAGGATAACGGGGTCATTGTTGTTTCATTGCTGAACGATTTTGCCCAAGGGATTCGTAAGGGGTATCTTGGGCTTAACAATATGAAAGTTGGGCGTCTTGCGGCGTGGATGATCAGTAAAACAGTGCATCAACCCGGAAAACTGGCCATTTTCGTAGGCGGGAACCGGTGGCATGGGCATGACCTGCGAGAGGTCGGGTTCCGATCATTTGTGCGGGAGACGGGAAAGGGGTTTACCGTATTGGATACATTGGTGAACTTAGAGACACGTCAGGTCACCTATGAGGCAACTTTGGATCTGTTGCACAGGCATCCCGACCTTAAGGGTCTATATGTCGCGGGGGGCGGGATGGAGGGCGCTATCGCCGCGTTGCGCGAAGTACATGCTCAACCGCGCGTGGCCCTTGTGGTCAATGAGGTGACCGCCGAAAGCCGCGGTGCCTTGATTGATGGATATGCAACCATGGCCATTTCTACCCCGCTGCCCGAGCTGTGCAGGGCGCTGATTGACCTGATGGTTACGTCAAGTCTGGAAGGAGATGACGGCACGGCAGGGCAGCATTTCCTTGAACCAAGAGTGGTTCTGCCAGAGCTCCTGTAGTGACGTAAATGCGTCATTTTGTTGGGTGCTAATACGTCATTAATGGCATAAAATATACCCCTCCTTATTGACCGAATCCCGAGGCCGCATGCAGTGTCTCGTCAAGAGTGTAATGCGCGACTTCGGGAAAGCGGTGGCACTTGCAGAACGCGCAAGCATTGGAATTGGCGGGGGCAGGTAATGAAAACAGCACTAAACCATATGACGACACCCAATATGGGGTATCTGGAATTCCTTGACCTTGCCGCAAGGCTTGGCTGTATCGGCGTAGAGGTGCGTAACGATATTACACGGCCGCTGTTTGACGGGATGGATCCGGTCACGGCCGGAAAGCATGCCGCTGATAAAGGTATTCGTATCGTTGGCCTAAGCCAAGTTTACCCGTTCAACAGTTGGGATGGCGAGCGCGAACACGCGGTCCGGACTTTGATCGCAATTGCACAGGCTGCCAACGCGGAAACCATCAGCCTTATACCCCGCAATGATGGAACCGGTGTAGGCAATGGCGAACGGCAGGCCAATCTGCGCGTTGCGATGAAGGCCGTTTTGCCTATGTTGCAAGATTCTGGCCTAATTGCGCTGGTAGAGCCACTTGGCTTTTTGCGGTCCTCATTGCGGTCAAAAACTGAATTGGACGAGACTATTCACGCAATTGGTGGCGATGCAAATTTCAAACTGGTCCATGACACATTTCACCACACGCTAGCCGGTGGCGGCGCCATTTATCCCGAACGTACTGGCATCGTTCACATCTCGGGCGTTACCGATCCAACCTTGCGCGTTGATCAGATGGAGGATGAGCATCGCGTTCTGGTGGATGACGCAGACCGCTTGGGCAATATTGCCCAGCTTGGTGCCTTGTTTAAGGCAGGATACGACGGTCCAATTTCATACGAGTGTTTTTCGCCTGTCACACAGGCCATGGCGGACCCCTATTCCGAACTAAAGCGCTCGATCGACTTCATTGCCTCTCAATTGCAGTTGCAATCAGCCTGAGGCTTTGGACGGAACACCCCGGCTATCGGGGTTCCGGTGAATATAACGGTGTGCCGGACACCACATATGGGAGGAACTGATGAAAAAGACCTTTATGACTGCAAGCCTGTTGGCTTTGATGTCGACCACCGCGATGGCTGAGAATGTTGGCGTTTCGATGGCGTTGTTTGACGACAACTTCCTGACCGTTTTGCGCAACGGTATTCAAGAAGTCGCCGACAAAACTGATGGCGTCAGTGTTCAGATTGAAGACGCGCAAAACGACGTGGCCAAGCAGCTTGACCAGATCAACAACTTTATCGCATCGGGTGTGGATGCGATCATTGTGAACCCCGTTGATACATCGGCAACACAAGCGATGACCGCCGCCGCAGAAGCCGCAGGCGTGCCGCTTGTCTATGTCAACCGCCAGCCGATCAACGTAGATTCGTTACCTGACAACCAAGCCTTTGTTGCGTCTAACGAAATCGAATCCGGCACACTGGAGACGTTTGAAGTCTGCAAAATGCTGCGGGGAATGGGTAAAGGCGGCGGCGCACGCGCTTATGTCATGATGGGCGAGCTTTCCAACCAAGCAGCTGTTCAGCGCACCAAAGACGTCGAAGATATCCTCGGAACAGATATGTGCAGCTTTATCACGGTTGTCGACAAGCAAACGGCAAACTGGTCGCGAGACGAAGCGCAGAACCTGATGACCAACTGGCTGTCAACGGGCGAAGCTTTTGATGCTGTCATTGCCAACAATGACGAGATGGCAATCGGCGCGATCCAATCAATGAAGGCAGCTGGTCTCGACATGAATGTGATAGTTGTTGGCGGTGTTGATGCCACGCAAGATGCGCTGCAAGCCATGCAGGCCGGTGATTTGGATGTGACAGTATTTCAAAATGCTGCAGGTCAGGGTTCGGGCGCGTTGAATGCCGCATTGAGCCTGGCCCGCGGCGAATCGGTTGACCAAAAAGTCTATATTCCATTCGAACTGGTCACACCTGCTAATATTGACAATTACCTGAAGAAGAACTGACCCGATAACGAACGATAAACGTCGAAGCATTGCAACAGCGATGCTTCGGCACTGTTCTACATTATGCAAGGTTTGGGGGGGAATAATGGCTGACCACAATTCACATGGCACCGGTGGGCTTGTCTTTGATTCAAAAAAGCGGGCTTGGCCGAACGAGATGAACGTGCTTCTCGCATTGCTGTTGATGATTGGCCTGTTTGAACTGCTTGGCGCACTGACAATGGGGCAGAGCTTTCTGTTTGACAGTGATGGCCGATTTGACACGATCTTCAACGAAGCGCGGCTCAAGATCATCATCCTTCAGGTTTCCATCATTGGCATTATTGCCATCGGATCAACACAGGTCATCATTTCCGGCGGTATCGATCTTTCGCCGGGGTCGATCGTCGGCCTGACCGCGATGATTGCCATGAGTTTTGCCCAAACCGCGATGGTCAACGGCAATCCGAACCCGAAAGCAATCTTTGGTGAGAGTTGGATGGATTTGCCTGTCATCATCCCAATTCTGGTGGCCCTTGGTGTTGGGCTGTTGGCCGGCTTTGTAAACGGCGCACTGATAGCCTATACTAAAATCCCCCCATTTATTGCGACGCTCGGCATGATGGTGGCGGCCCGTGGCGCAGCAAAGTGGTGGTCTAAGGGCAACCCAATCTCTTTCCCAACTGATCAGTTCAGCTCCATCGGGAATGGGTTGAACGGCTGGGCGCCCGTAATCATTTTTGTGGGCCTTGCGGTTCTGTTTCATCTGATCCTGAAATACACGGTTTATGGCAAACATACTTACGCGATCGGGTCCAATGAGGATGCAGCGCGTATGTCGGGGATCAAAGTGAACCGCCACAAGGTTTTGGTGTACACCATCGCGGGAATGCTCGCTGGTCTGTCGGCGATTGTTTTGGCGTCCAAGAACCTGACCGCGCAGGCAGGTATGGGGGTCATGTATGAACTTGATGCAATTGCGATGACTGTGATCGGCGGCATTTCTCTGGCGGGTGGTCGTGGATCGCTTGTCGGGACGGTGTTGGGCGCGCTGATCTTTGGCGTCATCATCTCGGGCTTCACGTTCTTGCGGCTCGATGCGTATTACCAAGAAATGGTGAAGGGATTTATTATCGTCGCGGCTGTTGTATTGGACCAATGGCGCCAGCGCCGAGCCGGATCAAAGGTTTAAGGGGAAACACCATGACTGATATCATTCTGGAAACACGCGACCTTACCAAGCATTACGGCGGCGTTCATGCCTTGACAGGTGCCAACTTCATTCTGCGCAAGGGCGAGCATGTCGCCATTATGGGCGATAATGGGGCCGGTAAGTCTACCTTTGTGCGCCAGATCACAGGCGTTGAACAGCGGACCCGCGGCGAGATCATCTTCAATGGCTCAGCCGTCAGTTTCGAAACCCCGATGGATGCGCGCAAAGCTGGGATTGAAACCGTCTTTCAGTCCTTGGCACTGGCGGATGAGTTGGATGTCCCCGATAATCTCTTCCTGGGGCGTGAGCTGGTCAAAGTAAACTTGGGGCCGTTTTCCATTCTTGACTACAAAGCCATGCGTGAGAGAACGATGATGGCCTTGGAAAAGACTGGGGTCAAGATTCCTAACATCCGCAACAAAATCCGCAACATGTCGGGCGGACAGCGGCAATGTGTGGCGATTGCCCGCACTGCTACGTTCCATTCGAAATTGACAATTATGGACGAACCAACGGCTGCCTTGGGTGTGCAAGAAACTGCGCAGGTCGAAAATATCGTTCGTACCTTGAAAGAAGCGGGTGAGCCGCTCATCCTGATCAGTCACAACATGCGGCAGGTTTTTGACCTTGTGGATCGGGTGGTCGTGTTCCGGCGGGGCCGCATTTGTGCCAATCTGGACATCAAGAACGAGGATGTCACGGGCGAGGATGTTGTGGCCTACATCACCGGTGCCAAAACTCAGGCCGGCTACGAAGACGCAGCATGAAGAACGGTATCCACTCCGATACTGCCGCGCTGGTGATTGGCGGGACGCAAGGGCTCGGCCTTGCCATAGCAACTCGGCTGGTGGCAGAGGGGTGCAGCCATATCGTCATTGCGGGCCGCAACGCCCCGCGCGGCCAAGCCGCGGCACATCAGATCGGGGCCAGTTTCATTTCTGCCGATCTGGAGGATACCGGCAGTATTCTGTCGCTTGTGGATCGTGCGGCCGAACAGATGGGGCGGATAAATGCCTTGGTCAACGCAGGCGCGATGACTGACAGAGGTTCGGTGCTGGACACAAGCCAGGCAGAGTTTGATCGCATGATGACAGCCAACCTGCGGTCACCGTTTTTTGCGATTCAGCGGGTGTCACAACTTGCCATTGCTGCAGGAAAGCCAGCTGCAATATTGAACATTCTGTCGATGGTAACGCATTGCGGTCAATCCTTTTTGGCGCCTTACTCTGCATCCAAGGCTGCGCTGGCAAATGTGACGAAGAACGCAGCCAACACGCTGCGCAGCCATCGCATCCGCGTAAACGGGATTAACTGCGGGTGGATGGATACCCCGGGAGAGGACGCAGTGCAAAAGCGGTTCCACAATGCAAGCGATGACTGGTTGGAAAGGGCCGAGGCACAGCAACCGTTCAAGATGTTGGTAAAGCCAGACCATGTTGCAGGGTTGGCCAGTTATATGCTGAGCGATGAGGCGGGTGTCATGACCGGATCACTCGTAGACTTTGACCAAAACGTTGCCGGAGCCTATCCGGAATCATAAGACACGCTGGGCCTAGCCCGAAATTTAAAAGAGAGAGAAAAAGAATGTCTATCAGATTTGCAGTGCTGGGTGCAGGCCGCATAGGACAGGTGCACGCAAAAGCGGTTTCGTCAGTTCAAGGCGCAATATTGGTTGCAGTCGCCGATCCTGTTGAATCGGCCGCGCAGCACATTTGTGACAGCTATGGTTGCGACATCCGAACAATCGACACGATACTGGCATCCGCTGATGTTGATGCTGTAATTATCTGCACCCCCACCGACACACATGCAGATCTGATCGAGCGCTTTGTTAAGTCAGGAAAAGCAGTGTTTTGCGAGAAACCTGTAGATCTTGACGTGAAACGCGCCCGAAAAGTTGTAGAAACGGTTGCAGCGGAAAAGGGCCAGCTCATGGTGGGGTTCCAGCGCCGATTTGACCCCGATTTCATGGCGCTGAAGAAGGCAATCGATGACGGTGTTATCGGTGAAGTCGAGATGGTGACCTTGACCAGCCGCGACCCCGGCGCGCCACCTGCAGACTACATCAAACGCTCGGGTGGGATATTTCGCGACATGACGATCCATGATTTCGACGTGGCCCGTTGGCTGCTGGGCGAAGAGGTGGCAACGGTGCAGGCCGCGGCTTCGGTTCTGACAGACCCTGCCATTAAGGGCCTTGGCGATTATGACAGCGTCAACGTCATTCTGACGACAAAAACGGGCAAGCAATGCACCATCACCAACACCCGCCGCGCAACTTACGGTTATGACCAGCGGATCGAGGTGCATGGTTCCAAAGGCTCTGTTTCGGCGGAAAACCATCGTCAGTCCAGAATCGAGGTTGCCAATGCAGACGGCTATACGCGCCCGCCACTGTTGGATTTCTTTATGAACCGCTATACGGCCGCCTATGCCAATGAAATTGCGGCCTTTGTCGCTGCGGTGGCTAATAATACGCCGACACCAACGACTGGGCTTGATGGTTTGAAAGCGCTCGAATTGGCCGATGCTGCATTAGCGTCAGTGGCCACTGGGCAAACAATCCGGTTGAGCTGAAACCAAATGCAATATCGCCCTGCCGCCGTTTGGTTGGCGGGGCATGCTTGGGAGCGTTCGCGCAGGCAACCTCTTACTTTGATACGGGATGTGCTATGAAAACCCTAGACCTGATCACGATTGGCCGCAGTTCGGTTGATTTGTACGGCGCGCAGATTGGCGGGCGGCTTGAGGATATGCGGTCGTTTGACAAATATATCGGCGGCTCGCCCACGAACATTGCCTGCGGGACAGCGCGATTGGGGATGAAGTCGGCGGTTATTACCGGTGTCGGTGATGAGCATATGGGGCGGTTCATTGTCGAACAGTTGCGTGCCGAAGGTGTGAACACCGACGGGGTAAAGGTTGACCCGGCACGACTGACCGCGCTGGTGCTGTTGGGCATCCGCGACCAAGATCAGTTTCCTCTGATTTTCTATCGCGAGAACTGCGCCGATATGGGGCTAACCGTGGATGATATTGATGAAGGGTTCATCAAGCAGGCCCGCGCCGTTGTGGCCACGGGCACTCATCTTAGCCACCCATCAGTCGAGGCGGCGACGATCAAGGCGCTGACCATCGCGCGCGCGGAAGGCATGCAGACCGCGCTAGATATCGACTACCGCCCGAACCTGTGGGGCGTGGCGGGGCATGGTGATGGCGAAAGTCGCTTTGTGGAAAGTGCAGCGGTCACGGCAAAGCTGCAAGCGAGCCTGCACCTGTTCGACCTGATCGTCGGCACCGAAGAAGAGTTTCACATCGCAGGTGGCAGCACTGATACGATTGCCGCGTTGCGGGCCGTGCGGGCCGTGTCCAACGCCACGTTGGTGTGCAAACGCGGGGCGGCGGGCGCGGTGGCCTTTACCGGTGCCATTCCCGATACGCTGGACGAAGGCGCGGCCGGTCCCGGTTTCCCGATCGAGGTGTTCAATGTGCTTGGGGCAGGGGATGGCTTTATGTCCGGCCTGCTAAAGGGCTGGCTGGACGGCGAGGATTGGCCCACGGCGCTTAAATACGCCAATGCCTGCGGGGCATTTGCGGTCAGCCGCCACGGCTGCACCCCGGCCTATCCCAGCTGGGAGGAGCTTCAGTTCTTCTTTGAGCGCGGCATAAAACAGCCCGACCTTCGTAATGATGCCGAGTTGGAGCAGGTGCATTGGGCCACGAACCGCCCGCACGATTGGTCATCGGTCAAAACCTTCGCATTTGACCACCGCTTGCAGCTTGAGGAGATGGAGGGATATACCCCCCAAAAAGGCGGTGCGTTCAAGCAATTGTGCCTTGATGCGGCATTGCAGGTGCAGGGTGGCAAGCCTGGCTATGGTATCTTGTGCGACAATCGTATCGGGCGGTCGGCGTTGCACCGCGCCTCTGGCACGGGCCTGTGGATCGGGCGGCCGACAGAATGGCCGGGGTCCCGCCCGATCAGACTAGAGCCTGAGCTGGGCCCCGATTACGGCAAGCTGCGCGAATGGGCGACCGAAAATGTGGTCAAGCTGCTGGTGTTTTGCCACCCTGACGATGATGCTGCCATCCGCGTGCGGCAAGAGGACGTCGTCAAACGCCTTTGGACCGCGAGCCGCCGCAACGGGCTGGAGTTTTTGCTAGAGGTGATCCCGTCCAAGGTTGGGCTGGTCGATGACATGACCACGCCAACGCTGATACAGCAATTCTACGATCTTGGCATCTATCCCGATTGGTGGAAGCTGGAACCGTTCAAGACCCGCGCCGCATGGGCCAATGCTGTGGAGGCGATTACCCGCAACGACCCGCGCACCCGCGGCATCGTCGTGCTGGGGCTGGACGCGCCCGAGGCCGAGCTGTCGGCCAGTTTTGCACTTGCGGCCGAACAGCCATTGGTCAAAGGCTTTGCCGTTGGCCGTACGATTTTTGGCGATGCGGCACGGGCGTGGATGAAAGGGCAAATGTCAGATGCAGATGCCGTGGCCCAAATGTCCGAACGCTATACCCGTCTGAGCCAGATCTGGGACGCGGCCCGCGCCGCCGCTGCAAACGGGGGGATGAACTGATGACCAAAACACTCCGACTGACCGCCGCGCAGGCGATGGTCAAATATGTGGCCGCACAACTGGCCGAGACGGGCGAGCCATTTATCGTCGGATGCTGGGCAATTTTCGGGCATGGCAATGTGGCGGGGATCGGCGAGGCGCTGCATGGTGCGCGTGACAGCTTGCCGACATGGCGCGGCCATAATGAACAAACCATGGCCCATGCCGCCATTGCCTATGCCAAGCAATCGGGGCGCAAAAGGGCGATGATGGTCACATCCTCGATCGGGCCGGGGGCGACGAATATGGTGACAGCGGCAGCGCTGGCCCATGTGAACCGCTTGCCCGTCCTGCTCGTGCCGGGCGATGTGTTCGCCAACCGCGGCCCCGACCCGGTGTTGCAACAGATTGAGGATTTTGCCGACGGCACCATCAGCGCCAATGATTGCTTTAAACCCGTCAGCCGCTATTTCGACCGGATCACGCGGCCCGAACAATTACTGACCGCCTTGCCCCGCGCCTTTCGCACCATGACCGATCCGGCCGAGTGCGGCCCCGTCACGCTGGCCTTCTGTCAGGATGTACAGGCCGAGGCCTACGATTACCCCGAAAGCTTTTTCGCGCCCAGGATATGGGCCACACGCCGCATTCGCCCTGACCTGGACGAACTTTCTGCCGTGACCGAGGCCATCAAAGCGGCCAAGCGGCCGGTGATCGTTGCGGGCGGCGGCGTGCATTACTCGGGCGCCACTGAGGCACTGCGCGCCTTTGCCGAGGCGCACAACATCCCCGTAACCGAAACACAGGCCGGCAAATCGGCGCTGCCATGGGATCACCCGCTCAACCTTGGTCCCATTGGCGTAACAGGCGGCAACCCGGCAAACACCGTCTGCACCGAGGCCGATCTGGTGCTGGGCATCGGCACCCGCTTTCAAGATTTCACCACGGGGTCATGGGGTCTGTTCGCAAACCCGGCCCGCAAAATCGCTTGCCTGAATATCGCCGCCTATGACGCTACCAAGCACGGAGCACTGCCGCTGGTCGCCGATGCGCGGGTTGGTTTGGCCGAGCTGTCTCAGACCTTGGGCGCACATAAATCGACGGCCGGGATTGAAGGCTTGAAAGCCGATTGGTTCGCCGCCGTCGACCCGCTTACCGATGCGCCAACCGGCAACGCGCTGCCCACTGACATGCAGGTCGTGGGCGCGGTGCAACGCGCGGCAAATGCCGATACGGTGGTGATGTGTGCCGCAGGCACCATGCCGGGCGAGTTGCACAAGCTGTGGAAATCCTCGCGCCCCATGTCCTATCACATGGAATACGGGTTTTCCTGCATGGGGTATGAAATTGCGGGCGCGATGGGCATCAAAATGGCGCAACCCGACCGCGATGTGATATGCTTTACCGGCGATGGCACCTATATGATGGCCAATTCCGAAATGGCGACTGCAGCCATGATGGGCATCAGCTTTACCGTGGTGGTGACGGACAATCGCGGCTATGGCTGCATTAACCGCTTACAAATGGGCACCGGCGGGGCCGAATTCAACAATCTGCTGGACCACACGATTCATGCCACCGCTTCCGCGATTGATTTTGCCAAACATGCCGAGGCCATGGGCGCTACAAGCGTAAAGGTCACGTCCATCGCGGCGCTAGAGTCAGCGCTGGCAAATCGCGCCAGCATTAGAGGCCCCTATGTCATTGTGATTGACACAGACCCCTATCCCAGTACGCCCCACGGCGGCACTTGGTGGGAGGTTGGCGTGCCAGAAATCTCTACCCGCCCGCAGGTCAATGCCGCGCGCGTAGTGTATGTTTCCAACAAATCAAAGCAAAGGGCAGACTGATGTCGGTCAAAATCGGTATCTCACTCATCGCATGGCAGAATGATGATCTGCCCGATCTAACCGCAAACTTCACGACGACAGGCGCGATGGAAGACGCGGGCCGTATCGGCTATGCAGGGGTCGAACGCGGCCGACGGATGCCTGCCGACACAGAAGGTTTGCGCGCCTATCTGGACCGTTACGGTGTGGTGCTGTGTGGCGGGTGGTGTTCTGGCAATCTGATGGTTGCCTCGGTCGCCGAGGAACAGGCCGCGATCCGCCAGCAGGTTGAACAGTTCGCCGCCCTGAACGCACCCTGCATTGTTTATGCCGAATGCTCCAACACCGTGCAGGGGGCGCTGACCACGCCGGTTTCATCGCGCCCCAAGCTGGGCCGCGATGACGTTATGGCCTATGCCGCCAAGTTGACGGAGCTGGCCAAATGGTCGGCAGATCAGGGTGTGACGCTGTCCTACCACCATCACATGGGCGGCATGATCGAGGATGCCGAGGATATCGACTGGCTGATGGAAGGCTCTGGCCCCGAAGTGACACTGCTTTTTGACACGGGGCATCTGGTCTTTGCCGGGGCCGACCCGCTGGCCGTGCTGGATAAATGGGGCCACCGCGTGCATCATGTACATTTCAAAGACGTGCGCCCCGACAAATTGAAATGGGTGCGCGATGGCAACCGCAGCTTTCTGGATGGCGTGCGCGCAGGCGTTTACTCCGTGCCCGGCGATCCGCAAGGTTGTATCGACTTTCAGGCGATCACCGATCAGCTAAAGGCGATCGATTACAACGGCTGGATCGTGGTCGAAGCCGAGCAAGACCCCGCCATAGCACCACCCTATGAGTATTCGAAAATGGGCTATAATCACATCGTCGATATCTGCGCCCGCTCGGGCCTGACTATTGAAAGGTAAGGGATGAAATTCTTGAATGTGTACCACCCGTTTTTCCGCCCCGTGCTGCCACGATTGGTGACTGTGGGGGTTTCTGCGGCCTGGGCCGTCTTTGAACTGGTATCCGGCAGCCCCGGTTGGGCCGCCATCTTTGGCGCTGTGGCCGCGTGGTGCGGCTATCAGTTTTTCATCGTCTTCGACCCAGAAAACTATAAGGACATACCCAAATGACCGATCTTTTGCGCAAGCCTTTTGGCACCCACGGCAAGGTCCACGATATCACGTCACAAAGCGCGGGGTGGCGCTATGTCGGGTTTGGGCTGCACCGTTTGCGCAAAGGCGAAACAGCATCCGAAGTTACAGGTGACCGAGAGGTTATTCTGGTAATGATCGAAGGCAAAGCCGCGATCAGCGGGGCAGGGCAGGATTGGGGCGTGTTGGGCGACCGGATGTGCGTGTTTGAAAAGACCCCGCCGCATTGCCTCTATTTGCCCAATGGCACCGATTGGCAGGCCGTCGCCGAAACCGATTGCGTAATCGCCGTTTGCACCGCCCCCGGCATAGGCGGCCACAAGGCCCGCCGCATCGGCCCCGATGGCATCACCCTGACGACACGCGGCAAAGGCACCAACACCCGCCACATCAACAACATCGCGATGGAAAACGAGGATTATTGCGACAGCCTGCTGGTGACCGAGGTTTTCACCCCCGCAGGCCACTGGTCATCCTACCCCAGCCACCGCCATGATGAGGATGACTTCCCCCGCATCACCTATCTGGAAGAAACCTACTACCATCGCCTGAACCCTGCCTCGGGCTTTGGCGTCCAGCGAGTCTATACCGATGATGGCAGCCTTGATGAAACCATGGCGGTCTCAGACGGTGATGTCGTTCTGGTCCCGCGCGGCCACCACCCCTGCGGCGCCCCCTACGGGTTTGAGATGTATTACCTGAACGTCATGGCCGGCCCCTTGCGCAAATGGCGCTTCGTTCCCGCCCCCGAGGTCGAATGGATCATGAAACGCGATGCGTGAGCATTGGCGAAAGTGTTCGGTCTGAGGTGAGCCTACGTTTGCGCAGCATTATGCTGCTAGCGCGGCAAATTGCTGGAAAGCGAGAAGGCCGTTTGGGTCGAACTGACATTTTCGGGTCATTTGTGCGGTCTCGATGTCGATAATGGCTGTTGTGGCCGAGTGGGCTGGCTTTGAAGCCGAGCATCAGCTCGGTGATGCGCCTAATGAACCCGTGATCTTGTTCGAGGATATTGTTGAGGTATTGCTTTTGCCTGATGGTAATCAATGGGCCAATGCCCTCGGACGTAAGGATCACAGTGACCGGCTAAAGCCCTTCAAAGTTGGCGCAGCGCATTGGCGGCGATCTCGGGCGCGCAATTTATAACCCAGTGGTTGAGAGGATCGTATGATCAATGGCCACATCGCGCGCGGCCAGAAATTCCTTAAGGTCGCGGTAAGTCACAGCTTTGCGCACTTAAATGAAAAGGCCTACAAAAGTACAGATTTCGGATAGCACGCCCCTTTGAAATTTGCCGTCACCGAAACATCCTGCTGCTTGCTTGTCGTAGCCATCCGTCGCAAATTGGAGCCCAAAGCGGAAACCCGCAAAAGATTTCAACAGTACCAAAGCGTTTCCGATATTCGCCAAAGGCTGGCGCAGAATGAATGTTCGCCAAGTCGCGTACATGAAAGATATTCCAAGCAAGATCAGCAATCTATCAAGCTGATCACAAGGCCGATGCTCGGTTGCAAATCTTTTCAATCCGCCACGGCGACAATCTCTGGGATAGAGATGCCCAAATGATCGGAAAAGAACAAATCGACGCCAAGGGCTTTCCCGCGTTCAGGAGTTGGCCACGCTCGACCCGCGCGAAACATCACGATGGAAACCTTTTTGCACGCTGCACCGGTAAAATCTTTTGGCGGCAGTGCCAGTTTTTGACAAAGCCGTGACTGCCGTCTGCGTAACTTGTGCAAACTTTCTTCGCCAAGAATTCTCTGAAATCACCACGGATTTTTGCGATGCAAACACATTAAAATTTGATTAATGAAAATTTGTTTCTTTAATTGTTACAGATAGTTATCAAAATGTCCGCGCGCGGGCTCAAGAACGCTTGGCGCCCCAAATCAGCAGAAAACCTTATATTCGAACCAAAAATTGTCGCAATGCCTTCAAAAAAACTCTGGCATCAAGGTTTTTCACCTTGGCCTACAGTGATTTTACGATCACTCCGGCGGCGCCAATTTATCCTTCATTGCCCTCCATGCCGATTCGAGTGATCCCTTTACATAAATTGATTGCGGCAGCCAAGCTTCGGCAGGTGGCAAGGCACATCTGCGGCAAGAGCATCCATTCCAATGCCCAGGCCGCGCCCGACCGTTCTTGTTCGTGCACAAGCGATTGATGCATCCCTGAAACCTGTACCGCGTTGAAACGCGCCAATGTCACCAAGAGTTCGGCCAGCACCGGGTTTTGCTTATGGGGCATCGCGGATGAACCGCCGCCACCAGAAAGCACGATCTCGTCAATACCTTGTTGTGCCATTAAGCAGATGTCCTGCCCCATCTTTCCGAGCGTCCCGGTGGTTAGCGAGAGCGTACCTGAATATTCAACAAGTCCATCGCGCATCGCATGCCAAGCGAAGGCAGGGTTTCCAAGATCCAATTCCTGGGCCACATGGGCTGCAATTGCCATGCCATCCTTTCCAAGCGCCGCTCTGTCTCCAGCAGCACCGCCGATCTGTACCCGTTCTGTCCTAAGACGAAGCACGTCAAACCTTTTCTTGTGATCCAAAATGGGCAAGCGCCATGTTCGCACTCGGTCAGCGACCGTGATTGGCATGGCCGCCTGCATGCGAGTGCGCCCCATCAGGACGTTTGCTCCATATGTATCTTCAAGCCGCCGCAGCTCGCTGTCCAGATTTGCAAGCCGCGTTTGGATGAGGTCAGTCACACCCCGCAATGTAATGGCTAATGCTGTATCCAAAACATCTTGAGAGGTCGTCCCAGTGTGGATTTCTGCTGGATTATTTGCGCCTCTCTTCAATTGCCGGATCAAAGCAGGAATGGGCAATCCGTCCTGTGCCGCGCCGTTTGCCAAGTCGCTAATATCGGTTCGGTGCAAACTTATCGCCATGGCAGTATGCTCGGCAGAACGCGCATCTAACCGGTTGGTCGCAGCCAGCGCGCGCGTCCAAGCTGCTTCAAAAGCTAGCATATGGCTAAGTTGAGCATCCGTAGACTGTTGATTGTCATTGAGAACTGACCCGGCACCAGCAGAAATTGTCATTGAGAATTGACCCATGTGTAACCTTGCCCCGGCTTGAATCAGCTGGGGGCGCATGGAGTGATAGACATGGGATTTTTGAGGGTAATTCGGAAATGGGCACTGCGGGATAAGATGCCTATTCGCGAGATCGCGCGGCGGACGGGCGTATCTCGCAACACGATCAAGAAGTATCTGCGGGAGGGGATTGTTGAACCTGCATTTCAGGTGCCAGATCGCCCCAGCAAGCTGGACCCTTATGCTAAGCATCTTACTGCGTGGCTGACGACTGATCAGCGCAAATCACGCAAGGAACGCCGAACGGCGAAGCTGATGCATGCCGATCTTGTAAAGCTTGGATATGACGGTTCCTACGAACGTGTTGCGGCCTTTGTGCGGGAATGGAAGGGTGACCGGCAGCGTGCGCATCACACGACAGATCGTGGGACTTTCGTGCCGCTGGTGTTCGCGCCGGGCGAGGCTTTCCAGTTCGATTGGAGCGAGGACTGGGCCTATGTCGGCGGCGAGCGTATCAAGCTGCAGGTCGCGCATATCAAGCTGTCGCACAGCCGGGCATTTTTGGTGCGGGCCTATCTGTTGCAAACGCATGAGATGCTGTTTGATGCCCACTGGCATGCATTCCGCGTCTTCGAAG
>NZ_LGHT01000019.1 GCF_001202035.1 Pseudorhodobacter wandonensis | reverse complement strand
CTACTAGGCCGATATGCGTCGGTTAAACATCGAAACGTCCAAACCGCCCACATATCTCTTCAGATACTATCAATTTCAAAGAGCAGAAGACAAAAACAACTGACCGCGCTAAATCTTAGCGCAACCAACCGCCGTATCTCCAAGTATTTCCTGAACCCTTCCAGCCCATCGCCGCTACGTCCCGATCGTTTCCAACCGTCTTCGTTTCGGTAAGCCAGCTTTTAGGTACATCAATCAAAACCCGCAAGAGGAAAAAGACAGAAAGATGACACTTTCTTTTCCCTTACCAAATATTGCGAAACTTCATCGTACTTGCGCAATTTATGGTACGATTTTGGACGCATGCTTGGCAAAAGTAACCTTCGACTTTGATGGGCCTCCGAATCCTGGCCGGAATAACGGTGAATCACCGCGCCGAACGGGGAATCAATCGGGTCATGACAAGGAAAATCATCAAAATCAGGTAGATAATCGGCTCCGGCGGCCAGGCTTTGACCAACCAAAGGTAATGAACAGCCCCCGCAATCGCCGCAAAATAGGTTAGCCGATGTAGGTTTTGCCATGTTTTCGGGCCAAGTTTCCGGATTGAGGCGTTGTTCGATGTCACTGCCAAGGGGATCATCACGGCAAAACCCGCCATCCCCGCCATAATATAGGGACGCTTGATGAGATCGGCCCAAATCTCGGCCCATCGGAACTGCAAGTCGAGGGTAACCCATACAACCAGATGCAACACTATATAGAAGAAGGCCAACAGCCCGAGTGCACGGCGATAGCGGATCAGGTTGATCGCCGTTAACCGCCGCAACGGCGTTACCAGCATAACGGCAACCATCAGCTGCAACCCCCACTTGCCCAGCTGATGCTCCAAGGCCTTAACAGGGTCGGCCCCCAGCCCACCGTTCACTGCCAGCCAAACCAGCCATAATAAGGGCAACGCCCCCACTATATATATAGCAAGGGGCGGCACCCGACGCAGGGCATTGTTCAAGGTTTGCACCACGGCTTAATAATCCTTGGCCAAATCCTGGCCCGAATATAGCTGGGCCACCTGATCACCATAGCCGTTGAACATCTGGGTATCGACGCGGCTGTCAAACAAGCCACCACCTATCCGCCGCTCGGATGCCTGTGACCAGCGCGGGTGATCGACCTGCGGATTCACGTTGCTGTAAAATCCGTATTCGCGCGGGTTGATCATGTTCCAACTGGTCGCGGGCATCGTGTCGGTCAGCGTGATCCGTACAACCGACTTGATCGACTTGAAGCCGTATTTCCACGGTACGACCAATCGAATGGGCGCGCCGCTTTGGTTTGGCAGCGCCTCGCCATAAATCCCGGTCGCCAAAATCGTCAGCGGGTGCATTGCCTCATCCAGCCGCAAGCCTTCGCGGTATGGCCAGTCAATAATACTGCTTTGCTGCCCCGGCATCTGTTCGGGACGGACCACGGTTTCAAAAGCCACAAACTTGGCGCCCGATTGCACGCCCACGCGGTTCAGCAATGTCGCCAGCTCAAACCCGTTCCAAGGGATCACCATCGACCAAGCCTCGACACAACGGAACCGGTAAATCCGTTCTTCCAACGTCACCCCAGCCAGAATATCGGCAAGGTCATAGTCGCCGGGTTTATCGACCATCCCGTCGATCTTGATTGACCAAGGCTGTGGCTTAAATGCGGCCGAGTTGTTTGCCGGATCTTCCTTGCCTGTGCCAAATTCATAAAAGTTATTGTAAGTCGTAATCTCTTTTAGCGTGTTCGGCTTGGCATCAGTCGAGAATGCGCTTGGCACGGTCTCAATCGACGCCCGCGCCGCGCCAGCCACCATCACAGCGCCAGCACCCGCCAACAAACTGCGCCGGTTGATCCACTGCGCCTTTGGCGTCACATCCGACCATTTCAGATTGCCATAAAACCCATTCTTCATGTTGCGTGCCCTTGTTTCCTGATCTCGTGTCAAGATAGCCGAACTTTTTAAGAAATCACCTAAACTTGTCTCACATTCCCGACACAGGGTTGAAACATGGCCGCGCCACCCGCGCCCTTGCAATATACATATTCAATCGACAGAATGCGAAAGACTGCAAACCACACCGGAGGATGACAATGTATAGATATATAGCCCTCGCCTTTGCCCTTGTTGCTACCAACGCCACAGCGCAAGAGTTTACAAACCACACCACAGACGAACCATTCGAGGATGTGAGCTTTGCGATTGAAAGCGCGATCCTTGCCAAAGGGCTGGTGATCGACCACGTTTCCCATACCGGCGATATGCTGGAACGCACCCGCGCTGATGTTGGCAGCGATAAAGTGCTGTTCCTTGGCGCCGATGTTTACGAATTCTGCTCGGCCACTGTCAGCCGTCAGGTGATGGAGGCCGATCCCCTGAACTTTAACTACTGCCCCTATGCCATCCGCATCTATGAACAACCGGAAACCGCAGGCACCGTCACTGTCAGCCATCAAACCTATACTGGCACGATGGAACCCGTGAACGAATTGCTGGAAAGCATTGTAAGTGACGCTTTGGGCCTGAATTAATACTTTTTCTAGTCACATTGAGTTTACTGGAAATCCTAAGCCGCCCTTGCTTAGCGCAGGCGGCTTTGTCGTCGAGCCCGGCCCACGCGATTTTGACCCTGATCCAATCAGTGCGCCCAACCGTTTCCCCTATGCCAAGCCATTTTGGCATTGAACCAAATCTAAGGGAGACGACCAATGATCCGCAGAACTTTTATCGCCCTCACCGCTGCTGCCTCGCTGATGTCTACGGCTGCCTTTGCCGCCGACAAGGATATCGTTGATACCGCAGTAGGCGCGGGCAGCTTTACCACGCTTGTCGCAGCCGTGCAGGCCGCAGGCCTTGTTGACACGCTGAAAGGCCCAGGCCCCTTCACAGTGTTCGCACCAACGGATGAGGCATTTGCCGCCTTGCCCGCAGGCACAGTCGAGGACCTGCTCAAGCCCGAGAACAAGGACAAGCTTGTCTCGATTCTGACCTATCATGTTGTCTCTGGCAAAGTGATGTCGACAGATTTGACCGAAGGCATGATGGCCCCGACTGTCCAAGGCGGTGAAATCACCATCACGCTGGATGGCGGCGCAAAGGTAAACGGCGCGAACATCACCACCGCCGATATCGAGGCCTCGAATGGCGTGATCCATGTGATCGACAAGGTTCTGATGCCATCCATGTAAGTGCCGGCTTGGCACCAAATTCGGCCCGCCATTTGTTTGGCGGGCCGTTTGCATATGCTTGACAGACTGCCTTACCGCCCGCCACATACCCGCAACAATCGGGGGGCCGCTTATGAAAATCGCTATACTTGACGACTATACCAATTCTGCGGCGGCTTTGGCAGATTGGTCAGGGCTTGGCGAAATCACGGTATACAATGATACTCTTGCCGATCCCGCTGCCTTGATCGCGCGTTTGCAACCCTATGAGGCGATTTGCGTGATGCGTGAACGCACCCCCCTTCCCGCGGCGTTGTTGCACGCCTTGCCCAATTTGCGGCTGGTCGTCACCACCGGCCCCCGCAACGCAAGCATTGATCTTGCTGCCGCCAAAGCGTGCGGCATTACTGTTTGCGGCACCGAGTCCCGCAAAACCACCACGTCCGAGCTGGCCGTCCTAATGATGCTTGCCCTCAACCGCCGCTTGCTGCCCGAGGTAACAAGCCTGAATGCAGGTGGCTGGCAAACCGGCCTTGGTCGCGATCTGGCAGGTTTGCGGCTGGGGCTGGTAGGCCTTGGAAACATCGGCGCACAGATGGCCGCATTCGGCCGCGCCTTTGGAATGGAGGTCAGCGCCTGGTCCAGCAACCTGACCGATACGTGTTGTTCTGATTTGGGCGTCACCCGCGCGGCCAGTTTGCCCGAGTTGATGGCGGTTTCGGACGTGGTATCGGTTCACCTTGTGCTGTCGGACCGTACGCGCGGATTGATCGACGCCGCCGCCTTTGCCGCAATGAAGCCGGGGGCGGTTTTCCTGAACACTTCGCGCGCGCCAATCCATGATGCCGCAGCGCTGATCGCCGGCCTGCATCGTGGTCATCCCGCGAAGGCCGGCATAGATGTGTTTGACACCGAGCCTTTACCGGCGGAAGACCCCATTCACGATACGGCGCTAATCTCGTCCGGGCGTCTGCTGCTTACACCGCATCTTGGCTATACAACCGAGGCGACGTTCCGGCTGTTTTACCAGCAAACGGTTGAGGCCTTGCGCGCGTTTCAATCCGGCGCGCCCATCCGCGTGCTCGCGTGATATCGTCAAACGCATGCTATCCGCTTTAGCGTAGCGCGCGGCCTTTGATGATCGCGTCATGGCCAAACTTGGCGCGAATTTTATCCGTCGCCGCCTCGGCCGCGGCGCGTTTGCCTGCATCGGGGTCCAGCAAATCGCCGGTTGTATCGGCCGCAGACGCGGGCCCCAGATCGGCAATCCCAACCCCGATCAGCCGAAACGGCCCCTCGTCCTTATAGGCCGCCAGCAAGGCCTCGGCCTCGCGGTAAATCCGGTCGCAGGTTTGGGTGGGCGAAGACAGGCTGTGGCGGCGCGTGACCGAAGCAAACGCCGCCGATTTCAGTTTTAGCGTCACCGTCCGCCCCGCCATATCTCGTGCCTTGGCCCGATCTGAAACCTGCTCGGCCAGCCGCCAGAGATGGCCTTTCAGCAGCTCTCGGTCGGCGATGTCTTCGTTGAAGGTGGTCTCTTTGGAAATGGATTTCATCGGCTCGTCGCGGCTGACCCGCCGCGCATCCTGACCGCGTGAAAGGTGCCACAAACGGTCGCCCATGCTGCCAAAACGGGCCGAGAGATCCACCCTATCCCAGCGCTTCAGGTCGGCAATGGTCCGGATTCCTGCCTTTTCCAGCGCAGCACGTGAGGCGGCGCCGACGCCCCAGATAATCGACACCGATTTCGGCTCAAGGAACGCTTCGGTCTCGGCCTTTCCGATCACCGAAAAGCCGCGCGGTTTATCAAGGTCGGACGCGATTTTGGCGAGGAACTTGTTGTGTGACAGCCCGATTGATCCGGTGATGCCCAGTTTTTCCTCCATATCTTTGACCAGCCTGGCCAACAAAACGGCCGGCGGCGCGCCGTGGAGGCGGGCGGTGCCGGTCAGGTCCAGAAAAGCCTCATCCAAAGAGAGCGGCTCGATCGCAGGGGTCAGGGCCTCCATCATCGCGCGGATTTCGCGGGAAACGGCCACATAGACCGCCATTCTGGGCTTCACGACCACGGCCTCGGGGCAGAGTTTGAGGGCCTGAAACATCGGCATGGCCGAGCGGACCCCTTTGATGCGGGCAATATAGCAGCAGGTGGAAACGACCCCCCTCGTCCCGCCGCCTACGATGAGGGGGAGGTCGCGATATTCGGGGTGGTCGCGTTTTTCAACGCTGGCGTAAAAGGCATCACAATCCATGTGGGCGATGGAAAGGGCTGAAAGCTCGGGGTGGGAGAGGATGCGAGGTGAGCGGCAGGTCGGGCATCTTTTCGGGGCCGGGCCGGGGCCGGGTGTGAAAATACTAAGACAGGCGCGGCAGAGGCTGGGCATGGGGCGAGTATATCAGGGCGCGCGAGGGCCGAAAACGCCCCAGATGCCCGCGCGCGGACATTTTTATAAGATATTGATATGTATGGGTTTTGGTATTTTTGTTAACCGGATTTTAATGCGTACGCGGGGAGAGGGTGGATGCAGGGACACATATAATTTTAAATCTAGCACCAAAAGTTGAAATTGAACTCCCAAATCAGTGATGTTAGCGTCTTTACTTTACCATACAGAGCAAGAATAGGATTACCGGTTGAAATTCTTTCCACGGATTATTTTGCTCAAAGATTCACATCGCGCCCATAAAACGCATAAGAAAACTATCCGTCGGAGAAATCGCACTACAGCAGAAAAGCGCCTCAAATGGCACGAAAAGCGCATCGTGCCACCCAAGATATTTAGTTTCTCGGAAAATTATAGTGAAACCGTTTCCTGCTTAAAGGAACTAAAACGCTCTGCATTGCGACCCCAGAAAGACAAGATACGAACCTTTTTGGACTTTGAACCAATAAAACATATTTCAGTTGCTGGCGCGTTAGTGCTTGCGGCAGAAATTGATCGTTGGCGCCGCATAAAGCGGACGAACCTACGCTTGCGCAACACCGACAGATGGAATCCTAGCGTTAAGAGGATCCTTTGCGATCTGGGCTTTTTCGGTCTTCTTAATGTAAACGTTAGCTTCGAAGTACCAGAAGAAGGTCGGAATGATCATATTACCGTGATCCCCTTTATTTCATCAAGCTCAGTTCAAGGTGAACTTTTTGGCGAAATAAGGAACTACATGCACAAAATCGCCGAGGTGTTTAGCCAAGACCCGTCAATTTACGGAGCATTAACTGAAGCGGCCTACAATTCAGTTCTACACGCTTACCCAAAAGGCCATAAATTTGAATATCCCATTGCGGGCAAGCGTTGGTGGGCCACTTGCAGCTATAACCCAAAGGACGACGCCGTGAAGTTTCTTGTTTATGATCAAGGTGTTGGAATTCCAGAAACGCTGCCTCGCTGGAAGCATTGGGAAAAAGTAAGAGAAAAAATTCAGGCTGTTCCGCTGGTCGGGCCCGCCATCAGCCAAGCATTGAACGACCATTCTAGAATAATCGAAGCTGCTATCGACGTATCACGAACATCTATGAGTGGCGGGCACGGCAAAGGTCTAAAGGATGTGGTAACGCCTGTTGATCTCATTACGGGTGCGAAAGTCCGCCTATTGAGTGCAAACGGTTCAGTGCTATATTCTGATGGTAAGTGCATCGAAAGACGCGACGAGATGCTACATATCGGTGGCACGTTGATTGAATGGACGATCCCTGCGGGCAAGGCACTAGAAGAGGTAGAATCATGACTGATATTATCAATATCGCCATAGACTTTACGAAGTTTCCTGGTGGAAGATACCCTCAGGATGGTGAAGGCAACGGAACATCCTTCCGTGAGAAATTTCTTTTGCCCGTTTTGAAGGCAAATAAAACCGCAGAGGTGATCCTCGATGGTGCGTTAGGTTACCCGTCTTCCTTCCTTGAAGAAGCGTTCGGTGGGCTGGTTAGAACTGATGGATATAGCCCGGAAAAAGTTTTGGCAACGTTTACCTTTATCGCGAAACAGCCGGGCTTTCAGCGATTTGTTAAGCTAATTGAATCATATGTGCGAGGCGCGGTAGTGACGCCAAGTGTAGCATAATCTGTGGCTGACTATTCAGCCCTCTTGGCCGCTTTCATTGGAGCCAGTTCTGCAATTGGTGCAAATTTTTTGCACCATTTTTTTAATCGCATCGTTGCCAACGGTGAAAGAAAAGAAAGTCAGCGGGATTCTGATCTAAAACGCATTGAAAACGTTGTTGAAGAAACCCGCGCACTTGCAGTTGAATATTGGTCGCTTCCCGGTGAAGGCCTAGACCAAGAGAAGCGCGTCGCTGCTATCAATGGTCGAATGGGATTCTTGTTTGGAATTGTAGAGGCCCTTTTTGGGAACGATCCCATACAAAGCGATTATGTTGGGAACTATCTCACTAACTTCCATGAGGCTTGCACATCCGGAGACTACCAAGTTCGATCACGGCTTCCGGACACGCCTAGAATTTCCGAGATTGAAGTGAAAGCATTTCAATTTCTGCATTCCGCAGAAAAATGCCGCAGACAGCTTAAGCGCGCATGGTTGGGATGAAGTAATCTCCCTCACCCAAACACCCGCTCCACTTCGTCCATCACCAGCTCCATCAGCATCCCCGAAGCCTCGGGCCCAGTAAAGCGCAAGACCCAGCCGTCCCTCGTCATTTCCCTGCGCACCACCACGCCGCGGGTGGGGCGGAGGACGCGGCGGGGGTGGCCGGGGCGGTGTTGGGTGGGGTCGTTCAGGGAGTGCTCGGCCTCTGTCAGAACGGGGAGGAGGGTTTGCCATTGGCTCTCGGGTGTGTTGGCCGAGGAGTGTTCGAGCGTGGTGACGATCAGGTCGGTGAAATCGGCGCGCAGGGCGGCTGCGAGGCGGAGAAGTTGACGTTCGGACAGGTGCTCGGGCGCGGATAGCAGGCCGTCGAGTACCTCGACCACCGCAGCGATATGGCGCAGGCGATGGGATTTTTGGCGCGTGGCGTGGGGGTAGAGCGCGCGGGTCGCGGCGTCGAGCGTGTCAAAATCACCGGAATCGCGCAGGGCCACGATGATGCGGGCGCGCTCCCACGGGCTTGGGTTATGGCGGATGTCATTTTCCTCGACCATCGCGGCCAGAGCGGCGGTGAGGGTTTCGGGGGTGCGGATGAAGGCGGCGATTTCGGGCGTGGTGCCGCGCAGCTGTGCGAGGTTGGTAACGGCGGTCAGGCGGCGCAGGCCGGAGATGAGGGCGTAGCCGCTGGCGGTTGCAAAGACCTCGATAGGCATGCGCAGGCCGTTTTGGGCAATCGAGGCCTGAAGTTCGGCAAGCGCCTCGGGGTTCAGGCCGGTGCGGTCACGCGGTAGGGCGGTGGCGTCGATTGCGGAAACGGGCAGGGTTTGGAGCATCTCGGGCCTCTTGCGTGGGGGGCCGATAGCGGCCATGAATGGAGCAGGTGATTTTCAGAGGGTTTTTCACGATGGATATTGAGCAGTTGATTGGTGGGAATGCGGTTTACCTTGCGGTCGCTGTGTTCATCATCATTTGCATTTTTCTGGGCGTGCGGATTGTGCCGCAATCGGAAAAGCATGTGGTCGAGCGCTTTGGCCGTTTGCGGGCGGTGCTGGGGCCGGGGATCAACTTTGTGGTGCCGTTTCTGGATAAGGTGGCGCATAAGATTTCCATTCTAGAGCGGCAGTTGCCGACGGCGTTGCAGGACGCGATTACGACGGACAACGTGTTGGTAAAGGTAGAGACGAGCGTGTTTTACCGCATTATCGAGCCGGAAAAGACGGTGTACCGGATCCGTGATGTGGATGCGGCGATTGCGACGACGGTGGCCGGGATTGTGCGGTCCGAGATTGGCAAGATGGAGCTGGACCAGGTGCAGTCGAACCGGACGGGGCTGACAGCGCAAATCCGCGAGCAGGTGCGCGCGATGGTGGATGACTGGGGGATCGAGGTGACGCGGGCCGAGTTGCTGGATGTTAATCTGGACGAGGCTACGCGGGCGGCGATGTTGCAGCAGCTGAATGCCGAACGGGCGCGGCGGGCGCAAGTGACCGAGGCCGAGGGCAAGAAGCGCTCGGTCGAGTTGAACGCCGATGCCGAGTTGTACGCGGCCCAGCGCGAGGCCGAGCAGCGCCGTGTTTTGGCAGATGCCGAGGCCTATGCGACAGGTGTGATTGCCGAGGCGATCAAGCAGAACGGGCTGGAGGCAGCGCAGTATCAGGTGGCGTTGAAGCAGGTCGAGGCGTTGGCCGCTGTGGGCAAAGGGCCGGGCAAGCAGATGATTATCGTGCCGGCGCAGGCGTTGGATGCCTTTGGTGATGCGTTCAAGATGTTGAAGGGCAAAGCATGAGCTGGTTTGGGCTTTGGTGGGTTTGGATCGTACTGGGCTTTGCGCTGGGGGTGCTAGAGGTTCTGGCCCCCGGTTACATCTTTCTTGGCTTTGCGATGGGCGCGGTGGCGACAGGCGTGTTGGTGGGCATTGGCCTGCTGGGAACCACGCTGCCCGCGACTTTGCTGGTGTTTGCGCTGGCCTCGCTTGCTGCATGGTTTGCCACGCGCAAGCTGCTGGGCACGCAGGCCAGCAAGCCCAAGATCTGGGACCGCGACATCAATGACAATTAGGGGCCCGCGCCCCTAATTCAGCACCACGATGGCAGCGTTAAGCGCGGTGGCAAGGCTGACCCATGCCAGATAGGGCAGGAACAACAGGGCCGACAAACGGTCACTACGCCAGTCGCGCAGAATGAATGCCGCGATCAGCGCCCACATGATGATAATCACCAGCAGCCCCGCCAACGGCAGTTGCAGCCCGAAAAACACCGGCGACCAGATAAAGTTCAGCGCCATTTGCGCCCACCACAACCGCGTGGCCCCGCCATGCAGCCATTTGCGTGCGCCAACCCAGCCGATCAGCACATAAAGCGTGGTCCACATCGGGCCGAACACCCAGTTTGGCGGGGTGAACCAAGGCTTTGCCAGCCCCGCATACCATGCGCCCGGCAAGGTTATCACCCCGATGCCACCGCCAATCACCACAACGCCAATGACGAACGCCGCATAAACGAAAATATTGCGCATGAATGCCCCTTGCTTTGCCAAACTCTGCACAGCCTGTAACGCTGCGGGCTTTGCTGTCTGTGACGGGTCGTCCCTTAGTCCAGCGCGCGGGCCTCGGAGACCAGCAAAATCGGGATACCGTTGCGGATTGGAAAGGCCATTTTTGCGGCCTTGGAAATCAGCTCTTTTGCCTCGGCGTCATAGGACAGCGTTGTTTGCGTCATCGGGCAAACCAGCGCCTCTAGCATCCGGCGATCAATTTCAGAATGTGCAGGCGCGTCCGTCATTGTATTGTCTCCTCACTTGACCCGCCACGCAGGGCAAATTCGATCAGGGTTACCATGGTTTCGCGCCGCGTTATCAGCGTTGGCGCCTCTAGCAGCGCTTGCTTATCCTCGGGCGAGAACGGGCAGAGCATAGACAGCGAGTTTATCAGCAGTTCCTCGTCTGCCCCGGACAGGCTGTCCCAATCGGTTGACAGGTCAAGCGAGGCAAAAAACCGTTGCAACAGATCCAGAAACCCGGCGCGGTCAAAGCTGTTGTCATGCTCGGTGCCACCTTGATCGCGGTCAAAGCCGTGCCAATCGACCCGCGCGCGGCGATAGGGGGCAAAACCCGCCACCTCGCTGCGCAGACGAAAGCGCGATACACCCGAAAGCGTTAACATATAGCGCCCGTCTTCTGTTTCGGAAAAGCCCGTCAAACGGCCCGCGCAGCCGATGCTGTGCAGCTTGGGCGTGGCGCTTGCATGGCTTGCAGGCACCTCGCGCGGTTGGATCATCCCGATCAGCCGTTCGGGAGTTTTCATGCAATCCTCGACCATCTGCAGATAGCGCGGCTCAAAGATATGCAGGGGCAACCGCGCCCGGGGCAACAGCAGCGCACCGGGCAGCGGAAAGATCGGAATAGTCTCTGGCAGGTCTGTGATATGTTTCATAGTCAGCAGTTAGGCCGGATTTTCCATTAGACAAATATCATCGACGAGAGTTTGCGGCGGCCTTTCAGCGCAATCGGGTCTTTGGGCGGAAGCGCGTCGAAAATGGTGAACAACTGGGCCTTGGCGGCGGCATCGTTCCAATCACGGTCGCGGCGGAACAGATCGAGCAAGGCATCCACCGCTTCTTCTACCTGGCCTGCGGCGTGCAATGCCTTTGCCAGATCAAACAGCGCTTGCAGGTTGGTGGGGTCGGCGGCCACGGCGGCGCGCAATTCGGTCACAGGGCCTGCGTTTTCGGCTTGATGGATCAGCGCGATTTGGGCGCGCACGGCCTCTATTTCCTGGGCGCCGGTGATTTTGGCAGGCACAGTGGCAAGCGCTGCCTCGGCCCCGGCCACCTGACCCAAGGCCAGATAAGCGCGCAGCAGGCCACCAAAGGCCGCCGGGTTTTCCGGTTCTTCCTCGACAATCGCGGCAAAGGTTTCCAAGGCGTCGGCAAACGCGCCTTCGGTTAGCATGGTTTCGGCGGCTTCGATCGCCTCGGCCAAGCCGCCATCGCCTGCCAAAGCGGCAACCTTTTCGACAAAGGCCTTTAGTTCGGATGCAGGCAGCGCACCTTGAAACCCGTCAACCGGCTTGCCTTGGTAAAAGGCGTAGACGGTGGGAATCGACTGGATGCGCAATTGCCCCGCGATATTAGGGCTTTCATCGACGTTGATCTTGACCATGCGCACACGGCCTTTGGCGGCCGTCACGGCGGCCTCTAGCGCTGGCCCAAGCTGTTTGCACGGGCCGCACCACGGTGCCCAGAAATCAACAATTACCGGCACATCTTTGCTGGCCTCAATGACATCGGCCATGAATGTGGCCTCTGTCCCGTCCTTGATCAAATCCGCCGCTGCCTTTGGGGCATCACCTTGTTCACCAAACATCAACATCGCATACCTCTTTCGCCAAATCTGTTGCCCCTTATATGCGCATTGGCAGGCAAAAGGCCAAGGGGCAATGCGTTCAGGTTGCGGGGGCTATGCAAAGCAATGCCGCCATAATACTCTGCAGCAGTGCAAAGCAGGAGCCCGTTATGCCGATTTTGATGAGTTTTGGCGACAGCAACACACATGGCACGCCGCCGATTACCGAACGCGGGGTCTATGCGCGTTATGATGCCGCCACGCGCTGGCCTACACGGGCCGCGGCGCAGCTTGGGCCGGATTGGGCACTGGTCGAAGAAGGGCTGCCCGGCCGCACCACCTGCTTTGATGACCCGATGATGGGCAGCCATATGAACGCGGTGACCGGCTTGCGCATTGCGCTGAATTCACACGGGCCGCTGAACTATATGACCCTGATGCTGGGCACAAATGACGTGAAAACCCGCTTTGGCGCCGCGCCCGCGCAAATCGTGGCAGGCATCGCAGGTTTGGTTGATATGGCGCTGTCACCTGAAATGGCGCAGCGGCATCCGGGGTTAAAGCTCTTGCTGATCGCGCCGCCTCCGGTGCAAGAGCTGGGGCCTTTGACGGCGGAATTCATCGGTGCCACGGATAAAAGCCGCGCCTTTGCGCCGTTGCTGCAAGCCTATGCAACAGCCCGCGGCGTTGGCTTTCTGGATGCTGGGCCAGTCTTGCAAACCAGCCCTATCGACGGCATTCATTTCAGCGCCCAAGGCCACGCCGCCCTTGCCAATGCGGTGGCCAACAGCTTGACCACCCTCTAATTTCATCTTGGTCTAAATACCTGAATCCCGCCCTTGGCGGCGCGCGACCAACGTGGAATGCAGCGCAGGCGCAGCCACAATCACCCCGTCACTGCGTGGGTCGGGTCTGTTGAACCGCAAACCGGCCCCGGCGCCATCACTGGCCACCGCCCCTGCCCGCGCGGCGATCAGGCTTCCTGCCGCGATGTCCCATTCCCATGTCGGGCGAAAGGCCAGCATCGCATCAAACCGCCCTTCGGCGACAAGGCACAGCCGATAGGCCAATGAGGGCCGAAAGTGGCGCGACATATCGGGCACGCCACCGGGCCAGTGGTTCAGCGCCATATTGGGTTTTGAGGTCAGGACCGTCGCCCCTGCCACATCAAACCGCGCGCTGGCCCGCATTGCTGTGCCGTTCATCCGCGCCTCGGATGTCGCATGGGCGCAATACATCCGGTTTTTCGCGGGCAGAAACACTGCAGCCGCAATCACCACCCCATCTTCTGCAATCGCCAAGGAATGGGCAAAGCTGTCTTGGCCATCAATAAACGCACGGGTGCCGTCAATCGGGTCGATGATAAAGCAGCGCTTGGTGGCAAGGCGGTCGGCACTGTCGGGCGTTTCTTCGGACAGCCAGCCGTAATTCGGGCGCGCTTTACGTAAATGCGTGCCCAGCATGGTGTTGACGGCCAAATCGGCCTCGGTCACCGGGCCTGCGCCATCGCCTTTGTCCCATGTCTGCGGGTCGCGTTTGAAATAGCGCAGGGCAATCGCCCCTGCCTCATGCGCGGCATCGACCAGCAGGTCCAGATCGGCGTTCAGGTCATGCACCGGCAAGCGTCAGCCCTTCGACCAGCAAGGATGGCACGCGCGTTGACATATGCATCCGCGCATCATTGCCCGGCACCATGCGCAGCAGCATGTCACGCAGATTGCCGGCGATGGTGATTTCATTCACCGCATAGGCAATTTCACCGTTTTCGACCCAAAAGCCCGATGCCCCGCGTGAATAATCGCCTGTCGTGGGGTTGATGGACGACCCGATCATCGAGGTGACCAGCAGCCCCGTGCCCATATCGGCAATCAGTTCTGCCCGCGACTTGGTGCCTTGGGTCAGATCGATATTCGACGTGCCGGGTGATGGCGGCGAGGATGTGCCGCGCGCCGCATTGGCTGTGCTGGGCATTCCCAGCTTGCGGCCGGTGGCAAGGTCCAGCACCCAACCGGTCAGAATGCCATCCTCAACAATCGCGCGGCGGGCGGTGGGCAGGCCTTCGCCGTCAAACAAGCGGCTGCCCGCAATGCGCACGCGGTGCGGGTCTTCGATCACCGACAATCCGCTGGGCAGGATTTGCTGGCCCAGTGCATCGCGCAACCAGCCCGAACCGCGCGCGATGGTTGACCCGTTGATCGCCCCCAGCAGATGCCCGATCAGGCCAGACGAAATGCGTTCATCATAAAGTACGGGGTATGAGCCGGTTTTCGGTTTGCGCGCGCCAACACGGTCTAACGCGCGGGCGGCGGCAAGCGCCCCTATTTCCTCGGCGCTTGGCAGATCAGAGGCGTAAATGCGGCCTTCGGCGGCCCAATCCCGTTCCATCCCTGTACCTGTGCCGGTAAAAGCCACCGCGGAAACCGAACGTGACGACCGCGCATAGCCACCCGCAAAGCCGTTGCTGGCGGCCATGTAAATCTGGCGGCGCGACTGGCTGGCGCTTGCCTCAACCTGCGTGATGCCTGCCACGGCCATTGCAGCAGCCTCGGCGCGGCGGGCGTCTGATTCAAGCTCGGACGCGCTGACCTCGGGCGACGGGTCGCAGAGGTCGAGCGTTGTCACATCGCGCATCTGCGCCAGTTGCGACGGGTCGGCCAGACCTGCATAGGGATCGGCCGGTGCCTCACGCGCCATAGCAACCGCGCGTTCGGCCACAGCGCGGATGGTGGCATCGGATGTATCCGACACCGAAACACAGGCTTGCCGTTGCCCGATCAGCACCCGCAAGCCCAGTTCGACCCCTTCGGACCGTTCGGCCTGTTCCAGCTGACCGGCGCGAATATCAATTCCGGTGGCGATACCATCAACGGCCAGCGCATCGGCAGCATCGGCGCCTGCCTGTTTGGCGGCAGTCAGCAAGGCGGTGGTCAGCGCTTCGAGCGAACGGGTCATAATGGCCTCCGTTTGGGGTTGCATCCGGCAGGTAATCTGCCCCGCCCGCCAAGGCAAGGCATTGCCTGTTTAAACGCCTGCATAGGGCAGTCTTTCAAGGCCGGAAAAACAAAGAGCGGCCCCAAAGCGTTTCGCGCAAAACGCTGTGGGCCGCCCCGTTTTCAGATGGTTTAGAACGGCAGCTGGTTGCCGTTCGAGGTGATTTTGCCATCCTCTTTAAACTCGACCTCGGCCAAGAAACTATCTGGCGTCGGGCCGGGTTTGGCCAACATGCCGGCCATCATGCCAAAGGTCATGGTTACTTGCTGATCGATCAGCCCAAGCGCCTGCAGCTTGCCCAACAAGGTGTTGGCCCCTGTCAGCGACAGATTCAGCTTGCCGGTTGGCATCGGGGCCACACCGCCCAACATCGGCGGTTTGGAATTGTCAAAGGCCAGTGCGCCATTGCCGATAAATTCGGCACCACCAAGGGTCAGCTGTACGGTTTCGACATCGAGCGCGGACATTTCAAACGGTGGGGCCTCCATCGCGGACGTATCGGCGGTCAGCATATCAACCAGCGGCTTGGCCTTGCCTTTCAACGAGATGTCCAGTGTTGCAGGGTCGCGCGGCAGGCTGGCGCCGGGGTCAAACATGTTCCAGATCATATCGGACACGGTCAGCCCTTGCAGCTTGGTTTTCAGTGCGAAATCCTTTGGCTCGTCGCTTTTGGCGATTGGCACCAGCAGGTTAAATTCGGCCGCGTCATAGGCGGCTGTCACCTCGGGGAAGGGAATTGCGGTGCCGGTCAGTTTAAGCGCCACATTCTTGCCGCCGCCGCCATAGGAAATGCGCTGGCTATCCAGTGAGACGTTCAGATTGCCGCCCTTTGAGGTGCTGTCAATATTGGTCGTCGTGCCTTCGGGGTCGGTCGAGCCAAGGGTGAAGTTGCCGCTGTCATAGGTGAATGACGCATCGGTTGTGAAACCCTGCGCCAGCATTGCGCCAAGATCACCCGAGGTCATCGCCTTGGGCAAGGCGCCGGTTGATGCGCCGGCCAGGTTGTTCATCTGGCCTTTCACATCAAACTTGCCGCCATTTTCAGGGTCGTCGCCTGCGGCGTTGAAGGCCAGCGTCTGCGCCGAGAAGGTAGAGTTCACGGCTGTCAGATCGGCGGGCGCTACGGCATAGGTGGCGGTAAGTTTGGTCAGGTTGACGCCGATGGTCATGTCTTGCGCTTTGCCGTCAACCATGAAACCCGCCATTGTCGCGGAAACCTTGTCGCCAACGATATCATAGTTGATGGCAGCAGGGTCGCCGCTGGCGGTGATTTTCAGCCCGTTCTGATCGATGGTGATTGTGCTGGACAGGTCTTTGTCCAGCGCGTTTTTGTTTTGGGATTTCAGGGTATAGCTGTCGGACATGGTCACTTCGACGCGGCCATCGCCGGTTTCGCGGAAGGCAACCTGCGGGATCAGGGCCGAAACCTTGCCGTGCTCATTGGGCATTTCAAACGCCAGATCGGTCAGGGTCAGCGTATCGCCCGAACGGGACTCGGACCCGGCGGTATAGGTTTGGCCGTAGGATTTGCTGAGGTCTTTCCAGTTTTGCCAGACCTGATCGGCGGTGACATCGGCAAAGGCGGGTGCAGAAAAGGCCGTTAATGCAGCAAAAGACGTTGTGATTAAAATATGTTTGGACATGGTGCAGGTTCTCCGGATGAAATCTTGGCGATAGCATCGGCGCGGGGCATGGCTGGGTCAAGGGGGCATAGGGTTCGTTTGATCAACGATGCCGTGATTTGTGCGGGGATGCGCCGAGATGGCTGGCACGGGCGCGCGGGCTGCGTTAGCCTTGGCCGAAAATGGGAAAAGGATACAAAGATGCAGGGCAAGATTGTTGCAATTACAGGGGCAAGTCGCGGGATTGGTGCTGCTAGTGCGCGGGTGTTTGCAGATGCCGGTGCACGGGTGGTGTTGCTGGCGCGGTCAGGCGACGAGATTGCGGCCTTGGCAAATGAGATCGGGCGCGGCGCGTTGGCGATTGCCTGTGACATAGGCGATGCGGCCGCAGTCAAGGCGGCGATGGCGCAGATTGTGACTGAGTGCGGCGGGTTGGATGTGTTGATCGGCAATGCCGGTGTGATCGACCCGATTGCACGCATAAGCGATGCCAGCGTCGAGGATTGGGGCCGCGCGATCGATATTAACCTTAAAGGCGTGTTCTATGGCATGCAGGCGGCTATTCCCGTGATGCGGGCGCGGGGAGGCGGCACGATTATCACGGTTTCCTCGGGTGCGGCGCATAACCCGCTGGAAGGGTGGAGCGCCTATTGCGCCGGCAAAGCGGGGGCGGCGATGCTGACCCGCGCCGCGCATCTGGAGGAAAGCGGCAACGGGTTGAGGATTATGGGCATGTCACCCGGAACCGTGGCGACCGAGATGCAGGTCAAGATTAAAGCCAGCGGCATTAACCCTGTCAGCCAGCTTGACCCTGCGGTGCATATCCCGGCCGAATGGCCTGCGCGGCTGATGCTGTGGATGTGCGGCGCGGGCGGTGATGACTGGTTGGGGCAAGAGGTTTCCATGCGCGATGAGGGCATTCGCCGGGCCGTGGGGCTGATTGCATGATTGAACTGGCGCAGGATAACGGGGTTTGGCTGGCCACGATCAACCGCCCTGAAAAAGCCAACTCGTTAACCGGCGCCATGCTGGCCGATTTGGCCGGGATTGCAGAGCGTGCAGGGGCCGAGGGCGCGCGGGCCTTGGTTATTACTGGCAAAGGTCGGGTGTTTTCGGCCGGGGCCGATTTGCAAGAGGCGCATGCAGGGTTGGCCATCAGCCCGGTTTGGGAACGGCTGTCAGGCGCGATTGCGGCCCTGCCCTGCCTGACGATTGCGGCGCTGAACGGCACGTTGGCGGGGGGCGCAATGGGCATGGCGCTGGCCTGCGACCTGCGGATTGCCGTGGCGGGGGCCAAGTTTTTCTATCCGGTGATGAAGCTGGGATTCTTGCCGCAACCGTCTGATGTGCCGCGTCTGGTGCGGCTGGTCGGGCCTGCGCGGGCCTCGATGATCCTTATGGCGGGGCAAAAGATCGTGGCGGATGAGGCGCTGGCATGGGGGTTGATTGACCGTATCACCGATGAGGCAGATTTGCTGGACGTGGCACAGGGTTTTGCCTTGGACAGCGTTACCGCGACACCGGCACATGCGGCCGCGATAAAACGGATGATTTGGGCGTAACTGCGATTAATCGCCGAAAACCCTGAGTTTTGGACGAAATTCAGGGGTGTCTTTGCGGGCAGCATTGCGGCGCAAGGGGCTTTCGGGGTAAAGCGCGCCAGTCGCATTAGGAGTCGATCATGGATTACAACGCATCTGGTGCCGTCAAAAAAGGCAAAAACACGCCCCGCTATTCCGAACACAACGCCAAGGGCAGCGATAAAAACCCCTATGGCGGACAAGCGCAAAAGGCTGAATTGCTGGCACGCATGAAAGCCGCAGCCGAGGCCAAAAAGGCCGCGAAAAAAGACGCCGAATAAGCGTTAGATCTGCTTGCCCTGCAACAATAGCGGCAGGTCGCCCTCTAGCCCTGCCGCCGTCCGGATAAAGCGGCGGCGCAGGGCGGGCAGCGCATTCACGGCACCCATCCCGAGATCACGACCAAGGCGCAGCAATGGGTTATCGTTGGAAAACAAGCGGTTGACGCTATCCATGCCCAGCGCAAGGGTGGTCGTATCAAAGCGCCGCCATTGCTGATAGCGTTCCAGCACATCGACGGCGCCAATATCTTCGCCACGGCGCGCGGCCTCGATCAGCACTTGTGCCAGTGCACCCACATCGCGCAGCCCGAGGTTAAGCCCCTGCCCCGCAATCGGGTGCACACCATGCGCGGCATCGCCAACCAGTGCAAGGCGCGGGGCGACAAAGCTGTTGGCCAACGTCAGGTTCAGCGGATAGGTGAACCGTGTACCGGCAAGTGCGATTTCACCCAGAAAATCACCAAAACGCGGGCGCAGGGCATTCAGAAAATCGTCGTCCCCCAGCGCGGCAATCTGGGCGGCGCGGGCGTCGGTTTCGCTCCAGACGATTGAGCTGCGGTTGCCGGGCAGGGGCAAAATCGCCAGCGGCCCCTGCGGCATAAAGAACTGATGCGCGATGCCGTGGTGGGGCAATGCGTGTTCAACCGCCGTGACCAGCGCCGTTTGGCCATAGCCCCAGCCGCTGCGCGAAATGCCCGCACGCTGCGCGGTGCCGCTGGTGCGGCCATCACAGCCCACAATCAGCCGCGCGGTCAGGGTTTTGCCCGAGGCCAGCGTGACCGAAGCGCCTGCGGCATCAATACTTTGCGCGGTTACCGTTTCGCCCGACAGCAGCGTGATATTCGGCGCGGCCTGCATCATGGCCAGAAAGGCCGCGTAAAGATGGCGGTCCTCGGCCATAAAGCCCATCGGGCCTTCCTCGATCTCGGCATGGTCGAAATGCAGGAAAAACGGCGCGGCACCGCTGCCTGCGTGGCCGTCACTGGCCTTGATTTCCAAGATCGGCTGTACCTTGTCGGCAATCTGTGGCCAGACCCCGATCACCGACAGCAAGCGTTTTGACGCCAGCGCCAGCGAATAGGCGCGGCCGTCAAAGCCCAATTCGGCCCGCGCGGGTGCCGGACGGGCATCAACCACCGTGACGCGCAAACCGCCGCCTGCCAAAGCCAGTGCCAAAGCGGGCCCATTCAGCCCGCCGCCTACGATCAAAATATCAGCATCATGTTTCATGCCGCCAATATGGGGTTTTTGGTCGCTTTGTCCATGCGGCGCGCCGTCATAGTCTATTGTCGGTCGCGGGGCTTGGCGCTAGCCTGATGCCGCAACGGAAAACAGGTGGGTTATGGCAGGCAATTGGCTTTGGATGACAGCGGCAGATTTGGGTCGCGGGATTGAGGCGGGCAAGATTAACGCGGTAGAGCTGACCGAGGCTTTCCTTGACGCGATTGAGCGCCACCCCGAGGCCAAGCGCATCTATTCCCGCACCACGCCACGCCGCGCGCGGTCGATGTCGGTCGCTGCTGCCGATCGTGCCAAAGCGGGGCAACGGATTGGCCTGCTGGATGGTGTACCGATTTCGTGGAAAGACCTGTTCGATGCCTCGGGCGCGCCATGCGAGGCGGGCTCGGCGCTGCTGGCAGGGCGTGTGCCGGAAACCGATGCCGAAGTGCTGACTGCCGCCACTGCGCAGGGGCTGGTGTGTCTGGGCAAGACCCATATGTCTGAATTGGCCTTTTCGGGGATGGGGCTGAACCCCGTCACGGCGACGCCGCCGAATGTGAATGACCCCAAGGCGGTGCCCGGTGGGTCATCATCAGGCGCGGCGGCGTCGATTGCCTTTGGGCTGGCGCCAGCGGGGATTGGGTCGGATACTGGTGGATCGGTGCGGATTCCGGCGGCGTGGAATGACCTTGTGGGTTTGAAAACCACCTCGGGGCGGTTGTCGCTGCGCGGCGTTGTGCCGCTGTGCGAACGGTTTGATACTGTTGGCCCATTGGCCCGCAGTGTTGAGGATTGCGCCTTGCTGCTGGCCGCAATGGAGGGTGGAAAGCCCGCGGATCTGGCGGGGGCAAGCCTGAAGGGCGCGCGGCTTTTGGTGTTGGAGACCATGGCCTTGGACGATGTTCGCGCCGAACCTGCACGCGGGTTTGAAGGCGCGGTAGAGGGGTTGGCCCGTGCCGGCGCGCGGATTGAAACCGGCAAGATCCCCGAGGTCGAGGAAGCGATGGCGCTGTCGGGGCTGCTGTTCACCGCCGAGGCCTATGGCATCTGGGGCAAGCTGATTGAAACGGCCCCCGAAAAGATGTTCCCCCGCGTTTTGGAGCGTTTTCGGGCGGGGCTGGCGTTTTCCGGGCCGGAGTATGTGGCGGGCTGGCGCAGGATGAATGAGCTGCGCCAGATCTGGGATCGCAAAACCGCCGAATACGATGCGGTGATTTTGCCGACCTCGCCAATTTTGCCACCCGAGGTGCAACGCATGTTGGACGATAAGGACTATTTCAACCACGAAAACATGCTGGGCCTGCGTAACACGCGGATCGGCAATATGTTTGGCGTCAGCAGCCTTACGCTGCCCACGGGCCAGCCTTCGTGTGGAATCATGTTCTTTGCGGGGCCGATGCAGGAAGAGCGGCTGTTGCGGCTGGGTTCGGCGGCCGAGCGCGCCTTGGGCTAGGCCGGATTTGGCGCGGAAGCGGCAGAGGCCATACCTAAGGATTGTGGGGGAGGGACGAAAAAGACACAATCCCCGCCCCCAAGCGCACAATATCAAAGCGTTTTCTGGACCGACGCATAATCCCTCGCTATCATGTCATCAAACGGGGCGACATGACCCCGACGAGATGAGGCAACCATGGCATTTCCTGAGCGGTTTTCGAACCTGCCAGAATACGCGTTTCCGCGTTTGCGGTCACTTCTGGATTCTTACCCTGCCGGGGGTGAGACAATCGCCATGACCATTGGCGAACCGCGCCATGCCATGCCCGATTTTGTCGGGCCAATTCTGGCGGCAAACCTGAACGGCTTTGCGATCTATCCCCCGAATGATGGCACGCCCGAGCTGTTGGCGGCGATCGCGGGTTGGGTGCAGCGGCGTTATGACGTGGCACTGAACCCCAATCAAATCATGGCGTTGAACGGCACGCGCGAAGGGTTGTTTAACGCGGCGGTGGCGCTTTGCCCTGAAACCAAGGGCGGCAAGCGGCCTGTGGTTTTGATGCCGAACCCGTTTTATCAGGTCTATGCTGTGGCCGCTTTGGCGATGGGGGCCGAGCCGGTTTATGTGCCGGCCACTGCCGCCACCGGCTTTTTGCCTGATTACGCGGGCCTGCCGCGTGAGGTGCTGGACCGTACGGCGATTGCCTATCTTTGTTCGCCCGCCAACCCGCAGGGCGCCGTGGCCAGTGCCGATTATTGGGCTGACCTGCTGGCGCTGGCTGAAAAGCATGATTTCAGGATTTTCGCTGATGAATGCTATGCCGAGATTTACCGCGATACACCGCCTGCCGGTGTGTTGGCCGTAGCGCAAAAGACAGGCGCTGACCCCGAGCGCGCGCTGACCTTTCATTCGCTGTCGAAACGGTCAAACCTGCCGGGGCTGCGGTCTGGTTTTGTCGCAGGCGGTGCGCAATCGATTGCACGCGTGCGCCAGTTGCGGGCCTTTGCCGGTGCGCCATTGCCGCTGCCAGTGCAAAAGGTTTCCGAGGCGGCGTGGAATGATGAGGCGCATGTCGTTGCCTCACGCGCGCTGTATGTTGAGAAATTCGCCCTTGCTGACCGCATTTTTGCCGGAATTCAGGGGTATCAGGCACCGCAGGCCGGATTTTTCCTGTGGCTTCCGGTGCAGAACGGTGAAGACGCAGCGCTAAAGCTGTGGCGCGAAACAGGGGTTCGGGTTTTGCCCGGCGCCTATTTGTCGCGTGATGTGAACGGGGAAAACCCCGGCGCAGGCTACATCCGGGTGGCACTTGTCGCCCCAAAAGAAGAAACGCAGCGCGGGCTGACCCAGCTTCGCGACTGTCTCTACGGGCAAGGACGGTAAACGATGGCATCTTATCAAGTCAGACAGCGCGATCCCTTGGTGGATCAAAACACAGCAGCAATGCTGGAGCGGCGCGGACGCGAGCTTATGGGTGCCGGGCTGATCGCGCTAGCGTTGGTCTTTGCCGCGATGCTGGGCAGCTATTCGGTGAATGATCCGGGCTGGATGATGGCCACGGATGCCCCTGTGAACAATTGGATGGGGCAGCTTGGCGCGTCTATTTCATCGACGCTGTTCATCATTGGCGGGCTGGGCAGCTGGGGGATTCCGCTGATCCTTGGCGCTTGGGGTTTTCGCTTTATGTTTCACCGTGGCGAAGACCGCGCGATGGGTCGTGTGGTTTTTGCGGTGATCGCTGTGGCGCTGGCTTCGGTTTTTGCCTCGACCCATGTGCCGGGCGCAAACTGGCCGCATGCCGCGATTGGCCTTGGCGGGTTGTTTGGTGATACGGTTTCGGGCGCGATGCTGGCGATTTTGCCGATCGCCCCAGGCTTTGGCCTAAAGGTGTTGTCGGTGCTGTCGGGCGCGGGATTGCTGGCGATGGGCCTGTATGTCACCGGTTTTGACAAGCGCGAATTGCAGGTGATCCGGCGGTTCGTGGTTCTTGGCGTTGTCACAAGCTATGCGATGGTTTTGTCTTTGGCCGGTAAATCGGCTGTTGGCACCGCCCGCGTCGCGCAATCTGCCGCACAGGGATTGGCCGAAAAGAACCGTGCGCGCCGTGAAATGGCCGCCGCCCGGTCGCATGATCACAGCCGCTATGATGACGTAGTATATGACGAACCGGTTATTGGTTCGATGCAGCCCAAGCCGATGCGGGCCAAACCCTTGGGGGCCGATACATCTGTCGGGGTCGTTTCGGGCACCGGCTTTGGCCGCCCCGAGACCCTGCGCCCAAGCGGCAAGCGCGCGCCAGCGATGCACGCCGCGCCACATGTGGCACAAGCCTATGACGACGCAAACAGCTATGAATCGGCGCCACAAATGCCCGTGGAAAAGCCGGGTCTTTTGGCGCGGGTGCCGCAGATGATCCGCCGTGCCGCAACGGGCCAGCAGCCCGCAATGGCCCAAGACGTTCCGGCCGCTTTGCCAAGCGAAGACCGGATCAAAGCACGCATCAGCGATGTTATCCGGTCGCGCGTCGGCCAATTGCCTGCGGGTCAGCAGCCAACCGTCCAGACCGCTGTACAAGCGGCACTGGCACGCCGTGAGCCGCCTGTGATGGGGCGCCGTGGCCCTGTGCCGCTGATCGCAACGCCGCGCAACCGCGAAAAGCCCGGCTTTGTGCAAGAGCCGCCTGTCGTGGCAGCTGCGGCGCAAGTGGGGGGCAATATGGCCCGTCTGTCTGCTGCTGTGGCCAGCCGTGTGGCCATGCCCAAAGCGCCGCAAACGCCGGTAACCGAGGCTTGGCAGCATGAGGATACCAGTGTTGAACAGATGCACGACATCTATCAGGTCGATACAGGTGACCATTCCGAACTGTATGCGCAAGATGCGCACCTGACCGAGGCCGATTTTGACATCGAGGGCTTTGGCAACGTTGGGTATGACGACCAGTTTGCGCCAGAACCACAGGTGAAACCCGAGATTCCCCGCGTATCGGCCCGCGTGGCCGCAGCACCGGCAGGGCTTGCACCAGCCATGCGCGCGCCTGTCGCCGATCAGCGCCGCATCGTGCAGCCTGTTGCCAAGAAGCCCATCGTGCCATCGCGTCAGGCCATGGCCGAGGCACAGCCGCGCCTGAAGTTCGAAGAACAGGCACAGGCCTATGAGCTGCCGCCGCTTGGCCTGTTGGCCAGCGCCGACACGGTAAAGCGCCACACGTTGTCCGAGGAAGCGCTGGAAGAAAACGCGCGGATGCTGGAATCGGTGCTGGATGACTATGGTGTAAAGGGCGAGATTATCGCTGTGCGCCCCGGCCCTGTGGTTACGCAATACGAATTGGAGCCTGCGCCCGGCCTGAAGGCCAGCCGCGTCATTGGCCTTGCAGATGATATTGCGCGCTCTATGTCGGCGCTTTCGGCACGGGTATCGACTGTTCCGGGCCGGTCGGTGATCGGGATCGAACTGCCCAATTCATGGCGGGAAAAGGTTGTGCTGCGCGAAATTCTGGCTGCGCGTGATTTTGGCGACAGCGCGATGAACCTGCCCTTGGCACTGGGCAAGGATATTGGTGGCGAGCCGATCGTGGCCAACCTTGCCAAGATGCCCCACCTGCTGATCGCGGGGACCACGGGTTCGGGTAAGTCGGTGGCGATCAACACGATGATTCTGTCGCTGCTCTACAAGCTGTCGCCGGAAGAATGCCGCCTGATCATGATCGACCCCAAGATGCTGGAACTGTCTGTTTATGACGGCATTCCACACCTGTTGTCGCCGGTTGTGACCGACCCGAAAAAGGCCGTTATCGCCTTGAAATGGGTCGTCGGCGAAATGGAAGAACGCTATCGCAAGATGTCGCGCATGGGTGTGCGCAATATCGAAGGCTATAACGGTCGTGTCCGCGAGGCGCTGGCCAAAGGCGAGTTGTTCAAGCGCACGATCCAGACCGGATTTGACGAGGATACCGGCGAGCCGGTGTTTGAGACCGAAGAGGATACACCCGTATCCCTGCCCTATATCGTGGTGGTCGTCGACGAGATGGCCGACCTGATGATGGTGGCAGGCAAAGAGATAGAGGCCTGCATTCAGAGACTTGCCCAAATGGCTCGTGCCTCGGGTATTCACCTGATTATGGCTACACAGCGCCCGTCTGTGGACGTGATTACGGGCACGATCAAAGCCAACTTCCCGACGCGGATTTCGTTTCAGGTGACGTCGAAAATCGACAGCCGGACGATTCTGGGCGAGATGGGGGCCGAACAGTTGCTGGGCATGGGCGATATGCTGTACATGGCTGGCGGCGCGAAAATCACCCGTATTCACGGGCCTTTCGTGTCGGATGAAGAGGTTGAGGAAATCGTCAACCACCTGAAATCCTATGGCCCGCCGGCCTATATGTCGGGTGTGGTCGAAGGTGTGGATGAAGACAAGGAAGGCGATATCGACCTTGTTCTGGGCCTCGGGTCGGGCGATGCAAGTGAGAACGAGCTTTATGACCAAGCGGTTGCTGTGGTGGCCAAAGATCGCAAATGCTCGACCTCGTACATCCAGCGCAAGCTTGGCATTGGCTATAACAAAGCCGCCAAACTGGTTGAACAGATGGAAGAAAACAGTGTGGTGACCGCCGCCAACCATGTTGGCAAGCGCGAGATTTTGCTGCCCGAGCATTAGGGGTTTTGATTGAACGGTGCGCTGAAGCGCACCCTACGAGGGGGGATGTGCTTTGGCGTATCCCCCCTTTGCCATTCTTGCTGGTACGGGCAAAGTCCTGCTCACTTCCTTGTGTCATATCTTGCAAAGGGATGCGCCCGGCCCCCTGCCCCCCTATATTGGGCGCAAGATGCCAAAGGAGTGAGCCTGACTATGAACCGTAGATCGTTTTTCCGCACCCTCGCCTTGCCGTTTTCGGCAATGGCGATGCTGACACTGTTGGCAATTCCTGCAGCGGCCGAGAAAATCCCGCTGAAAGACATTTCAACCTATCTGAACGGTCTGACCACCGCCGAGGCCGAGTTTACGCAGATCAATTCCGATGGGTCGATTTCCACCGGTACCCTGTTCATCCAGCGCCCCGGCCGCGCACGGTTTGAATACAACCCGCCAGATAAGAACCTTGTGCTGGCAGGTGGCGGGCAGGTCGCGATTTTTGATGCCAAATCGAACCAACCGCCCGAGCAATACCCGCTGGCGCGTACACCTTTGTCGATCATTCTGGCCGAGAACGTTGATTTGGCGCGGGCCAAGATGGTTGTTGGCCACACGATTGATGGCAACACAACCCGCGTGCGTGCCCAAGACCCCGAGCATCCGGAATATGGTTCTATTGAAATGGTGTTCACCGCTGGCCCGACCGAGCTGCGCCAGTGGATTATCCGCGATGACAGCGGGGCCGAGACGACGGTGATTTTGGGCGAGATGAAGAAGGGTGGCAAATTGGCCGCATCACTGTTCAACATCAGCTATGCAACGCGGCAACGTAAATAAGGCCGCTTGTACCCCGTCGGGGCAATTTCATGCGTAGAATGAAAAACGGGGGCAAATTGCCCCCGTTTTGCATATGGTTGCCAAAGACCGGTTAGCGGCGGCAGCTTGCCAATTGGCCGCGGTACATCTCGGCGCGGTCTGCCACCTTTTGCGACACCGCCAACAGCCACGGCTTGTCGTTATAGCTTCCGCGTGCATAGCCGGTGCGGCCTTCGTGGTAAGCCAGATAATGCGCGCGGGCGTCCCATTTGGAAATACCGAGTTTCTTTTCGGTTTGGTCCATGTACCAGCCCATAAAATCGGTTGCATCCGAAATACGGTCACGGCGCGCGCCTCTGCGGCGTTGCTCGTCCTGATACTCTTCCCAAGTGCCATCGAGCGCCTGGCTATAACCATAGGCCGAGCTTTGGCGGCCAATCGGAATGACACCTAACAAATAATTGTGAGGGGTTTTCGCATCGCCGATAAATTTCGATTCTTGGTGGATTGTTGCCATCTGCACATGTACGGGCACACCCCATTTGCGCTCGGAGGCTTTCATCGCCCTGTAATATTCGGGGCGTTCGCGCACGATGCTACATGCGTTATCCAAATCACGTGGCGCCGAGAAATTGCCGCCGCCACAAGAGCTTAGCAACAACATAAGGATCGACGCGCGGAGAAACCTGCTCATTTTGCCCCTCGCATTTTCTTCTTTTTTTCTACCATAGGGCAAAATGCAGCAAAGGGGAATGGGGCGGTGCAAAACCTTAGATCAGAAAGCCGAGAGTGAGCGGCAATGTCACAACAGATAACAGGGTTGAAACGATCACCATCCCCGCCACGGCATCCGCATCGGCACCGTATTTGGCGGCCAGCATATAGGTTGTTACGGCCACCGGCGTGCTGACTTGCAAGACCAAAACTGCCAGCGCCACAGGCTCTAGCGCAAAGGCCTGCCCGACAGCCACGCCAACGCCAAGGCACACCACGACGCGCAGCATTGTTAGCCAGACCGCCTGACCCAGCCGCCCCGGCTCTAGCCGCGCCACGGCGACGCCAAGCGTGATCAGCATCAAGGGGATCGCCATTTGTCCGATCAAGTCCAAGGCGTTGGTCAGCCATTGCGGCGTGTGCCAGCCCTGCCACAAAAACAGCGCGCCCAGCAGGGTACCGGCCACCAAAGGCTCTTTCAGCACCCGCAAGGGCGAGCCGCCGTGGCTGACCAGCCATACCCCATAGGTAAAACCCCAAATCCCCGCCACAGCAAACACCACAACGGCATAGCCAAGCCCGGCCTGCCCAAAGGCGAACATTGCCAAAGGCAGCCCAAGATTGCCGGTGTTGCCAAAGATCATCGGCGACAGATAGGTGCGTTGGTCCAGCCCCAGCGCACGGGTCAGCCCCCAAAACACCAGCGTCAGTACGCCATAAGCCGTGATCGCCGCCAGCAACAGATCGGCCAGTGCCGAGCGGTCAATCTCGGTTTTCATCAGGGCGGTAAAGATCAGGCAAGGCGTGGCCAGCGTCATCGCAAGGCGGGTTACAAATTCCATCCGGTATTCAAACCCGGCTTTGACCCAGGCAAAACCAACGCCTGCCAATAGCCCGACCGGAGCCACGATCTGCAAGACTGTCAAGATAAGGTTCACAGACTGTTTCCCTATTGTGCCGCCTGCCCAGTGGACAAGACCCGATACAACGGAGTACTAATCAAATGTTAGGGATGCAACACATGCTGAAAACGCGCGCGAAATATCATTTGGGCCAGGTTCTACGCCATCGCAAGCATCCCTTTCGCGGGGTGGTTTTTGACGTGGACGCGATGTTTTCCAATACCGATGAATGGTATGAGAACATCCCCGAGGACAGCCGACCGAACAAGGATCAGCCTTTTTACCATCTGCTGGCCGAGAATGACCAAAGCTATTACGTGGCCTATGTGTCCGAGCAGAACCTGATGCCGGATGAAACCGGCGAACCGGTTGAGCATCCGGATTTGGCAGAAATGTTTGGTGCCTTTGAAGACGGGCGCTATCCGCTGCAGTTTCAGCTGAACTGACCTGCCTTACCGTTCGGGCGGTGCGCCCAAGGCGGTTTGGTATTGGCGCCGCTCTGTGCGCATCTGATCCAGAAAATCACGCAACATTGCCACCCGACGCGGGCGAAAGCTGTCGCCGGTTAACGTTGCCTCGGCAATCTGGTGCAGTTGAAACTTGCGAAAGCCCTGGCGCAGGCAGCACCATGCCAAAAGCATCAGCGTACGGTCCAGAAACACCACAGACAGCGGCCAGATCTGTCGCGTTGTCGTAGCGCCTGCATTGTCGGTATAGGTGATTTCAAGTGCGGCCTCATCCCAGCAGGCCTGCCGGACCAAGGCCAGCGACGCAGGGGCCGCTGGTCTGCGTTCAAAGCGGTAGGTTTGTTGTACCGCATGCACCGCCTGCCGTTGCACCCTTTCGGGCAGGGTCGCCGTAATCTTGGCCAGCGCCGATTCGGCTGCCTGCACCAGCGCGGGGTCGCCCGCCATGCGCACCTCGGCCAAGCCCAGCACCAGTGCTTCGACCTCTAGCTGCGTGAACATTTGCGGCGGCAGAGCCGGGTCTTCGGTCAGGGTATAGCCATAACCGGAGGCGCCATCGATCAAGGCGCCGCCTGCCCGCAAGGTTTCAATATCGCGGTAGAGCGTGCGGGGTGACACGCCGGTTTCGTCGGCCAAGCGCGCCGCTGTGACGGGGGGCGGCAAGCGGCGCAGGGCATCCATCAAGCGAAACAAACGATCTGATCGGGCCATAACATACTGACGGTTTTTGACAGGGTATTCGTGCTATACCACCTTCATCACAAAGCACAAAGGAGATCCCATGCTAACCGTCTATCACGCTGCCCCTTCGCGGTCCTCGCGCATCCTGACCCTGATTGATGAGTTGGGGATCAATGACAAAATCACGGTGAAACGCGTCAACATTCCGCGCCGCGATGGCACTGGCGCGCGCGACCCGATGAACCCGCATCCCGAAGGTAAAGTGCCGCTGCTGGACCATGACGGCACGCTGGTTTCGGAAACCGGCGCGATCATGCTGTACTTGTTGGAACTGTTTCCCAACACGATCTCGCCCAAGATCGGCGACCCCAAGCGTGGCGAATTCCTGACGTGGATGTACTGGTACGGCTCGGTGATGGAGCCGGTCATCGTTTTTGCGGCTTTGGGGTTGGATCACCCCGGCCTTGCCAACACGTTTCGCGATCATGCGGCGGCGGTTGCCCGCATTCAAACCGCGCTGAAAAAGGGGCCTTGGTTGCTGGGCGATACCTATTCGGCGGCGGACCTGTTGGTTCATTCGCCCTATGCGTGGTTTGCCGAGATGCTGCCCGATGATCCGCAAATCAAGGATTGGGTGGTACGCTGCACGGCGCGGCCTGCAAACCAGCGCACCAAAGCATTGGACGCGGCCTAACCTGCGCTGGCCCGTTGCACGCGGGCCAGTTGCACCGCCAGAATGCCGATGGTGATGACAACCACACCTGCCACATCCCAGAGTGTCAGGCTTTCCCCCAGCAAAAGCGAGGCCACAAGCACGCCGAAAAACGGGTTGAGGAAGTGAAACGCCGCCGCCCGTACTGCGCCAATGCGCGCGACCAGTGTGAACCACAGCCATGTCGCCAGCAAGCCCGGCACCAAAGTCGTGTAGGCAAAGGCAAGGCCCAGCCGCGGGGTCCAGTTGACATCCCAGCTTTCCAGCGCGAAGGCGGCGACCGCCAGCAGGGCTGCCCCCACCAGCATCTGCAAGCCCACAACCATCAGCAGGTTGCCGCCGCCGCCTGTGCCGCGCATGACCAAGGTTGCAAAGGCCAGCGCCAATGCGCCGATGCCACAAAGCAACAGGCCCGTCAGGTCTACGCCGTCAGATATCCGGTGGCCCATGATGATTGCCACGCCTATCACACCCGCAATCAACCCAGCATAGCCCAAAGGCCGCAGCTTTTCGCGGTAGATCAGCCAGCCGCCCAGCGCCACCAGCAAGGGCATGGTAGATGCCACGATGGCAGCCAGTGATGCCTCGACCCATTGCATCGCGACAAAATTAAGCCCGAGATACAGCGTGTTCTGGCAAATGCCAAAGATGATCGTTGCCCGCCACTGGCCACGGGTCAGCCGCGCGGTCTGGCCCAGTGCCGCCGCAATGGCGACCCCGATCAACCCCGAGACCAAGAACCGCAATGCCAGTGCCGTTAGCGGCGGCGCATCGGCCACGATCATCCGCGCCGAGGTAAAGGCCGAGGACCACATCAGCGCAAAGGCCAGCCCCATGAATATCGCGCGCAGGTCCATAGCCGGTTACATCGCCTCAAATCGGGTGGGCATGATGGCGATATCGGTATCGCCGGGCTTTGCCCCTGCCGCTGTCAGCATGGCGTGGATTTGCCCGCGATGGTGGGTCTGGTGGTTGAACAGCTGCAAAACCAACAGTTGCTTGGGCTTGGTTACATCCCGCCCCAAGCCGCCGGAAAACCACGTCAGATCGCCGTCAAACCACATCGGGTCCACGCTATGCGCCCAGTCCAGAATCTGCGCATCAAAGGCGGCCCGCGCTGTGCAGAACGCCTGCCAGCCGATGCCCATATCGGCCGATCCGGCAATGGTTGTAGCCGCAGGCAGGCCAGTGTTTGCGAAACGGTGCAGCCACATCTGGTCGCCCCACAGCACATGCGCAAAGGTATTCTCAATCGAGCCAAAGAACGCCCCACGGTCAAGGCGCCGCGCGGCATCATCCAAGCCACTGGCTGCCGCGATCAGGTTTTCATTCTGCCACAGGTTATAGCGGGCCATGGCGAGGGCATAATCTTTGTTCGGCATGTAAGTGATCCTATTTTCGCCACCAAACCCCACGGCAACAAAAAAGGCCACCCCAATACTGGGGCAGCCCGTAAACTTTGGCAAAGCCGAAAGTCTGGATCAGTCGTTGACCGAATCCTTCAATGCCTTGGCGATGGTGAATTTCACCTGCTTGTCGGCTGCTTTGGTCATGGTTTCGCCCGTTGCAGGGTTACGCACCTGACGCTCGGGGCGTGCGCGGCAAGCCATTTTGCCGAGGCCTGGCAGAGTGATCGCGCCACCGGCAGCCACTTCACGGGTAACCAGCGCCGCAACAGCTTCGAGAGCTGTGGTTGCGGTTTTCTTGTCTGCGCCCATTTCTTCGGCCAGCGCTGCAATCAACTGCGTCTTGGTCATTGGCTTGTTCATAAGTCCTGTCTCCATTGTCTTGCCCCTTCATTTATCAGGGCCGTAGTTGCCCGCGGGGGCGGATGCCCCGCTACACAGGTTTTTTGCGTCTAAATCAAGTGCAAATTCCAACAAACACACAGCTTTCGGCGGGTTTTCCCTATAGACGGCACCGAATACCGGCCCCGTCACAGGAATGCTGTTTCCTCAAAGCTGCGCAACTTGCGGCTGTGGATGCGTTCCAACGGCATGTCGCGCAACCTCTCCATCGCGCGGATACCGATTTTCAGGTGCCGTGCCACTTGGGTTTTGTAGAAATCCGAGGCCATGCCAGGCAGCTTCAACTCGCCATGCAAGGGCTTATCCGACACGCAGAGCAAGGTGCCATAGGGCACGCGGAACCGGAAACCATTGGCGGCAATCGTGGCGCTTTCCATATCCAGCGCAATCGCACGTGACTGCGACAGCCGTTTGACCGGGCCGGATTGATCGCGCAACTCCCAGTTGCGGTTGTCGATTGTGGCGACTGTGCCCGTGCGCATGATCCGCTTCAGCTCATACCCTTCCAGTTGGGTCACATCGGCAACCGCACTTTCCAGCGCAATCTGAATTTCGGCCAGCGCGGGGATTGGCACCCAGACGGGCAAGTCATCATCCAGCACGTGGTCTTCGCGCAAATAGGCATGGGCCAGCACGAAATCACCCAAGGACTGGCTGTTGCGCAGGCCCGCGCAATGGCCCACCATCATCCACGCATGCGGCCGCAACACGGCGATATGGTCGGTCGCGGTTTTGGCATTGCTGGGGCCAACGCCGATATTGACCAGCGTGATCCCCTGCCCGTCGGCGCGTTTCAAATGATAGGTCGGCATTTGCGGCAGCTTTAGCGGCACAGGAATCGCGCCGTCTGCTGTCGTCAACATAGCGTTCCCCGTGCCGACAAAGGCCGTATAGCCGCTGTCAGGATCTGCCAACATCTCGCGGGCAAAAGCCTCGAATTCCTCAACATAGAACTGATAGTTGGTGAACAAGACATGGTTTTGGAAATGCTCGGGGTCGGTTGCGGTATAATGCGACAAGCGGGCGAGGCTGTAATCCACGCGCTGCGCGGTAAACGGTGCCAAAGGGAAAGAGCCGTCGGCATGGGCAATTCGCGTGCCATTCACGATGTCATCATTCGTTGTCGCCAAATCCGGCACGTCAAACACATCGCGCAGGCTAAAGTTCAAAACCCCCTCTTGCGGGATAGAAACCTCGGGCTTGCCTGCGACGGCGAAATGCACCGGAATCGGCGTATCCGACGGCCCGATTTCTACCGTCACGCTGTGGTTTTTCATCAACAGGTCAATCTGCTGGATCAGGTATTTGCGAAACAGATCAGGCCGGGTGATCGTGGTCGAATAGGTGCCGGGTTGCGCCACATGGCCAAAGCTCAGACGGCTGTCGCTTTTGGTAAAGCTGGTCGTTGTCAGACGGATTTCGGGGTAATGCGCGCGCACGCGGCCTTCGGGCTTGCCCCCGCTTACGGCGGCGCTGAAATGCTGCGCCAGAAATTCGGTCGCCTCCGAATACAATTCCTCTAGCCGGTCAACGGCCAGTTCAGCCGAGGTAAAGCTGTCGCTGACAGGGTGCTGCGGGGTCAATATAGGCAGTTTCTTATCGTTGTTCATTTGCTTTTTCTTTTTCTTATCAAAAATGATCAGGCATTAAGAGCGTTCTTGCGCCATTTCGCAAGCCTGAATTATCGCGCCTTAAGGTCACGGCCGTGCGACAGGCAAAATTCAAGTTGCACCAAAGGCCCGCGCCGCCGATAACACGGGCATGAAAACGCTTCTGTCACTTGGTCACGGTTATTCTGCGCAGGCGCTCGGTAAATTGCTGGGGCCGCAAGGCTGGCACATTATTGGCACGACTCGCGATGCCGCCAGTGCCAAGGCGCTGCAGGACAGCGGGGTTGAGCCGCTGATCTGGCCCGGTACCCCGCTTGCGCCCGCACTTGCCCGCGCCACACATCTGCTTTGCTCTATCGCGCCTGATGCAAGCGGTGATCCGGTGTTGGCACAGCATAGCGATGAAATCGCGGCCGCGTCATTTGAGTGGGTCGGCTATCTTTCCACCACAGGCGTTTACGGCGACCACAACGGCGAGTGGGTTGATGAGAACACGCCCCTGACCCCCGGTACCAAGCGCGGCCAACACAGGGTTCTGGCCGAACAGGCATGGCAAGCGCTGGGCCTGCCGCTGCATATTTTCCGGCTGGCAGGTATTTATGGCCCCGGCCGTGGCCCTTTTGCCAAGGTGCGCGATGGCACCGCCCGCCGTATCCTGAAACCCAATCAGGTGTTTTCGCGCATTCATGTCGATGACATCGCGCAGACCCTTGCTGCCTCGATCGCGCGGCCCGATGCGGGCCAGATCTATAACGTTTGCGACGATGACCCCGCCCCGCCCGAGGATGTTATCGCCTATGCGGCTGAATTGTTGGGTCTGCCCATCCCGCCGGCAGAAAACTGGGATAGCGCCGACATGACGCCGATGGCCCGCAGCTTTTATGCCGAAAGCAAACGAGTGCGAAACGACCGCATCAAATCGGAATTGGGCGTACAGCTTATCCACCCCGACTACCGCGCGGGCCTTGAGGCGCTATTGGCCCAAGACCAATAACGCCGCCGCAAAACTATAGCGTTTCGACTTTAACTTGACCCAGCTCACATCGCATAACGCGTTGAAATCTTTGATTTCAGGCAGCGTTATGTGATTCAGGTTTAAGTCGAAACGCTTTAGGCCGAGCGGATAAACACCGGCGCAAGTGGCGCAGAGCGCGCCGCATCATAGGCATAGCCGCCCGCATCAAAGCCGCGCAGGCTGTCGGGGTCGGTCAAACGGTTTTCGGCAATAAATCGCGCCATCGCGCCGCGGGCTTTCTTGGCATAAAAGCTGACAATCTTGGCCTCGCCGTTTTTATCCTCAAGGAAGGTCGGCGTGATGACTGGAACGGTCAGCGCGGCGGTATCGACTGCGCCAAAATACTCGATCGAGGCGCAATTGACCAAGGCTTTCGCGCCCGTCTGCGCCGCCTGTTCGTTCAAAGCCGCCGCCACCTGCCCGCGCCAAAAGGCGTATAAATCTGCGCCGCGCGGGTTTTTCAGCTTGCTGCCCATTTCCAAACGGTAGGCCTTGATGCCATCCAAAGGCCGCAACACACCGATAGCCCCGACAGTATACGAAGATGCTCTTGCGCCCAGCGCAGTGCATCGGGATCAAGCGTTTTCGCCTCTAGCCCTGCATAGGTATCACCGGCGAAAAACAGCGCGGCAGGGCGGGTTTTGGCCTCGGCAAACCCTTTGAAACGCGCGACGTTCAGTTTGGCCAAAGGCTCGGAAATATCCATCAGTTTGCGCAGTTTGGGCGCCGTCAGCTTGCCCGCAACGCCTGCCAGAATGTCAGCCTCGGCCAAAAATGTGGGTCGGGTTGCGGTATGTCCGGCGGGCAAAACCGCGGTATCATCAAGCCGTTTGGCGGGGGAAATTACTGTCAGCATCTGGATTATTCTTACCTTACAGGGTCAGTCGGCGGCAATTGCTGCCAGAAACGCTGCGCCAAAACGCTCGGTTTTTTGCCCGCCCATGCCGGGGATGCGGTCAATTTCATCCAGCGATACGGGGCGTTTTTCGGCAATATGGCGCAGCGTGGTTTGGGTACAGGACAAAGGCTTATCTATGCCGTCCGGCCCGCGTTGCAACTGCAATTGCACCTCGGCCAGCCGATCAAAGATAGCGCCGGCATCACGGCCCGCCAGCCGCATGCGTTGGGGGTGCAGTGGCTCGGCCCCTGCCCCTGTGATTACGGCCAGAAACGCGGCACCATAGCTTTCCAGCTTTTTCGCGCCAATCCCGTTGATCCGTGCCATGTCATCCAGGGTGCTGGGCTTTTGTTCGACCATTTCGACCAAGGTCCGGTCGGGGAAAATCACATAGGCCGGCACGCGCGCCGCCTCGGCCAATGCGCGGCGTTTGGCCTTTAGCGCCGACATCAGGGGGGCGTCTTCTTCGGACACCAGCGTTTTTACCGCTGGGCGAGAGCTGGCCTGCTCGATCGTATCTTTGCGCAGGGTGATGTTTTCCTCGCCGCGCAAGATCGGGCGGGCGGCTTCGGTCATGCGCAGGGCGCCATAGCGTTCGGTATCGGGGCGCACCAAATCGCGGCCCATCATCTGCCGAAATACCGCGCCCCATGCGGGTTTGGACAGATCGCGCCCAACCGCAAAGGTGGGCAATTGGTCATGCCCGCGCTGCACCACTTTGGCGGTGGCATTGCCGGTCAGAATATCAATCAAATGGCCCGCGCCAAAGCTTTCACCCGTGCGCAGAATAGCCGAGAGCGCCTTGCGCACGGCATCGGTGGCATCGAACAGCAGCGCAGGCCGGTCGCAGATATCGCAATTGCCGCAGGGTTTTGACGTTTCGCCGAAATAGCGCAGCAGCACCTCACGCCGGCAACCTGTCGCCTCGGCCAGCCCCAGCAGCGCGTTCAGGCGGGCGTGGTCGGCATCTTTGCGGTCATTCGGGGCCATCCCCTCATCAATCTGGCTGCGGCGCAGGCGGATATCATCGGGGCCGTACAGCGTTAGGGTTTCGGCAGGGGCGCTATCACGGCCCGCACGACCGATTTCCTGATAATAGCCCTCAATCGATTTGGGCAGGTCGGCATGGGCGACCCAGCGGATATCGGGTTTGTCGATGCCCATACCAAAGGCCACTGTGGCCACCACGATCAGCCCGTCTTCGCGTTGAAAGCGGGCCTCGGTGGCGCGGCGGTCCTCGGCATCCATGCCGCCGTGATAGGCGGTGGCGGGGTGGCCCGCCTCGCGCAGCGCCTGCGACAGGGTTTCGGTTTTGGCGCGGGTGCCGCAATAGACGATGCCCGACTGGCCTTTGCGATCGGCGGCAAAGGCCAGGATTTGTTTGCGCGGGTTATCTTTGACGGCAAAGGCAAGGTGGATATTCGGGCGGTCAAATCCGCGCAAGAAGGTCGAGGGCGCTTCGCCATAAAACAGGCGGGTGATAATCTCGGCTCGGGTTTCTTCATCGGCGGTGGCGGTAAAGGCGGCGAGGGGCACGTTCAGGGCACGCCGCAGCTCGCCTATCCGCAGGTAATCGGGGCGGAAATCATGGCCCCATTGCGATACGCAATGCGCCTCATCCACAGCGATTGCCGATACACCCACGCGGCGCAGCATTTGCACGGCTGCGGATGAGCCAAGCCGTTCCGGCGCAAGGTACAGCAGTTTCAGGCGGCCTTCGTCCAGCGCGGTGAAAACCTCTTCGGTTTCCTCGTCCGTGTTGCCCGAAGTCAGCGCGCCAGCCTCGACCCCTGCGGCCTTTAGCGCGCGCACCTGATCGCGCATCAAGGCGATCAGCGGCGAGATGACAACCGTAACCCCGTCACGGCACAGCGCTGGCAGTTGGAAACACAAGGACTTACCGCCCCCCGTTGGCATAATCGCCAAAGTGTTCTGGCCTGCCAATACGGCATCAACGATTTCGGCCTGACCGGGGCGGAACTCGGAAAAACCAAAGACAGAGGCGAGAAGGTCGGCCGGAGTGGGGGCGGGGCTGGCCATTCAGATCAATAGAATACGGCGGCGTTGTTTACCAAGATGATACGCAGGCCATAGACCACCAACAGCACAACCAATGGGGCAAAATCGATGCCCATACCTTGTGGCAGGAATGACCGGACGCGGCTGTAAACAGGTTCGAGCGTGCGGTTCAACCCGTCCCAGATTTGCGCGACAAGCGGTTGGCGCAGGTTCAGCACCTGAAAGTTGATCAGCCAGCTCATGATGATATGGGCAAAGATGATAAATTGCGCGATTTGCAGGATCATCATCAGGATTTGAAACAAAGAGGTCATGCGGGCGGCTCCGGCCTATAGGGATTGGCAGATAGGTAATGCCCTAGGCACCAAAGCACAACCTTTTCCGCAGCGTCTTGCTTGACCAATGCGCCGCACTGCGGCATCGGGAAAGCGAAGGAGCCCATGATGTACCCCTATATTCGCATGTTCAAAGAGTTGTGGAAGTTTCGCAACGCCCCCGCTCTGTCCATTCTGGGCACGCATATCAGCCACCACCGCTGCTGGCCGCAAGATATTGACCCCTGGCGCGAGCTGAACAACGGCCGCACGCTGACGCTGTATGATCTGGGGCGTTTGCCTTTGGGGCAGCGCGCAGGCCTGGATAAGGTGTTGAAGCGCAACCGCTGGGGTTTGACCGTGGCGGGGGCCAGCACGCGCTATCGCCGCCGCGTGCGGTTGTTTGACCGGATAGAGATGCGCAGCCACTGCGTTGGTTGGGATGAAAAGTTCATCTATATCGAGCAGAGCATGTGGAAGGATGGCGATTGTACCAGCCATATGTTGCTGCGTTCGGCCATCACGTCAAAATCAGGGATCATTGCGCCGGTTGAGGTGTTGAAACAACTGGGGCAATCACCGCAAAGCCCTGCCTTGCCGGATTGGGTGGCGAAATGGGTGGATGCCGACGCCGAGCGCCCTTGGCCCCCTGAAAAGGGCTGAACCCCGCGTTATCTGGGAAAAACCCCGCCTTGGCCGGTGTTGGGATGGCACCGCACCGGTCAGGTCTTGCGCAATCGGGCGGTTTCGGGCTTGATCGACGCAAAATATGGGGTGCAAAATGACATCGGCAAAGAAGCGTATCTGGGGCTGGTTCTTTTTCGATTGGGCAAGCCAGCCCTATAGCACCCTGCTGCTTACCTTTATTTTCGGCCCTTATATCAGCAAGTTGCTGGGTGACGGCACTGCCGCGCAGGCGGCTTGGGGCTATGGCATCGGCTTTGCCGGGCTGTTTATCGCCGTGTTGGCACCGTTTTTGGGGGTGATCGCCGACAAGGCGGGCGGGCGGATGCGCTTCGTCTGGCTGTTTTCGGTGATGTATGTCGTGGGCGCATGGGGGCTGTGGTATGCGGCACCTGATAATTTCAACCTGACGCTGGTGATGCTGTCCTTTGCCATTGGCATGATCGGGATGGAGTTTGCGACGATTTTCACCAACTCGATGCTGCCTGATTTAGGGACCGAGGACGAGATTGGCCGGATTTCGGGTTCCGGCTGGGCCTTTGGCTATGTGGGCGGGTTGATTTCGCTGATTATCATGCTGCTGTTTCTGGCCGAAGGGTCGAATGGCAAAACCCTGATCGGGCTTTCACCGCTGTTTGGGCTGGATGCGGCAGCGCGTGAAGGCACGCGGTCGGTCGGGCCGCTGACGGCGCTTTGGTATGCGGTTTTCATGGTGCCGTTTTTTCTGAGGGTGCGCGAACCTGTACGCGCCAAAGGGATGGGCGTTTTGCAAGCGGCCAAATCGGCATGGCCTGCGTTACTGGTCAGTTTGCGTGCGCTGCCCCGCCAACGCAGCCTGTTCGCGCATTTGGGGTCATCGATGTTTTACCGCGATGCGCTGAACGGGATGTATGTGTTTGGCGGGATTTATGCGGCCGGGGTGCTGCAATGGTCAGTGGTGAATGTGGGGATCTTTGGCATCCTCGCCTCGGTCACCGGTGCGGTGTTTGCGTGGCTTGGTGGTAAAGCCGACAGCCGTTTCGGCCCCAAACCGGTGATTACGGTCTGCGTGCTGGTGCTGACATTGGTGGCGATTGGCGTGATCACAATCTCTGAAACCACGGTCTTTGGCCTTACGGTGGCTGCGGGGTCGCCGCTGCCGGATATCGCGTTTTACATTATGGGTGCCGTGATTGGCGCGGCAGGGGGTGCGCTGCAAGCAGCCAGCCGGACGATGACGGTATATCAGGCACACCCCGACAGGATCACCGAGGTTTTCGGGCTTTATGCGCTGTCGGGCAAGGCCACATCTTTTCTCGCGCCATTGTCGATTGGCCTTGTGACCGATGTATTCGGCAGCCAGCAAGCCGGCATAACCCCGCTTATCGGGCTTTTTATTATTGGTTTAATCCTGTTACTATGGGTAAAGCCCAAAGGTGATAGAACATAAGGTGCCCTATTGAATTTTAAGTTTCCGATTGCCGCCCTGTTGGTAACCGCCGCCTGTGCCGCCCCGATTGCAAGCTATGGCGAGCAATTGGCGAATAAGCTGTTTGGCGCGAAAACTGATGCGTCAGACCAGAACCCGATGCCGATTGGCACCTATGCCAAGGGCTGTTCTGCGGGGGCAGTGCAATTGCCGGAAACCGGGCCGACGTGGCAGGCGATGCGGCTGTCGCGCGGTCGCAACTGGGGCCAGCCAGAAATGATTGCCTATTTGCAGGACCTGAGCCGAGAGGCGGTAAAGGTTGGTTGGAAGGGTCTGTATATCGGAGATATTTCACAGCCACGTGGCGGCCCGATGACATCGGGCCACTCTAGCCATCAGATCGGGTTGGATGCCGATGTCTGGATGCTGCCCCCAAGCAGCCTAAAGTTAAGCCGCGCGCAACGCGAAAGCATTTCGTCTATTCCGGTGCGGTCCAGCGACCAGCGCTCGGTGACCAAGAACTGGACCCGCAGCCATGCGCTGCTGCTGAAAGCTGCGGCCTCGGATGCCCGCGTTGACCGGATCTTTGTTGCGGCGGCCGTCAAGATTGAGATGTGCAAAACGGCAAAGGCGTCGGATACGCCTTGGTTGCAGAAAATCCGGCCGATTTACGGGCATGATACGCATTTCCATGTGCGGCTGAAATGCCCAAGCGGCGCAAGCAATTGCCAGACCCAAAAACCGACCGTTGCAACATTGTCCAAAGGCGGGAATGGCTGTGATGAAACCCTGCAATGGTGGGTGACCGATTATCTGAACCCGCCCAAAGCCAAACCCTCGACCAAACCCAAAAAGCCGACACCGCGCAAGCGTGGGCCGCGCGACTACACAATGGCGGACTTGCCGAACCAATGCAAAAACGTACTCGCCTCGCGCTGATCGCGTATTTGGGGGTGATTGCGGCGCTGGATGGCTCTGCAGCACCGCTAAAGGCACCGAACTATATCAGCAGCTTTGTCTGGACCAGCCAAGACCCTGCACATGGCGGGTTTTCGGGGATTGAGCTGGCAGCGGATGGCCTGTCCTTTACCACGATAAGCGACCGGGGCGGTTGGACCCGCGGCACGATCACGCGCGACACGGATGGCAATATCAGCGCCGTATCTGCAGAGATCGTTGCCCCTTTGCTGGATGATGACAACAGGCTTTTGTACAAAGCACGCGCTGATAGCGAGGGGCTGGCCATTGCACCCGATGGCACGGCTTTCATCAGCTTTGAAGGCAAGGGCGCGGCGCGGGTGATGCAGTATTCATCCCTGTCTGCGCGTGGCAAGGATCTTGTCCGCGCGCCTGCGTTCAAGTCGATGTCTAGAAATGCCTCGCTTGAGGCCTTGGCCGTTGACGATGCTGGCGTGCTTTACACCTTGCCAGAGGTACCGCGCGATGCGGGCGCTTTCCCTGTCTTTCGTTATCGTCACGGCACATGGGACCAAACGCTTTCATTGCCGCGCACCGCCGAGTTTGACGCTGTGGGTGCCGATTTTGGCCCAGACGGGCGGTTTTACCTGCTAGAGCGCGGCTTTCATGGTCTAACCGGCTTTTCCAGCCGCGTGCGCAGCTTTGCCCTTGGCCCGACCGGATTTTGTGATGAACGGCTGGAATTTCAAACCCCGGCCGGTACGCATGACAATCTGGAAGGGCTGGGCGTTTGGCGTGATACAAAGGGGTCCATCCGGCTGACCATGATTTCGGACGACAATTTCTTATGGGTGCAGCGCACAGAGATTGTCGAATATCGCGTCGTTCCTTGACAAACCGGCACGCCAAGGCGTAAAGCCCGCCCGTTCCCGATGATCGGGGGCCAAGTATCCGCTACCTTGATAAAACGGAAATATCAAATGACCCGACCACTGATCCCCGGCATTCTTGCCATGGCTGCCATTGTTGTGGCCTCGAACATCCTTGTGCAGCATCTTTTTGGCCAATGGCTGACCTGGGGCGCCTTTACCTATCCCTTTGCCTTTTTGGTGACCGACCTGATGAACCGCTTTTACGGTGTGTCTGCGGCACGCCGCGTGGTTCTGGCGGGTTTTGTCGTCGGTTTGCTGTGCTCATTCATCGGCACGCAGATTATGGGCGAATTCGGGCCGCTGGTGACCTTGCGCATCGCGCTTGGCTCGGGCTTGGCGTTTTTGACGGCGCAATTGCTGGACGTAACGATTTTTGACAAGCTGCGGGCAGGCAGCTGGTGGCGGGCGCCGCTTGCGTCAACGCTGGTCGGTGCAACGGCTGACACGGTGATTTTCTTTACCGTGGCATTTTCGACGATGCTGATCTGGATCGAGCCGGGCAATGACATTTCATGGGCGAACGAAGCACTTCCGCTGTTGGGCGTTGGTCCTGCTGCGCCGCTGTGGGTATCGCTGGCGGTTGCCGATTTTGGCGTCAAGCTGGCGCTGGCAATTGTTGCATTGGTGCCATTTCGTTTAATTATACAAAAATTTCATCCAGCTGTGATCTAAAAACTTTTGACAAATGCGAAAAACCTGACAGGCTAACCCTATCGGCAACGTATTTGAAAGGAGGTGATCCAGTGTCTAGAGTGATGTTGGAGAGAGGTGTCCGGACAGTCAGACGAGGTGTTTGCGTGGGGTAACGCCCTGTAAAACATACGACTGATTGGGCTTGTGACCCTAACTGGCCCATCTCCTTGGAACTCGGAAAGGGTTACCCGCATGGGTAACCCTTTCTCTATTTTGCGGGCGCCTGTAAAAAAGCTGTCAGGGTAAAGCCGCGATGCGCCTGTGTTTAAGCGAAGACCACAGTGACAGCCCAATCACAGCCGCCCCCAACAGGCCGGTAATTGCCTCGGGGATGTGAAACAGGGTTTGCGCGAACATAATAACGGACAGGATCAGAATAGACCAAAACGCGCCATGCTCTAAATACCGAAACTCGGCCAAGGTTTTGCGTTCGACCAGCATGATGGTCATCGACCGCACATACATCGCACCGATGCCCAGCCCGATGGCGATCAGAAACAGGTTTTGCGTCAGGGCAAAGGCACCGATCACGCCGTCAAAGCTGAAAGACGCATCCAGCACTTCCAGATACAAAAACGCGCCAAGCCCGCCTTTGGCAGCCAAATCCGTGGCCTCATCACTGGCATCCAGCAAATGGCCAACGACCTCAACCGCGAGAAAGGTCAGCAAGCCCGAAAGACCCGCCAGCAAAAACACGCCCAGCTTGGCCTCGGGTAGCACTTGTGAAAACCCAAGCATGACGGCAAGCACCAGCGCGATTTCCATGCCGCGCACACTGGCAAAACGGGCCATCTGGCGTTCCAATACGGCGATCCAATGCACGTCTTTGGCCTCGTCAAAGAAATAGTTTAACGCGACCATCATCAGAAAAGAGCCGCCAAATGACGCGATGCCGATATGCGCCTCGGCGACAATGCGGGCATATTCATCGGGGCGGGTGGCTGCCAGATGCAGCGCCTCCCACGGGCCAAGCTTGGCGGCGACCACAACGATCAGCAAAGGAAACACAATCCGCATGCCAAACACTGCGATGATGATACCCCATGTCAAAAAGCGCTTTTGCCAGACCTCGGTCATGTTTTGCAGCTTGTTTGCATTCACAATCGCATTGTCGAACGACAGCGAGATTTCCAGCACCGCCAGCACCGACCCGATCAGCAGAAATTCAAACCCGCCGCCGATTGTGCCGAAATAGGACCAACCAAGCCCAAAGGCCAAAAGCAAACCGGCAGCGGTAAAGCCGAAGGCCCAGCGGAAATAGACAAAGGTCGCGGCCATGGTCTGCTCCTGTACAAATGGTAGCGCTGAAATACCGTGCTTTGGCAGACAAGCCCAGTGGCAAACGCGCAACCGGTTAGCGGATCGGCGCTTTTGGGGTTGGAAGCAAGGGAACACGCCCGCCATCGGTCAGCACGAACACGTCATGGCCTTCGATAACAACGGCGGTCAACGGCCCGCCATAGGCGGCAGAGCTGTCTATGTTGACCCGGTTTCCATAATTCACAGGGGCTGCAAGCGCTGTGTGGCCATGCACCAAAAGCCAGGGAAACTGGCCGCGATAATCGAGAAACCCGTTGCGGATCCACAGCAGGTCATCCTCGGTCTGGTTTTCAATGTCGATACCGGGGCGCACACCGGCATGAACGAACATGACATCGCCACGCTCATAGAAATTGGGGCGGCTTTCCAGAAACGCCCGATGCGCTGCGGGAACAAGGGCCACCGCCTCATCATGCACCGGCGCCAAAGGGCGGTCGCTGGCGTTTGGCACACCGTAAGAGGCCAAGGTGGTGCCGCCACCGATGCGCGGATGCAGATAAGAATATTCGATCTTGAGTTCGGGGTCCTGGTGGTGACGGTCGGTCAGAAAATCGGTGAACATCCGGTCATGGTTGCTTTTCAGCACAACCCAGTTTTCACCGGCGGCGATGCCTGTGGACAAATACTCGACCACCGTTTTGCTATCAGGGCCACGGTCAACCAGATCACCAACATGCACGATAGGGGCGTCTTGATCACCGCAGGCCTGTTTATCGGCTGCGATACGGTCATGCGCGGCGCGCAGCAGGTCCATATGTCCGTGAATGTCGCCAATCGCATAGGTACGCATCTGATCGCCTTTTGAAACGCGAAGGGGGGGCGATGCCCCCCATGCTGGCTGGTCCTTGAACCAGTGGCGAACCAACCAGCGCCCCGCAGGGTTATCCCATAGAAATGAAAGCCGAAAAGGCAGTTTAGGCAACATCGAATTCCAGAGGTTTTACCTGTTCGAACATGCCTGTTCCTTCCAAAAGTTCAACCACCTTCGGATCAATCGCTTGATCCAGATACAAAATCGCGATGGCCTCTTTGCCCGCACCCGAACGACCCAAAGTAAAGTTGGCGATGTTGACGCCGTTCTTACCCATGGTCATCCCCAACAGACCGATGATACCCGGAACGTCGGCGTTGGTGGTATAAAGCATGTGCTGGCCGATCTCGGCGTCGATATTGATGCCTTTGATCTGGATAAAGCGCGGCTTGCCATCGCTAAAGCAGGTGCCCGCGATGGAGCGTTCGCGCTTGTCAGTCACCACGGTCAGCTTGATAAACGCATCAAACGCGCCCGATTTTTCCTGACGTGTGGTGGCGATCTGGATGCCACGCTCTTTGGCGACGACAGGCGCAGACACCATGTTCACATCGGGGTTGGTGGCCTTCATGATACCTGCAATCGTCGCGCAGTTCAGCGCGGCAAGGTTCATATCAGCGACATGGCCGTCATAGAGCACGTTGATTGCTTTGATCGGCTCATCCGTCATTTGGCCGACGAAAGCGCCAAGATGTTCGGCCAGTTTGACCCATGGGCCCATAACGGCAGCCTCTTCGGCGGTAACCGATGGCATGTTCAGCGCGTTTTGCACGGCACCTGTCAGCAGGTAATCCGACATTTGTTCGGCCACTTGCAGCGCCACGTTTTCCTGTGCTTCCGAGGTGGACGCGCCAAGGTGCGGCGTGCAAACCACGTTGGGCAGGTTGAACAGCGGGCTTTCGGTTGCGGGCTCTACTGCAAACACGTCAAACGCCGCACCGGCCACGTGGCCGGATTTCAGCGCGGCAGCCAGCGCCTCTTCATCGACCAGACCACCACGGGCACAGTTGATGATGCGCACGCCGGGCTTGGTTTTGGCAAGGTTGGTCGCGTCCAGAATGTTGCGGGTTTTGTCGGTCAGCGGCACGTGCAGCGTGATGAAATCGGCGCGGGCCAGCAGTTCATCCAGCTCGACCTTGGTCACACCCATCGACTTGGCACGCTCTTCCGACAGGAAGGGGTCATAGGCGACCACTTTCATATGCAGGCCCAGCGCGCGATCGCAAACGATGCCACCGATATTGCCGGCGCCGATCACACCAAGGGTTTTGTTATAAAGCTCGACACCCATAAAGCGCGACTTTTCCCATTTGCCGGCATGGGTCGAGGCGTTGGCCTCGGGCAATTGACGCGCCGTTGCGAACATCATCGCAATCGCATGTTCAGCTGTGGTGATCGAGTTGCCGAAAGGTGTGTTCATCACGATCACGCCTTTTTTCGACGCGGCCGGAATATCGACGTTATCGACGCCGATACCTGCGCGGGCGATCACTTTCAAACGGTCGGTGTTTTCCAACAGCTTGGCGGTCACTTTGGTGGCCGAGCGGATGGCAAGGCCATCATAGTTGCCGATAAGTTCGGCCAGTTTTTCTTTGTCTTTGCCCAGCTTGGGCATGAAATCCACATCAATCCCGCGGTCGCGGAAAATCTGCACTGCGGTTTCGGAAAGCTCATCGGATACGAGGACTTTGGGGGCCATGTCAGGCGCTCCTATGTATAAGAATGGGGGGCGTAGGGTGGGGGTGTTCCCCCACCGCTTGCGAATTAAAGGGCGTTGATTTCGGCGTTGAACGCCCAATCAAGCCAAGGCATCAGGGCCGCAACATCGGCGGTTTCCACCGTAGAACCACACCAGATCCGCAGACCGGCAGGCGCATCGCGGTAGGCACCGATATCCAGCGCCACGCCTTCTTTTTCCAGGCGTTTCGCAACAGCTTTGGCAAAGGCAGCGCCATCGGTGATGCGCGCATCAACGAATTTCAGGCATACGGATGTTGTCGAGGCCGTCGCCGGATCAACCGCAAGGTTTTCGATCCAGTCATGCGCGGCCACGAAATCGGCCACGGCGGATGCGTTGGCATCGGCCCGCGCGATCAGCGCTTTCAGCCCGCCAATCGACTTGGCCCATTTTAGCGACACAAGGTAATCTTCAACCGCCAGCATCGACGGCGTGTTGATCGTTTCACCTTTAAAGATGCCTTCGATCAGCTTGCCCTTGGACGTCATGCGGAAAATTTTCGGCAGCGGCCATGCGGGGGTATAGGTTTCCAACCGCTCAACCGCGCGGGGCGACAGAACGATGACGCCATGCGCGCCTTCGCCACCCAGCACTTTTTGCCAAGAGAAGGTTACAACATCCAGTTTGTCCCACGGCAGGTCCATAGCAAAAGCGGCCGAGGTTGCATCGCAAATCGTCAGACCGTCACGGTTCGCAGGAATCGCATCGCCATTCGGCAAACGCACGCCCGATGTCGTGCCGTTCCATGTGAACACAACGTCTTTATCAAAATCAACGTCCGCAAAATCAACGATCTCGCCATAGGGGGCTTTGCGCACCACGGCGTCCAGCTTCAGCTGCTTGACCACATCGGTCACCCAGCCTTCGCCAAAGCTTTCCCAAGCCAGCATTTCAACAGGCCGCGCGCCCAGCAGTGACCACATCGCCATTTCAACAGCGCCCGTATCGGAACCGGGGACAATACCCACGCGGTAGCCTGTCGGAAGGCCAAGAATCTCGGCCGTCAGGTCAATCGCCTCGGCCAGTTTGGATTTCCCAACGGCTGCACGGTGCGAACGGCCCAAAGGCGCGTCAGCCAGCATGTCGAGGGAATAATTAGGGATTTTGGCGCAGGGGCCCGAAGAGAATCGTGGATTCGCAGGCCGCTTGGCAGGGGTCGTACCAGTCATGTGGTATCCTCACAGATAAATGCCCTTCGTTGGGGAAGGGTGTCCCACTGCCGCATCTACGCCTTCGGGATGGCTGGCACAAGCGGGAAAATTGTCGTAAAGCGCCACATCAGACAGTTTTAACGACAACCCCGTTCACTATCGGAAACATCCATGTTCACAGCCACGCTTTTGACGAACCCCAACACCCCCGTTCTTGACCGCACGAGCGTGGAAAGCCTGCGCAACGCATGGGGTGGGGGCGATGCAACATGGCTGAACCCCGCGATTGCTGCCGAATTTGCGCTGCCCGCAATGCCCGCAAATCGTTGGGAGGCGTGGGAAGGGATGCAAGCCCTCGGCATTGATCTGGTGATCCAGCCCACGGCAAACCGCCGCAAACGCCTGCTGCTGGCCGATATGGACAGCACGATGATCCAGCAGGAGTGCATTGACGAGCTAGCCGCCGAGGCTGGCGTGGGCGCGCATGTCGCAGGCATCACCGCCCGCGCGATGAATGGCGAGCTGGATTTCAACGATGCCCTGCGCGAACGCGTGGCGCTGCTTAAGGGCCTGCCCGAAGAAGTCATCGAACAGGTTTTCACCAACCGCATCACCCTGATGCCCGGCGGCCCTGCCCTGCTGGCGACGATGAAGGCCAACGGCGCCCGCGCCGCCCTTGTTTCTGGCGGCTTTACAGAATTTACACGCCGCATCGCTGCCACCCTTGGCTTTGATGAAAACCGCGCCAACACGCTGCATATCGAAAACGGCCACCTGACAGGCACTGTCGCCGACCCGATTTTGGGGCGCGAGGCCAAGGTGCAGGCGCTGAACGAGATCAGCGCAGAAATGGGCATCACTGCCGCCGATGTCATCGCAGTGGGTGACGGCGCGAATGATCTGGGGATGCTCGGCCTTGCCGGTGCAGGCGTGGCCCTACATGCCAAACCCAGCGTCGCCGCCCAATGCGATATCCGCATCAACCACGGTGACCTGACCGCGCTGCTGTATATCCAAGGCTACGCACTCACCGATTTCATCTTGGCCTAAATACCTATCGCGCTTTGCGACGCAAAGCTGCGGTGCCGCAGGCTCTGCCACATCAGCAGGCGCTATTGACCCCAATCATGCGCCTGCATTTCCCGCAGCCGGCTTGCCGTGCGCTCGAATTCAAAACTGCCAGAGCCTTCAATATACAAACCCTCGGGCGCATCCGCCGCTGACGCAACAAGCCGCACCCGCGCCTCATAGAGCGCGTCGATCAGCGTCACAAAACGTTTCGCCTCATTGTAATTGCTGGCAGAAAGCTGCGGAATATCCTCCAGCACCAACACCCGCACTGCCTGCGCAATTGCCAGATAGTCGGCAGGGCCAAGCGGCTTGGCACATAGGTCCCAAAACGTTGCCCGCCCTACCCCATTGGCAAAGCGCGGCAATTCCACCTCGCGCCCGTTTACCGGCAGGCGTAGTGGCACTGCACCCCCGCCCGACAAATCGGCCCAAAGCGCATCGATTTTATCCCGCGCCTTGCCCGCAGGGTGAAAATAGACCTGCGCGCCCTCTAACCGGTGCTGACGGTAATCATTCGGGCTTTCCAGTGCCACCACCTGCATCTGCGCGCGCAGCAGGTCGATAAACGGCAAAAACAGCGCACGGTTCAGCCCGTCTTTGTACAAATCCTCTGGCACGCGGTTGGATGTGGTCACCACCACCACGCCCGCCGCGAACAGCTTTTCAAACAAGCGCCCAACGATCATCGCATCGGTAATATCGGTGATCTGCATCTCGTCAAAGGCCAGCAACCGCACCTCGCGGATAATCGCATCGGCAACGGGTTCCAGCGCGTCATCAACACCGCGTTTGCGGGCCTCGTGCATACCTTTATGGATTTCCTGCATAAAGGCATGAAAATGCACACGGCGCTTGGCGGGTGTGTCGGTATGGGCGATGAACAGGTCCATCACCATCGACTTGCCACGCCCCACGCCCCCCCACAGGTACAGCCCTTTGGGTGCGGGTGCCTCTTTGCGAAACAGGCCAGCAAGCAGGCCTGTCTTGCGCTCGCCCTGCGCCTCGGCCCAGACGCGCAAAGCCTCTAACACCGGCAAAACCGCGTGTTGTGCCGGGTCTGCCCGCAGGCTGCCCTCGGTCACTTTGCTATCATAAATCTCGGTCAATGTTTGGCGCATATCGCGGCTTTTAACGCGGGATTTGGCCCGATACCAGTGCCACAGCGCCAATCAATGCAAACAAGATCACTGTCAAACCAATCAAGATCAATCGGTCACGCCGATAGGCAGGGGCCACTGCAAACCGGCCAAAGCTGCGCAGCGCTACCCGAGGCCTGGGCCACAGGATTCCTGTCTCGGCCACCACTTGCGCCCGCAGCTTGAACAGGCAGCGAAACGCATGGATCGCCCACAACACAAAGACCACACCCTGCGCGCCCAATAGCGCGATAAACAGGCCGCTCATGCCCAACCCGGCATGTGTAGCGCGGGCAGAATACGTCCCGAACATGGCCCAAAACCCACGCGATACCCATCACCCTGCGCATGGCCGCGCAAGGTTAACGTGTCGCCATCCTCGACAAAGCTCCGCGTCTCGCCTGTGTCCAGCGTCATGGGCTCTTCACCCGCCCAGCTCAGTTCCATCAGCGAGCCGAACGCATCCCGCGCGGGCCCTGATATCGTGCCCGAGCCCAGCAAATCGCCGGGGTTCATTTCACAGCCACAAACCGCGTGATGTGTCAGTTGTTGCGCGGCCGAGAAATAGACTTGGTTGTAGTTTGTGCGCGCAATCGTGCTGGCGCGGGGGGCGTCGGCGGGTTGTATCTGCACCTCAAGCGCGACATTGTAAAACCCCTGGGTTTTCTCATGCAGATAGGGCAGCAGCGGCACCTCGCGCACGGGTTCGGCACAACGAAACGGCTCTAACGCCGCCTTTGGCACAATCCACGGGCTGATCGTCGTGCCAAAGGCCTTGCCTTGAAACGGGCCAAGGGGTTGGTATTCCCACGCCTGAATGTCACGCGCCGACCAATCATTCAGCAGTACAAAGCCAAAGATCATCTTATCCGCCTGCGCCGTCGTGATCGGCTGGCCAAGCACTGACCCCGTGCCGACAATCGCGCCCACCTCCAGCTCGAAATCAAGTCGTTCTGTCGGGCCAAAGCGCGGCGCATCGGCACCTGCAACACGGGTTTGCCCCAAGGGCCGGTGAATATCGGTTCCCGACACCACAACCGAGGACGCCCGCCCGTTATATCCGATCGGAATATGCAACCAGTTCGCCGGCAAATCCGGCGAGCCGCGCAAAATTGAACCCATGTTTTTGGCGTGCTGCATACCGGCGTAAAAATCGGTATATTCGGCCACCAGCAACGGCATGTGCATTCGCACCCGCGCCTGCGGAATCATATATTTCGCGACCTGCTCCTGGCTTTCGGCGCCCTCGCCCAGAAAGCCGAGCAACAACACCCGCAGCCGCTTCCACGCCTCGGGGCCCAGTTCCATCACCTCATTCCAGAACGGCACATCCAGCACGAAATCATCTGTGATGCGCAGCAGGCCTGCGGCCTCCATCGCGGCCACGTCCAGCACCATATCGCCAATGGCAATGCCGCAGCGAGGTTCATCGCCATCAACCGAAAAAACACCGTAGGGCAGGTTGTTCAAAGGAAATTCGGTTTCCGGATCATTTGCGCTTTGCATCCAAGACCGCATCAGTTTCATAGCAAAATCTCCATCCCATCGGTTCCAACATCGGCCTTGCCATCCCATTCCAAGGCCACCTGCGAAAGCCAGTCTTGCGGGCCTATGGTCGGGTCATCCGCCGGCACAAGGTGGTTCAGCACCAATCGCCGCACACCCGCCGCCTGCGCAATGCGCCCGACATCCTCGGCCTTGGTATGCGAGGCATAAAGGTGGTTTCGCAGTTTATCACCAAGGCCGGTGCGGGCAATAACCGTCTCTACGCCCGCAGGTAACAAAGCCTCATGCACCAGCAGGTCCGAGCCTTGTGCAAACACCGCAAGCGGTGGGAAGTAGGTGGTATCGCCACTGAAGGTCACCGATTTTGTGCCGTCAAACCGCAGTGCAAAGGCGTCCTTGATCGGCGGATGTGGCACGCGCAAGGCCTGCACCCGCAGCGGTGCGCCCATCACCTCGCCCTCATCATAGACCTGCACGGTGACCAATTCGTCCAGTGGCACGCGCCCTTCATCATAGACCCTTATCCGGTTGTCATAGGCGACCGAACCCATGAACCCCGCCCAATAATCCCTAATCCCCGGTGGGCCGTAAACGGTGACTGGGCTGTTCAGCCCCGTTGTCCAAGCCGTGTGGATTAGAGGCCCCAACTCCAGTAAATGGTCAGAATGCAGATGGGTGATAAAAATAAGGTCAAGGGTTTTCAGGTCCATTCCAGCCTGTACCAAGCCCTTTGTCACACCCAAACCGCAATCGACGACCACACGCCTGCCGTCCAGTTCAAGCAAACTAGAGGTCGGCATAGCACCGCCCGCCCGAATGGCCGGGCCGCCTTTGGTACCCAACAGCACAACACGGTTCATAGGGTTTTACGACTCAATTTCAGCAGTGAACCCACCAAAGATCATGCGTTTGCCATCCATCGGTGCTTGCATCATCATCTCGCCCATCAACGGGTCGGCCATCGCCTTTTCCATCACTTCGTCACGATGCGCACGGTCGCGAAAGGTTAAAAACCCAAAAACCGGCACTTCGCCCGCGCCACATTGCACCGCCTGCGGGAAAGAGGTCAGCTTGCCCACAGGCGCGTTTTCGGGCCGCGTTTCAACAACAGACAGCGCGCCATGCGCCTTCCACATCGGGGCCATTTTGGCAGCCAGCGCGAAATAGTCGTCCAGCTTATCCCGCGGCACGGGGGCGACAAAGCTTTCAAAATAGGTCATTAGACATCTCCCTTTTTTCATATCCTAGCGCGCAGACTGCCCCACGTCGAACACCATTTGCCCGCCACCTGCTTCTGACCAAATTTGCGCGAAATCCTTGCCAGTCTCGATGAAAATCTTAGGCATTTGCCCGCGCCATCTTACCGCTGCCCCGCCGAAAGGTAAGCTTTCGTTAAGATGTCCGAGGCAATTCTAAACCAGTGGGGGCGCGTCATTTGAGGTGCCAAGATGTCTGTAGAAATAATTGACGGTGTACGCATTCTGAAGCTCAGCGACCGGTCGCATCGCCGGGTGACGGCGGATGATACTTTGACGATGGTTCATATTTGGCGCCTGCTAACAGGTGCCCAATCCCTGCGCGATACCAGCGTTGGGCCACGCCGCTTTTTGTAAAACCTTGCGCCGCCCGGACTTGCTGGGCGGCGGTTATGCCTTTGACAAATCGCGCAACGTCACATGCCAAACGGCTTGTGATATTTGTGCCTTCGATGCAGTCTGACCTTTGCAAAGGGGGCTGATATGATCACGGTTTTTGCTTACTGGCACGCGCCTGCCAATGCCATGATCTGCTTTGACCAGATCATGTGCCAACACACCAGCGCCCGTATTCCGCCCTCCTGACAGCCATAAACCGAAAGGTCACCCCATGTCCGATATCGTCATTCTGTCCGGCGCCCGCACAGCCATTGGCACCTTTGGCGGCGCGCTTTCCGGCATCGCCCCGATCGATCTTGCCGCCCATGTCAGCCGCGCTGCAATCGCCCGCGCGGGCCTTACGCCGGAGCACATCGGCCAAGTCGTCTTTGGCCATGTGATCAACACCGAACCACGCGATATGTATCTGTCGCGCGTGGCCGCAATAGGCGCAGGCATCCCCGAAACCACCCCGGCAATGAACGTGAACCGCCTCTGCGGCTCTGGCGCGCAGGCCATCGTTTCCGCGACCCAAGCCCTGATGCTGGGCGACGCCGATTTCGCACTGGCCGGTGGCGCCGAATGCATGAGCCGCAGCCCCCATATCCTGCCTGCCGCCCGCTGGGGCCAGAAAATGGGCGATGCATCGGCGCTGGATATGATGACAGGCGCACTCACCTGCCCCTTTGGCACGGGCCATATGGGGGTAACGGCCGAAAATGTCGCCGCAGAATCGCATATTTCGCGCGCCGACCAAGACGCCTTTGCCGTTACCAGCCAACTCCGCGCGGCACATGCCATCGCAGCGGGCTATTTCACCGATCAAATCGCCCCGTATGAGGTAAAGACCCGCAAAGGCACGCAGCTGTTTGATACCGACGAACACCCCAAACCCTCAACTCTGGAAACCCTTGCCGCCCTGCGCCCTGTGTTCAAGAAAGACGGCACCGTCACAGCAGGCAACGCCTCGGGCATCAATGATGGTGCCGCCGCCCTCATCCTTGCCCGCGCCGATGCAGCCGAAAAGGCGGGCCTCAATCCCCACGCCCGCATTCTTGGCTATGCCACCGCAGGCGTGCGCCCCGATGTCATGGGCTACGGCCCCATCCCCGCAGTCAAACTCCTGATGCAAAAAACCGGCCTGAAACCCGATGATTTCGACGTGATTGAATCGAATGAGGCTTTCGCTGCCCAAGCTCTCGCCGTCACCAACGCGCTCGGTCTGAATCCTGCGCGCGTCAACCCCAACGGCGGCGCCATCGCGCTGGGCCACCCTGTCGGTGCAACCGGGGCCATCCTCACCGTCAAGGCGCTTTACGAACTCGACCGCACAGGCGGCAAAACCGCCCTTATCACCATGTGCATCGGCGGCGGCCAAGGCATCGCCATCGCGATTGAACGCCTCTAACCCCAATCATCTATCTAAAAATATCCTCGGGGTGGGGGTCTGGGGGAGGGGCAGA
>NZ_LGHT01000018.1 GCF_001202035.1 Pseudorhodobacter wandonensis | reverse complement strand
GCCAATGGTACTGCGTCTTAAGACGTGGGAGAGTAGGTCACCGCCAAACCTAGTAAGAAACGTAACCTCTCAAAACGATACAAACAAAATCCCCAAAACAAAAATATTTTGGGGTACCAATGGGCCCTACGCAATCGCGATGACCCAAATCGGCGCGGGATGGAGCAGCTCGGTAGCTCGTCAGGCTCATAACCTGAAGGTCGTAGGTTCAAATCCTACTCCCGCAACCAAATTACTAAGCATTATCAAGACGCTAACAGCCGCCCTCCGGGGCGGCTTTTGCATGTCCAAAACCCAGGTCAACAATAGGTCAACAAAACTACCCAAACTGCGTGAGAATCCAGTGCCTTAGTAGCCAAACCCGCACTCAACCGCGCCAGTACGGATTGAGCCCGCACTCCACCCATTTAGCGAGTAACTCGCGAAAATCTGGGTGAGCCGGATGATAGACTTGGCCTTCAAGCAAACCGCGGCGACTTCACTGATAAGGCCCAAAGTGACCAACGCTGCGGGATGCTTGAAGTCAGCAGTACTTGAAGTGGAGTGGCCCTTAGCCCTTAGCCCTTAGCCCTTAGCCGCCAGCGCTTCCCTTTCTCGGCCGGACGCTTTGGCCATCAATAGATCTGTCTCGCATAGCGCAGTGTGTCGGTTGGCTCTTTGATTTCATTGGAAAGGGCCTCCCTAAGGAAATAAGAGTCGAGACTTGTACGCAGCTTCAGTTCCAAAACGGCATCGTCGAACTTCATCAGGGAGTTTTCTTCCTTTTCGTTCGCAACCTCGGCCTTTTTGCGAATAGAGCCTGTGTCTGGATCTGGGCTAATGTTTTCGAGTGCCTGCTGATGATCGGTAAGCGGTCGCTGGGCAGCACGTTCAACTCAGCTTGACGGCCTGAAGTTCCATGGCAGCAGATCGTCGATGCGGCTTTGAGGATGGCCATTGGCGATCGCGGTCAGGGTTGCCTTCAAGTAGGCGAAGGGCTCGATGCCATTGATCTTGCAGGTTTCGATCAGGGAGGCGATGCGGCCCCAGGCGATTCCGCCTTCGTCATGGCCCGCGAAGAGTGCGTTTTTACGATTGAGGGCGATGGGGCGGATCAGGTTTTCAACCCTGTTGGAGTCGATCTCGACGCGGCCGTCGGTCAGGAATGTTTGCAACCCGTCCCAATGGTTATGGATGTAGGTCAGCTTTTCGCCCAGCCGGGATTTGGCGGAGATCTTGCGGCGTTGTGCCTGCAGCCAGTCACCGAAGGCCGCCACCAATGGCGCAGCTCGGGATTGTCGGGCAGAGAGACGCTGACCGGGCGAGATGCCACGGATGTCGGCCTCGACGGCGTAGAACTCGGCGATGCGACGCAGACCTTCGGCCGCGATCTCTGATCCGTCGCGGTCAAATACTTCCTTGAGCTTACGCCGCGCATGCGCCCAGCAATGCGCCACCCGAATGGGCACGCCGCCCTTGCGCGAGGGTTTGGTCAGCCGATTGTAGCCAGTATAGCCGTCGATTTGCAGGATGCCATTGAAGCCTGTGAGGAAATTTTCGGCATTCTCCCCCGCCCGACCGGGGGCGTAAAAGTAGACTACGCCAGGCGGGTCATCGCCGCCCCAGGGCCTATCATCGCGGGCCAGCGCCCAGAGATATCCAGTTTTTGTCGTGCCGCGCCCCGGGTCCAGCACCGGGGCTGTCGTCTCATCCATGAACAGTTTTGATGAGCGCTTCAGATGGTCTGCCAGC
>NZ_LGHT01000017.1 GCF_001202035.1 Pseudorhodobacter wandonensis | reverse complement strand
ATTCAGTGCAGCAAGGTCTGGGAAGACAGGAGCGACCTGCCATAGGCGATGTCGGGCATCACGCACGCTCTTCTCAACCTGACCCTTCTCCCAGCCCGCCGCCGGATTGCAGAACTCGGGATCGAAGACGTAGTGGCTGGTCATGGCCAGGAACCGCGCATTCACATCACGCTGTTTGCCGACGCCAACCCGGTCGACCGCGGTCTTCATGTTATCATAGATGCCACGCCCGGGGACGCCTTCGAAGACGCGGAATGCATGCCAGTGGGCATCAAACAGCATCTCATGCGTTTGCAACAGATAGGCCCGCACCAAAAATGCCCGGCTGTGCGACAGCTTGATATGCGCGACCTGCAGCTTGATACGCTCGCCGCCGACATAGGCCCAGTCCTCGCTCCAATCGAACTGGAAAGCCTCGCCCGGCGCGAACACCAGCGGCACGAAAGTCCCACGATCTGTCGTGTGATGCGCACGCTGCCGGTCACCCTTCCATTCCCGCACAAAGGCCGCAACACGTTCGTAGGAACCGTCATATCCAAGCTTTACAAGATCGGCATGCATCAGCTTCGCCGTTCGGCGTTCCTTGCGTGATTTGCGCTGATCAGTCGTCAGCCACGCAGTAAGATGCTTAGCATAAGGGTCCAGCTTGCTGGGGCGATCTGGCACCTGAAATGCAGGTTCAACAATCCCCTCCCGCAGATACTTCTTGATCGTGTTGCGAGATACGCCCGTCCGCCGCGCGATCTCGCGAATAGGCATCTTATCCCGCAGTGCCCATTTCCGAATTACCCTCAAAAATCCCATGTCTATCACTCCATGCGCCCCCAGCTGATTCAAGCCGGGGCAAGGTTACACATGGGTCAATTCTCAATGACAATTTCTGCTGGTGCCGGGTCAGTTCTCAATGACAATCAACATATTGGTATCTTCATCCAAGTGAATGGAATAATCGCTAACGCCAGCGTCTTTCAGCAGGGCCACCAGTTCGGGCCAGATCTGATCGTGGCGGCGGATGTATTCAGCTTTTTGACCAGCATGCAGCTGCATCTTGAAGGCATATTTTTCCATCACCGTCTCCACATCGAGCAAAGGCGGGGCAGGGCGATCACCCCGATCAGCAGACCACCAATGACGATAGACATCACAATCCCCGGCACGTTCAGCAGCCCAAGGCCAAAGGTGACCAGGCCCATAACGAATGCCGCTATCACCACACCCGGAATATTGCCCGAGCCGCCAAGGATATTGACGCCGCCCAAAACGACCATGGTAACGACCTCTAGCTCCATGCCGAAACCGATAGAGGGGCGGGTGGACCCAAGGCGCGAGGTCAGACAGACAGAGGCAATTCCCGCCATAAGGCCTGTTAGCAAAAACAGGATGAACTTAACACGGTTCACCCGAATGCCGGAAAACAGCGCCGCAGTCGCGTTGTTGCCGACCGCATAAACCGCGCGGCCAAAATTGGTCAGATGCAGCAAGACGCCGAACCCAAGTGCTAGCACGCAAAACAGCACAAATTCAAAGGAAAACACCCACCAGACATAGCCTTGCCCGAAGAAACTGAATCCGGCAGGGTAGCCGCCATAGGCCGTATCGCCCAGCACAATATAACTGATGCCGCGAAACAGGCTCATCGTGCCGATGGTCACGACGATAGACGGCAGGCCCATCACTGTGACCAGCACGCCGTTAAAGGCCCCGCAAAGCAGCCCAACGACTAACCCGATCAAAACCAGACTTGTGGGCGATGCACCCAGTTGTGCCGCAGCCCCCATCGCGGTTGAGGCAAGTGCAACGATTGAGGCCACCGACAGGTCAATTTCGCCTGCAATAATCAGCAAGGCCATCGCAAAAGCGATCATCGCCTTTTCGGTAAAGTTAAAGGTCGCGTCCGACAGGTTCCACGCATTCAGAAAATACGGCGAGGCGAATGCGTTAAAGGTGAAAATAGCCACCGCAACTGCCAGCAACAGCGTTTCCCATGACCGCAGGCGCCGCGCCCAAGGACTTTGCAGACGATCAGGGATATAACGTTCGGTCGTGCTCATGCCTCTGCCTCCTTGCGTTTCAGAATGATGCGGCCACGGGTTTTGTTAGCGCGAGAGTTCAAAGCGACGGCGATGATGATGGCAGCGCCCGAAATCGCAAGTTGCCAGAATGGCGAGATGTTGATCACCGGCAGCGCGTTTTTGATGACGCCCAAGAACAGCGCGCCCAAAACAGCCCCTCCGACCGAGCCGATACCCCCGGCAATTGAAATACCCCCGATGACACAGGCGGCCACAACGTCCAGCTCGAACCCGCCGGCAATATCCACATAGGCCACGGCATAACGCGACACCCACAGATACCCCGTCAACCCCGCCAAAGCGCCTGAAATGGTAAAGGCCCAAAACTGCGTGCGCCCCACATTCAGACCCGTATAAACAGCAGCATGCGGGTTGCCCCCTACCGCGAAAAAGGCGCGGCCAAGCGTGGTGCGGTTCATCACAACCACCGCGATCACGATCACAACCAGCGCAAACCACGACAGCATTGGAAAACCTAGAAAGATCTGGCGCGGCAGGGCCTTGAAAGCCGGGCTCATCTCATGCGCATTGACCCATTTTCCTTCTGAAATCAGAAAGATGATGCCCCGATAAATCGTCATGGTGCCAAGGGTGACAACGATGGGGGGGATGTTTAGCTTCCACACCAGAACGCCGTTCACCATGCCCAGCAGCGCGCCCAGTGACAGGGCCAACAGCACAGTGAACACCAGTGGCAAATCAGGCGCCGCGATGTTCAGCAGCGAGACCACCATCCCTGTCAATGCCAGATTAGCCGCAACCGACAGGTCAATACATTTGGTCAGGATCACGATCATCTGCCCGATGGCGAGGATCATCAAAGGCGAGGTGTCGTTAAAGACATTGGCCAGATTTTGCGGTGCCACAAAGGCAGGAAAGCGCAATGCGATCAAGGCAATCAATAGCAAGATCGCACCCGACAAGACCGCCTCGCGCGAGCGTAGAAAACGTCTGATCATTCGGTGTCTCCTATACCTGCTGCACGCCGGACAAGCATTTCGGGCGTCATCTCATCCCTTTTCAATTCATCGACAATCCGGCCTTCGCGCATTACGATCACGCGGTCCGACATGCCCAGAACCTCGGGGATTTCCGAGCTGACCATAATCACGGCCAGCCCTTGGGCGGCCAGTTCGGCCATAAATTCATGCACGGCGGCCTTGGACCCGATGTCGATGCCTTTGGTCGGCTCATCCAGAATAATAACCTTGGGTTGGGTGGCCAGCCATTTGGCAATCACCACTTTTTGCTGGTTGCCCCCCGACAGATTGCCCACCGCCGTTTCCAATGATGCCGCGCGCAGATTCAGCCGCGCGGTGTATTCGCGCGCCAAGGCGAACTCTTCAGCCAGCCGTAGAAACCCATGGCGCGAGGTTCGGTGCAACGACGGCAGTGTCACATTCTGAAAAATCGGAAGGGCGGTGATCGCGCCTTGTTTCCCGCGATCTTCGGGCACGTAAACAATGCCATGCGCCACAGCATCGGCGGGAGAGCGGATTATGCGCACATCACCGTCAATCCGCACCGCACCTTTTGACGGCTTGGTGATGCCATAAAGCGCCTGCATTACCTCGGACCGGCCCGCGCCAATCAGGCCATAAAAGCCCAGAATCTCGCCTTTATGCAGCGTGAAGCTAATATCTGCAAACTCGGTCGGGTGATCATAGCCCACGACTTTCAGCGCCTCTTTGCCGATGGCGCTGATGCGTTTCGGAAAAATCTGATCGACCGAGCGGCCAACCATCATCTGCACCAAATCATCTTGGGTCACATCCGCGATATGCCCGTCGCCAACGAACTGGCCATCACGGAAAACGGCAAAGCGGTCGGCGATACGGAAAATCTCATCGAACTTATGGCTGATGAACAGGATCGCTTTGCCCTGTGCTTTCAGCTTATCGACCAGATCATATAATTCATTGATTTCTTTGTGGGAAAGTGCGGCTGTGGGTTCGTCCATAATCACGACACGGGCATCGATTGACAGCGCGCGGGCAATGGCCACCAAGTGTTTGCTGGCAATGCTCAGGTCACGTAGCCGCGTGGTGGGGTCAATCGGCGCCTCAATCTCGGTCAGAATGGCACGGGATTTGGCGATCATGGCTGCCGTGTCGATCAATCCGAAACGGCCCTTGGGCGCATGGCCCAAAAAGATATTCTCGGCCACGGTCAATTCATCAAACAGCACGGTTTCTTGATGAATCGCGGTGATCCCATGTGCTGCGGCGGCCTGTGCATTGGCAAACTGGACCGGTGCGCCATCAACCAGAATTGCGCCCCCATCGGGCTGATAAATACCGGTCAGAATTTTGACGACCGTCGATTTTCCAGCGCCGTTTTCACCGACGAGTGCGGTAACTTGGCCGGGATACAATGACAAAGACACCGAAGACAGCGCACGCACGCCGGGAAAGTCTTTGATTACGCCGTCAAGAGACAATACGGCCGTCACTGCGGCGGCGGAGGGCTGCGGCTGCATGAGAAAAGTCCAATTTGAAGGGGTTTGGGGATGCGGCGCAGGACGGGCCTGCGCCGGAATAGTATCAGGTCAGATCAAAAGACTGACTTGAATTCTTCGATGTTCGACTTGTCATAGGTAAAGGGGTCGGACATGGCCGCTTCGTTGTTTTCGTCAAGCGTTGCCTCGCCCATGCGGCCCATACCAATTTTTGCACCAGGTTCGGCGGTGGCCCCTTTGGCGATGTTGTATGACAGCATGGTCGCTGCGTAACCAAGATCAATCGGGTTCCAGATCGCAAAGGAAATGGTCGCACCGGATTCCACAGCGCCAGCCATTTCAGATGGCAAGCCGAGGCCAGTGACGTTGATTTGACCAATTTTACCCGCATCGGTCACAGCCTGTGACGCTGCCAGAATACCCACCGTTGTAGGTGCAATGATTGCCTTCAGATCGGGGTAGGTGGCCATCAGGCCTTGGGCTTCGCGGTAGGATTTATCCGCCAGATCGTCGCCGTAAACCGTAGCGACCAGGTTCACGCCGGGATAGTTGCCCATCACCTTTTTCATCTCGTCAATCCAGATATTCTGGTTGGTGGACGTGGCAGTGGCAGACAGCACAGCAACATCACCGCCATCTGGCATATGATCGGCGGCAAGTTTGATAATCGTGTTGCCGATCAATGGGGCCGAGGATGGGTTCAGGTGCATCTGGCGGCCTTCCTTGGCGACGCCCGAATCCCATGAAATCACGGTGATGCCACGATCCATCGCCTTTTTCAGCGCAGGGGCTACGGCATCGGGGTCATTGGCCGAAATTGCGATTGCATCCACGCCTTGTGCGATCAAGCTGTTGATCACCTCAATCTGGCCTTCGGCAGTGGTATCGGTCGGGCCGGTATAGATGATCTCTACATCGCCCAGCTCTTTCGCAGCTTCTTGCGCGCCCTTGTTCGCGGCTTCGAAAAAGCCGATGCCAAGCGCCTTAACTACCAGCGCAATGCGGGTGGTGTCGGCGCTGGCCGATGTTCCCATTAGGGCCGCACCGATAGCAACTGTGGTTAGAACTTTCTTAATTACACTCATGATTTCCTCCCTAGAGTGACGTGGTTTCAGCGTTTAGGACGCAGTTTCTTCGGCTTGTGCAGCCCCGCTTGGGGCTACAATCAAGGTAACGTCCGCAGCCTCAAGCATGGCGGCGGCTTTGTCTGGAATGCCCTCATCTGTGATGACGGTATCAATGCGGCCCAGCGGGCACAGCACCAGCGACGAGCGGTTTTTGAACTTGGTGCTATCCACCAGCACAATCAGTTCATCTGCTTGCCCGATCAATTTTTGTTCGGCCTGCACCAGCAGCGGATCGCTCTCCATCAACCCGATCGGCCCCAAACCATGTGCGCCCATGAACATGCGGCGCGCATAGACATTGCGGGTCACGTCATTTTCAAACGGTGACAGGATGATGTTCTGTTCGCGGTAAATTGTCCCGCCGGACAGGGTGATGGTATTTTTGGAATGCTTCAGCAGATGTTCGGCAATCGGGAAAGAGTTGGTGAACACTTGCAAGCGGCGGCTGGCCAGTGGATGCACCATTTGAAATGTCGTGGTGCCGCCGTTGATGATAATGCTGTCACCGTCATTGCACAGCTCGACCGCCGCGCGCGCTATTGCTTGCTTTTGCTTGGTGTTGATTGCTTGGTTTACGGAAAAAGGCCGCCCGGCAAGTCCGACAAACTGCGGCGGATTGACGGATTCGGCGCCACCCCGCACCCTGCGCAGGCGTTTTTGCATGTGGAGTGTTGCGATATCGCGCCGAATTGTGGCCTCGGAGGCATCGGTCATATTGCACAGGTCAATTACCGTCACCATCGGCCTGTCCTGTACGGCCGATAGAATGATTCTGTGGCGTTCCGTTTCGTGCATCTTTGCTCCTCCATTGGGTAATACGATGTGCGCAGATTGCGGGCATGTCAATCATAAATTGTCAAATTCAATCAAGATGCAGCTGCAAGCGATCAATTATGATTGTTTTTGATTGACAATGCGTCGCATCCGCCGCACCATCCATCCTAAATCGCGGCGCTGCCGCCGTCATTCCGAGGGGGAATTCATGTTAAAAACCGCCACTAATCGTCTGGTAAATCAATGGGATGCGGCCAAGGCGTCCGCAATGACTGAAGCGGAAAAGTTACTCTATCGCTCGAATCTGCTTGGGTCCGACAAGCGTATTACCAACTACGGTGGCGGTAATACGTCGGCCAAAGTGATTGAAATTGATCCGTTGAGCGGTGAGCAGGCCGAGGTGCTTTGGGTCAAAGGGTCCGGTGGGGATGTTGGTTCGATCAAAATGGACGGTTTTGCAACGCTTTACATGGATAAGCTGCGCGCGTTGAAGGGCATCTATAAGGGTGTTCAGATGGAGGATGAGATGGTCGGCCTGCTGCCGCATTGCACCTTTAATCTGAATGCACGTGCAGCATCGATTGACACGCCGCTTCACGCCTATGTACCGCGCAAGCATGTCGATCACATGCACCCAGATGCGATCATCGCAATTGCCGCCAGCGCCAATTCAAAAGAACTGACGCAAGAGATTTTCGGCAAGGATATCGGTTGGCTTCCTTGGAAGCGGCCCGGCTTCGAGTTGGGCTTGTGGTTGGAGAAATTCTGTCTTGAAAACCCCGATGCCAAGGGCGTTGTGTTGGAAAGTCACGGGTTGTTCACGTGGGATGATGACGCCGAGGCCTGCTATGCGCTGACTTTGGACATCATTCAAAAGGCGATGGATTGGTTTGCGGTAAAAACGGCTGATGTGCCGGCGTTCGGTGGTGCGGTGCATGCAAGCCTTGCAGGCGATGCGCGCCGCGCCATTGCTGCCCGCCTGATGCCCGCGATTCGCGGCATGGTTTCCGGCCAGCAACATATGGTTGGCAATTTTGACGATTCGGATGCCGTGCTGGAATTTGTAAATGCGCGCGATATGCAGCCGCTGGCGGCGCTTGGCACGTCATGCCCCGACCATTTCCTGCGCACCAAGATTTGCCCCTTGGTTGTGGCTTTTGACCCCGCCGCCAATAATATTGATGCTGTTATGGAGGGTCTTCCTGCCCAGATTGAATCCTATCGCAAGGATTACGCGGCCTATTACGATCGTTGCAAACATGCCGATTCCCCCGCGCTGCGTGACCCGAATGCGGTGGTTTACCTGGTCCCTGGTGTTGGCATGATCACCTTTGCCAAAGACCGCGCCACTGCCCGCATTTCTGGTGAATTTTATATCAATGCGATCAATGTGATGCGCGGCGCCTCAGCGGTTTCCACTTATTGTGGTCTGCCGGAACAAGAGGCGTTTGATATTGAATATTGGCTGCTGGAACAGGCAAAGCTGTCGCGGATGCCCAAGCCGAAGTCACTGGCGGGGCGCGTGGCCTTGGTCACGGGCGGGGCAGGTGGCATTGGCCGCGCCACAGCCGAACGATATCTGCGCGAAGGCGCTTGCGTCATGCTTGCCGATATTGACGCCGAGGCCCTGACGCGCACTGAATCCGAACTTTCTGCCGGTTTTGGCCGCGATGTGCTACGCAGCGTTGTGATGAACGTCACGGATGAAGCCGCTGTGATTGCCGCTTTCGCGCATACGGCTGTAGAATTTGGCGGTGTTGATATCCTGGTTTCCAACGCCGGCATCGCCTCTTCTGCCCCGATTGAGGACACCACGCTGGCGCTGTGGAACAAGAATATGGATATCCTTTCGACCGGATATTTCCTTGTCAGCCGAGAGGCGTTCAAAACCATGCGGGTGCAAAACATCGGCGGCTCGATTGTGTTCATCGCCTCGAAAAACGGGCTTGCCGCGTCACCCAACGCCAGCGCCTATTGCACCGCCAAGGCCGCCGAGATTCACCTCGCCCGCTGCCTTGCGCTGGAAGGGGCCGAGGCTGGTATTCGCGTGAATGTGGTTAATCCCGATGCCGTGTTGCGCGGGTCTAAAATCTGGTCGGGTGAATGGTTGAACCAGCGCGCCTCGACCTACCAGACCGACAAGGGCGGGCTAGAGGAAATGTATCGCCAGCGGTCCATGCTCAAGCGCTCTGTGTATCCCGAAGATATCGCCGAAGCGGCCTATTTCTTTGCTTCGGATCTTTCGGCCAAATCGACCGGCAATATTGTCAATGTCGATGCCGGCAACGTCCAAGCCTTTACGCGCTAAGGGGAAAAACCATGAGCTATGCAGCCGCCAAAGCCCGTTTTGCCGATTGGGGCGTTGACACCGAAACCGCCATCAGCCGTTTGCTGGAAATCCCGATTTCAATGCATTGCTGGCAGGGTGATGATGTGCGCGGGTTTGAGAAAAAATCCGGCACTTCTGGCGGGGGTATTCAAGCCACGGGCAACTACCCCGGCCGCGCCCGCACGCCGGACGAGTTGCGCGCAGACCTGGAATTTGCCTATGGGATGCTGCCGGGCAAACACCGTTTGAACCTGCACGCCTGCTATCTCGACACGGCCGAGGCCCCCGACCGCGACGCGATCGAATACCGCCATTTCGCGCCTTGGGTCGATTGGGCGCAAGGGCAGGGTCTGGGGCTGGATTTCAACCCGACGTTCTTTGCTCATGCCAAAGCGGATGACAACCTGACCCTATCACACCCCGATGCGGGCATCCGCGATTTCTGGATCGAGCACGGGATGCGGTGCCGCGAAATTGGCGCACAGATGGGGGCGGCGCTTGGCAGCCCTGTGGTCAATAATATCTGGGTGCCGGATGGGTACAAGGATACGCCGGTGGACCGCATGGCCGCGCGGCAACGGCTGAACGCGTCTTTGGATACTATGTTCACCACGCCCCACAGCGCGGCGCATTTGCGCGATGCCGTGGAAAGCAAGCTGTTCGGTATTGGTGTCGAGGCTTGCACGGTGGGCAGTCACGAGTTTTACATGGGCTATGCGATCCGCAAGCAAATCCTGCTGTGCCTTGATATGGGGCATTTCCACCCGACAGAAAACATCGCGGATAAGCTGAGCGCCGTCGCCTTGTCAGTGCCGAAAATCCTGCTGCATGTATCACGGCCAATGCGATGGGACAGTGACCATGTGATCTTACAAAACGATGATATTTTGCAGATGGCGCAGGAATTAGTCTTTGCTGACCTGTTGAGCAAAACCCATATCGGCCTCGATTTCTTTGACGCCACGATAAGCCGCACAGCCGCTTGGGTTATCGGTGTGCGAAACATGCAAAAAGCACTGCTCCGCGCCTTGTTGATGCCGCAAGCACGGTTAAAGGCAGCTGAGGCCGCCGGCGATTATACTGCCCGTTTGGTCCTGACCGAAGAGTTGCGCGACTTGCCTTTCGCGGCAGTCTGGGAAGAGGTTTGCGCACGCGCGAACCTGCCTGTTGGATCGGCGCTCCTAAAAGGCCTTGAGGCCTATCAAAACGGAGTGGCTGGAAGAGGTTAAGATTGCGCCAAACGGTGACATACGACAATGCAAACGCTTCAAGCGCTTCTGGGATTGTTGACGCAATACGCGACCTAGCCAGTTGGGGCCTACCCCCAGGCGTCTTGACGTATCGGTAAGCCATCGGTGCTGAGGAGGCCCAAAAGCCATTATTCAGGCGGGCCGTGGCTCGGCTGAATGACTGCTCTGTATATCTATCCCGATCAAGCGCCGCTATTGTGGCGAACAGAATTTTCAAGCAGCGGTCACCGGCATCTTTATTAAATTTCTGATTTGGACTTTCGTTACTTGCGCCAGAATCTACGATTTTTTGTTCCAAGGTGCGCATGCGAGGAGATGTCGCGGGCAAACCGGCAAATGTCGTCAACAACAGAATACGGATTGCCGTTAACTTTGCGTAGATACCTTAGCGTTGCGTTCCTTCCGGGCCGATCAGCGGCCTTACCCAACGTCCAAATCCGATCATGATCCGGTTATAATTTTTTCCGCCTTAGGTGCGAAAATACGTCATATTAACAATGGTTTAACCTACTCATCCCCTGCCTTTTGTGGGGTTGCAAAGCCAGCGTCATGTTGGTGTTTGCTCGAAGAGAGCGGGAAACACGGCCAGATGAATGCGCAACTGAACTATAGGCCTTTGCCTGACGTAAGCGGTTCATGCTTTGATCGGCACGAAACACTGGGCCAGTTTTTTCGCGCCCATTATAGTGGCAAGGAAAATGAGGCCTTGATGCGATCCATCACCACAGTTGTCTTAAACCCTTTGATGTCAGTGTTGTTGTAAAAGAAATCGCGGGTGAAGGTTTCATAGTCGGTCATATCTATCGCGCTGACAACCAAGACGAAATCGGTCTCTCCGGTGACGTAATAGGCGCTCATCACTTCGGGGCGTTCGCGAACGGCGCGTTTGAAACGGTCGATGATGTCAGAGCGTTCCCGCGCCAATTCGACGGCGACCAGCATGATAAGTGGGCGATCAACCGCTTTGGGTGAGACCACAGCAATATCGGCCTCAATAACCTTATTTGCGCGCAATTTTATCAGCCGCCGTTGAACCGAGGTGGGCGACAGGCCGACCAGTTCGGAAAGCTGTGCGCTGGTCAGTTGGTTGTCGCGCTGGACATGCCGCAGGATTTTTTTATCAAACTCGTCCAGCACGCCTATTTTCCTCATGTTGGTTTTGAAAATGCAGTATAGCTGCATTAGTCGGTTGTTAATTGCATAAAAAAAGCTGCGGTGAAAGCTAGGATTGTCTTTCAACTTTGGGGGCAAATATCCATGCTAGACCTGCCATTCAGTGCAACCGAATATGCCGCACGCCTTGCCAAAACGCGGGTTGAAATGGCCGCGCGCGGGCTGGATGCCGTTTTTGTGACCGACCCATCCAATATGGCCTGGCTGACAGGCTATGATGGCTGGTCATTTTATGTGCATCAAGGTGTTCTGCTGACACTGGAAGGAGAGCCGCTTTGGTGGGGCCGCGCGATGGATGCGGTCGGGGCGCAGCGCACGACCTATCTGAACCACGACAACATTGTCGGCTATGACGATACTTATGTACAAAACCCAGCCAAGCATCCGATGGAGGACCTTGCCAAGCAGATCGCCGCGCGCGGGCTTGCGGCGGCGCGGATCGGGTTTGAGTTGGATAACTACTATTTCACGGCCTCGGCATTTTTGGCACTGCAAAAGAACCTGCCAGCGGTGCATCTTCAGGATGCGACGGGCCTTGTGAACTGGCAGCGCGCGGTGAAATCGGCGACCGAGATTGACTACATGCGCCGCGCCGCAAGGATTGTCGAACGGATGCATGCGGTGATCCGCGAAAAGGCCACTGTTGGCATGCCCAAGAACGCGCTGATCGCCGATATTTACCACGCTTCGGTTCTGGGCGCCGACGGCCATTGGGGCGATTACCCAGCGATTGTGCCGATGGCGCCTTCGGGGGCAGATGCGACTGCACCGCATTTGACGTGGGATGATACACCGCTGCGTGTGGGTGAAAGCACGTTTTTTGAAATTGCCGGCGCTTATCGGCGCTATCAATGCCCGCAGTCCCGCACGCTGTTTTTAGGGACACCGCCGCAAAAATATCTTGATGCTGAAAAGGCTGTGCTAGAGGCGGTTGAGGCTGGGTTGGCGCAGGCCAAGCCGGGCAATTTCTGTGAAGACATTGCCAACGCCTTTAACCGCACCTTAAACAAGCTTGGCTTTCAAAAAGACAGCCGTTGCGGCTATGCGATTGGTCTGTCTTATCCGCCTGATTGGGGCGAGCGTACTATGTCTTTCCGGGCAGGCGACAAGACGGTTTTGCAGGCGGGGATGACCTTTCACTTTATGCCCGCGCTGTGGCTGGATGATGGTGGGTTAGAGATTACCGAGCCAATTGTAATTACCGAAACCGGTGTAGAATGCCTGTGCACGACGCCGCGCTCGCTTGTGGTTAAGGACTAAGCGATGCGCGACAATCCGATTTCCGCGACCATCGACTTTGCCGCGAGCGGCGTGCAGCACGGCTATTTGCGCCTGCCCTACAGTCGTAACGACAGCGCGTGGGGGTCTGTTCAGATCCCGATTTGTCAGGTGAAAAACGGCAATGGCCCTTGTGCCTTGCTGACCGGCGCGAACCATGGCGACGAATACGAAGGCCCGCTGGCGCTGGTTGAACTGGCGGCGGATTTGCAGGCAAAGGATGTCAGCGGCACGGTGATCATCGTGCCGTTCATGAACTTTCCGGCGTTCAAGGCGGGTACGCGGGTATCGCCGCTGGATAGCGTGAATATGAACCGCGCCTTTCCGGGGCGGCCAGATGGCACGCCGACGCAAAAGATTGCCGATTATTTCCAACGGGTTCTGTTGCCAATGGCCGATGTGGTGCTGGATTTTCATTCCGGTGGCAAGACGCTGGATTTCATTCCGTTTGCCGCCTCGCATGCGCTGGACAACCCCGAGCATCAGGCCCGCTGCCGTGCTGCGCGGGATGCCTTTAACGCGCCCTTTAGCATTGAGATGCGCGAAATTGACGCGCTTGGCATGTATGATGACGCGGTTGAAGCGATGGGCAAAACCTTTGTCACCACCGAGCTGGGCGGTGGCGGCACGGCCACGCCTTATACAGCCCAGATCGCCCGCAAAGGGGTGCGCAACCTGCTGATCCACGCAGGTATTTTACAGGGCACGCTGGAACTGGCCCCCACGCGGCACCTGTCACAAGACGACGACGGCTGTTTTCATTTCACCAATTACAACGGGATGGTCGATTTTGCGGTGACGTTGGGTCAAACCGTTGCCAAGGGCGATCTGATCGCCCGTATTTGGGATACCGAACACACCGGCATTGCCCCGCGCAAGTTTTATGCGCTGATGGACGGTATTCTAACCGCCCGTCACCACCCCGGATTGGTACAGGCGGGCGATTGCCTTGCCGTGCTGGCCCGTGAAATTCCCTCTGAACAGAAAGCCTGAATGATGCTGCGCAATGATGACCAACTGGCCCAATGGGACCGCGATAGTTTTTTCCACGCCTCGACCCATCTGGCCCAACATGCGCGTGGCGAAACGCCGACGCGGGTTATTTCGACAGCATCGGGCGTGCATATCGAGGATCGGAATGGCGTGCGGTTGCTGGATGCTTTTGCCGGGCTGTATTGTGTGAATGCAGGCTATGGCCGGACCGAGGTTGCCGATGCGATTGCTAAGCAGGCGCATGAGCTGGCCTATTATCATTCCTATGTCGGCCATGGCACCGAGGCGTCGATCACGCTGGCCAAGATGATTATGGACCGCGCGCCGGACCATATGTCCAAGGTCTATTTCGGCTTGTCGGGGTCGGATGCGAATGAAACCAACATCAAATTGATCTGGTATTACAACAACATCCTTGGCCGCCCGCAAAAGAAAAAGATCATCTCGCGCTGGCGGGGCTATCACGGGTCGGGGTTGATGACGGGCTCATTGACAGGCCTTGCGCTGTTTCACAACAAGTTCGACCTGCCGCTGCAATATGTTTTGCACACCGATGCGCCCTATTATTTCCGCCGCGAGAACCGCGATCTGACAGAGGCACAGTTTTCAGCGCATTGTGCGGCCGAGCTTGAGGCGTTGATCTTGCGCGAAGGGGCCGACACAATCGCCGCCTTTATCGGCGAGCCGGTGCTGGGCACCGGGGGCATCGTGCCGCCGCCTGCGGGTTATTGGGCCGCCATCCAAGAGGTTTTGAACCGCTATGATATCTTGCTGGTCGCGGATGAGGTGGTCACGGGTTTTGGCCGTCTGGGCTCGATGTTCGGGTCGGACCATTATGACATGAAGCCCGATTTTATTGCGATTGCCAAAGGGCTTACCTCGGCCTATGCGCCGCTGTCGGGGTCGATCATATCTGACCGCGTGTGGAAGGTGTTGGAACAAGGCACCGATGAAAACGGTCCCATCGGCCATGGCTGGACCTATTCCGCCCACCCGATTTGTGCCGCCGCCGGCGTGGCCAACTTGAAGCTGATTGATGATTTGAACCTGATCGAAAATGCACGCGAAGCGGGTGCCTATTTGAACGCCACGATGAAGGCGGCGTTGTCGGACCATGCCCATGTTGGCGATATTCGCGGCGAAGGCCTGCTGTGTGCCGTCGAATTTGTTGAGGACAAATCCAGCACGACATTATTTGACCCGAGCCGCAAGATCGGGCCGCAAGTGTCGGCCGAGATGCTGAAGCGCGGTGTCATCGCCCGCGCCATGCCGCAAGGTGATATCATCGGCTTTGCCCCGCCGTTTTGTATCAGCAAGGCAGAGGTTGATACAGTGGTTGGCGTTGCGGTCGATGCGGTGAAAGCTGTCATGGGCTAGGCAAGAATTGCCATTGTTGCGCGCATCTTGCGCCATAGCGCGGGACTGGCACCCCGCGCTGTAATAGTCTTAAAACTTGCAAGCTCAATTTTGAAGAAATAGGATAAAGAAAGTCAAAAGAATGGTTTGAATTGCATGCCGAACACGTCGCCTCGCAAAGAGCTGAGCCTGAAATGGCTAGAGGTATTTCGGATATGCGCGACAAAAGGGTCACTTCAGGCCGCGGCCGAGGAAACAGGGCTGTCGATCAGCACCGTATCGCACCATCTTAGCAACCTTGAGGAGAACCTTGGCGTAAAGCTGTTCGATCACGGGCGGCGGCCGATGTTGGTCACACCCACCGGCCGCGCGTTTTTGCGCAAGATCGAAGGGGCTTTGCATGATATCCGGACGGCAAAGGCCGAAGCCTCGGCCGGCGGTCTGGAAAACGCGAGTTATCTACGGATTGGCATCGTGGACGATTTCGACAGCTATATCGCGCCCAATCTGGCTGTGTATCTGTCGAACATCATGCCGCAATGCGATTTTTCCTATCAGACCGATTGGAGCCATGCGATTCTGCGGATGTTGCGCAACCGCGAGCTTGATCTGGGCGTGGTGGCCTATGCTTCTGAAAACATGTTCGATTTGCAAGACTACCCGTTTTTGCGCGATCCTTTTGTCATTGTTACCCCCAAGCAGCAAAACTATGATCCGGCAGAGCTTATTTTGGGTAAATCGAACCTGTCGTTCTTACGCTTTTCCAGCAATCTTTTTGTAGGCAGGCAAGTTGACATGCATTTGCGGCGATTGAACCTGTCTTTGCCCAACCGTTTCGAATGCGCCAATAGCAATACGCTGATGGCCATGGTGGCTGCGGGCTCGGGTTGGACGATTACGACGGCGCTGCATTATTCGCACGGAACCCAGTTTCAGGACGATGTGGTGCTGCATCGGTTTCCGGGCAAAGGCTTTTCGCGGACAATGGCAGTCGTCTCTACGCCCGACAGTTCGCGGGCGGTCGTCGCACATGTGCGCGCCAAGATGTGTGAGCTTTTGGAAAGCCGCACCTTGCCGGGGATGCATGAAAGGTTTCCGTGGCTGAAAGACAGCTTTACCTTGATTGAGTGACGGGGCGAACGCGTATTGCTTGGGCTTAGGTACACGTGGCGGTGCGAATTAAGTTCGAAAATTTGCAAGCATACTTCTCAAATTTCCGGAGCTGTCACTCGTTCGTTGCCGATGGTGGGCAGTTCCTCGCAATGTTGTCGAAACTGTACGAGGGACAACAATAATGAAGTCGAGAACCAAGGTCATCATCATCGGGGGCGGCATCGCCGGCTGTTCGACGCTTTATCATCTGACGCAGGAAGGCTGGACCGATGTTGTCTTGCTTGAGCGGGACGAGCTGACATCGGGCACGACATGGCATTCGGCCGCGCAGGTCACGAATTTCGGCATGACACAAACCATGGTTGGGCTAAAGTCCCACTCGATCGCCCTTTATAAAAAGCTGCGCGACGACCCGGAATATCCGGTTGGCTATCACCACGGCGATGGGGGAATCCGATTGGCCAACACGCCCGAGCAGATGCAAGGCTATCGGCATTTTGCCTCGATGGCGCGGGGCATGGGGGTAGAGTTCGAGGTGCTCGATGCGGCAGAATGCGCCCGGCGGCATCCGCTGATTTCGACTGACAACTTGCTGGGCGGGCTTTGGGATGGCGCAGATGGTGACATCGATCCGGCGCAGTTGTGCCAGGCGCTTGCCTTTCATGCGCGCAAAGCGGGCGCCGAGGTGTACCGCAACACCGCCGTTACAGGGCTGACCCAGCATAAGGATGATACTTGGACGGTTGAAACAACCCGAGGCAACATCGACGCGGATATTGTGGTCAATGCCTGTGGTTATCGCGTGAATGAGGTGGGCGCGATGATGGGCGTGCATCATCCGGTTGCGTCCATGGAACACCAGTATTTCGTGACCGAGGATATCCCCGCCATTGTTGCGGCGGGCCACCGGATGCCGCTGCTGCGCTGCCCGATCTCTGACTACTATTGCCGTCAGGAAAAGAACGGCCTGCTGATCGGTTTTTATGAACAAGACTGCAAGACTTGGGGTATGGATGGTATCGACCCCAAGTTTACCAACGCGCTTTGCCCTGATGATCTTGAGCGGGTGATGGATGTGTTGGAAGGGGCCTTTGCCCGTATGCCTGCGCTGACCGAGGTTGGGATCAAGCGGGTGGTGAACGGCCCGATCACCTATACTATCGACGGTGCGCCGCTGGTTGGCCCTATCCCCGGCAAACGCAATGCGTTTTGTATCATCGGCTTGCGTGCAGGTCTGGGCGAGGGGGGCGGCCACGGCTGGCTGCTGGCCCAGCAGATCGTGCATGGCGAGGCGTGCTATGACACCTGGGTCATCGACCCGCGCCGTTTTGCGCCCCATACCAACGTCGAACTGACCGCGCTAAAGGCGATCGAGGATTACCAAAACGAATTTCGCTTTCACTTTCCGCATGAACACCGCCCCGCTGGTCGCCCCGCAAAAACCACACCGCTGACGCCGGTTCTGGCGGCTGAAGGCGCAGAGTTTACCGTCGTGAACGGTTGGGAACGGGTAGACTACATCAAACCTAGCCCGGATTTTCACCCCACACTTGGGTTCAACTTTGACGAGGCCTTTGATCTTGTCGCCGCCGAGGTGAACGCTGTGCAAACCGGCGTGGGCCTGTGCGAGGTAAACGGGTTCAACCGGATCGAGATTACGGGTGCGGACCGGCATAAGTTTCTGGATCGCATGTTCTGCGGTCAGGTCACCAAGCGCGCCGGGCGGGTGGGGCTTGGCTACTTGTTGAACCACCACGGCATGATCAAGGGCGAGGCGACGATTGCCAATATTCCCGCCAGTGATCGCGGGCCGGATCGGGTTTGGTATGGTTCGGCTGCTGCCAGTGAATTGCATGATATGGATTGGTTGAAGGCGCATCTGACGCCCGAAGAGGATGTTCAATTGCGCAGTCTGACCAATGACCAGACAATCCTTGTGCTGGCCGGTCCAAAAGCGCGCGATGTGCTGTCGGCCTGTTCGCGGGGCGACTGGTCCAAGGTGGCATTTCCTTGGTTGTCGTTGCGCGAGTGCTTTATCGGTTTTGCACCGGCGACGGTGCTTGGCGTCAGCTTCTCGGGCGAGTTGGCCTATGAGATCCATGTCCCCAACGCCTCGCTTTATGCGGCCTATCTTGCGCTGCGTCAGGCGGGGGCGGCGCATGGCTTGCGCCTATTCGGGGCGAGGGCGGTGGATTCGATGCGCATGGAAAAAGGGTTCTTGCACTGGAAAGCAGACCTGCTGACCGAATTCGACCCGTTTGAAACTGCGCTGGACCGTTTCGTCAAGCTGGACAAAGGCGACTTCATTGGCAAGGCGGCGCTGGTTGCCCGTATGGCCAAAGGGCCGCAAAAGAAGCTTGTTACGTTGAAAATTGACGCGACACACGCGCCCGCGCGGGGTGGGGCGTCGCTGATGCGGGGCGACAAGGTCGTGGGAACCATCACCTCGGCCGATTGGGGCCACCGGATGGGGATGAACCTTGCCTATGCCTTTGTGAACCCCGATATGGCGGTTGCGGGCAACGTGATGCAGCTTGATATGTACGGCGATATGGTTGCGGCCGAGGTGATTGCGCAGTCTGTCTATGATCCCGATCACAGCCTGATGCGCGGATGAAGCCGTGATGGGCCAGCACCGCGTTAGCATTCTGATTGAACAAGGGTTCGTGCCAACCGAACTTGCCCTTGTCAAAGATGTGTTGCGCATTGCGAACAGGCTGGGCAATGCGGTGCGGTTTGATTGCCAAACCTGCACCACCGGCGGCTCGAATCTGGTGGAAGGCTTGGGCGAGGTGCTGATCCGCGCCTCGGCCCTTGAAAAAGAGAGCGCAGAGCTGCCGGATTGCCTGATCGTTCTGGGTGGGGACGGCATTCGCGCGCAGTTTGACAGCATCAAATCGCATTTGTGCAAGCTTGAACGGACCGGGCGCAGTGTGATCTTGATGTCGGATGCAGCTGCTGAATGGCGGCGGCTTTTCCCCGACCACGGGCGAATGACGATCCATTGGGAAAAGCATCAGGCGGATTGCGACGTGGAAAACCGGCAGATGACGGCACTTCCGCTTTATGCGCGCATCGGCAGGGTAACAACGGCGGCGGGCATGACTGCTGCCGCCGATGTCGTGCTTGCGACCGTGATTGCCCCGCTCTCGCCGCATCTGGCCGAGGCAGTGGCGAATGTTATGGTGTTGGAGCGCATCCGCGATGGCAGTGAGTGCCAGCCGCGCAGTATCAACCAAACCGCGCTGGAAGGTCAGTGCAAACTGCATCGGGTGATCGCCGCGATGGAGGCGAATGTCGAAGAGCCGCTGACCGTGACCGATCTGGCCAGAACGGCCGATCTTTCAGTGCGGCAGTTCGAACGTAATTTCAAGGCGCTGATGGGTCTGCCGCCAAACGCGTTTTACCGAATGGTGCGCCTGCGCCGCGCCAAGGCACTGCTGGAACAAACAATGTTGTCGATTAATGAAATCGCAATGGCCTGCGGCTTTAACAGCACATCGAGGTTCTCGCGGCATTATGCCGATGCATTCGGTGACCTTCCTTCGCGGCGGCGGTCCCAGTTGACGAAACGGGTCGCGCCCATGCTGCCAGCCCGAAAGCTGCAAGGCGGCGGCTATGCAGGTGCCCCGTTCACTGCGCCTGCGGTTTGTGCATCTTCGCGCACCGTTTGAACCGTTATATTGGTCTTTTGAAAACAGTCTGGCACACAGAATTCGCTTAAGCGCGGTGATTGTGCGGGCGGAATGGCAAGGTTTTTTGCTATTCACTCAGCATTGGGAACGCCATATTTGCTGCCCAATACATCAGGCCAGCCTAAGAGATGTCAGCCAAGCAAAACAGGCTTCAATGGTGCAGGACGGCTGGTCTGAATTGTCAGGCGCAAAATGTGGCAGCGAGTCAAAGATCACAATTGTTGCATGGTTTTTTGCGGCGCCGAGAAACATGGTTATGCACAGTAAATACACCAAAAAAACAGATCAATTGGTCAGGATTTGGCCTTTTGAAAGGGGTGAGTTTGAATAATTCGAAGTTGTAATTTGAATTTTTTGGGGTTCATGGGTTTTGTTGGACAAACGCGGGCGCAGCTAGCGAGATGTTATGAAGTCGTTTCATAAGACGACGGGGGCCGCGATAATGACGGCCAATCAACAGTGGAGAATTCAATATGACAAATAAGACTGTAAAACACGCGTTGGCAGCTCTGTCGGCAACCGCCGCTCTTCTTGGTGGCACGCAGGTCATGGCTGAAACCATCACGGTTGGCTATTTTCTGGAATGGCCGATGCCCTTCGAATACGCCAAGCAGATGGGCACCTATGAAAAGGAAATGGGCGTCGATATCAATTGGGTCAGCTTTGAAAGCGGCGTGAAGATGTCTGCAGCGATGGCCTCGGGCGATGTGCAGCTTTCGGTTAGCCAGGGCTTGCCGCCTTTCGTTGTGGCAACCAGCGCGGGGCAAGACCTGCAGATGCTGGACGTAGCGGTGAGCTATGCCGACAACGATAACTGCGTTGTGCAGTCCAAGCTTGAAATCAACAAAGACAATGCGACCGAACTTGCGGGCAAGAAGGTCGCAGTGCCACTGGGCACGGCCGCACATTACGGGTTTCTAAAGCAGATGGAGCATTTCGGTGTAGATCCGGCGTCCATGGACGTTGTTGATATGGACCCGCCAGATGGTGCCGCCGCCTTTGCGCAGGGGTCTGTTGACATGTTCTGCGGCTGGGGCGGTTCGCTGCGCCGGGCGCTGGAAAGCGGCAATGTGCTTATGACCGGTGATGAAAAAACCGAGCTGGGGATTTTGGTGTTCGACGTGACCTCTGGCCCGGCGGGTTGGGTTAGCGAAAATGGTGATATGGTTGCCAAGTTCTTGAAAGTGACTGCGGATGCCAATGCGAAATGGGCCGATCCGGCAAATCATGCCGAGATGTTGCCGCTGATCGCCAAAGATGCAGGCATGGACGAGGCCGCAACTGCCGAGACAATGTCAACCTTTACCTTCCCGACGATCGAACAGCAGTTGTCGGCCAAATGGCTGGGCGGTGGCGCTCAGAAGTTCATGAAGGGCGTTGCAGACGTCTTTATTCAGGCTGGCAGCATCGGGGCCGCGCTGGACAGCTATGACAGCACTGTTAACACCGCTCCTTTGGCCGCAGCCGGCGCGATGTAAAGCACAAAGTCGGGGGTGGCGGAGCCTATCTGCCGCCCTCTTTCTGTTTGGAGTTCTTCGGTCCTCGAAGGGCTTTTACCGCTTTATAGAAACGGGAACTGCGGGTTATGTCAGGATTGTCTATCCAGAATATTTCAATGCGGTTCGATCTGCCGAATGGCAGTTCGGTGCAAGCGTTGAAGAATGTGTCCCTGGATTTAAAGCCAGGTGAACTGCTAAGCGTGCTGGGGCCGTCCGGTTGCGGCAAGACGACGCTTTTGAACATTGTTGCCGGCTTTTTGGCCCCGACCGAGGGGCGGATCGAGTTGAATGGCCATAAGGTGACTGGCCCGGATGCCGAACGCGGGATGGTGTTCCAGCAAGGCGCGTTGTTTGAATGGATGAACGTGCGCGAAAACGTCAGCTTTGGCCCGCGGATGCGAGGGCAAAAGGAAGCTGAATGGAAAGATCAGGTTGATCATCTGATCAGTGTGACCGGGCTTGGCGATTTTGCGGACAAGTCGATCTATGAACTTTCTGGCGGGATGCAGCAGCGCGTGGCCTTGGCCCGCTGTCTGGCAAACAGCCCGGACGTGATTTTGATGGATGAACCGCTTGGCGCGCTGGATGCGCTGACCCGTGAAAAGATGCAGGGGTTGGTGCTGAAGCTGTGGAAGGAAACGGGCAAGACTATCATCCTGATTACCCATTCGGTCGAGGAAGCGCTGCTACTGGGCGAGCGCCTTTTGGTTATGGCCCCACGTCCTGGCCGGATCCATAAGGAATACCGTCTGCCATTTGCTGAAATGGGCGTGAATTCCGACCTGCGGCAAGTCAAGAAAGCCGAAGGCTATAGCAAAACCCGCGAAGAAATTTTGGCAATGATCTGGGACATGGAAGAAGAAATCATGGGCCGTTCAGAGGAAGTGCAATGATTGGGCTTTTAATCCTTTTGGTTTATATCGCGATCTTTGCCGGATCGTTTCTTGTCATTCGCATGGTGGTGCGTCGCAATGCAAACGGGTTTACCGCACGCAAGACTGTGACCTTTGGCGATGAAAGCGCAGTCGAGGCGAATCGCATGGCCTCGGCGATTTCGGTGCTTACGATCTTTCTGATCTGGTCGGCGTTCACCGGTTCGTCATTGGTGCCCAGCTTTTTGCATGCACCTGGCCCTTTTGTCGGCGACACCTCATTCACCTATACCTTAGAGGATGCCAGCGGCGCGCGCGACGATGCCACCGTCAAGGTCTCGGTTGTCAAATTCGGGCAAGAGATGGTTACGCCGCAAGTTGATCCGGGAACCGGTTTTGCCAAAAATGATGGCGTTGCGATGAATGCCTCGCGCAGCACGACCATTTTGTTCGATTCCAATGATGAGGCAAAGCGCAAAGACGGTGCCAAGGTGGTTGCAATCGACGGGGTGAGTATCGGCCCGGATACTGCGATACAAACACCCGCCGGCCGCTTTGCGCTGACGGATAAGGGTGCGATCAGCTTTACGCCGCCAAGCGGTTTGCAAATGGAGCCGATCTGGCTGCCTGCGCCAGAAGCGGTGCTCTCGCGCATGGTTGAGATCGCCACCAGCGAATACCGTGGCAGCAGCTTGTGGCGGCACCTCGGCTATTCGCTGTTTCGCGTTATCGTCGGCTTTGTCTTTGGTGCGCTTGTGGGGATTCCATTGGGCTATGCAATGGGCCTTAGCAATTGGTTCCGCGGTTGGTTCGAACCGATTGTCGAGTTCATGCGCCCGGTTCCGCCTTTGGCGCTGATCCCGCTGGTGATCATCTGGTTTGGCATTGGCGAGACGGGCAAGATTATCCTGCTGTTCCTTGCGTCGCTTTGGATCATGGCGATTTCGGCGCGGGCCGGTGTGTCGGGCGTAAATATTACCAAGGTTCACGCGGCCTATTCCCTTGGTGCAAGCAAAATTCAGATTTTGCGCCATGTAATAGTGCCGAACTCTTTGCCAGAAATCTTTACCGGTGCCAGAGTTGCCATGGGCGTCTGTTGGGGCACCGTTGTCGCGGCCGAGCTTGTCGCGGCATCGGAAGGGGCAGGGATGATGATCATGGTTGCGTCCAAGTTCCAGTTGACCGACATCGTGTTGATGGGGATCATCCTGATCGGCGTCATTGGCTTTGGGATTGACGTGCTTATGCGCCGTGCCGAACGGTGGCTGGTTCCATGGAAAGGCCGTAGCTAAGACTATGTGCCGCTTTTCCCTGAACGAAAAACGGCACATGTACCCAGCGTCCAAAAGCCTTGTTTTGGGGCATAAGGGGCGGCGCGTGCTTGTGCCGTCCCATTTCCTATTCTATCGCCAAAGCCTTTGCCGATGGAGCCATGATTGAGCCAAACCCTGTTCAAAAGTGGCGACACTAGCAAGTGCGAAGGCCATCTCAATATTCGCCTTTCCCCTTGACTCCTTGTGTCACATCTTCGATAAGCCGCCTACCTCGGACAAGTGTTTCACTTGGCCGGGGTTTTATATTGTTTCGTCCCGAACGGGGCGCGCCGTCCGAGGTAATGAAAAACGCCAGTGTATGCTGGGGCCGCAGGACGCGGAGAAATGAAAAGGAATGACCATATGTTCGCGGTCCTCAAGACAGGCGGCAAGCAATACAAGGTTCAGGCGGGGGATATCCTTCGTGTGGAAAAGCTTGATTGTGCAGCTGGTGACAAGATCCAGTTCAACGAAATTTTGATGGTTGGCGGTGAAACGCTGACTGTTGGTGCACCGCTGGTTGCTGGTGCTGCCGTTCAGGCCGAAGTGATCGAACAGATCAAAGGCCCGAAGGTTATCCACTATGTAAAGCGTCGTCGTAAGCATTCGAGCCAGCGCACCAAAGGCCACCGCCAGCACCTGACGCTGTTGCGTGTGACTGATGTTCTGGCCTCGGGCGGTGACAAGTCGGACGTAAAAGCCGCGACTGGCACTGCCGACGCACGCCGCGCTGCGCATAACGCCGAAGCGCCTGCCGCCAAAGCCCCTGCAAAAGCGAAAGCTGCTGCGAAACCAAAGGCAGCGAAAGCTGCCGCGACCGAGGAGTAATCCCCCATGGCACATAAAAAAGCTGGTGGTTCATCCCGTAACGGCCGCGACTCAGCCGGTCGCCGTTTGGGCGTAAAGCTGTTTGGCGGGCAAGTTGCTGCCCCTGGCAACATCATCATGCGCCAGCGCGGCACACAGATGTTTCCGGGAACAGGCGTTGGCATGGGCACAGACCATACCATTTTCGCTGTGATCGACGGCACGGTTTCGTTCAAGAAAGGCCTTAAAGGCCGTACATTTATTTCGGTTCTCCCGGTGGCGGAGGCCGCTGAATAAGTCGAACCGTTACAATAACATGTAACATAGGGATCGGCTGAAAGGCCGGTCCCTTTTGCGTTTCAGACCGGGTCGCGAGGAGGCGGCGCAAGTTTGCGATGTGTTATGTGGGCCCGCATTAAGGGTTGTTTAAGGTTAAGGAGCTATTAGCTCCAAGTGCTTTCGGAGGAGGGTACTAATATGCTACAAATGATTGAAAAGCAGGTAACAATTCCGGCCGAGCGGTTTGTGCTGCGGCCTGCGCAAGTTTCCGATGTCGGTCTGATTGCGATGCATGCGGGCGATGTGCGCGTGGCCGAAGGAACAAGCTCGATTCCACACCCTCTTCCGCCGGGTGCGGCCGAGGCATTTGTCGCGCGGGCCATGAACCCCGGGCAGAGCGAGCGGGTTTGGGTAATGGATGGTACGGGCGATGGTATGCCCGAGGTGATGGGTGTGATCTCGCTGAAACAGATGGATCGCGATCAGGCCGAAATCGGCTATTGGGTCGCGCCCGCGTTTTGGAATGCCGGCTATGCGTCAGAGGCCGTTCAGGCGTTGGTCGCGGCCAACCCGCTAAAAAACGCTGCAATTTTTGCGCAGGTCTTCCAGGATAATCCCGGCTCGGCGCGGGTGCTGACCAATTGCGGTTTTGGCTATCTGGGTGATGCCGAAAGCTTTAGCGTGGCGCGAAATGCACGGGTACAAACATGGACTTACCTGCGGAAGATGGGCCAAGGCAGCAAAATCTGACCGGGCCGGAATTTGATCTGATACCGTTGTACGATGTGCAAGCGGCTGATATTGTGGCGGGACTGGCCGAATTTGACGTTGCGCGCTGGTTGTCGCGGGTACCGTTTCCTTATGGGCTAGACGATGCCCGGGCCTATCAGGAAGGGTTTGGTGGGGCGGACAGCTCCATTCGTGCAATCGTCGTGGAGGGGCAATTCGCCGGTATTATCGGGATAAAGCCCGATTTGGGTTATTGGCTGGCCAAGCCATTCTGGGGCCGAGGATTGGCAACGGCAGCCGCACAACGGCTGTTGGCCGATCACTTTTTCAACGCACAAGAACCCATCATTTCGGGGCATTTTGCGGGGAATGCAGCCTCGGCAAAGGTGCTGGCAAAGCTCGGCTTTGTTTATACGCACCAAGAGACCGTTATACCTTTGTCTACGGACATCGAGACGGTGGTCGAGCGTATGTCATTGGACCGTGGCGATTGGTGGGCAGCGCAGGGTTTGCCGGTTCGAACGGCGCGCCTTTGTTTGCGGCCGATGACAGTGCGCGATGCTCCCGACTTTCACGCCTTGGTCACGCGCCCCGAAGTGGCACGAATGCTGTTCATTTTCGCGGTGGATTGGCCAGAGGCGGCAGCTGCGCCATTTTTATATGATGTGCGTTGGCAAAGTCGTCCGGGGTTTCGCTTTGCGATAGAACTGCGTGGCGTTTGGGTGGGGTGGATCGGGTGCTCGGAAGATGCAGAGCCAGAGGTGTTTTATGCGCTGCGCCCGGAATTTGCGGGCAAGGGGATTGCGCAAGAGGCGCTAGGGGCATTTGCAAGCTTCCTATTTGATCGCTTTGGGCTAATTGCCTTGCATGCCGGGGTGTTTACGGACAATCCTGCTTCGGCGCGTGTATTGGCAGCATGCGGTTTTGAACGGGTAGGCGAGACGATAGGCGCATCAAAGGGGCGGGTTGCACCTGCATTAGAATGGCGCTTTCGGTTGGATCGTGCGGTTTTGCCCCTTTAATCCTTATCGCTGTGGCTTGAGATATGGCGATTGTTCCTGTATCGCATCGCTTTGACCTAACCTCTGAAAGCCGGACCCATGAAATTCCTTGATCTGTGTAAAGTCTATATCCGCTCGGGCGGGGGCGGGTCGGGGTGCGTTTCGTTCCGGCGCGAAAAGTTTATAGAATTCGGCGGGCCGGATGGCGGCGATGGTGGTAAGGGCGGCTCGGTCTGGGCCGAGGCGGTTGAGGGGCTGAACACCCTGATCGACTTTCGCTATCAGCAGCATTTTTTCGCCAAGTCGGGCCAGCCCGGTATGGGCAGCCAGCGCACTGGTAAAACCGGCGATGATATTATTTTGAAAGTGCCTGTTGGAACCGAGATTCTGGATGAGGATGAGGAAACCGTTTTGGCCGATCTGACCACTGTTGGCCAGCGGGTGCTGTTGGCCAAGGGCGGCAATGGCGGCTGGGGCAACCTGCAGTTCAAATCCTCGACCAACCGCGCGCCTGCACGGGCCAATTCGGGGCAAGAAGGTGTTGAACGCACGATTTGGTTGCGGCTGAAACTGATTGCGGATGCCGGTCTGGTGGGCTTGCCGAACGCAGGGAAATCGACGTTCTTGGCAAGTGTCTCAAACGCGCGACCCAAGATTGCGGATTATCCTTTTACGACTTTGGTGCCGAACCTTGGCGTCGTGGGCATCGACGGGCATGAGTTTGTGATGGCCGATATTCCGGGGCTGATCGAAGGCGCTTCCGAGGGTGCGGGTTTGGGGACGCAGTTTTTGGCGCACGTAGAACGCTGTTCGGTATTGTTGCATCTGGTTGATGGCACATCCGAGACCGTTGCCGAGGATTACCAGACGATCATTACCGAACTGGAGGCCTATGCCGACGAGCTGGGCGACAAGCCACGGATCACCGCGCTGACCAAGATTGATGCGCTGGACGAAGAGACGCTTGAGGCCCGCTTTGCCGAGTTGGCGTCAGTGGTGGACGGAGAAGTCTTTGCGATTTCGGGCGTGTCAAACCAAGGCCTGTCGGATGTGTTGCGCCGTCTTTACGCGCAGATATTGGAGGGCCGTGTCGTCGAGGAGGAGGTCGCGCCTTGGCAACCGTAGCTGCTGCTGGTTCGGCTGCACCCGTTGTTACGGCGGCCAAACGTCTGGTAATCAAGATCGGCTCGGCTTTGTTGGTCGACCGTGTGCGGGGCTTGCGGCATGATTGGCTTGCGGCTTTGGCGCAAGATGTGGCCGAGGCCAAGGCACGTGGCACGGATGTTGTGATCGTGTCGTCGGGGTCAATTGCACTGGGGCGCACGGTATTGGGCCTGCCCTTTGCCGAGTTGCCTTTGGAACAGTCGCAAGCGGCGGCCGCCGTGGGGCAAATCAGGTTGGCGCGGGCCTATGAAGAGGTGCTTGCCCCGCATGGCATTACCACCGGCCAAGTGCTGGTGACGTTGGAAGATACTGATGACCGGCGGCGGTATTTGAACAGCCGCGCCACCTTGGAAACCCTGTTGGGTCTGGGCGTGGTGCCGATTGTGAACGAAAACGACACGGTGGCCACGGATGAGATCCGCTTTGGCGATAACGACCGTTTGGCGGCGCAAATTGCGGTGACGGTTGGCGCGGATCAGCTGATCTTGCTGTCGGATGTGGACGGGTTTTATTCGGCCAATCCGAAAGAGGACGCCAGTGCCGTGCGGTTTGATGTGGTGGATCATCTAACGCCTGCGATGGAGGCCATGGCGGGCGATCCGGTTTCCGGCATGTCAAAAGGCGGGATGAAAACCAAGATATTGGCGGCCAAGACCGCGATGGCCGGTGGCTGTGCAATGGCGATCATGGAAGGATCGGCACTGCGGCCGTTGCAAGCCTTGGCGCAGGGTGCGGGGCGGACGTGGTTTGTGCCAAGTGCGGACCCGCAGCAGGCGCGCAAACGCTGGATCAACGCGATGAAAACGCGGGGCGAGTTGCGACTGGATGCAGGGGCGGTTGCGGCCTTGCGGGCGGGAAAATCGCTGTTGCCCGCAGGGGTTGCCGCAGTTGTTGGCAGTTTCGGGCGGGGGGATCCGGTGGCGATTATCGGGCCTGACGGTGAGGCATTGGGCAAGGGTCTTGTGCGCTATACCGCCGTCGAGGCACGGGCAATCGCCGGCCACCGGTCGAATGAGATCGAGGCAATTTTGGGCTATGTAGGGCGTGCGGCGCTGATTCACAGGGATGATATGGTGGTATGAGGGGGGGGCGGGGGCGCTGCCCCCCTGGGGCTGAAGCCCCATTCCCCCCGAGGTATTTCTACCAAGATGAAATTAGCGTTTCAGGCCAATATTCAAAGCCGCTAGCGCCCACTTGGTGACATCCGACAGAAGGGTCTGGTTTGCGGTGTTAAAGCCTTCGACGAGCGCAAGCGTGTCGGTACTGGCGGCTTGGGCACTGCTGGTAAAGCTGCGGCTGGAAAGAATTGCAGCATCATCTTCGCGAACCAAGCGGGCTGTCAATCGCAGGCGGATCGCGGCGGTTTTGCCATCGGGAGAGGCTTCGGCCTGAAAGTCAGTCAGATCTGTGACCAATGCATAGTCGCCCGAGGCACCCAAAGGGCGGCGACCGACATAGCGGAAAGCGTTAGTATCTTCAAAGCTGCGGACCAACAGTGTTTGCATCATCACCGGCACGTCTTCGGCCCACTTACCATCGGGCAGGTAGGCGGCTTGCAGGGGGTGAGGGCGGATAAGAATCCGGTCGGTGTTTAGCGCGCCGGGGGTAGTGGGAACCTCGACCACAAATTGCCGTGACGTCGCAGCGCGGGCGGCAATTGGCGTTGCCGGGGCGGCAAGGTCATAGGCATCCAGCGGGGTCGCGGCACCGCTGAGGGCAGAAATTGCCGAGCAGCCCGACAAGATTGTAGCGGTGGCAAGCGCGAGCAAATAAGGGCGCGGTGTCATGCTGGCCTCTTTCAAATTAGCGTTTGTAAACAGGGGTGTCGCCCCCAAGGAAGAAGCGCGCGGGATCGCGCTGGATTTGTTTGGTCAACTGTTCAAGGTTGGTTATCAGATCGCGGGTTTCACGCGCCAGTTTGGTGTATTGTGGCAGGCCAACCGTGGTGAAATCGCGGATTGGCGGGTCGGATGCGGCGACCACGCGCGACACGCGTTCAAAGGTTTCTCGCGCCGCGTTTGACGCCGCTTGCAGATCGGCGGTCACGCCCGGAATAGCATCCGAGACACCGGCAATCGCGGCATCCAGCCCGTCGATTGTGCGGCGCAGGTCTGTGACAATGGCGCTGACATCCTCGTTGATCACGCGGTCGGCGCCATTAAAGGTTTTTTCGGCCGCGACGAGGGTGCGTTCGCCCACGGCAAGGGCAGAGTTAATCGCATCGAGTGTGGTATTGGCGCGGGTAAAGCTGTCGGTGACTGCAGCAAGTGCAGTGCTGGCGTCGCCCATCACGGTATCAACCTTGGCACTGGCCGAGGTGAGGGAGTTGCCGACATCTGTCATCACTTTGTTGGCGGTAGCCGTGGCCGCGCGAATATCGGCAACCATTGCGGGTAGATCGGTTTTTGCGGCGGCTGATATTGGGGCTATGGCGGCACGGGCCTCGGCAACCAAGGCGGCGCCGTCAATGGTGACAAGGTTATCAAAGTTGATCGACGCTTTGTCCATCGACACCAAGGTTTCATCCATTTGCGCGATGGCAGCATCGGCGGCTTTGATGGTCGCTTCCAGCTCGGCCAGCCGGGCATTGGCAGCGACACCTGATTTCTGAAACTCGGCCAGCATGGTGCGCGCGTCATTGCTGACCTTGGCCACCTGATCGCGGGTCTCTTGCAGCCCATCGGTCAGGGATTGCGTGGCGGCCTTTAGGTCATGGGAGATGTAGGTTTCGGCAAGTTTCATGGTTTGGGTGGTTTGGTCCAGCGTTTTGGTGCCGGTGGCCATTGTGGTTTGGGATTCCTTGGCCAGATCATTGATGGCGACCAAGGTTTTGTCAGCGGTATCAAACAGCTTTTCGGCCTTTGTGGTGATGCCTTTTACCATGCTGCTGAAATTGGAAATATCATCGGAAAAACTGGCTATCGCGCCCGAAACCTTTGAAAAATCATCGAGCGATTTGGCAAACCCTTCCGAGGCGGTTTCAACGTTTTTCAGGATAGTATCGATGCGGGTGATGTTTTCCGTACTGATCAGCCCGCGCATTTCGCGCACCATATCCAGCACCTCGGTCAGCAGGGCTGGTGCGTCTTCGGTCAGGCTTTGCAACATCGAGCGGCCTGCAGCAATACGCGGGATCGGCAGATCAGAAATGTCGCGCAGCAGCGGGTCAGTCGCTTCGCCCGGGCTGATGCCAACATAGGAAACCCCTGTGACGCCCTGGCTTTCGATTGTGGCCAAAGAGCCGGCGCGAACAGGTGTGTTTTGCGCCACTTCCAGCCGGACAAGGATGGTGCCGTCATTGTCTGGCGAGAGTTTTACCTCGGTCACCTGACCGACGGGCAGGCCTGCAAAGCGCACTTCGGATGCGCGGGCGAGGCCAGAGACAGAGGTAAATTTGACATCGTAATAGGCGAATTGTTTATCAAGCTGGATTTTGCCAAACCAGAGCGCAAATGCCAACATGCCGACAAAGCCGATGATGGTGAACATCCCGATAAGTATATAATTTGCACGGGTTTCCATAGCTTAATCGGCTTTCTTGGCAGGTATGGCATCCATCGCGGCGCGGGCGCGGGGGCCATGAAAATACTCAAACACCCAAGGGTGTTCGACATCAAGCATCTGTTTCATTGTGCCGGTGACGAGCACTTTTTTCTCAGCCAGCACAGCGATACGGTCGCAGGTTGCGTGCAGGGTATCAAGATCATGGGTGACGAGAAAGACCGTAAGCCCCATGCTTTTCGACAGTTGGCGGATCAAGATGTCAAATTCGGCCGCACCAATCGGGTCGAGGCCAGCAGTAGGTTCATCGAGAAACAGAATTTCGGGGTCGAGGGCGAGTGCGCGGGCAAGGCCTGCCCGTTTGCGCATACCGCCAGAAAGCTCGGATGGGAACTTGTCGCCAGCAAGATAGGGCAGGCCGGTAAGGGCGATTTTCAGGTCGGCCATTTGGGCGCGCAATATAGGGTCTAACCCCACAATATCGCGCATCGGCACCTCGATGTTTTCACGGGTGTTCAACGAGGAAAACAGCGCACCATCTTGGAACATTACGCCCCAGCGACGCTCTAGCCGGCTGCGCTCATCATCCGAGGCAGTCAGAACATTGGTGCCGAGAACGTCAATTTCGCCGGCTTTGGGCGTTTGCAACCCGCAGATTGACCGGAGCAGCACCGATTTCCCTGTGCCCGAGCCGCCAACAACGCCCAGCACCTCGCCGCGGTAGACATCAAGATCAAGGTCTTGGTGCACCACATGGTGGCCGAATTGGTTGTGCAAGCCTCTGATGCGGATCACGATCTCTTTTTCGGTTTCGGTCATACACCTACCTGCGCGAAAAAGATGGAAAAGATTGCGTCCGTGACGATAACAGCGAAAATCGCGGTGACAACCGAGGCAGAGGTTTTCTGACCAAGGCTTTCGGCGTTGCTGCCCACTTGCATACCCGCATGGCAACCGACGATGCCAATGATCAGGGCAAAAAATGGCGCTTTGATCATCCCGATCAGCAGGTGCCAGATCCCGGTATTCTCGATCAGCCGAGTCTGGAACATACCGGGCGAGATGCCAAGATCGATCCAGGACATCAATCCACCACCTACAAGACCCGATATGTTGGCGATAAGGCCCAGAATCGGAAGCATCAAAAGCAAGGCCAGAATGCGCGGCACGAATAACGCCCCTGCGACATCAATGCCAAGGGTGCGCATGGCGTCAATTTCCTCGCGCATTTTCATCGACCCGATTGCGGCGGTAAAGGCCGAAGCAGTGCGGCCTGCAACGATGATGGCCGTCAGTAAAATGCCCAATTCGCGCAGAACAGAGATGGCGATAAGGTCAACGACATAGACCTCCGCCCCGAATTGGCGCAGCTGGGTCGAGCCTTGAAAGGCCAGCACAACACCAATGAGAAAGGACATCAGCGCGACGATAGGCACGGCTTTGACGCCGACCTCGGTGCAGTGATGGACAAGCGCGGTAAAGCGAAAGGTGCTTGGGTGGCGGATGGAACGGAACATGCGGTCGATGAACAGGCCAAGATAGCCCAGAAGCTCCAGCAAGAACTGCCCTGAGGCAGCAATGGTGCGGCCAACGTTTTCCAACCGATCCGAGAGTCGCAGGGGTTTGGGGTGGGCGGTATCTGGCTGTGGCAGTGCCTTTTTTATAGCCCCTAACAGCGTTTTGCTCTCTTCGCTTAGGCCTGTGATCTGAAAGCTTTGGCCATTAGATATTGCGTCCTTTTCGGCGATGCAGATGGCCCATGCAGCACTGCTATCAAGCCGGGAAACGGCGGTCAGGTCTATGGTTACAGCGCCAGAGGCCACGGCGCGGGTCAGATCGCGGACAAGTGGCGTCAGGATAACCAGCGAGAACGCGCCGTGCAGAGCGAGGCGGGTTGCGCCTTCGTCTTGGCTGGTTTCAATTCTTGCGGGTAAAAGAGTGTCGGTCACAATCTGGTTTCGCTTGTTTGCTGGGACCTTGCTAGCATGTTGGCGCGATTGCAGCCAATCGAAACCGGCAATTCATTGCATGCCGTGACAATAAAGACTATTTCGGGCGCAGATTTTCAGCAAGGAACACGGCATGGGCGAGATTTCAGCAAACCAGATGATGGTAGAGATTGGCCAGGCGGCGCGGGCGGCGGCGGCCGAACTTGCCTTTGCCAGTGCCGAGCGCAAACATGCGGCGCTGATCGGGGCTGCCGAAGCAGTTTGGGCGGCAAGGGATGAGATTGTCGCGGCCAATGCCAAGGATGTGGCATTTGGTATGGATAAGGGCCTGTCAGATGCGATGCTGGACCGGCTGCGGCTTGATGAAGCACGCATTCGTGGCATTGTGGATGCGTTGCGCACGATCGCCGAGCAGCGCGACCCTGTTGGTGATGTGATTGCCGAATGGGATATGCCTACTGGCCTGCACATTCAGCGCGTGCGCACGCCTTTGGGGGTTGTCGGCGTGATCTATGAAAGCCGGCCGAATGTGACGGCCGATGCGGGTGCGCTGTGCCTGAAAGCCGGTAATGCGGTGATTTTGCGCGGTGGCTCGGAAAGCTTCCATTCCTCAAGCGTAATCCATGCCTGCATGGTCAAAGGCTGCGTGCAGGCGGGTTTGCCTGCGGCGTCGATCCAGCTGATCCCCACGCGTGATCGCGAGATGGTGGCCGAAATGCTGCGGGCGGTGGACCATATCGACGTGATTGTGCCGCGTGGCGGCAAAGGTTTGGTCGGCCTTGTGCAGCGCGAGGCACGGGTGCCGGTGTTTGCGCATCTGGAAGGTATTTGCCACGTTTATGCCGATGGTGAGGCCGATCTGGAAAAGGCACGGCGGGTGGTGATAAACGCCAAGACGCGGCGAACGGGGATTTGCGGCTCGGCTGAATGTTTGCTGATTGATCGGGCGTTTTGGGCCAAACATGGCGCGGTACTGGTTACGGATCTGCTGGCTGCTGGCGTTGAAGTGCGTGGAGATGGCGAGATTGCTGCGGTGCCGGGTGTGGTGCAGGCGGGGCCAGATGATTTTGGCCATGAGTTCCTGGACATGATCATAGCCGCCAAGATAGTCGACGGCGTTGACGGGGCTATCGCGCATATTCGGCAGTTTGGGTCAAACCATACGGAATCGATCTTGACCGAGAATAACGCAGTTGCGGCGCGGTTCTTCCAGAGGTTGGACAGCGCGATTTTGATGCACAATGCCTCGACCCAGTTTGCTGATGGCGGTGAGTTTGGCATGGGCGGCGAGATTGGCATTGCCACGGGCAAGATGCATGCGCGGGGGCCGGTAGGCGCAGAGCAGTTGACCAGCTTTAAATATCTGGTGACCGGGGATGGAACCTGTCGGGCCTGATTTGCGGCATTGAGGGCGGAGCCTCCGGCGGAGGTATTTTGGCCAAGATGATGTGGGTCAGAGTGGGCGTTCGAAGTAGACGATGAAGTGATCCATCTGCGGGGTCAGGTTGTGGTAGGGGCTGCGTTCTTTGAAACCTAGCGACCGGTAGAGCGCTATTGCACCGGTAAGCGGGCGGGCGGTATCAAGTCTGATAGTGTGAAAGCCGACGGCCCGCGCGTGGTCCATAAGCGCGAGACTGATTTGGCGGGCGAGTCCGCGGCCGCGGGCATGTTCGCTGATGAACGGCCGTTGGATTTCGGCGATGCCGGGTTCAAATTCGCGCAGCATGCCGCAACCGAGAGGCTGATCATTTTCCCAATGGATGAGCAGGCAGCCATGGGGCGGGCAGTGAATTTCAGAAAATTTGACAAGCCAGTCAGAGACGTTGTCAGGGTTGTACTTGGCCGTGATTGCAGCGCGGTCTTCGGGCATGGCGGCGCAGAGCGCCTCGATATAGCCGAGAAACAGTGTGCGCAGGGCATTGTGGTCTTGGGGGAAGCGGGCTTGGATTAACATATGCTTGGCTCGGCTATTGCAGCATTGAGCCAAGCACTAGGGGCGGAGGCCGTCAAGTCCTGTTAACCTAGAAGCCGAGGTGAATATCGGTCTCGGCGATTTCGGTGACCAGGCGGCGTTTTTGTTGGCTGATTTCACGGGAGAAAAGCGCGAAATGCACTTGGGCGGGGGCGAGCTCGGGTTTCGGGCTGGCGAGGCTGTCCCAAAGCTCGGGCTCTATCCGCAGGCGTTTGGCGTTGGCGCGAACTTGCCATTTGCCGTTGGACATTGTGACAGTAATACGTCCGCCAAAGGCAAGGGCGGATTCGCAGCATAATATGCCGAGAAAGGCGAGCTTGGCCTCATTTCGGGGGATACCCACGTCGGGTTGCCAATCGATAGAAACCCGGCTGCCGAGGGTTGTATCGGCAAGGATTTTCGCAAGTTCAGCGCGGCCGATCTTTTGCTCGCCAGTTGAAAGGCCAAAAGCGACGCGAAAAAAACGAATGCGCGCGTTGGCGGCGGCAACGCTTTCGGCAATCAAGGTCAGCTCGGGTGAAACGGGTCCGCCTTCCATCATCAACAGCTCTACCCCATTGCCGATTGCGCCGATCGGGCTGATAAGGTCATGGCAAATGCGGGAACCGAGAAGGGCGGCAAGGTCTGTCTGGTCGGTCATTGGGGCCTCTGGTTAGGAGCGGAATATGAATTCGATTTTGGAACCGGGGATGATTGTGCGCCATCCGGGGCAGCCCGATTGGGGCCTTGGGCAGGTGCAATCGCGCGTTGGGGACAGAATTACGGTTAATTTTGAGCATCAGGGAAAGGTAGTGATTGATGGGCGGGTCATTTCATTGCAACCGGTCTGGAGTGGTGAGGCCGAAGCCTAGGCGGATGAGATTTGATTTTCAACCTAGGATTGTGAATTGCCGGCGAATTTCGCAAACTGTGGGTCTTGCTGTCGATGTTGTATTCCGGGCTGCCCCAACTTAAAGCTGCGTTAACCGCTTAGCATGAGGGTATGATGCAGGCCGAGGAACGTCATTTCACGCTGCGCCTTGCGCAAGACAGCCGCGATTTGGCGGCAGCACAGCGGTTGCGCTATCGGGTATTCGTGCAGGAGCTGGGGGCTGATGGGCCGTTAGTCGACCATCAGGCGCAACTGGAGCGGGACGCGTTCGACGCAGTATTTGACCATCTGTTGCTGATTGACACGCGGCGCGACGCGGCGGCGCTGGAAGACGTTGTGGGGGTATACCGTCTGTTGCCAGGGGCCAAGCTGACTATGGGACAGCAGTTTTATTCCGAGGATGAGTTCGACCTGACGGCATTGCGGGCCAGCGGCCGGAAATTGTTGGAATTAGGGCGGTCTTGTGTGCATCCTGACTATCGCGGGGGCAGCGCAATGTTGCATTTGTGGAATGCCTTGGCCGACTATGTCTTGGCGCGTGGCATCGAGGTGATGTTTGGCGCCGCAAGCTTTCATGGCACAGATGTGCAGGCCTTGGCGCAGCCTTTGGCCTATTTGCACCACAAACATCTGGCGCCCGAGGTATTACGTGTGCGGGCGATTGGGCCAAACGCGCTGCCGATGGATTTGGTTTCCGAGGGCGATTTGGACCGGCGGGCGGCGATGTTGGGAACGCCTGCTTTGATCAAGGCCTATTTGCGCTTGGGCGGGTTTGTTGGTGATGGGGCCTATATCGACCACGCATTCAACACAACCGATGTGTGCTTGGTGATGGATACCGGCCTGATGTCGGCCAGGCATCGGCAGTTTTATGAGCGCAAGAAAGCGCCAGAGGCATGACCAATTGGCGTGAAGATGAATTGCCACCGGCCGCGATAGGGGCTTTGGGCTGGCTATTGGTACTGGTTCGGATTATCCCTTTTGCAGCTGTCACTTATGGTGGATTGGCTGCACTATTGTTGGTGCGCGCGATTGAGGCACCTTTGTGCGGTGCGGCGCGGCCGGTGACGCCCTTTATTCCCCAAGGAGTTTGCAAGGCGGCACTTTGGATTATCGGTTTGCGCTTGGCCCGGCGTGGCGTGCCGATGCAGGTGCGCGGTGCTGTTGTCGCAAACCACGCGTCATGGCTGGATATTTTCGTCTTGAATGCCTGTGATCGGGTGTATTTTGTCTCAAAGGCCGAGGTTGCGAAATGGCCGGGCATTGGTTGGTTGGCGCGGGCCACGGGGACTGTTTTCATCGCGCGTAACCCTGCCGAGGCCAAAACGCAGCAGAGCGTGTTTGAAGAACGCTTGCGGGCGGGGCACCGGTTGTTGTTTTTTCCCGAAGGTACCAGCACCGACAGCCTGAGGGTTTTGCCTTTTAAATCAACACTGTTTGCGGCGTTTTTCACGCATGGGATGGAGCATGTGATGCATATCCAGCCCGTGTCTGTGCGCTATATCGCGCCCAGGGGCGCGGATGCGCGTCTTTATGGATGGTGGGGAGATATGGATTTTGCACCGCATTTATTGCGTATATTGGCGCAGCCAAGGCAAGGGCGGGTGGAAATCAACTTTCACCCCGCCGTTGCCATAGATGATTTTAAGGGACGGAAAGATTTGGCCGCGCATTGCGAAGCCGTGATCCGGGCGGCGCATGAGGCGCCGGCGCCCCATGCTGCTTTCAATTAGCCCAAAGGTGCCAGCAGTTTCTTCAACGCGTCCGAGGCGTTTTCGCTGGCCCAGATTTCAGAGCCAATGCCAAAGAAATCGGTGACAGGGCCGAACCGTTCGACCAGCTCGACATTGAGTGCGCCTTCGGCAACCACAGGCACCTCGATCATCGCGGACCACCATTCAAAGATGTCATAGTCGACGCTGTTTCCATCGCCCAGGGTGCTGGCACCGATGGGACCGAAGGAAACGTAATCGGCACCTGCCTCGGCCGCGTTCATGCCATCATGGCGGGTTGTGCCACAAAATGCGCCGATAATCGCATCAGCCCCCATTTCGGCCCGCAGCTTGCGGATATTCTTGCGCGTGTCGGTCAGATGCACGCCATCAAGGCCATGGCGGTCGGCAAGCAGCACATGGTCTTCGACCACAATAGCCACGTCGCGCGCATGGGCAATTTCGCGTAGAGCATCGGCGGCGCGGGATAGGGCGTCTTCGTCGCGGGCAGCGAGCGAAAGGCGGACGCAGGCAATCGCATGCGCATCCAGCACGGCCTTAAGCTGCTCGCCGAAGGCTGCCAGTTCAAATGCAGGCGGTGTGATAAGATAGATTTGTGGGCGCTCTGCTTCGGCCATGTGTAGTGCTCCTGATTGCTGCACGGGCTTTAGCCTAGATTTCGCGGCTTGGCTACTTGGCTGGCAAGGATTTTACGAAACTAAGTGCAAGTGCAAGAATGGCCGCGCGTTTGTCATCGTCATGCAAGGCGTCAAATGCGCATTCCACAAAGCCTTTCATCGGGCGCTTGGTGAAAAGCATCGGTCGCGTTCCAGCAAGGGTAAGGGCGTGGTCATAGGCTTGCGGCCCCACGCGGTACATTGCGCCGCCGTCCAATGTGCCGCAGAGCATATGGCCGTTCAACATAAAGCAGATGCCGCCGAACATCTTTTTCTCGGTTACAGGCAGGCCAACAAGATCATCGCGAAGCAGCCGGGCGGTACCTGGATCATAGGGCATATCTGCTCCTTTGCTTGCCATCGCGTTTGAGCGAGCGTATCAGGCCGGAAAATTGCTGCAAGTGGGGCTGATGAAATGGGTGATGCCGAGACGAGTGCTGATGTGCCAGTTGCTGACCGAGTACCGCCTGTGTTTGTACTGGTACGGCCGCAGATGGGCGAGAATATCGGCGGGGCCGCGCGGGCCATGCTTAACTTTGGGTTAGAGCGTTTGCGTGTTGTTGACCCGCGTGATGGTTGGCCGAACCCAAAGTCGGTGGCGATGGCCTCGGGGGCGGGGCGGTTGTTGGATAAGGCAGGGCCGTATGCCGACGTGCAAGCTGCGATTGGCGATTGTGACTATGTGTTTGCCACGACCGCGCGGGGGCGCGAGTTGACCAAACCGGTGATGACGCCCGAAGCAGCAATGGCGCAGGCGCGCGGGATGATTGCCGCGGGCAAAAAGGTTGGGTTCATGTTTGGGCCCGAACGCGCCGGGTTGGAAAATGAAGACCTTGTGCAGGCCAATGCGATCATTACGGTGCCGGTGAACCCCGAGTTTCCAAGCCTGAATCTTGCGCAATGTGTGTTGTTGCTGGGGTATGAGTGGCAGCGGCAAACCGGCGAGGCCTCGGCCGAGGAAATGGTGTTCAACCGCACTGATTTTGCCACCCGGATCGAGGTCGAAAAGCTGGGTGACCATTTCGAAGAAAAGCTGGAAGAGGCTGGTTTCTTTCATCCGGCGGCCAAAGTGCCGGGTATGAAGCTGAGCCTGCGGAATATGTGGTCACGTTTGGGGCTGACCAAGGCCGAAGTGGCGACATTGCACGGCATGCTGCGCCAGATTGTACGGCATTTTGGCGGGCAGGCGTAAAAGGTTTTTCGGTGAAAAACCTTTGCTTCGCAGAGGATATTTGAAGATAAATGATAGGGAAAACGTGAAAAAGGGGCCCATGGTGAGGCCCCTTTTATTTAGTTTTATTGTTTGCTTAGAAAGAGAAGCGGCGGGTCAGGCCGATGCGCAAAGAAACGTTATTGTCTTTGCCTTGCTGTACGATTGGCGAGGATTTTGCATCGCCGAGATATTTATCCCAACGCACCGCGCCATCGACGCCCCATGTGTCATTGATGGCATAGGTCGCGCCCAGCTCAACCCCGGCGCTTAGGGCGCCGCCTTTGGCGGAATAAGCGGCAAGTGCGCCGCCGCTGGCTGCGGATTCAGCAGCTGTTACGCCGAAATAGGTGTTGGCGTAATCGCCGCTGCCAAAGAATACCCGAGGGCCAACGCGAAGCGTGAGTTGTTCCGACGGGTGCATCACGGCGTTTGCGCCGATTTCGCCGACCCAGGCATGGTGGCCAATGGCGCCGTAGCGTATATCTGCAAAGGCCTCGTAATAGCGCTGGGTGTAGCCGAGGCCGAGACCGATTTCAGCCGATGCTTTGACATCGTTCAGACCGTTCAGCTCGGCGTTGTCTTTGGACGAGCGTTTGGCGATATAGCGGAATGAGCCGCGTGGGGCAAAGCCGTAGGACGTAGCACTTGGGTCTGCATTGCCGATTGAGCGACCGCCTGGCAAAGCAAGATAGTTCAGGCTAAAGCTGAAATCTGCGCCGGCTTTCAGGTCTTTGGCGCCAAAATAGGCCGGCGCGCCGCTGATACCTGCGCGGAGCGTGAAGGCCAGCTTTGGAGCTTTGACCGGTACTGCGGCTGGGGCGATCTGGGTGTCGGCAAGGGGGGCGTCCAGGCTACCTGCAACGGCGGCAAGAGGTGCTGCTGCGATGATAGCTGCTGCGAGTGCTGTAAATTTCATTTTGGGTCCTTTCCGAATCCGGGCCTTATGTAACCAAGGCTTGGTGTATCACAACTTCGGCGCTTTTTACGCCTTTGAGTGATTGGCTTACAGTGGCTGCGCGACGCAGCATTGGTAGCGTTGCATATTTGCTGCAACAAGATGTTGCAGTTTGTGACAGTGTGTTTTTGCACGAAGGGGACTTTTGCTGGTAGCCGCTTGGTGCGCGCTCTTGTAGCGGCCTGTGTGACAGCCTAGTCTTTGCGCAAGTTGAAATCGGAGTCGCAGTATGGCCGGAAAACGCAGTATTTTTGAAGAAGTAGGCGAGGTTACCCGCGCCAGCGCCCCCGTTGGCGGGATGATCCAGCGCAAAGATCGCGGGGCACGTGGGGCTATTCGCATTTGGTTGATGCTGCTTTTTGCGTTGGTGATGGCGATGATTATTGTCGGCGGGCTGACGCGGCTGACTGACAGCGGGCTGTCGATCACGGAATGGCGGCCTGTGACCGGCGCTTTGCCGCCGATGGATGATGCCGCCTGGGCGTTGGAGTTTGAAAAGTATCAGGCGATTCCCGAGTATAAGTTGCAAAACACAGGCATGGACCTTACCGGATTCAAAGCAATCTATTGGTGGGAATGGGGTCATCGGCAGCTGGGCCGGGTGATCGGGCTGGTCTGGGCCGTGGGGTTTCTGAGCTTTTTGGTAACCCGCAAGATCCCAGTTGGCTGGACCGGACGCCTGTTTTTCATCGGCGTCTTGGGCGGTGCGCAGGGTGCTATTGGCTGGTGGATGGTTTCTTCAGGCCTCGGCGGGCAGAATGTGGATGTGGCCTCTTACCGCTTGGCCACGCATCTTGGCCTTGCCTTTATCATCTTTGGATTTATCGCGTGGTATGTCTTTCTGCTGGGTCGAACCGAGGGCGATTTGCTGCAAGCGCGGCGTGCGCGTGAGGGCAAGCTGTTTGGCATGACGACAGGTCTGCTGCATTTCGCGTTTTTGCAGATTCTGCTGGGTGCGCTGGTCGCAGGTATTGACGCAGGGCGCGGCTTTCCAACCTGGCCCGATATGAACGGATTGTTTTTCCCCGCCGATGCCTTTTACGTACCCGATGGGGCAGGGGGTAGCCTGCCCATCTGGCATGCGTTTTTTGAAAACCCCGGTTTGGTGCAGTTCGTCCATCGGATGAGCGGCTATGGCGTGTTTGTCTTTGGCATCGTGGTATGGCTGCGCGGGCGCAAGTCTGCGCATCGGGCCACGCGGCAGGCCTATAACTGGATGATGACAATGCTGTTTGGGCAAGTGGTTTTGGGCATTGTGACCGTTTTGACGGCGGCGCAACTGCATACGGCGATTGCGCATCAGGTGGGCGCAGTCATTCTATGGGTGCTGATCCTGCGGGCGCGGCACTTGGCACAATATCCCCGCTTGGGGTCGATCCGGAAAGGCACGGCATGAATATCCGCACCACTGCATATGAGGACATGATGGCGTTTCAACGCCAAACCGAGGCATTGGGCCAGGTTGCGGGGCGGCTGGGCTGGGATCAGGAAACCATGATGCCGCGCGGGGCCACCAATCAGCGTGCCGAGGAAAGCGGTGCGATGGAGGCGGTTCTGCACGCCCGCCGCACTGATCCGCGGTTTGAAGGCTGGCTGGCCGAGGCCGAGGCCAAAGGCAAGGTGGAAAAGGCGAACCTGCGCCATATCCGCCGCAGTTTTACCCGCAATGCCAAGGTGCCATCACGGTTGGCCGAAGAATTGGCGCGTGTGACGTCCGTATCGCAGGGGATCTGGGCCGAGGCACGGGCAAGCAATGATGTTGCTGCGTTCTTGCCCAGCCTGAAGCGGGTGATCGATTTGCGCCGCGAAGAGGCGGAATGTCTGGCGCAGGGCGGTAGCCTGTATGACGCGCTGATTGATGATTACGAACCCGGCGCCACTGCGGCCAGTTTGGGCGCCATGTTCGACGGCATGCGTCCGCGCCTTGTTGCCTTGCGCGGTGCGATTCTGGATGCCGAGCATCAGCCTGACAGCATAGAGGGGCGCTTTGGCACCGAAGGCCAGATGAAGGTGGCGCGCGAGTTGGCGACTGCCTTTGGCTATGACTGGGATCGCGGGCGGCTGGACCTTGCTGTGCATCCGTTTTCATCGGGGTCTGGGTCGGATGCGCGGATTACAACGCGGGTGGTAGAAAGCGACCCGTTTAACTGTTTTTATTCGACAATCCATGAAGTCGGCCATGCCTGCTATGAACTGGGCATCGACCCCGACTATGCGCTGACGCCTTTGGGTGCCGGTGTGTCGATGGGCGTGCACGAAAGCCAGAGCCGGATCTATGAAAACCAGTTGGGCCGCAGCCGCGCCTTTACCGGATGGTTGATGAGCCGCATGCGGGCGCAGTTTGCCGATTTCAATGCCAAAGATGCGGATGCGTTTTACGGCACGGTCAACAAGGTGCGCGCGGGTTATATTCGGACCGAGGCAGATGAGGTGCAGTATAACCTGCATGTGATGCTGCGCTTTGATCTGGAACGCGCGATGATTTCGGGTGATTTGGCTGTGGGCGATTTAGAGGCCGCATGGAATGACCGTTTCAAGGCCGATTTCGGTTTTGGCGTCGATAAGCCGTCGAACGGGATGCTGCAGGATGTGCATTGGTCGGTTGGGTTGTTCGGCTATTTTCCGACCTATAGTCTGGGCAACCTTTATGCTGGTTGTTTGAATCAGGCGATGCGGGCAGCTTTGCCCAAGCTGGATGAAGATTTGGCTGTGGGCGATACCTCGGCGGCAACGGCGTGGCTGCGCGAAAATGTGCAACAGCACGGCGGGCTGTATGAACCGCGCGAAGTGATTGAGCGCGCTTGTGGTTTCGCGCCACATGAAGGGCCGTTGCTGGACTATCTGGAGGAAAAGTTCAGCGCGATTTACAAGCTGTGACAGGCTTGTTGTGAAACGGGGCGGGCTTGGCGTCTGGCTGCTGGCAACGGGTCAGACGCTAAGCTACGCCTGTTTGTTTTACAGCTTTGCGGCGCTGATCCTGTCGCTTGAGGCCGATTTGGGTTGGGACAAGCGGCTGTTTGCCACGGGGCCGATGTTGGCAATTGGCGTTTCGGCAGTGCTGGCCCCGGTTTTGGGGCGGCAGGTCGATATTGGGCGCGGCCAAGCGCTGCTGATCGGAGGGGCGGCGCTGGGCGGCGTGGCCCTGTTGGCCCTGTCGCAGGTTTGGGCGGTTTGGCAGTATCTGGCGCTGTGGGCCGTGATCGGTTTGGCGCAGGCGGCAAGCCTATATGAGGTAGCTTTTGGCTATTTGGTGCGGCGTTTCGGGGCCGAGGCGCGGCCGCGGATTATTCGAGTGACATTGGTAGCGGGTTTTGCCTCGACCCTTGCCTTTCCGGCGGGGGCGGCGTTGGCAGATGCCTATGGCTGGCGCGTGGCGGTTATAGTTGCGGGGGCGGTGATGCTGTTGGCCACTGCGCCATTGCATTGGCTGGGATGCCGAATGATCCGCAGCGATACGGCGTTGGAGGTGGAAATCAGTCATAAGGGCTTTGCATCGACTGCGCTGCGCAAGCCGGTGTTTTGGGGGCTGGCGGGCCTGTTTGGCCTTGTGGGCCTGAACCACTGGATTTTGATCAGTTTTTTGGTGCCGCTGTTGGTCGGGCTGGGGGTCAGCCATGCTTCGGCGGTTCTGGCGGCGTCGCTGGTAGGGCCAAGCCAAACCTTGGGGCGGTTTTTGCTGATGCAGGTCGAGGCCCGCATGGGTACATCGCGGGTTTTGGCGATTACGGTCGCGATGATGCTTGCGGCTTCGGTGTTTCTGGCTGGTGTCGGTGCCTCGGCGGTGCTGATATTCGCGTTTGCGGCCCTGCAGGGGGGCGCGATGGGGATCATGACGATTTTGCGCCCGGCGCTTGTGGCAGAAACTCTGGGGCGGGCGCAGTTTGGCGCGATCAGCGGGATGCTGTCGATTTCGTCCTTGGGAGCATCAGCGGTTGCGCCGTTGCTTGCCGCCGCGCTGTTTGAGGGCTTTGGCCCGATGGGAATGATCGGCGCTAGTTTTGCCATGGCACTGGGCGCGATGGGGCTGGCGCGTTGGGTTGTCGCACAGAACTAGCTGTGCCAATCCGGTTTGCGCTTTTCCAGAAAGGCGCGGATGCCCTCATCCGTGTCGCGTTGCAGCATGTTTTCGACCATCACTGCGCCGGTATGTGCATAGGCTTCCGCCAGAGACATCTGCGCCTGATCATAAAAGGCGCGTTTGCCGATGCGCACGGCAGAGCCGAGCTTGCTCGCAACAACCTGCGCAAGGGCGAAGGTTTCGCTATCCAAGGCCTCGGGTGGGGCAATGCGGTTGATCAGGCCAATTTCGCGGGCACGGGTGGCGTCGATAAATTCGCCGGTCACCAGCATTTCAAAGGCCTGTTTTGGGGCGACATTGCGGGTAAGCGCGACCATAGGCGTCGAACAAAACAGACCGATGTTCACGCCATTGACGCCAAACCGCGTTCCTTGCGCGGCAACGGCCAAATCGCAACTGGCGACCAGTTGGCACCCAGCAGCGGTGGCAATGCCGTGGGCTTGGGCGATGACAGGTTGGGGCAAAGTGGTGATGGCCTTCATCACCTCAGCGCAGCGGGCAAACAGATCGGCAAAATAGGCGGCGCCTTTGTCTGGCTGGGCGCGGCCCGCTTGCATTTCCTTTAGGTCATGGCCTGCGCAGAATACCTTGCCCGCGCCTCGCAGGATAACAGTTTTGATCGTGCGATCCTGCGCAATCTGCACCAGCCTGTCTGACAAGGCAGCCAGCATGGCATCCGACAAAGCGTTCAGGCTGCCCGGGGTGTTTAAAGTCAGGCGGGTAATGCCACCCCCCAAACCTTCGTGCAGCAAAATTGGATTTGTCATTTGGGGGGCTTTCGTTTTGCTGGGCAATTGCGTCGAGTTTAGCCATGCTGTGCGTGAGGGGAAGAGAATTCCCAAAGGCAATGCAGAGGGTTTATGACGATTGTAATGGATAGTGCCGCGTTGACAGCGTTTTTGCAGCGTGAATTTCCGCAGGTCGCAGATGATTTTACGGTGCTGAGCGTCGATGCCGAGGTTCTAGAGCTGCGGCTAGATGTTGGACCACAGCATTTGCGGCCAGGGGGCACGATTTCGGGGCCGTCGATTTTCGCCTTGGCCGATGTGGCGATGTACTTGGCGATTTTGGCGCGGCTGGGGCCAGTTGCCTTGGCCGTGACCACCAACTGCAGCATAGACTTCATGCGCAAGCCCGCCGCCGGTCGCGCATTGATTGCACGTGCGCGGGTGCTAAAGCTGGGGCGGGTGTTGGCCGTCGGAGATGTCATGATAACGTCCGAGGGCCATGATGCCGACCCGGTTGCACGTGCCGGGCTGACCTATTCTATTCCACCGAAGGGGTGATATCAGGCTTTGGTCATCTTGAAAGACCCTTCAACCTGTGCGCCGCTTTCAATAGTCAGCGCGGAATAGGTGACATCGGCTGTTACATGTGCGGCCGAGCGCAGGGTCAGTGTGGTACTGTCAATCTTGCCGTTTAACGTTCCGCGCAGGTCAATCGTTTTCGCGGAAATAGTGCCTTTGACTTTGCCTTCGTGGCTAAGAACCAGTGTTTCGGCGTTGATTGAGCCTTCGACATCGCCCATCACCTCAACACTGCCTTTGGAAATGATGTCACCGGTGATCTTTAGATCTGACGCGAGGACAGATTTGCCGACGTTACTGCCGGGGCTGGACGGGTTGGACATTTGGCAATTCCTTATTGAGCCGGCTTGCGCCAGTAAATTCCTTGTCCTGATAGAGGACGAAGGGGCGGCACGGGTCAAGCCCGACGTGCGGCCTATGCTCGGATTTCCGCCAAAACGTTGCCTTAAACCTTGATTTTGTCAGGCTGCGGTCAGGTTAGGCCAGAGGTTTGCATGCGGGTTGACGCCAGCCTAGCGCGCGAGGTTAATGATGTATCGATCAAATTCAGTATGCCTGTGCCGGAAAATGTGAGGCGAATTGGGGGCAAAATGCAGGCCGAGCTTATTATTACCAACGCGCGGGTATTGACGATGGACCCAAACCGCCCGAGGGCCGAAGCGATTGCTTTGGGCGGGGGGCGAATTCTGGCTGTCGGTTCAAGACAGAGGGTTGAGGCAATTGCCGGCCCAAACTGTCAGGTGATTGATGCAGACGGGCGCACGGTTTTGCCCGGCTTTGTTGAAAGCCATTTGCATTTGGTGCTGGGCGGGGCCGAGTTGACGCATTTGCAGGTTGGCGGGTTGTACGGATTTGATGCACTCCATCGTGCATTCGCGGATTTTTCCGCGAAAAACCGGGATGCGCCGCTGTTGATGGCGCAAGGGGCGGGGTATGCGATGCTTGACCATCCGATGACACGTGCCGATTTGGATGCGATGGTGCCTGATCGCCCGATAGCAATGGCGGCCGCTGACCATCATACGGTTTGGGCAAATACCGCCGCTTTGCGCGCGGCGGGTATTCTGCACGGCCTTGTCTGCCCGCATGGACATGAGGTGGTCATGGGGCCGGACGGATTAGCGACAGGAGAACTGCGCGAATTTGAGGCTTTTGCACCCGTGGTCGCCTTGGGCGGTGAGGCGCGACTGAACCTTGGCATTGCGACGGGCGAAGAGCCGACCCCCTGGCCGAGCGATGCAGAGATGGCGATTGACCGTGCCAAAGTGGCTGCCGGCCTGCGCCATTGTGCCATGCATGGCATTACGTCGATGGTGAATATGGATGGCAACCGTTTTACATTGGATCTGCTGGACGGCTTGCGCCGGCAGGGGCTTTTGACGGCAAGGGTAAAGGTGCCGTTCCATTATAAACCACATATGGAGCTTTCAGCCCTTGATCGCGCCGAGGCGATGAGCCGCGATTACAATGATGACTGGCTGCAAAGCGGCTTTGTCAAACTGTTCATGGATGGCGTGATTGATAGCCGTACGGCCTATATGCTTAATGATTATCCCGGAATGTCGGGGCATCGGGCAGAGCCGCTGTTTGCGCCCGCACGTTTTGCCGAGATTGCCGTTGAGGCCGACCGACGCGGTTTGCAGATTGCTGTACATGCGATTGGCGATGGCGCCGTGCGCAATACCATCGACGGCTATGAGGCCGCCGCGCGTGCCAATGGTCTGCGCGACATGCGTCACCGGATTGAACATATCGAGCTGATTGACCAGGCAGATGTGCCAAGGCTGGGTGCGTTGGGAATCGTGGCCAGTCTACAGCCGCCGCATGCGCCCGGCACAATGGATTTTGCGCTGCTGCCGACGATGGAAGTGATCGGAGCCACGCGTTGGGCAGATGCGTATCTGTGCCGTTCGTTGGTGGAGCAGGGGGCAAAGGTGGCCTTCGCCAGTGATTGGCCCGTGACAGATGTATCGGTGTTGCGCGGCCTTGGGGCGTCGCAAACTCGCCCCCCATATTCGGGGGGGGTAGATGAGCGGCTTGGTTTGATGGAAAGCCTGCACGCCTATACGGCTGGCGGGGCATGGGCCGCACATCGTGAAGCTGTTACTGGCAGTCTGTCCGTCGGGCTTGCGGCGGATGTGGTGATGCTGACGGGGGACGTAGAGGCGGTTGCCCCCGAATCTATAGCTGAGTTGGGTGTCGCCCTGACGATTTGCGGTGGGCAAATTACCTATTCGTGCTGAGCTTTGGTTTGATTTGGGGAATTGAGTCGGTTTGGGGGGGGGCTTGCGCCGATTCACGTTTGATCTTGTGTTAGATTCGCACGAGATTCGTTCGCTTTTCTGGCCAAGACCGTGTTTCCGTTAGGTAAGCGGTGCCGGGATTTTCATCTTCTTGCGGGAAAATTCTCAATAAACGTTGGTTGAAACAGAAAGATGACGCTGGAAGTGATTTTTCCTCTTGCGGGTTTTGATTGATGTACCTAAAAGCTGGCTTACCGAAACGAAGACGGTTGGAAACGATCGGGACGTAGCGGCGATGGGCTGGAAGGGTTCAGGAAATACTTGGAGATACGGCGGTTGGTTGCGCTAAGATTTAGCGCGGTCAGTTGTTTTTGTCTTCTGCTCTTTGAAATTGATAGTATCTGAAGAGATATGTGGGCGGTTTGGACGTTTCGATGTTTAACCGACGCATATC
>NZ_LGHT01000016.1 GCF_001202035.1 Pseudorhodobacter wandonensis | reverse complement strand
CGGCCGCGCCTCGCGGAAGGCCGGGTCCAGCGCGACGAGAACGGCTACCGCGTGATGGACACCGAATGGCACCGCATCACCTGCTTCAACGGCCTCGGCAAGACGGTCGCAGAGCATTGCGCCAAGGGCATGAAGGTTCTGGTCCACGGCCGCATCCACTATACCAAATGGACCGACGCTACCGGCACCGACCGCTACGGCTGTGAGATCATCGCAGAGAAGGTCGACTTCCTCAGCCGCCCGAAGTCGGCGGAGGGTCAAGACCCCGAGCTGGTCGACCGCGATGACGAGATCCCGTTCTGAAAAGAACGGGGTCTCCCCCAAGGTCCGGCGGGGAAACCTGCCGGGTCCTGAGCCGTCCCGCTATGAAGCGCGCTTGCCAGCTATAAGGGCAAGGTAAGCGCTTCCGGCCCCGGCAGACATTCGCGTGGTTGAAAAATTCGCTCTGCTGCTCCCTTAGGTCGGACAATTATGGATCATGCGACAGTTCGGTGCGCCCTATGGCCGCGACGCGGAACAAAGCAATAGCACACCTACTATTGAGCTAGATGGCGACCAATTCGGCGAGCTTGGCCGCGACATTTTCCAACGATTCTTCTGCAGTGCTCAAGCCGCTTCGCGAGGCCAGCAAGGGGCTGACATCGCGGAGAGCTTCATATGTCGTGTTGTGCACGATGGGTACGAGGCGCTCTCCCGCGAGGAGAGCAGAAAGTTCTTTGTCGGCGATGCTTTCAGTTGGGAGGCGGCGCAACAAGGCAGGAGTCACCAGCACAATTCCGATCCGCGAGTTCGCCAATCCCTTGTCGATGGCGCGGAGCAAGGACACGCCAAGGCCAGCGTCCTTCTCGCTGAACCAGACCTTAACACTGCGTGCCTCGAGAAAATCGTGCAACTCCTTGGCGGCCCCTTGCCGATCGTCCCACGCGTGGCAGAGAAATACGTCTCGAAGGTCAAGCGACACTCGCTTCTCAATATTCTCGCGGACCGGCGTTAGCGCCCGTACTTGGACAGGCGTATACGTCAGGGTCGAACCCGGTCGTGACCAGCTCGGCCTTACGCTGCTGCTGGTCTTGGCCCCGCTGCTACGACTGGCACCGCTACTCGGCGACGAGGAGTAAGACGGGGGCGAGTACGAACCGTAACTGCTGTAACCGCTGCTGCGGCCATAGCGGCCACGGCATGCAGGGCAATTCGCCGCAGCGCTCGCTGAGCGGTGTCCCTCTACTGGTGCTGTGCATCTCGCCATTTGCAACTCCTCGCTGCATTTCTCATTCAAGCTCACGTCTTAGATATTAAACCATCATTTCATGTATGACTTTTCTTCCCAACTACATACTATTTGCATGGAGGCAAACTCAGGAGGTTGTTTGGTTCGTCGCCATCAGCTTCTGTCTTGAGATATTTTTTCCCGTTGCGCTTGGCGATGATCACCCAAACCGAATTGCCATTTACACTAGTCCAAAATCGCCAAGTGCCGTCTTCGATACCCTTAATGGCGGCATCAAGCTTAATGCACCACGGGCCACCCCCTTTAGCCCCCGCAGAGCCACCAATGCTGTCAATACGCCGGTCAGCGTCAGCTCCGTCTGGAATTATACAAGTGACCTGATGATCTTGTGGCATAATAGTATTTCTCTCTTTTAGATTGCAATCATGAGCGTCAGGCAAAATGATCCGCACCGACTAAGATGCGTGTGGATCATTTGGTTAGGATCATCGGCCCCAATGGCTGTGTGACTTTCCTTCGCCGACCACATGGTATTCCTAATTTTTACATCCATTCTTGTCGCAAGTGATGCGCTTGGACGTGCTCACCCAGTGACTGGAATGCTCAGTAGTATCGAAACCACATCCAGTCTTGCCACCCTTTGAACCTGCGTGAACTTCACCTGTGGGAGTATGCTCTACGGCCATTACCAGTTTCCTTTTGTTACGTTGGATAGTTTAGTCCACCTTCGGTCAGCCCTTGGGTGGAAAGGGATCATTCCCATATGAATTTGCATCGCGGATCCGTCCGTTCGGGCGATGAATAACCACTTCGCCATGTTCCCGGATTGCGGTGGTGCGCGCCGCGCCAGTTGCAGCTGTTTGCGTCCGGTGCTGAGAGCTGACCTTTTGTGCCCCTTCCCGCCGTGTGGCCCAACCGGAACCGTGCGGGACAACATGAATACGTTTCGACATTTTCTTTCCTTTCTACGGTTTGATCCGATTGTTTCGAATCTCACAGGCATAAACTGTATGGTTAACAAAAGCTTGTCAACTTAAACATTTGATTGTTTATATAGTAAACATTTGTTTAATATATTGACACGGCAGAGTTAATGGCGTTAACAGTACCTATGTCTAGTAGTAACATATATGCGGCACTTGGAGGTGCTATCGCCCTCAGGCGAAAACAACTCAAATTGACACAAGATGACCTATCGTCGCGAACCGGTCTTTCCCGTGCGTCCATCGCAAACATGGAGCGTGGCCATCAAAACGTTGCCGTTCACCATCTTTATGCTATTGCCTTGGCCCTAAAAGTGGCGAGTGTTTCGGATTTGTTGCCTTCATTGAAAGCAGCAACGGAAAATCAGGGAGAAGACAATATGATGCCAACTAGCGAAGCCTTATCAGACACAAGCAGGGCGAGCTTAAATGATCTGATCAGAAAGGCTCTAAAACAGGGCGATCAAAAGAGACTGGGACGATGACCCCCGATAAGGTTCGGGCGAAAAGGGAGGCGAATAAGGTGCTAGAAGAGTTTGGCATTAAACGCGTCCCCGTCCCCGTCGAGCGAATAATAAAATCTAAGAATATAGTGCTTGAATACGCCCCGCTTGATGAAGAGCTTTCTGGAATGGCGTACACTCAGGACGGCATTTCGATTATCGGTATCAATGCACTTCATCATCCAAACCGCCAACGTTTTTCGGCAGCCCATGAACTGGGCCATCACGTCCTACACCCAACAGAAATCCAAGCGACAGTTCATGTTTCAAAGGGGCTGCGCGCATTGCGGCGTGATCCGGTATCTTCTCAAGGAAGTGACCCGTTAGAAATTGACGCCAATACATTTGCTTCAGAACTTTTGATGCCTGAAAAATTCTTACTCGAAGAAATTGGACCTGACGGCTTGGACATGGATGACGAAACAAGTGTTGAAAAACTGGCCAAAAAATTTCGTGTGAGCGTTTCAGCTATGAGGTACCGCCTGGGCGGGTTGATTTGAGGTTAAGGTTTTTTGGCGTTTGTATTTTTCGACACAGAGACAACCGGACTTCACAAGGGCTTTGATCAAATCGTTCATTTTGCGGCGATCAAAACTGATAAGGATCTCGTTGAAGTTGATAGGTTTGAGGTGCGCTCAAGGCTCAATCCGAACATCGTTCCGAGCCCCGGCGCGTTGGCTATAAACGGGCTGCCAATTGAACAGCTTCTCGATAAGCAGCAACCGTCTCATTACGAAATGATGCTGCGTGTGGAAGCGAAGCTACGCAACTGGTCGCCCTCAATTTTTCTTGGTTACAACTCCATCAAGTTCGATGAAGAGATGCTCCGGTACGCTCTGTTTCAAACTCTGCATCCAGCGTATTTGACCAGTTTTCATAACAACGGCAGAAATGATGTCCTGTCACTAACCTTGGCTGCTCACGCCATCGACCAAGATTCCATTACAGTGCCGCTGCGGGACGATGGAATGCCAATCTTCCGCCTCGCGGAGCTAGCGGCAGCAAACGGGATATCCGCAAGCAACGCCCACAGCGCGATGGCCGACACAGAAACAACACTGTCTCTTTGCAAGCAGATTAAGCAACGATGCCCCGATTTATGGCAACGCTTCATGCGCTTCTCGAACAAGGCCGCTGTTTCAGAGTTTATTGCGACTGAGGAAGGATTTCTTCTCACAGAGACCTTTAGTAACCACGCTTATCATACGCCGGTAGTATTTATTGGTGAAGACCCTAACCCCGGTAATGGGCGGCTTTGCATCGACTTGCGGCTAAACTTTGAGGAAATAGCAACTTTTACCACACAGGAGTTGCATTCGGCGTTATCCCGAAAACCCTGCCCTGTCCGAAAAATTCAAACAAACGCTGGCCCGACGATGACGCCCCTCTGGGAGGCATCCGCAGGACTACTGGGATCAATTGGTTTTGACGCGCTAGAAGATCGGGCAAGGAAAGTCGCCGAGGATAACACGCTGAAGCGCCGACTTGTTGAAGCCTACATAAATAGTCGCGAACCATTTGTTAAACCGTCGCACATCGAAGAGAAGTTGCATGGCACCTTTCTAAGCGACGAAGATACAGCGCGTGCAAACCAGTTCCACAAGACACCATGGCTCAATAGGTTCGAGGTTGTTCAAACCATGGAGGATGAGCGATTACGGGAATTTGGAACGCGCTTGATCTTTTTTGAAGCTCGTTCTCGCTTGCCTAAAATGGTGGTTGATCGGCTAGATCGCGAAATTGCTGAACGACTGATCTCTCCAACCGGCAAGCCAATGTCGTTGACACGGTGTCTAGACGAAATCAATGAGTTGGAAGCGGCCGGGATCAATGACCATCAAACGTCTGAACTTTTGAATGGCTTTCGAGACTACGTCGTTGATCGCACAACAAGAGTTTCCAGTTTCCTTAAAAACAAAGAGTTTCGTAATGATAACGGACCGCCGAATCCTGGCTGAAAGTCTGTATTAGATCACTCGAAGTTAGGGATTGGTTATTGGATAAACCCTCTGATCGCCGACCACCCTGTAAAAACCCATATATCAACCGGTTTGCCTGATGTGGATATCCGCTTTTGCCTGATCCTCTGAACTTAATGCAGCGGCAACGAATGATATGAATCCGCCCATTTTGCCAGAGAGTCCGAGTGAGGCTGGTTGGTTTTGCGACAGGTTAGGGCTGGGAGAGTGGCTTCCAGCGCCTGTCGTGGAGTGAACGATAATGGGCATCGTGGAAGTTTTGGATCCGGTTCAAACGAAGGCAACCGGCGGTTATAAAGTGAATGTAAGCCGGGGCGAGCGGAACGGTCGGGTGTCGTCCGAATGGTTCAACCGTCCGGATGATGAGCGGTATCTCTCGCTTGATGATCTCTGGGCTTCGGTGAAGGCTCGGTCCGAGCGCAGCCGTAGCCGTGTGGTGCAGACCGCCGATATCCGTGTCGAGGCATCGCGTGACAATGGCGAGCGATTGCACCTGATGCTGCCAAAGGCGCAGGAACCGGTGGTCCCAACTCATTGGGCCTTTGGCCAACTCGCCAGCATCATCGGTGCCCCCGCCTCCTATTTGCGACAGCTGCCCGCACCACTAGCGGGGATAAATTTGCAATACGGTCTTACCAACCACCGTGCCGAGCAGGTGAAAACTTTCGAGACCGAAGATGGCCGCACGGAACTGCGCGCTGTGACCGGTCCCGACTATGGCCGCATCCATGATTACGAGCTGGTCGAGGCGGTGCAGCGCATCGCGGGCAATGGCACGGGCGATACGCGCTGGAAAGTGCCAGGTGTGCTCGACTGGTCGACTGGGGTCTACAACCCCGATGTCGAGATCAGCCGTGATACGACCACGCTCTACGCCTCGGACCGTGACGTGTTCCTGTTCCTAGTCGACGATCGCAATCCGATCGAGGCGGGCAAGCTGCCCGACGGCTCGCCCGATCTCTACTTCCGCGGGTTTTATTGCTGGAATTCCGAAGTGGGGGCCAAGACGCTTGGCATGGCCAGCTTCTATCTGCGGGCCGTCTGCCAGAACCGCAACCTCTGGGGCGTCGAGGATTTCCAAGAGATCAAGATCCGCCACTCGAAATACGCAGCGTCCCGCTTTGCGCATGAGGCTGCGCCTGCATTGACGCGCTTCGCCAACTCCTCGCCGCAGGGTTTCGTGAACGGCATCAAGGCCGCGCGGCAACAAATCGTGGCGCGCACGGATGAGGACCGGGATGATTTTCTGCGCAAACGCGGTTTCTCAAAGGCGGAATCTGGCAAGATCATCGAAAAAGTATTGATGGAAGAGGGCCGTCCGCCCGGAAGCATCTTTGACTTCGTGCAAGGGATCACGCGGCTGGCGCGTGACAAGACCCAGCAGGATGCACGACTCGACATGGAGGGACGCGCAAAGAAGCTCCTCGACCGGGTCGGCTGAGGCGTCTCTCGTTCTGGCGACCGCCTGCATCTGCGGCGGTCGCTGTCCTTACCCCATATGCGCTGATGGTCTGCCTCAAGATGGGCCGGTCTGGCGCCGTCGCCCCTTCGAGGAAGAGGGCGGCGGTTTGGTCTTTGACGGATGAGGCGGGGAGAGTGGCTTCCCGCGCCGTTGGAGATATGCCCATGTTCGACCTTTCCTTGCCGATCCAGCCGACCTCGCCCCCTTTGGGCTTCCCGCCATGCTTTGCGACAAGGTTGGCTGATCCGAGCCTGCCCTTTGCGCTGACGCGGTCGTGTCGGAACCCTGCTGCGGCGATGTCGGGACAGGCTGGCCCGACAATCCTAAACCGTTTCGCCACGCTGGCAGAGGCCATGCAGGCTGCAATCACCCATGCCGATGAGCTCGCCCAAAATTCAGCGCCGCAGCTTCTGGCGATTCTTGATCGCGACGAGCGACTGGTTCTGGCCGGATCTGTCAGAAAGGGTGCGGTCGCGTGGTGCCACCCGGTGACCAATGCCGCTGAGGCACGGGCCATCGTGACCGAGGCGAGCCAGCTTCGTGCCCAGGCAAGCCGCGCCAAAGATTGGCGAGAACCTAATCTCGCCGAGCGTTTGCGTCACTGCGCCGATGTTCTCGAGGCGCGCCTCGTCGATCCGCTGTGGCGCAGCTTCGCCATTCGGGCACTGCAGATCGCGGCATGACGCCAGAGAGACAGAGGAGGGCAGGGGGCTTTGTGAGCTTTGCAGGGTGAGAGAGTTTGCCCCGGCTAGCTCCGACCTTTTCCTTCAAACCGGAGATCCAACATGAACCAGACTGAGCCCACTCTTCCCGCGCCGCTGCCGCCGTTACCTATCGACCTGGGGGCGATTTTTGCCGGACATGCCGAGCGTATCGCCCGGATCGAGGCTTTGCGCCCGGGCAACCAAGACCGCCTTTTCGACGGTCTCATTGCCGCCGGTATCACCCATGTCACCGTTACATTCGATGGTACGGGCGACAGCGGCCAAATCGATAGCATAGCTGCTTGGTCAAGCGACAAACCCGTCGATTTTCCAGCAGTGGAAATCCCCTATGTCGCGCTGACTTGGGACACTCCTGAAGTCGAAATGCGCAGCCTCTCGCTCGAAGACGTGGTCGAGAAACTCGCCTACGATTTCCTCGATGATACCCACGACGGTTGGGAGACCAACGACCGTGCCTATGGCGAATTCTGTTTCGACGCCCGCGCTCGTTGCATCCATATCGAGTTCAACGAGCGGTCTTTATCGTCCGAACGCTTCCCCCAAGAATTCTGAGGGGGTGACGATGGCACATCCCTATCCCAACGCCTTGTCTTCGGTGAAGAACAAGGGGCGGCACGGGCGAGGACGCTTGGCATGACAAATTCCTACCGACGCCTCGGCATACCGCCGAACGCTTCTGCCTGTGCCGTGCTACGGGCCGCAATAGGGACACTTCATCCCGACACCTTGCGTGTGCGCAGTTTTCGGGAGGCACGAAAGCGGTATTACCGCGAATTGCTGGATCAGCATGCCGCTGCACAGCGCGCAGCGCCTGATGCCGGGTCCTGACGCATCTTCCGCAACCCATCCCTGTCCCACAATCGCCCGGCCGTAGTGGTCGGGCGGTGTCATTCTCTAGGAGAGCCTATGGCCGAATTTTACACCCACTTTTCCTACCTGATCCACTTTACCGACCGCAAATCCTTTGGTTGGAGCAACATTAATGAATGTTTCGGCGCCACGCTGAACGAGGAGGACATCGATGCCTGAGATTATCTGCACGACCGTCTACCAGTTTCCTGAGCTGTCTGACGCGGCAAAGGAAAGGGCTCGCAGCTGGTATCGCGACCTTGGGACTCACGAAGATTGGTGGGACGCAGTCTATGAGGATTTTGAGCGCATCTGCGGCATCCTTGGCATTCGTCTGAAGACCACCTCTGTGCGCCTGATCGGCGGGGGCACCCGGCAAAAACCGTGCATTTGGTTTTCGGGGTTCTGGTCACAGGGGGATGGAGCCGCGTTCGAGGGCTATCTCAGCCACGCCAAGAGCTCGGCCACTCGCATTCGTGACTATGCCCCGACGGACGAAATGCTGCACGGCATCGCCGATCGGCTGCAGGCCATTCAGCGGCGGAACTTCTATCAGCTTTGCGCCGAGGCCAGCCACCGAGGCCGCTATTGTCACGAATACACAATGTCCGTTGATGTTACGCGGGACAGCGCGACTTGGCAGCCGCCGACGTCCGACGCCGAAGAGATCGTTACCGAGGCCCTGCGCGGCCTCGCGCGTTGGCTCTATCGCCAGCTTGAGGCTGAGCATGATCATCTTATTTCAGATGAATCTATCGAGGATGGGATCATTGCTAACGAATACACCTTCACGGGAGCTGGGCGGAGGTTTGGGTAATGGTGAGATGGGCAGTTCTGTTTTGACTGCTCTGGCTGCTCGATGTGTTCATATGGTCTTTACTTTGTGGTCATATGAACTATATTGGACGTATAGAGGAGATCGAGATGCAAGTTGCAGAAAGAGTCCGCGAACCCGCTCAGGTCAATGCTGTCGCGCTGAAAGCCTATGCCCGCGTCGTCGATGCTTGGGGCCTCAGCTTGAAAGAAGCAGCGGGTCTTGCGGACATGTCCGAAAGTACGTGGAAGCGCGCCAAGAAGCCCGATTTCGCAGGGGAGTTGACCAAGGATCAACTCCTGCGCCTTAGCGCGGTGATCGGCATCTACAAGTCGCTCGAACTCTATTTTTCCGAACCGCTGGCGCGAAGCTGGTTCACACGCCCGAACGCGGGACCTTTGTTTAGTGGCAGCCGACCGGTGGATACGGTGATCGAGGGAGGCCTACCGCAGATTCTGGCCGCCCGGACTTATCTCGACGCCCTTCGCGGTGGCGCATGAAGCGGACAGAAATTTCTGATCGCGGTTTGGTTCGCCTCTTGCCCGCCACGTACCACCAACCACCGGCACTTCGTGGCCTTGTGGATACGGACGATGAGCTAGAGATCCTTGCGGAGATCGAGGGGATGACGAGCGCGCGCCTTTTGGCCGAACGGGGCCGCAACCCTCATTTGGATCCGCGCGAACTCGCTTGGCAGCGGCGGAGCCGGGACTTGCGCATCTATGGCGACACACATGTCAACGCAGCGTTCACCTATACGCGGGCGGGCGGCAATCGTTTCAATTCTGAGGAGCGTGGAGCCTGGTATTGTGCTTGGGATGTGATGGTCTCGGTTAGCGAAGTGGCCTGGCACCGGACGCGAGAGCTTGGCTACACGGGCTGTTTTGAGGACAGTGCGCGCTATGTTGAGCTGCTGGCGGATTTCATCGGGGTTTTCGATGATGTTACCGATGAACCAGATCATTTGGCACTCAATGCCGATCCGCATGTTGGATATCCTGTGGGTCAGGGCCTTGCGCAACACCTGCGGCGAGAGGGCTCGCGCGGTTTAATTTACCCATCTGTCCGAGCACCTGCACAAGGTGGCAACTGCCTCGTATGCTTTGAGCCCCGCGCGATCCAAAACGTCCGCCCTGGTGCGTCCTGGGATCTCGTCTGGAAGGGAACGCCAGACTATTCGATTATGGCCGTCGCCTGAAGTTCATCGGTTCCTGTCGATCCACTTCATTATCAGCCATTTGTGGGTAAGATACCGTCCCATGGGAATTATGCCCATCGAGGTCGGGCCGAGGCTAGATTGTCTATCTCACAGGAAAAAGCTGATCTTTGTGGCAGGGTGCGGCACCTCATACAATGCGGACTAGACTGTCGTTTACTGATCTTTTTCCAAGGGCCGCTTTTCGGTATTTATGCTCGTGGCCAGTGCGGATGATAGTCATCAATGACGATCGGGTGGCTATGTGATCGACCCTGCCGAATGTGAGGATGATCATCTGGGAGATCGCTATGAGTATGTTCAATCGTTCCGGCATCGTTTTGCGTCCAAAGAAAAACCCCGCCGACCATCCCGGTCGCGGCCAGCAGTGCAAGGCTGGCAAACGCAATTGTTGGCCCAGCCACAGTGATCATCCATCCTGCCAACGGATACGTGACAAGCCAGCAAGCGTGTGACAGGGCGAACTGGGCTGCGTAAACCGCAGGCCGGTCTTCGGCGTGCGCGGAGCGCTTCAAAAGTCGCCCCGATGGGGTCAAGACTGTCGAATACCCAATCCCGACGATAAGCCAGCCCACAAGAAGCGGGGCCCACTGAATGCCATAGACCAACGACAACAGCGACAGGCCAAGCAGCGATGCGACAAGCACAGCCGCACCACCAATCATCACAGGTCGGTCAGGACGGTTGTCCAGCAATCGGGGCAACAAAATGGCTGCCAGCATCGATCCGCCACCAAAGGCTCCCAGTGCGATGGCAACCTGCGTTTCACCAAGACCCAAATCGGACCGCACCAATACCACGGTATTCACGAGAACCATCGCGCCCGCAGCCGCAGCCGCAAGGTTCAGTGACAAAAGCCCCCGCAGTCGTGGTGTCGCGAGGTAAATCCGCATCCCCCGTGTGGTGCGGTCGTAGATGCCGCGAGGGGCGGCCGGTTGCGGGTTGGGCAGCAGGACAGACACCACCAGCAAGGCCGCGGCGGCAAAACCGATCACGGTGCCAAAGAACAGCGTCTGATAACTCACGAAGATCAGCAGGATCGCGGCCAACGTCGGGCTGATAATGTTTTCCAGATCATACGCCAGCCGAGACAGTGACAACGCACGGGTGTAGCGGTCTTCTTCGGGCAAGATGTCTGGGATCGTGGCCTGAAATGTCGGCGTGAAGGCGGCAGAGGCTGATTGCAGCACAAAGATCAAGATGTAGACCTGCCAGACCTCGGACACGAAAGGCAGGCAAAGTGCCACTGCTGCGCGGATGAGATCAAGGCTGACCAACATCTTTCTTCGTGGCCAGCGGTTTGCAAACGCACCAGCAATGGGTGCTATCCCCACATAGGCCACCATCTTGATCGTGAAAATCGTCCCCAAGACCAGACCCGCCCGCTCACCAGACAGATCATAGGCCAAAAGCCCGAGTGCGATGGTCGCAAGCCCGGTGCCAAGTAGGGCCACGATCTGGGCCAGAAACAGATGGCGATAGGTGCGGTCGGCAAGGATTGCGAGCATAGTGATCCCTCAAAGGTATTTTGTGATGGCCTTGAAGTCTGCCACAGCGGATGTGTCACCCGTTCCAACAATCGCCTCATCAAGGCAGTGATCGATGTGGTCTTGGATCAACGTGCGCTTGGCTTGCAGGATTGCCTTTTCAACCGCATGGAGTTGCTGGGCGATATCGGTGCAGGGTCTATTACCTTCGATCATCGCGATAACGCTCTGAAGGTGACCATTGGCACGTTTCAGCCGCTTTACGATATCGGGGTGGGTTGCATGGGTGTGGTGATCTGTCATAAGACAGGCGTAACCCCCCTGGGGGGATAAAGCAAGCGGGCCTTAACCCGCAAAATTGCGGGTAAAATGAGACAGCAGATCGGATTTCATGTCAGGCTTATGCTGACCGTCGTTTTGGCGGTCTCTATGCTGTTGGTGTCCAACGCACGGATTGCGGCACATGATATGTCTGAGCTCACACAGATCGTGACGGATCATCAAACCGAGATCGCGGAGCATGGTCATGCCCACGGCCATGATGTGGCCGACCACGATCACAATGTCGCATTCCTCCCCGATCGCAAAGCATCTGGGACGATGATGCCGACCCGCTCTAACTGGCGCATCGCCAATAGCGCATTGCCCAGTCATAGTATCGCCGATCTGGATCGACCTCCGCGAGGATGAAATTGCGTCCAAAGACGTAACTATCAAATCCTTTCACAAAGCGGAAAATTACAATGATAAACAACCGATCCTATGGGTCGGGGCCTTTGTCGCATCCTTTGCGGCAATCCCTGATCCTTATGGCAATGGTCATGCTGGCGTTACTCGCCTTCGCGACCACGGCCTATGCTCATGCTGTCACCGAAGGTGACAAGGGCTATATCCAAGAGGTCAGCGGCATGAAGCTGATCCCCTTCATGTATCTGGGGGCCAAGCACATGGTCACTGGATATGACCATCTGCTGTTCCTCTTTGGCGTCGTCTTCTTCCTCTACAAAATGAAGCACGTTGCCCTCTACGTCAGCCTATTTGCCATCGGCCACTCAACAACAATGCTGGCCGGTGTCTATTTCGGCTGGAACGTCAGCGCTTACTTGATCGACGCCATCATCGGACTGTCGGTGGTCTACAAGGCGCTCGACAATCTGGGGGCTTACCAGCGGTGGTTCGGTTTCCAACCTAATACCAAAGCTGCAACGCTGATCTTCGGTTTCTTCCACGGGCTGGGTCTGGCGACCAAGATTCTGGAATATGAGATCGCACAGGACGGCCTGATTCCAAACCTGCTGGCCTTCAATGTCGGCGTCGAGATCGGTCAGTTGATCGCCCTCGCTATGATCCTGGTTGTCATGGGCTATTGGCGCAAGACCACCAGCTTTTGGAAACACGCCTACACCGCAAATGTCGTGATGATGTCCGCCGGGTTCATTCTGTTTGGAATGCAGATGACCGGCTACTTCGTCGGCTGAAATTTTGGAGACTATGAAAATGCATAACGGAAACAAACCAAACCTTGATGATCTGCCAACCTCGGCGCAGCTTCTCAAATCCACAATACTGGCCGCAGTCGCGGCTGGTGTTATACTCGTAACGGTCGTCCTGCCATCGGAATACGGCATTGATCCTACTGGCATTGGCAAGGCTATCGGCTTGGCCGAGATGGGTGAAATCAAGACACAGCTATCCGAGGAAGCCGAGGCAGACCGCATGCTGGAGCTTCAAAATAGTGGGGCAAGCGACGACCAATCAAGTCTTGGCAACGGCATCTTCGGGTTCTTCTTCGCCGCCGCCTATGCCCAGACCGCTACGCCTGAATGGACCGATCAATACAGTGTAACGCTGACCCCTGGAGAAGGGGTTGAGGTCAAGTTGGTCATGGAAGCTGGAGCGGAAGCGGGGTTTCTCTGGGTTGCAGAAAACGGCGCCGTCAACTTTGATTTGCATGGTGACGGCGGCGGCGAGAACATCAGCTACGAAAAGGGCCGGGCGGTGGAGCGGGCCGAAGGCGTTCTAACTGCGGCTTTCACGGGCAACCACGGCTGGTTCTGGCGCAACCGGGGTGTGCAGGACGTGACAGTTACCCTCTATGTCAGGGGTGATTACAGCGAAATGAAGTTGCCATAAGTAAAAGATGGCCTCTGTCGCATGGCAGGGGCCATTTCTGCAAAGTACACGTTAGCCGCATCGCAGAATATTGGTAAGGTGGGCTCAAACGAGGCCTGCGCCGCATCTAGCTCGAATGTCTGCTTTTACCGGTCATCTCTTACCTATTCCCGTCGATCCATTTCGACATCAGCCCTTTGTCGCGGAAACACTCGTCCGGTACGGCGCGGCGCTTGATGCGCGCGAGCCGCTCTGCGAAGGCCACCTGCTTTGAGCTTGGCCGCGCATCCACAGCGGCGGCAGATGTCATCTTCGCCTGAGCATCGATCCAAGTGCTGAGACTGCGACGATCTTGCTGTACGTCCCATGGCAAAAGCGTGTGATTGCGCAGTGCCAAGGCGCGCGCATAGGCGATCTGACGTGGGGTTACGGGAATGGCAAAGCTGGTACTTTCCACGATGGAACTCCTTCTCTGATTAGTCTTTCTAGTGTAGAACATATAGGGAACAAAATCAAGATCCGCTCAAGCGGGAATAGGGTGTTGAGAGGCAGAGAGGAGCCGGGGAGGGGCAAGCCGGAGGGGATCAGAGAGAGCGCCCTGCCGGTTTGATCCTTTTTCTTTTCCGGAGTTTTCCAATGACGTTTCAAACTGCCCTCGCAACTGCGTTGCCGCCGGTTGCCCCGCTGCACTCCCCCAACACTGCCGACGCGATCTTGATGGTTGCGCAATCCCTGCAATCCGATCTGGCACAGGGGTTTCAGATTGACGCACTGCGTTTGCGTCTGGAAATGGAGCGCGCCTTTGGCGGCTCGGATGCCGCAGGTTTTTGGGATTGGAAGCTGGCCTATGAGGTCTGCGAAGCAGCACTTGTCCTTTTCCTGCGCAAATTCGGCCGCGCGCTGATGGTGCGGGCAGGATCATCCGCCGCTCTGTTGTCGATCCTCGCCAAGGTGTCAAACCTGCTGCCAACCCATACGCGGCGATCAGAAGAAATGGAGCGCTTCCAGCAATTCTCGACGCCGCTGCCGATGGGGCTTGCAGCCCTCGTCGCCGCGCAGATCACCGCGCGCGACCTTGTTCTCGAGCCTTCGGCTGGAACAGGTCTGCTGGCGATCCTTGCCGAGATCGTTGGCGGCACTCTGAGCCTAAACGAACTTGCCGAGACCCGCGCTGATTTGCTGAGGCTGCTATTTCCGGGCCGACCCGTCACCAGTTTTGACGCCGCGCAAATTGATGATCACCTCGACGGAAGTTATCGCCCAAGCGTCATCCTGATGAATCCGCCGTTCTCCGCCGTAGCCAATGTCGATGGGCGCAACACGGAGGCCACGGCCCGGCACATCCGCTCAGCCCTGTCGCGGCTTACCCCCGGCGGACGGCTGGTCGCAATCACTGGGGCGGGCTTCGCGCCCGACGTGCCAGCTTGGGGTTCAAGTTTCGCTAAACTTACTGAGGGTGCACATCTGGTTTTCACCGGTGCAGTGTCTGGTGGCGCCTTCGCCAAACATGGCACCAGTTTCGAGACGCGGATATCTGTCTTTGACAAATGCCGGGGTGGCGAGCTTGGCGGAATCACCGCCGATCTTTCCCAACCCATGGCACAGGACGTGGCTCACCTGATGGCGCGGATCACTGCCGAGGTGCCACCGCGCTTGAGCGCGGAACCGGGCTCACCCGTAGGGCAACGCGTCTCTTCCCCCTATCCGGGAAAAACTACCCGCCCCGCTGGGACCGCCATCGGCAAGCTCCGCCTCGCCGCCGCAGCCTCTTCGGCTGGATCAGCAACACCCATCAAAGCCGAGAATCTCGCCTACATCCTGCGTGACGGCGTTGAGAACGTGGCCACCACGCGTTTGTCAGACGCGATCTATGAGACGTTTCGTCTGCAAGTGATCGACATCCCCGGTGCCGTGCCGCATCCAACCAAGCTGGTGCAATCTGCTGCCATGGCGTCGGTTGTGCCGCCAAGACCCAGCTATTGCCCCAAGTTGCCCGCCGCCATTTTGCGCGAGGGCCTTTTGTCAGATGCCCAACTTGAAACGGTGATCTACGCGGGTGAAGCGCATTCCGGTTACCTTGCCGGATCGTGGACTGTTGATGAAACCGGAGATCTGATTTCGGCGGCGCCCCTTGAGGCCACCGATGCCGTTCGTTTTCGGCGCGGCTTTTTTCTGGGCGATGGCACCGGGGCAGGCAAAGGTCGCCAATCGGCCGGGATCCTGCTCGACAACTGGGTGCAAGGGCGGCGCAAGACGCTTTGGGTGTCAAAAAGCGACAAACTGCTGGAGGATGCGCAGCGCGATTGGTTAGCGCTTGGGCAAGAGCGCCTGCTGGTCACGCCGCTCTCGCGCTTTGCGCAAGGCCGTGACATCCCGTTAGCCGAGGGCATTTTGTTCACCACCTATGCGACCCTGCGCTCCGAAGAGCGCGGGGCCAAAAAATCCCGCGTCGACCAGATTGTCGATTGGTTCGGGGCGGATTTTGACGGGGTTATTGTCTTTGACGAAAGCCACGCGATGGCGAATGCCGCAGGTGGGAAAGGCGAGCGCGGCGATGTGCAAGCTTCACAGCAGGGCAGGGCGGGGCTGCGCTTGCAGCACAAGCTGCCAAACGCGCGCGTGGTCTATGTCTCGGCCACCGGGGCAACGTCCGTTCACAATTTGGCTTACGCGCAACGGCTTGGCCTCTGGGGTGGAGAAGATTTTCCGTTTGCTACCCGCGCCGAGTTCGTTGAGGCGATTGAGGCTGGCGGGGTAGCGGCAATGGAGGTCCTCGCGCGCGATCTGCGTGCGCTTGGTCTCTACACCGCCCGGTCGCTGTCTTATGACGGTGTTGAGTACGAGATGCTGGTTCATGCCCTCAGCCCAGAACAGCGCGGCATCTATGATGCCTATGCCGGGGCTTTCGCGATAATCCACAACAACCTCTCCGCCGCACTGGAAGCCTCGAACATAACAGGCGAGTCTGGTGGCACGCTAAACCGCCAAGCCAAGTCCGCAGCGCGCTCGGCTTTTGAGTCCGCCAAGCAGCGTTTCTTTGGCCATCTCCTCACTTCGATGAAAACTCCAACGCTGATTGCGGCCATCGACGCTGACCTTGCAGCGGGTCACACGTCGGTCATCCAGATCGTCTCGACGGGTGAAGCGTTGATGGAACGTCGCCTGTCAGAGGTCCCGACCGAGGACTGGAACGATATCCGCGTTGACATCACGCCGCGCGAATATGTCATGGATTACCTCGCCCATTCCTTTCCGGTGCAGCTTTATGAACCGTTCACGGACAGCGAAGGCAATCTTTCCTCCCGTCCGGTTACGCGCGACGGCCAGCCTGTCGAATGTCGCGAGGCTGTGCGCCGCCGCGATGCCCTGTTCGAACATTTGGCTTCCCTGCCACCCGTTCCGGGGGCGCTCGACCAGATCGTGCAGCGCTTCGGCACGGATTTGGTGGCCGAGGTCACGGGTCGGGCGCGCCGCATCGTGCGCAAAGGCCATTCGGCGCACCTTGTCGTAGAAAGCCGGGCCGGATCGGCCAACCTCGTGGAAACCGCGGCCTTCATGGATGACCAAAAGCGCATCCTGATCTTCTCCGACGCGGGCGGCACGGGTCGCAGTTATCACGCCGATCTCGGGGCCAAGAACCAGCGCTTGCGGGTTCACTACCTTCTGGAGCCCGGCTGGAAAGCCGATGCTGCAATCCAAGGCCTTGGGCGGACCAACCGTACCAATCAGGCGCAGCCGCCATTGTTCCGACCCGTGGCCACAGATGTGAAATCAGAAAAGCGGTTTCTCAGCACAATCGCCCGTCGCCTCGACACGCTTGGCGCGATCACGCGCGGCCAGCGCCAGACCGGTGGGCAGGGGTTGTTTCGGCCTGAGGACAATCTTGAGTCTCCCTACGCTCGCGATGCCTTGCGCCAACTTTATCGAAGGCTCTATCGTGGCGACGTGCAGGGCTGCTCGCTGCAGGCGTTTGAGGACGCCACGGGTCTCAACCTGACGGACGACAATGGCCTCAAAGACGAGTTGCCGCCGATCACCACCTTCCTCAATCGCTTGCTGGCCCTGACGATTGCGTTGCAGACGGTGCTCTTTGCGGCCTTCGAGGAATTGCTTGATCAGCGGATCGAAGGCGCCATCGCTGCCGGAGTCTACGACCTCGGTCTCGAGACCCTGCGCGCAGAGAGTTTTCGTGTTACGGATGCGCGCGTCATTTACACCCATCCCGGCTCTGGTGCGGAAACCCAGCTTCTGACCATCGCCTCAAGGCTGCGCAATACGCCGCTGTCGCTTGCTGAGGCACTCGACTGGCTTGAGGACCCAAAGGCGCGACTTCTGGTCAACAGCCGCTCGGGCCGCGCCGCAGTGCAGGTCCCCGCGACCAGCTTGATGCTGGACGACGGCACGATTGAGCCGCGCTTGCGGTTGATCCGCCCAACCGAGGCCGGCACGTTCCCGGCCAAAATAATGGAGGACACGCAATGGGTGGAAGCGGACCGCATAACGTTCACTGCGGCTTGGGTGACCGAACTGGAGGAGGTCCCCGAATTCTCGGAAACCACGCTGCACATCGTAGCGGGGCTTCTCCTGCCGATTTGGAAACAGCTTCCCGAGGATGAGACCCGCGTGTACCGCCTGCAAACCGATGACGGCCAGCGCATCATCGGCCGCCGTGTCTCGCCCGCATGGGTTGCGACCACCCTTGCCAGTGAAGCGCCAAACCTCACGGCTGCCGAGGTGCATGCCCTCATTCTCGGGGGTAAAACGAAGGTACAATTGGCCGAAGGGTTGGAATTGCACCGTGCGCGGGTCATGGGCGTGGACCGGATTGAACTCTCTGGCTTCTCGGAGGCCCAGAAAGACCGGCTCAAGGCGGATGGCTTTTTCTCGGAAATCATTGCCTGGAAGTTGCGGCTCTTCTGTCCGAGTGACGCAAGCGGTATCGATGTGATCACGCGCCTACTTGCACGTCTCCCCATCCAGGGGCTACATGCACGCAATGGTTGTTGAGTGGTATTATGTCATTGGAAACAGACGATCTTATTCGCGCGCTTGCGCAAAATGCCGAAAGTGTGTGTAGGCATTACCTTCCCGCCGGGAGGCGGGAAGGATCCTACTGGATGGTTGGCGATTTGCAAAACAATCCGGGGCGGTCGCTTTTTGTCAGGCTTACCGGCCCAACCTCTGGACCGGGTGCGCGGGGCAAGTGGCAAGACGGAGCAACTGGCCAGCACGGTGATCTCCTCGATATCATCCGCGAGCGCACAGGGATCACACGCTTTCCCGATCTTCTGGCCGAGGCGCGCGCGCATCTTGGCCGTCCGCAGCCGGTTGTCCCGGACGCCATTGACCCGCGCAGCCCAAAATCCCCTTCGGGCACGCCTGAGGCAGCATCGCGCTTGTTTGCGGCGGCAGTGCCGGTGGCAGGCAGTCTGGCAGAGGTCTACCTGCGTTCCCGGGGCATTTCCCAAGCGGTGCCAAACTCAGCCCTGCGCTTCCACCCAAAGTGCTGGCATCGGGAAGAAGGCCAGTTGAACCCCGCGCCCAGACCGGCGATGATCGCCGCGGTCACCGATGCGGCAGGGATGTTGCATGGTGTGCATCGCACGTGGCTTGCACCTGACGGTCAGGACAAGGCGGCCGTGAAAACCCCGCGTCGGGCCATGGGGCACATCTTGGGCAATGCCGTCAGGCTGAGCCCGAGTGACACCATCCTCGTCGTGGGCGAAGGCATCGAAACCATGCTCTCCATCCGCGAGGCCGTGCCTTCCTTGCCCGTCTGGGCGGCGCTCTCGTCGTCTCATCTCGGAGCCGTTATTATTTCCGCAGCTGTGCAGCGCCTCTACATTGCCGTCGATCGCGATCCGGCGGGGCAGCGCGCGGCAGAAAGGTTGAGCGCCAGAGCCTCCGAGGCCGGGGTTCCGGTGAACGTGCTTGAGCCGCAACTTGGGGACTTCAACGATGATCTCCGTACCTATGGCCGCGAGGCACTGCGCCAACATTTGGCAGCGCAGATCGGGTCCGAGGATCAGGACCGCCTACAAATCTAAGCCCCCAAGCGCAAAAACGGTCTGGCAAAGTGGGGCAGGGGGCATGCATCGCCGAGGGATTTGGGTCGTGGTCTTGTCCCATTTCCCGGCTGTCAAACCCGCGCAGGCATCCGCACGTCCTTCAAGAGATGGGCAGGCGGCCGTCAAAGGGGCCGCCCCTTCAAGGACGGGGGGCAACTGATTTCCGCCGCGGGGACGAGCCCCGCTTTGCATCGCGAGACAAATCAGCCGCCCCCCCGTCCTCCTCCTCTGCGTTCCGGCCCCAAAGAGGGGGTGAAGGGGCGTCCCCTCCCACGGCTTTCGCAGCCCATGAAGGCCGCGCGGGATGTCGCGCGCGCTCGAGCAGCCGGAGGCGCACAACCATGATGACCCAATTCCACAGCGAAACCTTTGACCCCAACCCCACCCTTTCCCAAATCGCCTGGGCGCTTCAGGAGCTTCAGCTCTTCGGGCAACGTGCCTTCCAGGACGAACCCGATCTGCGCCCGATGCCGGAGCCAGAGCGCCTCATCGACGCGGTCACGGATATCTTCGATGCCGTCGTTGCGACGCTCGCCGACACCCGCATGGAACCCGACCTCGAAGAACTGCTCTGGGGCCAGGTCAACCTGTTCCACCGTGCAGCTGCCCGGACCGAACGGTTGCTCGACGACAATGAAGTGGCGCAACACCGCCTGCAGCGGGAACAAGATGGTTCCGAGGTGAAATCGACTGAACTCGAGCGCCTGACGGCCGAAGGCACCAGCCTCGTGGAGCGGCGCCATTGTCTGGAAGCCTTCCGCGATCGCAGCGCCGAGGCGTTTGAATTGCACACCGGCTCAACATGGCGACCTCGCTCTGGCTCGATGGTGAACCATAAGCACCTGACGGCGGCATTGATCGACAGCCGCGATTTCCTCTCCGCCAAGCGCCGCGCGGAAAACGAAGTGATGCTGCCCCAAGGCACCAAGATTGCCCTCACCGGCGGGACCGACTTCAACGATCACCGCCTGATCTGGGCCAAGCTCGACCAGGTTCAGGCCAAATATCCCGATATGGTCCTATTGCATGGTGGCAGCCAAAAGGGGGCCGAACTCATCGCCGCCAAATGGGCCGATGCCCGCAAGGTCACACAAGTTGCTTTCAAGCCAGACTGGACAAAACACGCCAAAGCAGCCCCATTCAAGCGCAACGACGCCATGCTGGATGTGCTCCCCGTGGGTGTCCTCGTCTTCCCGGGCAATGGCATTCAGGAAAACCTTGCCGATAAGGCCAAGAAACTCGGTATCCCGGTTCTGAAGTTCGAGAAGGGGGCGTGAGCCCCCTTTCTATTAAGAGACAACCTGCGCAAGGCTAGGTGTCGGTCTTGAGAGGGTCATTTTGAGTGGTTGTATCCGCATTTACTTCGTGTTCGAACGCGGCGATTTTGCCCAATATATCGTCAAAGCTGGGGGCATCGCCGATGAGCATTTCCTTCATTCCGATATAGTCTCTACGCAGAGTGACTTCGATTTCAGGGCTTGGCAAAAGCCGGAGGGACCCCACTTTTGCTGTATCATAGCGCGCCCATGCTGCTTTGAAGAAAACAGACTTGTGGTGGGCGACCGAGTCCAAAAGCGGGAGATTGGCCATCGCACGGATCTTAGCGCCATGATCAATTAACATGGCCATGTCATAATAGTGTCGTGACATGCGGTCGGAGAGCAGCTTCGTGGTGTCTTGATGAAACAGCATGTGGAGAATGGTTGCTTTCTCCCAAAATGTACGTTCGATGCCCAATACATTGGTTGTTACGTGAGCGGTCCCGAGCAAAGCGGGAAATGCTTCGTGAAGATAGGGCACGATTACGCGTTCTTCCGCAGGAATGGTAACGCCGCGTGCACCGAATTCGAAACGAATGATGGGTTGCACATACCCTGACTGCACGCCTGCATGTGCCGTGGAGGGATAGGTAAACAGAAGCGTTTGCGCATCGCGGGGATCGGTCGCCAAAGTAAAATCTTGTTCAAGGCTGGCGCCGAAGGAAGATTGGATTTCCCCAAGCAAAGGACCAGCGACGATCTTCTCCGCTGTTTGCTGTAACTCCTTCAGCAGATATTTGCGCTGACCGCCGGTAAGGTCTGACCCTTCGGGATCTCGGGGTCCTGTGAAACCGAGTTGGTTGCGGTCGAGGGAGAGATCCACGTCCTCCGAAAATCTGTAGATCGCATTATAGGCCTTTGACAGCGACGTGCCTCCTTTGAAGATCAGATGATCTCCAAACGAAGGCAGAGCGAAGAGCTTTCGCAACGACCAGCAGACCCAAAAGTCTTTCTCGACAATTGATTTGGAGAGGCCCAAGCGTGCGGCGGCCTCTTGGAATGCTTCGTCGCGGTTCTTTGGTGTGTCGTTTGCAAAATTGTCCAATTTCAGGCTCGGTCCGCGATCTGTTGAAGCACAGGATGCATCCATGCGGGCACATATTTGCTTTGCTTGAGCAGCTGTACCCGATCCGAATTGTCCAGCGCCCTTGCAAGCATGCTAACCACTTGATCGTCCACGCGGTGCTTGCCGACATAGCGAAGTGCCTGGAAAACCATTCCAGTCTTTTGACCAGCGCCAACAAGCGTTTTGGAGGAGGCGTTCCGGAACTGAATCACCTGTTTGCCGATGATTTTGATCCGAGTGGGGCCATCCGTCATGTACGTTGGTTTCGACGGAACCTGAGTGGAAAGGCCAAGTTGATTGGCTGCCATCGCTGGTGATACCTGAAGAACCTGGTTGTCTTTGCGAGCGATCGCTTTGGCCACATCGTCTGTCGATGGCGACAGCATGCCAAACCGCGGGCTGATCTTGGGATAGTCGTAGAGCCCGCGCGTCAAACGACGGATCATACCTTGATCGGCCAAGCGTGATAGAGCTTGGTCTACACTGGTGCGCGATCCCATATCGAGAAAATCCGAGGGAGCGAAAATCGCTCCCCGTCCCTTAGCTTTGATACGCTGCGTGATCTTTAAGGTGGTCATTGCGGGCCTCCAGTGTCAGAAAATAGTATATGTTTTTCTGAATGTCAATGTTAGCCATGCAAGATGACAAGGCTTCGGGTGGGCCGCCCTAAAATTGTGCCGACGTTGACGCCAAAGTGGAGAGGCGACTGTACTTGCGTTCCATGTATCTTCCGATTGTGATACTGCAAGCCAAGAAGATGTTGAAGGCGCCGAGCCGCCATCGGAATAAGTAAAGGATTATGATGTGCCAAAGAATATTTTGATTTTTTCTGATGGAACGGGGCAGATTGGTGGCATCCATCCGGATCAAAAGCTGTCGAATGTTTATAAGTTATATCGGGCTATGCGGCCTGGTCCGTCGTCACCCATAAAGCCGACGGAGCAGGTCGCATTTTACGATCCAGGGTTAGGAGCCGGGGAAACTGGCGGTGTTACGATCCGACGATTGAGAAATCTGCTGGAATCGGCAGTTGGAACGGGAATCGATGACAACGTGATTGATTGCTACGAAAAGATCATTTCCTATTATGAACCGGGAGATCGGATCTTGCTTTTTGGCTTTTCGCGCGGGGCCTATACTGCGAGGACGGTCGCAAACGTTATGAACCTTTGTGGCATCCCTACAAAGATGCCCGATGGCTCAGCGGTTCCCAAATACGGGCCAAAACTGCGAAAAATCGCGTCCGACGCTGTCAAATACGTGTATAACCATGGGACCGGATATCCACGAGGGCAGGAACCCTACTTTAGTCAGCGCGAAGAGAAGGGTCGTCGTTTCCGGGTCAAATACGGAAGCAGCCCGACCGCTGGATCCCCTGACGTCCAGGGAAACGTCCAGCCCACTTTCATAGGCGTTTTCGACACAGTCGCTGCGCTCGGAAATATCGCAGTCACATGGCTCGTAAGGGGAGCATTTGTGGCAACCGCTGCCGCACTTGTATCTTCGTGGTATTTCTCTTGGTCATGGTACGCATCCTTGCCAATTGTCGCCCTGTCTTTGGCAGTGGCTTATTGGTATATTTCGGTGCTGAAGTCGCAGTTTAAGTATTTTTCGCCGAATCCAGAGCGCCCTCTTAGATTTTCCGACCCCCGCGATTGGGTGCAGATTTGGCGAAACGGTCACCGGGCCGTGTGGCGGAAGCAAAACTACGACGGAGGCCTGGATTCGGATGTTGGGTTTGCGCGCCACGCATTGGCTATTGATGAACACCGTGCAGAGTTCCCACGCGTAATCTGGGCAATGCCTGCCGAAGTAGAAAAGAACAAAGGCAAGCATCCGACCTGGCTGAAACAAATTTGGTTTCCTGGGTGTCATAGCGATGTAGGTGGCAGTTATCCTGAGCCAGAGTCGCGGCTAAGTGACATTGCGCTCGACTGGATGGTTGAGGAAGTCAGGGAGTGCGTTCCGGAAGTTCAGATACAAGAAGGACAGCTTATGAGGTCACCTGACCCTCGGGGTCTGCAACATGAAGAGACCTATATGTTTGAGTTTGGTCCATTTCGGAAAAAATGGACTGTCAAACCGAGGGTAGTCGACAGCAAGTTTGCGTTGCACCCCACAGTCATTGAACGCTTGAAAGCCCCCGCTGTTCCACAGGTCGGCGAAGTAAAGTTATATCGGCCTAGCCAACTTGCTGATCATCCGTCTGCAAAGGCATATTTCAAGGAAAGCTGATCCGACTGGCCTGTGCAATATTTTGACTTTGTTCTACCCCGAATTTCTGGCGAACGGTTCTCATTAGGTAACCACGGGCAGGCCCCCAGCCCGCTCGGCCCGGTGTGTGTGGGCGGGCTTCTGCTCACTATAACTTGCCGGACCTCTGCCCTAATTTGGACGCGCTTGATATTGCCGCAGCGCAAATTTCACGGCACCGCAATAAGACGGCGAGGAAGAATGCAGCCCAATCCGTGGGGCTGGGCAACGGCACCTAAATACTTTTAGGAAAGCTCTTTGCCGCAGCGGACTGCAGGTCCAAAAGCTCAACATTCCGACGTGCCAACGTTTCGTGCCATTCCTGTGCTTCCCGATCCTTGAAGAAGCTGGCGGTTGGGGCCAAGCGAGCGACGGCCTCTTCAACTTCATCGAGTGACACTCGGAAAAATTCTTTACGGAAATTCGACATGTTGATCCGCCGGTCAGCAAATTCTTTATGCAAAGCCGTCTCTAAGGTCGGTGCGGCATCGCTGTAGATCATGGCATGGGTGTCAAAACCAAACGGAACGCTTGCGTCACCAAGTTCACGCACCCGGTCATCTGGATCGAGCCTGCGGGTCAGGCCTATTTTGACAACGTCGTCGCCGAAAGAGCCGACGTTGGAAATGATGTATACATAGCCCGAACGCGTCATCTCCGCCATTGCTCGCGCGCGCTCGCTCGCTGCATGTGCTTCGGCAAGGGCAGCTTCCAACTCTTCAATGCGTTTTAGGTTGCCGTCGCCGTTGATCTCTTTGCGCGCCTTCTCAAGCAACGCCTCATATTTGGCCTCTTCGCGCTCGGCAGCCTCTGCCTCGGCGATCAATTTCTTTTCTTCACGCTCTGCGCGTGCCATTTCAGTCCGTTCTTCCTTTTCGGCCTTTAGGCGTTCGCGATATTCGTGGGTCAGCCGCAGCTCCTCAATCTTAAGTGCGACGTAGCCATTGTGAAGGGTGAGATTGAGCGAGGTGTTTTCCTTGTCAATCGCGCTAGCCGCTGCGTGTATGCGCTTTTCCATCGCAACCACGTTATTCCATCGTACGTTTGCGATAGCGGCCTCGCACTCATTATTGAAGGCACGCATAGTGAGACGTGTCTGACGATTGATCATGGTTTGGCCTTTGGCTTTGCTGCCTTCTACCGTCCATTCATTTGGACAGATCGTTGCTCGCTTTGCCGAGATCATCGCTTTTTGGCGGTCGCGCACAGCCACGATGCTGGCTTTGAACTCCTCGCTGTCGGTGAAGTCAAAATGGGGTTCATAAACACCAAGTTCGGCAAAGGCTAAACGCTCATCATATATGGCGATTTGTTGTTCCAATCGCTCAAACAGATTGCGTTTTTCGGCATAAGAAGTCCGCAACTTTTCGATATCGGACGCTAAGGTGCTTGCGACGGCTTGCAGTCGTGCAACCTCGGTCTCTTGCGAAATGACGGGTGCGTATTTGACCTTCGTTGCTTCATGTTCTGCCGCACTTCGCGCGAGAGCAGCTTCCTGTAGCGCTGTGGCCTGTAGCGTATCTGCGGTCAGTTTTGATAGCTTTCTTCGGCTGAGGAACCAAAGCATTAGAAAAGCGGGTGCTGCGAACATCCAGACAAGGACGCCAATGGCAACGGGATCCATAAATACTCCTACGGGCACAATACGTTGCCCCAACCTTGCCGCAAGCTGGCAGTCTGCTCAAGGTTGAAACGTGCTGCCTGCTGGCTTGAAGTCTCATGTCATTCGTTCCTTCGAACCTATTGTGCCGGTGTAGGTTTCCCTAGAAGTTCCTCAGGCGTGTGCGATCATCTTTTATTTGTTTCGAATAATTCGAATGTTGCGCTTGTTTCGATTGCATGTCACACCATCTTTAGATGGACGCTGAATGGCGACGTAGGAGGGCGAAATGGCGGCATTACACAAGGAGCGGTTTTCGAACCGTCTTCCGACCAAGGTTGAGATCAACAACGCAGATCAACTTCGACACATTATAGCGTCGCAGGTGACCGAGGGCCAACCGGTCGATCTCTCGCTTGCAGTTGATGGTGGCGCGGTACGAAACATTACGCTTATGCCGGCGCTCACGGATACCTTACTTGAAATTTTACGTTTGATTTCGAGTGGCCGTGGGTTTCGCATGATCCCAGTCGAAGCCGAGCTTACAACGCAAGAAGCTGCTGATATGCTGAACGTCTCGCGGCCTTTCTTGATCAAGCTGCTTGAGAAGGGTGACATTAGGTTCACAACCGTTGGCCGCCACCGCCGAGTTCGAGCTGAGGATCTCTTTGCCTATATGGCTGAACGCGACCAAATTCGGTCTGAGGCCCTGTCCGAACTCGCAGCGTTGGATGCGGAGGGCGACCAAATTTGAGCGGCCCGATGAACCGATATGCCGCCATCATTGATGCTTGCGTCCTTGGGGGTGGCCTCAAGAGAAACATCATATTGAGCTTGGCTGAGGTCGGTTTGTTTCGACCGTATTGGTCCGAACGCATTCTGGATGAGACAGAAAAGGCGATTTGGGCAATTTCCAAAGGCACGGCTGATCCCAGTCGTCAACGCCGCGCTATTGAGCGAGCATTTCCCGAGGCGATGGTGTTTCCGAACACAAGGGCTGACCTTCCCGGATTGTTGCCTGATCCCGGTGATGAGCATGTTTTGGCTGCTGCAATAGCCGCCCATTGCGATACGCTCGTTACCGACAATCTCAAAGATTTCCCTCAGTTGATCCTTGATCATTGGGGCATCGAAGTCATGTCGCCCGATGATTTTATATCTAACGCCATGGATCTCGACCATGCGGTCGCAATCGGCGCGCTACGCGACATGCGCGTTAGGCTGAAAAACCCGAAGTACACGGTTTCTGCACTAGTGCTGAAACTCGAAGGTCAGGGTTTGCTGCAGACCGCCGATTTCTTCCGCAAATTTGAGAATTTGATTTGAACGGTTACAGAAATGCCTCAATCCGTGGCTGGAACGAGTAACTGTGTGTTCTCGAAAGAATAAAGCTGAAAACACAGACTTTCTCAGCTGCGCAAATCCGGGCGCTTAGGAGTGAGCCAATGAGTGCTTAGCTCTTGTTTAGCTCACTATTTCCTTAATTTCTAGAATGTCTTGGCTTGCAGCCGAATAGCGGATTCAAGTGCCGTTTCAGTGATAAACCGGAGTTTGTAGCCCTCAACAATGAGCTCTTTTGCGCGCTCAATCTTCGTACCAAAATGTGTTGTTCGCCAGTTCTTGGAAGCCGTCGACGAGACCACCAAATAGTTCGTTTTCCGCGTTGTGGTCTTGCCGACTTCTCCACCGCAGCGTTCGATCTCACTGGCAATGAAATTGCGGGTGCCCATTCGCATTGGACCGGTAAGGACAACGCAAGCACCTTCAAGTGTAATCTTTGTGGCGTCTCGAATTGGTTCATCCAATTCAGCGGAGTTGCCGATGTTCGGAATTCCAGTATCGACATAGCCATCGCCAACAAGAAGGGCGATCCAAGCCCGAACCTCCTCAGATTCCTCCTCTGTGAGGACATTGTCAGCCAGCGCGGCCTCAAGGGCGCGCCACAAATTCCGAAACACCACAGAAGACGAAAGCACTATACTATTGTGAAAGCGGGAGAGCATCGCCTCAGCCTCGGCTTTCAGGATCAAGCCGTCACAAACAATACCCGCGCAGAACCCGAGGAACTCATTCACCTCGTCGCGCTCGGAATATGGCGCGGCACTTTGGATTTCGTCGCGTTTCTCATTGATGACGTTTTCCAAGGCCGCCATGAGATCGTTCTGACCAGAAAAACAGCGGGCACGGATATCCTCGGCTAAGTCTGACGCATCCGGGTCTTCGAAAAACTCTACAAACTTATCGGCTTCTGCGAGAATTGCCTCCTCTTCGCCGCTCTCTATCCGGTTTGAGGAAAGAGCACCCTGCAAAAACCCAATCCAGTAAACTTCTCGCTTACGGTCATTGGCGCCTTTTTGGAACTGATCCACGTCGACATCTGGCTTCAAAACTTGAGACCGAGCGCGATCAGAAAGCGTCATGGGAGATCCTTTCACAAGTTGCATGTTCGGAGGCTAGTCTGCTCGACACAGGCCAAACAATGTCCTTCGGCACGATTGGCCTGAGCTTTTCTCCTACCAACGCCTGTCTTTTAGACAAACTTTAGGTTTCATATTCAAGGTGGCATCGCGCTGTTTCAGCTGTAAAAATGCACTTTCATGCGAAACATTTTCAATAAGCTCATGGGTTTTGGGCGAAAAAGGTGTTCCATAACCAAGGATCAAGGCGATACGGCCCCGATTGGTTATTGCAGCTATGGTCATTGCGGCGTCACAAGCCCAGGCCTTGTATTAACTGGGCGACGTGCGGAATTGGCGCAACCTGCTGCAATAGTGCTCGCGGGGCAGAGGTGCTTCGTATTATCCTATCTTTTTGACACCGCGAATGCGGCCACGGACCATCAGCCACTCTTTTACGCATTGGCGACAGCAGACGCGTTTGAAACTGTTGGGACTGCGCCATTCGTAGACCCTTTAGATGCCGATCGTCGCGCTGAGGCAGCCTTCGCCAACCCACGGCATTAACCGCAATGGCCAAGTGCCGATTGGTCCGATTACCGCAGGCGTGGGAATTGCCATACCCTGTCCTGTGCCCGCAAGCCTGCCATTTGTTCTGCACCGTCTCCTGATCTCTCGTGCCCCAGGCACCACTCCCTTCGACTGACAAATCCCCTAAGACCGTTCGGTTTTGGCCCGCAACCCCGCTCACGCCGGGCCGTGTTGGCTAGCGTTTCTTTGGAAACGCGGCACCTGCCCGCACCACCCCGGCCCTCGGGGGTTTCCGGTCATCGGCTGTGCCTTTGCCCGTGCAAGCCAAAACCGACGGTCTTTTTTCGGGTCTTGTCGAAGGGAATGGTCCCTCGGAACACAAAGATTTGGAGACTACACCATGCAAAACATCGTCATCCTCGCAGGCAATATCGGTCAGGCCCCAGAAGCACGCACCACGCAAGGCGGCACCACAATCACCAACTTCACCCTTGCCACCTCGCGGCCGCGCCTCTCGGAAGGCCGGGTCCAGCGCGACGAGAACGGCTACCGCGTGATGGACACCGAATGGCACCGCATCACCTGCTTCAACGGTCTCGGCAAAACGGTCGCCGAGCATTGCGCAAAGGGCATGAAGGTTCTGGTCCACGGCCGCATCCACTATACCAAATGGACCGACGCTACCGGCACCGACCGCTACGGCTGTGAGATCATCGCAGAGAAGGTCGACTTCCTCAGCCGCCCGAAAACCACCGAAGGTCAAGACCCTGAGCTGGTCGACCGCGACGACGAGATCCCGTTCTAACGAACGGGGCCTCCCCCAAAGCCCGGCGGGGAAACCTGCCGGGCTAGAACACAGCCAGAAATCGTCTTCGCCTACAAAC
>NZ_LGHT01000015.1 GCF_001202035.1 Pseudorhodobacter wandonensis | reverse complement strand
GGGTGATCGTCCGAGGAAAACGGCGAAATCCTTGATCGCACGGATGTGGGACTTCTGCGCCTTGTCCCCCATTCCACGGATGCGCATGTCTTCGATCATCCGCTGGCGCAGCGGGGTTACTTTCTCTTCTGTCATGGGAACCTCCTGTCTGATGATTGAGAAGACCCCAATCGTCAGGCAGGTCGGTCAAAACGCAAAATGCGCACCACTTTGGGGGCGTGTCACGCCATTAGCCAAATGCACCAATGCCGCGAAGCGGCTTCGTCCAAGGGCCGATTTCGCAAAATTTAGGTTCCGGCTCATTTATGATCAAGGTTGTCGAAGCAGTGGGAGAGCGCATGTCAAACCGCGAACGCCACTTTGGCCCGGTCGGCGACGGTGAAAGCGGGTCAATGCCGGGCTTTGCCGGAATGGGAAGTGCGCGAAATCAAAGCCTTGGCGTGGAAGCGACTGAAATCTATAAGCTATTGGAATCGCTAGAGCTTTGGCTCATAATCTGAAGGTCGCAGTTGTGTGGGTAATATAAGATGAGGATTAGGTGGCTTTCGCAAGTTTACTGATGTTCGGTATAGGTCAAATCCCCCTCCCGCAACCATAAAACAGTTTTATAACAAATACTTGAAATCCGACAAAAACACTTGTGTACAAGCACACCCGTTTTACGTCAACGCCACGGCAACGTTTACAGAGTCCCTCTGAGACCCAGGGGGCCTTTTGCGTTTTAACCTCGAGAAGCCCCCGCAGACCGCTTCAAGATTTGATCGACTTTGCGCCGCGATGGGGCCAGCCTTCGGTTAAAACAAGGCGTTTTGACTATCTAGGCGACGCTAACTACGCGATCAAAAATACGTCAGCGCGCTTTTGCGAAAGCCCGCAAACACATCAATCAATTGCTGCTGTAATGATGATTTCCACAAGTAGATCATCCCCCGCCAGCCGGGCCTCGCCGCAGGCCCGTGCAGGGGCGGACCCTTTCGGCACCCAATGATCCCAAACCGCGTTCATGGCGTCGTAGTCCTTGATATCGGCCAGCCAGATGACCGCTTGCAAAATGCGGTCGCACGATGATCCGGCCTTTGCCAACAGCGCATCAATGCGGGCAAGGCAATCTTGGGTCTGGGCGCCAACATCGTCGCCGCTTCCCACCTGTCCGCATAGATAGGCGGTGGCGTTGTGAATGACGATTTTGCTCATGCGGGCAGATGTATCAACACGGGTGATCATGGGGGCTCCTGTTTAGGTGTTGCGGCGCGTCAAGTGGCGCAGATAGCGGGTTTCGGCCTTGCGAAAGGCAAAGGTGATGGCCAAAACGATCAGGAAATACAGGCCAGCCGCGGTGATGAAACCTTCATAGGCAAGATAATAGCGCCCATTGAGCCAGCGCCCGACACCAAGGATATCTTGCAGGGTGATGGTGCTGGCCACGACCGAGCCGTGCAGCATAAAGATCACTTCGTTGGAATAGGCAGGAATGGCGCGGCGAAAGGCGGAAGGCAGGATGATGCGGCGCAAGCGGCCCCATTTACTGTGGCCCGAAGCAATTGCAGCCTCGACCTCGCCCAGAGGTGTGTCAACAATCGCGCCGCGCAGCAGTTCGGTGGAATAGGCGGCGGTGTTCAGGGTGAAAGCGATCAGCGCACACCACCAGGCCTGTGAAAGGATCGGATCCCAAAGCCAGCTTTGGCGGATCACCTCAAACTGTCCGACCCCGTAATAGATCAGGTAGGTTTGCACCAACAAGGGTGTGCCACGAAACACATATGTATAGGCCCAGATGATCGGGTTCAGGATGCGGTGACGGCTGGCGCGGGCGATGGCCATTGGGATCGCGATAAGCCCGCCAAGGACAAGCGACAGAAAGGTCAGGTTCAGCGTCAGCCAGACGCCATACAGAAACCGGTCAAAATTTGCCGCGATCAGACTGATGTCCAGCGGGAACCATGCAAGGAACTGTTCCATCATGCCCGCACCCCGCCAACGCTATAGCGCCGATCAAGGGCGCGCAGCGCGATATCGGAAATCGCGGTCAGCGTCAGATAGATCACAAAGGCCGCCGCCATAAAGGTAAACAGCTGCCCCGTCGAACGGCCTGCGGTAAAGGCATTGTAAACAAGATCTTGCAACCCGATCACCGAGACGAGCGCCGTGGTCTTCAGCTGCACAAGCCAGGTGTTGGTGAACCCCGGCAAGGCAAAACGCACCATTTGCGGCCAGATGATATGGCGAAAGATCAGCCCGCGCGGCATGCCGCAACTGATGCCCGCCTCGATCTGACCGCGCGGAATCGCCATGATCGCGCCGCGGAAAGTCTCAGTGAAATAAGCGCCGAAAATCACGCCGATGGTGCCCGCACCCGCCGCAAACTGGCTGATCTCGATATAGCCCCACAGGCCCAAGGCCTCGCCCAGATTGTTCAGCGTGACCTGACCGCCGTAAAACACCAGCATGATCAGCACCAAGTCCGGCACGCCGCGCACAAGGGTGGTATAGGCATTGGCAAAACGACGTGCGATGCGGTTCGCCGACAGCTTTGCCCAGGCGCCCAGCAGGCCAAAAATCACTGAAATCACCAATGAGGCCAGCGCCAGTTGCACTGTCAGCAAAGTGCCAGACAGCAATTGCGCGCGGTATTCGAAGATTAAATCCATCGCTGTCTCCATGAGTAAAGGGGGCCAATAGCGGCCCCCTTTTTGTGTTAGTTCCCAGCGGGACGGCCGCCGTAGATATCAAAGGGGAAATAGGCATCGTTGATCTTGGCATAGGTGCCATCGTCGCGGATTGCGGTGATCGCAGCCGACAATGCATCGCGCAGCGCGTCATCGCCCTTGCGCACGGCAATACCCACGCCTTCGCCATAGCAATCCACATCCAGATGATCGCCGCCAAGGAAGCCGTAGTCAGCGCCTTCCGGCTTGGACAGGAAGCTTTCCTGTGCGATCAGGCTGTCGGACAATTGCGCGTCGATGCGGCCAAGTGCCAGATCGCGGAACACTTCCTCTTGGGTGCCGTAAAGCACGATTTCCGCACCCGGAAACATCTTTTCGGCATAGCACTGATGGGTTGCCCCGCGCTGCACACCGATGCGCTTGCCTGTCAGACCGGCATCGGTGCCTTCAAAGCCTGCATCCTTTTTGGCGACCAGACGCGCCGGAGTCTGGTAGTATTTCGCAGAAAAATCGATCTGGCGCTTGCGCTCTTCGGTGATCGACATGCTGGCAACAATGGCGTCGAATTTCTTGGCCTTCAGCGCCGGGATCATCCCATCCCATTCCTGTTCGACCATCTCGCAGTCACGCTCCATCTGTGCGCAAACCGCCTTGGCGATGTCGATGTCAAAACCTGCAAGTGTGCCGTCGGCCTCTTTGAACGAGAACGGCGGGTAGGCGCCTTCGACACCAATGCGCAGCGGCTCATTGGCAAGGCTGGGGGTGGCCAGCATCAGGGCGGCAAATGTGGAAAGAAGGGTTCTTCTGATCATGGGATTTCCTTTTCGGTTGCGGGTTCAGGGTCAGTTCATCCGGGCCAGAAAGGCGCGGAATTGGTCGGTTTGCGGGTTGGCAAACAGTTGCTCGGGCGGGCCTGCCTCACAGACCTCGCCCTGATGCAAAAACACGGTTTTGGTCGAGACATCGCGGGCAAAGGCCATCTCATGCGTGACAACCAGCATGGTGCGGCCCTCGGCGGCCAGATCGCGCATCACGGCAAGAACCTCGCCGACCAATTCGGGGTCAAGCGCACTGGTGGGCTCGTCAAACAGCATCACATCGGGGTCCATCGCCAAGGCGCGGGCAATGGCGACACGCTGTTGTTGGCCACCCGACAGATGCGCGGGGTAATAATCGGCGCGGTCCGACAGCCCAACCTTGGCAAGCAGGGCCATCGCCTGTTCGCGCGCCTGCGCCTTCGGGATTTTTCGGACGTAGAGCGGGCCTTCCAGCACGTTTTCCATCACGGTCATATGCGACCACAGGTTAAACCCCTGAAACACCATCGCGGCGCGGGCACGCATCCGTTCGACCTGCGCAATATCTGCGGGGATAACATCACCATGGCGGTTGCGCGTCATCTGCATCTTTTCCCCGGCAAGGTAGACATCACCGGAATTGGGCGTCTCGAGCAGGTTGATGCAGCGTAAAAACGTGCTTTTGCCCGAACCGGATGCGCCCAGAATGGCAATCACATCGCCTTTTTGCGCCTCGAGCGAGACGCCTTTGATCACCTCGTGTGCGCCGAAACTCTTGTGCAGATCAACGACTTTCAATGCGGCTTCGGTCATGCATTCTGCTCCTGTAGGCTGGCGATTTCGCCGAGTGTGATGGGTTTGATAGGGGTGCGCGCACGTGGAGGGCTTGGGCTTGTTCCACAGGCGGCAAGAATGCCGCGCGTCGTGATTTCACACATGCGGCCCTGACACGGCCCCATTCCGGCGCGGGTTGCGGTTTTGACCTGACGGGGGCCGTTCGCACCTTCGGCCACCGACTGGCGGATGTCGGCGGCGGTGATTTCTTCGCAGCGGCACACAATGGTCTTGCCTTCGGGCGCCAGAATCTCGGGGCTTGGCGCGTAGGCCGCATCCAGAAACGGCCGGATCGCGCGGGCGCGGGTAAGGGCCGCGCGCGGCGCTGTGCTGCGTTGGTTGCGGCTGTCTTCGCCAATACGACCCGCGAGGTGCAAGATATCAAGGGCTGCCAACGCGCCCGCCGCCTGCGCCGCATCCGCCCCCGCAATGCCCGCGCCATCGCCTGCAATGTGGATGTGCGGCTGATCGGTGCGGCCCCATGGGCCAACAATCGGCTCAAACGCCTGTTGCGCGTGGTTCCAGCGATGGCGGACACCAGCGGCGCGGCTGATATGGGTGGCAGGGATAACGCCTTGATGGGTCAGCAAAAGCGGCGTTTCTATCCGGTGGCGGCGGCCCTTGGCGGTGAAGGAAAAGGCGATATCGCCTTTGTCGTTCGGCTCGGCATGAAACGCCGCAGCCCCTGTGTGGCGCACCACGCCCGCGGAACGGATTTTCTGCAACAGCCCGACGCCCTTGACCAGCGTTGGCAAGGCCAGCACCGCACGCGGCAGGGATGGCAGGGCACGCAGCATCATCGCACGGGTCTGGGTTTCCACCAGCGCCTTGGGCGGTGCGCCTGCGTCAATCATCTGCGCGGCAATCAGATAAAGCAGCGGGCCAGAACCTGCCAGAACGGCATCGCGCGCCAGCAGACCCGCCGTTTTCATCAGGATTTGCGCAGCCCCTGCGGGCATCACCCCCGGCAAGGTCCAGCCCGCAAACGGCGTCGGGCGCTCTTGCGCGCCGCCTGCCAACAGCAGATGTGGCGCTGCGCTGATATGGCTGATACCGCCTTGCGACCAGATCACACGGCCCCCAACCTCAACCCGCCAAACCGTTGCGCCAAATTCGGCACGGATGTTGGGGTGGCCAAGGTCTGCAACCAACCCAGCTCCGGCCGCATAATCCTTGCCCAGCCAGCCGCGCGGCGCACCATTGCCGACATTGCGGTAAATCTGCCCACCGGCGCGCGGCTGTTCGTCAAGCACCAAAACGCGCATGCCACCTTGCACGGCAATTGACGCGGCGGCCATGCCTGCGGGGCCAGCGCCGATGATGATCAGATCGGCGTCAGACATCTGCTGCCCCCAGTTTGCGCAACCCCATCTGGCGGCGCACGGCCATGCCATCGCGCACTTCGGTCATGCAGGCCTGCACGTTGGGCAGGCCATCCACTTCAACCAGACACTCAAAGCACACACCCATCATGCAAAACGCGGTGCGCGGGCTATCGCGCCCCGTGGTGCGACTGGCCTCACCTGAATGGCAAAGAATTGCGGCGGCAAGGCTGTCGCCGGGATGCGCGGTCAAAGGCGCACCATCCAGCGTCAGGCGCAATGCCCCCTCAGGCCGCGGTTGAAAGCGCGAAGCGATTGTCATCGAAAGCCCCCTTTTCTGGTGCGGTGGCATCATTCACAATCCAATCCTTCAGGTTGGATGCATGCAGCGGGGCCAGCGTGACACCGCTATGACAGGTCACGAGGAAGGCCTCGGGATGCAGGGACGAGCGCGCATAAACCGGATAGCCATCGGGCGACATCACCCGCAGCGCGCCCCAGGACCGCACCACCCGCACCCCCGCCAGCGCCGGAAACACCGTGACCGCATGACGTGCAAGCCCGCGCATCATCGTCAGCGTTTCCGCATCATTCAGCCCCGCATCGGCATGGGTGCCCCCGATCTGCACGCCGCCCTCGTCAACTTGCCGGATCGTGCTAGAGAGAAATGGCAAGCGGTCTGCCAGCCTTTCGGTAATCAGCAACTCGCCACGCTGCGGCCGAATGCGCGCGTTAAAACCAAGGCTTGTGGCCAGATGCGCAGCACCAAGCCCTGCACAAAGCACCAGCTTGCCCGCCCCGCGCCGCGCGCCATTGGCCAGCGTCAGATCAAAACCACCACCCGAGGCCGGCGTGGCTTTCGTAACCTTGGCATCCGTGATGATCCGCCCGCCCAGCGTTGCCACCGCCCGCCGCAGCGCGCGCAGCAACCGCAAAGGATTTAGATGGCCATCCAGGGCGCAGAAACTCGCGCCAACCACGCCTTGCCCGATGCCGGACATCTCGCGCCGCAGGTCGTCGCCTGTCAGAACCTCATAGGATTTCCTGCCCAGATGTGCCTCTTGTCGCGCCAGATCTGCGGTGAAATCGGCCAGCTCTGCGACATCGGTGAAAAACTCATATCCGCCCGATTGCGACAGGGCCACATCAATGCCCGAGGTCTGGCGCAACGAGGCGGCAAATTCCGGCCACGCCGCCACCGCCTGCGCCGTCCAGCGCGCATAGGGCGCAAAATCGGCGCCTTTGCCTTGCAGCCAGACCAGCCCGAAATTGCCTTGACTCGCGCGGAAATCATCGTCCGCTCCGTCCAGAACTGTCACCGCTTGGCCCGCACGCAACAGGCCAAGCGCCACCGAAAGGCCCACAACGCCGCCGCCGATAAGGGTGATGTCTGATTGGCCCATGCGATTCCTCCGGCTTCGAAAATCGCATAAAACCATTCATGCGAATAATTCTTGTTTTTGCCAAACCCATACGCTTGTGGTATGTATCGCGAATGTTGCATCGCCTGTCCCATCGCCAGCTAGAAGCGTTCCGTGCCGTCATTGAAAGCGGCAAGGTCACGACTGCGGCTGAATTGCTCAACACCACGCAACCCTCCATCAGCCGACAAATTGCCGATCTGGAACAGGCGGTCGGTTTTCGGCTGTTTGAACGGACCGGCCGCACACTGATGCCCACCGCCGAGGCACTGGCGCTTTATGAAGAGGTAGAGCGGTCGTTTGTCGGGTTGGCTGAAATTTCCCGCGTGGTGCGCGACATTCGCGATTTTCGCCAAGGCGGATTGTCGATAGCCGGAATGCCTGCGCTGGCTTTGAAATTTCTACCGCAAGTGATGGCTGATTTCGCCAGAATCGCCCCCGGAATTGTGGTGTCACTGCGCGCGCGCAGCTCGCAAGCGGTCTTGCAACATCTGGTTTCGCAGCAATTCGATTTGGGCTTTGCGGCGTTGGATACCGATCACCCCGCTGTGCGCCGCAGCCCGATTTGTACCGCGCCGATGATGGCGGTGCTGCCACTCGGGCACCCGTTGGCGCAAAAGCCACGGCTAGAGCCTGCCGATTTCCATGATCAGGCCTTCGTCGCCCTGGGTGCCGAGATTGCGACAAGAACCGAGACAGATGCTTTTCTGGCCCTCGGTCAGGCCCGCCCGCGCCTTGTGGCGGTGGCCCAGCTATCGGCATCCATCTGTGAATTGGTCGCAGCAGGGTCGGGGATTTCGATAGTGGAGCCGGTTACGGCGCTGAATTTTGCCGAAACAGGCAAAGTGATCTTGCGACCACTGCATCCCCAACAACCGTTTCGTTATGATCTGCTGTTGCCCGCCCTGCGAGAGCCGTCACGGGTTGCCATGCAGTTTTTGACGTTAGTCGAAGAACGGTTCACCGCAATGAATCGCCGGATTGAAGATATGGCCGTCAGAGGGTGATGAGCGGATACGTTTATCCAGCATCCGAATGCCTCAGATTTAGAGACGCAATTCCGGACAATTTGAAAAGAAACAACACCAGAAACCTGCGCAAAACTCATAGCGTGGCTAACGCAAGCAGGCCTCGTTCAGCCCGAGTCTCAAAGTTGCCTTGCCGACCATACCCGTGCCAACACTGCTTGTCGCGATCGATACTTAAAGCCGTCCATTCCGGCAACAAGCACAGAGCAAACCGATAGCCCGCTTCGTCGGATCGACAGCATTCATCAAACTGAAAATGGCGTCCGACACATCCAGTTGCACGCCAGCGGGCTCCCAAGCGCTGCCATTCCAGACCACAAAAACCGCCGCACCCGCGATCCACGCCAATCACCGCATGTGGCATCAATCGCAACCATATGCCATCAACCCGGAAGGCCTGGTTCAGATACTGGCCCGCCCACAGGCCGGTCGCCCTGATGCCACGATGGGTGGAACGCCACCGGTCGGGCTGGCAGGCAGAGTGGTTCGGCTACGGTCCAAGGCCGATAGCTGAGCCAATGCATCCAGCAGCCGCAGCGCTTCATTGTAGATGACGCAGAAAAGCGCGTAACCACCTTGAAAATAATCATAAATACTCGGTCGGCTTATGTTTTCCAAGCATCTCACAATCTGGGCAATGTGTGACGCCGCTTCAGTGCACGTGCCGCTTACGTGACCAAAACACGCGACATCGGCAATGCGAATACTGTGCTCTACCATCTGCGCTATAGCGGAGTCTTACGCTGAAATCGTCGCCAATGAACGCCTCGCGGGCTGGCGCGACCGCGCCGGAACCGGTCGAAACGATAGCGGCATGGAAAATATCGAAATCAAAGCGCCCTATACGTAAGCATTGATCGCCAAATACGAAGGTATATCGAATCTATTTGACATATATTTTCCCAAATGCCATGAAAGCCGACAGTATTCGACAACATTCACAATGATTCGAGAATGTTTTGAGTATCAACTGCAAGCCCGCAACGTCGAAATGCCACACGTCGTATCAAAGGCAGTCCGGCGCCAATGCTAACCGAAAAACCGTGGTTCACGATTTGCACCTGTCGCGAGGAGGCGACACGGCAGTCGTTTGGGGAGAGAAGAATGTTCAAGATTTTATTCAAAAGCTTGGTGGCAACCGCTGGCGCGGTGCTACTGTCTTCGGCTGCCTATGCTGCCGACTTGAAGGGCGCCATCGTGGTGATGGATCTGACAACAAATGCATTTCAGATCGAAATGGCAGATCAGGCGGTTGCCTACGGCAAAGAAATCGGCGCCGACGTAAAGGCCTATGCGCCTGAAGGATCGTTTGGCGACTATGAAGGCCAGATTTCCATCATTGAAGACCTCATCACCAAGCACGTCGATTTTATTGTTCTGGTTGCCGGCCATACCACCGCGCTCGTTCCTGTTGTCGATAAGGCAATGGCTGCGGGGATTGCTGTTGTGAACATGGACAACCGGCTGAACACCAACAATGTGGTGTCCTATGTCGGTGTTGATAACGGCCAAGGCGGCAAGATGGCTGTTGACTATATCGCCTCCAAACTCGGGGGCGTTGGCAAAATCGCTTTGATCCAAGGCGAAACGGGCAACCCGGTGCAAATCCTGCGCACCAAAGGTTTTGAATTGGGCGCGCTGGTCCACCCCGGCTTGGAAGTCGTCGCACAACAAGGCGCGCACTGGACCGAGGAAGAAGGCCTGAAGGTCATGGAAGACATCCTGCAGGCACATCCCGAAGTGAATGCAGTGTTCGGCGAGTCCGATAACCTTGCCGTCGGTGCTGCACGCGCCGCCAAATCGGCCGGTCGCTCGGAAATCATCTTTGTCGGTTATGATGGCCAACAAGGCGGTTATCAGGCGATCAAAGCTGGCGAAGTGGCCGCTACGATCCGCATGGACGCCCACAAAATGGTGCAGTTAAGCATCGATGCAGCCGTTCAGTACATCAAGAATAACAAGTCGCGGGACGGCATTGCGCCGGAAACATACATCAGCCCCGAGTTGGTGACTTCCGCCGAAGTCGACCAGTATATCAAGTGATTGGCCGCGCATCGGGCCACTGCCTGATGCAGCACTGAAAAGAGTGAGAGGGCCGCGAAGCCATTGTTTTGCGGCCCCCCGTTTTCTGACCAACAGGACACTGATATGGAATCCCTTCTAAAAGTGCGGAATGTGTCAAAGCGATTTCCCGGTGTTCTGGCGCTGGATCGGGTCGATTTCGATCTGGCCCCCGGCGAGGTTCACGCGCTGCTTGGCGAAAACGGCGCGGGCAAATCGACACTCGTCAAGATTATCACCGGTGCATATCGCATGGACTCGGGCAACATCTTTGTCGCGGGCCAAGAGGTCAATTTTCACACACCCGGTGACGCGCAGCGCGCGGGCATTGGGGTCATCTATCAAGAATTCTCGCTGGTTCCGAGCCTGACAGTGGCCGAAAATCTGTTCCTCGGCGACTATCCGACCCGCCGCGGCCTTATCGACTGGAAAGCAATGAATGCGGCTGCGGCAACACTGCTAAGCCGTTTTGGCGTAAATGCGCGTGCCGACGATGTTCTAAGCTCTCTGGGTGTCGCGACCCGCCAGATGGTCGAAATTCTGAAGGTGCTGCACCGCGAAGACCTGAAAATCCTGATCATGGACGAGCCAACCTCATCATTGTCCGAGGGCGAGGCGAAAACCCTGTTCGGCTTTATCAGAACGTTGCGGGGGCAGGGTGTTTCGGTCATCTACATTTCGCACCGACTGGACGAGATCAAACAGATCTGCGACCGGGTCACGGTGTTTCGCAACGGCCAAAAGGTTTCTACAGAACAGGCACAGGATCTGAGCATATCCGACATCGTCACCAAGATGATCGGCGCCGATCTGGCCGAGCACTACCCGCAGAAATGCACGGCCTTGGGCGAGATTTACCTGAACGTCGATAAGCTGACTGGCCCCGGCTTTACGGATGTCTCGTTTTCGGCCCGCAAGGGCGAGGTTCTCGGCATCACCGGGCTTGTCGGGGCGGGCAAGTCGGAAATGGTCGAAACCTTGTTCGGTGCGCGCCGGTTTGAAAGCGGCTCGATCACCTTGGCTGGGCAGGATTTTCGCCCCAAGACACCCAGACAGGCGGTGGCCAAAGGTATCGGCTTGTTGCCCGAAAGCCGCAAAGAACAAGGATTGGTGCTGGCGTTAAGCTGCGCGCAAAATGTCAGCCTTGCCTCACTCGACAAGATATCGAAACCCTTTCTGGCGCTTGGTGCCGAGGCCGACATCGCAATCGACAGTTTCAAGCGGCTGGAAATCCGGCCCGCCGACCCGCACAACCGCGTGGTCAACCTGAGCGGCGGCAATCAACAAAAGGTCGTGCTGGCCAAATGGCTGATGCGCGATTGTCAGGTGTTGCTGTTCGACGAACCGACACGCGGCATTGATGTCGGCGCCAAGTTTCAAATCTATTCGATGATCGTCAAATTGGCCGAGGCGGGGAATACCGTGATCGTGGCTTCAAGCGAAATCGAGGAAATAAGCGGTATCTGCAATCGCGCGCTTGTCATGCGCAAGGGTCGGCTGGTCGGGGAACTGACCGGCGCCGGCCTGGCACGAGAAAAAATTCTTGAAGCAATCGCCGGGGGAGAGAAATGAAATTGGACCGCATCTTCAGAGAAAACCGCCAGCCAATCATCGCGGCGCTTTCCTTGGTTGTCATCGTGATATTGCTATCGTTCCTGTCGGAATACTTTCTGACGGTCAGCAACCTGTTCAATATCGGCAAGCAGGCCTCTATCAACCTGATTATCGCATTGGGGATGACCGTCGTTATCATCTCGGCAGGGATTGATCTGTCCGTGGGGTCGTTGCTCGCGCTGACGATTTCCGTGACCGCAGTTTTAAGCGTCGCGAACGGAATCAATATTGTTCTGGCCTCGTTCATCGGTATCGCAGTTACCATCGTCGCAGGCACATTAAACGGTATTATCGTTCAATATGGAAAGGTCCCAGCCTTCATTGCGACGCTGGGCACGATGGGTGTCGCGCGCGGCGTTGTTCTTCTCATATCGAGCGGCCATCCCTCGATGTCCTTTCCGGCGGGTTTTCTGTGGATTGCCGACGGCACCATCGCAGATGTGCCGGTGCCGATCCTGATCTCGCTCCTCATGGTCATAGCGACTGTCGTTTTGTTAAAATATACCCGTCTGGGCCGGGAAATCTATGCCATCGGCGGAAATGAGGAAGCAGCTAGGCTTTCGGGTATCAATATCCCGTTGGTGCGCATCGCGACGTATTCAATCAGCGGGTTCTGTTGCGCCTTGGGGGGAATCGTGTTTGCCGCACGTGTTGGCGCCGCGCCGCCATCGGCAGGCATGGGGTATGAACTTAACGCGATTGCAGCCGTGATTATTGGCGGTACGTCCCTTAGCGGCGGGCGCGGCAATGTGCTCGGAACGGTCGTCGGGGCGTTTTTGATGGCCGTCATATCAAACGGTTTGAACATCATCGACGTTGATCCCTACTGGCAGGGCATTGTCATTGGCTCGATCATCGTCTTTGCGGTCATGATGTCCAACCTGCGATCGTCGCAAAGGTAGGTGCGCCTTCGCGGTTGATCACAAAGCGCCGGTCCGGTCTGGCCTTTTGCGGCAGGCGGTTCCCTGATGGATCGCGCAGGTCTTGGCGCCGTTGCAGGCGCGAAATGTCGGGTAAATCGCACAAAATTTCACATCAAAAAATGATGCGCCCGCGCGTTCATTCAAAAAGACCGGCCGGCAACGCAACCCAATGCCGTTGGATCAAATAAATATAACCCGATCAAAGGACAGACTCTTCCATGATTAATATCTCCGAGAAGTCGCGGATCGACCCCGAAAATTTCGCGCTGGCAAATTGTATCCGCGCATTATCGATTGACGCGGTCGAGGCGGCCAATTCCGGTCATCCGGGCGCGCCAATGGGGATGGCAGATGCGGCAACGGTGTTGTTTCGCAAGCACCTAAGATTTGATTCAAGCGCGCCCGAATGGCCGAACCGCGACCGCTTTGTTCTGTCGAATGGCCATGCCTCGACGCTGCTTTACAGCCTATTGCACCTGACCGGCTATGCAGACATGACAATCGGGCAGATACGCAGGTTCCGCCAGTTGGGGTCGATCACGGCGGGGCATCCTGAATATGGTCATGCCCAAGGCGTTGAGGTGACAACCGGACCGCTTGGCCAAGGGCTCGCAAGCGCCGTCGGTATGGCCTTGGCTGAACGCCGTCTGGCCGAGGAGTTCGGCGACACCCTTGTCAATCACTGGACCTATGTGTTCGTCGGCGATGGATGCCTTCAGGAAGGCATTGGCCAAGAGGCGATTTCACTTGCCGGCCACTTGCGGCTGGGAAAACTCGTTGTGCTTTATGACGACAATCAAATCACCATCGACGGCCCGACTTCGATATCCTTCTCTGACGACATTCCGATGCGCTTTGCTGCTTCTGGTTGGCATGTTCAAACCGCCGATGGGCATGATGCTAACGCTGTTGATGTGGCGCTGTCGGCGGCCAAAGCCGAACGCGATCGCCCCTCTTTGATTGCCCTGAAAACGCTGATTGGTTTCGGTGCTCCAACCAAGGCGGGCAGCCACGAATGTCACGGCGCCCCTTTGGGCAAAGTCGAGGCTGCTGCCGCCAAAGAGGCGCTAGGTTGGACGGCAGCCCCTTTCGAAATTCCGGCAAACCTCGCCGCCGCGTGGCGCGATATTGGCCGACGTTGCGCCGAAGAACGCAAAGATTGGTCGGCCCGGCTCGCCGCGCATCCGGCACGAAAAGAGTTCGCCCGCCGGATGGCACGTGATCTGCCTGCAACCTACGATCTTGCCTTTGCGACCGCGCGAAAGGCACTTTTCGATGCGCCCAAAGCCGTTGCCACGCGCAAGGCCAGCCAGATGGCGCTGGAAATGCTCGCGCCTGCGCTTCCTGAATTGATCGGCGGATCGGCTGATCTGACTGGCTCCAACCTGACGCGGGTTGCTGCCGTGAACGACCAGTTCACCGACACCCATGCCGGGAATTACGTCGGCTATGGCATACGCGAATTCGGCATGTCGGCAATGATGAACGGCATCAGCGTGCACGGCGGGCTGATCCCCTATGGCGGCACCTTTCTTGTGTTTTCCGACTATGCGAGAAACGCAATTCGCCTGTCTGCGCTGATGCGGATAGGAACCATTTATGTGATGACGCATGATTCCATTGGGCTTGGCGAGGATGGGCCGACACATCAACCGGTCGAGCATTTGGCTTCATTGCGTGCGATCCCCGACCTGAACGTATTTCGACCAGCCGATGCCGTCGAAACCTTGGAATGCTGGGATATCGCCTTGCGAAGCCGCGCAAAACCCTCGCTTTTGGCACTGTCGCGACAGGCGGTGCCGCAACTTCGCATTGAACCCAGCAAAGAAAACCTTTCGGCCAAGGGTGCATATGTTCTGCGGCATTTCGGCGAAGGCCGCGATGTTACCTTGATCGCAACTGGCACAGAAGTTTCACTGGCGGTCGATGCCGCCGCGGCCCTGCACCAACAAGGTTTGGCCGTTGCCGTTGTATCAATGCCAAGCTGGGAACTCTTTGAAAACCAATCACAGTCATATCGCGACGAAACGCTGGGCCAAGCACCCCGCATCGCAATCGAAGCGGCCAGCAAATTCGGCTGGACACGCTATGTCGAATGCGAGGCAGATGTGATCGGAATGCCAGGATTTGGCGCCTCCGGGCCTGCCGAAAGCTTGTACAAATTTTTCGAAATTACCAAAGACGCTATCATCGTCCGCGCGATGCAGCTTACCCGAAACTGAACCCGAGCAAGGAACGCAAACATGCAAAGCGCATTGGACCAACTCAAGGAAATGACCGTTGTCGTTGCAGATACCGGTAATGTGGGTGAAATCAGGAAATACGCTCCCTTTGATTGCACGACCAACCCTTCGCTCATTCTCAATGCCTTCAAAGACCCCGCTTCCGAGGAACTGATCGCCCGTGAAATCGAATTTGGGCAGAAAACGGGCTGCACCCCCGAAGGTGTGGCAGATCGGTTGACGGTCGCCGTTGGCGCAGAGCTGGCGGCACTGGTGCCGGGCCGCATTTCCACCGAAGTTGACGCGCGGCTGTCTTTTGATGCCAAAGCCTCGGTAAATCGCGCCCACGCGATCATAGCTGATTATGGCGAACGCGGTATTCCCCGCGACCGCATCCTGATCAAACTGGCATCAACTTGGGAAGGCATTTGCGCCGCCGAAATCTTGCAAGGCGAAGGGATCGATTGCAATCTGACCCTCTTGTTCTCGATGGCTCAGGCAATCGCCTGCGCCGATGCCGGGGCATTCCTTATCTCGCCATTTGTTGGCCGGATTACCGATTGGTACAAAAAAGCCGAGGGCCGCGACAGCTATGCGCCTGAAGTGGACCCGGGTGTCCTGTCAGTCAAGCGCATCTATGACTACTACAAATCGAACGGCATCCGCACCGTTGTAATGGGCGCCTCGTTCCGCAGCACCGATCAGGTCAAGGCACTGGCCGGTTGCGACCGGCTGACAATCGCCCCCAAACTTCTCGGCGAATTGGCCAAGGAAACCGCACCCCTGCCACGCGCCTTGTCTGCGACAGGGATCAGCGGTTCTGAGCGGCAAATCATTGACGAAGCTACCTTCCGCTGGCAAATGAATGCCGACGCAATGGCAACAGAAAAACTTGCCCAAGGCATTCGCGCCTTTGATGCCGACCACAAGCAACTCATCGCGCTGATCGCCGAGCGCATGCGTTAGACGCCAACGCGTTGGCTCGCAAACCTATTTGCAGCCTGAGCGCGGAAATTTTCCGATATGATTGCCGCTGCAAGGGCGGCAAACTGTTGGAAATCGGACTGTACCCAAAACCCACGCCGCCTTTGCGATTGGCACAACCCTCAAAGAATTGCCCATTCTCGAACAGGCACAAAAGCCGGCTACCCAATCGGCTGAATAAGCTTTGGCAATGCGAGTTTCGCCTCTGCCTCAGCCTGCAGGCGTCGGTAAGCTTCAATCACGATTGATCTGATCCAGATGCCACCAGCGTCATTGGCAAGGCGCGAGCTCCAGAAAAAGCGAACAAGAACCGGCCCCAAATCGACAGGTGGCCTCATCGCAATCAGGCCGTGGGCCTCCATGTCCCACGCCATCAGAACCGCCGGGAACGTGGCCAGAAAATCCGAACGCGCAAGAAGCGAGGCAACCCCGGCCGAATCCCCGATCATCGCGCTGACCCGTCGCGCACCGGCATCAGCAGCGGGCGTAACAGGGAAAGGATTTTGCTGCGCGCGGGTAACATTGACCATGACATGCGGGTATTTGCGCCAGGCGTCGATCCCCCAATCCGTGGCTGCCGGGTGACCCCGCCGCGCGAATGTCACCCAGGAAAACGGCTCCATGATCTGATGGTCCAGACCATCCGGCAAGCGCGGCTCTCCGCCCAGATGGGCAAGGTCGATCAAGCCTTCGCTAAGCGCCGGATAAACATCGTGATGCGCTGGCAACCACTCGATCTTTACCCGTGGCGCTTCGGCCTCGACCCTTGCTGACACCTCTGCAATGACTTTGGTCAGCGTCGGCATTGCGATACGAAACACCCGCTCGCTTTGGCCGGGGTCAAACAGGTTGCGCGGCGCGATCACGCGGCGGATGCTGCGCAGGATGGGTCGGACGTCCTCAATAAGGGCCTCGGCGAACGGGCTGGGGTGCATCTTGCCGCCAACCCGCACCAGCACAGGATCGTCAAGTTGCTCCCTCAGCCGAGCAAGCGAGTGGCTGACCGCCGATTGTGTACGCCCGATCCTGTCTGCCGTCACCGTAACGCTTCGGGTCTCCATCAGAGACTCGAAAACCACCAGCAAATTCAGGTCAATGCGATGTAAATCAATTTCATTCATGGTCTATGAAATCGTTTCGTTCGACTTTCTTGCTGTAAACAGTTCATCTTACCCTCAATAGGCGCAGATCAAGCAACATTGATTGATCTTATTCATAGCAAAGGTAGGACGCAATGGCACTCGAAATCATTGGCGCGGGGTTCGGTCGAACCGGCACTTACTCATTAAAGGCGGCGTTGGAATATCTGGGCTTCGGCCCATGCCACCACATGTCCGAGGTCATCAATGACCCCAGTCAGATCAAAGCATGGTCCGACGTGGCAAAGGGGCGGCCCGACTTTGGCACGGTCTTCGCGGGCTTTCGGTCGGCTGTGGATTTTCCGGTTTCGGCCTATTGGCAAGACGTGCTTTCGGCCACACCGGATGCCAAAGTCATCCTTTCGCACCGCGATGCCGAGGATTGGTACGGCAGCTTTTCCCAGACCATCCTGCCGCTGATCCTCGACAAAGAGGCATGGCCCAAAAACGCGGTTCCTTGGTTCGAAATGATCGAAAAGGTCATCATCGGCAAGGCCTTGGGTGGCCGCACCGATAGGGACGGCATTCTAAAGGCATACCAAGCTAACGAAGCGGCCGCGCGGGAACTGGCGGCGCTGGGCAAGGCACTGGTGTTCAGTGTCCGCGACGGATGGGACCCGCTCTGCCGCTTTCTGGGCGTTGACGTGCCGGATGCGCCTTTCCCCAAAACCAATGCGCGGGCCGGTTTTTTCGCGTCCGTCAAATCCGGAATGCAAGAGGCCGCTGTCTAGGCCATCCCAACCAATTCACTGGCAACGGGGCGTTCGGCATGGGCTGGGCACACCCCCGGCTTGCCAACAGCCAGAAGGAACCAAACCATGACCAACCTTGATGAAGTTCGCCGCGCCTCGGCCACGTTCTACGCTGCGCTAAACAAAATGGCACAGGGCGATGATACCGCGATGCAGGCCGTGTGGATCAAGGGCGCCGGCGTCACCGCATTGCACCCCATCGGCGGGCGCGACATCGGTTCAGATACTGTGTTGGCCTCGTTCAACAAGGTCGCCAAAATTGCAGGCGGCGGTGACATCCGGCTAGAGGATCAGGCGATCAACGTCGGATCGGATATGGCCGTAGAAACCGGTGTAGAGGTCGGAACTTTAACCCTTGCCGGCCACCAAGCCAGAATCGAGCATCGGGTAACCAACGTCTATCAGCGGCAGGGCGGGGCGTGGAAACTGGCGCACCACCATACAGATCTGTCACCAGGCATGCTGGAAATCCTTGAACGGCTGACCAAAGCAGCATGACATACGAAACCGCAAGCCCAAAGCAGACGCATGCGCCGCCCGCTTTGGGCTTGCCCTGTTGAAATACCCAACCACGCGAAAATTGCGTCGAAAAACGGGACCGTCAGTTTCCCCAAGTGCCAGCTAGAAAAAGTCGCTCACAGATTGCCGCCTTGGAACGCAGATACTCAGCTGATCTGACCCGTTCGGGCAAATACACAGCACAGGCAAAAATGGCGGGGGCTGATATGTGTACACAAAACCAGCACCTTATTCAGCAATAAGCAGATCAATCCCGCGGCTTTCAAAGGCTTTTGCATCGGCATCCGAAATCCCGTCATCCGTGATAAAGGTATGGATCACCTCTAATGAGCCAAGCCGCGTGAAAGAGGATTTATTGATCTTGGTCGAATCTGCCACAAGATAGACATGGCTTGCCGCCCGTATCATCGCTTCTTTCAATTCCAGATCGGCAAAACTGGGATAGGTCAGCCCCGAATCCAATGACACGCCCGCAGTTGCCAAAAACAGCTTTCCGGCAAAAATGCTGCGAAAATATTCCACACATTTATCGCCCGACAGCGACAAAGTCGGCGCTTTGAACTGGCCACCCGGCATGTGGACGGCAAAGCCCGGAACCGAACCCATGACAATACCGATGTTCAGGGCATTGGTAATAACGGTCAGATTTTTCCGCGTCAAAAGCCGCATCGCCACCTCGGTGGTGGTTGTCCCGGCGTCCAGAATGATCGTTTCGTTATTCTTAACCAGACTTGCCGCCAGCGCCCCAATTTTGGCCTTTTTGTCCATATTTTCCTGATGGTGCAGCGTCATCGTGCCAACTTGCGGCGAAGGTGAGTTCAGGAATGCACCACCATGTTCACGCGTGATCATGCCTTCGGTTTCCAACCGCTCAAGGTCTTGGCGGATCGTGGCCTCGGACACTTGAAAGGCGCCAGCCAGATCACGCACGCGGGCAGCGCCCTCTTCTTGGATCCATTCCAGAATGCGCCGCCTGCGTGGTTCAGACAAAAGGCCAGCCATTGTGTCCCCCCGAGTATTGGGATCATGTTGCTGCATCAAAGGTTTCCTTTTTTGTGCAGGCTCGATTTACCTGCGGACGCTTTCGATTGCTTTTAGATGATAATGAACTCGGGGCAAAGCACTTGTGTCTATTTGTTGATCGCCGCCTCTTGCTGCAAGGCCACCCGCGCTTGCAATTTGCTCTGCGCTTGGTCGATGACGACGGCGGTGATGATCACTACGCCCTTGATGACAGTTTGCCAGAACGATGACACGCCCATCATGATCAGCCCATCTGACAAAATGCCGATCACAAATGCCCCGACAATCGTGCCCGCGATGCGCCCCCGTCCACCCGCCATTGAGGTGCCGCCCAAAACGGCTGCGGCAATGGCGTTCAGCTCGAACGTTTCGCCCGTCGCGGGGTGGCTGGCTTGCAACTGGCTGGCAATGACGATGCCGACAAGGGCAGCACAAAAGCCCGAGAACATATAAACGAACATCTTGATCCGATTGACTTTTACCCCCGACAGCGCAGCGCCCCGTTCATTGCCGCCGACCGCATAGATATGACGCCCCAGCGTCGTGCGGCGGGATAAATAGTGGGCGGCAAGGCCGACAACGATAAGAATCCAGATCATCATCGGCAGGCCAAGGATTGTTCCAGTGCCGATAAATGGAAAGCTCTTGGTGCCGAATTCTGCGCTACCTGTCAGGTTCGGAAATGTCCGCCCCCCTGATGACAACAGCGCCGCACCACGTGCAATGTAAAGCGTGCCAAGCGTAGCAATAAAAGGCGCCACGCCCATTTTCGTGATCAACAGGCCGTTGGCCGCACCAACCAGAACACCAACCAGAGCCACGATTCCCACAATTTCAATTGTGTTGAACCAGACCGTATAGCCGATGCCCAAATCAACCCCGTTTAGCATCAGCCAACCCGCAACCATCCCGCACAGCCCGACGATAGAGCCGACGGAAAGATCAATCCCGCCAGTGATGATGACAAAGGTCATGCCGATGGCCAGCAAGGCATTCAGCGCCACGTGTTTTGAAACGATCACCGCATTCGCTGTGGACAGGAAATTAGGTGCAGCATAGGAAAAAAATGCAAATACCAATATGAGCGCGACAAAGGTGCGAAGGCGCAGCAGCAGTAGTAATAGGCTGGTACGGTCTGATTTAACGGTCATGCTGCGACTTCCTTGGATTTGTGCCGTGATGCGGCAGAGATAACGGCGGCATGTCCCGCACTTGGTGAAAATTCGCCGGTTAACCGGCCATCGGCCATGACCAGAATGCGGTCTGAAAGGGCCAGAACTTCGTCGAGATCAGACGTGACAAACAAAATCGCAAGCCCGCTGGCCGCCAGTTTGCGCATGGTGCGGAACACCTCGGCCTTGGCGCCAATGTCGATCCCGCGTGAGGGTTCATCCATCAGCAAAATCTTGGGGTTGGTCATCAGAGCCTTGCCGATAACCACCTTTTGCTGGTTGCCGCCCGACAGGCTGGACACCGGGTTTTCCGGGCTGGCAACCTTGATGGTCAGGCGTTTGATAAAATCAGCCGCGCCCGCCAATTCCGCCCGCAAGTCCAAATGAAACAATCGCGCAAATTGGTCGAGCGCAGACAGCGTAATGTTTTCACGGATCGACATAATTTGAACCAGGCCGTCACGTTTGCGATCCTCGGGGATCAAGGCAAGCCCACGTGCAATGCGCCCGGTCACGTCTTTTTCCGTCAAGGGTTTACCTGCGATAAAGAACTGGCCGGATGACAGCGGATGTTGCGCCATGATGCATTCAAGAAATTCGGTGCGCCCTGCGCCCATCAACCCGTACAGCCCCAATATCTCACCCGCGCGAACAGACAGTGACACATGATCGACGGTGAATCCGCCGCCCAGCCGCGGCAGGCAGATATCAGAGGCGCGGAACACCTCCTCACCGTAATTCGCGACCTCGGTACGGGGAAATTCTTTGGAGCCTTCGCCAATCATCGCCCGCACAATCCAAGGAATATCCACACCTTGCATCGATTGAGCGCCAGTGATCACACCGTCGCGGAGCACGGTGATATAATCCCCGATGCGGATCAGCTCTTCCAGCCGGTGGCTGATATAGACAATCCCCACCCCTTCGGCGCGCAGATCATTGATGACGCGAAACAGCACTTCGACTTCGGTCGCGGACAGGGCCGAGGTCGGCTCATCCAAGATCAGGATTTTGGCATTTTGCGCCAGTGCTTTGGCGATTTCTACGACTTGCTGTTGGCCAATCCGCAAGGTGCCAAGTGGTGCGTCGGGGTCGATATCTTGCTCCAGGCGCTTCATCAACGCGCGGGCGGCATCGGTTTGGGCGCGCGCATCGACATCAATCCCGAAACGCGTTGGCTCTCGGGCGATAAAAATATTCTCAGCGACCGTCAGGTTGGGAAACAGGTTCAACTCTTGAAACACAATCCCGATCCCGTGGTCCACCGCGTCCGATTTAGAGCGGAAATTGTGAACCACACCTTCCATGGCAAGCGTGCCTTCGGTCAGGGATTCGACGCCTGCAATCACCTTCATCAAAGTGGATTTACCGGCACCGTTCTCGCCCACAAGCACGTTAACCGCGCCCATGTGCAGATCAAAATCCACGCCTTTCAGGGCCCGCGTGCCAGGGTATACTTTGACGCCGCCACGAATGGTCAGGCCAACCGGATGGGCTACTGTCATGGCAGCACCGCAACATTGACGGCCGTCACAACAAACGCATCCTTGGCTGATTTCAGCGCCAAAGCCCCTTTGAAAGACAGGCGCTTTCCGGTCAAATCGCCTTCGGGCAGCACCAATGCCGGGCTTGCCTTATCGTTCAAGGCGCGGGCCAGCTGGGCAAATTCGATCTGGTCCTTAAAGGACCCAAAATCATAAAACGGGGCGACATCGCGCAAAGCGGTACCCGCGATGACAGGCCCCAGCAAAAGCGTCAGATCGGCAGAGCCATCGCCATCGGTGTCCAGCTCCGCCTTGCGGGCGCGGCTGGTCAGGTTGGCAGAAACCACCACGCCTTCGCCCTTTACGGCAAAGGTCCAGGCTGCCCCTTGACCCGCACCACGGTTGCCATGTTTGGCACCCGCGCCGTCCAGATCTGCGGCAATCGCGCTGCGCAACGCAGCAATATCCAGCGCGGTCGTGTCGATCAATGGCAGCAGCTTGGCTGCAAAACTATCTTCGGCCAATTGCGCGATTTTATCGAGGCCAGCAGTTGCTTGCCCCTCTTCTGTCGTGACGGTTTCGGTTTTGACTATCTTGCAGGCGGACAGGCTGAGCATAATCAGCAAAAGACCCGCAGTGGCGTGCATGGGGCGCATGGGAATATCCAGTAAATGCCCGATGCCATTGCGCAACCGCAACAGCACCGGGGCTTTGGTCATCTAGCTTCACTGAGCGAGCGCGAAGGTCTCAAGCTTGGAGGCGTTGTCGCCATTCACCAAGACGCAATCCATCAACTGCTTTTCATCAACGCCGGTCGAACCGGTTTTGAGGAACTGGTCAGCTTGCGAGACAGCCAACTGCGCTTGCTGGTAGGCAGGCTGCAACACGGTCGCCTTGATGCCACCTGCAAGGATGGAATCGCGCACGTCATTCGAGCCGTCAAAACCCACAACAATCACGTCCTTGCGGCCAGCAGCCTCAAGCGCTGCATAAGCGCCCATCGCCATCGTATCGTTGCCGGAAATCACGCCCATGATGCCGGGGTTGGCCTGAAGCATCGATTCCATAACCGTATAGGCCTCGGTCTGCGACCAGTTTGCGGTTTGCTGTGCGACCATTTTCAGGTCTGGATATTGGTCGATCACATCGTGATAGCCCTTTGACCGGATACCAGCATTCGTGTCGGATTCTTTGCCGAGAAGTTCTGCAAACTCACCCTTTTCGCCCATCAGCTTGACGAATTCTTCGGCACCCAACTGTGCGCCTTGGTAGTTGTTCGAAACGATCTGGCTAACCGCAACACCTGTCGAGGTGATTTCACGGTCGATCAAAAAGCTGGGGATGCCCGCGTCTTTGGCCTTTTGAACCGCAGCAACCGAAGCATCGGCGCCAGCGTTATCCAGAATGATCGCCTTTACGCCAGCCGCAATTGCGCTGTCGAAAAGCTCGCTTTGTTTGTTGGCGTCATCGTCATGCACCATGACCATGACTTCATAGCCCAATTCCTTGGCTTTCGCAGCAGCGCCATCGGCTTCGGCCTTAAAGAACGGGTTGTCCGGGCTGGGGGTGATGATTGCGATTGTATCTGCTGCTGCAGCAAATGACGGCAGTGCGCCAACCATGGCGATTGCCACAGCGGACATAAGTAGGCGGCGTTTCAGGTTCATGTCTTCCTCCCTTGAGCGCATCGGTCAGTGATGCGATTCCTCGTTCACTACTGTGGCAAATACTTTTGCATCCTGTCAATTGCTTTCGTTTGAAATCGGTTTTTTTGTCATAATCGCAAAAGCGCCCGCATTGATGTTCCTATGGGCAGGATTTTGCGGGAAAGCAGCAACTTTTCAGGACAGGCAGAAAAACACTTGCGATAAAATACTCAATAAGTGAAAGTAATCGAAAGTATACTTGGCGTGATTCTGATCGGATCCGCCGTGAGGAGGTTTCATGACACTTACAATTCGTCGCCAAGTAACGCTGGGGCTGGTAATCGGCAGTCGGGCCTTTTTCAGCCCGGCGCCTTGCCAGACCGCGCGCAACGAGGTTCTGGCCCATTTCGCCAAGCTGGGAATCAAGGCCGTCATGCTGCCCTATGAGGCCACAGCCAACGGCGCGGTGCAAAGCATTCAGGATGCCGAACTCTATGCCGCGCATTTCAAGGCGCACCGCGACGAGATCGACGGCTTGGTCATTTGCCTGCCCAACTTTGGTGATGAGATCGCTATCGCTGAACTGGTCAACCGGGCCAAGCTGAACGTACCGATCCTGCTGCAAGCCAGCAATGACGAGGTGGATAAAGTCGATATCCACAGCCGCCGCGATGCATTTTGTGGCAAGCTATCCGTCACCAACAATTTTTGGCAATATGGCGTGCCGTTTACCGAAACCACTTCGCACACCTGCGATGCGGGCGGGGCAGAGTTTGGCGCGGATATTGAACGCTTTTCACGCGTCTGCCGTACGGTTCGCGGCCTGCGCGGGGCGCGGCTCGGGGCAATTGGCGCGCGCACAGGTGCATTCCAGACCATGCGCTATTCGGAAAAGCTGTTGCAGGCGTCCGCTATCACCGTGGTTACGGTGGATCTGTCTGAAATGATGGGTGCTGCGGGCAAAATCAAAGATGACGCGCCGGAATTGCTGGCCAAGATGGCCAAGATCAAGGCTTACGGCACCATACCCGATCACATCAAACCGCAGCAAATCCTGACCCAAGCGAAATGGACCCTCGCCGTCAACCGCTGGATTGAAGAAAACGAATGCGACGCCAGCGCGATTCAATGCTGGCGCTCGTTGCAGGATAATTTCGGCTGCGCCACCTGTGTGACCATGTCGATGATGGGCGAGGAACTGATGCCTTCAGCTTGTGAGGTCGACATCATGGGCGCGCTGTCGATGTATGCGCTTGCGCTCGCCTCTGGTGCGCCGCCCGCAATTCTGGATTGGAACAACAACTATGGCCATGAGGTTGATAAATGCGTCTGCACGCATTGCGGCAACTTCCCGAAATCCTTTATCGGCCATACGCCAGAGATTTCCGAACTGGATGTATTGGGCGAAAGCATTGGTCGTTCCAAGTGCTTTGGCGCCGTGAAGGGTAAGGTCAAAGCGGGTGACATGACCTATTTCCGCCTGTCGTCCGATGATCGCGCAGGCACGCTTAAATGCTATCTCGGCGAAGGCGAATTCACCAATGATCCTTTCCCGATGGACGGAGGCATCGCTGTAACCCACGTCAAGCGCCTGCGCGAGCTGATGCGTTTTGTGACCCAAAACGGGTTCGAGCATCACGTCGCAATGGTGCGCGGTCATCATGCCGATGTCGTCCAAGAGGCCATCGGCCGCTATCTGAAATGGCCGCATTACCACCACAACGCGCCCGTGGAACCGAAACTGACCATGCCCGAGCGGTATTGAGGAATGAACATGACCCTACACAATGACACCGTATCGCGGATCAAAGACAAAGCGCTGTGGATGCGCCGGCGGGCTTTCAAAATGGTGCATGATGCACAATTGGGCCATCCAGGGGGCGATTTTTCAGCGATCGACGTGATTGCCACGCTGTATTTCGGCGTGATGTCCTATGACGCGACCCAGCCGAACCTGCCCAATCGGGATCGGTTTATTATGTCGAAAGGCCATGCCACCGGTGCGCTTTATACCGTGCTCTGTGCGGCGGGCTATTTTCCGGAAAGCTGGCTGGATACCTATATGCAGCCACGGTCTTTGCTGAATGGCCACCCGAACCGCAACTATCTGCCGGGGGTTGAAACCAACACCGGCCCGTTAGGCCACGGCCTGCCTGTCGCCACCGGCATTGCGATTTCGGGGCAAATCACAGGTTCCGATTACCGGACATTCGTGCTGACAGGGGATGGAGAGCTGCAAGAGGGCTCTAACTGGGAGGCGGCGATGACCGCAGGCCACCGCAAGTTGGGCAATCTGACATGGATTGTTGACCGCAACCGCCTGCAACAGGGTGCCGGGACCGAGGAAACCAACGGCTTGGACCCACTGGATAAGAAGTTCGAGGCCTTTGGCTGGGATGTTCAGATGCTTGACGGGCATGATCATGCAGCTTTGCTGACTGCATTAACAGCTGCCCCAACCGGCAAACCCCGCGCGATTATTGCCAATACGATCAAAGGAAAAGGCGTGTCGTTCATGGAAAACAAGGCCAGCTGGCACCACGGTGTGCCCAATGCCGATCAATTCGCCACCGCAATGAAGGAGTTGGTCTGATGGCCGCGCACGCCTCCGCCCCAAAGGGCCTTTCTGACTGCCGCGAAGCTTGGGTGACCACGCTCGAATCCCTTGCAGCCGAAGATGACCGTATCGTCGTCGTGGTGAACGACTCGGTCGGGTCGTCAAAACTCGGCGGGTTTCAAAAGAAGTTTCCCGACCGCTTGGTCAACGTCGGTATTGCCGAACAATGCATGGTCGGCGTCAGCGCGGGCCTTGCCAATGGCGGGCGCATTCCTTTCGTGTCGGCCGCGTCGTGCTTTTTGACTGGCCGCTCATTAGAGCAGATCAAAGCAGACATTGTTTACGCAGGTTTCAACGTCAAGCTGGTGGGCCAGTCTTCGGGCGTCGCATATGGCGAGCTGGGGCCAACGCACCACTCGATAGAGGATTTCGCTTGGCTAAGGTTGTTCAACACATTGACGGTCATCACACCCGCCGATGCATGGGAAACCGCCGAAGCGGTGAAATGGGCGGCAGCGCATGAAGGGCCGGTCTATCTGCGTCTTTCGCGGATGCCCGTGCCAGAGTTGAACATCGAAAACCGCGTTTTCCGCGCGGGTCAGGCCGAGCTGGTCCATGCCGGTTCCGATGTAACCATCATCGCCTGCGGAACCACGGTGCATCTTGCCGCATCCGCTGCCGAGGCTTTGCAAGCCGAAGGCATTGGTGCGCGTGTGTTGAATATGGCAACCCTCAATCCCTTGGATGAAACCGCTGTTTTGGCAGCTGCCCGTGAAACCGGTGCTATTGTCACGGTTGAAGAGGCCTCGATCCGTGGTGGCTTGGGCGGGGCTGTTGCCGAACTTACGGCAGCCAACCACGCCGTCCCTGTCGAGCGTGTCGGCTTTCCCGGCTTTGTGCCCACCGGATCGGTTGATTGGCTGTTCAAGGAATTTGGCCTGTCGCCAGAAGGCATCGCCGCCGCCGCACGCCGCGCGATTGGTCGGGCGCGAAAATGACGCCTCGGCAAGTTCTGGCAATTGACCAAGGCACAACAAACACCAAGGCGCTGTTGGTCAATGCGGCGGGTGCGGTACTGGCGCGGGCCTCTTGCCCGCTAACCACTACCTATCCGCAACCGGGTTGGGCCGAGCAATCTGCAACAGCAATCTGGGCGTCGGTGCAGGACGTGATTGGTCAAATCGTCGCCCAAACCGTCGGGCATATTGACGGCATCGCCATTGCCAACCAACGCGAAACGCTGGTGGTTTGGGATGCGCGCACCTCGCGCCCGCTTTGCCCTGCGATCATTTGGCAATGCCGCCGCACCGCGCCTATGTGCGATGCGCTGGTCGCGGCGGGGCATAATGACGCTGTTGTTGCGGCAACCGGCCTTGCCATCAATCCGCTGTTTCCTGCGTCCAAGCTCGCATGGGTGCTACAGAATGTGGATGGTGCAGCCGATCTGGCAAGCGCGGGTCACTTGCGTGCAGGCACTGTAGATGCGTGGTTGTTGTGGAATTTGACAGGGGGAGTGGCCTTTGCCACCGACCATTCCAACGCCTCTCGTACCCAGCTTTTTGACACGTCCAGCTTGGTCTTCAGCCCCCATCTGTGCGACCTTTACGGCGTCCCGATCGACTGTCTTCCAACCCCTATGCCATCAGACAGCGTATTCGGGCAAACCATTGCCACAGCATCCGCACTGCCTGCTGGCATCCCGATTCTGACGATGATGGGCGATAGCCATGCAGCCCTTTATGGCCATGGTGTTCGCGAACCAGGGGCGGTTAAGGCAACCTTTGGCACCGGGTCATCGTTGATGACCCTTACGCCACAGCGCGTTGATTCAAGATTCGGCCTGTCGGGTACCATAGCCTGGACCACCCGCAAGGGCACAGTCTATGCGCTCGAGGGCAATATCACCGTATCGGCGCAGGCAGCGGCCTTTATGGGCCAGATTCTGGGGGTCGGCGATGCACAGGCCCTATCTCAACTTGCGCAAACCGTGCCCGACAGTGGGGGCGCTGTGTTTGTACCGGCCCTGGCAGGTCTGGGTGCGCCGCATTGGGACGACCACGCGACCGGCACAATCACCGGAATGACACATGCAACAACCCAGGCGCATCTGGCACGGGCGACTTTTGACGCAATCGTACATCAAATTACCGACGTGTTTGAAGCGATGGAAAAGGATATTGGAGCCACGATACCCGAACTGTGCGCCGATGGCGGTGCATCTGCAAACGCGTTTCTCATGCAGTTGCAGGCTGATATACTGGGTCGCCGCGTGCTGCGCTCTGACTTGCCCGAGATCGGGGCAATCGGCGTGGCGGCGATGGCGCTAAACCTGTCTGCCGATGGTGAATCCGACGGAAAAGTGACAGCGTTCAATCCAACACTGCCCGCATATGATCGCAAACACGCGCGGGAAAATTGGGCCGCCGCGCTTGAAAAGGCGCGCACACACCTCAAAATCCCCCAGAGCGGTGCACCTCATACAGATCAAAATAGCTGACAAAGGCCTTGTCTGGGCGTCCCAAAAAACAACCTATGCCGGGCGGGGCTGAATTGCGCCTCGGCAGGCTACACCTCCCTGCAGGTCAATAAGTCGCTGCGCCAAGATGAATGATCGACAAAACCGGATCGACCCGTCTTAATGATCTTCTAGGGAGGTCAAGATGACATCAAAGGCATCGCATGCTGACATTGTACTAGAGGTAACGCAGTCTACTTCGGCTGCGGCAAAGTCGCGGGTGGCGGCCAGCTGGCATCGCTCGGCACTCAAGCACAAGCTAAATCCGGACGAACGCCGCGCGCCTGACCGCATTGAACAAAAAAGCCTTCAATCCCGCGTCGAGGCGCTCGAAAAATTCATGATCGTCGCACGCCCGCGCTTGGATGCCTTATTCTCATTGGTCGGGCAATCCGGCTGCGCAGTTTTCCTAACAGATACTGACGGCATAATTTTGGACCAAAGACTATCTGATGCCGACGCTTTGGCATTTGAAGGTTGGGGCCTGACGACAGGCGCCGACTGGAGCGAGGAGAAAGAAGGCACCAACGGAATTGGCACCTGCCTGACAGAACAACGTCATGTAATCATTCATCAAGACGAACATTTCTATACACGCAACACGGGCATGAGCTGCATCGACGCACCGATTTATGGCAGCAACGGGCAACTTGTGGCGGCGCTTGATTTATCCTCGGCACGCGCAGATCAAACCGAGGCGTTTAACCGTCTGATCGCTGCCCAAGTGGCACAAACCGCCCGCGCAATAGAAGCTGCCAATTTCAGGGCCGCCTACGCATCCGCAAGGATAATTGTGGCCGAAAGTGATGACGATGCCGCAACCCTGCTGGCGATCAACGAAAATGATCTGGTCATAGGGGCCACCCGCAAGGCCCGCCGCGTCTTTGGGCTGCCACGCTCCGGTGATTTGATAGCCCGCCCCGCGGCCGACATATTGGGGCGCGAAGATGGACCAACCGGCTTTGAGAAAGCCGAAAAGGCCGCAGTGATTCGTGCCTTGGCGCGGGCCGGAAACAATGTTTCACAGGCCGCGCGTCAGCTTGGGATAGGGCGTGCGACGCTCTATCGGCGCATGAAGCGGCTTGGACTGGACGATAGTTAGGGAAAACTGTCTCAGGGCTGAGACAGTTTCAACCCGCTGACGCCTTGCCTCCTCAAGACAGCGCATCCTGCGTTCGTCATAGTCTTTGCAATCCGGGAGGAGAAGCCGGATTGCAAAAGGAGGAATTCAGATGAACGATATGACCCACACAGAGGCAGGCACATACACCTCGCCCTTCAAACTGCGCTATGACAACTTTATCGGCGGTGCGTTTGTGCCACCCGTCAACGGCAAATACTTTGAAAACGTGACCCCGATCACAGGCGGCATGATCAACGAATGTGCGCGGTCGGATGCCGCCGATATCGAACTGGCACTTGATGCAGCCCACGCTGCCAAAGCGGCTTGGGGCAAAACCTCTGCAACCGAACGCGCGAATATCTTGCTTAAAATTGCCGACCGGATTGAGGCGAACCTAGAACTCTTGGCAACGGCCGAGACATGGGACAATGGCAAACCAATCCGCGAAACAATGAACGCTGACGTGCCACTGTGCGCCGACCACTTCCGCTATTTTGCCGGTGTCCTGCGGGCGCAAGAAGGCAACATGAGCGAGATCGACAATGACACCATCGCCTATCACTACCACGAACCTTTGGGCGTTGTCGGCCAGATCATTCCTTGGAACTTTTCGCTGCTGATGGCGGCATGGAAACTGGCGCCGGCTTTGGCTGCAGGCAATTGCATCGTCATGAAACCGGCCGAGCAAACGCCCGCCGCGATCATGGTTTTCGCAGAATTGATCAACGACTTGCTGCCGGCAGGCACGCTAAACATCGTCAACGGCTTTGGTGGAGAGGTTGGCGCAGCCCTTGCCAGTTCCTCGCGCATCGCAAAAATCGCCTTTACGGGGTCCACAGCCACAGGCCGCAAAATCATGGAGGCAGCGACCAGGAACCTTATCCCTGTCACGCTTGAACTGGGTGGCAAGTCGCCAAACATCTTCTTTTCCGACGTGATGGCAAAGGATGACGCGTTTTTGGACAAAGCCGTCGAAGGCTTTGTTTTGTTTGCCTTTAACCAAGGCGAAGTCTGCACCTGCCCATCCCGTGCGCTGATCCAAGAAGACATCTACGAAGAGTTCATCGCGCGCTGTATCAAACGTGTGGCCGCGATCAAGCACGGCGACCCGCGCGACCCTCAGACCATGGTCGGTGCGCAAGTCAGCAAGGCCCAACACGATAAAATTATGGGCTATTTCACCATCGGTCGCGAAGAAGGCGCAGAGGTGCTTGCTGGTGGCGATGCCGCACGGTTCAACGGCGAACTGGCGGGCGGCAACTACATCCAGCCGACCATCCTCAAAGGTCACAACAAGATGCGGGTTTTCCAAGAGGAAATCTTTGGCCCGGTCGTTTCGGTCACGACATTCAAGGATGAGGCCGAAGCTTTGGAAATTGCGAATGACACGATGTATGGCCTTGGTGCTGGCGTCTGGTCGCGTGACATGAACACCTGCTACCGCTTTGGCCGCGCTATTGAGGCGGGCCGCGTCTGGGTGAACAACTACCACGCCTATCCAGCCCACGCAGCCTTTGGCGGCTATAAGCAGTCGGGGATTGGTCGTGAAAACCATAAGATGATGCTGGACCACTACCAGCAAACCAAGAACTTGTTGGTCAGCTATAGCCCGAATAAACTGGGCTTCTTCTAAACACCTTAAAAAGCGGCCTTTGCGCATGCATGCAAAGGCCGCATCGCCTACATTGTCAGATCACGGTGCTTTACACGCGCGCCAAGCGGCAATTGCGGCGCCAAACCTTAACATCACGTAAATAAAAACACGAAAACCATTATAAATCAATGGTTTGAATTGTTGTCCGCGCGCGGTCATTCCCGCTATCAAAATGGACAAGCGGCCGAAAAGCTCATCGCGGCGCCGCTTTCGGGGTGGCGGATTTTCAGGCTGTCGGCGTGCAGCATCAAGCGCTCAAAATCCCGCGCGGGCCCGTCAGCATACAAAGGGTCGCCCAGAATCACATGCCCGATCGACTGCATATGAACCCGCAATTGATGGCTCCGCCCTGTTAGCGGGGTCAGCTTCATCCGCGTCTCACCGCCGCCGCGTTTCAAAACCCGCCAGTCGGTGACCGAGGGCTTGCCGGTTTCAAAATTCACATGCTGGCGCGGCCGGTTCGGCCAGTCCACGACCAGCGGCAGGTCTACTCTGCCCGCATTTTCCGCGACCTCGCCCCACACCCGCGCGAGATAGATTTTCTTGGTCAGCCGTTTCTCGAATTGCTGCCCCAGAAACCCTTGCGCGGCCTTGTTGCGGCCAAAGATCATCACGCCCGAAGTATCCAGATCCAGCCGGTGCACCAGCAGGATATCGGGGAATACGTCGCGCAGGCGGTTGATAAAGCAGTCATCGCGGTCCTCACCCTTGCCGGGCACAGAAAGCAAGCCGGACGGCTTGTCGGCGACCACGATGTGATCGTCGGAATACAGCACGACAAGGGGCGCGTTGGGGGGGGTATAGATAAATTCGGTCATCCTGTGGCCCATAACGCAAATGGCGGCGACAGACAATCTGAAGCAAGTGGGGCTGAAGCAAGCGGGGCTGAAGCAAGCGGGCTGATGTAGCCGTTGGAGGTGCCGGTATTCGACGAGTCGGGGTGAACCCCGACCTACAGGCGTTGCAGCAGTTCGATACGGTTGCCAAAGGGGTCGTTGATATAGATGCGGCGGATATCGGGTAGGTCTTGATCGGCTTTCGTTTCAATACCTGCCGTCTTTAGATGTTTGATCACCAAGTCGAGGTTCGGCACCTCAAATGCCGGATGGGCCTTGCGGGCAGGGGTAAAGGGGGTTTCTACGCCCAGATGCAGGCGGATCGGCCCTGCTGTGAACCAAACTCCACCCCGCCCGGCCAGCACCGCAGGTTTGGGCACCTGCGTCATGCCAAGGATGCCCGCGTAAAACGCCACGGCCTGAGGCTCGCCCCCTTGGGGCATGGCGAGTTGGATATGGTGAAGGGCAATAAGCATGTGAACTCCGGCGTTTTGAGTCCCGCCCTACCTTATGTCGCGGCCTTGAACAGATCTGCCATAAGACGGGTCAGTTCGGTCACATCGGTTTCGGTAAAAGCATCGGGGGTGTTGCTGTCGAGATCAAGCACGCCTAACAACTGGCCCTCTCCGTTCCAAACTGGCAGGACCAATTCCGAGCGGGTAGAGGACGCGCAGGCGATATGGCCCGGAAAGGCATCGACATCCGGCACCAATTGCGGCTGCCCTGTACGCGCCGCAGCCCCGCAAACCCCGCGCGAAAACGGAATGACCAAGCAGCCGTGCCCGCCTTGATAAGGGCCGATCTTGAGGGTTTCAGGCGCGGTGACGCGGTAAAAGCCGGTCCAATCCGACAGGTCATGCGCATGGTGCAATTCGCAGGCGATAGTGGCCATAAGAGCAACGCTATCGGTTTCGCCCGTGCAAAGCGCGTGGAGGGTTTGAGAAAGCTGGGCGTAATCGGGCATTAGGCGGCCTTTTGGGTAAGAGCCGGGGGTTTCACACCCCCGGACCCCCGTGGGATATTTGGGGATAGATGATTAGGCAAGAGGGCTATGGGCGCTCAATCGCGATTGCTGTAGCCTCGCCGCCGCCGATGCAAATGGCGGCGATGCCGCGTTTGAGGTTATGGAATTCGAGGGCGTGCAATAGGGTCACGATGATCCGCGCACCGGATGCGCCGATTGGGTGACCCAAGGCGCATGCGCCACCGTTTACGTTCATTTTTTCATGCGGGATGTTGAGGTCGCGCATAAAGGCCATGGGAACGACGGCGAAGGCTTCGTTTACCTCCCATAGGTCTACATCGCTTGTGGTCCAGCCCAGCTGTTCCAGCAGCTTGCGCGCGGCGGGTGCGGGTGCAGTGGGGAACAAGGCGGGGGCCTGAGCATGGCTGGCATGACCGCAAACATAGGCGCGGATGGGCAGGTTGTGGGTTTTGGCGGCTCCTTCTGACGCCATGAGCAAAGCCGCCGCGCCGTCCGAGATTGAGGACGCATTGGCCGCAGTGATGGTGCCGCCTTGGCGAAAGGCGGGTTTCAGGCCGGGGATTTTTTCAGGGCGTGCCTGGGCGGGCTGTTCATCGCTGGCTACCGTTATGTCGCCTTTGCGGGTGGATACCGTCATTGGCGCAATTTCGGCGGCAAATGCCCCCGAGGCCTGCGCCGCCAGCGCCCGTGTCAAAGATGCCAGCGCATAGGCATCCTGATCGGCGCGGCTAAAACCAAAGTCCTGCGCGCAATCTTCGGCAAAGCTGCCCATCAGGCGGGCACCGCCATTGCTGTCGCGGGTATAGGCGTCCTCAAGCCCGTCGAGGAACATGTGGTCCAGGGCCACCGCATGCCCCAGCCGTGCCCCGCCGCGCATTTTTGGCAGCAGATACGGCGCCTCGGTCATGCTTTCCATACCTCCGGCCAGCATGATTTTGGACTGCCCCAGCGCAATCTGGTCATGCGCCATCATCGCCGCTTTCATCCCGGAGCCACACATCTTGTTCAACGTGGTTGCGGGCACCGCATCGGAAAGGCCGGCAGCAAAGCCTGCCTGCCGCGCCGGTGCTTGGCCTTGGCCCGCGGGCAGCACACAGCCCATCAGCAGCTCTTCGACAAGCACTGGGCTGCATCCGCCCAAAGCTGCACGAATCGCCGCTCCGCCCAGCTTGGCGGCAGGTACCCCCGAAAAAGCGCCCTGAAATCCGCCCATCGCCGTACGCGCGGCGCCAGAGATAACAACTTTATGCATTTTGCCCCCACATTCGGGTTTCGGTTACCGAATGCTAACCACTGGGGCATAGGCTGCAAGCTCTGATTGACGAAAGGAGTGCTCAGGATGAACCTGTCTGCAAACGTTCAAAATGCCTATCTGGTTGTTACCGTTAACGAAGATCGTATCGATGCCGCCGGTGCGATCCAATTCAAGGAACGTATGCGCGAGGTTGCGCAAACCCCGTCCGACCGCGTTTTGCTCGATCTGTCGCAGGTCGCCTTTCTGGACAGCTCTGGTTTGGGGGCGGTCGTCGGGGTGATGAAGCTTTTGGGGCCGGATCGCAAGCTTGACCTGTTTGGCCTGACGCCCACCGTGGCCAAGGTGTTTCGCCTAACCCGGATGGATACCGTTTTCACCATTCATTCCACAATGCCCGGGGGCCTGCGACAGGCAAGCTAGGGTAGCAGTATGAAAAGGCAGCCGATGTATTTTACGATAGAAAGCAGCCCTATTGAGGTTCGGCATGGTTTGGCGTGCTTGTTGGCGTGCTCGGCTATGCGCGATTTGGATGAATGCGCACGCGGCACGGCAGAAATCGTTTTGGCAGAGGTTTTGAATAATATCGTCGAACATGCCTATTCCGAACAAAAGGGAAGCATCTCGATTGCCCTGTGCGACTTGGGCGCAGGGGTAGAGGTTGTCGTCACCGATCAGGGGCGTGCTTTCCCGCAAGAGCAGTTGCCACAAGGCAAGCTCCCGCCCATTGACACAACCGCGGATTTGCCCGAGGGCGGGTTTGGGTGGTACCTCATTCGCACCCTTGTCAAGGATCTTACCTATCGACGCCTGCAATCGACCAATCACCTTTCGTTTGTTCTGCCCGGCGCTGTCACCGCAGCAGACCTGTTTTGAATGCCTGGCCTGGGCCCGTTGCATGACGCGCCGCACGTGAATTTCCCCCTGACACAGACATCTTCGGCCCCTAAGTTAGGGTCGCAGCTGCAAATAAACTCCCTCGGCGCGGTGGTCATTGCCCCCAGATTATCCGCCGTGCCGAGGCCTTCTCTTCGCGTTCTCTGGCTTGTTCAAACAAAGCCGGACGGCGCAAAATACCGGTTCCAGCCGACGCATTTTTCAGATTAACTTCGCAAAACCAATCTGAGGACATGACATGCGTGATTTTCAAATGCCGGGCCGTTCTGCTGTCTACGCTGCCAATGGCATGTGTGCTACGTCCCACCCGCTTGCGGCAAATACTGCGATCGATGTGCTAAAGGCTGGTGGCAACGCGGTTGATGCGGCCATCGCCGGCGCCGTTTTGCTTGGCTTTTGTGAACCCCAGATGACCGGTATCGGTGGGGATTGCTTTGTGTTGTTCAAACCTGCAGGCACCAAAGACGTTCATGCGCTGAACGGTTCGGGCCGTGCACCCAAGGGGTTGGATGCCAATGCCCTGCGCGCGCGTGGCCTAACGGCGATGCCACTCTATGCGCCCGAGGCGGTTACAATCCCCGGTGCGGTTGATGCGTTTTGCCAACTTTCCGCCGATTGGGGCCGCATGTCTCTGGCCGAAACGCTCGCCCCGGCGATCCGCTACGCTGATGAAGGCGTGCCCGTCGCCCCCCGCGTTGCCAAAGATTGGGCCGAGGCCGAACATCTGCTGCAAGGCCGCGCCCGCGATACCCTTCTTTTGAACAACAAGGCGCTGACCTTGGGTCAAATCTTCCGCGCCCCCGGTCAAGCCGAGGTGCTGCGCAAAATCGCAGCCCAAGGCCGCGCCGGTTTTTATGAGGGTGAAGTCGCGCAAGACATGGTCGCCTCGCTGAATGCGCTGGGCGGCACCCACACTTTGGATGATTTTGCCGCCACCAAATGTGAGTACGTCAACCCCGTGTCCGGCCCCTACAAAGGCGTTGATCTTTATGAACATCCGCCAAACGGCCAAGGTGCTACGGCGATCCTCCTCCTCGAAATCCTGTCGCATTTCGACATCGCCTCGATGGACCCCTTCGGCGCGGACCGCGCCCATATTGAGGCCGAAGCGACCAAGCTCGCCTATGATGCCCGCAACCGTTTTATCGCTGATCCCGATCACACCAAGCGGCTGGACCATATGCTCAACCCGCACACCGCCGCAAAACTCGCCGCCCTGATCAACCCCAAACGCGCCATGCCAAGCGCGGCCCCGCTGACCGAATCGGTGCACAAAGACACGATCTATATCACCGTGGTTGATAAAGACCGTATGGCCGTCTCGCTGATCTATTCCGTTTACCACAGCTTCGGCGCCTGCCTTGCCTCGGATAGGTTCGGGATCAATTTCCAGAATCGCGGCGCAGGCTTCACCTTGCAACAAGGCCACCCGAATGAGGCTGGCGGCGGCAAGCGACCGATGCACACCATCATCCCCGGCATGATCGTGGAAAACGGCCGTGTCACCATGCCTTTCGGCGTGATGGGCGGCGCCTATCAACCCTGTGGTCACGCGCGCTTTGTCTCAAATATCAAGGATTTCGGCATGGATCCGCAATCCGCGATGGACGCCCCGCGCGGCTTTTCGGGTGCCGAAGGGATGGAGGTCGAGCGCGGCTATTCCGACGCAGTTCGCGCCGATCTGGCGGCACGTGGCCATGATGTCAAAATCCCGGTGGTGCCGCTTGGCGGCTCGCAAGCCATCAAAATCCACGCCGAAGGCCTGCTCGAAGGCGCCTCAGACCCGCGCAAAGACGGCTGTGCCTTGGGGTATTAACCCACCTCTTTCATCTTGGCAAAAATACCTACGGGGGTGCGGGGGCAGTCAGCCCCCGTTTGCCCTCGGTGCCGAACAGACGCTAGCCGATCACACCGCGCAGGCCACCCGTTTGCCCGCGGTCCATCAGAAAATGATCCAGCAAAACACAGGCCATCATCGCCTCACCTACTGGCACGGCGCGGATGCCAACACAGGGGTCATGCCGGCCTTTGGTAATCAAATCCACCTCCTCACCCGCAACCGTCACCGTCTGGCGCGGCGTCAAAATCGAAGATGTAGGCTTTACCGAAAACCTTACCATCACATCTTGCCCGGTAGAGATGCCGCCAAGAATACCACCGGCATGATTGCTCAGAAACTCCGGTCCCTGCGCCCCCATCCGGATCTCGTCGGCATTCTCAACGCCTGTCAGGTTGGCTGCTGCCATGCCTTCGCCAATCTCGACACCTTTGACCGCGTTGATCGACATCATCGCCGCCGCCAAATCCGTGTCCAGCTTGGCATAAATCGGCGCGCCAAGGCCCGCAACCATACCGCGCGCCGTCACCTCTATCACCGCGCCGACCGAGTTATGCGCTTTGCGCAAATCATCAAGGTAAACGGCCCAGTCATTTGCCGCGACAGCATCCGGCACCCAGAACGGGTTTTCGCCAATCTGGTCCCAATCAAACCGCGCGCGGTCAATCTTGTGTGGCCCCATCTGCACCATATAGCCCGTCACCGACAGCCCCGGCACCAGTTGCGCCAGCGCCGCCCGCGCCACGCCACCCGCCGCAACGCGTGCTGCGGTTTCGCGTGCCGAAGACCGCCCGCCACCGCGCGGATCACGGATGCCATATTTCTGATGATAGGAAATATCCGCATGGCCGGGCCGGAACTTCTGCGCAATATCGCCGTAATCCTTGGACCGCTGATCGGTATTCTCAATCATCAGCTGGATCGGCGTGCCGGTGGTCCGCCCCTCATACACACCCGACAGAATGCGCACGTGATCGGCCTCTTGCCGCTGGGTCGTAAACTTGTTTTGACCGGGTTTGCGCTTGTCCAGCCACGGCTGAATATCGGCCTCGGTCAGCGGCACGCCGGGCGGGCAACCATCAACCGTCGCCCCCAGCGCCGGCCCGTGGCTTTCGCCCCAGGTTGTCACGCGGAACATATGGCCAAAGGTGTTAAAGCTCATGCCACGCCGCCCGCCAGTTCCGGCACATTCAGCGCGGAAAAGCCATAGTGCCGCAGCCAACGCAGATCGCTTTCAAAAAACGCGCGCAGATCGGGGATGCCGTATTTCAGCATCGCCAAACGGTCAATCCCGATGCCAAAGGCAAAACCTTGCCATTCAGTCGGGTCAACGCCCGCCGCCGCCAGAACCTTGGGGTGCACCATCCCCGAGCCCAAAACCTCCATCCAGCCGTCGCCTTCGCCAATCCGCAACTGGCCGTCAATCCACGAGCATTGAATATCCACCTCGGCCGACGGCTCTGTAAAGGGGAAATGGCTGGCGCGGAAACGGGTTTTGACCGGCTTGCCGAAAAACGCGCTGAAAAACTCTTCCAAGACCCATTTCAGATTGGCCATCGACACATCTTTGCCGATCACCAAACCTTCGACTTGGTGGAACATCGGCGAATGGGTCTGGTCCATATCCATGCGGTACACGCGGCCGGGGCAGATGATACGGATCGGCGCGCCTTGCGCCATCATCGCGCGGATTTGCACGGGGCTGGTATGGGTGCGCAGCACATGTGGCGGGCGGTCGTCGCCCTCGGCGCGGTTCATGAAAAACGTGTCATGTTCCTGCCGCGCAGGGTGCTCGGGCGGGATGTTCAGCGCGTCAAAGTTATACCAATCGCTTTCAACCTGCGGGCCCTCGGCCACGGCAAAGCCCATATCGGCAAAAATCGCGGTCAGTTCCTCGGTCACCTGAGATACGGGGTGAATGGTTCCGGCAGGCCGTGGGCGCGCGGGCAGGGTTACATCCAGCCATTCCGTGCGCAAACGCGCCTCTAGCGCCGCATCGGCCATCGCTGCCTTTTTCGCGCGCAAAGCGGCGTCAATCTCATCCTTAAGGGCGTTCAGCGCTGCGCCGAATGTGCTGCGCTCTTCGGGCGTCATCTTGCCCAGCTCGCGCATTTTCAGGCTGATCTCGCCTTTTTTGCCCAATGCCGCCAGCCGCACCTCTTCCAGCGATGCCTCATCGCCGGCATTCGCCAAGGCGGTCAGGTATTTGCCTTTCAGGTCATCAAGCGCGGTCATAGGTTTTTCTCCGGAAATTTGTGGCTTGGTGCTATCGGGCAGGGGGCAAGAATGCAAGTGGCAGCACGGCCCCGCATTGGCCCTGAAACGCAAAAAGCCCCGCAAATTGCGGGGCCTTTCACGAATTCACATCAAATCAGGCAGCTGCTTTTGCAGCCTCGGATTTGTCGAATGCCGCTTTGGCGGATGCTGCGATGGCGTTGAACGCCTCCGGCTCATGCACTGCCAGATCGGCCAGAACCTTACGGTCCACTTCGATACCCGACAGCATCAAACCATTGATGAAACGGGAATAGGTGAAGCTTGCATCAAACAAACGCACAGCCGCGTTGATCCGCTGGATCCACAGCGCGCGGAAGTTGCGCTTGCGGGTCTTACGGTCGCGTGTTGCGTATTGGTTTGCTTTATCAACCGCTTGCGTTGCAGTGCGGAAGTTGGTGCTGCGCGCGGCATAATAGCCCTTAGCAGCCTTAATTACCTTGCGGTGACGGGCGTGGGTAACGACGCCAGATTTTACGCGGGACATCTTTGGCTCTCCTTACCGGTTATAGGGCATGTATTTTTTGACGATTTTAGCATCCGAGTCGCACAGCAACATAGTGCCGGCCGAGTCACGGATAAATTTCGTCGTGCGTTTAATCATGCCGTGGCGTTTGCCGGCAGCGCCAGCTTTCACCTTACCGGATGCGGTGAAGCGAAAGCGCTTCTTGGCCGCAGATTTGGTCTTCATCTTGGGCATTTCCATCTCCTCGTTCGAGTGGTTATCGCGCGACTCGGCATGCCACTTTAGGCCGGTCACACGGTTGTAGAAGCGCGGTCTATAGGGGGCAAACCCACCAAGCGCAAGCCTTAAACGCCGCTAAAGGGTATATCGGTCAAGCACTTTAAAAAACACGCGCGGAATTTCGGCAACGGTATAGCCGCCGGCCTTATTTTGAAAGGCCAGCACCAAAAGCACACCCGAAACCAGCACCAATGCGGCGCCGACACGCGGGGTGCGCCTGTTGGAAATTCCAGAAAGAACAGTTGATACAGCAAGGACCCCGACCAGCAGGCCAATGACCAAAAACAAATCGGGATCCATGCAACGCTCCGAATTCCTAGAAACCTCTAGGACTCATTCTGCCTCGGAAGCGTAAATCAAACGTTCATCGCAGGGGGCGACGCGCAAAATATTTGTGGTGCCCGGCACGTTGAACGGCACGCCGGCAGTTACCACGATTTGCTCGGTCTGTTTGGCAAAACCATCCGCGCGTGCCACCCGAACGGCCGACAGCACAGCGCCCTTGAACCGGTCTTGTGGTTCCGAGATGACGCAATGCGCGCCCCATGTCAGCGTCAAGCGCTGCGCTGTCCGCGCCAAAGGTGTCAGCGCGATGATCGGAACGCGTGGCCGTTCACGGGCCACCAGGCTAACCGTGGTGCCCGATTGGGTAAAGCAGCAGATCGCTTTGATGTCGGTGGTTTCCGCAATTTCACGCGCTGCCGAAACAATCGCATCGGCCACAGTGGTTTTCGACCCACGGCGGCTTGCCTCGATCACTTCGCGGTAAATCTTGTCGCTTTCCACCGAAATCGCCACGTTGTTCATCGTGGTCACGGCCTCAACCGGGTAGTCCCCCGCAGCCGATTCGGCCGAGAGCATAACCGCATCCGCACCTTCATAGATCGCCGTTGCCACGTCCGACACTTCGGCGCGGGTTGGCACAGGCGCGGTAATCATCGATTCCAGCATCTGTGTCGCCACGATAACCGGCTTGGCTGCAGCCCGCGCTGCACGAATCAGACGTTTCTGAATCGGCGGCACCGCATGCACCGGCAATTCCACACCCAGATCGCCACGCGCAACCATGATCCCGTCCGATACCGCCAGAATCGAATCAAACGATTTCACGGCAGCCGGCTTTTCAATCTTGGACAAAATCGCAGCGCGGCCTCTGGCCAATTCGCGTGCCTCAAGCACATCCTCGGCCCGCTGCACGAATGACAGCGCCAACCAGTCGGCACCCATTTCGCAGGCGAATTCCAGATCCGCACGGTCTTTTTCCGACAAAGCGGCCAGCGGCAACAGCACGTCCGGCACGTTCACGCCTTTGCGGTTCGAAATAACGCCGCCAACCTCGACCACGCAATCGGCAAAATCATCGCCGCAGTTTTGCACTTTCAACCGGATTTTGCCGTCATTGACCAATAGCGTAGAGCCAACTTCCAGCGCGGCAAAAATCTCGGGGTGGGGCAGGTTTACGCGCTTGGCATCGCCCGGCGCCTTGTCCAGATCCATGCGGAAGGTGGCACCTTCAACCAGTTCCTCGCCATCATCGCTGGCAAACACACCAACGCGCAGTTTCGGCCCCTGAAGGTCGGCCAGCACACAGATCGGGCGGCCGGTATCAGCCTCGATCTTGCGAATAATATCATAGCGGGCGCGCTGTTCGTCATGCGTGCCGTGGCTCATGTTCAGGCGAAACACATCAGCGCCGGCCTCAAAAAGCGCGCGGATGGTTTCATATGTCGAAGAGGCTGGGCCCAGGGTGGCCACAATTTTAACATTGCGAAGGCGTCTCATATTGCCTCATTCCTATCTGTTATAAGCTGCTTTAGGGCGTGGATGACCTGCGTTATGGCCCAAATCGGCGCAGGGGGCAACGGAAAGTCGATAGCGCTAACAGCCTTTCGCCCATTCTGTTTCCCGATCATAAGCGGGGTCTACATGGTTCACAGCCCAATCGATATTACAAATATTAGCAACTTGCTACGCGAAACAGGTAAACAATAGATGACAGACGCATATCATATCCTCGGCGAGAATCGGCCTTCGCGGTTTTTGATCACCTGTGATCATGCCACAAATCGCGTGCCGGTGGCGGTAAATGGTGGCGATCTGGGCATTGCTGCTGCCGATATGGCCCGCCACATCGCCTATGATCCCGGCGCCGCTGGTGTGACCGTGGCCCTTGCCGAGGCCTTGGATGCGCCGGCAATCCTGTCCAATTTCAGCCGTCTGGTGATCGACCCGAATCGCGGCGATGACGACCCGACTTTGGTGATGAAACTGTATGACGGCACCCTGATCCCTGCCAATCGCCATGTCACAGCTGATCAAATCGCGGCCCGCCGCGACAGCCTCTATACCCCCTACCATCAGGCCTATGCAGCGCTGGCCGCCCGCCGCCCCGATACCGTTATCGTCGCCGTGCATTCCTTTACCCCCTGCCTGCAAGGCCGCTGCCCCCGCCCTTGGGAAATCGGCATTTTGCACGCCCCGCAGGATGGCCGCCTCAGCCGTGCCTTTCTGGCGCATCTGAACGCCCAACCAGACCTCTGCGTCGGCGATAACGAACCCTACCTCGGCCATCTGCCCGGTGATGCGATTGATCGTCACGCCCTGCAAATGGGCCGTCACAACACCTTGATCGAATTGCGCAATGACCTGATAGTGACAAAAGCCGATCAAACCGCATGGGCAAAACGCCTTGCACCGTTGCTTGTCGCTGCGCTGAACGATGTCGAAAAGGAAACGCAAAATGGATGACGCCACCCGCACCGAGCTTGAAGCCGCCGCCTTCCGCCGCCTTGTTGAGCATCTGATGGATAAGCGCCCCGATGTGCAAAACATCGACATGATGAATCTGGCGGGCTTTTGCCGCAATTGCCTGTCGCGCTGGTATCAAGAGGCCGCCAACGAGCGCGGCATCGACATGGACAAAGACGCCGCCCGTGAGGTGATCTACGGCATGCCGTATGAGCAGTGGCGCGCCGCCAACCAAACCCCCGCCGATGCCGAAAAGCAGGCAGCTTTTGCCAAAGCCTTCAAAGAAAACGTAGGCGAAGCCTAAGGCGCGCGCGGGATGCGGCAAAACGCTGCCCCGCGCCCAACTCTACTAGCCCCATATTTATTTACCGCCCCCTGCGGCCGCTGTTTTGGGGGCTGGCAAGGCATGTACATGTCTGGCGAATAATCGTCCGGCAAATGCCAACGCTTTGCCCGCGCCAGCAAAACTGCCCGCCGCAGCGACGGATTCGGCCAAGCGGATCGTTTGAAACACCAACACCCGCCTGACCAATCAGAAACCCAACATGTTTTTCAATGCACTCTATGCTTAAATCCAACGAGTAGGCCCAATGAAACCTTATCGCACATTCCTCGCCGCGCTTGCGTCGCTGTCGGCCCTGATACCATTGGCACCGCCTGCCTTTGCCCATGACCTTCCGGTAGGGGATGGCAAGGTTACAGCCTATCCTGCCGTTGGAAACGTCTTTGCCTGCAACCAGAACTTCTGGGGGGGCGGGGCCCGCCATGTAGGGGATTGGTTTCATGGTGACACGTGGAACCCGCTTGATAAGCCGCATGTGCAGGGCAAGGTAACTTGGCCACAAGCGCGGTTTGATATCAAATCCGATGGCAACCAACTGACCGTCACCGGCAACGGGCTGCCTGTCGGGGCGCCAACCGGAACCTTTCCGATTGCACGGTCTGATCCCGCCTACGCCTTTGATACAAATCCAAATTCCATCGCAAAGGTCGCGATGGAATTCAGCATACCCAGCCAGCCTTCAAAGGCAAATAAACCCGGCTGCCTGTCCATGGGTATGATCGGCTTTACCGTCACTGGTGTGGCGTTTTACAACGCGCTTGATGACGCGGGCCGTGATGCTGCCGCGCATGAGGTCCAAGACCTGTGCAACGGCCACCCGCAGGGCAAGGGGCAGTATCACTATCACAGCAGCTCGCCCTGTTTGGCAGGGGCTGACCGCAATGCGCTGGTAGGGTGGGCCCTTGATGGCTATCCGATCCTTGGCATGGTTGATGCCTCGGGTCGCACGCTTAACAACGCCGATCTTGATGCTTGTCACGGACGCTCTGAAAATATTTCAATCAAAGGGCGCGCCTATGACTATGCGTATCGCCTGACGCCAGAATATCCCTACATTTTGGGCTGTTTTACCGGCAAGGTGCAGCGCGATACGATCAGCGCGATCCGCGCTGCCATGGGCCCGCCACGTCAGCGCGGTGTTCGGGGTAATCTTGGCCAAGGCCCAAATGCCAGAACCCGATAGGTTGGTGAAAACGCGCATCGCAATCTGATTGGCGATGGTCGTCCGCGGTCTCAACGGTTAAAATCAGGTTAACGAAAAACGGGAAACCTTTGTTTATCAAAGGCTTCCCGTTCTGTCCGCGCGCGGTCACGCAGGTTGAAATCGCAAAACTTGGCCGTTAAATCGCTGTCTTGCGGCTTTCTTCCAAATAGATTTCCCGCAGCCGTTTTGCCACCGGTCCGGGCGTGCCGCCCCCCAGGCTGGCCCCGTCAATCTCGACCACCGGCATCACAAAAGCCGAGGCCGAGGTAAAGAATGCCTCATCCGCCTGCTTGGCCTCTTCAATCGTAAAAGGCCGCTCTTCGACCACCATTTGTGCCTCTTTCGCGAACCGCAAAACCGCCGCCCGCGTGATGCCATGCAAAATTTCATGCGAAAGCTGGCGCGTGATAATCCGGCCATTTTTCACGATATAGGCGTTGTTCGAGGTCCCCTCGGTCACGTGGCCATCTTCGACCATCCACGCATCATCCGCGCCTGCTTTCTTGGCCATCATCTTGCCCATCGAAGGGTACAAAAGCTGCACGGTTTTAATGTCGCGCCGCCCCCAGCGAATATCCTCGATCGAGATCACCTTGATCCCGGTTTTCGCCATCGGGCTCTCCGCCATCCCGGGCTTGGATTGCGTGAACATAACCAGCGTTGGCTTTGTTGTCTCAGGGTCCGGAAAGGCAAAGTCACGGTCACCGGGGTTGCCGCGCGTGACCTGCAAATAAATCATCCCATCGGTCACATCGTTGCGGGCCACCAATCCGCGGTGAATCTCCAGCAGGTCCTCGTCCGAACAAGGCGCCGCCATATCCAGCTCTTTCAAGCTGCGGGCAAGGCGCACCGAGTGGCCGGCAAAGTCAATCAGTTTGCCATCCAGAACACTCGTCACCTCATACACCCCGTCCGCCATCAGAAACCCACGGTCAAAGATCGAAACCGTAGCCTCTGCCTCGGGCAAATACTGGCCATTTACATAAACGATGCGCGACATACTCTATCCCCATAATTTGGCGCTGGGCGGATGGACGCCTTGCGCGTCAAAAACCAGCGGGTCCTCTCGGTCTTCGGCCAAAAGCAGCGGCCCGTCAAGGTCGGTAAAGGCCACGCCTTGCGCAAGCAATGTGGCCGGCGCCATCGCCAGCGAAGACCCGACCATACAACCGACCATCAATTCATAACCTTCGGCCAGCGCCGCTTGCTTTAATGCCAGCCCCTCGGTCAAACCGCCGGTCTTATCCAGCTTGATGTTCACCACATCATACTTGCCCTTCAAATGGGGCAGGCTCGCACAATCATGCGCCGCTTCATCGGCACAAACCGGCAAAGGCCGCGCCATCTCGGCCAGCATATCATCGGCCCCTGCAGGCAAAGGCTGCTCTACCAAGGCGACACCCATCGCCACCAAATGCGGCGCAAGCTCTGCATAAACCTCGGCGCTCCAGCCTTCATTCGCATCAATGATAATCCGCGTCTTCGGCGCGCCGGCCCGTACCGCTTCCAACCGTGGCATATCATCCGGCGTGCCCAGTTTGATCTTCAGCAACGGCCGATGCGCATGTTTGGCCGCCTCGGCCCGCATTGCCTCGGGTGTATCCAATGAAAGGGTAAATGCCGTAATTTCAGGCCCCGGCAGCGCCAGACCCGCCAGCTCCCAAACCCGCTTGCCCGCCAGCTTGGCCTCAACATCCCACAGCGCACAATCCACAGCATTCCTCGCCGCCCCTGCAGGCAGTGCCAGCTGCAAAGCTGCGCGTGTAATCGCAGGGTCCAACCCCTCAATCTGCGCCGTCACCGACTCCAAGGTCTCACCGTAACGGGCATATGGTACACATTCCCCCCACCCCGTCACACCGCCCCGCGTAATCCGCACCGTCAGCACTTTGGCTTCCGTCCGCGACCCGCGCGAAATCGTAAACACCTGCGCCAATCGAAACACATCTGGCGTAACCGTAATCATAGCAAATCCCCGCGCTTTCTTTTCGGCTCAAATATCCTCGGGAGGTCCGGAGGGCAGACAGCCCTCCGGCGCTGGCCACAAGACCCGCCCTTAAACAGCCAGCATAGCATCCACCAACCGCGCCGCACCATGACGATACGGATCGACTGTCACAAGGCCGGTCCGTGCCTCAACCTCGGCACAATAGGCGATCGCCTCATCATCCGGCATCGCTGCCGTGTTGATAGAACACCCGATCGCCACGCAGGCAGGGTTCGCCACCCGCGCCAAAGACAGCGCCATATCACGCACCGCCTCGATGCTTGGCAAAGTATAATCCGGCAAGCCGCGCATATGGCCGCGTTTTGGCTCATGGCAAATCACCAGTGCGTCCGGTTGCCCGCCATGGATCAGCGCCAAGGTCACGCCCGAATAGCTGACATGGAACAGGCTGCCTTGCCCCTCAATCAAATCCCAGTGGTCGGCATCATTGTCGGGCGTCAAATACTCGATCGACCCTGCCATGAAATCGGCGATCACGGCATCCAGTGGCACACCGCCGCCGGTTATCAAAATCCCTGTCTGGCCGGTTGCGCGGAATGTGGCCTTGGCCCCGCGTTCGCGCATCTCGCGGTCCATGCACAGGGCGGTGTACATTTTCCCGACCGAACAATCGGTGCCAACGGCCAGCATCCGCTTGCCGCTGCGTTTAACCCCGTTCGCGATCGGGTATTTTACAGATGGAATGCGCACATCATGCAGCTTCCGGCCTGTCGCCTTCGCCACCGCTGCCAAATCGGGCTCATCGCGGAGCAGGTTGTGCAGGCCCGAGGCCAGGTCAAACCCTTCCTCTAGCGCCTGAACCAGCACCTTTTTCCACGCTTGCGAAATTACCCCGCCGCGGTTCGCCACACCGATTACCAGCGTTTTGCATCCGGCAGCCTTGGCCTCGGCCAAGGTCATATCGGGCAGCTTCATATCAGCTTTGCAGCCTTCCATCCGGAACTGGCCAAGCGCATATTCCGGGCGCCAATCCCTGATGCCCTGTGCCACTTTGGCAGCAAGCGGGTCGGCGGCATCGCCAAGGAACAAGAGGTAAGGTGTGTTAATCATGGTGGCTCTCACTTTCGGTCACTTCTGGCGTAGAATGTGCCATATTTTCTGAAATGTGTTAATTATTATTCCAAAAATTCAAGCCTATATGACAAGATTCTTGCTCATTTATCGCAAATATCGCTGTAATATTCCGTGATAGATGTGCCGCGCCGCCGCAAAATTGCTGCGCCGCAAAAAGAATTGGGTTGCAGGGCGCTGCGCAACAATCTAACCATTGTGGCGGAAAATAAGACATTTCATTACCAAGAGGTCCGACATGAGCTTTCGCCTTCAGCCCACGCCACCTGCCCGTCCGAACCGTTGCCAGCTCTTTGGCCCAGGCTCTCGCCCTGCGCTGTTCGAAAAGATGGCAGCGTCACAGGCGGATGTCATCAACCTCGACCTCGAGGATTCGGTGGCGCCCAGCGACAAAGACAGCGCGCGGGCCAACGTCATTGCGGCGATTGGTGCGGTGGATTGGGGGAACAAAACGCTTTCGGTGCGGATTAATGGTTTGGATACGCCTTATTGGTACCGCGATGTGGTTGATTTGCTGGAACAGGCGGGTGATCGGTTGGATCAGATTATGATCCCCAAAGTCGGCTGTGCTGCCGATGTTTACGCCGTCGATGCGCTGGTCACAGCGATTGAACGTGCCAAAAGCCGCAAGAAGCCGATCAGCTTTGAGGTGATTATCGAATCTGCGGCGGGCATCGCCCATGTCGAGGAAATCGCCGCCTCGTCGCCGCGTTTGCAAGCGATGAGCCTTGGCGCGGCTGACTTTGCCGCCTCGATGGGAATGCAGACCACCGGCATCGGCGGTACGCAAGAAAACTATTACATGCTGCAAGCGGGGCAAAAGCACTGGTCCGACCCGTGGCATTGGGCGCAAGCCGCGATTGTCGCAGCATGCCGCACGCACGGCATTTTGCCGGTTGATGGTCCGTTTGGCGATTTTTCAGATGATGAGGGCTTTCGTGCGCAGGCGCGGCGTTCTGCGGTGCTGGGGATGGTCGGAAAATGGGCCATCCATCCCAAACAAATCGCCCTGTCGAATGAGGTTTTCACCCCGTCGGACGAGGCCGTGAATGAGGCGCGCGAGATTTTGGCCGCGATGGAAGAGGCCAAGGCGCGGGGCGAAGGTGCCACCGTGTATAAGGGTCGTTTGGTTGATATTGCCTCGATCAAACAGGCCGAAGTGATTGTAAAACAATCGGAAATGCTGGCTGGCTAAGGCCATGAAAAAGGGCGGCTGAAAAGCCGCCCCAATTCAAACTGTGGGTCAAATCAGACTGCCGAAGCGATCCATGTTGCCAGCGCAGCCTTGGGTGCAGCGCCGACCTTGTTCGATACAACTTCGCCGTCTTTGAACAAAAACAGCGCCGGAATGCCGCGCACACCCAGCTCGGCCGGGCTGTTCGGGTTTTCATCTACGTTGATTTTGACGATCTTTACCTTGCCTTCGTATTCTGCAGAAAGCTCTTCCAAGGCTGGGCCGATCTGGCGGCACGGGCCACACCATTCTGCCCAGAAATCGACGACAACAGGGATGTCGGATTTGCGGACTTCGGCGTCAAAGGTTGCGTCGGTGACTGGGATCGTGGCCATTACATATCTCCTGAATGGAATGTATTTGCTAGGAAGGTAAGGGGGCGTCCAAGGGACGTCAAGGGAGTGTGGTTCGACTAAGCGCCGACCTCACGATATTGGGACATATCGGCATAAGCTGTGCCGAGCGCGTCCAAAGAAGGGCAACCTCGATCTGTTTGTCGGGGTAAATCTGGCACAGCGCTGTGTGATAGGCGGCCATTTGGCGCAGCAATCCATCCGGCACCGTCGCAATCGAATCGGGCACCAACAGGTTGGATTTGAAATCCACCGCAAGCACGCGGTCGGAGGTGACCAAAAGCCGGTCAATCGTGCCGACCATAGGCTTGCCCAGCAGCGTGGCGGTGATAGGGGCCTCGGCCAATGCACGGGGGCCGAAAAGGTCGGCAAAGGCAGGGGTCGTCAGCACGTTTTGCGCCTCGGCCAGCAATTCGGCAGCATCGGGGGCATCGGCCAGCAAAGCTGCGGCCAAGCCGGGCCAATCGGCGGGCGGATGTTTGGGCAGATGTTCCAGCAACACATGCAGGCGGGTGCCACGATCCTTTGCCGCGCGATTGTCATCATCGGTGGTGAAATCACCGGGCAGCGCCTTTGCCCCGCCAAGCTTGGACGGGTTCAGCGGCAGGTCGGGGCGGTTTTCGACCGCCGCATGGTCCTGCACCCACGCAGGCAGCGCCTGCGTTTCGGCAGCGGGTTTCACGATTGGCCCAATATCGGCGGGCCAGTCACCTTCGGCGAGACACAAGCCGCCGCCGGGGGCGCTGGTGGCACCGGCGGCGATCATCGCCTCTTGAATCAGCCGGTACCAGACCACGTTTGACGCATCTTCGTCATCTGATTTGTCTTTGCCGATAGAGCCCGCAGCCCCCACGATCAGCCAGCTTTGCGCCCGCGTCATTGCGACATAAAGCAGGCGCATTGCCTCGGCGTCTTCGCGGGCTTTGCGGGCGGTGCGGGCGTTGGCGATAGCCTCGGGGCTTTCGTCCTTTGGTGTTTTCCACGCGGGGCCTTCGGGCAAAACGAATAGTTCGTTCCGCTCGCGGGCGTTGTATTGCGCGGTATCGGGCAAAATAACAATCGGCGCCTCAAGCCCCTTGGAGCCATGCACCGTCATCACGCGGATACGTTCGCCCGCGCTGTCCATCTGGCGTTTCACCTCGACGTCATCAGTCTCTAACCAGCCTAAAAAGCCGGTCAGGCTGGGTACATCATTGCGTTCATAGGCAAGTGCCTGCGACAGTAGTTCGTCAATGCCATCCTCGGCCTCGGCCCCCAAACGGGCCAGCAACTTGCGGCGGCCATCATGGCGCGTCAGCATGCGTTCGATCAGATCATAGGGGCGCAGAAAGTCGGCCTGATCGCGCAAATCCGCAAGGATAGAGACTGTTGTGGCGTGCTGCGGGTCATTTTCCAGCGCCCGCCAAAGGAAGCCTTTGCGCGGCTGGGCAAGGCTGTAAAGCTGTTGTTCCGTCCAGCCAAACAGCGGGCTGCGGAGACAGGCGGCAAGCGCCAGGTCATCCTCGGGCGTGGCCAGAAACGACAGCAGGGCGGCAAGGTCGCGCACCGCCAGTTCGGCCCCAAGTTTTAACCGGTCTGCCCCTGCGATCGGCAGGTCAAGTGCCTTACAGGCCTGAATGATGCTGGAGAAAATTTCGGACCGGCGGCGCACAAGGATCAGGAAATCACCCGCATGCACGGCGCGGGTTTCCTTGCCGCCTTTGATCGGGATTTGCGTGCCTTTGGCGATGGTGTGGCGGATGGTTTCGGCAACCCGCTGCGCCAGTTTGGCGGCGTGATGTTCCTCGGAAATCAGATCAACGGGGTCGTACCAATTATCCGGTTCGGGATTGGGCGATTTTTCGATCACCGGCCACAGATCAACCCGCCCCGGCATGTCGGGGAAAAAGGCGATATGCTTTACCTCGCCGCCCAAACCCTTTTCGCGGCGCTCGTCAAAGGTCATGTCAACCAGCCGCAAAATCGTGTTTGAGGATCGAAAGGAATGTTCCAGCAGCAGTTCTTGGAGAGGGTCTTCAACCTGCTTCTGCTTGGCTTTGAACAGATCGCGCTTTTGGTCAAACGCCTCTACATCGGCGCCTTGAAACGAATAGATTGACTGCTTTTTATCGCCCACGACGAAAATTGTGCGCGGCTCGTCGCGTGCGCCACGGCCCGAGGTGAACTCATCCGCCAGCAGCTCAATCACGCGCCATTGGTCGGGGCTGGTGTCTTGGGCCTCATCGACCAAGATATGGTCGATGCCGCCATCCAGCCGGAACAGCACCCATTGCGCGACCAAAGGGTCGGTCAGCAACGCCTTGGCATAGGTGATCAGATCGTCAAAATCGAGCCAGCCCCGCGCCTCTTTGCGGGCCTTGTATTCGGGCAGGAAGGCGGCGGCAAAGCGGTGCAAAATGGCGGTGCGTTTGGCGGCATTCATCGCGATGCGGGCGCCCCGCGCTGCCTCTACCCGCCGCATCAGGGCTTCTAGCCGGTCCAGCAATGCCCCGAGTTTTGGCTGGGTTTTTTGGGTCGGAAACGTCCCTATTTTTGCACTAAACGGCGCTTTGGCCCCTGCACCGGTTAGCAATATACCCTCTAGGCCCGACAGCAGGCGCATGTCGGGCGTATCAAGGTTTAGCGCGTGCAATTTGCCAGCGGCCTTTGCGTCATTGGTTGACCCCGTGGCGATGATGTCGGCGGCCTCGGCCAGCCACTCCTCCTCACCGCCCAGAAAAACCTGCTCTAATATGGCGGTTTCGGTCTGGTCGTCGGGCACGTCAAACAGGGCACGGCAGTCGGCATCGGAAAGAAAGCTGGTAAAATCATTGCGGCGGTTTGCAACTTCGGCGGCAAGTGCACCGAAATCCTCGCCCGTATAGGCGCCGGCGAGTGCAGAGATGACCTCGGGCGCGCCACTATCGGCCAGTTCGTCTATGATTTCATCGCGCAGCAGGGCGGCGGCGCGGTCATCCATCTCGGTGAACTGCGGCGAGACCTTTGCCTCTAGCGGAAAGCGCCGCAAAAGCGAGGCGCAGAACGAGTGGATGGTTTGGATGCGCAGGCCGCCCGGCGTTTCAATCGCGCGGGCAAATAGCTGGCGGGCGCGGCCCAGACGGGCGGCATCAATGGCATCATCCACGCCCAGATCAGCCAGCGCCTGCCGTAGGGCCGCGTCTTCCTTCATCGCCCATTCGCCAAGGCGGGCGAACAGCCGGTTTTGCATCTCGGACGCCGCCGCCTTGGTGTAGGTCAGGCATAAAATTCGCCCCGGATCGACACCCGACAGCAGCATCCGCGCCACGCGGTCAGTCAGCACCCGCGTTTTGCCCGAACCTGCGTTGGCCGATAGCCAGGTCGAGGCGCGCGGGTTGGCCGATTGCACCTGCCGTTCCGAGGCTGCGTTGCGGATCATGTTATGTCCTCGGGGTTGGCCGCATCTGTCATTTCCCATTCGCCAAAACGGGCGAGGTGGTCATAATCGCCGGGGAAACGTTCGCCATGCATGGCGCGGCGTGAAACATAGCCGCGATCGGGCGACATATATTCAGCGATAAGATGGTGCAACTCTTCCCACACTTGGCCAAGGGTTGCTTCATCGGGTGTACTGGTGTCTTGTTTTGGGCTGGACCCAAGACCGATATAGGTGATGCCCTGCACATCGCGCGGGCCATCCAGCGCTTTGAAGGCGCCACGCGTGGCCATTGCCGCCTCTAGCAGCAGCTGCTTGTCAAAGTATTTTTGTTGGTTCGCATTTGGCGGGTTGCCGGTTTTATAGTCAAATATATGCACGCGGCCATCGGGCAGGGCATCTATCCGGTCAGGCTTGGCGGTTAGGGTAAAGGGCAGGCCGGTCAGATTGATCGCACCTTGTTCCTCGATCACAACGGGGGTGCCACCCAACGACGCCTCGACCCCCAAAAAGAAATCGGCGGCGCGGTGCATGCGTGACAGCCAGAGCGCACGGGCGGCCGGCCAAGGTACTTCCTCTGCTAAAACAGTCTCGGCAACGGCGATCAGGCGGGCATGGGCGGCATCGCGCGTCTCGTTCGGTGGGCGGCTGCGGGTAAAGGTTTCTAACACCTTGTGCAGAACCGACCCGCGCAACAACGCATCGGGAGACGGGCGGAGCGGGTTCAATTTGAACAGCCGCAAGATGTAACGGGCATAAATGGCGTAGGGATCGCGCAGAAGGGTCTTGATGCCAGTCACCGCCAGTTTGGCGGGCCGCGCGGCCACAGGCGGACGCGGGGCAGGGCGCCGAGCGTTGGCGACCTCAGCGGCGCGTTCGGCCGTTGCGGCAAGGCCAAGCCAGTATTGGCCGCGTGCTTTCATCTGCGCCAAGGCGGTTACGCCGCCTTGATCGGGCAACCCGTTCAACAGGTTCGTCAAACGGTTCACCCAGCGCGAGGCCACGGTCTCGGCGTCGGCACTGCGAACTGCGCGGCTGATGACAACGTGGGGCGCGGCAATTGCCTGTTGATAATCATGTGCCGAAAGGCCAATCCGGCGCTCGGGTAGCAGTAACCCGGCCTCGAGCCGCATGGCGCGGTTCATCCACGGGTCGGGCGGCGGCGATTGTGGCCAGATGCCATCATTCAACCCGCCAAGGATGACCAGTTCCGCCCCCTGCACGCGGGCCTCGATGGTGCCCCAAATCATGATGCGCGGGTGCGATTGCACAGATTCGCGCACCTCACCTTTGTTCAGGATTGCCTCAAACAAATGGCGGTAATCGGCAGGGGTCATGGTGCCGCCAAACGCGGCCTCGGATTCCAGTTCCGTCATCGTGGCCAGTGCACTAATGCCCGCCTCTTTTTCCCAAAGCTGGCTGGCTTGCGTGCTGGGGGCTGGACCAAGGGCCAATGCCTCGGCCAGTTTGCGGTGCCGGGCCAAGTGATCGGACAGCGGCATCGAGTCGATTGTAGGGCCTGTCAGGGTTGCCGCCAACCACTGCGCCCAAGGCAACACTTTCGGGTCTTTTTCGGCGCCTGCCCAAGCGACCAAATCTGCACCTTTTGGAAAGGCGGGGCCGTGGCGGCGCAGCTTTAGTTCCAGGTTGCGGGTGAACAGCAAGTGGTCGCCGCGCGTAATGTCGCCCTCGGCCACCTTGGCACTGGCGGTTAGCGGATGCTTTAGCAAAATCAACAGGGTCTCAGACGTCAGCCGGTTTTCAAACAGGTCCAGCACATGGCGCAAAAACCGCCCCGGTGCAGAGAGGGCCAAGGGCCGGCCCGCACTGTCATCGGGCAAGATGCGCCATCGATCTAACGCCGAGGTAACCTGCCGCGTCAGCCCACGATCAGGCGAGATCAGCGCGGCCGTCACGCCATCTTCGGCAGCTTTGCGCAAGATCAGCGCAATCGCCATTGCCTCGGCGCGTGGGGTCGGCGCCTCGATCAAGGTTATATCGGCGCAGGCTTGGGTTAGGTCGGGCAGATGCCGACCCTCGGTCAGCCATTGGTCGGTTACAGGGGCGGGGCGCAGCGACAATGAGATCAGCCGGTTTCGTGCGGGGTTAGGGGCGGGTTGGGGGTGCCAGTGCTGAACATCGTCGGGGCCAAGGCCAAGCATCTGCATCAGCTTGTAAAAGCGGTATTGCGGGTGATCTTCGGCGGTCAGTGCATCGCCCAAGCCGGACCAAACCGCCGTTGGCAGATCAAAATCAAACCCTGGCAAAATGATTGCGCCTTGCGGCAGCTTTGCCACAGCCTGCATGAACAGCGCTGTGGTGCCACGTGAACCGGTTGAGCCCGCAATGATCACCGGATCGCTGGGGGGTGCGATTTTCCATTGTGCAGCGATTGCTTGCACCAACATACGCTGGCGGGTTTGGCTGTCGGGCTGGTCCATCTGGGCCAGCAACTGCGCAACAATTGCCATGAATTCGCGCGTCCGCGCCCAATGCGCCGAGTGGTTGGCGACATCAAGCGTGGCAATTGTGTCAGGCGAAACGCCCTCGCCCTGCATTTCATCCAGCAAGGTCGCAAGGCTATCGGCAAGGTCATAGAGCGCTGAACGTGGCGCAAGATCGGGCTGTTGCTGCAGCAAGCCTTCGATCAACTGTGCCAACACCAAGCGCAGCCGCAAAGGTAAGACAGAGGGCGGAATGCCTGCGGCGGGAAAGGCGGTTTCAAGGTCAGTAACAAGGTGTAGGCGCGGTAAAAAGCTGGCACCTTGGGCGATAAACAACTCGCGTATGCGGCGCTGCATGCGGGTGGTGTTGACATAAAGCGTGACCCGCGCCATCGCCTCGGGCGGTTCGCCCATCAGGCGTTGCTTTAGCCCTGCGACCAGTTGGGCAGGGAAATCGGCACCCGGAGGCAGGGCAAAGATATGCGGACCTGGATTAGGAAACATCGGCGGCGTCCAGCATGTTTCCGGCTTCGGTGATGCCTTCGGGGCGGCCGACATCGCACCAACCGCCCGAATGCAGCACGCCATATGCGCGGCCCTGTGCGATCATTTGATCCCACAGGATGTTGATAGAAAAAGATTGCGCGGAAATGGCATCGATGCCCAATGGCAACAAAATTTGCGCGCCCAGATAGGCCAAACCCGCGGCGCCATTTGCGCGCGAAATTCGGCCATCAGATGCCAGAATAAAATCACCCGCCCCGCGAAACCCTTTGATCTGCGCCGGCGGGGCCAGCAGCAAAAGCGCATCCATCCGGCTGGGATCCCACGCATCTTGCAGGGTGACAAGCGGGTTTGGCCCTGTCCAGACGGCATCGGTGTTCAGTGTGAAAACCGGCCCCGTGCCAAGTTGGGGCAAGGCCGCGCGCAAGCCGCCGCCGGTTTCCAGGATTTGCGCCGTTTCCCACGACAGGGCGATTTCGGGCCTGTCTTGCAGGTGTGCGGCAATTTGGTCACCCTTGTAGTGCAGATTTACCACTGTTTTGGTCAACCCGGCGCCCGCAACCTGATCAAGCGCATGATCAAGCAAGGCCTTGCCCGCAACTTTGATCATTGGTTTGGGCTGGTTTTCGGTCAGAGCCCCCATGCGGGTGCCAAAGCCCGCCGCAAACAGCATCACCGCGTCGGGTTTGTTCCGCATTGCGCGCGTATCCTTTCAAGGGCGTCAGGGTTTGGTTCTGGCAACCAGAGTGCGCAAATTTCGGCCAGATCGGCAAGCGCAGGATGTGCTAAATTGCGTTGCAGCTGGCCCCAGACCCGCGGGATAAGTGATACATATTGCGCCTTGCCCGCGACCAAACACAGCCGCGCAAAGACGCCCAGAATGCGCAGTGCCCGCTGTGCGCCTATTGTGGCATAGGCTGCGTCAAAGTTGGGGCTATTGGCGCCCGCCTGAAACCGCAAAATCATTGCGGCCTCGGTCCGGGGGGAAACATCGCGCCGCGCGTCTTGCAGCAAGGACACCAGATCATAGGCAGGCTGCCCCATTTGCCCGAGTTGGAAATCAAGTAAACCGACGCGCGCATTTCCCATCCGGTCGGGCAGCCAGAGCAGATTTTCAGCGTGATAGTCACGCAATATCAATACGCGCGGGCCATCGGCATGGGCCTTTAGGGCTTGCGTTAAGCAGCTGGCAAAAGCAGTGGTATTGCCAGCGTCACCGGTTATGGCAAACCGATACCATGTCAGGGCAAAACCGGCAGCCTCGGCCCATTCTTTGGTCTGCAAATTGGCGAGGCCTTTTGGCGCTGGATGGGATTGAATGTGCAACAAAACATCGGTGGCCGCGGCATAAAGCATGGGTTCCTGCGACGGGTCTGCTGCAACCAATCGTGCAAAAAGGGCGTCGCCCAGATCCTCGATCAACAAGAACCCCTGTTGCAATTCGCGGGCTATGATCTGCGGGGCAGACAGGCCCAGTGCATTCAAATGTGTGGCAATGGCGATGAAATCGGCAGGGTCGTCGCCTTTTCCTGGCGGAGCATCCATCAGAACCGCGGTTTTACCGTGCAAATGCAGCCGCTCATAGCGCCGGTCCGAAGCGTCGCCGGCCAGAAAGGTACGGGTTGCTTGGCCCCACCCTGCATCGGCCAGAAAAGAGGTTGCGGCGCTGGCTCGGCTATTCATGTGGTGGCAATGCCTTTTGAATTGCTTGCAGCAGGCCAGTGCGGCCGCCGGATAGCACGGCCTCGCGTCCATCGTTTTTGGGGCGGAGCACTATGCTCAGGGCAGTTTTGGGCACTAGATCGCCCAATCTGTCTGGCCATTCGATCAGGCAAATGCCGCTTTCGAACGCAGCCTCCAGCCCCAGTTCCAGCACCTCATTCGGGTGTGACAGGCGGTACAGATCGGCGTGCCAAATTTCACAATCATCCGCTTCATAGGTTTGAACCAATGTGAATGTGGGCGAGGGGACATCTTCGGCGCGGTTAAGCCTGGCCTGAATCAACGCACGCGAGAGGTGGGTTTTGCCGGCCCCAATGCCACCGCCAAGCAAAACCGTATCGCCCGGCTGCAAAAGAGTTGCCAAAAGATGCCCCAAAGCTGTCGTCGCGGCATCATCGGGTAAGTAACATGTGATCGGGGTGTTGATTGGCATGCGCGTAGTTTTACGCGCTACAGTTTCCTGCGCAAGCGAGAAGCAGACCTAACCTGCCAATTTACAAGGGGCCGAGGACGTGAATCCGGAACCTTCTGCATCACCTCCTTCCAATCGGAATGTGGCCATTGTGGCACCGCCGGCCAATGGTGAAAACCTGCAGACCAAGCGCCGCCCGTCAGACAGTCTTACATCGTCTTGCCATGCTTGGCGCGGGCCCATTTCGACGGCGAAATCCTCGGCACGGTCCCAGAGTGTGGTTGGCGCAGATACCGCGCGCCAATGCTTGCAGACGGCTGCAAAACTGCCCTCTGAACCCAGTGACGCGGCTGGATCGTGTTCCCAGAGGTCGGAATAGGCCGCGTTTGACATGACCAAAACACCCGAAGCGGAAAACACAGCAATCGCTGCATCTACAGCATCAATCACCGCCTGCCCAAGTTCAAGATCGGCCCGATAACGCCGGGTCTGGGTCATTTCACCGGAAATATCTTCAAATGACAGCGCAAGCGCGCCGTTCGGATGCGGCCTTCCTGTTACCCGATAGGTTTGCCCGCCTGACAGGCTCCAGGTCTCTTCATAAAGGCCCGAGGCGGCGGCCTCTTCGATGTCGGTAATTTGGTTGCGCCAGCTTTTATAGTTGCGTGGCTCGGGGATCATCGACGCCTCTCGCAAGGCATCAAAAAAAGTTGGGAGTGTGGGCCGTTTGGTCAAGAGATCAGGGGACAGGCCTGTCAGATCAAGTAGTGCCGGGTTGAACAAAACCAGCTTGCGCTCATGGTCAAAAATCGCAAGGCCGGTTGGCAGATGCGCAAATGTTTTGGTCAGGGTTTGCATAAAGGCCCGCAGGCCCTCTTCGGCCTTGACGGTTTTGTCGGCCGGCAGCGCATAGCATTGCAGTTCCTCATTCTGCCAGAATGCAAAGATGTCAAACCACCGTGGCTCGGCCCCCTCATGGGAAAGAATTTTCTTGCGTTCACCCAACATGGGTTCGGTTTGGGGGGGCAATCGCGGAAAAAGCTTGGGCAAGGGCCAAGTCAGATCTTCATCTTCATTCAGCCGTTCGGTTGCAAGGTTCAGATAACTTGTGTTGGCCCAAATGACGTCACCGGCCTCCGATTCCCGCCAGATTGGCAGCGGCGCTTTGGCAGAAATTTGACGCAGCTGCTCCAACTCATCACGGATGGCACGCCGCGTTAGGGGGTCAAGAGCTGTGTTTGAGCCGGCATGCTCGGTCTCTATCACGCTGATTCTGGTCAGCCCGCCGCGCATTTCGGCCCGCAACAACAAGGGCGCGCTGCTATCATCTTCGGCGCTACCCATCGTCAGACTGCCTTGGGTTGCAAGAGAATCGAGTTTGGTTGCTGCGCCAGGAAATTTTTGTTCGAGATAGCTTATCAACCCAGGCCACGCGGAAGTTTTGTCTTGGCACGCTTTTGGCAGCAGGTTACGCGCCACGGGCGTCGCGTCGATCAATACTTTGTTGTCGAACAAATATTCCGCATTTCCATGAGTTTCGAGGAAAAGGCTATCAGGTCTGCGCAGTGCCTTTCTTTGTAAAAGAGACACCAACAGAAGGCCCAGAAAGGCCGAAAAAAATCCGGTCACCAACAAGGTTATCGCAAGCGAATGATCTATTGTCATGACTGGCCCCCATTTTTGCCAAATACATCCTAAGATTGCATTGCAGAGGGTTAATGGGGCATTAATACGTCATCAATAGATTGAAGGTATGTACATTATGGCGACAGTATTGCAGTCGCGACGTGAATATGGGGTTAGCTGTCGATCGGGGTGTTAACGCCCAACGCACCATCGCCCTGGGCCACGATGTCAGGTAATGCCCAAATGAGTTCGACAATCGCGCCGCAACGGGCCGGTCGATCGGAGGTTTGCGAGGTCGAATCGTACCCGTTTGCAAAAGACAACTCGGCGCCTGAGCGCTCCAACAGGGTTTTGGCGATAAATAGGCCAAGCCCCATGCCTTCATAGCCCGGCCGCGTCTCTTGTTTTTGCGCGCTATTGCGCTGGCGGACAAACGGGTCGCCAATACGGACAAGGATGTCATTGCTATAACCGCGCCCATCATCGACCACGCGAACAGTCAGGGCCTTGGTGCTCCACTCGGCGTCAATCCAAACGGTTGTTTCTGCAAAATCCACGGCATTCTGGATCAGGTTTCGGATGCCGTGGATCACTTCGGGTTTGCGCTGGATCATTGGCTGTGAAGTCGGCGCCCCCGCAGTGGCATGCAGATCGAACAAGATCTTTTTGCCGCGGTCAGCGTGAGGTTCTGCGGCGTCTTTCAACACCGCCCCAAGCGGTGCGCGCATCAGATGCAGGTCATTTTTGCCCGCCCGCCCCATAGACCGCAAAATATCACGGCACCGGTCGGCCTGTTCTTTGATTAGTTTCGCATCATCACGCAGATCGGGGTGGTCGGACAGTTCTTCGATCAGTTCAGCGCTAACCAGTTTGATCGTTGCCAGCGGCGTGCCCAGTTCATGCGCGGCGGCGGCGACGACGCCGCCCAGATCTGTCAGTTTCTGCTCGCGCGCCAGCGCCATTTGCGTGGCCAAAAGCGCATCGGACATCGACCGGATTTCAGACGAAACCCGGTGCGAATAGAGCCCGAGAAACAGAATGCCGATCACGATGGACAGCCAGAATCCGACCTCTAGCAAACGCGGCACTGTCAGAGTGGTTCCATCAGCATAGTGCAGCGGAATGTTGAAAACTGCCGCAAGGCTGACCAACCAGATCGCCATAAGGCCGATAATGATGGTTGTTCGTGATTGTAGGGCAAAAGCCGAAATGATTACAGGTGCAATGATCAGCAGCGCAAATGGGTTGGTCAGGCCGCCGGTCAAATAGAGCAAGAATGAAAGCTGCCCCAAATCGAATAGCAAGACCAGCATTGCCTCCATATCCGAGAGTCGCCGGTTCATAGGATAGGCTACCGAAGACACAAGATTGGCGATAACCGACGCGCCCACCACAAGGCAGCACAGCCCGAGTGGCAAACCGATACCAAGAAAAAAATAGGCCACGGTGATCGCGGAAAGCTGGCCGCCGATGGCCATCCAGCGCAAGACGATCAAAGTGCGCAACCGCAATCTGTTCTCGCCGCCTGCGCCGAAAAAGGCACTTGTTCCGGTTTTTATCATTGCATTGCCCCGCCAGCACAAAAAGACTATCTCAACTGATAAGAGGCGCTTGCTGGGGTTTCAACGCAAACCCGCCACAGGTGTTGCCGGAAGGGTTGCGAGTGAGGATAAGAAGATGACCAAGATTTACGCAGGAATTGCTGTTGCAGCTATGGCCGGGCTTTTGGGAGGGTCTGCCTATTGGGTTTATAGCAACCAGTCGGGCGATAAATATGCCCAATGTCGCGGTGGCCAGGTTGGTGGCGGATCGATTGGCGGGCCGTTCACGCTGGTAAATTCCAAAGGCGAGACGGTGACAGATAAAGATGTCATCACCAAGCCGTCACTTGTTTATTTTGGCTATACTTTTTGCCCTGACGTTTGTCCGCTTGATAATGCCCGCAATGCCGAGGCCGTGGATATTCTGGAGGAAATGGGGCTGGACGTGACGCCAATCTTTATTTCCATCGACCCCGAGCGCGATACACCTGAAAAGATGGGCGAATTTGCTTCTATCATGCATCCAAAAATGATTGGGCTAACCGGAAGCGAAGAGCAGGTAAAAGCTGCCTCGCTTGCCTATAAAACGTATTTCAAAAAGCAAGATTCGGGGGATCAGTATTATCTCGTTGATCATTCGACCTTTACTTATCTGATGATGCCGGGGCTTGGTTTTATGGATTTCTTTAAGCGAGAGACTACGCCAGATCAGTTGGCCGAAACGGTTGCGTGCTTTATCGGGGCAAGCTGATCACAGGTATGTGTTAAATCGAGCTGTCAGAATGGAACAAAAGAAGGTTTTTAAATGTCCGAGGATCTAAAGCTGGAAATTGGGGCTGATACGACGCTTCTTTTGGTTGATGATGACGAGCCGTTTTTGAAACGCCTTGCCCGTGCGATGGAAAAGCGCGGGTTTTCAGTGGAAACTGCTGAAACCGTAGCAATGGGCAAAGCGATTGCGCAGTCACGACCGCCAGCTTTTGCGGTAGTTGATTTGCGGCTTGAAGACGGGAATGGCCTTGATGTGGTTGAGGTGCTGCGTGAAAAGCGCCCTGATTGCCGGATTGTTGTTTTAACGGGCTATGGCGCTATTGCAACCGCTGTCGCGGCGGTAAAAATCGGTGCGATTGACTATTTGTCAAAACCTGCCGATGCAAATGAGGTCACAAACGCGCTGCTTTCGCGAGGAGAGACGTTGCCCGAACCGCCCGAAAACCCGATGTCGGCAGATAGGGTGCGATGGGAACATATTCAACGTGTCTATGAAATGTGTGATCGAAATGTTTCCGAAACGGCGCGCCGTTTGAACATGCATCGTCGTACTTTGCAGCGTATTCTTGCCAAGCGCAGCCCGCGTTAAAAATAATGGCTTTCAATTCATGCGCAGGCTTTAGATACTTGTGTATCTAAAGACATTGCATTTTTCTGATTGACCATACGTCGGCGATTGAAGCCGCAATCGGTTTAAGGTAATGGTTTGGATCCAATAAAGAAGGGAACCCGGAATTGGAAATCGACCTAAGTACTTATTCCTTAAAAGATCTAAAGGAAATGCAATCCAAGGTTGCCAAAGAAATTGCTGGTTTTGAAGCACGCAAAAAGAACAACGCTCTTTTAATGCTGGAAGAAAAAGCAAAAGAACTTGGATTTACCTTGGCTGAACTGACGGGTGCCACTGTCGCGCGCAAACGGTCACCCGCTGTTGCCAAATATGCGAATCCTGACGATTCCACGGATACCTGGTCGGGCCGCGGCCGCAAGCCGCGTTGGTTTGTTGCAGCATTGGCAGCAGGTAAAACGCCGGAGCAGCTTTCTATTTAAGGCGTTATACTTTCGCCAACAGCTCTGCGTGGCGTGCAATAAACGCAGCGCGCACTTGTACCGGCGGCCTCAGTTCTATCGACAGACCTTTGATAAGCTGGGCCGCCTGCTTTCCAAAAATCTTATCAGCCTCAGCCGTGGAAAAACCGGCAATGTGCACGGCCTCGAGCCAGGCCGAAACAGTATCTGCCGCCTTGATGGCTTTTTTGATGGCGGCAGGTAGAACTGCGGGCAAGCCAAACCGGATGTGAATTGCCGCGGTCAAGCGATCATCCAACGTGCCATAGCCAGGGCCGACAGCTGCTTTGACCGGGCTGATCATGTCGCCAATCACATATTCCGGCGCATCATGTAAAAGCGCCGCAAGTTGCCAGCGCGCGCCTTCTCCCGGATTGGACTTGCGGAAAATCTGTTCGACCAGCAGGGAATGCTCGGCAACCGAGTAAGGCCAATCGCCAATGGTTTGCCCATTCCAACGCGCCACAAAGGCCAACCCATGCGCAATATCTTCGATCTCGATATCAACCGGTGTCGGGTCTAACAGGTCCAATCGGCGGCCAGAAAGCATCCTTTGCCATGCGCGCGGTTGTTTCATTCAGATATTCTCCGGCTCTTTGACACACTGAAAACCTTGTCCGACATTGCCCTGACCCCACTTCGGTGCTACCTGACCGTTAATTGAACATTTGCCAAGGAGCACGGGGTATGTCGCAAGATTACATCGTTAAAGACATTGCACAGGCCGAATATGGCCGCAAGGAACTGAATATCGCTGAAACCGAAATGCCAGGCTTGATGGCGCTGCGCACGGAATTTGGCGCGGCTAAACCGTTGAAGGGTGCGCGGATCGTCGGGTCCTTGCACATGACCATTCAAACCGCCGTGTTGATCGAAACACTGGTAGAACTTGGCGCCGATGTGCGCTGGGCATCGTGCAACATCTATTCGACCCAAGACCACGCTGCCGCAGCGATTGCCGCTGGCGGCACGCCGGTTTTCGCGATCAAGGGCCAAACCCTGACCGAGCATTGGGATTATCTTGACCGTTCGTTCCTGTTCCCCGAAGGCGCGAACATGATCCTTGATGATGGTGGTGATGCGACCTTGTACGTTCTGCTGGGTGCCCGCATGGAAGCTGGCGAAGACGTGCTGGCTGTGCCGCAATCCGAAGAAGAAGAAGTGATCAAAGCGCAGATCAAAAAGCGTATGAAAGAGTCGCCCGGCTGGTTTGCCAAAACTCGCGCGGCGATCAAAGGTGTATCCGAGGAAACCACGACAGGCGTTCATCGCCTTTATGATCTGCACAAGAAAGGCCAACTGCCTTTCCCCGCGATCAACGTGAACGACAGTGTTACCAAATCGAAGTTTGACAATAAATACGGCTGCAAGGAATCGCTGGTCGATGGTATTCGCCGCGCGACCGATACGATGATGGCCGGCAAGGTCGCTGTTGTGTGCGGCTATGGCGATGTGGGCAAAGGTTCGGCAGCGTCGCTGCAAGGCGCTGGTGCGCGCGTGAAAGTGACCGAAGTTGACCCGATCTGCGCGTTGCAAGCCGCGATGGACGGGTTTGAGGTGGTGCTGCTGGAAGATGTTGTTGCAACTGCCGACATTTTTGTCACCACGACCGGCAACAAAGACGTGATCCGTATCGAGCATATGCGCGAGATGAAAGATATGGCGATCGTTGGCAACATTGGTCACTTTGACAATGAGATCCAGGTGGCGGGCCTGCGCAATCACAAATGGACCAACATCAAAGATCAAGTCGATATGATCGAGATGCCCTCCGGCAGCCGCCTTATCCTGTTGTCGCAGGGGCGTTTGTTGAACCTCGGTAACGCAACGGGCCATCCTTCGTTCGTGATGTCAGCATCTTTTACCAACCAGGTTTTGGCGCAGATTGAGCTTTGGACCAAAGGCGACGAATACGCGCCGGGCGTTTACATTCTGCCCAAGCATTTGGATGAAAAGGTGGCGCGTCTGCACTTGGGCCGTATCGGTGTAAAATTGACCGAGCTGCGCAAAGATCAAGCTGATTACATCGGCGTGCCTGTCGAAGGCCCCTTCAAGCCCGAACACTACCGCTACTAAAACCTTACCTAGCGCGTAATTACGTAAGTTTTGGCGATTGAGGCCCGGCATAATTGTCGGGCCTTTTGCATGAATACGCGCTTTGCAGCCCCAAATTGGGGAGAAAACTGCGTTATTTTCCCTTTGTCTGTGCCAGTCTTTGTGCCTAAGGTCCGATATGGGGGTCCGTGATGGGCTTGTTCGACTATGCAACAAACACAGGAGCGACAGGAAATGAGCAAGAGAGACGAATTGATTGCGAAATACGCCGACGATCTGCGCAATAAATGCAAAATGGAGCCTGACATGGCGCTGTTGACCAAAGTGACCATCGGCTGCGGCCCTGCAATCTATAACGCTGATAGCTCGACTGTTGCGGGCACTGATCCATCAGAACTGGAAACCGTCAAAAAGAACTTTCTAATGAAAAAGCTTGGCCTTGCTGATAGCCCGGCTTTGATGGAAGCCATTGACGCTGTTATCAACACCTATGGAAAATCCGAGCGCAACAAGTACCGTGCGGTAATTTACTACATGCTGACCAAGCATTTCAGCAAAGAATCCGTTTACGCCTGACTAAGGACGTAACGCCCAATACAACACCCGCCCCGATCATCCGGCGCGGGTGTTTTGCTTTGCCAATGCTAAAACCTTAAACGCATTTGCCTTAATTTCTAAAGGCTTTGGTTTTGCGGTGAATGCGATTCTAACGTACATAAGAAGAACAGAGCAGGACGCTCGGGACCTTTTCAAACAGAACACGTGTGGTGCTAAGGGAGCACGTGGTGTGGTAGGAGGGTCCTGATGGGGTCGGGGCCCTCCTATTTATTTCCAGGGTATTTGCTGCGATGGCTTATTCAGTCAACCCACCCATGCGGCGCACAATTGCCCATTCTTCGGCTGTAACCGGCTGTACCGACAGCCGCATACTTTTGATCAGCGCCATATTCTCCAGCCCCGGCCACACTTTGCAATCTTCCAAAGTAACGGGGTGTAACAGTGGCTCGACTGCCTTAATCATCACGCAATCCCAGCGCGGATCATCGGTTGTGCTGTCAGGTTCGCTGGTACGGCATACTTCAACAATGCCGACGATCTCTTTGCCGACATTGGAATGGTAGAAAAACCCAAGGTCGCCGAGCTTCATTGCGCGCATGTTGTTGCGGGCTTGATAATTGCGCACGCCGCCCCATTCCTCGCCTGCGTCACCTTTGGCAACCTGATCGTCCCAACTCCATGCATCGGGTTCAGATTTGAACAGCCAATAGGCCATCAGCCCACAACCTTTTTCCATTCGGTGATCGTAACCGAAGCAAACAGCCCTGCTTTGGCATAGGGGTCGTTTGCCGCCCAATCCTGTGCCTGCGCCAGCGTTTCCACGTTCAGCACAACCAGCGAGCCGTTCATTTCGCCTTCGGGTGACAGCAATGGCCCGGCCATTTCTACTACGCCTGTGGCCTCGATATAGGCCAAATGGGCGGCGCGGTTATCCTTGCGCACTTGCAAGGCACCGGGTTTGTCATGGCAAAAAAGGGCGACGCGCATCAAAGGTTACTCCTGTTTCAAAGGGCGGGACATGAGGGCGCGAATTGCATCCTCAAGCGTGATCTGGTTTTGGGTCAGGGCCGCAACCATCTGGGTTACCGGCATGTCTATTTCGTGTTTCCGGGCCAGTGTAGCTACGGCTTGCGCAGTCGCAACCCCTTCGACGGTCACGCCTGCGTCAAATACGGCACCCGCGCCCAGTGCCGCACCAAAGCGGAAATTTCGTGATTGCTGTGACGTGCAGGTCAGTACCAGATCGCCAAAGCCCGACAGCCCGCTTAGGGTTTCCGAGCGCGCGCCAAGGTGTAATGCCAGCCGCTTCATCTCAACAAAGCCGCGGGTCATCAGGGCTGCCCGCGCGCTTTCGCCCAAGCCCGCGCCGATCACCACACCTGACGCAATCGCGATCACGTTTTTCAGCGCGCCGCCAAATTCGGCGCCCGTCACGTCTGTCGTGCGATAAAGCCGCAGCACCTCGGTCGACAGTTGGTGCTGCAATGTTTCACCCGCGCCTTCGTCGGCGCAGGCCAGCGTCAGCGCGGTTGGCAGACCTTTGGCGATATCGCTGGCAAAGCTTGGCCCTGTCAAAATTGCCGCTACGGCGTTGGGGCAATGGGCGGCAATAACGCCGGTCGGGCCAAGGCCAGTCCCTAGGTCAACACCTTTGCAGCAGGCCACAAGGTTGTGGTTTTGAAACAGTGCCGAATGATCTGCCAAAAACCGCCCCATCGCTTGCGCGGGCAGGGCTAGCAGCACGGTTTTTGCCTTGGCGACCTGTGCCAAACCATCTGCAATCGTCACTAGCGCGGGCAATTCTGCCCCCGGCAGCCGCGCAATGCTGCGCCCTGTTTGCCCCCGCCCCCATAGGGTAACGGGTTGTTTGGCCCCCAAAGTGATCGCCAACGCGCCACCAAATGCGCCGGCGCCAATAATGCCAATCATGCCTTGGCCCCCTTTTTGCCATAGCCAAGCAATGCTGGGCTGGTTTGGTCCAATGGCCAGCGCGGACGGGCCGAAAGCGTCAGATCGTCGCGTTCGCCCATCCTAAACCGTTCTATCCCGGCCCAAGCGATCATGGCGGCGTTATCGGTACAGAGCGCCATCGGCGGGGCCAGAAATTCTACGCCCAGATCGGTGCAAACAGTCTCTAACGCGGCGCGAATGGCTTGGTTTGCGGCCACGCCACCTGCGACTGCCAGCGCCGACACTTGCGACGCATCCAAGGCGCGGCGGGTCTTTTCGGCCATCACATCTACGACTGCCGCCTGAAAACCTGCACAGAGGTCGGCGCGATCGGCACGGGTCATCCCGCCTTTTTCGGCGATTACGGCATCGCGTGCGCGCAATAGCGCAGTTTTGAGCCCCGAGAATGACATATCGCAGCCCGGCCTATCCAGCAACGGCCGGGGCAGTGTGAAACGCTTGGAGTTGCCGTTGCGCGCCTCGGCCTCGACCATTGGGCCGCCGGGTTGTGGCAGGCCCAACACTTTGGCAACTTTGTCAAATGCCTCTCCGGGGGCATCGTCAATTGACCCGCCAAGGCGGGTAAAGCTGTCCGGCCCGTCAACGCGCAAATATTGGCAATGCCCGCCCGAAACCAGCAGCATCAGATAGGGAAACGCCAGCCCGTCAGTCAAACGCGGTGTCAGCGCATGGCCCGCCAAATGGTTGACCCCGATCAGCGGCAGGCCTGTCGCAGCCGACAGCCCTTTGCCACACATCACGCCCGCCAGCACACCACCAATCAGCCCTGGTCCTGCGGTCACAGCGATTCCATCCAGTTCGCCAAACCCCAAACCTGCGGCCGCCATCGCCTGCGCTACGCAGCCATCGACGCGCTCGGCATGGGCGCGGGCGGCGATTTCGGGGACGACGCCGCCAAAGGCCGCATGCAGGCTGGTTTGCCCTTCGACAATCGAGGCAAGGATCTGCCGACCGTCAGGTCCGTCACGCACAATCGCGGCAGCCGTGTCATCACAGCTGCTTTCAATGCCAAGAAGGGTAATCGTGTTGTGCATGTCAGGCCCGTTGCCAGAGGGTTTTATAGCAGGTAACACCTGCATCATGGCCACACAATCCCGCCTGCCCGCCTTTCTGCTAACACGCCCCGCCGCGCAGAGCCACCGCTTTGCCGCGCAACTGCATCAGCGCTTTGGCCCTGACATCACAGTGACCATCAGCCCTTTGCTTGCGCCGCACTATCTGGAACCGCCCATCCCGCAAGGCCCGTTTTCAGCGCTTATCTTTACGTCAGAAACCGGAGTGGTAGCGTTTCTGGCCCATCCCGCCCGCCCCAAAGACCTGCCCAAACTGGCCTATTGCGTGGGGGAGCGAACTGCAAAAGCTGCGCAAAATGCGGGTTTAGAGCCGGTTTCGGCAGATGGTGATGCGGCCAACTTAATTTTACTTATCCGGCAAAAGGGCCAGCGCGGCCCGTTGCTGCATATTTGCGGCAAGCACACCCGCGGCGATGTTGCGCAAACCCTGACCGATGTCAGGCTACCGACGCAAAGCTGCGTGCTCTACGACCAAATTGAACAAAAGCTGACCAAAGCTGCTGTTGCCTTATTGCGAGGGGAAGGGGCAGTGATGGTTCCGCTTTTCTCGCCGCGCAGCGCAGGGTTATTTTGCAAGCAAGTCTCGGCGCTGTCTCTATTGTCGCGACCGACCTATGCCGTTCTCAGCAAAGCTGTGGGCGACTCTTTGTCCGAGGTGCAAAACGCAAACTTGTGCTATGCAGAAAAACCGACTGCTGCATCGCTGATTGATGTAATCGCGCAATTTTATGCTGTGGCGTAGATGGCTTGAGCCTGTGGCGCAGTCAGTCTAGATTGAGGAAATCCCCGAAAACCGGGGCGTTGATATGGAGGCGCATTGATGGCAACCCCAAAGACCCCGCGCAAAAATGCGGCCAAATCGGTTCAGGAAAAGGCTGAGGACCCGTCAGTTGATGTGACCAAGGCCGAGGGTGCCATGGTTGAAACCAGCCAAGAAGCAGATGGAACCGGCAAGCTTTTGTCTTTGGACGAGCCAGAGGCAGCAGAAATTGCCCAGAGCGATACACCCCAAGCCGAACCCGTGTTAAGCGCCGAACCAAGCCCTCCCGACCCAGGCAGCGCCACTGAAGAAGCCATCGTTTTGGATGAGCCAAAGGCCGAGAGGGAAGAGCCAAAACCCGATGAAAAGCCACAAGAAAAGTCGCGAAACGAACATGCTGCACCAAAGCCTGCTGCAATTGCTGCATCCCCTGCAGTGGTAAAATCAGGCCCCGGTTTTGTGCCATTGGTTCTGGGTGGGGTTGTCGCCGCGGGGTTGGGTTTTGGTCTTGCCCAAATGACGCCCGAAGGTTGGCCCGTCCCCGGTGCTTCGCCATTGCAGACACAACTAAGCCAGCAAGCCGAAGAGATCAAAGCCTTGCGCGCCGAGTTGCAGGCAATGCCCAAGGATGACACCAAGGCAGTGCTGGATGAACTGGGTGCTGTTCGTGATACTGCCGCCAATGCGCTTGCGACAGCCGAAGAGGCCAAACTTGCCGCTGCGGCACTGCCCGAATCTGCGCAAGGCCCCGATTTCACGCCGCAAATCACAGCTTTGCAGGAACGTCTGACCGCGTTGGAAACCCGTCCCGCGGCGGATGGCGCTGTTGATCCGGCGGTACTTGGCAAGCTGACGGTCGAGATTGACACGCTGCGCAGCGGTCTTGCCGACCAAAAAGCTGCGGCCGAGCAACTGGTTGCCGAGGCGGAGGCCGTGCGCGCTGATGCCGCTGCCAAGGCGCAAACGGTGCTGTTGAAAGCCGCGTTGACCAATGTAGAAGCAGCGATGCAAAACGGTGCATCTTTTGCCGAACCCTTGACCGAGCTGACAAATGCCGGCCTGACAATTCCGGCGATCCTGTCGGAAAATGCTGAAAACGGTGTGCCGACAGTCGCGGCCTTGATGGCCAGCTTTGACAAACCCGCCCGCGCCGCATTGGAAGCGAGCCTGCGCGGCAATATGGGTAGCACATGGACAGATCGTGTCGGGTCGTTCCTGCGGGCGCAAACCGGTGCCCGGTCGCTGACGCCGCAAGAGGGTACCGACCCTGACGCCATTCTGTCCCGCGCGAATGCGGCTGTTGCCACGGGCGATATTCAAACCGCCCTGACAGAAATCACCACCCTGCCCGAAGCCGCGCAAGAGGCGCTTTCTGCATGGGTTGCACAGGCTAAACTGCGTTTTGACGCACAAGCAGCGACTGCCGCGTTGGCGACAGCGTTGAGCGAAAGGTAACTGATAGAAATGATTTGGTCGCTCATCAAAGTTTTGCTGTTTGTCGGCGCTATTGCTGGCCTGTCCTATGGCGCGAGTGTGTTGATGGATACCGGCGGCGGTATACAGATCGCCTTGCTTGGCATGGAATTCACGCTGGGGCCGTTGCAAGCCGCCATCGCGCTGTTGGTTTTGCTGGCGGCCTTGTGGCTGTTGTTAAAGCTGGTTGGTTTGATGGTCGCAGTTCTGCGCTTTTTGAATGGCGATGAAACCGCCATTTCGCGCTATTTCGACCGCAACCGCGAACGCAAAGGCTATCAGGCGTTGTCGGATGGCCTTATGGCGCTGGCCTCGGGCGAAGGGCGCGTTGCGCTGGCGCGGGCGGCCAAAGCTGACAAGCTGCTCGACAGGCCCGAATTGACAACCCTGCTGATTGCCCAAGCGTCCGAGATGACCGGCGATACCAAGCGCGCGTCCGAGGCCTATAAGCTGCTGCTGGATGACAACAAAACCCGCTTTGTCGGAGTACGTGGGTTGATGCGCCAAAAGATTGCCGAGGGCGATACCGTGACGGCGCTAAAGCTGGCCGAAAAAGCCTTTGCTTTGAAGCCCAAGCATGAGGAAACGCAGGAAACCTTGCTGAACCTACAAACGGGCCAAGGCGATTGGAAAGGTGCGCGGGTGACTTTGGGCGCCAAACTGAAAGCCGGCGCTTTGCCGCGCGATGTGTTCCGCCGCCGCGATGCGGTGCTGGCGCTGCAAGAGGCAAGCGGTGTGCTGGACGAAGACGCAACCATCGAGGCACGCGAAGCCGCGATTGAGGCGAACCGCCTGTCGCCCGACCTGATCCCCGCCGCTGCAATGGCCGCCCGCAGCTATATCGCCAAAGGCGACAGCCGCAACGCGACCAAAGTGCTGAAAAAAGCATGGTCAGTGCTGCCGCACCCCGATCTGGCCGCAGCCTTTGCAGAAATCGCACCGGATGAGAGCAGCGCCGCGCGGCTGAAACGCTTTGCGGTTTTGACCAAGCAAAACCCCGACAACATGGAAACCCGATTGCTGTTGGCCGAGCTGAACCTGACGGCTGAGGATTTCCCTGCAGCCCGTCGTGCCTTGGGTGATTTGGCAACCAGCCATCCCAATGCGCGGACCTTGGCGATTATGGCCGCGGTTGAGCGTGGCGAAGGTGCGGATGATGCAGTTATTCGCGGCTGGCTGGCGCGTGCACTGACCGCCCCGCGTGGCCCACAGTGGTGCTGTGACAAATGCCAAGCGATCCATACGGCTTGGGTGCCTGTTTGTGACAACTGCGGCGGTTTTGATACCCTGTCGTGGCGCGAGCCTGCAGATGCCACAGGGCCAAGCGCGACGGGCACCGAGTTGCTGCCGCTAATCATTGGCAAGCCAGAGCAACCGGTGATCGACGTGACAGACGTGACGGATGAGCCCGAAGATGCCGAGGTTGTTCAGGACGAAAAAGCCGAAAAATAGGCCGGAAATGAAAATGGGGTGGCATTGAGTGCCACCCCGTTTATCTTTGGGATGAAGCGCGAATTACCCGCGCAAACTGCCGCCTGTTGCCTTGCTGACTTTATCAACGATCTTGGCGCAAACAGCTTCAATCTCTTTGTCAGTCAGAGTCGTCGTTGTGGGCTGCAAACGCACCGTCAGTGCAATAGATTTTTTGCCCTCGCCCATCTGTGCTGCGGCCTTTTCACCGGTGAACTGGTCAAACAACCGAACGGATTCAATTAGCGTTTTGTCAGCGCCCATTGCCGCGTTTACAGCGGCCAGTGCCTCGACCCCTGCATCAACAACAAATGCAAAGTCACGCTCGACGGCTTGCAGGTTACTGATAGGCAAGGCGGCGCGCAGGGTAGTTTTGGCTTTGGGTTGCGGCACATTGGCTGGGTAAACTGTAAAGCCCATGACGGGGCCCTTTAGGTCCATCTCGGCCACGATTTTCGGGTGGATTTCACCGTAGGTCGCCAGAGTGTTCGGCCCCAAAGCGATTGTACCCGCGCGGCCGGGGTGGAACCAAGCTGGCACCTTACGATTGATTTGCGCACGTGCGGGCGCACCAAGGGCCGCCAGCACGGCCTCGGCATCGGCCTTGGCATCATAAATATCGGCGGCGCGGCGCGAGCCGTAGGGGTCGCGCGGGGCTACGTGGCCAACAATAATACCAGCGGCTTGGGTCTGTTGATCACCAGGTTCGCCACCTGAAAAGGCAGGGCCTACTTCGGCCAACGACAGATCCATGAATCCGCGCGCCTGATTGCGGGCGGCGGCACGCAGCAGGCCGGGCAACAGATCGGGGCGCAGATGCGACATTTCTGATGAAATCGGATTGTCGACCCGCACAGCATCCGTTCCGCCACCGAACAGCGTGGCCGAAGTTTGGTCAATAAAGCTGTAGGTAACGCATTCATTATAGCCCAAGGCCGCCAATGTACGCCGGGCGCTGCGTTCGCGGATTTGCGCTGCTGTCAGGATAGGCGCAGGGATACCCGGTTGGGTGCGCGGCAGTGGAATGCCTTTCAGCTTGGACAAGGACGCGATGCGGGCAATCTCTTCGACCAGATCGGCCTCGCCCTGCACGTCGGGGCGCCATGAGGGCGGGGTGACCATGTTGCCGGACAGGGTAAAGCCCAAGGCCGTCAGCGTTTGCCGCTGGGTTGATTCGGGGATATCCATCCCGACAAGCGAGCCGGTCCGTGCAGGGTCAAACTTGTATTGGCGGGTCGTGTCAATCGCTGCGCCATCGCTTACCACGGTCGAAGCCGTACCTCCGCACAGATCGAGGATCATCTGTGTGGCCGCGTGCAAGCCAGGCAGGGTGAACGCAGGGTCTACGCCTCGCTCAAACCGGTAGCGAGCATCGGAATTGATTTTCAGCGCGCGGCCAGTGGCGGCAATGGTGATCGGGTCCCAATAGGCGGATTCAAGGAACACATCTGTGGTTTCCTCGGTCACGCCCGAGGCCTCGCCGCCCATAATGCCCGCTAGAGATTCCGGGCCGTTATCATCGGCAATGACCATTTGGCCCGCGCGCAATGCATAGGTTTTTGCATCAAGCGCCAGCAGTTGCTCGCCCTCCTGCGCGGGGCGGATGTGCAGCGTGCCGGCAACTTTGGCAGCATCAAAAACATGCAATGGCCGGTTTAGACCCATAGTGAAGTAATTGGTAATATCCACCAACGCCGAAATTGGCCGCAAGCCAATGGCCCGCAGGCGGTCCTGCATCCACTTTGGCGACGGGCCATTTTTGACGCCGCGGATCAGCCGCCCGGTGAAATGTGGCGCGGCCTTGGTTTTCAGATCAGCGTCGATTTTAACGGCGACAGGGCAGGGGAACTCGCCTTTAATCTCGGCAATATCAAGGGCTTTCAGCTTGCCGATGCCGCGTGCAGCCAAATCACGCGCAAGGCCGCGCACGCCAAGACCATCGGGCCGGTTGGGGGTGATCTTTACATAGATCATTGGGTCATTCAGGCCGCGATAATCGATGAAACGTTGGCCCAGCGGGGCATCCTCGGGCAAGTCGATAATGCCGTCATGGTCGTCCGACAACATCAACTCGCGTTCGGAACACAGCATGCCATTGCTATCAACGCCGCGAATATTGCCAGGTTTCAGATCAACCCCAGTGCCGGGAACATGGGTTCCGACGGGGGCAAATACCCCCACAAGGCCGGTGCGGGCATTCGGCGCGCCGCAGACAACCTGCACTTCTTCGGGTGCGGTACCGGGGCCGTTCGGGTAGGTTTCGACACGGCACAGGCGCAAGCGGTCGGCGTTGGGGTGCTGCACTGCCTCGATCACCCGGCAAATGCGAAAAGCACCCAAAGTATCGGCAGGGTTTTCGACGCCCTCAACCTCATGCCCCAGATCGGTAAGGGCAAACAGGATGTCATCCAGCGAGGCTGTGGTTTCAAGGTGATCCTTGAGCCAGGACAGGGTGAATTTCATGGCAGGCTCCTTCATTAGCGCGGCAGGGTGGGCAACAGACAGGGAATGCCCTGCCAAATAACCAACTCGATACAAATTTTCCCTACATCAAGCAGGGGTGTTGGGAAAGGGTGGTACGATTATGTTGAAGAATTGGAAAGACCGGATTGCAGAGGCAACGCGCATTGTTGCGGTGTTGGCATAGCAAATCATGGTTTGAGCGGTTTCAGGCAGGCCTGAAAGTGGATCGCGCCAGATGCCCAATGGGTGAAATGTGCTGACGATGCAGAATGTGGAAACAGAGCGGTTTTAGCGCCCAAAAGCCTGCCGTTTCCAATTCGGAAACGGGTTTTTTCTGAAATATGGCAAAAAAGTGCCAAATTCTTAGCGATTGCCATGTTATAGCCATAATATGGACAAATGGCTTGAAATTCCGAAGGATCGAAAGCGGCAACCTGCTGGGCTGCTGTGTTTCATATTGGCGTTAACAATTTTGATGCTGCTCACGTTTTTGGGGCGCTAGCCATGAATTTGGCAGCGGCCTGTTGATGACCGCATTTCCCAACCCAAGGGGTTGAGCAAAGCCCGAGGCAATTATTTTCAAAACAGTACAAGGTCAGGCCTATGGTGCCGCACGCTGTGGCATTGGCTGCGTTGAAGCATTCGGGTCGGTCAAATGCGCCAAAAGCCACGGCAACGCATCTTCGGACAAAATCCGCATTGATTTGGCAAGGATGGTCGGATCCTCGTACACATCCAGATATGTAAGCAATGCCAACGGTTCAGAGGCGGCTACATCCAGTAACAAAAATCGTTCCAGCGGGACGAAATCATCCTGTGCCCAGGGGCCAGAGGTGTTACTATCAAGCGATTGAAACCCAAGGTTTACCTGGCAATCAAAACCAAACCGGCTGCGCTGCAAATGAATTGAGACGGTTCCTAAATCGCCGCTTTTTGCCCAAGACTTCGCCTTTTTGTCGAAACCATGCGCCTGTGCGACGGCATCAATCCCAGCAACAATTATGCCGACAGCCGCTTCGCGCTTGGCGGGAAACGCTGGATCATGGGCCGCAATATGCATGCGAACACCGTTGTCGACGGTTTCGGCTTTGGAGTTCGTGGGTGATACGTGCGGTTTTGTGGCGGGCACCGCAGAATCGACAGCATTTTCTGAACGCCTTTTAAAAAGTGCATTTAGAAATGAAGTAAGGGACATTGGGTTGACCTTTATCCGGAGGGCGCGGGGCAAGCATGCGCTGATAGGGCCGACGACGCCAAGAAAAGAGGGATCATTTGATGCAAACGCCCCCCATTTTCTGAATACAAATCTATTTCAGCGGCAAGCAAATTTCTGTCACCCATTCCTCAGGCGGGTTGTCGCGCGGAGAGGTAAGATAGACCTCGTAACTGGGCTGGCCCGATGGCATTTCGCCCGATTGCGTCAGCCACGGGCCATAAAGGTAAGCATATGCGGCAGGCAAACCAGCATAATGCCCGGTAAAGCGCAAAACCGCGTGGCGGCCGGTGGGCAATACAATCGATTGCAGGGGCGGCGCGCAGGGCATCGTTTTCGGTGCTGTCACGGCTGCGAATGATCGCAACTCGGCAGGAACTGTTCTTGCAGGATCATCATAAAAGATCGCCACCATTTGGCGGGTTTTTTCCGTCATGTCGCGTGCGTCAAGGATGTCAAACAGTTTGGCATAGCTTTGCGACATCTGCTGGTAATCGCCCGCATGTGGCAAACCGATCAGGGTCCGAGACCGGAGTTTTTTCACGGTGATGGGGTACATTGTGTCGCGTCCTTATGTATCTTGTGTTTGCTTTGCGCCAGTTTGGCACAGTTTCAAGCCGGGCACAGAGTTTTGTGCAGGCATTTGCGCAGTGAACGGCCTGTTCAGTTGCATTTGGCCCGTCCAGACGGCATATAGCACTGAAATGCGAAAGCGGAGAGCCAGATGAACTATCTCGAGTTTGAAAAGCCGTTGTCGGCTATTGAAGGCAAGGCTGAAGAGTTGCGCGCAATGGCGCGAACCAACAAAGAGATGGACGTTGAAAAGGAAGCGGCGGCGTTGGATGCCAAGGCCGCCGGCATGTTGCGTGATTTGTACAAAGGCTTGACGCCTTGGCAGAAATGTCAGGTGGCGCGCCACCCCGACCGACCGCATTGCAAAGATTACATCGACACGTTGTTTTCAGAATATACGCCGCTAGCCGGAGACCGGAATTTTGCCGATGACCATGCGGTTATGGGCGGTTTGGCACGCTTTAACGATGCGCCGGTTATGGTGATTGGCCATGAAAAGGGCCATGATACCAAATCGCGGATCGAGCGGAACTTTGGCATGGCGCGCCCCGAGGGCTATCGCAAGGCCGTGCGCTTGCTTGATATGGCGCATCGTTTCGGCCTGCCAGTCATTACACTTGTCGATACGCCCGGCGCCTATCCTGGCAAGGGTGCCGAAGAGCGTGGGCAATCCGAGGCGATTGCGCGTTCAACCCAGAAATGTCTGGAGCTTGGCGTGCCACTGGTGTCGGTGATTATTGGCGAAGGCGGTTCGGGTGGGGCGGTAGCCTTTGCCACAGCCAACCGGATCGCGATGCTAGAGCATTCGGTCTATTCCGTGATTTCACCCGAGGGTTGTGCCAGCATTTTGTGGAAGGACTCTGACAAGATGCGCGAAGCTGCAGAAGCCTTGCGCCTGACTGCGCAAGATTTGCAAAAGCTGGGCGTGATTGACCGGATTGTAAGCGAGCCTTTGGGCGGTGCACAACGCGGCAAGCGCGAAACCATCGCGGCTGTAGGCAAGGCAATCGAAACGATGCTGGCTGAAATGGCAGATATGAAGCCGGACGCTTTGATCAAAGACCGTCGGCAAAAGTTTATCAACATGGGCTCAAAAGGGCTGGCCGCATAAATGGGCGCTTGGACAGCGTTGGTTTTGGCGGGGCTGTTTGAGGTGGTTTGGGCGCTGGGCCTGAAATATTCGCATGGCTTTACTAAATTGACCCCATCGGTGGTCACCGTGTTGGGCGCGATTGTCAGCTTTTGGTTGCTTAGTTATGCGATGAAATCCTTGCCTGTGGGCACGGCCTATGCCGTTTGGGTTGGCATTGGCACAGTGGGCACGGCCATTCTGGCGGTAGTTATGCTGGGCGAACCGGTGAATGCTGTGCGGATCGGCGGGATCGGGTTGATCGTTGCAGGGATCGTCGCGCTGAAGCTGGCCTAGGCCGTTGCAAGTGTCGGATAGTGTGTGATCCTTGATCTGCTTACCACATGGTTTTGACGGCTTTCTCCGGCCATTCAGAATCATAGGTGGCCCCGTCAAATACGCCCGAGGTTATCTCGGCAAGGATATCCCCCATACTGGGTAGCCCTGCAGATTGGTCGCCGGTTTGCCAAATGCCAGACCGCATAAGCGCGCGGGCGCATTGGAAGTAAACCTCGGTAATCTGAACAATTATGACGCTGCGGGGCAGTTTAGAGGAACGGGCAAAACGGGCGCAAAGATCGGCATCATTGGTTATGCGGGCCGTGCCGTTTACGCGAACGACATTTGTTGCACCTGCAACCAAAAACATCAGGCTGACACGCGGGTCACGCAGGATATTGCGCAAGCTGTCGATGCGGTTGTTACCATGCCAATCAGGCAAAGCGATGTGCTGCGGGTCCAACACGAGGATAACAGGGCCGTCATCACCGCGCGGGCTGGCATCGGTGCCTTCTGGGCCAATAGTTGACAGGATGCAAAGCCGTGAGCGCGCCACCCAAGCCGAATAGGCTGGGGTTAGAGCATTTGTCACCTTTAGCAAAGATGCCTGTGCGGGCGCGCCGTATAGTGCGTGCAAACCGTCTTCAGTCTCAATAAAATCCATATACCCCCGCATTGTGATCAAGTCGGACGATATGTAGGGCTGTGCAATGTGGCAATAAAAAAGGCAGGGGGTTCCCCTGCCTAAAATCGCCGCCTTGTTTTTAATGGGCCATGAATACCGGAATTTCGGCGGCTTCCAGCATGTTGCGCGTCGCGCCACCCAAAATAGCCTCGCGGAAACGCGAGTGGCTATAGGCACCCATAACCAGCAGATCTGCATCAACATCGCGGCTATGGCGGTTCAAGATATCCGAAATTTTCGGCATCGTGCGGGCCAATACTGTTACTTCGGCTTTGACGCCGTGGCGCACCAGCATTTGGCACAAGGCGCCGCCGGGGTCGGACCGCTCGGCCCCATGTTGTGGCGGGTCGATGATCGTGATCCAGACCTGTTCGGCATGCTTGAGAAATGGCATCGCCCGACGAATCGCATTCATCGCCTCGCGGCTTTGATTCCATGCGATGACAATGCGTTTGCCTAAATCTGTGGCGTCCATCGGTGCATCGGGCAGCACCAGTACGGGTGCCTGTCCTTCAAACATCGCCGATTCAACGATAGCCTCTTCCTCATCGCCATGGCTCTTGCCGTAGGGTTTGGCCAGAACGACCAAATCGGCAAAGCGAGAGCGCAAGGCGACCAGATCTGCCAACCCACCAACCATCGCGAGCGCGGTTTCAGATGACCAGCGTAGCGATGGGCCTGCCGCAGCTGCAGCACCTTTAATGGCCGCTTCAACCGCTTTCGCATCATTCGTGGCGTTTTCTTGTGCAGCCTGCATAACAATTGCACTGGCGCCAACATAGGAATAGCCAAGCTGTGCCCGATCAATACCAAGCGAAAGGGCATCAAGATGCCCGTCATGGGCGATAGCGAGTGAAGCTGCGGTTGCAAATGTCTGCGGGGCGCGGGCCGGGTCAGCACAGATGGTCAGCAAAGATTTGTATGCCATGAATGAAGCCTCCTGTTGTGACAATAAGCCACGGTAACGCCGACGAATAGTTTGTGCTTTGATCAGGGTCAAAGATATGTTCACAATTGCTTGACATGGATCAAAGCGCCAATCCGCTGAACTGTTCAAAAGCAGGATGACAAAAAATGTCTGGCCGAACCTTGGTTTGGACTGGGCGAAGACGAAGGGACGCAAAATGTGGGATTACTTTAAACTGATCGCGCTGGGCCTGATAGCGGTGCTTGCCGCGATCGGGGCCAATTACGCGCGCGATCCGGCCTATCTGGTCAACGCACTGACGATCATGCTTGTTGCAGGGGGGCTGTTTTTGTGGACGGTCCGTCGTGTGGGAGAGCCGAAAGCGGTTGCCTCGCAAAACGAGTATATGGACGGTGTTGTGCGCGCAGGCGTCATCGCAACCGCCGCTTGGGGTGTGGTGGGCTTTTTGGTGGGGGTTATCATTGCCTTCCAGCTGGCTTTTCCCAGCCTGAACTTCGAGTGGGCGCAAGGCTATGCCAACTTTGGCCGTTTGCGGCCTTTGCACACATCTGCGGTTATCTTCGCATTTGGTGGCAACGCGCTGATCGCAAGTTCGTTTTACGTGGTTCAACGTACAAGCGCTGCGCGTCTTTGGGGGGGTAATCTGGCCTGGTTTGTGTTCTGGGGTTACCAGTTGGTGATTGTGCTAGCGGCAACCGGCTATTTGTTGGGTGCAACCCAAAGCAAGGAATATGCCGAGCCGGAGTGGTTGACCGACTGGTGGCTGACCGTTGTCTGGCTGGCCTATCTGGCTGTATTCCTCGGGACATTGGTAAAGCGCCGTGAGCCGCATATCTATGTAGCCAACTGGTTCTATCTGTCGTTTATCATCACTGTGGCCATGCTGCATGTGTTCAACAACCTGTCGATTCCGGTATCTTTGTTTGGATCCAAGTCAGTTCAGGTGTTCTCGGGCGTGCAGGACGCGATGGTGCAGTGGTGGTACGGCCACAATGCTGTGGGCTTCTTCCTGACCGCTGGTTTCCTTGGGATGATGTATTACTTTGTGCCAAAACAGGCTGAACGGCCCGTGTTTTCGTACAAGCTGTCGATCATCCACTTCTGGGCGCTAATCTTCCTCTATATCTGGGCTGGTCCACACCACTTGCACTATACCGCTTTGCCAGATTGGGCCTCGACCCTCGGGATGGTCTTTTCGATCATGCTGTGGATGCCTAGCTGGGGTGGTATGATCAACGGCCTGATGACGCTATCTGGCGCATGGGACAAGCTGCGTACCGATCCGATCATCCGTATGATGGTTGTGTCCATCGGCTTTTACGGGATGTCGACCTTTGAAGGGCCGATGATGTCGATCAAGGCTGTGAACTCGCTTAGCCACTACACTGACTGGACCATTGGTCACGTCCATTCTGGTGCGCTTGGCTGGAACGGTATGATCACTTTCGGCGCGCTGTACTTCTTGACGCCAAGACTGTGGAACCGTTCGGGTCTGTATAGCCTGAAACTCGTCAGCTGGCACTTCTGGCTCGCCACCATCGGGATCGTTCTTTACGCGTCCTCGATGTGGGTGACCGGGATCATGGAAGGCCTGATGTGGCGTGAAGTGGATGCAAACGGTTTCTTGGTAAACGCATTTGCCGATACCGTGGCCGCAAAATTCCCGATGTATGTGGTGCGTGGGACCGGTGGTCTGATGTTCCTGACCGGCGCAATCATCATGTGCTACAACCTGTGGATGACCGTGAAAGCACAGCCTGAAAAGGCAAGTGACAACGCGTTCGTGCCAGCAGAATAACCGGAGGCAATAATGGGAATTCTTGACAAACATAAGGTCATTGAGACCAACGCCTCTTTGCTGCTGGTACTGTCTTTCTTGGTAGTGACCATTGGTGGTTTGGTGCAGATCGTACCGCTGTTCTACCTTGAGAACACGATTGAAAAAGTGGAAGGGGTTCGCCCCTACACGCCACTGGAACTGACCGGCCGCGACATCTACGTGCGCGAAGGCTGCTACGTGTGCCACAGCCAGATGATCCGTCCTATGCGGGATGAGGTGGAACGTTATGGTCACTACAGCCTCGCAGCGGAATCGATGTATGACCATCCGTTCCAATGGGGATCTAAACGCACAGGTCCGGATTTGGCCCGTGTAGGCGAGCGGTATTCGGACGCGTGGCATGTTGACCACCTGACCAACCCGCAATCTGTTGTGCCGGAATCGGTAATGCCTAAATACGGTTTCCTGTCGCGCAACATGATCGACGGCAAATACATTGAAGATACCATGAAAGTGCATCGTGTCGTTGGTGTGCCATATACCGATGACATGCTGGAAAACGCTACGGCGGATTTCAAAGCACAGACTAATCCTGATGGTGACTATGACGGTTTGCTGGAACGCTATGGCAAAGCCACTGTGCGCAATTTTGATGGCGCGCCGGGGATTAGCGAGATGGATGCTTTGGTCGCCTATTTGCAAGTGTTGGGTACGATGGTTGATTTCTCGACCTTCCAGCCTGACGCAAGCCGGTAAAGGGGGGCGATATGGATACCTATAGCCTGCTGCGTGAATTCGCGGATAGCTGGATGCTGATTTTTCTGACGGCCGTGTTTACTGCAGTGATTTTCTGGGCTTTTCGCCCGGGCAGCCGCAAGGTTCACGATGAGATTGCATCATCCATCTTTCTCCATGATGACAAACCCGCCGCTGAAATGGTGGACCGTTCCAAGGAGGCGCGGACATGAGTAAAAATTCTGTACGTCACCAAGCCAAAAACCACCAAGAAGGTGATCCGAACACAACGGGCCACAGCTGGGATGGTATTGAGGAATTCGATAACCCAATGCCACGCTGGTGGTTGTGGTCCTTCTACGCCTGTATCGCTTTTGCGCTGGTTTACTCGGTCATGTATCCGGCTTGGCCAATGATCAGCCGCGCAACGCCGGGTTTACTGGGCGCATCTACGCGCGCCGATGTCGCGGCCGAGATTCAAGAGTTCTCGGACCGTAACGCGCCAATTCGCGCAAAATTGGAAGCTGCAGAACTGACGGCTATTTCGGCAGATCCAGAGCTGTCGAGTTTTGCCAACAATGCAGGCGCTGCAGTATTCCGTACATGGTGCGCCCAGTGCCACGGCTCGGGTGCTGCCGGTGCCAAGGGTTACCCTAACCTGTTGGATGACGACTGGCTTTGGGGTGGCGATATCGAAGCAATCCACACAACGATCACCCACGGTATCCGCAACACCACCGATGAAGAGGCCCGCATCTCGGATATGCCACGTTTTGGCGCTGATGAGCTGTTGGAAAAATCTCAGATCGATAATGTTGTGCAATTTGTGCGCTCTATTTCGAAACAAGAGAATGACCCTGCAATGGCCGCCGAAGGTGCGGTGGTGTTTGAAGAGAACTGTGCAGCCTGTCATGGCGAAGAAGGCAAAGGTAACCGCGACTTGGGTGCACCAAACCTGACCGATGCAATCTGGCTGTTTGGGGGCGATGTTGCCGATCTGACCTATACAGTCACGAATTCGCGGCATGGCGTAATGCCAAACTGGAACACCCGTTTGTCCGAGGCCGATATCCGCGCTGTTGCCGTCTATGTCCACGGCTTGGGCGGCGGCGAGTAATCTTTCTCTCTGGAAATTGAAAGGCCCTCTGGTTTACACTGGGGGGCCTTTTGCATTTTTGGGGTAGGGCGATGGAACAGCTGTTGGCTGAGGTGCGGGCGTGCCAGATTTGCAAAGGGTTACCCTTGGGCCCGCGCCCGTTGGTTCAGGCCAGTGCTACGGCGCGGTTGTTGATTGCCGGGCAGGCGCCGGGGCGGGTGACGCATGCAAAGGGTATACCCTTTGACGATGCGTCTGGCGATCGCTTGCGCCAATGGCTGGGATTAAGCCGCGCGCAGTTTTATGATGCTAGCCGCGTGGCGATCCTTCCGATGGGGTTTTGTTTTCCCGGCGTTGGCAGGTCAGGCGATTTGCCGCCGCGTATTGAATGTGCCCCGCAATGGCGTCTGCGCTTGTTGGCGGCAATGCCCGTGCTTGAACAGGTTTTGGTTATAGGCCGCTATGCCGTTGCATGGCATCTACCACACGACAAGGCCAAGCCCTTGGCCGAGTTGGTGCAGCATATGGGGCCAACCCAGGTTTTGCCCCATCCAAGCCCCCGCAACGCCCGCTGGTTGCGGCAAAACCCATGGTTTGAGCAAGAGGTTTTGCCGCAGTTGCGGGCGCGGATTGCGGATGTGATGGCCTGATTTCACAGTTTTCCCCATGTCAATCTGTCGCCACTTGCGCCCTTTCCAGAAGTGCCGGTTCTTGTAGCGGTTAGTTTCACTTTGGCCGACACCGCGCGCCCAAAACTTGTTTTCGGTACGTGTTGCTGTCATCAAACTGTGCGCAAGTATTTCCTACATGGCATTTTCATTTTTAGCATTTCGTCCCTGCAATTCTCCAAAGTTTTATTCTAATTATCAGGTCAGGAAAGTTATTCTTATGTAAGGAATTTTTACATGAATGACTGGCGCGAATTGCCACGCTTGAACGCATTAAAGGCTTTTGCCTAAACTGGGGCCGTGGCCAAAGCTTTTGCGCAATGGGCTTTGCGGCAGTCGCGCGAAAAGCTGGTGGTTTGATTTGCGTCAAACCTGCGCCCGAATGACTGTGTTAGACAGTTCACGTTGGACCCGTCCGACCCTTTCACCGATACCCCATTTCTTGTTCGCGCATTCTCTTTGGGGTGTCGGTGAATTGATCTTACGCTCATGCGGGTGCGCGCGCAGATGTCGCACAGAAGTTAGAGTGCAAACTTGCATCTCTGATGTCATATTGATGCAGGTCAAAGCACTCTTTTAGCTGATGCTAGATACCCAAGCCATGAATGACGCCGGAGACATGCCGTGAGCAGTGAAGATATCGAACCCAAAAGCCTTTACGCCAAGCGCGAACCTATTTTTCCAAGGCGGGTCAAAGGGGCGTTTCGGAACCTCAAGTGGTTCTTAATGGCTTTTACCTTGGGGATCTACTATATCACACCATGGATCCGCTGGGATCGCGGGCCAAGTTTGCCCGACCAAGCCGTGCTGATTGACATGGCTAATCGTCGGTTCTTTTTCTTTATGATCGAAATCTGGCCGCATGAATTTTACTTTGTCGCGGGCCTGCTGATCATGGCGGGTTTGGGGTTGTTCCTGTTTACCTCGGCTGCCGGGCGTGTTTGGTGCGGCTATGCCTGTCCGCAAACGGTGTGGACGGACCTGTTCATCCTAGTCGAGCGTTGGGTCGAAGGGGACCGAAATGCCCGTTTGCGCCTGCATCGCAGCAAGTGGACCGCCGAGAAAATCCGTAAAACCGCAACAAAATGGACAGCTTGGCTGCTTATCGCTATCGCAACAGGCGGTGCTTGGGTGTTTTACTTTACGGATGCGCCAACGCTGGCAGTTAACCTTGTGACGGGCCAAGCACATCCCATCGCCTATTTGACTATCCTTGTCCTTACGGCGACGACTTTCTTTTTCGGCGGTTTTTTCCGCGAACAGATTTGCATTTATGCCTGCCCGTGGCCCCGGATTCAGGCTGCGATGATCGACGAAGACACGCTAACGATCAACTATCGCCATTGGCGCGGAGAGCCACGCGGCAAGTTGCACAAGGGCCAGGTAGCAGAGGGACAAGGCGATTGCATTGATTGCATGGCCTGCGTCAACGTTTGCCCGATGGGGATCGACATTCGAAACGGTCAGCAAATGGCCTGTATCACTTGTGGGCTGTGTATCGACGCTTGCAATGATGTTATGGACCGGATCGGCAAGCCACGTGATCTGATCAGCTACATGGCCCTGACCGATGAAGTTGCCGAAGTCGCGGGCAAAGAGCCGAAATCGGTTTGGAAGCATATTCTGCGGCCGCGCACGATTATGTACACGACGCTGTGGTCGGCTATCGGCATCGGGCTTGTCGTTGCGTTGTTTTTGCGATCCGATATTGATATGAACGTTACGCCAGTTCGAAATCCTACCTTTGTAACGCTGTCAGACGGATCGATCCGCAACACCTATGACGTTCGTTTGCTAAACAAACAGGGCAATGATGCGGTGTTCAACATCTCGCTGACATCGCCGAAAGCATTACAGATTTCATTGGAGGGTACCAAAGACCTGATTGTAACTGTTAAGGCAAATGAGCAAAAAACCCAACGTGTCTATGTGACTGCCGAGCCAAACTCACCTGCTGCCAAGTCTGACAGAACAGATCTGCGTTTGTGGGTCGAACAGACTGAGTCCTCTAACCGTGCCTATCACGACACGATTTTTAACGGAAAAGGTGAATAAAGTGGCTGAAACTTCGGAATTTCGGATTACAGGCCGCAAGGTTCTGGTTTTCACTGTTACGGCGTTTTCGGTGATTATCGCGGTGAATGTTTTGATGGCATATCAGGCCGTCAAAACCTTTCCGGGACTTGAAGTCAGCAACTCTTACGTTGCCAGCCAAACATTCGATGTCGAACGGAGCGCCCAACAGGCACTGGGTTGGACGTTGGTCCCCGAATATGACGCCACCGCCAAAGAACTGCGTCTGGCCTTTACCGATAAGGCCGGATACCCCGCAGAGCTTTCTAATCTTGACGTTCTTGTCGGGCGTACAACCGAGGCGCGCCAAGACGTTCGCCCCGAATTTGTGCGTGAATCAGGTGTGTTCGTGGCTAAGGTTGAATTGCCAATGGGTAGGTGGATGATGCAGGTCGAGGCGCTCGCGCCCGATGGCACCGCTTTTCGCCAGCGCATCAACTTGACCGTAAGGAACTAAACCATGGCCTTGGCCGAGGAATATGACGTAAGGCTTGATCCGGGCCATGCAAGTCCCTCGGCTTGCCCGGCATGTGCGATTGCCCCCTCGGCCGAGCGGATGGCCGAGTTGAGCCGCCCTAGCAAAGCGCGGCTGATGTTGTCTTTGCCCACCGCGCATTGTGCGGCGTGCATGTCTACGGTCGAAAACGGGTTGCAGGCCGTGCCCGGCGTGCAATCGGCCCGCGTGAATCTGACCCAACGGCGGGTGAGCATTGACGCTTCGCCCGAGATTACAGCGGAAAGCCTGATCCCAATTCTGGCCGGCCTAGGCTATGAGGCGCATGAATTGGATCCGGGCCTTTTGTCCTCTACCGAAAGTGACCGCCAAGGCCGCGAGCTTCTGATGCGCCTTGGCGTTTCGGGTTTTGCGATGATGAACGTGATGCTGCTCTCGGTCGCGATCTGGTCAGGTGCGGGCGATGCGACCCGCGATCTGTTCCACTGGATTTCGGCGGCCATTGCCTTGCCCACGGTGGTTTTTGCAGGGCAACCGTTTTTCAAATCGGCTTGGGCAAGTTTGCGCGTTGGGCGGCTGGGCATGGATGTACCAATCTCTCTGGCGATCATTCTGGCGTCATCGATCAGCTTGTTTGAAACCTATAATTCCGGCCATCATGCCTATTTTGACGCGGCTGTAATGCTGACGTTCTTTCTGCTGGCCGGCCGTTATCTCGATCACCGCACCCGCGCTGTGGCCCGTTCAGCCGCCGAGGAACTTGCCGCGCTCGAGGTGCCCCGCGCAATCCGCGTCGTGGACGGGGTTGAGGAAACCGTCGCTATTTCAGCTCTGGCCGTTGGCGACGTTGTGCGCGTGCGCCCCGGTGGCCGGATGCCGGTTGATGGCGTCATAACCTTTGGCGCGTCCGAGGTGGACCGCTCACTGCTAACTGGCGAAAGCCTGCCCGTGTTGGCCGCGCCCGGCACAGAGGTAGCTGCAGGCGAAATCAACTTGACCGGCCCGCTATTGGTGCGCGTGGTTGCCGCAGGGCGCGATAGCAGCTTGCACCGAATGGCCGATCTGGTTGCCGTGGCCGAAAGCAGTAAAACCCAATACACCAGCCTCGCCGAACGTGCCGCCCGGGCCTATTCGCCGCTGGTGCATTTACTGTCATTCGGCGCTTTTTCCTATTGGATGTGGGCGACCGGCGGCGATATGCGCTACGCCATCAACATTTCGGCGGCGGTGCTGATCATCACCTGCCCCTGTGCCTTGGGCCTTGCTGTGCCTGCCGTGGTTACTGCGGCCAGCGGCAAGCTGTTTCGCAAAGGCTTGCTGATCAAGGATGGCACAGCGTTGGAGCGCTTGGCCGAGGTCGATTATGTCGTATTCGATAAAACCGGCACGCTGACATTGGGCACCCCAACCCCGACCAATCTGGACCAATTGCCTGCGGATGTGTTGGCAGTGGCGCTGGGCCTTTCGGCTGGTTCGTCGCACCCGCTTGCCATCGCGTTAACCCGCGCGGCCCAACAACCACCCGCAGCCGTCACCGACCTACGTGAAGTGCCGGGCTACGGGGTTGAGGCGCATTATCGCGGTCACATCGTTCGCTTGGGCCGCGCCGAATGGGTGGGCGCCCCTCCAGTAGCCGAAACGGCTACCTATCTAGCCTTGGCTGGCCAAACCTTTGCCATCCACTTTGCCGATAAGTTGCGTCCCGGCGCTGAAACAGCCGTTGCCACGATGAAGAAAGCGGGGCTACAGCTTATCCTGCTATCAGGCGATGCAGAAGCCCCTGTGTCGGAACTGGCCAAACGTCTCGGCATCGACGAATGGGCCTCTGGCCAACTCCCCGACGAAAAGCGCGCCCATGTGCAGGGATTGCAAGATAAAGGCCGCAAAGTGCTGATGATCGGTGATGGTCTAAACGATACAGCGGCACTAGCGCAGGCCTATGTTTCCATCTCGCCCGCTTCTGCACTCGATGCTGCGCGGACTGCTTCCGATATCGTGCTGTTGGGGCAAGATTTTGCGCCGGTGGCCGATGCTTTGCGCATTGCCAAACAATCAACCCGCCGCATCCGTGAAAACTTTGCGCTTTCGGCGGCATATAACGTCATCGCTGTGCCACTCGCGCTCATAGGCGTCGCCACCCCGCTTATGGCGGCCTTGGCGATGTCGGCGTCTTCGATTACGGTGTCACTGAACGCTTTGCGCCTAAGGTAGCCAAATGGAAATCCTCACCATCCTGATCCCTGTCTCGCTTTTGCTGGGTGGCATTGGCCTTGCCGCCTTTTTCTGGGCGCTCAAAACCAAGCAGTTTGACGACCCGCAGGGCGATGCCGCACGCATCCTTAAAACCGATTACGACGACCACCCAAAGCGCTGAACCTCTTTCTGTTCGGCTCAAATATCCTCGGGGTGGGGG
>NZ_LGHT01000014.1 GCF_001202035.1 Pseudorhodobacter wandonensis | reverse complement strand
CCTGATCGCAGTCGAATATCCGAACAGCTGGTTCGTCGTGCTCGAAGCGGGGCAGGGCTGCTCGAAAGTGCGGTAACGTCCAACTGCGCCAACAAACTTAGACGCGCCATGCGGGCGGCCACCTATGCCAAGGCGCTCAAGTCCGTTCGCGCCGATACGGCCTTTGCCCTTCAAAGTCCCAGACCCGACGTGAGACTCTTTTGCCTTGCCGCAATCGCCGCGGCTCAGTCACGTCCACTGGCCAAAGCGGCAATGTTCAGCACTGGCCTCGATGGCTACGCAAGAGTTGCCTTGCTTCGTGCGTTCGAAAAAGAGCCCCGCCTTCTTGCCGCAGTTGACCGGATCGTACTGCGAAACAGGGAAAGACACTGACGAGCGGCGACTGAATGCCACGTTTAAGGGCAACAAACGTCGCTCAACGCGCAGTGTGCCGGATTTAAAGGCAACGCGACACCTGGGTCTGCGAGTGATACGGGGCACCGCGGACATGTCCCATCTGCCGGTCTTCCAGCCAGTCGGCCAACTCGCCCGAGATGTAACTGGCGCCGTTGTCCGAAAGCAGCCGCGGCTTGTGCAGGTGTCGCGTAGCCCTTAATTGTGACATTAGAAATTCAACGAAATCAACAACCTTGCTTTGCCCTAAAATATGAAATGTTACCCCTAAATGGGATATTCTTGCCCATAAACCTGAGACAGAGTTCGAGCAGCTTGTTGCAGAAAAACGGGGAATTTCCGTCGGATGACTGCGAAATCTCACCTTTAAAGGCCAAAAAGGACGTCGAACGCGCCGCGTCTCAGATTTAAGGGCTACGCGACACCGAGCTAAACGCTCGGCTTTTATCATTCCAAATTCTTGTCAACACCTGGTCAACGTTTGGCGAGTCCCCCCGAAGCCCGAAGGGCTTTGCGCGTTTTGGCTGGATTGCTCGGTCGCTGCGCCGTGCGGTAGAGGTTCCAATCTTCGTCCGGAACGCCGCAGCGATGAATCGAGCTTCTCAATTGCCTCCCCAGATTGTTCAAATTGACACACGAGAGAGGCCGCACCCAACGCAAAGGATTTCGGCTTCTTCGCTTTGGTCGTCGGAAATAAAATGAGCAGCTGTGTCAGTTTCTCCCACTATTCAGCTTACCAAATCCCTCGCCACCAAATTGGTCAGATCCCAGAACGTCCCTCAAGACCAGCTTGCGCATCGCCATCTGACCCCGGAACGCGCATCTCGAACACGTTATCGATCACAGTATAGTCGAAATACCCCAGCCGCGCGATTGGCCGAATGGCGGGAATGTCGAGGCGCCCATCGGGAAGGATAACGCGGTCGTCGATGTGAATCTTTTCGACACGCGCAAACACGATGTCAATCGTCCCTACGGGTGAGTTTCCTCTTATCCTATGCGTCGAAAGGTAGCGGCACTCAAACTTGACGGGGCTTTCACGAACCATCGGAATAGGTGCGTTGTCGGCATAGTCGCGTGTAATATTCAGATGGTCAAATTCGCTTTCGCCAGGCGGCAATGCCATTGCACTAAGATTGACCTGCTCACGAAGATCCCATGTGGCCATGTTCCATACAAACCAGCCCATGGTTTCTGCGTTGACGACAGTGTCCTTGCGCCGACCGTCTGGATATTGATTTGCCGAAAACATCACCATGGGCGGATCAAAGGACAAGTTCTGCCACTGACTGTAAGGCGCGATGTTTTCGACACCCGTAGTGCTGACTGAGGACAGCCATCCGATTGGCCTCGGGATGGTGCAACTTTTAAATGGCGAAAAGGGCAACGGGCTTGGTTCGGTGTGTGGGGAATATTTCATCGGGTATTTGTCCTTGGTGAATGCATACTATATAACATATCATCGATATATCGGTTGCATGGCAAGCGATTCCTTGCGATCATCGCCCTTGTCGGGCAGTCGGGTCTTACGAAAGGGCGAGGGAAACCATGAGTAGTCAATCGGATCAGGCCGTTGAATTGCTGCAAAACATGATCGAACGGGGGGAGCTAAAACCCGGTTCGATGGTATCGGAACGTGTGCTTGTTGAAGTGACGGGGTTGGGAAGAACACCGGTGCGTGAGGCGCTTCAAAGACTCGCGCTAACCCGAATGCTGCGGATTCATGCCAGTAAGGGCATCGAGATACCAGCTGTGTCGGTTGAGGACCAGGTGAACGGGCTTGAGGTTCGTCGCGAAATGGAGCGCTTGGTTGTCATGCTGGCCTGCCAGCGCGCGACATCGAAAGATATCGGCGAAATGGCCCAATTGATGAGTGCTTTGACTGGTGAGTTCGAACTGCGCGGATATGCCGAAACCGTGCGACAAACCCACTCATTGATTATTCGCGCAACGGGTAATCCCTATCTCGAAGACGCGCTCATCCCGCTGCAAAGCCTGTCGCGTCGGTTTTGGTTTCTGCATGTGCACGACGAGGTGAAGGAAATTGGTGCTGGAAAGGTTTTGCACGCAGCCATCCTTTCAGCAATAGTGGAACGCGATGCAGATGCAGCTTGTGCTGCGTCACTTTCTCTGAATGATTATCTTGTTCGCTTCGCTCTCGCCACCGTGTCAAGCAGGGCAAGGCACGGATATTGATGCACGGCAGATACCTTGATAAAAGACCTGAGGAAGCGCTGCAGTGGTGCAAACATCGCCCTATTCCCGCACTGAAACCAATTTGGTCCAGGGGGTGTAGGCGCGGTTCTTTTACCCGACGACAATCGCCGCCAGTGTCGTGGGAGCAGCTATCCAAGAATTCAGCAGCCGTTTTCGCCGCGATGTCTGGGCCTGAAGGAATTTTAGCTTTGTGCCGAGATCTCAACGCTAAGCGGCCTGAACGCGCAATCGATAGCCCGCTTCTGTTTGTGACCAGATCCGTCAGAAACCAAAAGACCGGCTTTCCGATTATTGAGGCATTTGTGCCACCATCGACGTTCAATGCGGTATGTCGACGCTATCACTGATGTGACATTGCCCCCTCGATCTAATCCAGTTTGAGATAGACTCTGGCCCAACCGAAAGGACCAGAGATGAAGCGTAGCAGATTTACTGAAGATCAGATCATTGGCATTTTAAAGGAGCATGAGGCGGGGATTTCCGTTGCCGATCTGTGCCGCAAGCACGGCGTCAGCGATGCGACCGTCTATAAGTGGAAAGCCAAGTATGGCGGCATGAATGTCAGCGAGGCCAAGCGCCTGAAGGGGCTTGAAGACGAGAACGCCCGTCTGAAACGGCTGTTGGCGGATGCGATGCTCGATAATGCCGCGCTGAAAGACCTTCTGGGAAAAATGTATGGTCCGCCCCGCTATTGCAAGGTTTGAGTTGGTGACGCACCGGCTTGCGTAAATGTATCCGGCCTCTGATCAGTCAGCCGCTTTTGGCGACAAGGCCTTGATGAGATCCGCCCCTCGGGTTCCAGATTAGTGGCGCGGGATACCGTCCCGTTTTTTTGCGCGTGGCTTACCCGTGGTCGATCAATCGTTTGGTCATCACGTCCCCTGCAATCGGTTCTGCGGTGAAGAGGTCAGCTTGCAGCTGCGCCTTTCGACTGCAGATAGACAGTGCCGGGCCTGGTCAGGATGGCCCAGACGATGCGGGTCAGCTTGTTGGCCAAGGCGACCACGGCCTTGTTGCGGTGCGTTCGCGCCTCAAGCGCCGAGAGCCAACCACCGAGCGCGTGGTTCGCGCGGTTCAGATGTAAAAGGCATGACCTCGCGCCGTGTATGATGAGACGTCGCACGTAACGGTTGCCGCGTTTGCTTATGCCCAGCAGTGTCTGCTTGCCTCCAGTCGAATGCTCTGCTGGCACCAGCCCCAGCCATGCCGCCATGTCTCGCGCCTTGCGGAATTGCCGGCCATCGCCTGCTGCAGCAACCAGCGCGGTTGCACCAAGTGCCCCGATGCCCGGAATGGTAACAAGACGGCTGACGGCCTCATGTTCGCTGGCATAAGCCTCGACCTTGGCGTTCACGGCTTTGATGCGCCCTTCGACATAAGCGAGGTCATCGAGCAGTTCTTCAAGCAGCACCCGCATGGCAGGTGTCAGATCGTTCTGCGCATTGGCCAGATGCCGACGGATGTCAGCATGGAAGCCGCCCGCCCCGACACGCATCGCCAGCCCGTATTCGAGGCAGAAGGCGCGCGCCTGGTTCATCAGCGCGGTTCTTTGCCCGACAAGCCGGTCGCGGATGCGATGAAGCGCCTGGAGATCGACCTGCTCTGGCGTCCGAACTTCGACAAAGCGCATTGTCGGCCGCGTCACGGCTTCGGCAATCGCCGCCGCATCGACGGTGTCGGTCTTGTTCGATTTGACGTAGGGCTTCACGAAGCGCGCCGGGATAATCCGTGCATCATGCCCAATTGCAGCCAGCTGCCGCGCCAGCCACTGCGAGCCAGGGCAGGCCTCCATGCCGATCAGCACCTTCGGCGCCGCGTCAAAGAAGGCCATCAGCGTGTCACGCGAGAACTTGGCGCGCTGGATCACGGCGCCGGCAGCATTCAAGGCTGCAACGTGGAACACCTTCTTGCCGATATCGATGCCGAAGGCTGCAGTCTCAGGAATTGGTTTGGTTCGCATCTTTTCTCTCCTTCCTTTCTTGCGATGCCGCAATATTGACGCTGGGGTGCGGGGCGGACCATCCCATTAGTGGTGACGCCCGCTGGCAAGCGGCAAGCGGTCGCGCATCTGGTGGCAGATCACGGGATGAGCGAACGGCGGGCGTGTCGGGTGATTGGCTGTTGCCGGATGACCATGCGGTATGAGGTGATCCGCCAGGATGACCCTGTGCTGCGGGAACGATTGAAAGAACTGGCAAAAGTCCGAAGACGGTTCGGTTATCGTCGGCTGCATGTGTTCCTGCGGCGTGAGGGCCATGAGGTTAATCACAAGCGGCTGTTCCGCATCTATCGTGAAGAGAAGTTGCATGTGCGCCGTCGCGGTGGGCGCAAGCGGGCCATGGGCACGCGGGCCCCGATGGTGCTGCCATTGATGCCAAACCAGCGTTGGTCGCTGGATTTTGTGTCCGACCAGTTGACCGATGGCCGCCGGTTCCGAATTATGACCGTTGTCGATGACTGCACCCGCGAATGCCTCGCCCTGATTGCCGATACTTCGCTGTCAGGCGCAAGGGTGGCGCGAGAACTGACGATCCTGTTCGACACCCGCGGCAAGCCTCAGACGGTGGTCAGTGATAATGGAACCGAGTTCACCTCGAACGCTATTCTGAAATTCGTGGATGATCACAAGTTTGACTGGCACTACATCGCCCCCGGAAAGCCAACCCAGAATGCCTTCATCGAAAGCTTCAACGGTCGCCTGCGAGATGAACTGTTGAACGAAACCCTGTTCCCGTCCCTGAACCACGCCCGCGCCACGTTGGCCGCATGGCGCACGGACTATAATACCGAACGCCCCCACTCCCGCCTCGGCTGGCAGACCCCCGCCGAGTTCGCCCAGACATTCACCCCGCAAAGGGGCCTGACGCTGCGCAATCCGCGCCAGCCCCCTTTGCCCAACCCGCCCAAATGGGCAAAACTCAAACTCGGAGTCTCGCTCACGCTAGATAAAAGTTGGGGGCAACGTCACAAGCCAACGAGGCTGGGCGGTTCTTCAAGCCGGTCGAGGCCGGTCAATACGAGGTCGTCTCCGGCGGCAGTCTGTTCGATGCGGAGGCTGGCGTTGTCCGGCAGGTTGCCCGCGACCGAACGGTAAGCCTGGCCAAGCCGTTCGGAGAGGCGGGTGATTTCCTCGGCGACATTCTGGGTTCTTCCGAGTGTGCGGCATATGGTAGGGCGGGCCGCTTCCCAGGCGGCGCCGTCGAGCATGCCGATGCGCGGATCGGCGAAGCGCAAGCTGGGTGCGGCGAGAATATCGCGCCGCCTGATCGCCCCGCGCAACCGATCGACGAGACACAGCGTCCATGCGCGATGATCGACCAAATCATTCTTGATGACCCGCTGCCGCCACGATTTGGGCACGAAGTCCGTGGGCATCTTCAAGCCGCGCACCGTGCCGTCTTCCATCTCTTTCAGGTGCTGCAACGCTTTGAGTACGGGCTGCCCGCCCGGCATGGCGCCAAGATCAACGCTGCGCGCGAAGTGCGGCAGGAACCGGCGAATTCGTTGGTGCTGATCGAGCAATTCCTCGAAATAGGGATCTTCCGGCGGCCGAGCGAGCGTGTCGACCTGAGCCATTGCGGCTTCCAGCAGGGCTGTGGGGACGGCGGCGAAGACCGCGTTTCGGAGATCGGCGTCGCTGATTTGTTTATCGACCACGACGGAGCAGGCCGCATTCAAGGTCAGAGCTGCGGCATCGAGATCACCCAGCCCGCGCAGCCGCGCGGCTCGACCCTTTTGGGCGGCGTCCGACCATATTTTTGTGACAATCACGTCGAAGAGGTCGAGGACATCGTCTTGGGCGCTTGCTTCGAGCGCCCGAATGAACGCCAACAAGGTGGCGGCTCTACGCTCGTCCGGCATTCGGGCGACCGCTTGCGCTTTGGCGGCATTGGCAAACCGCGCGAGCGCGAGGATGCGCGTCTTCGGCAGCTTATCGGTTCGCGGCAGCCCCGTGGCGAGTTGCCTTATTTCGTCGAGACGTTTGATCGCCCGCGCGAGTTCGGGCGCGCTTTGAAGCGTTGGTCCCGATCGGAGCCGGTCCATCGGACTCTGCCGCGCATTCTCGGGAACGACTGTCAGGGAGGCCAGACGCTCCTTCTGATCTGCCGTGATCCGCGCCGCCAGCAAGCGCCAAAGGCGACTATTCGCGCGGCTACGCACGCGGGCGATCACCCGTTCCAGCACGCTCGCGCCGGGCAGTAAAACCTTGTGCGTCACCAACCAGGCCGTGGCCTGATCGAATAATGCGCTCGGCCGATCCGTCCCTGTCCAACACAAAGCATAGAGCCATCGAAGCAGCCGCCATTGGGCCGGCGCGTTGGAGAAGTCGCGGTAGCCGTACCGCTCGCGGATTTCCGGCGGATGCCGCCATCGCCACTGGCTTGCCTGGTAGGCCTCTAGGGCGCCGTCAATTGACGCGCCGAGCTGGCCGCCGATGAAGCCGACAACACTCGCGGGCACATCGCAGGGGTCTTCCAGGAAAGTTCCGAGAAATCTGACCGTGCCGAGCTGGATGGCAAATCCAAGACGCATGTGGGCGCCGCGACGGGTCAGCACAAATGCCTGATCGCTATCATCGAGATGAAAATATCGCTCCAGTTGCTCGGTTGAAACGTCGTCTGGAAATCGCCCGTAGCGCCGCTCTTGCTCGAGCGTGAGGAAACCGACCGGCATCAGCTCTGATCATTGCCGGCAAGCACCCGGTAGACCGACGCGCGCCCGATGCCCAAGCGTTCAGCAATTGCAGTCGCTCCAAGCTTTTCCTCAGTTTGTAAACGCCGAACCTCCGCAGGATCAATCGACGGCTTGCGTCCGGTGTAGACGCCCTTGGACTTCGCCTGAGCGATTCCCTCCATTTGCCGTTCCCGGCGTAGATTGGTCTCGAATTCCGCAAACACGCCGAGCATGTCAGGAACGCCTTTCCGGCGGCGGTCGAGGTGTCGATCGGCTGTTCCGTCGCCCTCAGGGCGACGCCCGCCGCCCGCAGTTCATGGACGATATCCTGAAGGTCTTTGATCGAGCGCGCCAACCGATCGACGCGCGTCACCATCAGAGTGTCACCGCGTCTGAGGAACTGGAGCAGCAGGGCGAGCTCCGATCGTCCAGCACGCGAGCCACCGCTGACCTTTTCCGATCGGATGATCTCACATCCGGCGCTACGGAGCGCCTCTTCCTGAATTGTGACGTCTTGCTCCAGAGTCGAAGCGCGGGCATAGCCATAAACCGCCATGTCTTGTCTCGTTTGCCTCTAGATCGACAAACGGTAGCGTCCTACGGTGCGGAAAACTACCCAAATGAGACACAATAATCCGTCTCGAGGAGCCGCATTGTATAGGTATACCCGAAAAAGACGCACAGAGGACCCGACCACACGGAACGACTGATCGGAATAGCGATGATTTCCGACCAAATGGCCCAGAAACAGTGATGATTACATCGATCAGCTCTCGCCGCGACCCTTACCTAGGTTTTCTGTTCCGCTGCTACTCAGACCCCAAGCTAGCGCCCATCGTGCGGTTCGCCCGAACCTTGAACAGAGACATTGATGCGGTCAGGAATGCGATCGAAATGGAGTGGAGCAATGGTCAAGCCGAAGGCCAGATCAACCGATTGAAGACCTTGAAGCGCGCGATGTATGGGCGAGCCGGCCCGAACTTGCTCAGGGCCCGAATGCTTCCACTGCACCACACAAATTGAGGATGACCCTCGTTAAGGTTAACGCGACACCGGACTTCCTCGCTGCTTGGTTCTGCGATTGGATGGAGTGAAACGGTCGCAGGAGCGGAAGGCAAACGTCAATAGCGCGTCGTCATGCGATAGCCGCGCCGGTGGCTTAGAGTCACAAGAGTAATCGCAGCGTTTTGCCACCACGTCGCGCGTTCGACGCAGAACACCGGTTCGCCAAGTTTGTGGTCAAGGTGCGTAACGGTGATTGCATCAGCGGCAGCCGCCAAAAAGCTGATCTCCACCTCGGAAAACGGGACCGTCGCAACTAGCCACTCATTCGGGCCGATCGCGGCAAAGTCCTGCTGTAACGCTTGCGGCAGCGCCGCGCCGTTAATCCAGCGGTCCTCAAGCTGAAAGGCTTCGCCATTGGCAGAGTGCAAGCATACCAGATGAACCACCTCGCTGCCAACCTGAAGGTTCATCCGTGCCCGCAGCCAGTCAGGCGCAACAAGGATTTCGCGACTAACCAACGCATAACGGTAAGACGCGCCGGTCTTTTCGACTTCCGCGCGCACGATGGGCGTCTCAAAGCGCGCTTGCCGGATCGGTGCCATGCGAACCCGTGTTCCGGCTTTGCGCTTTCGGTCCAGAAAGCCAAGCTCTGACACTTCGCGCAGGGCGCGGTTCATCGTCGTGCGCGAACACCTAAACTCCTCCGCCAATTCCACTTCGCCGGGAAGCAGGGTTCCGGGGCCCCAGGGGCCTTCGGTAATGCGGTGCAGGATTTCTGCCATGACCTCCCTGAAGGTGGTCTTCTCAAAGATCGGTGTTGTCGCCATTCAGGTCTGCCTCTTGGCCCCGTGTGAAACCCTTGATAAGGTTATGTGTACGCTTAAGGCAAGGATTGGTCCCATGTTTCGCATCATGAACCCAGATGAATTCCAGACCAACCCGTGGAAAAACGGGGGCGGTATCACACGTGAGGTTGCGCGCCACCCAGTTGGTGAGGATTGGCAATGGCGCATCAGCATTGCCGAGGTCGGTACGGACGGGCCGTTTTCGCTGTTTCCCGGCATGACACGGATTTTGACGGTGATTGATGGTGCAGGGATTGATTTGCTTGCCGTAGGTGGCTTGCTGGAGGCGCGCCTGCACCGGCCGGTTCATTTCTCCGGTGACCAAGACGTAAATGCCAAGTTGGTCAGTGGACCAGTCCATGACTTGAATTTGATCTATGACGCGACGGCCGTCGAGGCTGCGGTGAACGTGATTCTTGGGCCAGCCACGGTGAACTGTGAAGCTGGAACCGCTGGGTTCCTGTGCCTTTCAGGCGCCGTCACCGTTTCCGGCGATGGGTTGCCTGTCGGGGCGTTCGCCTTGGGAACTGGCGCAGACATAGCACTTGAGGCTGATGCCACCGGGATACTGATTACCCTGCGGGATCGGGCCTGAAAGGGGTCAAACCGCGTCGATCAAGGCTTTCACAGCTTTTCGCCAGGTGGTGATGATCTGGTCGCGGTGGAGGTGACGCCCCTCTTTCACTTGATGCCTGCCCGCGGACCACAGGTCTGTGATCACGGTATCGGGTGCCGCAAAGGCCAGACCATCAAGAATTTGATCGGGGGCAAGCGCACAAAGCGTCGGGTGAGACAGGTCGATCGCTGTCAGATCGGCAAGAAAGCCAGTCTCAATCTGCCCCGATTTGCGCCCCAAAGCCTGAGCCCCGCCCAGTGCCGCACCGACATAAAGGCACTGACCGACCGAGCCGTCTTTTTCAACCATGACATTGCGGGCAATGTCGCGCAGGCGCTGGCTGTATTCCAAGGTGCGCAGCTCCTCGGTCAGGCTGATGCGGACGTTGCTGTCGGAACCGATCCCAAACGCCCCGCCTGCTGCCAGCCAGCCCGGCCCGTTGAACGGCCCGTCTCCAAGATTGGCCTCAGTGATCGGACACAGCCCAGCAACCGCACCGCTTTTTGCCAGTGTTGCCGTTTCTTGCGCTGTCATGTGGGTGGCGTGGATCGCACACCAATCCGCACCGATGGGGGTGTTGGCCAGCAACCATTCCACAGGCCGCGCACCAAGCCATGCCGAGATATCGGCCACTTCCTTGGGCTGTTCGGCGACGTGGATGTGAATGGGATTTCCCGCAGCCAAAGGTAAAGCGCGGGCCAGATCGGCGGGGTTGGTGGCGCGCAGCGAATGCGGCGCAATCCCGACGCGGGTGTCAGCGGGCAGAGCGCGTGCGGCTGTGCGAGTGGCCTCCAGCAAGTCTGCAAAACCGTCGACCGTATTGCCAAACCGCAGCTGCCCGGCGGCAAGGGGTTGCTGCCCCGCGCCGCCATAGGTGTACAGAACCGGCAGATGCGTCAGGCCGATACCCGTCAGGTGGGCGGCGGCGAAGATGCGGTTCGACAGTTCTGCGATGTCGGCATAGGTGCCACCCCCCGGTTGATGATGCACATAGTGGAATTCGCCAACGGCGGCGTAGCCTGCCTCTTGCATTTCCATGAACACAAGGGCGGCAATCGCCTCCATCTGCTCGGGCGTCAACCGGTCTAGAAAACGGTACATCAGATCGCGCCATGTCCAGAAACTGTCACGGCCCGCGATGCGGTGTTCGGTCATGCCCGCCATCGCGCGTTGGAACGCATGGCTGTGCAGGTTTGAAAGCGCGGGCAGCAGCGCCGACACTCGCGCATCGCCGGACTGCGGGGCCGCTGCCGTGGCCACGCCGGTGATATGCCCATCGGCCACGGTGATCCTGACCTGTTCGGCCCATCTGTCGGGCAGCAAGGCGCGTTCTGCAAAAATCACGATGACGACTCCTTATGTGTAGACATAATGCTTATAGTTGCATAAATAACCCGCAGGCAACACCTTTTGCGGAGCATATACCGTGCAGAATCCTTCTGTCGTTTTGACCTCACTTCGGGCGGCAACGATGATACCGGGTGCTGATCCCTACGGCTTGGTTGACGATGCCGCGCTTGTTTTGATCGGGGGCAAGATCGCATGGGTTGGGGCGCAGGCGAATTTGCCAAGCGACTACGCCGGATTGTCCCGGCGAGACATGGGCGGACGTTTGGTGACTCCGGCGCTGATTGATTGCCACACCCATGTCGTCCATGGCGGCAGCCGTGCGACGGAATTCGAGATGCGGCTGCAAGGGGCAAGCTACGAAGAGGTTGCGCGGGCTGGGGGCGGGATCGTCTCGACCGTGACCGCGACGCGCAAGGCTCATGAAGACGATCTGGTTGCGGCGGCGCTGCCCTATGTCGATGCGATGATTGCAGAAGGCGTGGCTGTGATCGAGATCAAGTCCGGTTACGGGTTGGAGCAGGACACCGAACTACGGATGCTGCGTGCCGCGCGGCGGATTGGCCAGTTGCGCCCCGTTCTGGTGCGGACAAGCTATCTTGCCGCCCATGCCGTGCCTGCGGAGTATAAAGGCCGGGCCGACGCCTATATCGACGCGGTTTGCATTCCCGCACTGCACGCGGCCCATGCCCAAGGGCTGGTCGATGCCGTTGATGGGTTCTGCGAAGGCATCGCGTTTTCGCCTGCCCAAATTGAACGGGTGTTTCAGGTGGCCCAGAGCCTTGGACTGCCGGTCAAGCTGCATGCCGAGCAGCTTTCTAACTTGGGCGGTGCGGCATTGGCTGCGCGCTATGGCGCGATGTCTGCCGATCATCTGGAATATCTGGATGAGGCGGGCGTGGTCGCCATGGCCGCGGCTGGAACCGTGGCGGTGATCCTGCCCGGTGCGTTTTATACTCTGCGCGAAACGCAAATGCCCCCGATTGATTTGCTGCGCAAACACGGCGTGCCGATGGCCGTGGCGACCGATATGAACCCCGGTTCCAGCCCCATGACCTCGCTTTTGTTGGCGATGAACATGGCCTGCACCCTGTTCCGCATGACCCCGGCCGAGGCTTTGGCCGGGGCCACCACCCATGCCGCCCGCGCCCTTGGTCTGACGGATCGCGGCACGCTGGCGTCGGGTCAGATCGCCGATATTGCCGTCTGGAACTGCGGCCACCCGGCCGATCTTGCCTACCGCATCGGCTTTAATCCCCTATCCCAACGCATTATTGGAGGCGTCCTTTGACCGCTCTTATCCTTGTTCCCGGCCAGACCACCTTGGCGCAACTCGCGCGCATTTACCGCGAGGAACTGGCTGTCACGCTTGACCGCGCTGCCCGTCCGGGGATCGAGGCCGCCGCTGCTGCGATCAGTGCTGCTGCTGCTGGCGACGTTCCAGTCTACGGGGTAAACACCGGTTTTGGCAAACTGGCGTCCCTGCGCATCGCCCCCGAAGACACGGCTACCCTGCAACGCAACCTGATCCTGTCGCATTGCTGCGGTGTGGGCGATGCCATCCCGCGCGCCCATGCGCGGTTGCTGATGGTGCTGAAACTGCTCAGCTTCGGGCGCGGCGCGTCAGGCGTGCGCTGGGTGTTTGTGGAACTGCTGGAGGCGATGTTGGCCCGTGGCGTGACGCCGGTCATTCCTGCGCAAGGGTCGGTCGGGGCGTCGGGCGACCTGGCCCCCTTGTCCCATATGACTGCCGTTCTGATTGGCGAGGGCGAGGCGGAGTATCAAGGCCGCGTGATGCCGGGTGCCGAGGCTTTGGCTGCGGCTGGCCTGACCCCCATTCCGCTCGGGCCCAAGGAAGGACTGGCCTTCATTAACGGCACACAGTTTTCCACCGCCTTTGCGCTAGCGGGCCTGTTTGACGGCTGGAATGCGGCGCAGTCGGCGCTGGTGACTTCGGCGCTGTCGACCGACGCTATAATGGGGTCTACCGCCCCCTTACAGCCGGAAATTCATGCGCTGCGAGGCCATGCCGGACAGATCGAGGCCGCAAGCTTCATGCGGTCGCTGCTGGCCGGTTCTGAAATCCGCGAGAGCCACATGGTGGGTGATGCGCGCGTGCAGGACCCATACTGCATCCGCTGTCAGCCGCAGGTGACCGGGGCCGCGATGGACGTGTTGCGCCAAGCGGCCCATACGCTGGAGATCGAGGCGAATGCCGCAACTGACAATCCCTTGGTTTTGACGGGGGCCGGGCTGATCGTGTCTGGCGGTAATTTCCATGCTGAACCCGTGGGCTTTGCCGCCGACATGATCGCGCTGGCTTTGGCTGAAATCGGCGCGATTGCGCAGCGCCGCGTCGCCTTGATGGTGGACCCGGTGCTGTCGTTCAACCTGCCCGCCTTCCTGACCCCGCGCCCTGGCCTGAACTCCGGCCTGATGATCGCCGAGGTGACCACCGCCGCGCTGATGTCGGAAAACAAGCATATCGCCATGCCTTGCGTGACCGACAGCACGCCGACATCGGCCAATCAGGAGGACCATGTCAGCATGGCCGCCCACGGTGCCGTGCGTTTGGGCAAGATGGTGCATAACCTGAACGTGATCCTCGGCGTCGAGGCGATGTGTGCCGCCCAAGGCATCGACTTCCGCGCGCCGCTGCACACCAGCGCGCCGTTGCAGAGCGTCGTCGCGCGCCTGCGGCAAGACGTGGCCACGCTGGGCGATGATCGCTACCTTGCCCCCGATCTGGCCGCCGTCGCGCGTCTGATTGGCAACGGCGCCTTGGCGCAGTCATGTGGTCTGGCACTGCCCGAGCTTTCTGCATGATGCCGGTCGTTGTCAAACAAGGCGACAGCCCAGTCATTTTGGGCATGCCACATGGGGGGACCCATGTGCCAGACGCATTGATGGCCCGGTTGAATGACCGTGGGCGGGCGCTGTCAGACACCGATTGGCATATTGCGCAGCTATATCATGAGCTTTTGCCCGGTATCACGACGGTCGAGGCTACGTTTCACCGCTATGTCATCGACGCCAACCGTGATCCGGCGGGGGCTTCGCTCTATCCGGGTGCCAACACAACCTCCCTGTGCCCGACGACAGATTTCGACGGGCTGAAAATCTGGGCAGAGGGGCAGGAACCCGGCGCTGACGAGATTACCGCACGGCGGGCGCAATACCACGCTACCTATCACGCCGCATTGGCTGCCGAAGTGGAGCGGGTGAAAGCCCGGCATGGCGTGGCCATCGTCTATGATTGCCACTCGATCCGCTCGACCATCCCATTCCTGTTTCCGGGGCTGCTGCCGGTGTTTTCGATTGGCACCAATGACGGGCAGACCTGTGCTGCGCAGGTGTCGGATGCAGTCTCGGCCCCCTGTTTTGCAGCCAAGCCGTTTGATGCCGTGTTGAATGGCCGCTTCAAGGGTGGCTGGACGACACGCCACTATGGACAGCCCGAAACAGGCGTTCATGCCATCCAGATGGAACTGGTCCAACGCGCCTATCTGGCCGCCGAGGCCGCACCCTGGACCTACGCTCCCCAGATCGCCGCACCGTTGCGTGCGGTTCTGGCAAAAATCCTGCAATCCCTAGATACCCTTGCCCGTTCGGGCGCTCTTACCCCATGAAGGAGCCTTCCATGCTTGATCGCAAGAATAGCCGCGATGTCTATCCTGCCACCGGCACCGAGATCACTGCCAAGTCCTGGCAGACCGAGGCCGCGATGCGGATGTTGATGAACAACCTGCATCCTGATGTTGCCGAGAACCCACATGAGTTGGTGGTTTACGGCGGCATTGGCCGCGCGGCGCGGTCCTGGGGCGATTTCGACCGCATCGTCGCCACGCTGAAAGACCTGAACGATGATGAAACCCTGCTGGTGCAATCCGGCCGTCCGGTTGCCGTGGTGCGTACCCACAAGGACGCTCCGCGCGTTTTGATCGCCAACTCGAACCTCGTGCCGCATTGGGCGACCTGGGACCATTTCAACGAGCTCGATAAGAAGGGCCTGATGATGTATGGCCAGATGACCGCCGGGTCATGGATTTACATCGGCACCCAAGGCATTGTGCAGGGCACCTACGAGACCTTTGCCGAAGCCGGTCGTCAGCACTATGGCGGGTCGCTCAAGGGCAAATGGATCCTGACAGGGGGCCTTGGCGGCATGGGCGGGGCGCAGCCCTTGGCGGCGGTGATGGCAGGGGCCTGCTGTCTGGCTGTGGAATGCGACGAGACGCGGATCGATTTCCGCCTGCGCACCCGCTATGTCGATGCCAAGGCCAAGACGTTGGACGAAGCGCTGGCGATGATTGCCGAATGGACCGCCAAGGGCGAAGCAAAGTCGGTAGGCCTGCTGGGCAACGCCGCGGATGTGTTCCCCGAACTGGTGGCCCGCATGAAAGCGGGCGGCGCGCGCCCCGATATCGTCACAGATCAGACATCGGCCCATGACCCGCTGCACGGCTATCTGCCGCAAGGCTGGAGTGTTGCCGAGTGGCGTGCCAAGCAAGAAACTGATCCGAAAGCGGTCGAAAAGGCCGCTCGTGCGTCCATGCGCACCCATGTGGCGGCCATGGTGGATTTCTGGAATGCCGGGGTTCCCACGCTGGATTATGGCAACAACATCCGGCAGGTCGCACAGGAAGAAGGGTTGGAGAACGCCTTTGCCTTCCCCGGCTTTGTGCCTGCCTATATCCGGCCTTTGTTTTGCAAAGGCATCGGCCCGTTCCGCTGGGTGGCGCTGTCTGGCGACCCCGAGGATATCTACAAAACCGATGCCGCGATGAAGAAACTGTTCCCGGAGAATGAACACTTGCACCGTTGGCTGGACATGGCCGCCGACCGCATCGCGTTTCAGGGCCTGCCCGCCCGCATCTGCTGGATCGGGCTGGGGGATCGGCATCGCGCGGGCCTGATGTTCAACGAGATGGTCAAGTCGGGCGAGTTGAAAGCCCCAATCGTGATTGGCCGTGACCACCTCGATTCCGGCTCGGTCGCCTCGCCCAACCGCGAAACCGAGGCGATGAAGGATGGCTCGGATACGGTATCGGACTGGCCACTACTGAACGCGCTGGTCAACACGGCGTCGGGGGCAACTTGGGTATCAATCCACCACGGCGGCGGCGTTGGCATGGGCTTTTCGCAGCATTCTGGCGTGGTCATTGTGGCCGACGGCACCGATGATGCCGCCAAGCGTTTAGAGCGGGTGTTGTGGAACGATCCGGCCTCGGGCGTCTGGCGCCATGCTGATGCGGGGTATGAGACGGCAATTGACTGCGCCAAAGAGCAAGGCCTTCGGCTGCCGACCATTCTGGGCAACTGATCGCCGCTCGACCCCATTCCGTTAAGGCAGCCGGAGAAAAACTCCGGCTTGCTATCCCCGTAGAAAGGATATCCCCATGCGCACCCGCGCCGCCGTTGCCATTGCCGCAGGCCAACCGCTTGTCATCATGGAAGTGAACCTGGCCGACCCGAAAGAGGGCGAGGTGCTGGTCGAAATCAAGGCCACCGGCATTTGCCACACTGACGAATTCACGCTGTCGGGGGCTGATCCCGAAGGGTTGTTTCCGGCCATTCTGGGCCATGAAGGCGCGGGCGTGGTGATCGCTGTCGGCCCCGGCGTAAAATCGCTGAAGGTTGGCGACCATGTGATCCCGCTTTACACGCCGGAATGCCGCGAATGCCCGTCCTGCCTGTCGCGCAAAACCAACCTCTGCACCGCGATCCGCACCACCCAAGGCCAAGGCCTGATGCCCGATGGCACCAGCCGTTTCAGCATGCTGGATGGCACGCCGATCCATCACTACATGGGCTGCTCAACCTTCGCCAACCACACGGTTGTGCCCGAGATCGCAATGGCAAGGGTGCGGGACGACGCGCCATTTGACAAGATTTGCTACATCGGTTGCGGGGTTACCACCGGGATTGGTGCTGTGCTGAACACAGCAAAAGTCGAGCATGACGCCACCGCCGTGGTCTTTGGGCTGGGCGGCATTGGGCTGAACGTGATCCAGGGTCTCAAAATGGCCGGGGCGCGGATGATCATCGGCGTTGATCTGAACAACGACAAAAAGGCATGGGGCGAGAAGTTCGGGATGACCCACTTCGTCAATCCCAAGGAAATCGAAGGCTCCGTCGTCCAAGCCATCGTTGACCTGACCAAGACGCCTTTCGACAAGATCGGCGGCGCGGATTATTCCTTCGATTGCACCGGCAACGTCAAGGTGATGCGCGACGCGTTGGAATGTACGCACCGGGGCTGGGGTCAGTCCATCATCATCGGCGTGGCCCCTGCGGGGGCGATGATCGAAACCCGGCCCTTCCAACTGGTTACCGGCCGGGTCTGGAAAGGCACCGCCTTTGGTGGAGCGCGCGGCCGCACCGATGTGCCTACAATCGTGGATTGGTACATGGACGGCAAGATCGAGATCGACAGTCTGATCACCCATATCCTGCCCTTGGAAGACATCAACAAGGGTTTTGATCTGATGCATTCGGGCGAGAGCATCCGGTCCGTCGTCGTTTTCTGACATCGCAATACCGGAACCGGACCGGCGCATTGCATCCGGAAAAAAGGGAGGAAACACCAAATGACCAAACCGAAACTGCACCCGGCACTGGACAACGGCATCGCCGCGACGTCACCGGATTTCACCGGCGGCACGCTTGTTTGTGCCTGCACCGACAAGCCCGTGCGCGTGCGGGTTGAGGGCCAAATTGCCCACAACCACGCTTGCGGCTGCACCAAGTGCTGGAAACCGGAAGGAGCCATCTTCTCTGTCGTGGCAGTTGCGCCGCACGACAAGGTGACGGTGCTGGAAAACGGTGACAAGCTTGCCGTCGTCGATCCGGCTGCTTTGATCCAGCGCCATGCTTGCAAGGATTGCGGCGTTCACATGTATGGCCCTGTTACCCGCGCGCACCCGTTCCAGGGTCTGGATTTCATCCATCCGGAGCGGTTCGAGGAAAAGGGTTGGGCACAACCCGGCTTTGCGGCTTTTGTGTCATCTGTGATTGAAGCAGGCGTTGATCCGTCGCAAATGGACGCCATTCGCGGCCAACTCAAGGCAATCGGGCTGGAGCCTTCTGATTGCCTAAACACTGGCTTGATGGACTATATCGCAACCTGGACCGTTCAGCACCGCGCCTGAACCTCGACAGAACTAACCGCAGGCGGGTTAACCTGCCTGCGGCGCCGAAATCGCCTTTTGACGGCGGGAGATTGTCTGAATCCAGCTGCGCAACTCTGCCCCGAACGGTTTTTCCAGCGCTGCCGGATCCCAAGCCAGGGAATAGGGCTGCGATAGCTTTAGCCGGATGTCGAAAGGCACGACAAGCCGCCCCGACGCGATATCTTCGGCTGCCATGGAAAGCTGCGCCAAGACGAAACCCCGGCCATTGATCGCGGCATCAATCGCAGCACTGGACATCGAAAACGCAACCTCGCCCAAGGCCTCGCGGCGGGGTACGCCCACATGCGCAGCCCAATCGCCCCAGCCGGGTGCCGCACCCTGCGCGCGATCCCATTCGATCCCCAAAAGCGGCGCATCAAGGATGTCCGCAGGCGCTGGCGGCTTCAGTCTTGCAAGAAGTGCAGGGGAACAGGCTGGGACGACCCAATCCGTGAAAAGCTCGGTTCGGTGATCAAAGCGCGTAATCAGATCACCGTAGGACAGCCGGAAGTCGACGTCATCGGCCCCAAAGCGGGGTTCGGTGTCATCCCCAATCAAGCGCACTGTTGTGGTGGGATGAGAGGATTGCCAATCGAACAACTGCGCGCCGATCCATTTGGAGGCCAGCGACGGCAGACATGAAATCGTCAGCGTGGCGGCTGTCCGTGCCCGCTCGACCTTGGTTTGTGCCTCGCGAAGCGTATCAAACGCGGATTTGATATCATCATGATAGTGCCGCCCACGTGTCGTCAAGGCGATCGACTTGCCTTTGCGCTCGACTAGTCGCAGCCCGACTTCTGCCTCGGCTTTGCGCAGCTGTTGACTGACAGCACCGACTGTAACACCCAGTTCGGCTGCGGCCGCCGTCGCACTGCCAAGTCGGCCAAATGCCTCAAAGGCTTGTATCGCGCGCATGGAGGGAAGTTTTTGCAAATTCGTTAATCCGGCAGGAGCACAGTTTAGTTTTTCTAAAATAGAACGCAGAAGCAAGTGCTTTTTGAATCGGTAAATGCAAGTTAGCAATATGTCTACACATAATTCTAGGAGCACATCATGTACCTACGCAACAGTTGGTATGTCGCAGCATGGGACCACGAGGTTGGCAGCGGCCTTTTCCCCATCAAGATGCTGGGTGAAGAGATCGTGCTTTACCGCAAGACCAACGGCGAAGTCGCGGCGCTTGAAGACGCCTGCCCGCATCGCAAGTTGCCGCTGTCGATGGGCCGCATCAAGGGTGACACCGTCGAATGCGGCTATCACGGACTGACCTTTGATGGCACCGGCACCTGCACTCGGGTTCCCGGCGTCGAGAAAATCCCGCATGTCGCCTGTGTGCGCTCTTATCCGATTCACGAACGCTATGGCCTGCTGTGGGTCTGGATGGGCGACGCCGACAAGGCCGATCCGGCGCTGATTTTTCAGGTGGACCACTGGGGCGATCCGGCTTGGGGCCTGAATCGCGGCGACTCGATGGCGATCAACTGCAACTACCTTTACATGACCGACAACCTCTTGGACCCGTCGCATGTGGCCTGGGTTCATCAGACGTCCTTCGGCAATGCTGCAACCGAAGAGGCACCGCTGGAAACCACGATCGGCGAGAATGGCGTCACGGTCTGGCGCTGGATGCTGGATGTCGAGCCTGCACCCTTCTATGCGCCCTACCTCAAGTTCAAGGGCAACACCGACCGCAAGCAGCACTATGAAGTGCATTATCCCAGCCACGCCATCATCAAGGCGATCTTTGCGCCCGCAGGCACCGGCGGCGAGGGCCGCCCTCTGCATCAGGACACCTTCCTGATGGACAGCTATAACTTCATGACCCCGATCGACGAGAACACGACCAAGTACTACTGGTTCCAGATGCGCAATTTCGCACCCCATGATGCAAAGATTTCGGCTGAATTTGCCACCTCGGTGCGCGGTGCCTTTGACGAGGACCGTGCCGTTCTGACGGCTGTCCACAAGGGCATGGCCAACAAGCGCACGCCGAACCTTGATTTGAAGATCGACGTCGGCCCGATGCGCTTTCGGCGCAATCTGGCCAAGCTGATTGAAGCAGAGCAGGCCCAGGAGGTCGCGGCTGAATGATGCTCGACATTGACCAGTCTGCGCAAGGCAAAGGCGGTTTTCGCGACCTGAAGGTCGTCGCGAAAATCGTCGAAAGCAGCCTGATCACGTCGTTTCATCTGGAAGCGGCGGATGGGTCGTCTCTGCCAACGTTCCGTCCCGGTCAGTTCCTGGTGTTCAAGATCCCCTCGGGCGATGCCAAAGGCTATGTGCTGCGTAACTATAGCCTGTCCGGTACGCCCGAGGATTTGAGCCATTACCGCATCTCGGTCAAGCGCGAGCCCTCAGCGGGTCCGGGCCTGCCGGTTGGCTTAAGTTCAAACTACCTGCATGACAGCGTCAGGGTTGGCGATGTCTTGACGGCCGACGGCCCGCGTGGCGAGTTTGTGCTGGATGAGGTCAGCGACCGTCCGGTGGTTTTGTTGAGCGGCGGCGTGGGACTGACGCCCATGGTGTCGATGCTGCATGCGCTGGCGCATCGGTCGACCCGTCGCACCTTGTTTCTGCATGCCTGCGAAAACGGCGACGTGCACGCCCTGCGCGATGAGGTCAACGGTCTGATCGGTCAGCGTCCCGGCCTGTTGGCCCATTATTGCTATCGTGCGCCCAGTGACGAAGATCGCGTTGCAAGCCGATTTGACAGCGAAGGGTTCATCACCCGCGACGTGATGCAAAGCCTGCTGTGCCTCGACGATTACGATTTCTACCTTTGCGGCCCACCGCCGTTCATGCAGGCGATGTATCAAACCCTGCGCGGTCTTGGTGTGGTCAAAGACCGTATCGCCTACGAATTCTTCGGCCCGGCCACTGTGCTTGACACCGAGGTCAAGCCGAAGCCGGTCGCCCCGACAGCCGGTGCCTCTCCCGTGCCCGCAGTCGGGGCGATCACTGTAGAGTTTCGCAAGTCAGGCATTGTGGTTGAGTGGGACGGCGCGGCCCAGTCGCTTTTGTCCTTTGCCGAAGATCAGGGCCTTGCTCCGGAATTCAGCTGCCGCGCGGGCATCTGCGGCACTTGCACGTCGCGGATACTTTCTGGTGACGTAAGCTATTTTGAAGACCCGCTGGAAGACTTGGCGCAGGGCGAACTGCTGCTGTGCTGCTCGCGCCCGAAAACCGCCATTGTATTGGACCTGTGATGACTACTGCACCCGAAACCGCACGAAACCTTGGTAGCGCGGCTGCGGCACTGTTGGTCAATCCGCATGTGGCCGCCCTTCCGCCTTACAACGCCGGAATGTCCTTGGCCCGCGCCCGGGCGTTGAGCGGGCATGACGATCTGGCGCGGTTGGCCAGCAATGAAAACCCCGATGGCTGTTCGCCCGCCGTTCTGGCCGCGTTGGCCGGTGGTGGTTTTGAGCCTTGGCGCTATGCCGATCCGGCCTGCACCGCGCTGCGCGAAGCTTTGGCAAAGCGGCTCGGGGTTGATGCAGGCGTGATTGTCGTTGGCAACGGCTCCGAGGAAATGATTGCCGCCATTTCGCGCGGCGTTCTGGTAGCTGGCACGCAGGTCGTGACCGTGGTGCCAAGCTTTGGCCTGCACGAGATCGAACCCTTGGCCGCAGGGGCAACGGTTGTGAAAGTGCCGATGACGCCAGCGGCAGGTTTTGATCTGGTGGCACTGGAGGCGGCAATTGCCGCCGGGCCGCGCGTGGTGTTTCTGTCTTCGCCCTGGAACCCGGTTGGGCCTGCGCTGGATCGCGCCGCCTTGGAGCGCCTGATCGCGACGGTTCGTCCGGGCACCCTGTTCGTGCTGGACGAGGCTTATTTCGAATTCGCCGACGCGGACGCGCCCGACGGGATCGAGGTGCTTCGTGACAGTGGCATCGCTTTTGTCGTGTTGCGGACCTTTTCCAAAGCCTACGGCCTGGCCGGGTTGCGCGTCGGCTATGCGGTATGTTCAGACCCTGAAATTGCGCGGGTGATCGCCTCGGCCAAGACTCCGTTCAACGTGAATGGGGCCGCACAACTCGCCGCGTTGGCGGCCCTTGAAGATGATGCCTGGATGAAGGCCTCGGTTGCGCGCATCCGTTCCGAACGGGACCGTGTTGCGCTTGCCTTGGCCGCAATGGGGCTGAACGCTGCTCCGTCGCAAACCAATTTCCTGTTCTTTGACACCGGGCGCGACAGTTCCACTGTGGCGGCGGCACTTCTGCAAGACGGCATCATCGTCAAGCCATGGCGCGAGGCGGGATATGAGACATGGCTGCGCGCCACTATCGGCAAGCCTGCCGACAATGATCGGCTGATCGCCTCGCTGAAAAGGCAGGTGGCGGGATGAAGGCTCTGGCAGCAACCCCAGAGCCGACTGGCTTGCAGCAAGCCTTGGTCGCCGCCGTTGGCGCTGGCCATGTGCGCAATAATGCTGGCCCTGATCACGGAGCCGAGCTTTTGGTCCTGCCCGCATCCACCGCCGAGGTGGCCGCTGTCGTGGCCATTGCCCGGGTACATGGCGTCAGCATCGTGGCGCAAGGCGGTCATACCGGTTTGGTCGGCGGTTGCCAGTCTCATCCCGGCCAGATCGTGCTGGCAATGACGCGGATGGCGTTGATTGAGGCGATATACCCCGAAGAGTGCGTGGCCGTCGTGCAGGCGGGCGTGGCGCTGGAGGCCTTGCAGAGTGCCGCAATCGCGCATGGACTGGAACCCGGAATCGACCTCGCGGCACGGGGCACCGCTACCATCGGCGGCATGGTGTCGACCAACGCGGGCGGCATCATGGCGCACCGCTATGGGGTGATGCGGCATCGCGTGTTGGGGCTGGAGGCGGTTTTGCCCGATGGGACCATCTATTCCGACATGACCCGCGTGGTGAAAAATACGGCGGGCTATGATCTGAAGCACCTGTTCATCGGCGCGGAAGGCACGCTTGGCATCGTTACGCGGGTGGTGATCAAGTTGGAGCCGCTACCGCAATGCACCGCCACGGTGATGCTGGGCCTGCCATCGGTGGCTGCGACGTTGGAGGCAATCAACCTCGCGTTGCGCTCCGATGCTGGGCATTTGCGCGCGGCTGAAGGGCTTTGGCAGTCTTATATTCAACTGACCGCTCAGGCGCAGGGCTGGTCGGAACCAAGCTTTCCACTGGATCAGCCGGTCTGTCTGTTGTTGATGCTGGGCGGCGCCAATGAAGCCAATCTGAACGAGGGTATCGAGCAGATCTTTGGCAAGATCCTTGACCGCCACCCAACTGCCACCGGCATCATCCCTGCGTCCAAACGGCAAGAGGCCGATTTGTGGCGGCTGCGCGAGGATACCGATCAGTTGTACCGCGCCCATGCGGCGGCGCCGTCCTATGATGTCTCGGTGCCGCTGTCCGAAATCGGGGCCTATGTTGATCATGTGAAAAGCGGTCTGGCCCGGATCGACGCCGATCTGGTTCCCTATGTCTTTGGGCATCTGGCCGACGGCAATCTTCATATCGTTCTGAACCGCACCGGTCCGCTGGATGACGCCATGTCCAGCGCAGTAGAGCATGTGCTTTACGCAAACCTGCGTGCCCTTGGCGGATCATTTTCTGCCGAACACGGGGTCGGGACCAAACGCATAGCCGCCTTGGTCGCCACATCTGACCCGGTGAAGTTCGCCACGATGATGCGCATCAAGCAGGCGCTTGACCCCGACCAGACCCTCAATCCCGGCAAAGTTCTGCCGTCTCAGCCCTTAGCTCGCGAGAAATTCCAATGATGCAGCCGCGCGACCTGACGCAATCCGCCGACACCAGCCTGCCGTTCGCGTTGGACTACGCAACGATGCGTCAGCGTTTCCTGACAGCCGCCCGGGCGGCAGGGGCGGCACTTTCCGAGCACATCCACCCGCTGCACGGGCCCGATGGCAAGCCGATCGCCACTGATGTGGCGCTGATCGGGAAGGCGGATGCACCGAAACTGATGGTGATGATTTCCGGCACGCACGGGGTGGAAGGAGCCTATGGCTCTGCTTGCCAAACGGCATGGCTGGGGCAAAAGGCCAATTGGGCGCTGCCGGACGACACTGCGGTTTTGATGATCCATCTGATCAACCCCTGGGGCACGGCATGGTCGCGCCGGGTGAACGAAGACAACGTCGATTTGAACCGCAACTTCATTGATTGGACCGCAAAGCCGCCCGAAAACCCCGCCTACGAAGATCTGCATCCGGCCTTGGTTGTGCCAGCATGGGATGGGCCGGAGCGGATCGCGGCGGATGAGGCCTTGGCGGAATTAACCAAAGCCAAGGGTCAGACGGCAGTGTCCTTGATCATCGAAGCTGGGCAATACGCCTTTGCCGATGGCCTGTTCTATGGCGGTAACGCCCCGGTTTGGTCAAACCGCGTGCTGACGGCCGTGCTGGAAGAATTTGGTCAAAAGGCCGGGCAAGTCATTGTGTTTGACCTGCACACGGGCGCCGGGCCTTACGGCTATCCGGCACTGTTGTCGGTCAGCCCGGTGGATCATGTGGGCCTTGCCTGGGGGGCCGAGATGTTCGGCCCCGCGATGGTGCCGGTGATCACGGGTGCCGCTGCGACGACAAACACCGGCATTGCGGCCACGGCCACTGGTTATATCTCGGCCTTTGTGCGCGCCGCGATGGGCCAGGCGCGCGTACTGCCTTTGGTGATGGAATGTGGCACGCTGAGCAGCGCCGAGATGCAGCGACGTGTTGTGGATGACAACTGGCTGCATCTTTACGGCAAGCCCGAGTCAGAGCGTGGCCAGCGCATCAAGACCGACCTCGCGCACGGCTTCATTCCGCAGGACGCCAGTTGGCAACAGATTTGCCTTTCGACCAGCCTTCGTCATTTTGATACGGCCTTGACGGCCCTGAAAAAGGTCGAAGCAAAACCCGGTTCTGCGGCAGTACGTGCAGCCAAGGTGGAGGTTGCCCCCAAGGGCACCCCCGCAGTCGAAGTGGTTGATCTGCATAAATCCTTTGGCCAGTTGGAGGTTCTGAAGGGTGTGAACCTGACGGCCTGTCCGGGCCAAGTGGTATCGATGATCGGATCATCGGGGTCGGGCAAAAGCACTATGCTGCGCTGCATCAACCTGCTGGAACAGCCAAACTCTGGCCGGGTCGTGATCGACGGCGAACTGGTGCGGATGAAGCCGCACGCCAAGGGCGGCACGACAGCCGCCGATCCGCGTCAGATCGAACACATCCGCGCGCGGGTCGGGATGGTGTTCCAGAACTTCAATCTTTGGCCGCACATGACGGTGTTGGAAAACATCATTGAGGCGCCGATCCATGTGCTGAAAGAGGCGCGCGCCGATGCGGTGGAGCATGCGCATGCCCTGCTCAAAAAGGTCGGCTTGTCCGAAAAGCAAGCGCATTATCCGGGCCAGCTTTCGGGTGGCCAGCAACAACGCGCCGCCATTGCGCGGACGCTGGCGATGCGCCCGAAAGTGATGCTGTTTGATGAACCCACCTCGGCGCTTGACCCTGAATTGGTGGGCGAGGTGCTGCGCGTCATCCGCCAACTCGCCGAGGAAGGCAACACCATGATCCTTGTGACGCATGAGATGCAGTTCGCGCGCGAGGTGAGCCACAAGGTTTTGTTCCTGCACCAAGGTCGCGTTGAGGAAGAAGGCACGCCTGCCGATCTGTTCGGCCAACCGAAATCCGAGCGTTTGCGCCAGTTCCTGGCCCGGACGTTCTGAGACTGACATCGCGACCCGGCAAGCCAGAACAGGGCCAAATCGGTGCGGTGAAGACCAAAATGAAACGAAGTTCAACAAGGAGACGGACATGAAACTGAAAGTTCTTTCGCTCATCGCGCTGCTCGCTGGGGCAGCCTCTGGGGCGCAGGCCGAAGGCCAGCTGAAGATCGGCACCGAAGGCGCCTATCCCCCGTGGAGCATGGCCGACGCCAATGGAGCGGTCACCGGATTTGACGCCGACGTGGGCAACATGTTGTGCACTAAGCTGGCCATGGAATGCGTGTTTGTGGTTCAGGCATTTGACGGCCTGATCCCGGCATTGCAGGCCAAACAGTTCGACATCATCATCTCTGGCATGTCGATCACTGCCGACCGCAAGAAAGAAATCAACTTCTCGATCGGTTATGCTGAACTGGCAAACAAGGTTGTCGTCGCCAAGGATTCCGACCTTGCTGGCATCACCGAGATCCCGGCGCTACTGGCCGCACTTGATGGCCATTCGGTTGGCGTGCAGGCTGGCACCACCCATGCCCATTTCATGGAAAAGCTGGCCCCGACTGCAACGCTGAAATCCTACGCCACGTTGGATGAAATGCAGATCGACCTTGCTAACGGCCGCGTGGATGCGGGCTTTGCCGATGTCTCGGCACTGCAAAGCTTCCTCGACAAGCCCGAAGGCGCAAACTTCCAGTTTGTCGATGTGAACATCATCTCCACCTTCGATGCGACTTTGGGCGAAGGCGTGGGCGTCGGCATTCGTCAGGACGACACAGACCTGAAAGCGAAAATCGACACCGCGCTTTGCGAGTTGATCGCGGATGGCTCGATGAAAGCGTCCAGCGAGAAATGGTTCAACATGGATATCTCGCGCCCCTGCCAATAAGGCCGGACCGGGCTTTCAGGAACAGGCCGCGCCCGACATCAGATCGGGCGCGGGCATCAGAGAACAGGATGGCATGATGGAATTCGGTTTGTTGCAGGTCTGGGAGGGTGGCTGGATCGGTGCGATCCTGCGTGGTGCAGCCGTCACCATCGGGGTCGGTGTGGCCAGCATGATCTTTGGGCTGATCATCGGGACGATCTGCGGCCTGATCAAATGGCGCGCGGTGTTCGGGCTGTCGCACCTGGTCGATCTTTATACATCGGTCATCCGCGGTGTGCCGGAACTTTTGATCATCTACCTGCTGTTTTTCGGATCAGTCGAATTCGTCACCAAAATTGCCACCGTCTTCGGCTTCGCTGAACTAGCCAATGCGGGCTACGCGTTTTTCATCACCGTGGCCGCGATCAGCGCCATTTCGGGCGCCTATTCGACCGAAGTTATCCGTGGTGCGCTTGCCGCGATCCCGAAAGGGCATATCGAGGCGGCCGTGGCACTTGGCCTTCCAAGCCGCCGGATATTCGCGCGTATCATCGCCCCACAGATGCTGCGCATTGCCTTCCCGGGCATCAACAACGTTTGGCAAACTACGATCAAGGACACGGCATTGGTGTCGGTGGTGGGCCTGCAAGAGCTGATGCGGACCGCCTTCATAGGCGCGGGATCAACCCATAATCCCCTGATTTTCTATACAATTGCCGCTTTGGTCTACCTGATGATCACGCTGATCAGCCAAGTTGGCTTCAATAAGGTCGAAGCCGTTTTGTCACCGCGGAAAGGGGCCTGAACCATGGAACTTATTCAGCTTGCCGTGCCGGTGCTGCTCAAAGGTCTATGGATGACCCTGTCGCTGACGGCCATCTCCGTCACCATCGGGTTCAACCTTGGCCTTGGTCTTGCGATCATGCGCGGGTCAGACAAGGCTTGGGTGTCTGGGTTCGCGCGCTACTACAGTATCGCGTTTCGGGGCACGCCACTTTTGGTGCAGATCTTCCTGATTTACTACGGTCTTGGGCAGATTAGATTCGTTCACGATGTACCGGCCCTGTGGTGGGTTGTCAGCGAAGGTTCGCGTTGTGCGGTGCTGGCACTGGCGCTGAACACCGCAGCCTATACATCCGAGATTTTGCGCGGCGGACTTGTTGCGGTGCCCGCTGGTCTGACTGAGGCGGCCAAAGCTTGCGGCATGTCGCGCGCCATGCGGTTTCGTCGCATCGAGTTCCCACTGGCCATCCGGCAGGCGCTGCCCGCCTATGGGAATGAACTTGTGCTGATGGTCAAGGGAACAAGCCTTGCATCGACCATCACCGTGCTGGAAATCACCGGCTACGCCAAGCGCCTGATGAGCCAGACATTTGCGATTTTCGAAGTATTCGCCATCGCAGGGGTGCTCTATTTGGCGCTGAATCTGGTCTTGATAGGCGTGATCCGGCTGGTCGAACGCCGATTGATGCGCCACACCGGGCCAGCACCGCAAACGCGACCAGTCGCTATCCCACAAGCGAGCTGAGACCGGGCAATTCAATGCCGCCCCTCAGCATACCACATCGAAGATAGCTGCCTTTCGGGGCCACGGTCCGAAGACGCAAGACAGGAGAGCATAATGAAAGATGCCGTCGAAGAACTCCGCCAAAATGTATCGGTGCCTTTTGAAAGGGCGCGCGCGATGCCGCCGTCAGTTTATACATCAGAGGATTTTCTCGCACATGAACTGCGTGAAATCTTTGCACAAGATTGGTTTTGTGTCGGGCGAGCGAGTGCCCTGTCCAAGCCGGGCGACTATGTGACCGTTGAACTGGCGGGGCAGGCCATTATCGTCTTGCGGAACAAGGAAGGCCAGCTCAGGGCAATGTCCAACGTATGCCGTCACCGCATGTCGACTTTGCTGGAAGGGCGGGGCAATAAGTCGAGCATAGTCTGCCCCTATCATGCTTGGACTTACAACTTGGATGGGTCACTTCGTGGCGCGCCGGCGATGACCAGGAATGATGGGTTTTGCAAAGACGACTACCGGTTGCCGGAGATTCGATGCGAAGAATGGCTCGGATGGGTTTTTGTCACGTTGAACTCAGAGGCTGGTCCGGTAGCAGGCCAGCTTGCCAAGGTTGAAGATCTTGTCGGTGACTACGACATGGGTGCCTACACTGAAACCTTTTTCGAAACCCACGTCTGGAACACCAATTGGAAGGTTCTGGCCGAGAATTTCATGGAAAGCTACCACTTACCCGTCTGCCATTCGGGAACGATCGGCGGTCTGTCCAAACTCGACGAGATGATCTGCCCGCCGGGTGAAGCAGCTTTCAATTATCACACAATTCTGAAGAACGACTCGCTGAAGATTGCGTTGGCACATCCGAACAACACCCGTCTGGAGGGGGAACGCAGGCGGACGACCTATCTTCTGGCGATCTATCCAAGCCTGCTTATCACCTTGACGCCTGGTTATTTTTGGTACCTCACGTTGCATCCTCAGGGTGTCGGTCAAGTCAGGATTGGGTTTGGCGGCGGCATGTCTCCCGACTATGTCGATGACGCCGACGCGCAAGCCCATTTCGCACAACTGAAGACCCTTTTGGACGATGTGAATGTCGAGGATAAGGGTTGCACTGAAAAAGTGTATCGTGGTCTAAGCTCGCATGCGGCCATGCCCGGCCATCTTTCGCATCTTGAACGACCCAATTTCGAATTTGCCCAGTATGTTTACAGACGCGTCAAGGGCCAAAAAAGTTGACGAGAGCGGCAACGATGGACTTTCAAAGCTAATCGCTGCGAAACCAAGCGAAACAGTTCCTTGGGCGTGGATGGCGAGCAGCAATACCATCGAGGAAGGTTACGGCAAACTTGTGGACAGAAGCTGAGAGCTAGGTTTCGGTGATGAAGCGCAGGATAGCGCAGGTGGTCAGTTTCTCTGAAGGATCGTCCTTGGGCAAAGGACGCCGGATCGTAGGATGCAAAATTTAGCTCGGGCAAGGCGGTTTGCCGGTTGAACGGGCCCGTTACTCACGCTAATTTCCCTTTCTCACGAGATAATTCAGCGCGGCGTCCGACCTATGGTCTGGCGTCGTTTCTGTTTCTGGGGGGTGGTTTTCCGGTTTGTTTAAAGGCGGAGATCGCTTCGGCTAGTAGTGCACCTCCTCATGGCCGTAAGTGCCCTCATAGTCTCGCCATTCGACAAAGACCGAGCGGTGCCAGTAGTTGCCGCAACTGGCCGGAATGCCGAAGTCTGAGGCCTCTGGCACGGCGGAAATGCTGCTGCGCCTGCGGCTGTAGTCCCCCTGTTCACCGTAGCTGCCCATGTACACAGTCCCCCAACTGTTGCAGTCGCCATCTGAGTTGCGGCGTTGCTGGTAAGTGATTTCAAACACCCGGATCGAGCGGACGAAGTCGAAAGCGGCGTCGGAAATGTCGACATCGGCCTGAGCGTCGACAGGGATCAGTCCGGCCGAGACTTCCGGGAGCGACAAGTCTGCCAGAGGCACATCAGCCCGGAAAGCGATGTCGTAGAGACGCTCAATCGGTCGCTGCTGGCCCCGGAAACTTGCCCGCATGGGGCAATTCCAGATCTGCAGCGGCGGTTCGATCGGCCAAGGCGTGATGCGGCGGATGAAGACCGCGCGGGCATGGGCGCATTCGGCGGATGCGGGCCAGCCCCCCGAAAGACATAAGAGGATCGCGCAATCAACAGGGTAGGCGGCTGCAGGTGTGATGGTTGCGGTTGAGAGGCCAAGACCAAGGAACAGGGCAGGGAGGAGAGGTTTCACGGGAGATCCTTCTGGGCTGGGGGAATGTTGAGGAAGGCTGAATAGGCCTCGGTCGCCCTGTGGGCTTCCGACAAAGCGCGACTGCGCTCTGTGTCGAGACAGGCGATGTGGGTGCTGACGGCCGCAAAGTAGGCCTCGAACTCAGCGGCGATTTCCGCGCGGTACTCGGAGAGAACCCTGTCGGGGAGGTCCGTGATCGGCACTTCAGGTGCCAGACAGCGAATCACCTCAGGTTGTGCAAAGGCTGCCGAGTTCACTGATGCGGCGAAGCAGATCACGGACATAATCTGCGCTCGCCTGCGTATCGGGCGTGCCAGACCGGACCATGGGCCGGCTCCTAGAAGCCGCAAAACTGCCAATATTTCTTGGGTTTTTCTCAACGTCTACGTCTCACTTCCCGGCTCCATTCTTCCGAGCAACGACGGGTGTGGCTGCCCTTTTCGCACATCGGCCAGATCAACCGCCGGTTCGGCCAATTACACCTCCTTTATCGTGTTTGTCATTTTTAGGTTGAATGCGCCATACTTTCTGTTAGGCATCGCTTCATAAAGAAATCTGCGATACAACGTTCCCAACAGATGATCCGAGGGGACCCCATGAATACCAAACGGCGCGCATTGCCTGTCTTGCTGGAACGCGATTTCCGCAAACTGGCCGCATCCGAAGGAGCGACTGTTGAGATCGAGTGTGTTTCTGCGCCCAACCCCGACGAACGGTTTTCGGGGGAATGGCTGTTTTACGTTGTCGGTCCCACCGGCGAGCGTTTCCTGCTGGTCACGGCTCTGGCGCGGGAACGCATCGTCAACTCGCCGATCGGCATGTTTGGTCTCGCGTTCGGCAAGCTCAACCTCGACCATCTCGACGTGCCTGCTGTCGCTGGCGCTGTCTGCACTGGCATGCGGAGCCGCCCGGGCGGAAGTGATCCTTTGGAATGAGCCTGCAGGGCAGGGGTGTGACGATCAACTTGCGTCGCTGAACACATCCGTCCTGCGTTATGACGGCCAGGGGCAGCCGATTGTTCCAGTGCGTCCCGAACAGAGAGAAGAAGACACCCGGGAACGGGAGGGGACTGAGGCCGCCGCCGATGTGACCTACAGCACCAAGGGGGTTGCAGCCCCTGGGGATGTCCTGCCGTCGATCCGGCTGATTGCCACCCGCTATCAGGACCATCCGGTCTTGGCGCGGCTTGAGCTTTCGCCAGCCGAGTGGGCGGCCTTCTTCCAGGCGATGATCAAGGTCGAGAGCAACTACACCCAAGGAGCTGTCAGTCATGCCGGTGCCCTCGGTCTCGCGCAGCTAATGCCCGGCACGGCTGATTACCTCAACGTTGATCCTGCCGACCCCATCGAAAACCTCGACGGCGGCGCGCGCTATCTTCTCGAGCAGATGGCGACCTTCGGCAGCCTCGAGCTCGCCCTCGCCGCCTACAATGCCGGGCCCGAAGCCGTGCGCGATATGACGGCGTGCCACCCTACGCCGAGACCCAATCCCACATCGTAAAGGTGATGGCGATCTATGACCGAATCCTCACCGAACTCTGACCCAAGAAGGAAACCTCCCCTCATGCGTAACGAACACGTGGCTCTTTTGGGCCTGACCCTTTGCACCCTTTTTCTGGCGCAGTCCGAGCCTGCGCTGGCGCAGGTGGTCTTCACCAAAGCCGAAACGGTCGCGACCGGCGTTCTGGCCTCGTTCCGCGGCACCCTCGCGACTGCCTTCTTCGGCATCGCCTTTGTGGTGACAGGGTTCCTTGCCGCCTTCAACCGGATCTCTTGGGCCTGGGTTGCCCTGGTCGTGGTCGGCGCTTTCCTCGTCTTCGCGGGTCCGGCCATCGTTGCCAACCTGCGCTCGTCCTTCAGCTGAAGCAGGGCAAGAACCATGGAGAAAAGCGCGGTCATCCTCGGGCTCTCGCGGCAAGCCAAGTTTCTTGGCCTGCCGATGCCCTATGCCATGGCAGTGGGAGCGATGACCGTGCTGCCCTTCATCCTCTTCAAGCCAGTCTGTTGGTTCCTGACCGCCCCGGTCTGGTATGGCCACGCGCGCGAGGCCATACCAGACCGGGGCGGTCAGGAACCAACAGACTGGCTTGAAGAGGATGAAGGGCAGCACGGTCATCGCTCCCACTGCCATGGCATAGGGCATCGGCAGGCCAAGAAACTTGGCTTGCCGCGAGAGCCCGAGGATGACCGCGCTTTTCTCCATGGTTCTTGCCCTGCTTCAGCTGAAGGACGAGCGCAGGTTGGCAACGATGGCCGGACCCGCGAAGACGAGGATAGCGCCGACCACGACCAGGGCAACC
>NZ_LGHT01000013.1 GCF_001202035.1 Pseudorhodobacter wandonensis | reverse complement strand
GCCCTATGCCATGGCAGTGGGAGCGATGACCGTGCTGCCCTTCATCCTCTTCAAGCCAGTCTGTTGGTTCCTGACCGCCCCGGTCTGGTATGGCCTCGCGCGCGTGGCCACCAAGCTGAACCCGAATGGGCATCATGTCTTTGCTGTCATGATGCAAGTGACGCCGATGGCCATTTTGCGGAAGGGGCGGCGTCATGTTTCTTGAGAGAGAAGGGTTGAAGAGCAGGGCGCGAGCTTTTATCCCAGCCGATCCGAAGATTTATGCGCATCTGCCTTATGTCATCGAACTTGATGATGAGGTGGTACGCACCCGAGACAACGGGCTGATGATCTCGCTCGAAGTGACCGGAATCGACGGGATCACATCCGGTTCTTCGGCGGTCGCCGCCCTGAGGGCTGGATTCGCGCATCTTCTTGACACGCTGGACGAGCGTTTCAGCTTCTATCTGCACCGCATGATGCGCCCGGCCCAAACCCACCTGAAACCCATCCACGGCCAAAGCTTTGCTGCCGATATCGACCGGGCGTGGGGTGCCGAGTTGCAGCGCCGCAATCTGCAGGAATCCGTGCTGATCCTGACGGTCGTCCGGAGGCAGGTTGCCCCGCTGGCCGTGCCACTCTTTGGCAAGACGGCCGCAAAAGTTTGGGGCGAGGACACCGACCGGCGCTTGGAAGAGTTGCGCGAACTGGTCTCGATCCTCGAGACCGGACTTGGCGTCAAATCCCACCGGCTCAAGATCAGCGATGGCAGCCTGATTGGCTTTTACGCCTCGCTGCTGACCGGAGAACTGCGCAGCAAAACACGCAGCCCTTTTGGGATCATCGCCGAAGATGCCAGCGATGCCGCCATCCGTTTCGGCAAAGGCCAGTTCACGTTGGAGGAGGGGGCAGACACACCCCGCGTCGGTGCCGTCCTCTATGTCAAATCCTACGCCACCTCGACCTAGCCCGGCATGCTGGATGCACTTGGGGCAAGCCGCGACACCATCATCACCCACAGCTACACGCCGATTGAGCGTGGCAGCATTACTGAACGGGTCAAACGCCGCGTTGCTCAAATGCGGGCCTCCGAGGACATCGCGGCCACGATTGAGGCGCAACTCTTCGAGGCTGCCGACAAGTCTGAAAGTGGCGAGCTCGGGTTTGGTATCCACCAGATGACCATCACGGTCTTTGCTGGCGATCAGGCAGCCTTGGATACCGAAGTCGCCCGAATCCGCGGCATCGCGCACCAGAACGGCATGCGGCTGGTCCGTGAGGTCACTGCCCTCGAGGCTGCTTTCTTCGCCATGCACCCCGGCAACATGGACTACCGGGCGCGGGACATGACGGTCTCGTCCCTGAACTTCGCCGATATGGCGGCGCTGCATGCCGCCGACACCGGGACGGAATCTTCCCGCCTGCCGTGGCAAACGCCGCTGACGCTGTTCCAGACGCTGCAGGGCTCGCTGCACCGGTTCAGTTTCCACGAACCCGGCGACCCAAAAGCCGAGCCTACGAATGGCCACACCTTGGTGTTGGGCAAATCCGGCGGCGGCAAAACCACCACCGTCGCGTTCCTTGCGGCCCAAGCTCAAAGAGCAGGAGGCCGGACGATCATCTTTGATAAGGAAGCTGGCCTCAAAATGGCGGTCCGCGCCCTTGGCGGCCGCTACGCCGAAATACGCGCCGGGCGGCCAACCGGGTTGAATCCACTCGCCACGGAATCCGGTGAGCGTGGTGAGGCATGGTTTCTGGATTGGCTGGTTGCGCTGTTGGAACAGCGCAGCGGACCAATGACGCCGCTGCAGTCTGAAGCCCTGAAGTCTGCCATTTCCCAGAACGGCAAAGCCCGGGAAGGGTTGCGGAATTTCCGCGCGTTTCAGGAACTCTTCGGTGATGTCGGCGATGGCCTCGATCTCGCGCAGCGGATCAGCGAATGGGGGCCCGAGGGTCGTTATGGCTGGGTTTTCGGTGAGGCCGCCGAGCCGGTGGTGGATTTCACCAGCCATGATGTGACGGCCGTGGATCTGACAGAAATCCTCGACCTCGGGACCGAGCGCACCGCGATCCTCGGCTATCTCTTCCGCCGCATCGAGATGCTGATCGAGGAAAAGCGCCCGACGCTGATCCTGATCGACGAAGCCTGGAAGGTGCTCGACGACGAGTACTTCGCGAAGAAACTCGCCGAATGGCTGGTGACCGCGCGCAAGAAAAACGTCGTCGTGGTGATGATGACGCAGTTTCCAAGCCAGATCCGGGGCTCGAAAGCGCGGTCCATTCTGGAAGCGCTGCCAAACCAGCTTCTGTTCCCGAACGGCGAAGCCGCAAGTGCGGACTATGACGGGTTCCGACTGACCGATGGCGAGTTGGACTTCGTGCTGAGCCCAATCCCGGGCCAGCGGATGGTGCTGTCGCGCACGCCGCGCAGCTCGACCGTGCTGAATGTCGATCTCAAAGCCCTGGGGCCACTTTTGACAGCGCTCGGCGGTGGTCAGGCTGGGCTGAATGCCTTCGGCACTGACTACGCCGCGCGGCCCAAATTCTGGAAGGAATGATTGTCCAATGAAATCAATATATTACATAACCTTTATTATCGGTTATTTAGATTGACTTAAACTATGTTCGATACTGTTAAAGAATTATCGGCATTGCTTAAATAGTGAGATTTTGCGACAAACCACATTATGATCGATGAAATCCCAAATACCCGCCTCGGGCGTTATGTTGAAACCGCTGTTGGCGGAGAGATCGTCCGCGCGTTCGTACCACCGGCCCTTCCACCTTACCCAGCCATCAACATCCTGCCGCTGCTGACAAAACTCAGCGCCGCCGAACGCGCCTTGGGGCGGCTTGACGGGATCACTATGCTGCTGCCCCGTCATGACCTCTTCCTTTACATGTATGTGCGCAAAGAGGCCGTTCTTTCCTCACAGATCGAAGGCACTCAATCGACACTGACCGACCTCTTGCGGTTCGAGGCGGCCGCCGAGGCAGGCCAGCCCTTCGACGATGTTCGGGAAGTCTCAAACTACGTCGACGCGATGATGTATGGGCTCGGTCGCCTAGACGAGCTTCCGCTTTCCCTGCGCCTAATACGTGAAATGCACGCGCGACTGATGGAAGGCAATCGTGGCGGTGATAAAAACCCCGGAGAGTTTCGGCGCAGCCAGAACTGGATCGGTGGTACCAGGCCTGGCAATGCCATGTTCGTTCCAGCCCCGCCAAATGAACTTGGCCCTTGTTTATCCGAACTTGAAGCATTCATCCACGAAGAAGCGTCCGGGTTACCACCCCTGATTAAGGCAGGGTTGCTGCACGTCCAGTTTGAAACCATCCACCCGTTTCTGGATGGCAATGGCCGTATCGGCCGTCTGCTGATCACGCTATACCTTTGCACAAAGGGATCGCTGCAGGCCCCCCTTTTGTACCTAAGCCTCTATTTGAAATCGCACCGATCAGTCTATTATGCGCTTTTACAATCCGTGCGTGAAACTGGTGCTTGGGAAGATTGGCTTGCGTTTTTTTTGGAAGGTGTGGCCGAGACGGCCAACCAAGCTTTTGACGCGGCGACCCGGACTGTTGAGTTGTTCAAGGCTGATAGAGACCGTATCACCGCAGACAGTGATCGTGCGGGGTCTTCGTTGCGGGTGCATGACTGGCTTCAGTCGAATCCTTTTGTGACATCGAACATATTGGTTGAACAGATCGGTCTTTCAGCACCGACCGTAAACGCTGCTCTCGCTGACCTTGAGCGACTGGGTATTGTGACCGAAATCACGGGCAAACGTCGCAACCGCGTCTTTAGCTATAAGAGCTATTTGGATATTCTAAGCGAGGGTACAGCGCCGCTGTAATCATGTCTATTTTGTACATTGGCGCAATGCATTTCCCTCGCCGCGTTAGCAGTCCCCCTAAGACGGACGCCAGTAGCCCCTAACCTGAGTTTGAAATGGCATCAAAAACAACTCTGAACGCAAAAAATCTAGAGACGTTGGGCGCCGCACGTCTGGCCGACCTATTAATTGAGATCAGCACGGGTTCCGCAGTGGCCAAACGGCGGCTGCGGTTGGAACTGGCGGGTGCGCAAAGCCCAAAAGAAGCGGGGCGCGAGGTGGCCAAGCGTCTGACCAGCATTGCGCGGGCGCGCAGCTTTGTGAACTGGCAAAACCGCAAGCCACTTGTGACTGATTTACAAACCCAGCTCCGGGCGATCAAGGAGCAGATTGCGCCAGCAGACCCAGCTGAGGCACTGGCACTGGCCTGGCGCTTCATGCAAGTGGCAACACCTTTGTTCGAGCGCTGCGATGACAGCAGCGGCATCGTTATCGGGGTGTTTCATGACGCCTGCGCTTTGCTGGGCGAGATTGCATTCGCCGCCGCGCCGCCGCCTGAAAGGCTGGCCGATGCGGCAGTTGAGGCTCTGGGTGACAATGTCTACGGCCAGTATGACGGCTTGATCGCCATCCTGACGCCCGCGCTTGGAAATGCGGGGCTGGCGCATCTCAAGCAGCGGATAGAAGCGCTTGCCGCGGCACCGGTTCCCATTCCGCCCCAAGGAGAATGGGAGGCCGTGGGCTATGTTAGCGGCGGTGCCACTTATGCTCATGAGATGGCAGAGCGTTCGCGGCAGAGCATGGTGGCGATGGCGCTGAAAGACATTGCCGATGCAATGGGTGACGTTGATGCCTTCATCGCCCAGTACGACCCCAAGACGCGAAAAGTCCCCGGGATCGCTGCCAAAATTGCCGTGCGTCTGCTGGCTGCTGGCCGGGCAGCGGATGCGCTCGGCTTCATCGAACGGGCCGATACCAAAGACAGTTGGCTGCCCCGGGAGTGGCTTGATACCCGCCTCGACGTGCTGGAGGCACTTGATCGCAAGGACGAGGCGCAGGCCTTTCGCTGGAGATGTTTTGAGAGCACACTTTTGTCGGACTATCTGCGCGATTTTCTGAAGCGGCTTCCCGATTTCGAAGATATCGAGGCCGAGGACCGGGCCATGGATCACGCGGCAGCCAATCCAAGCTTGATGTCCGCGCTTGGTTTCTTCCTTGAGTGGCCGTCGCTGGAACGCGCAGCACGGCTGTTGATTAGCAGCCCTGAAGAGATCAACGGCGATCGCTATGAACTTTTGGTGCCCGCTGCTGAGGCCTTGTCGGAGCGATTTCCACTGGCAGCTACACTTGCGTTAAGGGCCATGATCGACTTCACCCTGTCGCGCGCGAGATCAAAGCGCTACGGCTATGCTGCCCAGCATCTGAGTGAATGCGAGGGGTTGGACAGTCGGATTGAGGATTACGGAACGTTTGAGTCTCACGCCGCCTATGTCGCGCGCCTAAAGGGGGACCATGGCCGCAAAACGGGCTTCTGGGGGCACATCACCTGACAACAGCCTGCGATATCTTTCCCGACATTTATCCAGACATCGACCGCTTGGCGCAAACGCTGTCGATACTTGACTACGTGGCCGCTGGGGGGGGGGTGCGCGCGTGATTTGCACGCTACCAGAACATCGGCCTTTTCCTCTTGGCAGCCTCATCATGAGCAATGTCATCGCGAAATTAGTTGTGCCCCATATTTTTGTAGGGCTTTGAAAAGGCTAATGTTCGGGCATGACTATGCCACGAGCACCGCGAACCGCTGGAATGCGGCTATTTCGTTGGCCGCGAATTTTTTCTCTCGGATCACGTGAGCGACCTCGATCTCTGCGATGGTTGCAGCGGCGGAGTGGAAAGCCCTAAAGCCCATCATTCGCTGCCAGGCAGCACAGTTTGCCTGCAAACTGCGAGAGGGGGAGCGGTGATCCGTTTGATGAAGCGATGGTCTTGCTCCAGGATGTTGGTGAGATACTTAACCTGCCGGACCGTGACGATGCGCCCCGCTCCAGTGAATTTCAAGATCACATTCACGGCCATTAGATCAGCCAGGTTGGCGCCAGCCCGGCGAATAGCAACCTTGGCCCGCACAGCTCCGCTTTGAGATCATCCGTGGCTTGATGCGGCGGCCCAGGGACGGCTTCACAGGGCTTCGGTGTCTAATGCAGGATCATCCGTTTATGTCTGGTAACCTCTGCTCAAAACATGCCCGTCTTATGCGCTGTCTACTCAGCTTCCTGTTGATTGTCATTGAGAACTGACCCGGCACCAGCAGAAATTGTCATTGAGAATTGACCCATGTGTAACCTTGCCCCGGCTTGAATCAGCTGGGGGCGCATGGAGTGATAGACATGGGATTTTTGAGGGTAATTCGGAAATGGGCACTGCGGGATAAGATGCCTATTCGCGAGATCGCGCGGCGGACGGGCGTATCTCGCAACACGATCAAGAAGTATCTGCGGGAGGGGATTGTTGAACCTGCATTTCAGGTGCCAGATCGCCCCAGCAAGCTGGACCCTTATGCTAAGCATCTTACTGCGTGGCTGACGACTGATCAGCGCAAATCACGCAAGGAACGCCGAACGGCGAAGCTGATGCATGCCGAGCTTGTAAAGCTTGGATATGACGGTTCCTACGAACGTGTTGCGGCCTTTGTGCGGGAATGGAAGGGTGACCGGCAGCGTGCGCATCACACGACAGATCGTGGGACTTTCGTGCCGCTGGTGTTCGCGCCGGGCGAGGCTTTCCAGTTCGATTGGAGGGAGGACTGGGCCTATGTCGGCGGCGAGCGTATCAAGCTGCAGGTCGCGCATATCAAGCTGTCGCACAGCCGGGCATTTTTGGTGCGGGCCTATCTGTTGCAAACGCATGAGATGCTGTTTGATGCCCACTGGCATGCATTCCGCGTCTTCGAAGGCGTCCCCGGGCGTGGCATCTATGATAACATGAAGAC
>NZ_LGHT01000012.1 GCF_001202035.1 Pseudorhodobacter wandonensis | reverse complement strand
CAGCCCGTATGCGCTTATCGCTCCGCGGCGCGAAAAACGACGGAAAGCACCACAATCTGCACAGCGGTGTCAGCATGTTCGGCCGCTTCTGCGACCGGCTCAGCCGTTACGCGCACCTTCAGCCGCACCCCTGACACAGCCGTCGCCTCAACCGTCCCAGCACTTTCCCCATAGATCGCACCAAGACCCCCGCGGCTTCCTCCTTGGGAGGTTTTCCAACGCGGGTCGTGGTCGCGCAAATGCGCAGCGTATCGCCGCGACCCGCATCAGAAAACCTTCACCTTCGCTGCGGGTGCATTGCCACTAACCTGATCATGAAAAACCAGACATTCACCATAACATTGCAATTAACACTTCCTGACACCGATACCTGCCTTGGATGCCTATTTCATCGCTAAAGGAATTCATGCCGCGGTCTGTGGGTAGTCATCGATCAGATGAAATTCCTCATCATCACCGCGAACCTTAATGAATAAGGCACTTACCAATTTGTGCATCATGGCGGCTTGCTTGTCAGAAGGACACCAGCCGCGCCGCGGTGATTGTTGCATCATGCTAAGTGACAAGCGCCGCTCCCATTCTGCGTTTGCGGACTTGGCAATGGTGGGCATGTGGAACAACAGTTCGTCCACATTGCGCGGGGGCAGGTTTGGGACACTCGCGTAAATCATGCGGCTGTCCTCCGTTACACACAGGCGCCGAACTTGCCGAGGGCGCTGCATTGTCGTTGTCGTGTATTGCGATACCGAGAAAATGGGCAACGAGATCCAGCGCTGTCGGATCGTCATAACTCGCCAATATTTTCATCATCACTCCAAAGTTATTGCGACTCTACTTATCGTCCGTTTGTAGTCGAAAATTGGGGCCGTACTTTGGCGGATCAGCGGAATTTACCATCGGTAACTCGACGCCTTTGCCTTTTCAGCGCCACATTTATTTGCGGCGCGCCTAAAACTTTGTGCTGCGTGTTGGACGGTCTTACGAGGTCTATCGGGGTGGTCCTGATGGGTACCAGATGGGTCAAAGCCACTCGATCAGCGGTTCAACTTAAGGCTGCAATCTTATCTGGTAGCACATTTCGCCGCGACGACGAGCCAACTGAACCAAATGCCTTACTTTTAACGATCTGAATTCAGGCCACAGAAGAGTGATCACACCGTCGTCGCAATGGAAACAATTAACACTTAATGGTTGTATTGTTGCTTAAAGTCCTTGTAATGTCATTTTACTGCGTGACGTCTTTGACAAGAAGCCAGTCACAAAAAACAATTAAAACGTGACTTTATAGGTTTTCTCCTATGCGGCCACACAGTTCTTGCTGAGAGGTCATTTCCCGTGAAAGTTGATCAATTTGAAACAGCCGATCTGTCTGTGCGTCCCGATTGGAGCGCCTATGCGACGGCCTATGATCTGTTGTCCGAGCACAACCCCGAATACCAAGCCCTACTGCAGGGTTTCGAGGTTTTTCTTACAGCCATAGAGATGCCTCAATTGATATATGACATCGGTGGTGGCACTGGAAACTACACTGAGATCGCGGCCCGTGTATGCCCTAATAGCGAGGTAAGTTTGGTAGAACCCGACGGGGGCATGATTGCGTCGGCGCGGTCCAAATTGGCAGCCTTCCGCAATATCAAATATGACAGCAGCACGCTTGAAGATTTCGATGCCCCAGGCACGGCTGATCTGGTCATTTGCATCCACTCTCTGTACGCGATGCCAGGGCAAGAGCAACGTCTCGGTGACTTGCGCCGGTTGCTCCGGCCGGGTGGCTTGCTCTACCTCATTGATCTCGGTCGTTACATGAACGTGACCGACTGGCGCAGCTACCTGTTCTCAAACCTGAAAAAAGAACTGGGGCTGGCAGGCGCGCTCCGAGTCTTTTGGCAGGGCCGAGAGATTGCCAAGCAGAACAATGCCATCCTCAAAGCGCAGAAAAAAGGTGTCTACTGGACGCACACCGAGGCTGAGATTGCATTGGCTGTTGCCGCAGCCGGTTTCGAAATCCTTAGACAGGAAACCGTTTATCGTGGCTACAGCGACCTCCTTATCTGTCGCGCAACGCCATAGTCCTGCAAGAGCGGAAAGAACCTGCCATGAACAATCAAGTCATTGAGGCGCTGCAGCGCTCCCGCTACAAAGTTCTGACCAGCAGTCAGGACCTCGAGCAGATATACCGCCTGCGCTACAATTGCTATCGCGCCGAAAGGTCGATCGCGGAAAACGAGCGTTGCATCATGACTGACCCGTTCGACGAGACCCCGAATTGCGTACATGTCGCGGTTGAAATGGATGGTAAGATGTTGGCGGCGGTGCGGCTGCATCTCGTGTCAAAGCTCTCGCTCACATCGCCAACGCTGGAGGTGTTCCCAGAGGTTCTGGATATGCTCAAGCGGGGACAAACGGCCCTCGATTCGACCCGTTTTGTGATCGCTCCTGAAGCTCGTAAACAGCGAGTACCATTGCACTTCCTCGTTCTGCGTATCCCATTTCTTGCCACAATGTTCTACGACATCGACCTGGCCCTTGCTGCCGTGCGGGTCGAGCACACCGCATTCTACCGCCGCTACCTTGGCTATGAGGTCTCGATGGAACCACGAAGCTATCCAGGGTTGAAAAAACCCACACAGCTTCTAACCGCAAAAGTTCGGGAGCAGCGCGACGCGGTTCTGGCACGCATACCGGTTTTCGGTCTCGTGGACGAGATCCCACATTCGAACATTGCTTTTCCGAATCTTCAGGGGGTTTATGTCGCTTCAACGGATGGCAGTTCCAAAGCGGCCTGATAGACCCATGTCGTGCTCATTCCTCAGGTCGCTAAGCGTTAATGGCTTCCAACGCATATTGCAGCATAGCCGATAACGCGCCACGTTGACTGTCGCAATATCGCCTCAAAGTAGAATCAGAATGAACGCTCTTTGCCTTGCAAATGGACAATTTTAAACGCATTTCAGCTTTAGCGTGCAATCTCGAGCGCTGCCGGAGATAACAATGCAAAACCTAAGCACACTTTGGGCGACACGGGGTGACTGGTTTACTTCCTACGGTAGAGAACAGAGTATCAAGGATTACATCCTCCTTACCAACCAGCTTTTATGGAAGCGGCAGGGGAGTTTTTTCGTTTCAGCCATACTGGCGGCACTCTACTTCGACCCAATCTCAATTTTCGCGTGCTACGTCTTTGTAATCCTTACCGAAGTGCTCGATGAGCTACTCGGTAGCAAGTCCAAAACCTGGGATGGTCGGGACCCAGTCGTGGGGCGGCAGATCCTCAAGCGCATCGCACTAAACACGGTCGCGAGTGGGTTGGCGATCAGCGTTTTTATCATCAACATTGCGGTTCAGCAGGAGGCATCGGCCGGGCATTTTACGCCGCTTTTCTTCTTATTTTCTGCCTCGGTCTTCGCAGCTATGTACAATAGCCAAATGATGGGCATCCTGATCTTGCGGCTCTCGATCTACGGCTTTGCGTTTCTATACATATCGCTTCTCGACGTGTTTCGTTATCGCCCACCGCTCAGTTCCCACATCTGGTTGGAGTTCTTCACTATTATCTTTGTGCTATACTTCATTAGCGACATATCACTGAAGTTCTACCTCGGCTACCAAGAGCGGCGAGAACAGATGAATCTGATACAAGAAGAAAACGAGCACACTAAAGATGCCTTGGAGGTCAAGTCGCGATTCTTGGCCACAGTCAGCCATGAATTACGCACGCCGCTGACTTCGATCATTGGATCTCTCGAACTCATAAATAACGACAAGCTCGGTTTGCTGCCCCTAGGCCTCAAGCCCCTCATCAGCATTGCGACCCGAAACGGGAAACGCCTCGCCGTCCTGATTGAAGACCTCCTCGATATGCAAAAGCTTGAGGCCGGCGAAGTGGTGTTTCATTTAAAGCCTATCAATGCGAACGACCTAGTATACGAAGCAATAAAGGCCACCTCAGGTTATGCCAGCAAGCTCGGCATCTATGTCACGACCGAGCCCTGCGAAGAGGCTTGCCAGATCACAGGCGACCACAACCGTCTGATCCAGGTGATGGCCAACCTGCTGTCGAACGCCCTTAAGTTCTCCTACGAAGGCGGAACGGTGAAGGTGCGTGTGGAAAACCTCGGCGGGCGCATCCGTATTTCGGTCCAAGACGAAGGATTGGGTATTCCGAACGGCGCCAAGGACTGCGTATTCGGAAAGTTTAGCCAAGTGGATTCCTCCGATGTTCGCAAGGCAGGCGGCACCGGCCTTGGGCTCAACATATCCAAGCAGATCGTCGAGCGCCACAATGCCACCATCGATTACGTCAGCGCACTGGGCGTGGGTTCAACCTTTTTTATAGAATTCGACCAACTGACAAACGAAAGTCGCCCGAGTGCCAACCTCGAACCGCTCGTGAAGTCGGCTTGAGGCGGGCGCAATTCGTTGAATTTGGGGTAAGATTCGTCTATGTATGAAGGCGCATGGTGGGATGAAAACTCCAAAGACAAAAGGGGGCCGCAGGAAATTGAATTATCCGTCTTTCGAGTAAAGATCTGATTTTGTTGTATTTCTCTTGGCTCACTTAGGCTCGATAACGCCGTGCGATACATTCCTTGCAAATGTCGGCTGGTACTGGACCTCAAATGCCTCATATTGCTGCGATGATCACCGAGGTCCGCTTTGGAGAAGCTCCACTGCGGCGTCGCGACACTTTGGGAATGTCAGTTTTGGTGAAGGTTTTCTGATGCGGGTCGCGGCGATACGCTGCGCATTTGCGCGACCACGACCCGCGTTGGAAAACCTCCCAAGGAGGAAGCCGCGGGGGTCTTGGTGCGATCTATGGGGAAAGTGCTGGGACGGTTGGGGCGACGGCTGTGTCAGGGGTGCGGCTGAAGGTGCGCGTAACGGCTGAGCCGGTCGCAGAAGCGGCCGAACATGCTGACACCGCTGTGCAGATTG
>NZ_LGHT01000011.1 GCF_001202035.1 Pseudorhodobacter wandonensis | reverse complement strand
GCTCTATCGCCTATCACATGAAGGCGGCCCGCTTTCCGGCTTACAAGGACCTTTCCGGCTTCGACTTTGCCGCCAGCGAGATCCGTGAAGCCTTAGTCAGACAACTCCATCGTTGTGAGTTCATGGACGCGGCCGAGAATGTGGTGCTGATCGGAGGTCCGGGAACAGGGAAATCGCATGTTGCAACCGCCCTTGGCATTCAGGCCATCGAGCATCACCGTAAGCGCGTCCGCTTCTTCTCGACGGTTGAACTGGTCAACGCACTGGAGCAGGAAAAGGCCCAAGGCAAGGCCGGGAAGATCGCTGAGGCGCTGGTCAAAACCGACTTGGTGATCCTGGATGAGCTGGGATATCTGCCGTTCAGCGCCTCCGGCGGCGCGTTGCTCTTCCATCTTCTGAGCAAGCTGTATGAACGCACCAGCGTCATCATCACCACCAACCTGAGCTTCAGTGAATGGGCCAGCGTCTTTGGCGATGCCAAAATGACCACAGCACTGCTCGATCGTCTCACACATCGCTGCCACATCCTCGAGACCGGCAATGACAGCTACCGCTTCAAGGCCAGCTCCGAAACAGCGAAGAAAAAGCGAAAGGAGGCAACAGCATTGACGCCATCATAACCAGCAGATCATAACGGCTGGGTGGGTCAGATCTCGATGAAAATGCCGGGTCAGTTCTCAATGACAATCAACAATCAAAGGCCCAATGCGCAACTTGTGGGGAATTGAGGGTGTGGAGGTTGCACGCAAGTCCCACGCACGCATTTACGAGTTTCGGTTTCTGCCGGGGGCGCCTTAGGACAACGATGAGCCATGTCAATGGGTATGACAATGGCCATGACGAGCCGCTTTGCGTTGCCTTGGAGCGTTGCACGAAAACCGCCGTGCGCGCGCAGAGGGGGGGGCAATGTCACGCAAAGTCAGGCCAAAGTCATAGGCAATGTCAGACTTAACATAATGTTTTAATACAAAAAAATATAAACCATGACGAAATGACGGAGCCTATTCTTAATAAGTAGAGAAAAGAGAGGATAAAGGGGGAAAGAGGCCAAAACAGGCAAAAAAGCAGAGCAATACAGACATAAATAGAGATTGCTTCATTTGCTTTGTCATTCTGTCATAAGCCGTGCCCGAACGGCGGTTTTTGAGCCGCCGGACGCGGACCTCGGACGTCACGTCCGCGTCCACGTCCGGTAGAACCAAATTGATTTGTTAGTTCCTTTGCGGACGCGCGTCGCGTCCAAGACAGAAAACTCTGCGAAGGGGGAAACCCCAATTTAAGGACAGGTCGCAGGGCTGTCCGTGTGCGAACTAAAGCGCCTCGCCAGCGCACCGGACGTTAAACCATGCGCGTCGTCCAACGCATTCACCCCGGCAAGAGGTTTCCTCTGCCGTCCATGCCACACCTATTCAAACAGGTGACCCAATGCCACAGGCACTTATGCACCGCTATAGCGGCCCGCTTCCTGACCTAAATCGCATCTATCCGACTGACCTTTGCGTCAACTCGGACGCGCAATGGTTGAACGATAACCCAGAGAATGTCGCCCGCATCCGGCTCTTTCGAGACGACACCCGCCGCGAAAAGCGCGTGTTGCTTCTGGTCGTGCGACTGTTCGACATAACGCTCCCCGAAGGCTTTCAGGTGGCCTATTTTGAGGCCCATTCAGCCCACCTGACTTCGGACGCCCTCAAGGCGTGGGAAACCCACCCCACGATCCTAAACGCAAACGAACTCGCCATGTCGGTCATTGCCGCAGACGCAGAAGCCGAAGGCGGTTTTGCCATGTCAATTCTGCGCTTTGTGACCATCGCAGACCTTTCGGAACTCCCAGCCCATTGGCGGGCGCAATTCAAGCCAATGCCACCCGAACGCGCAAACCGCGAACACCACCAACTCCGACGCTCGAAAACAACAGAAGGAACACCCAATGAATAGTACTTTGACCACATCGAAAGTCGCCGCCGAATACAAACGCAACACCGCCCATGTTTATGACATCAGCTTCAAATACCCAGACGAAGCCTATGAGGGACTTGATCTCCGCAATGACGCTGATTGGCTGCGCAGCAACCCAAAGCGCCTTGGGCGGGTCTGGTTGTTTGCGGAAAGACCATCCGGCAAGGGCAAACCGATTTTGATCCTGTCTTTCCGAGTTGCTGATCCTGACGCCCCCGGCGGCTGGATCGTGGGGCACCACATCGCGGACGCCGGAAGCCGCCTAAAAAGGGAAGCCTTTACGCACATCCCAGCCTTTACCGCATGGAAGCGAAACCCCAGCCCGGACATAGAAGACACTTTGATCTACGAAACGCTTTGGCGCGATGCCAAGCGCGTCGGAGGGGCGGTTGAGACGCAAGCACGGTTTCTGCTTTTGCCTGTGTCCGAGTAACGCCTTGCGCGGGCTGTTCTAGGCCCGCGCAAGCGCCCTATACCAGTGCCCCCAGCGCCGTTGTGCGTTTGGATCGTCGGGCGCATCCGCAACGCCCTTCAAGGCCCGCAGGAAGGCCAACCTATCCGCTTCCCCCTCAATCGCCTGAAACATGCCTTGCACGGCGCTGTCAGCAGCCCAATAGACCGCCATAAGCGCCGCCAACTCGTCCGGCGTGTCTGGCCGCCTCCTTGGCCGCCCCAACGGCTTAGGCGC
>NZ_LGHT01000010.1 GCF_001202035.1 Pseudorhodobacter wandonensis | reverse complement strand
TTCCTGAAGTCGATCGGCTGTGTCGAGACCAGAACCCGCACCCGGTTGGAGGGGAACATCATGGCGAAGGCCCGAGCGCGCGCACAATCTCGGCAATTCTGGTAGCTGTCGCGGCACCGTCCAGCCGGATTGTCACTTGGCCCAGAGCGATTTCGATTGATCCCAAAGGCTGCGCTTCTGGCTTGCCTGGTTGACCCGAACGCACCGGCAAAGAAGGCGCATTTCCCTCCGACAGCACGAGAGACGCAAAGCAGAAGCCGTCGTCCTCCATCGCCGGCAAAACCAACTTGCCGTCCCGAGCCCGACCACGCCATTCCGACAAATGGTTCGCCCGCAGCCCATAACGTGCCGCAACCGCGTTCACCGTTACGCCAGGCTTCAGGCTTTCTGCAACGATCTGCGCCTTGACCTCGTCAGGCCAGCGCTTCTGGCCATTGCCCCGTAAATCCACCCCATAGTCCCTGAGAAACTCCACCGTAGTCGCCATCGCGAAACTCCCGCCCCATGTCCAACAGGTGCGGAGTCGCAGGTTAATCGATCATGCAGAAGGTGGGGGCCCGAGAACGCTTACGGCGCATCCTCGTCAGGCATCATACGCACCTCCGAAATCAACCCGCGAAGCGCTTCTGTCGCCTCCATCTTGAGGCCGGGGTCTTGCAACGCCGATGACAGGCTGCGGATTTTGCTGCGGTAGAGATCCGACAGGCTCGGGTGCAGCCGCAGGGCAGGGGGCTCGGGGCTTTGATCGAGAAGTCCGGCCAGCCTTTGCTTCTCGGCCTCTAACTCGGCCATGCGGCCCTTCATGGCCGGTTGATACATCCCGTCTTCAATGGCCGCCATGATCCCGGCGATCTTCTTGTCAACTTGCGCCAGATCGCGCCGGGCTTGTCCGCGATTTGCATCCGCGCCCGCCGCTTCCGCGTTGAACGCGCGGCGGTATTCCTCGACAAAGGTCGCGATAAGTTTGGGGTGCAGCAGGCTGTCGCGCAGGCCGATGAGAACGCGGTCCTCAACCACTTCGCGCAGGATGGTGGCGCGGTTGGTGCAGATTGCCTCACCCTTGTTGCGCGCACCGGCACAGCCATAGCGGGTCTTGTTGATCAGTGTGTAGCTCGCACCGCAACAGCCGCAGATCAGAAGGCCGGAGAACAGATAATTGGGCCGCCGCGCGTTCTCGGGCCGTGTATGCCCGTCCTTGACGCCCGCCGGGTTCATATCCTCGCGGATAGCGGCCTGCCGGGTCTTGACCCGCTGCCACAGCGCATCATCGACGATTTGCAAATGCGGGACCGCCTCATTGACCAGCCCCTCGGTCGCGTTCAGCCGCGATTGTCGCCGTTGTGTCTCGGGGTTCTTCATATAGGTCAGCCGATCCCAGATCAGCCGCCCGATATAAAGCTCGTTGTTCAAGATCCCGGTGCCCCGCTTCCAGTTCCCTGAAATCGTCGATGGACCCCAGGTGCCAGACCCCTTATTGCTTCTGGGGCTGGGGATACCCTCATCGTTAAGGCGGGCGGCAATGGCACGGGCCGAATGCCCGGCATCATACTCGCGAAAAATCCGTGCGACGATTGCGGCTTCATCCGGGATGATATCACGTTCGCCCGTCACCGGCGTGCCATCGGCGTTGAACGCGCGGGTCACGCTATAGCCATAGCTGATCCCGCCCGCAGATTTGCCTTTGCGGGCACGACCCTCCAGCCCCCGGTGGGTCTTTTGGGCGAGGTCTTTGATAAACAGCGCCGACATCGTGCCCTTCAACCCGATATGGATCTCGCTGATCTCCCCCTCCGCAACCGTCACAACTGGAATGCCAAGATACTTCATCTGTTTATAAAAGGCGGCGATGTGTTCCTGATCCCGACTGATCCGGTCGAGGCCTTCAGAGACCACCACATCTACCTTGCCGTTGCGCGCATCCTCAAGAAGCCGCTGATAGCCGGGCCGCATCAGCGACGCGCCGGAAATGCCCGCGTCAGAATAACCCTGCGTCAATGTCCAGCCGCGATCTGTGATGAGCCGCTGGCAGACGCGCTGCTGATCCTCGATTGAGGCATTGGACTGCATGTCGGTGGAATACCGGGCATAGGTGCCCGCGCGAAGGGTCTTTGGGGGCATCAGTTTACTCCTCCGCATTGGCGCGTTGATCTGCGATGTCCGCAAGGGCTGCCTGCCGTGCCAGCAAGCGCACGAGCTGAACAAGGCAAGCATGCGGGGCAGTTTGCGTTGTGGCAATAGGGGCGTTCGGAGGGGGCGTAGCGAAGGCAGATACCGCGGCAGGCGGCGCGGCCATCGCTGGCAGCCCCTTCTTTTGCGCATATCTCTTCCGGTCCCGTGCCATAGGCCGAGTGCTCCTGCCCGTCCTGAACAAGGGCCAGGCGGGGTGTATTGATGTTGATCTGGCCGAGTGTTGGTCCGGCGGTATGATGATCAATATAAAGCATCGGGGGCCTCGTGGATTGGTGGAAAGGGCATCAAAACGGGGTCGAATGTTGGAATAATGTGGATAACCAATGGGTTGGAAAAACTATTGCAAATACTTTGCAATGAAAGCACAGCGATAAAATAACCAAGAAAATGACAACACTGAAAAACTGAAAATACAAACATCTCTCTTCTTCTGCAAAAACCCAAAAACCGAATCAACTTATCTCCCTGCCTTTGAAAAAATCGAAAAACGCTGCCTTGTGAAAAAACAAGGAAACAAAAAAAGGTGAAAAAAAATAGGACGGAAAGCCACTAAAGTAGAACAGTTCGCCGCCATAAAATTATTCGACAGTCCATTTACTCCCTACCGCACATCCTATTCCTGAGTTGCGAAAATCATTCTCCAAAAAACAAAGCTCATCCTTGATTTAGTAGGTTCGCCATATCCCCGAAAATGCATGACCGGCACGAATTGAGCTCGACATTCAAAAACGGGCCAAAGATGGAGGGCGGAGCAAGCTGCACATGGCGTCCCGCCCCGCCCCCAGTTTGAAGCCTGTCATTTTGTGACCAGCGGCTGGGTTCATCACGTTGGCGCTTCAGCCTGATAGTCACGCAGATGTATCACCGTGCCGTCCATCATAGCCGCCTCTTCCGCAGCAGCACGGCGACCAGACGGATCTTCAGGGTCCCAAGGCAGATCGCCGGTGATCCGGTCGATCCAGATTTGCAAGGCCGCACCCTCGAGAATCCGGTGCCGCATCAGATCCTTGGCCATCTCGATCAGCAAAATCTTGTGACCGGTCAGCACATTTTTGGCAGTGGCCTCAGCGGAGTTCAATTTGGCACGGACGGCTTCACGCAAGACAGGATCGGTGATCGAGCCGGCCGTGTCGCCGGGGCTCCAAATCAGGCCCGACACGCCAAACCCGAAGCTCGTCTCCATGGACACCGCTATTTTTGTGGCGTGGGCCAGATCGCATGTTGAAATGTTGCCGCCGGAACCACTGCCGACAGAGCCCAGAATGACGGATTCCGCTGCCCTCCCGCCCAAGGTATATGCCAACAGGTCGCGGTGATTGCGCGGCAGCCCCTCGCCGAGATCGACGTCGAGTCGCGTATGGCCATCGCGGTGACCGAGCCGGACGTGGTGCAGTGCGCCCAGCATGCGGTCCGCGGCCAAAATTGCGTGGCCACATTCATGCAGAGCAATTCGCCAACTGAGCGCGCGGTCGGGGGCAGGGCCGGTGGTCAGCCGCGCGATGATGTCGCTGGCCTGAACTGGCTGCTGCGCCGACCGGGCTTGGCTGCGTGCGGCCCGGATGGCCCCGTCGATCATCGCCGGGGTTTGGCCGATGGCGGCTGGGATGATCTCGGCGATCTCGACTTTGCTCATCTTAGCGCCGAGTTGGCGTTGCAGAATTGCGCTCACGCCTGCGCGGCCCGGAACCCCGACTTCGATAATACTATCGAACCGGCCCGGGCGCACGATTGCGGGATCGAGGGCGTTTACATCATTGCAGGCGCCAATGATCAGGACGCCTTGGGACCGTGTGGCGATATCGATCTGCTCAATGAACCCAGTGATTGCCACACGCCAATAAGTGGAACCCTGCCGGTCCCCAGACGCGCGGGATCCGATCGCGTCGATCTCATCGACAAACAGAATGCAGGGGGCTGCTGCGATTGCCGATGCAAAAACCTCATTCATAGCGCGAGCAAAGTCACCCAAGTGTCCGGCCGATTGCAGACGTGCCACGCTGGTTGAGATCAGGGGCAACCCGCTGCTACGTGCCATGGCCTGAGCCAGAAAGGTTTTGCCGGTGCCGGGCTGGCCGTGCATAAGCAAAGAGTGGAGGCAATCGTTCCATGCAAGTTTGCCGTCTTGCCAAAGCTTGAGATCCGCTACCATTTGGCGTGCGGCGACCACGGCGGCATTGCTCTCGTCCAACGCGTCCAGGGTGGGGCTGTTGATTGTCATTGAGAACTGACCCGGCACCAGCAGAAATTGTCATTGAGAATTGACCCATGTGTAACCTTGCCCCGGCTTGAATCAGCTGGGGGCGCATGGAGTGATAGACATGGGATTTTTGAGGGTAATTCGGAAATGGGCACTGCGGGATAAGATGCCTATTCGCGAGATCGCGCGGCGGACGGGCGTATCTCGCAACACGATCAAGAAGTATCTGCGGGAGGGGATTGTTGAACCTGCATTTCAGGTGCCAGATCGCCCCAGCAAGCTGGACCCTTATGCTAAGCATCTTACTGCGTGGCTGACGACTGATCAGCGCAAATCACGCAAGGAACGCCGAACGGCGAAGCTGATGCATGCCGATCTTGTAAAGCTTGGATATGACGGTTCCTACGAACGTGTTGCGGCCTTTGTGCGGGAATGGAAGGGTGACCGGCAGCGTGCGCATCACACGACAGATCGTGGGACTTTCGTGCCGCTGGTGTTCGCGCCGGGCGAGGCTTTCCAGTTCGATTGGAGCGAGGACTGGGCCTATGTCGGCGGCGAGCGTATCAAGCTGCAGGTCGCGCATATCAAGCTGTCGCACAGCCGGGCATTTTTGGTGCGGGCCTATCTGTTGCAAACGCATGAGATGCTGTTTGATGCCCACTGGCATGCATTCCGCGTCTTCGAAGGCGTCCCCGGGCGTGGCATCTATGATAACATGAAGAC
>NZ_LGHT01000009.1 GCF_001202035.1 Pseudorhodobacter wandonensis | reverse complement strand
GGTCTGCCCGCGTTATGATACGTTTTTCCACGGCAGCAGATCGTCGACGCGGTTGATCTTGTAGTCTGGGATGCGTGCCAAGGTGTCAGCCAGCCATGCCTGTGGATCGATACCATTCAGTTTGGCGGTTTCGATTAGGGTGTAGGCGATGGCGGCGGCTTTGCCGCCTGTTTGTGATCCTACGAACAGATAGTTCTTTCGCCCGATGGCGACTGACCGCATCGCCCGTTCTGCGGTGTTGTTGTCCAGTTCCAAGATGCCGTGATCGAGGTAGGGACGCAGCCGTGCCATGCGCGTCAGGGCATAGCGGATTGCACCAGCCAGTGGCGATTTGCCAGAGATGCTGGGGAGTTGGGCGTGCAGCCAAACCTCCAGCTCGTCGAAGATCGGTTTTGCGTTGGCTTGCCGTATCACCGCACGCCGATCTGGTGGTGATCCACGGGCTTCCTTCTCGACAGCGTAGAGCTGCGCGATGCGACGGATAGCTTCATCGGCGATGGTCGAGCCTTGGGACCTGTGGATGTCGACGAACTTGCGCCTAACGTGAGCCATACATGCAACCTCTCGGATATCACCGGAGCGGTAAAGATCTTCAAATCCCGCATACCCGTCCGCATGCATCCAGCCTTGATACCTTGCGAGGTGATCCTTGGGGTGCTGCCCTTTGCGATCTGGCGAGAACTGATACCAGCTGGCGGGCGGCGTATCACTACCCCATGGCCGTCCATCGCGACTGTAAGCCCAGAGCCGCGCCGTCGCAGTTTTTCCAGTGCCGGATGCCAGCATTTTGACCGGAGTGTCATCCGCAAAGATAGCTCGTCCGGCCAGCACATGCCGTCCAATGGCGTCAGCCAACGGTTCCAGCAAGGCTGTAGATTTGCCAACCCAGTCGGCTAGCGTTGAACGGTCAATATCGAGCCCGTCGCGCTCGAAGATACCGCTTTGACGATAGAGCGGAAGATGGTCTGCATATTTGTTGACCAGAACATGGGCAAGAAGGCCTGGACCGGGACGGCCGCGCTCAATTGGGCGCGATGGGAGCGCGGCTTGTGTGAACGCCTCGCAGCCCGAGCATGCAAAGCGTGGCCGCACGATGCGGTTCACGATAAAGCGTCCAGGAACGTATTCCAGTTCTTCGGTCACATCCTCACCCAGGCGGCGCAGGCCGCCGCCGCATTGGGCGCAATCGTCATCACCTGTGGTCAGTTCCACTTCCATGCGCGGGATGTGATCCGGGATTGGGCGGCGCTTTGGTTTGTCTTTCGGTTCCTCCTCGGGGAGACGCAGCTTTGCCGTCATCTTGGCAACCGCGATCTCGCTCACTTCCAAGGCCAGTTGAAGTTGCTCGATACTCTCTGATGACGACCCAAACCGATGGTTGCGTTGACCTGCCAACTGATGCCGTAGCTTCTCAATCAGGACAGCCTGCGACTTCACCTCGGCCAGCAAAAGCGCTGTGAACTGTCTCAGTTCATCAGGGTCTTCGGGTAGAGATTTAGACACGTCCAGCATGGTTAAACTATAGCTGATCTGCGTGTTCAGAGGAATCCCCACAGACCCATTCCAGCCGATTTATCCCGCCTTGAGCGGCGTCCAACTGCGTTGTGGAAGCCGCCAATCGATACCTTCCAGCAGCATCGCCAACTGTGCGGCCGTCAACGCTATCTTGCCTTCTTTGGCGGATGGCCACACGAACCGGCCCTTCTCAAGCCGCTTGCTGAACAGGCACGCACCTTGGCCATCCCACCAGATGATCTTGATCAGATCGCCGCGTCGACCACGAAAGACGAACAGATGCCCCGCAAATGGATCCTGCTTCAGGGTCTGCTCTGCTTGGGCCGCCAGTGTCGTAAATCCGCGCCGCATGTCAGTCACACCAGCCGCAAGCCAGACCCGCGTGTTCGCCGGAACCGGGATCATGCTGAGAGACCTCGAATTAAACGCGCCAACGCCTCGGGGTCATAGGCACCTATGATCCTCAGCCGGTGGCCTCCGGCGACATCAATCTCAATCGTGCCTTGCCCGGACTTGGGGTCAGGCGGCGGGACCGTGTATTCAGTCCGGGGACGGTCAACAATCTCAACTGGTAAGAAACAGGGTGCCTCAACCGCCACATCTTCAACGGCGTCAGGAGTGGGCGCATACCGGGGATCACGCAACCACTTGAAAATCATGTTCGCATTCATCGCATAGCGCCGCGCAACCTGTGCCACTGACACGCCCGCTGCTGTCGTCTGAAAACAGATCGACCGCTTCTCTTCATCCGTCCAAAGTCTCTTCGCCCGACGCGCCATTCGCTGCCCCATAGTGTCCGCTATCCTAAGCGGACACTATCGATTACACTCTCTCAGCGGCAGAGCAGGCAGACCGGACGCTTACACTCCATGCATGGCTGGCAAACACACTTACAGCCATCGTCAATGGCCACAAACAAAGCCAGATCGACGATCTGCTGCCGTGGAATTACGCCAGAAAGGTGTGATTGGGACACCGCTTACGTGGCGTCAGCCGCCGAGCTCGGTTGTTTTTGAGGCTTGCGGAGGTCCGAGTTTCTGGGCACGCGAGATGCATATGCTCGGCCATGAGGTGCGTTTGATTGCACCGCAGTATGTGAAGCCTTTTGTTAAACCTCAGAAGAACGACGCAACCGATGCGGAAGCAATCGTTGTTGCAGCACGGCAACCTGAGATGCGTTTTGTTTCGCCCAAGAGCGAAGAGCAGCAAGCGCGCGCCGCAACGGAGCTATGCACAAATTACACTGTCGGCGGAGGTCATACAGTGGGAATAGATATCGGCTCAACCATTCCTATCTTCAACATATTTCATGAACTTTGGGAGGCTTTCTGAAACCGTCTTAAAGGTAGGCCCAAACTGCTTCAATAAGCGCGTGATGCCATCTTCGATTGCCACGGAATCGCTAACATCAACGATCTGCACGGTGTTGCCAGAGGATTCCAAGAACTTAGAATAGAGCCTGCTTGATTTACCGAACTGTATTTTGCCTGTGTCGCATTTGTTCGCCAATTCTTTGATGCCCTCGATCAATTTCTCTCGACATTCTGCATCTGAAAGCGGGCCGACCTCCGCAAATAACCGCAGGCTTCCCTTTACGCCATCATCGGCTTTATAGAGTTCAAACCAACATATCAGCGGATAACCGGCCCACCATTTGTCGCAGCCTTTCCACAGGCCTTCCCTATTTTCGCCTTCAAGAGAATCTCGCCAAGACACGGGCAGAAAGCTGAAGCGGCGGTCATTTTTCTTATTGAGCATATAAGACACGCCCTCGAAATCGAAGGTGTCACCATATTTCAAAGCACTGGGAAACAATTTTTCGACCGCCAAAGCGAATTCCGTGGTTGCACCGTGCTCCATTACGAAATCAAGCACCTTCTTGTGCGACAGATAAAGTTCTTTTGCCAATGCTTCCATTGCTGTCTGCTCGTCACTCATACCGGCGGCGTCCTTAATGATTTCAAGATAATGGCTCAAAAACTGGCGAACCTCTACAGATGTCCTGGGGCCCCCTCCATTCAGAAGGTTTTCAAGGATCGTGCAAATGGCCTCATAGCGAAGCGTGACATAAGCGTCCCTTGCTTCCTCGTGGGGATCTTCTTGATGTAGCGTCAAAAAGATACCTCGGTGCTGGAATTCAAGGCCGGACACCTCAGCTTCCTTCTTCGCATGTTCAATGTAGCGTTTTAACTGCCCGCTATGCTGTTTGCTGTGAAATTTGTTTTCAATGACAAACGCCCAGCCATTGCTGGAGGAGGCTACGAAAAGGTCGATATTTTGCTTTTCCCGCCGGACTTCGGCATCGCGGAGGTCGGCTTGAGTGACGTCAAGTGCGGTTGGCTTGTGCTTCGTGTCCTGACCGCGCAGGGCCTGAGCAAGAAAGGCCCGTAAAAACTTGTCTTCAAAGCCATGAGTTTCTCGGGGGTCCAGCAGCCAGGCTAAAATGGCGGAATGCCGGATTTCCATGCTCTCCATCCGCATGATGCGAATTGGGTTGAACCGGTTGAGATAGCCGGAGATGCGGTCGAGATCAGTGTTGTTAACAAAACAATCTTCAAAATCATTGACGGTCGGCAGGCTATCTAAATTCATCTTACGCGTTCACCTTTGTTGTCATCTTACGATATAATTTGAGCAATGATCTTACCAGAAGAAACTGGCTTTAGTTGAGCAAACCATAGGGTGGTAGCCAAGCCCAGATCCCGGCGGGTTCGTACTTGCCCAAGATGGTCATGGCCGATGATGCCCCAATTCATTTCCAAGATCAGTACGCTCTCGCTTTTGCGGAAAGTGTTGCCAACTCAAGCCGCCCGTGATCGACCCAGAACACCGCAACGCCTTGCAATGGATGTTGAGGAAACAGTTTTTCAATCAGCCCTGCATAGGCCGAAAGTTGTGGCCAATAGGGGCCAAGACCCAAACCCGCGCCGCCAGATTTGTGGTCGATCAACTGGCACCCCTTCGGTCCGATTGCCAACAGGTCGATTGTGCCGGGAATTTCAGCACCCTCTGGGGTGTGACCCAGCATAGGGATCTCACATTGCAGATCGGTGTAGCCGTTGGCAGACAGCCAGCTCTTAAGCGCGTTCGCCCGCTCTGCCACCAGCGCCAGAGTAGCCTCATCCAGTCCTGTGGCCGCAGGCAAGGCCGCGATCAAATCGGATCGCGTCAGGTAAGTGCGCATGGCAAGATGTAGCGCGGTGCCCCGGGCAGCATTGCTGACGGCGCTGGCCCACGGTGCACCGAGATTGATCCCGCGAGATTCTGGTGTCGGCTCAGCGGTTGCGGCCAGCGAAGGTTGCAACCGCCACGGCGAAGTTGGCGTGCTGGGCAAGGGCAGGGCGCCGCCGAACCGAGGCGTGTCTCTCCCCACTCCCGCCGGATATTCAGTGAAACTCGCCTGTTCCGGCAGTTGTGTGATCACCGCTGGGCAATTCAGCCCGCCGATCCGCAACATGCCGTCTCCAATCTGCGGTGCGCACGCATCTTCAAATACGTGGAACAGGCACTTCGCTTCGGGCGTTTCTTCCTCGCGCTCTTTCAGGAATCCCGGCCATTCCAGCACCAGGCGGTCACGGGCGCGGGTCAAAGCCACATAGAGCAGGTTTTTCGCATTGGCCTCGAATGCCTCGCGGCGATCCTCGATGAACCGCCGACCAGCCTCGGGCGCGGCAAATCCGGGCGTGTGAATAAGAGAGGCAGAGGCCAGCACGGCTGCCATGTCGTCAATCTTGTCCAGCGCGTCGAACCGAGTTGCAGTGCTGCCAGGCCATTCCTCAATGCCAAGGTCAAATTCGGCGACCACGGTGATCGGCCACTCCCGACCCTTGGAGGCATGCCAAGTGACGATCTCCACCGCTTCTGCGCTATTGCCCGAGGGATCGGGACGGCGATCAAAATCGCGATCAGCCGCCCGCGCATCGAGCCAGCCGAGAAAGACCTTGGCAGTTTCGCCGTGAAAACCGGAGGCGGCTTTGAGGTCGCGGTGCGCGGCTTCGAATTCGTTCGCCTCGGCTTCAAGCCTTAGAAGGTCTGCGCGAGCCGCCGCGGCGTCGGGCTGACGGGCGGCCCAAAGGCGTAGACTGGCGGCCTCGAGGACCACGTCCAGCGCGGTCGACACCGGCAGGCGAGCAAGCCGATCAGACAGCGCCGCCAAGCGCATGAGAACCGGATCATCTGCCAGCTGCCCGTCGATCTGCGCTGCCATCGCAGCTTGCAGGCTCAGCGGATCTGGGCCAAGCGTGCGTAGCAAAAGCCCAGAATGAATATCGGCGGGGTTGGCGGCATAACTCAGCGCAGCGCGAGCTGCCTGCACCACTGGGCTTGTGGCCCAGCCATTCTCGGCTATGCGGACAGGCACACCACGCGCGCGCAGTTCCTCCGCGTAGCGAGCGGCGGTGGCGTGGCGGCAGACCAGAAGTGCTACGTCCGAGGGACGCGCGCCCCTGACGGCCTTCGTGTGCCAATCGGTAATTAATTCGCCTGTTTTCAAGATTCTGGCGATGCGCTCGGCGATATGTTCCTGGGGTTTCGAGAAGTTCTTCGCCCCGCGCCCCTTCACGACATTCAGTATCTCCAATGCTGGTCCGGCCACCGGGTCACGGGTCGGGGCCAGCGGGTTGTAGCCCATGCCGAACAGCCCCGTTCCCATGGCATTGATGAATTCCATTACTGCTGGCGTCGATCGCCAGTTGCGGTCAAGCGGCTGCGTCGCGTCCGGGTTCGCTGCCGCAAGGGCCTGCGACAGACGTGCATCGGCACCCTGAAAGCCCATGATTGACTGTTTCACATCACCCACTAACAAAGTGCGCGGTGCCTTTGCTCCGAGCTGCCACAGCAGTGCAAACTGCACTGGGTTCGTATCTTGGAATTCGTCGATGATGACGCAGTCGATTTCGTCGAGCACGGCTTGCCGCACCGCTGGATCAGTGTGCAACAGACGTTCGGCCCCTGCGATCATGTCGGCGAAATCAATCAAGCCAAGCGCCTTTTTCCGCGCCTCATAGGCCTCCATCACTTCCTGTGCGCAAGCAATCAGACACCCAAGATGCAGCTTTGCGTCCGCCAAAGGCCCAGGATGGGCGGGCAGCGCATCGGCAGCCTGCATGATTGCGCTGGCAAGCTCATCATAGCCTTCTGGAGTCTTCGTGCGGCTGTTTGAAATGAAGAGGCTGCGCAGGGATTGCCAAATGCCCCAGTCACGATCCAGCAGCGCCGGTTCTCGTTCAATGCGACGGAAGAGGGCGAGGTTCTTTTCCAGTGTCTCGCGTGGGCCTTTTGTAGTCACGGTGGCCATGCCGCCCTCGGGAAAGGTCGCGAGCATGGCCCGAACCGCACCCACCAGCGCGTCACGGGCTGCGGTAGAATCGGCGAGCACCTCGCCATAAATCGTATCGAGCCGCGTTAACGCCGGTGCGACAAGACCAGGATCGCGGCCCTTGTCACCCAGCCCGCGTAAAAGGTCTATCATCGACAGCACTCGGCCGCGTAATGAGTCCTCGACCGTTTCGCCCTTTTGCCAGTTGGCCTGGTAGCCGAACCGTTCGGGCTCGGCCTTGATCGGGTCGAGTGATCTTGCATGTGCCAGGGCTTGTCGGATCAGAAGGTCGCGCTCGGCATCGCCAAGATGGCGTGGTTGCAGAGATGCGCCCGCAGCCAGCGCATGTTCCGTCAGAAGTCGCAGACCAAGCCCATGGATGGTCGAGACATAGGCACGCTCGACCGCCATGGCCTCGGCCACCAGTCCGTCCGCGAGAAGTCCCGCCCGGATGCGTTCGCGTAATTCGCCTGCCGCGGCTTCGGTGAAGGTCACGGCAAGGATGCGCTCGGGGCGCACGACCTTGCGGTTGACCCAGTCGGCCAGCTGCGTCTTGATGCGATGGGTTTTTCCTGCGCCGGCGCCTGCCGGAACAATAACCAGTCCCCGATCTGAACCGAAGTCGCTCATGATCATTCCTCCTCGATCTGGCGGATGAATGCGGTGACAAGGGCCGAGCCATCGGTCAGCGCATATGGCGTGAACCCCGCCTCTTTCTTGAAGAAACTTTCGTCGAGCGACGTATTGAGCACGACCCGTCCTGCACCAAGCTCGGCCAACCGCTCAGCGAGCTTTGCAACCGCAGCCGCGTTGACGGCATCGCCCATGTCACGGGCAGGCGATCCCTCGGCCAAGGGCAGGCCTGAGGTCAGAAGCCCGCCATCATTCATCAGGTGATAGGCGATCCCCACGCTGCGGCCGATCAGCGGATCCATCCCATCTCCTTCGCGCCGAATAGGACGGGCGATCATGTCGCGATAGAGCCCCGCCTGCAAATCCCAGCCCGACTCCATTCGCTTGCGTCTGGCCGATGTGCCACTCTTCTTGTGGTCAACAACCAGCAGCGCTCCGTCTGGCAATTCAAGGATCGCATCCGCTTTACCGTGAAGGTTGATGCCATGCGCCTCGCCAGCCAGCCAGATCTCGTTGCCAATGATTTTTGCGCCGAGTGCCAACAGGTGTTCGCGCCAGCGCAGTGCTGCGCGAAGGATCTCGCGTTCCAGCCCGCTACGTTCCATTTCCCATGACGCGCTCCGCAGAAACCCGGCGTGTCGGGTCAACGCACGATCATAGGCGTCCGCAACTACGTTGGTCAGGTCCGGCGGATCTGGAATGGGCTGATCCTTGAGAAACACGTGCTCGAACACATCATGGGCGATGTTGCCCTTGGCCATGACATCGAGCTCTTCTGCCGACCAAGACATGTCACTGGCTGCGACCTCGTCCAGAAGCCAAGCCAGAGGGCTAACCAGAAGCGTTTCCAGCCGTGAGGGTGATTGAGGTTTCGTCGTACCGTCATCTTTTCGGCGTAGGGCCAACAGGTCGACCCCCGGGAAAGCTAAGGCTTCTGGCAGATCGTGCGGTTCCGGCATCGGAGGCAGGTGATGGTGCGTGATGGGCCAATCTTCGGGCGGCAAGAGCTGCAGGTCCAGGATCAGATCGATAGAATCCTTAACACCCTTGATGGCACGCGCGACCAGCGATAGCCCAGCCGATGGTTGCAGACGCGCACCAGACAAATCACGCCAAGGGGTGAGGAATGTCACGGTCCCAGAGACCGCCTGAAGTTGTTGATCAAATAACGAGAGCCCCTGCGCCAGACCTTCGGCGCGGCCGCGCAGTTGCAAACCAACGGCTGCGCGGATCGCGGCTATCTCGCTTTCGAGGAACATCGGATTGCCTCGCGCTCGCGTCGGGTAAAGACCATCGGTGAAATCAGTCACGATCAAATGTCGGCAGGGGCGCCACGGACTTTCCTGCGCGGACCACAGGCTGACGCCCTCGAGATTGCGATCTGGATCAGCACCCAAAGGCGGTGCAATCTGGATGCCACGCAGGATTGTCTCCCAATCCGGGCTACCGTCACCGGGCGGGATGGAAAGGCGAGCCCGGACTTCGGGGCCTTGTTTGATTCTTTCACAGATACGGTCGATCAGGAAACGCAACTGCGCCAAGCTGCCCGCCGAAGAACGGATGTCTTTCCACAATTCCTTGTGCGCAGGCGTAGGTGACAGTATCTCGCCCCTGAAATCACCGCCGATCAGGCTTTCGGCCAGATCACGCCCGGATTGCGATGACCAAGGCATCAGGGGTGATAGCGCAAGACTTGCAAGCACCATTGCCGGGGTTGGTGTGCGCTTGGCCAGTGCCAGATGCAAGGCTGTCTCGCCGATGATGTCGCGCTCTGGCAGGTTGCCGGGAAGGCCGGACAGCGGCACGCCCTGTTCGGAAAAGGCACGGGCGATCTGGTTCGAATTATTACTGGTCATGACCGCGATTTCGCGAGCGGGAACGCCGACCTCAATAAATGCGCGGGCCCGCGCCGCTGCGAAATCCGCACAGGCCGCCGGATCACGCAAGCCAAAGAAGGCAAGGCTGTCGTCAATTTTTCCAATAGTAATTTTCGGCGCAGCAATACCGCCTTGCAAGGCATGAAGTCTGCTCCCAACCGGTGCGGCAAGGCCTCTGGCGGGTGCTGGGAATGTGCCAAACTCTTGTTTCAGGCGAGTATACAGAGCCCGCATCGCCGCAGGTGCAAGCGGGTCGAGCGATCTTTCGACCACCGGCAGCGGATCAAGGAACTTACCATACGGAAGCTCCAGGACATGTCGCACCGGGGCAAGCCCCTCAGGCAAAGCATCGCCCAGACGACGCCACAGCCCGATCAACGCATCCAAGTGCCGCCGTGCGCGGCCATCCCGCAAAGCACCCGCCAAAGGCACGCGCAAATTGTCGCTCGCCAGCACCAAATCCTCTAACGCGACGCTGACTGCCGAAATCGTCTCGACCGGTGCGTTCGCAACGCTGTCTTTCCAGACGGAATCCGGTTCGTCGATAATCGCCCGCCCTGGCGCCCACTCCGGCGCTACGGGCGCAAGCGAAAGCTCTGCGAGGTGGGTATCGGTAAGGCGATAAAGCAAACCGGAACGGGGATCAGCTACGAGAAAAGGGAAGAACATGGTTTGCCTGTAAATAAAGTCATTAACGAAGCTTATCGATCAGCCAACCTAAATCAATGATTTATGTGGCATTTGTATTTTGTAATTAAGCAGTTGCGGTAATCGCTGTTTCTATCCGCCTGGGTAGTACTGGAAGAGTTCTTCTGCCGCATCGATGTCGGAAGAGAGGCGTCTGAAATCACGAACTAGCCGAGTGACGAGATCCGAACCTTCAACGATCTCAGGCCATCTGTGTCGAAGCACAGCCGCGGGATCGAGCAAACCCAGCATGTTGCCGGTAATCGCACCCGTTGAATCACTATCCCCACCATGCGTGACCGCAATCGCAAGCGCCTCTTCAAAGGAATTGCCGGTTAGGCAGGCGTAGAGCGCTATCGACAGGGCCTCTTCTGCCGTCCAGCCACCACCAAGGGATTCGACCGTTTCACCTGCACCATCACGTGGCGCGGCAAGTGCGGCTTGAATCGCCTGCACGGTTTCCTCGCCCCCATCCAGTTGCGCATACATCTCTGCTGTGCGGGTGGCACTCTCCTCAAGTGCCGCGCCTGCGGCTACATCAGCAAGCATTTCTGCCCATGCGGCGGCCGCAAGCTGACCTGTCACGTGGCCATGCGTAAGCGCTGATGTGTCGATCGCCATCCTGCGCACTTGATCTCGCGGAAACATCAAGGCGACCGGCACGACCCGCATGATGGTGCCACATCCCTTGCTGCTGTTTCGCGCCGCGTCCCCGAAATACGCGCTCGCCCCCAGCGATGATAGGCAGGTATTGCCTGGCGCGCGGCAAACCCAAAGGCGTGGATCTTCGATCAGGCCCACATCATCTGTTTGAACCTTCGGTTTGCCGCCTTGGGTTTTGTACCATCGCAAAAGCGCATGATGGATCACAGATGGCGGGTTGCAGATGCCTTTCTGCACGCTGCGAATGAGCGCGCGTATGATCCCCTCGGCCGTGAACAGCGTCATCTGAGTGTCATCTGTTATTGCGCCGCGCAGGCCCATGTGTGGAAGCAGGTCCTTGATGCCGCTAGGGTAGCGATGGCGGATTTCGGCAAGAGAAAGGAACTCGATCTCAGCGCCGAGGCTGTCGCCAATGGCGCCACCGAGGAGGCTGGCATGGAGCCGGATGAACCGCAATTCTTCATGTCGGCCATGGGCTACCACCAAACGTTCCTGCACTTGGGTCTCAATCGCCCCTGGTCGCGCGGCTCGCACATTCGCCATGGCTTGGGTCGCTGAACATCCTCGCTCGACGAGCAGAAGGGCTGCAACCGTGCCGGCACGGCCAAGCCCGCCTCGGCAATGGACCAGCACGCGGCCGCCGTTTTCCAAAGTTTTGTGGAGGCGTGGCGACAGATGACGCCACGCCTCCATGGCCTCTGGCGTCGGCACGTCCAGATCGCGGATCGGGAAGTGATACCAGTCCATGCCCCGCGATTTTGCGGCATCGCTAAGTCCCGACACCGAAAGCAAGTCGAACTCATGGTCTTCAATCAGGCTCAGAACAGCTGTCGCCCCCCAAGCTTTGATCACATCAAGATCGACGTCCAGATCGCGGTCCCACGCCCCGCCATTGACGCTGTCGCCCTTCTTGCCTGGGCATAGAGTGAGCCCGAGCAGTCCATTGCCGATCGGCAGACTGTCGATGCGAAGTGGGTCGGTTGTGCTGTCACGAAGCAAGCGGTGTTCCTTTAATGTCGTTTCGACTTAATACTACTGCCCGCTTACGTCATTTTCGGTCGTATCGGCGGCGGAGTTTCGTGAGACGTCCAAGAAATGTGCCTCGACTTGGTCCCCCCATCTCGCCAGATACCATTCCATTTCCTTCCGTCCTCCAGCGCGGAACCGCACCATCAAAGAACCATCTTCCAGACGTTCCGTCTGCTGCTTGGGATGGAAAACATATCCAGCCGCCTCATCCGCCACTTCTGGCAGGAACCGCCATTCGACGTCCTGGGGTTGCTCGCGCCAGATACCAAAGCTCTCAGACAGCCAATCCTGCAAATCGAAACCCTCGGGGCGTTGATAGACTTTGGATTCCAACGAAATCCTTTCAAATCCAGCCAAAGAAAACATCCGCAGATCATCCTGATATTCGCTCCAGGCCAGCAAGTATTGGCGGCCTTGACCGAACAGCATCGCTATTGGTCCAAGTCGGGTATTGCGCGAAAGCTTTGCAGTGCCTCGGGCACGATGGTCTACAGAGATCATAACGCCAGCGAGAATAGCCTCCCGCAATGTAGAGAGGATCTCATGAGCAATTGTTTCGCGTGGTCCTGGCCGAAAGGCGACTCCATCAGCCATCAATTGCGCTTCAAGGTCGGCGGCTATAGTGCGGCGGCGATCCTCACGGAACATGGCCTGCACCTTGACCAACAGGCGCTCAAGCGCGTCAGCCGTGACCTCATCCCCCTCGCGCCGAGCAATCGCCGCGGCCCGGTGCCCAGCGGTCAGCTCATCCAGCGTCGGCTCCACCATTCGACCCAATGACCCCGGCGGGAATCGCCAGTATTTGCGGCCGCTTTCGCCAGAAAGCTCCTCAATCTGGGGGTATGCATTGCGCACAGCGTCTCGCATGCGTTCGGCCGTGCGACGGGAGACATCGAATTCACGTTCGATATCGGCCAACGAGATTCCTTCAGCCGATCCCTGCATCATCAGCGCCATTTTCTGCAGATCTTCCTGACGGGCGTAACGCATGGTTTCTCCGGGCAATGCAGAGCCACCATTGCAGCGGGGTATCGGGGCGTCAACGGCCAAAGCCAATCGGACGTGCCGCCCCCAATTTTGCAGTAGCCTCACGGGTCAGTTCGCGCAGGAACTCCTGTGGATCCGTGTCGCCGAGCGCTCGCATCCTGCGGGCTACGTTCGCGAAGTCCCCCAGAGCGAGCCGATCGAGTGCGGACAACCCGGTTGGTGGGGGGCAAGGGAAATGTGCCGCCCAAGCAAGCGAAAGCTGATTGGCTGACAGAAAGTCGAAGCGAATCCGAAAAGTGAACCGGCGCTGCGTGGCTGGGTCGAGATTTTCTGCGAAGTTCGTGGTGCAGACGAAGGGCAGCGGGTGGCTTTCCATCCAGGTCAGCATTTCATTGACCTGCGATATCTCCCAACTGCGTTCGGCGCCACGCCGGTCGGCCAGCAGACTGTCCGCCTCGTCAAGAATCAGCATGGCACCATCCGCGCGCGCCTCGGAAAACGCACGTGCGATGTTCTGCTCGCTTTCGCCAACCCATTTCGACAACAGGTCCGAGGCGCGCTTTTCGATGACTGGCATGCCCATAACTCGGGCCAGATGCCGCGCCCACGCGCTTTTGCCGGTACCCGCAGGACCCTCAAGACAGAAACTGATCCGACGCGGCGCATCAGGCGCCGCAAGCCGCTCCTCTATTCGTCCAAGATCGGCGTCAGCACGGGCTAGGTTCTGTTGCCATGGCACGTCTGCGTGATGGTGCGGCGGATTGTCCGCTCCGCCCTGCGCCAGCCGTGCGGCGGCATCCAATACCTGCGAAACAACAGCCGACCCGCCCTTGCAAAGTTGCGCCACACGCATCGCGTCCGACACGAGCGCGGGCGCTTGATCGTGCCTTTCCGCCAGCGCAGGTAGAGCTGCTTGCGGAATGCCCGCAGCATGCCGTGCGTCCAGCCGTTGCCAGATTCGCGATCTCACTCTACCGGATGGCGGACGCATTAGAATTGAAAAGCTCATTCGCCGCAGGAAGGCGGGGTCGCAGTCATCAACAGAGTTTGTGGTCCAGATGACAGGGATTGGGTTCGCTTCCAGCATTCTGTTAAAATAGACCTTAGATGGCATATCCCGGCTCAGGACCGCCCCTCTCGCTCCGAGCAAATCTTCCATTTCGTCAAAGAGGAGAATGGTGTCTGATGTTTGCCCAAGCATACGGGACGCCATAATCAATTCGGCCAGGCGCTCGTGGCGCGAAGGCTCTCCACCCTCATCGTCAGTTTCTCCCACCGCACGCAGTACAACCCCGATCTTACGTGCCAGCACCTTGGCGAACTCCGTTTTTCCGGTGCCTGGCGGACCATAAAGCAGGATGTTCACGCCCGGGGTATTGTTGGCCAGAGAACGGGAGAGCAAATCGTGTATGAGGTCCGCGTCGCGTCCCAGCCCTTCGAAATCCTGCCATTCAGCGATGGGAGAGACCGCACGCGGAAACATAAGTGCTATCAGTTCGGCAATGTTTTCCACCTCGGACAAAAGCGCAATTATCAGGCGCCTAGACAGATCAAACGGCATGCGGTTGTAGCGTGCGCCGCGTTCACGCTTGACCAGTCCGGAGCCTGCCAATCGACCAGAATCGCGCAAGGCAGCCCGGATTTCGGGCTCGGGCGCCCGACAAAACCACGACAGAAGAAGCGGTATTGTGACCTCCTTCGTTTCCAAGGCTCCATCGACGACATGCTCAAACCCGTCGAATATCTTGTAGAATGCAACGAAGGTCAGCATGGATGTTTCGATTGGCGATAACCCGAAGTGATCGCCAAGAAGGATGGCGTTGCGCTGTACAGTCTCGCCCTCGCCTCCACCGGCGCTGGGCACGATCTTGCGCGCAAGGTCGCGCACCTTCTCCCACCAGACTGCGCCGGGTCGGGTGCTGGGGCGCTCAGGGCAGTCCACTTCGGTCAGGTATTCCAACCAACCGGGCAGTTCTTTGGCAACACGGCTTGTAGGGCCAAAACGACTGGCCAACCGGGCGATAAGTTCAAGGGACAAGTGTTGTTCGTGGCTCATTTACATCTCCGTCTGTAGGACAGAGATAGCTCGGTTATACGCCAGATTCGGACGGACGGTTGGGGATGTGGACCGGGTAATCCAAATTTTGAAGTGGTGCATTCGCAAAATTTACGGCTATCACTTAAAGGCAAGCTCAGAGACAGCGTAAAAAAACGGAAGGAGGCAACGGCATTGACGCCATCATAACGTACAGAACTTAACAACGGTGTGGGTCAGATCTCAGTGACAATTAACAATAGCGCGGATCCAAACGTAATCGCCTTGCGGATTTTTGGTGAGCTTTTCGTGTTAGACAGGTCGGGGAATAACGCCCCGGATTTCTTTAGGCATATCCGCCGACTTGTACCCAACCGGTAAGAAGCTGAATATCAAGACATGCTTGGCTACGCCAAAAGAGAATGGATGGAAGTGTATTGATTTTGACCTGCGGCCTACACGGTGAAAAATGACCAATTTTGAGACCAAGATCGCAAGTTGGAAGCACATGCCACAGTCAGTGGACGGAGAGCAGCTTTTTGCCATCGGTGATATTCATGGCCAAGCAGAGGCTTTCAACGCAACCCTTTCGGTCCTGGCGGGCATTCCCCGTGCGGCTACAATGCGAAGGCTTGTGCTATTAGGTGACGTCATCGATCGTGGCCCTGCCAGCCTTGAGGCAATACGTTTGGCCGGAGACGCCAAAGTCCTTGCTTTGGTCGATGATGTCTTCATATTGCCCGGCAACCATGAATTGATGCTGATCGACGCGATTGATGATCCTATGATGTTCATGGGTGATTGGCTCGACAATGGCGGAGAGGAACTGATCCTAGAAGCAGTGCCAAACTGCACAGCCCGCTTGCTCGCTGATTTTGCAGACATCGCGCGTCGAGCGGTCCCTTCGTCGTTCTTGGAGCAGATGCGAAATGGACCAACGTCACTCCTGGTCGGCGACCTTCTGATGGTTCACGCAGGGCTCAATCCGGAACGCGAGGCTTTGGACTTTCTTTCGGAGCCCCGGGACGCTGTGGCAGGTAGCGACCATTGGGCGTGGATCCGAGAACCTTTCCTGCGCTGGCAGGGCGGTTGGGGGCCAGAACTTAACTGGGCTGTCGTACACGGCCATACACCAGCGGTAAGCAAGCTTGTAACTGCCGAAATTTTTACGGCAGAGGCTGACAAGCTAACCGATCACTCGCGGATTTGCCTTGATGCAGGATCAGCCACGGGAATCCCTCAGATAGGTTGGGCAGAGTTTCATGACGGACGTTATCGGCTCGGCATAACGAGCCAAAGTGACAATGGCGGCGAGGAAAATCAGTAAAGCACCTTGCGAGTTGCAACCCATGCTGACCTTGTGCCGGGAGAAAAGAAAATGGCTAAACGCGCTCAGGAAACCTTCCACCTGACGGATGAAGGATTGTCAGCCTTTTGCTCGACAACGCAATTTTCCAGCGCTGAGGAGCGCGGGATCGTAGAAGCATGATCGCTATACACTCCTTCTTTAAGTATCTGTAAAAATCGGAAGTGTTTCGGCATCAGTGATGCGGCGCGGGCGTCATTTTCGGGCTATGGCGGTTTTGACCGCCTCCGACGCCAGGTCATCGGCACGGATTTGAAAAGGCGCACCCGATAGGGCCTGCACTGCTGGTAGCGTGCCGGATTTAATAAGGCGCCGTATCATGCCATCGGTTGAGGATTCGCCGGACGTAGAATCGCCGGAACGGTTGTTTCGATGACCTTTTCGCCAAACGCCCCACCGGTGTTCTTCGGGCACTTTTGGTTGACCAATGCCCCGATCCTGCAGGCCCAGAATGCGCTTTGCCTCGACTATTCCGCAGGTAACGATGGCCCGCTGGTCTCGTATAACTTGTTGGAGCCGGCCGAACCGCTTTCTGAGGAGAACATCCGTGTACATCCGGCGAACAGCCCCGTTGACAAAAGACCGTCCACTTAATCAGAACCAGGGAAGGTTACGTCATCTTGTTAGCCCACCTAAGTGGATACCCCATAAATTTGCGGGTCGGCGATCTGCCAGTCTCGGGTTAGGTCGTCTTTTTCTGTGAGAGCGCGCGCCGTCAGTATGACGGTTGGCGTTCTGGTAGCGCGTCTCACGTTGATACCGGTCAGCCTCTTGGGATGCTCGTCGAAGGACATAAAATCTAGATTTCCAGAACAGAATGCTTCCACCAACCGTGCAATGACACGTGGATGGATCTTAATTGTCGGCATCATGTTTGCATCCCCATCAATGCGGACCGAGACGGTCACCGTCTCTTCGTTGTCGTCATTGGATTTCAAGGAGTGGTATTCTGGGATTTCAAACATTGCCTGTCCTTTTCTGGTTGCTTCGCCCGTTTCAACGAGACGCTTCGTTACAGCCTTGTTGCATGAAGTATGAGGAGGTCGGAACGCACCCTGTCCGAGATGGATTCCAAGCGGTGCGTTGGAAATTGGGACGGCCACTTAGGGTGGCGTAGGTCTCAGCTATTGCCACGGTCCAACCAGTACCGCGCTGTGGCCATAACATCTGCGTCGAACTCCGCCTTGTCCACGATCCAGCGTAAGTAATCTGCCTGGGCTTCGGAGAAAAGGAGCCCCTTATGTTTGCCAAACCCGATGCGACGCAACAGCGCCGGTTCTGCCGAGATGCGCAACATGTCATCGATCGTGATCGCATGCAAAAGCTGGATCAAGGCATGCGCCGTGACGTAGGCGTCCGGCAAGGCACGATGCGGCGGCATGGCGGCGACGCGGTCAAACCCTGTGACACGGTCAAGATTCAACCAGTAGCGTAGGACTTGGTTGCTGTGAGCCGGAGCGTCCGGCCAGACCACCAATGCACATTTGTAGGTGTCGATCCAAGCCCGCCCATCACCCTTGTGAAAATGCTGTTCAAACGAGGCGTTGTGCGCAACGAGAATATCCTGCGGACCGCAGCCTTGGAACAGCAACGGCCAGAGTTCCTGAATTGGAGGGGCCTCGGCAACATCTTCTTCAAGAATGTGATGCACTGCCTTGACCTGGGGCGGAATGGGCCCGACGGGCTTAGCGAAGGATTGCCATCTGCCAGTCACGGTCAACGCATCGGGATCGACGTCGACATAGGCCAGTTCGATCACTTCGGCCCCTGCGTCTTCGGGCACGCCTGTCGTTTCGTAGTCGATCACGCGCAGTCGCCGCACTTTGCTTGCCATCCGTCGCTCCTGACTATCTGCCGATTTGCGCGGAAGCCGATCGACACGATGCGCACTGCCCTATTTTTATCGGGTTATCTGGCCTACGCCAAGTGGTTTCCAGTGGCCAATTCTCAGTGACAATTTTGGCTGCTGCCGAGTCAGTTCTTAGTGCCAATTAACACCGAAAGGGCAAGAGGGCGAGTTTTTTATCCCAGCCTGTCACCCTGATGCAGCCGGAAAACTCTCGCCAAGGGCGGTAGAAGGTTCGGGGTCGGACCAATAACCCCAAGGACTCCGCACAAAGCTGGAGGAGACTTGGGGCTCAGGTCAGGCGGGCCTGCCGTAGCGCATGAATATCTCGATGATAGAGCCATGACGGATGCAAAATTCGTGCCTGATCCTATTGAGCCAACGCAGCGTATATACCGAACGGGCGATTTGTGCCGCCAGTTGCCAAACGATTTATTTTACTAAGTCGGGCGGATTGACCAGCAGGTCAAAATTCGCGGCTTTAGAGTGGAGCTTGAAGGAGTCTTTGCCGCATTCTCTAATTTGCCTAATGTGGAGGAAGCAGTCGTTCTTGCGCGTGAAAGGTCTTTTGGGACAAAAGAACTCATTAGATTTGCGCGTTGCTCCAAACCAATGTCACGCGATGACCTGCGGGCGCAACTGGCAGATACGGTCCAGGATTTCATGGTGCCTGCACAAATATTCTTGGTTGATACTTTTCCCCTCAAGGCGAGCGGAAAGTTGGATCGGGCGGCACTTCAAGACTTAGCTCTGAACGCCGCACCGTCGCACGACGCAAACGATGAACCCACAACTGAGGTTGAAAAGACGCTAGTGCGCATTTGGCAAGATATTTTGCGCCGTCAAGACATTGGCATCACGAAGGATTTCCAATTCTTGGGCGGCGATTCTTTGGCGATGATGGAGCTAGTACTAAAACTTGAAGAGTTGATGGGTTCAGATCCAGCTTCTATAGCTGTCCTACTGCGCCCAATTGATATGCTATCAACTACTTTGCTATCCAATCGCTTGATCTTAAATCAGATTATCCCTCTGGTGTTGCAAAGACGGTGCTGATTGCAACATCGCGTTTGGTTGGGTGACTTTAGCGGCAGTTGGTGAGCAAAAAGGTAACTACTGTTGAGCAGCTACCTTATTGCTGAGCAGTTGCGGCATTAGGTGAAAGGCTTGTCGGCTCGCTTGACGTGCTTTGTGAACGCCTCATTGATCGTTGCGAACAACTTCTCAAAACGATCCAGTGTTTCTTTAGTCAAGATCGCCGGGGCGTCTTCGGCGACCTTCTTTAGCAGGAGCCTCGTGGGCCTGGTCTTGTGGAACGGAATCCCCAATTCATCGAAGGCCATCTCAACTCTTTTTGCGATGCGAGGGATGTTCGGGTTTAGCTTCAAAGTTTTTCCCTTCAATTCAGCCCTATAGCTTTCGCGCACTAGGGCTTCATAGGTGGCGGGATCAAGAATGTCTTCAATATCAGCTTCCTTGGGCGGAGGAACATCGAACGCACTGCTGACAAACACTACGTTGTCGTCGCGGATCAGTTTGCCTTTGACTAGGTCGTCCCTCGTTGTCTTCGCATCCTTCTCATCGTCTAATAATACCAGCACATTCAATTGCTCAGATGTTAACAAGGCCACCATGTAGTGGACCTTCTGAGCTCCGCCTGCAGGCGTGATGGTCAGATCGCGATGCAGCCCTTTGCCTGAACAGTCGTTCAAATACTCGGATATTGCTGACACCACCCAGAAGTCAGTTACGCCTTCAACGATCAAGTTGTGGGGGCCGACGAAAAGGCTCTGAGCAAGATCATAACCAAGCGCAGCCTGTAACGGGAACAAAGTCCTTGCGTCGCCGGTTGGGTCGTTGGAGACCGTCGTCCCGCTGTCCTCAGCTATATTGACCGTGCGGACCCAATCCAAGTGATGCGTCGGAACCATGAACGGGGAGTGGGTTGTGTAAACAATCTGGTTAGAGAAATCATCTTCCAAGTGTCGCAACAAATCGCTCTGCGACTTCGCGTGAAGGTAAAGGCCGGGTTCATCAAGCAGCAGGATGGCGTTGTCAGCCTCGCCGCCGTCAGTGTCAGCCGCAAAAACAATATAGAACGCAAAGAACCATTGAAATCCGCGGCTTCGTTCATCCAAATTCACCTCAACATCATATGTGCTGTTTGGATCGGACACGAGAGTATCGAAGTGGTGAGCGTCGAGATTGAAGCGCACTTTTAGTTGGCGATCTTTCCAGCGGCCACGAATTGCTGTTGTCACAACTGAGCCCGCGCGGTTAGCCAACTGCGATCTAGTTTCTTGGTCATTACTTGAAGAAAGGGATTGAAGCTGTTCAGGATCAAGTCCTGCTACTTTGCAAAGTTTCTCAAAATTAATATCCGCACTTGTTTTTGTGCCAGCCGTCCGTCTCTGAAGGAATGCCGAAATGTCTTGATGCCCTTCAATCTCTGGATAATCCTCCAAGAACATAAAGACGGGTAGTTTTTGAATGATCCATTTTCGGGCCGCAACGTGGGCCGCCTCGTCTTCAGGTATTTGCTCGGCAAGTTCTTCAAGATTGACGATATGTTGATCCTGTGCGTCTGACAGTTCAACGTCAGCTTTGGCCAGTGCTTGCCTGAGGGTAGCCAGTGCTGGCGTCGCTGCCGTTGCCCAGGTCACCGCAATATGAGTTACACCGATCTCCTTCTGGAAGGTTTCTGCCGAAGACACGAGTGCATTCTTTGGTCCTTCATCGAGTTCAGATGCCTTAGCCTTAACTGCCGCAACAATTTTGCGAACCTTCGTGCCGACCTCACCATGATCGAAATCGCGCACAGGCGCATCTATGCCGACTGTGTGGGTCTTCCCATTGTAGCTCCTACCAACTCTGACTTCTTTTACGCCTTTCGCGCGCGGCCAGATTGCCTCCAGTTCGGCTTGCTCCTTTGGATTAAGGCTCCAAACAGACTTAACAACGGGAGTACTATCATTGCATTCAGTTAGCTTCCGGTGTCTGGGAAAGTCCTTGATTGGATTGAGAGCAGCAAAACCGGATGCTGGATTGAGGCTGTGGAGTCCGCGCAACAAGTTTGACTTCCCGCTTTCATTGCGACCAAGCAACGCCGTAATGCGGGAGACGTCGATTTCGCCGCTGTCATTAATTGAGCGAAAATTCAATATCTGGAAATTCTTTAATTGCATTTCTGCTCCTTATGACACGTCCTGTAGGCTAACGGGACAATTCAACCCGGAGACCACCTGTCTAGTCGATGATTGAACCCGATTGCTGACATGCTAGCGCGCCCAACCCTACGTTGCTAGCCTCCACCTCAATCTCCCCTTCTGGACCTTCTTTCCCCGGTCGGACGTCACTGTCGCACCCCGTATGTTCAATACGTTGAGGGTGTTGTGCAATGCGCCGTCCGGGCCTCAACCTCCTCTTGCCGGGATGTCCTTCAACCCGGGCGGCGCAACACAAGGGACCACCAATGCGCTATTCGATCAAATCCACCGAAGGCGGTTGCACCTTCACCGTCAAAGACCACCACACCGCGTCCGATTTCCCCGTGCCCATGATGGCCGGTGACTTCACGGCGTTATTGGAGGGAAGCTGTAAGCCGCGCTGGTGAGCCTCGAATTAATCGAAAAACCATCCCTATAGTCGGTTCATTACTCTTGCCCAGCAATATTGAGCGTGTGCAGGCGGTGCTCGGTTACGGCCTGCGAAACATAACAGAAGCGCCAGAGAGCATATACGCGGTCGCCCCGCAGGCCCGCGGGTGGGGAGCGACGACCCAGCAGAGAAACCTTCTGACTCTGATACAGGAGACGACGGCACGCACTTTTCCGGCTGCCGGGTCAGAATTGAAGTCTGTATGCATGTATGCGTGGGGCAAGCCTCCACAATACACCGCAAAAACGTTTGATAAAATTCAGGATATAGGTGTCGGAGACTTCCCAAAATCATTGGAGCTTCTGCTGGTGCCCGGTGTTATGATGGTCGCGATCGTTTACGCTACGCTCGGTGCGCCCACAGGAAATCCGGTTCCACTGGGATTGGCATCATTTGACCCGTTGTAAGCGGTCGCTGGGCAGCACGTTCAACTCAGCTTGACGGCCTGAAGTTCCATGGCAGCAGATCGTCGATGCGGCTTTGAGGATGGCCATTGGCGATCGCGGTCAGGGTTGCCTTCAAGTAGGCGAAGGGCTCGATGCCATTGATCTTGCAGGTTTCGATCAGGGAGGCGATGCGGCCCCAGGCGATTCCGCCTTCGTCATGGCCCGCGAAGAGTGCGTTTTTACGATTGAGGGCGATGGGGCGGATCAGGTTTTCAACCCTGTTGGAGTCGATCTCGACGCGGCCGTCGGTCAGGAATGTTTGCAACCCGTCCCAATGGTTATGGATGTAGGTCAGCTTTTCGCCCAGCCGGGATTTGGCGGAGATCTTGCGGCGTTGTGCCTGCAGCCAGTCACCGAAGGCCGCCACCAATGGCGCAGCTCGGGATTGTCGGGCAGAGAGACGCTGACCGGGCGAGATGCCACGGATGTCGGCCTCGACGGCGTAGAACTCGGCGATGCGACGCAGACCTTCGGCCGCGATCTCTGATCCGTCGCGGTCAAATACTTCCTTGAGCTTACGCCGCGCATGCGCCCAGCAATGCGCCACCCGAA
>NZ_LGHT01000008.1 GCF_001202035.1 Pseudorhodobacter wandonensis | reverse complement strand
GATCGGCCCTTGGACGAAGCCGCTTCGCGGCATTGGTGCATTTGGCTAATGGCGTGACACGCCCCCAAAGTGGTGCGCATTTTGCGTTTTGACCGACCTGCCTGACGATTGGGGTCTTCTCAATCATCAGACAGGAGGTTCCCATGACAGAAGAGAAAGTAACCCCGCTGCGCCAGCGGATGATCGAAGACATGCGCATCCGTGGAATGGGGGACAAGGCGCAGAAGTCCCACATCCGTGCGATCAAGGATTTCGCCGTTTTCCTCGGACGATCACCCGACACGGCGACGCCAGAGGACCTGCGCGCATATCAGCTCCACATGTCGGATACCGGGGTGACCCCGTCGACCTTCAACACGCGCATCGTGGCGCTGCGCTTCTTTTTCGGTATGACCTGCGGGCGGGAGGAGATGAAGCGCTACATGCAATTCCGCACGGAGCCGCGCAAACTGCCCGTGGTCTTCAGTGTCGAAGAGGTATCAGACATCCTGATGGCAGCGCCCGGGCCTGGGCTCAAGTATCGCGCCGCCCTCAGCATTTCCTATGGCGCCGGGCTGAGGGCCGCCGAGGTCTGCAACCTCAAGATCGGCGACATCGACAGCGACCGGATGCTGATCCATGTAGAACTGGGTAAGGGTCAGAAGGACCGCAAGGTGATGCTATCGCCCGGATTACTGGAATTGTTGCGGGCCTGGTGGCGCGAGGCACGTCCCGAAGGCTGGCTATTTCCGGGCAAGCCCAAGATCAACCCGATCTCACCGCGCCAGCTGAACCGCGCCTTCACCTCGGCCAAGCATATGGCCGGGGTCAAGAGGCCCGCGACCCTGCACACCTTGCGGCACAGCTTTGCCACCCACCTTTTGGAGGCGAACACCGACGTGCGGGTGATCCAAGTGCTGCTCGGCCACGCCAAGCTGACGACCACCGCGCGATACACCCATGTGGCCACCAAGACGATCCGCGACACCGTCAGCCCCTACGAGATGCTGGCCAAGTTGCAGGATCAGACGGTGAAGCGAAGCCTGGAGTGACCAGACGCCGGGATGCCCCGGCGTAAACTGGAGATCGCTGACATCTTCCGAGCCCTTGGTCCTGCGTGGCGGCAGGCCAATGCGGGGCATGTCAGCCTGTCCCAGTTGAAGGTGATGTCAGCGATTGAAGCCTGCCGAACCGAGGCGCTCGGCGGGCATGTGGCTGGCTGTGCCAAGTGCGGCCACCATCACATCGCCTATAACTCCTGTAAAAACAGGCACTGCCCCAAGTGCCAGGGGCCCGCGGCGCGCGACTGGATGGAGGCGCGCGCCGAGGACCTGCTGCCCGTGGAATACTTCCACGTCGTCTTCACTATGCCGGCCGAGATCGCCCAGATCGCCTACTGAACAAGAAGGCGGTCTATGGGCTGCTGTTCAAGGCATCCGCCGAAACGGTGATGACAATCTCGGCCGATCCCAAGCGCATGGGCGCGCGGGTGGGTTTGACCAGCGTGCTGCACACCTGGGGCTCGGCACTCACCCACCACCCGCACATCCACATGATCGTCCCCGGCGGCGGCCTGTCGCCTGAGGGCACCAAGTGGGTCGCCTGCCGCCCGGGATTCTTCCTGCATGTGCGAGTTTTGTCGCGGCTGTTTCGGCGCCTGTTTCTGGAAGGGCTGATGGATTTGCACCGAACCGGGAAACTGGTCTTCTTTGGCGAACTCGAACGGTTGGCGCAGGTTGATGCCTTCACTGACTGGCTCGCTCCATTCCGCAAATCCGAGTGGGTCGTCTATGCCAAGCCACCCTTCGGCGGTCCCGAGGCCGTGCTAGCTTACCTGAGCCGATACACCCACAGGGTGGCAATCTCGAACGCCCGCCTGGTCAGCGCCGATGCCCAAACTGTCGCCTTCAGCTGGAAGGACTACCGCATCAAATCCGGCGACCGCCAAAAGGTCATGCGCCTGGCCACGCCCGAGTTCATTCGCCGCTTCCTGATCCATGTTCTGCCCGACGGGTTCCACCGCATCCGGCACTACGGATTACTGGCCAGCGCGACCGCAAGGCCAACATCACCACGATCCGCGCCCTGCTATGTGTCCAGCGCCCGGACAAGGCCGCCGCGTCAGAACGCAGCACCGAGATCATACCACTCACCCTGCGCGAACCGTGCCCCTGCTGCGGCGGACCCATGCGCATCATCGAGATCTTCCGTCGCGGGCAAAAGCCGATGTCGCGCGCACCTCCGAGGGAGCAGGCCGCATGACGCACCGCCTGTCATTTGTCTCGAACCGCCACTGGCTGCTGCCCGCAGACCCGGCCCAGCCCGTATGCGCTTATCGCTCCGCGGCGCGAAAAACGACGGAAAGCACCACAATCTGCACAGCGGTGTCAGCATGTTCGGCCGCTTCTGCGACCGGCTCAGCCGTTACGCGCACCTTCAGCCGCACCCCTGACACAGCCGTCGCCTCAACCGTCCCAGCACTTTCCCCATAGATCGCACCAAGACCCCCGCGGCTTCCTCCTTGGGAGGTTTTCCAACGCGGGTCGTGGTCGCGCAAATGCGCAGCGTATCGCCGCGACCCGCATCAGAAAACCTTCACCAAACCGGACCTTCGTGGTCGGCGCAGCGCAGGTCGGGTTGCGCCCACTTTACCGACTTAATGCTTCTTAGAGGTTATACACGGCACGGATTGCACTAAAACACGCCAGTATTGGTGTTCAAAAGAAACTGGGAAAATATCGGGCCACAAGCAGCGCCGATTTCGCGGGCTTTGCCGCCAATCTCTCCCGCACAAATCGTGGGGGGAACCAGTCCTCGGGTGTCTTGGGTTTGCAGGTAGCGTTGCGTGCGCTCTACCAGCGCTTGCTTGACCTCGTTCGGAAAAGACCCGTCAATCATGATGGTTTCGAAATCGATGACGGAACAAATGGATATGCTGGCCTTTGCCAATTCTTGTGCTGCTTGTCCGACCCAGGGATCGACATACCGCGCAAGGCCGCTCCAATCCTGCGGGGTTTGCCAAAGGCGCGCAGGGTCCAACCCGGCCTCAAGCAATCGGCCCTCCAAAACATGAAGCGAAGCGATATCAATCAGCTGGCGGCTTTCGCCACTGGGACCGATACTGGGCAAAGACCCCAAGGCACCCGCATTGCCCTGATGCCCTTCGTAAACCGAATGGTTCAAAACAATACCGCCGCCGATGAAGGCCGCAATGAAGAAATACGCATAGTCGCGGTATTCCTTACCCCTGCCATATACATGTTCGGCACGGCAAGCGGCTGTGGCATCGTTCACCATAAACACAGGCAAATCACTGAATTTCCCAACCTCTTCTTGCAGGTTTATGTTTTTCCAGAGCTGCGATGTGGCCTCGGGCGCACCAACCAATTGGTGCCAGTTCCATAATTCATAGGGGGCCGCGATGCCAATTCCACATAGCCGATGTCGGAGTTTTGTAGGCATCTCATCGGTCAACGCCTCTAGGCCGACCTGCAAGAAAGACAGGATGCTCTCTGGAGTGGGGTACGGAAATGTTGTTCGGCGTTGGGCACGAACCTTGCCCGCAAAATCCATCAGGATCAGTTCGGCACTGCGCCGCCCTAGCTTTAGTCCGAAGGAAAACACCCCGTCCGGGTTCAACCGCATCGGCACCGAAGGTTTGCCAACCTTGCCGCGCACAGGTTCACCGCGCGCCAACAATCCGTCCTGTTCCAATTTGCGCAAAATGACCGACACGGTCTGCGGCGACAGCCCGGCCATGCGCGCGAGGTCCGATCCGGGCAGCGGCCCGTTGCGCTGCAACATCGACAGCAACAGACGTTCGTTATAGTCGCGCAAACCGCTTTGGTTCGCGCCACTGCTTAACGATCTGATCTTTGAACCATCCATGCGAGCGACCATATACTTCTACGCCATACCTAAACAAGACGCCATTATGATTAGTAAATCAAGTTTATTTATTAATTGACTTCAAGCCCCGAATCAGGCTTTCTTAGTGAAGTTCCGCAGATGTTGCGGGGTGACATTCCGGTGTGCCGGAAGGATCAAAGACTGTCTCGGGAGGACATCATGAAGAAATTACTCGCAACCACTGCGGTCGTTGTTATGGGCTTTGCAGGCGCTGCTTCGGCTCAGGCCGTCACGGCATGCCTGATCACGAAAACCGATACGAACCCCTTCTTCGTCAAGATGAAAGAGGGTGCTGAAGCCAAAGCTGCCGAGCTTGGCATGACTCTGAAATCCTTTGCCGGTAAGGTTGATGGTGATCACGAAACCCAGGTTGCGGCGATTGAAACCTGCATTCTGGACGGCGCAAAGGGCATTTTGCTGACCGCATCCGATACCTCGTCCATCACCACTGCGGTCAAGCAAGCGCGCGATGCGGGTGTGCTCGTCATCGCCCTTGATACGCCGTTGGACCCGATTGACGCTGCTGACGCAACCTTCGCCACCGACAACTTCCTTGCGGGTGAACTGATCGGCAAATGGGCGGCGGGCAAACTGGGGGCCGAGGCTGCCAATGCCAAGATCGCGATGCTGGATCTTGCCGTGTCGCAGCCTTCGGTAGACGTGCTGCGCGATCAGGGTTTCTTGCAGGGCTTTGGCATTGAACTGGGCGACCCGAACAAATGGGGCGACGAAACCGACCCGCGCATCGTAGGCAATGACATCACGTCGGGCAACGAAGAAGGTGGCCGCAAGGCGATGGAGAACCTTCTTGCTAAAGACCCCTCGATCAATGTGGTCTATACCATCAACGAACCGGCCGCTGCCGGTGCTTATGAGGCGCTGAAGTCGATTGGCCGCGAAAAAGACGTGCTTATCGTATCGGTTGACGGCGGTTGCCCCGGTGTGGCCAATGTTAAAGACGGCGTTATTGGTGCCACGTCGCAGCAATACCCGCTGTTGATGGCTTCCAAAGGTGTTGAGGCGATTGCAGCTTGGGCCAAAGATGGCACAAAACCAGCAAATACCGAAGGCAAAGACTTCTTTGACACCGGCGTTACCCTGATCACTGACACCCCGGTTGATGGCGTTGAGAGCATCGACAGCGCCAAAGGTACAGAGCTGTGCTGGGGCTGATTGGCCGCAGGTAATAACAAGTTGGAAGGGGGCGGCCCGCGCCGCCTCTTTTCACACCAAAACGCTTGCATAAGGGGAGGAGGGTCGCCATGCCAGAAGCTGAAAATTTTGAAAGCGTCTCAAAGCGCGGCAGCCAAGAGGTTGCTAGATTTGAACAGCCCAATCGTGGGGCTATCGGCACATTACAACATTGGCTGCACATCAATCCGGCGCTTGTGCCGCTGATTGTTCTGGTCTTGTCGATCCTTGTGTTCGGCGCGCTATTGGGCAGCAAGTTCTTCTCGCCCTTCGCGCTGACGCTGATCTTGCAGCAAACCGCGATTGTCGGCATCGTTGGGGCGGCGCAAAGCCTTGTGATCCTGACTGCGGGGATTGACCTGAGCGTTGGTGCGATCATGGTCTTGTCCTCGGTGGTGATGGGACAATTCACCTTTCGCTATGGCTTGCCGGTCGAGCTTTCGATCCTTTGTGGTCTTGCCATCGGCACCGCTGTTGGCTTCGTCAATGGCTGGCTTGTGGCCATCATGCGCTTGCCGCCCTTCATCGTGACGCTTGGTATGTGGCAAATCGCGCTTGCGTCAAACTTCCTTTACTCTGCCAATGAAACCATCCGCAGCCAGGAAATTGCCGACCAAGCGCCCTTGCTGCAACTGTTTGGCGCCACGTTCAAAGTGGGTGGCGCGGTGTTTACCGTTGGCGTGGTCTTCATGGTGCTGTTGGTGATTTTGCTCGCCTATATCCTGAAACACACCGCTTGGGGCCGCCACGTCTATGCCGTGGGCGACGACCCTGACGCGGCAGAGCTTTCGGGCGTGAACGTCAAGGGCACGCTGATTTCGGTCTACATGATTTCGGGCCTGATCTGCGCCTTTGCCGGCTGGGCCTTAATTGGCCGTATCGGGTCGGTTTCGCCCACCTCGGGGCAGTTGGCCAATATCGAAAGCATCACGGCTGTGGTGATCGGTGGTATCTCACTGTTTGGTGGTCGTGGCTCTATTCTGGGTATGCTGTTCGGGTCGCTTATCGTTGGCGTGTTCACCCTTGGCCTACGCCTGTTGGGGGCCGACGCGCAATGGACTTACCTGTTGATTGGCGCGTTGATTATTGCCGCTGTCGCTGTGGATCAATGGATTAGAAAGGTGTCTGTCTGATGGAACCTATTTTGAAAGGCCGCAATCTGGTCAAACGCTACGGCAAAGTCACCGCCCTCGATCATTGCGACTTTGATCTTTATCCCGGTGAGATTTTGGCCGTCATTGGCGATAACGGCGCCGGTAAAAGCTCGCTTATCAAGGCAGTGTCAGGTGCGATTGTCCCGGATGAAGGCGAAGTCTATCTGGAAGGCAAGCAGGTGCGCTTTACCTCGCCCATTCAGGCACGCGAAGCGGGGATTGAAACGGTTTATCAAACCCTTGCCATGTCACCCGCCTTGTCAATCGCCGACAATATGTTCATGGGCCGCGAATTGCGCAAACCGGGGTTCATGGGCAAATGGCTGCGCCAACTGGACCGGCCGCGCATGGAACAACTGGCGCGCGACAAGCTGACCGAACTGGGGTTGATGACGATCCAGAACATCAACCAAGCGGTCGAAACCCTGTCTGGTGGCCAACGTCAGGGTGTGGCAGTCGCACGGGCGGCAGCGTTCGGCTCCAAGGTTATCATTCTCGATGAACCCACAGCAGCCTTGGGTGTGAAAGAGTCGCGCAAGGTGTTGGAACTGATCCAGGATGTGAAATCGCGTGGTATTCCGATCATCCTGATCAGCCACAATATGCCGCATGTGTTTGAGGTCGCCGACCGCATCCACGTTCACCGCCTGGGCAAACGTCTTTGCGTGGTGAATCCAAAGGACTACACGATGTCTGACGCAGTGGCCTTTATGACCGGCGCCAAAGAACCGCCAGTCGAAACTGTCCCCGCTTAAGGCCTGTTGGGTCTGGTTTCAGGCCCAAACAACCTATAACGGCAGCTTGGATCTTGTCGTCAGAATGCCTGAAATGCGAACTCGATGGCAGACGACAAGATCTCTCGAATGTCTTACGACTTTCATAAATTCTGCTCTCAACTTTGAAGATCGGTTGGTGCTGCAAGCCGTTAACGCCTGCTGCAAGGCGATCCAATTTTGAGCAACCGTTTTGATTGGTATTTCGCTCATTGAAGCCATTGTAGGAGTAACCGACCCAACGACAAATGGCGTACGGATGCGGTTGTTATCACGGACCTTGGCGTGAGGCCGGCATAAATGGCGACGGTAGTTTCTAAGCTCGCCAAAATAACAAAGCTCCAGAGTAATTTTCTCTAAGGCGGGCGGCCCATTCGGAGGAAAAAAGTTTGTCAACACCGGAAATTTGAGGAGCTATGTCAGACAGAGAACGGCAAACTTTTATTTGAGCAGCTCTTTGAGGAGAGCCGGATACGAAGCGAACACGAAGTTGCCAGTTTGGTTTCATTGAGCAAGGACACTAGGCGGAACAATCCGGGCTTCTATGGCAGCATGGAAAACGCCGCATTTATTTCATGCAAATACGACGGAAATCCAAATTAAACGCGTATGATGACCAACAGCAAAATAAACCGAGGGTCTCACTATGCCGGAAAGAGCCGCAACACTTCGCCGCCGCGCCATCCAATACGGGTTATTGACACTCACCTTACTTAGCCCAAGCCTCGCTTGGTCTCATGATAACGTTGATCATTGTGCGGCTGTAAAAGCCTCCGTTGCGGAAGCGGGTTTTGCGGATCGGGTAACTGTCACCTGCGACGCCAACAAGGCCCTCATCACATCGGACACCTATCCTGATCATCCGTTGATGACCGGCATTGTCGGCACAAATGAGCAGGTTCCGGTTCCTGCCAAAGATTACGCAGCACCAATCCCTCTGACGCCCATTTTGGGCACGACACCCCAGACTCGCGACGCAGCCTTGGGCGTGGCCGTGAACGGTGTGCCCATCTATGATTACACCGGTGGTGGCGAAATGACGGTGGAAGACCTCTATCACACACAAACCGAGCATGACACGCTGCAAACCGAGCAGCTTGATGCCTGCGGCGGGCACGCGGGGCGCGGCAATGATTACCACTATCACGTCAAGCCGGTCTGCATGATCGCGCAGATGGAAAATGCAGGCGATGCGGCGATCATTGGCTGGGCGTTTGATGGGTTTCCGATATACAGCGACAATAACCCCGACGGCACCCATATCGCGCTGGATGTTCTTGACGTCTGCAATGGCCAGCCTGACGCCACTTTCGGCTATCGCTATCACACTTCGGCCGAGGCCCCTTATATCATTCAGTGTCTGATGGGCGAGGTTCCCGATATCCGCGACCTGCCTCGTGTCGCACCGCTGAAATCGGCAAGTCTTTTCGGCGGCGGTCAGGACTCGGGTGTGCCACCCCAAGGCGGCGTGCAGAATCTCGTGTTCACCCAAAGCCCTGATGGCAAGCGCAGCATGGATTACACCTATGAGGGCGAGGCCTATTACATGCGCTACGCTCCTGCCGACACACCCGATTGTTATAACTTTGAAACGCGCACAGTGACCGATGGTGGCAGAATCAAAACAGGGGAATACTGCCGGTGAAAACTTCGCTGTTCAAATTCATCGGGTTGGCTTTGGTCGGATTTGTATGTGCGAGCCCGGTTGCGGCGCAGGATACGCTGACCTTGACCAGCCCCGCGTTTTCAACAGGCGGTGCTTTGCCCGACGATTTGAAGTGTCATCGTGACAACGGCGATGGCCTGTCACCGCCGCTGGCGTGGGCTGGCGTACCGACCGGCACCCAAAGCCTTGCGCTGATTATGTATCACTACCCCAAAGGAACCGTCGAAGGTGTGAACCCGCCCAGCCAATACTGGCTTTTGTGGGATATACCTGCGGCAACGGTTTCATTGCCGCGCGGCAACCCCGACTCCATCGGAAATGAAGGGTCCGACAAGGACGCAAGGGCCACTGGCTATACCCCGCCTTGTTCGCCAAAGCCGTGGTTTTCGTTTGGCAGCGGCCCGCAACATGAATATTTTATCGAACTTTTCACCTTGAACGCCCCGCTGACAACGCTGGCCGAACATGACGACTTGTCGGTTGACTGGGCAACCCTGAGCGCCGCGATGAAAGACAAAGTGATCGCCTCATCGCGGATCTCATTCTGGAACTGATCCGGCCAACCTGCCTGACACAAGATTAACAGACAAAGGAAACCTCATGCGCACCCTTTTGACCGCCGCCCTGATCCTGACCGCAACCACGGCCTTGGCAGAACCCAAATCCATCATCGCGGACATCTGGGTCGACAATTGGTTTGAGATGTATGTGAATGGCGAAAAGGTGATCGAGGATTCAGTGCCGATCACCACCGAGCGTTCCTTCAACGCCGAAACTACTACTTTCACCTCTGATCTGCCGATGACGATTGCGATCATGGCCAAGGATTTTAAGGAAAACGACAGCGGCTTGGAATACATTGGCACAAACCGGCAGCAGATGGGCGACGGCGGCATGATCGCGCAGTTTCGCGATGCCGCAAATGGTGCGTTGATCGCTGCCACAGACGGTACCATGCGCTGTCTTGTTGTGCAGCACGCGCCCGTAGACCGTGCATGTGCAAATGAACGCGATCCCGTCGCAGGGCAAGGTGCCTGCGCTTTTGTCGAAACACCGATCCCGGCCAATTGGACCGCGGCGGATTTCGACGACAGCGCCTGGCCTTTGGCGGTTGAGCACACAGCCCGTGAGGTCGGACCGAAAGACGGCTATGACAAGATCAACTGGGACAAGTCCGCCAAACTGATCTGGAGTGACGATCTGGTGCTGGACAATACATTGCTATGCCGGTTGGTCGTCACAGAGTGAATGCGCAGCAAGCCAAGAACAACGCACCCTGAGGTGCGCTACGAAACGCTCATATTTTTGAACATACGCTGAACGCAATTTATCGCTGTCTAATATCCGGATGGTTGTTGCAGTTCCTGACTAGCCGTCACAACCGCCGCTCGTGGCCGTGCCGAGTTTTGTTAGATTGAGGTCCTTCCGGACCTTTTCCGCGGCCAGCACCGATGTCTGATGTGCGGACAAGGACGAAGCCGCTTCGCGGCATTGGTGCATTTGGCTAATGGCGTGACACGCCCCCAAAGTGGTGCGCATTTTGCGTTTTGACCGACCTGCCTGACGATTGGGGTCTTCTCAATCATCAGACAGGAGGTTCCCATGACAGAAGAGAAAGTAACCCCGCTGCGCCAGCGGATGATCGAAGACATGCGCATCCGTGGAATGGGGGACAAGGCGCAGAAGTCCCACATCCGTGCGATCAAGGATTTCGCCGTTTTCCTCGGACGCTCACCCG
>NZ_LGHT01000007.1 GCF_001202035.1 Pseudorhodobacter wandonensis | reverse complement strand
CTTGACCCCCGCTTTGTCGTTGCAGAACTGCTTGTGTTCCTCCTTGGAAAGCCAGTACGCATCCAATTTGTCTTTGGAAATATCTATCCCAATGGTATCTTCCATATGTCTTTTCCTAACCTTGTCTTGTCATGCGGGCCCCAAGCCCAAGTATCCGTTCAGGTCACAAGAAAAGACGGAGGCGACCATACTCAGCGACGGTCCACGACGACCAAGAGGGGAACGGTCCGACCTCCGCCGCTGCCCGGCATGAATGCCGTGCCGGGCAGCTATTCCAGCTTCGCACAGGAACTCCTCAATTCATAAGACAAGAGGGGCGAGAGCCTGAACAACGTCACACCCGCCGACGTCTACTTCGGCCGCGACAAAGCAATTCTGAGGGAGAGAGCGAAGATCAAGGCACTGACAATCCGTCAACGACGCTTGCAACATCAAAAACAAGCGGCATAATCAATTACACAAACGAACCAGAGCCTTCAAAACTCAAACCGCTCTGATGTCCCATTTTATATGACGACGGACACTCCCTCTGCTTGGTTGCAATAAAACCATCTTGGCACAATTGATGCCGTTGGGGTGGGGGCATCCACCGCATCATGTCTTCGGCTTCTGGAACTTGCGGCAAAAGGTCCTGCTGAAAGGAAAAATGACATGATCGCAGCGATATTCGCCCTAATAGGGTTTCTCTGGGGGTACAGCTTAGCCCGTAAGCGCGGCGGTAAGTTTCTCGACCGGCTGCAGTACGGCGCAGGCTTCGCTATTGCTCTCGGGCTGTTCGGCACAATCCTTGGCATCGCGCTCGCGCGATTTATAGGGGCGTCCTGATAAGCGAAACCTCGCCGGTCCTGAAATTTTCACATCTTTGTCGGTTGATCCTCTAGTTCCTTGAGGTTCTAGACGTCAGGACGCTCTCATCTATTGGACCTAGTTTATGCGGCTTCGTCACATTCAGATCTTTCTTTGGTTTGCGGCTGCGGCAGTCTTTGCATTCGCAGCGTTGCGGTGGCCTGCAAATGACGACGACGCAGCGGCTGGTCCTGACTTCATTCCCACGTTCACCCTAACGGACAGCGAAGGGCGTGTGCGCATGACAGCCGATTTCCGCGGCAAGTTCCTTCTTGTATTTTTCGGATTCACAAGCTGCCCGGATGTCTGTCCAACCACACTAAGCGACATATCTCTCTGGCTCGAAGAACTAGGTGCTGACGCCGATCGCATGATTGTCGCGTTGATTTCGGTCGATCCGGAACGGGACACGCCAGACGTCCTTGCCGACTACGTCAGCAACTTCGATCCACGCATCATGGGGCTGACGGGATTTGCTGACGACGTCGCGCAGGCCGCCGCAGATTTTCGCGCAACCTATCGCCGCGTCTACAAGGATGGTGGTGATTATACGATGGACCATACCGCCGGTGTGTTCCTGTTCCACCCCGATGGGCGCTTCGCCAGCATTATCGACTTCCATGAGGACCGGCGCTTCGCTGTTCCCAAAACCCTTCGAACCCTCAGTTGAAAGGTCATTCTGCCAGATGATCCGCCCCGCATTTCTGATCCTTGCTCTCGCGTCATTCGCCCCGCTCCAGGCAGTGGCCGATCCTCCGACAGCGCATTTGCCCATGGCATTCGATGCCACAATCGAACCCGGTGACACTTTGGACAGCGTCCTTGGTCACGCAGGAATCCCCGCGACGATCCGGGCAGAAGCCGCACTGGCACTTTCGGGAGTCTATGACTTGACCGACCTGCGACCTGGTCACCGGATCGAATGGACTGCGGCGTCCGGGGATCCAGCATCGCTGACACGCCTGTCACTCTTCGTGGAAGATGGTGTGGAGATCGCTCTCACCTTCAACGGGCCGATCGCGGCACAACGGCTTGACCCACCGGTTCGTGAGACGGACCGGCGGGAGACGTTGACCCTCGATGGAGCTCTCTACGACGCCTTGATGGGGCGCAATGCACCGGAACGCTTTGCAGTTGACCTAACGGCACTTCTTGCCGGCCAAGTCGATTTCAGGCGCGACCTGAAAGGTGGAGAGACCTTCGCTCTGGCCTGGCAGGAGGACCAGCTTCCCGATGGCAGCATCGCGGGCGAACCGCGGCTCAGTTACGCCAGACTTGAATTTGCGGATCGCGTCATCGAGCTCGTTGCGACCGAAGCCGCCGGCCCGGTCATCGTCTTCGAGGACGGTGAAGCCGTGCAGCGTTCAGCGGCACCCATCCTCGGTGCCCGCTTGTCGTCCGTCTTTGGCCGCCGAAACCATCCTGTACTGGGCGGGGTCCGTATGCACACCGGGATCGATTACGCGGCACCCGTGGGGACCGAAGTCTCGGCGACCGGCGCCGGGCGGGTGACCTTTGCGGGTACGATCCGTGGCTACGGCACCACGATCGATATCGATCACGGCGGTGGAGCCGTTACGCGATATGCGCATCTGTCCGAAATTGCCGATGGCGTTCGCGTGGGGACGCGTGTCAAGGCTGGAGACGAGGTTGGCGCGGTTGGCGCGACAGGGCTCGTGAGCGGCCCCAACCTTCACTACGAAGTTCGTGTCGACGGCAGACCGGTCGATCCTAAGGACCGGGGCGCTTTGCCGGAACAGGAGATTGCTTCGGCAGATGATCTCAATGCGCTTGCCACCTGGCGCAGCGAAACTGGCTTCATGCCAGTGACTGACGGAGAACGTGGATGATAGAAAATCGTATCAGCCGCCGCGATGTCATCCTTGCAGCAGCAGCCTTTGCCGTAACCCCTGCCGCCAAGGCACAGGCAGAAGAGGAACCGCCGATCCATGTCGTCAAGGGGCGTGGGTGCGAGTGCTGTGAAGCATGGGTCGACTATCTGCGGGAGCAAGGCTTCACGGTTACGGATGAGGTGTCGATGGGAACGTTGCTGATCCGCTTAAAGATGGAACAGGGCATTCCAGCAAAGGCGTTCTCCTGCCACACGGGGAGCGTTGACGGTTATGCTCTCGAAGGCCATGTCCCGGCTGCGGACATCCGCAGGCTGCTCGACGAGCGTCCTGATGCAGTTGGCCTCGCCGTGCCCGGCATGCCTTACGGCTCCCCCGGTATGGGATCAGAAGACAGTCGGGACGCCTATGACGTGCTGCTGGTTCGCCGCAATGGCAGCCTGGAAGTCTATACAAGCTATACGGCAGCGTGACGTGCCAGCCAATTGCGTCGGCGTCACACAAGTGCCTGTGTGCCTTGTGCTGTTCATTGAAAGAATTTCGCCGCGTTGGTCACGAGTGGCCGGATCGGGGTATCGTCTCACTTTCGTTGGGTGGGTGAAAGCCAAGAGCCCTCGAACGCCGAGGCGGCTCCGAATGCAAGGTTTGAATTTTCAAAATCTGACTCCCGAGGCGGGCTGGTGGCCGAGTGATAGGGTCAATGACTGCCCCGTATAAACTAGTAACCCCTTTCGGAGTATCGAGGCGTGCACATCAGTGTTTCTTCTGGCCAATCCATTGAACCGTGATCAGAGAATATTATCTTAGTCATTGAGTTTGACTAAATTATCAACATTGGAGTCGGCAAAAATGAAGAGGTACGAAGATACCACTCCCGTTGTGCTGGCAGAACCTAGCAGCATTCGGAATCACGAGCCGACAAACCCGAGGAGTGACTATTCTATGAAATGCCCAGTAGATGGTGAAACCCTTGTCATGGCTGCCCGCAGTGGTGTCGAAATCGACTATTGCCCAAAATGCCGCGGTGTCTGGCTTGACCGTGGCGAGCTCGACAAAATCATCGAGCGTGCGGCTCCTACCGAGCGGCCCCAAATTGCGCCCTCACGGTCCGGCTCTGATCGCCTGGAACATTTGTCACGCGGCGATGATGACCGAGATAGTGACAGGCGTCGTTGCAGGGACGACGATGATGATAGAGAAAAGTACGGTCGTAAAAAGCGTGGTTCCTTGTTGGGTGATTTGTTCGACTTTTAGTTCAGTCCTCCGCGGCGGCTTCAACAGTACAAAGGGCGGCGAGCGTCTTGCTTGTTGAGAGGTATTGTTTCCGACGATATGTTATATCGTTACATTTTTTTATAACCGAATCGCTTGGGTGTACAATGTCGTCATTGACGAGAGTCCGATCGGATCCCGGCTTGACGACATCGACGACTGAAGGCACAGTCAGGTTTGATGGTTCCCGGCCAAACTACGCGCGGCCGGGTGAAAAGGGAATACGGTGTGGTGTAGGCAAAAGCCGCCAATTCCGTGACTGCCCCCGCAACTGTAAGCGGCGAGCGACCCTCGGTGCCACTGGCCGAATGGGGGATGCGGACAGAAACTTGGACTGCTTTCACGTTATAAGTCCTAGGCTTTTACGGTATTCGATTGGGCTTCGGCCACCAAGTGACATCTTAATGCGCGTTTCGTTATATCAACGGATGTAAACGGATGTAGGCGTCAACCTCGTCTATAGACGGGGCCGCTGTAAAAGCGCGCCAATCACGAGGATAGAAGAACTCGGTCTTCAGGCGTCCGAAGAAGCCTTCACATGCAGCATTGTCTTGCGAACTTGCCTTTCGTGACATCGAGCGAACGAGCCTTGCTGTATTTATACGCTCCAGCCAGCCAGGCCAGCGATAATGGCCTCCGCGATCGCTGTGCACTTGGTAGGTAGGCCGATTATCTGCAAGAACATTGCCATAACGATCAAGAATGCGCCCACGTACTGGCGCAATCAATTGCAGATTGATCCGATTGTTTTCGGCAAGCATGCGATACTGCTCGGCATCGCGGATTTGCATCTGGCGCATCCGCAAGCCTAGAACGCCAATAATAGCGGCCTGGACGCCACCCATCACAAGCGCCCGCCTCGTTATACGTTTCTGGCTAATTTCTGCGCCTGAATAGAACGACGCATCAGTTTTCTCCGATCATGAAACGGATGGCACTACGTTTCCGCCATTCGGTTCGGATCGCGAGGCACAGTAAGACAAAGCCGACTGCAGCGAGCCAAGGTCGAAGGGGATCGAACCAACGCATCAGCGCCTCGCTGCCAAAAATTAACATTAGGACCTTGTTGCAGGTCCGGCAGGCAATTCCAAGAAATGACGCGACGCTGCCTATTCCGGCTTTCTTTGTTGAACAGCTTGGCTGCCGGATCGCTGTGAACACGCCTGCGAGGATCGCGAAAATAAAAAGGTAGGGAAGTTCCCAGCCTGCTATTGGCGTCATTCTTGTAAATAGCGGATTTGAATCGACCCAGTGAAAACCTGCTCATGCTATAGTGAAGGAAATAGCGATGAGTGTGACGATGGACGCTGAGCAGGGCCGCAGCACCGGTGTAATCGTTGACCTGACCTTCGGTCATAAAGAACCGGATCGGGCGGCCATCAGCATCGGTGACGGCATGCAGCTTGGTCCCTCTCGCCGATTGTTCCAATCGTCTGCCGGGCAACGGTTCATCCCACCCTTGGTTCGGCCTATGAGACGGCCTCGTTGGTCGTCGGGCCCCCCTTTTTACCCGCAGGCTGGTCGCAGTGCGGTGCGCCTTCAGATAGGTAGCGTCGATCATCACCGTCTTCGGCACCGCCGCCTCTGCCGCCAGCCCGTGCATCATCCGGGCGAAGATGCCCTTGTCGCCCCATCGCTTCCATCGGTTGTAGAGATGGAGTGGTTGCCGCCCTCCCAAGGGGGCATCGTAATGTGCCAAAGTGGTGTTGCTCAACGCCACGCGAAGAGGAGGACGGCGAGATGAAGGATATGATGATTGGGGTCGATCTGGCAAAGAATGCTTTTCAGGTTCATGGGGCCCTTCGAACGGGGAAGGTTCAGTTCCGCAAAAGGCTGACGCGAACGCAGTTTTCTGTGTTCATGGCTCAGCAGGAGCCCTGCCTGGTCATTTTTGAAGCTTGCGGCAGCGCGCATTACTAGGCGCGCGAGATGGAAGCAGTTGGCCATGAGATAAAACTGATCGCGCCACAGTACGTTAGCCCGTTCGTTAAACGTCAGAAAAATGATGCTGCTGATGCTGAAGCGATCGTCATCGCTGCCCGCCAGCCGGAGATGCGTTTTGTTGAACCCAAAACGGTCGAACAGCAGTCTCGCGCAGCCTTATTCCGTGGCCGTGAACGACTGGTTCATCAGCGGACCGCGGATCTAAATGCATTGCGGGCGCTTCTATATGAGCACGGCCATGTGTTTCCCGTAGGAATGCGCCACCTCAATCGCATAACGGCCCTTGTAGAAGATGAGACCGTCGACTTACATGCACTTATCCGCGAGGAGTGCTTGGATCTGCTGACGCAGATTGCAGAAAAAACGGCGAGTGTCATCGAGCGTACCACGAAACTCAAGACGCTGGTCGCCGCGTCAGACAGGGCGCGCCGGCTTCAGACCATGCCGGGTGTTGGACCGCTGACGGCCGTTGCCGTGGAAGCGTTCGGCCCAGACATGGAGCAGTTCAAAACTGGACGCGACTTTGCGGCTTGGTTGGGTCTTGTCCCCAAGCAACATTCTTCTGGAGGCAAGGAACGTTTGGGGCGGATGACCAAGGCTGGCCAAGCCGATATCCGACGTCTCCTGATCATTGGCGCAATGTCGCGATTAGGCTGGCTTGGGCAGCGAACCATTTTGGAGGGCAGCTGGTTGTCACGAATGTTGGAGCGCAAACCCAAGATGCTGGTTGCGATCGCGCTGGCCAACAAAATGGCCCGCCAGATATGGGCGATGCTGACGAAGAACGAAGATTACAGGGATCCGGCGCTGGTGGGCGCGGCATGATGTTCGTGTCAACCTGCTAGCGACGGTGCCAAGGGAGTGTAAGAAGACGACGACCTGAATGGGCAAAACGATCGAACAGGTCCGGATAGGGAAAACCAGTAAGACCCTGAGAGTAAGAAAGCTCGGTGTAGAGATTTGGACCCGATCCGCTGATCACCATCCCGGCCCGCAGCTTTTGGAAATGCCGCATCTTGAGGCCTGACAAAAGTTCGCACTCGATCACATCCGAACAGGGTCAAAAACTTCTTGCAATATAGGCGGCAACCACAAAAGGGGCTTAGCAGGGCCATACTCTTTGGATGCATCGCACCACCGCAAGCCATTGCGATTGATGAAGATAATTCCACTTAAGACCCGCCCCCTCACGGTTTGCAGGCAAACCGTTGCCGGGCAACGGATCATCGACGCGCGGCCTGCCGTGGCTCTTCGGATAGAAGGGTCGCAGACGCTCCATTTGAATGTCTGTCAGCCAGAAAAGATTGCTCATTATCACCCCCGTCAGTTCGGGAGATTGAATCAGGCAGCTAAGAGAGCCTCAAGCCCAACAATGGGTCCTACCCTAGCAACCTTGATGTCCCAACGTGGATTTGTATAAATCTGAATTTCAGAAAACCTTTGCAAGATATTAGTATAATTGGCTCAGATATTGCGTTTAGAAAGAAATCGGCACAGGGACATACACCTGCGCCGAAAATTGGGCTGTTTACTTCAATGTGACGATGGTCACTTTGCCATTGACCCGTTCTTCGACGAACTCGATGGCCTGGCCTTCTGACATCGTGGCGATCATATCCTTATCGGCGCGGAACACCATTGTCATGCTGGGCATTTCGAGATTGACGAGCGGACCGTGGTCAACCGTGACTTTTCCCGCCTTGGCATCTATTTTCTTGATGGTGCCCTTGCTGTATTTCACATCGGCCTGCGCCATTTGGTCGCCGACGTTCACCTCGCGGTGCATACCTGACTCGTAATGGCCGAGGATGAGGCAGGCCGCTTCGAATGTGCCCGCATTTGCAAAGGTCCAGACAACCTCGCCCAAAGCACCCGGTTCAAGACGAATACGGTTCGGATCGTCATGTTCCATATCCATCTTTGCCATTTCTATCTTGTGCTCAGCGTTTCGCTCGACAGTGTCGAGAACAAACTCATGCTCCAACTCACCTTTGTTTGTGATGTTGAATCGAATTGTTTCGCCCTGCTTGACGTTCATATCTTCGCTTTCGATGAGCATTTGGCCTTCGTCGTTTTCAAGAAGGGTCACGTTGATCGTCCGGTCAATCTTCGCGGCCGCTCCGGGTGCGCCGACTTCCATCATTGACGCAGCCATTCCAGGTTTCTTGGCGTGGCCTGCATCGGCAAAAGCTCCCGTTGCGAAGGCGAAAGTGATGGCTGTGCCGAGAAGTAGTTTTTTCATGTTTTTGTCCTATAAGTTGGTTTGTCTTGATGTGACGAAGGGCCGATCAGCCCTTCGAGGTTAGTTTTGGCGTGAGAATGGTCTTGGGGCTGTTGTTGGTGGCGAATTCAGGCAGCTCGCCCGTCCATTCGTAGGCCTGTTCACCGGGCGGATTTTCATACCAGCCTGGGTCTGAGTAATCGTCTGCGTCAATGCCTTCCCGCACCTTCACAACCGAAAACATGCCTCCCATCTCGATGGGGCCATATGGCCCCCAGCCGTTCATCATCGGGATGGTATTATCGGGCAATGGCATTTCCATTTTTGCCATGTCGCCCATCCCGGAGGTGCCCATTGGCATATACTCCGGCTGGAATTTACGGATCTTCTGAGTGAGCTGCGACTTGTCCACGCCAATAAACGTTGGAACGTCATGGCCCATCGCATTCATAGTGTGGTGCGATTTATGACAGTGGATCGCCCAGTCGCCAAGATGATCAGCCACAAACTCGTAAGCCCGCATTGCGCCCACGGGAATATCGATCGACACCTCTGGCCACTGCGCCGAAGGAGGCACCCAGCCGCCATCGGTGCAGGTCACCTTGAAATCATAGCCGTGCATGTGGATCGGGTGGTTGGTCATCGTCAGGTTACCAGCCCGAACCCGCACGCGATCGCCCTTGTTGACTACCAGCGGGTCGATATCGGGGAAAATTCGGCTATTCCATGTCCACAAGTTGAAATCCGTCATCGTCATGATGCGCGGAACATAGGTGCCGGGATCAAGGTCATAGGCATTGAGCATGATCAGGAAATCGCGATCCACCGGCATGAAGGTGGGATCTTTAGGATGGACTATAAAAAAGCCCATCATTCCCATGGCCATCTGGGTCATCTCATCACCATGAGGGTGATACATGAAGGTACCAGATTTGACCAAGTCGAACTCATAGATGAATGTTTTTCCTGGTGGGATGCTGGGATGGCTAAGCCCCGAGACACCGTCCATTCCTGAGGGCAAAATGAGACCGTGCCAGTGAACCGTGGTGCCTTCGGGGAGTTTGTTTGTGACATAGATGCGCACCCGGTCGCCTTCCACCGCCTCGATTGTCGGGCCTGTGGACTGGCCGTTGTAGCCCCACAGATGTGCTACTGTGCCCTCGGCCAGCTCGCGAACCACGGGTTCTGCGACTAAGTGGAATTCTTTGACGTTGCCGTTCATCCGATGGGGCAATGTCCAACCGTTCAGCGTGACCACAGGCGTGTAATCCGGCCCCGAATTGGGGCGCGGCGTGATTAGCGTGCTGGCGCTGTCCATCAGGGCAGTTTCAGGCAAGCCCATATTTGTGGTCTTGCTCCAAGCTTGGCTAGACACGAGGGCAGCACCCGCAGCCCCGGCTCCAATCAATTGACGTCTGTTCAACATGGGAAGTCCTTTCATTGTCGGGGTCAATGGCCTGCACCGCCGGCCGCGATTGCGGGGCCTTCGCCGCCGCCTGCACCGCCCGCGCCGCCGCCATAAATCGCTGCGGTAAGCTCAGCCTGCGCGAGGTAGAAGTCACGCTTGGCATTCGCCGCCTCAAGCTGTGCGCCAAGTTTTTCGCGCACATCTGTCAGAAGCTCGAATGTGTTGGTGATCATGCCGTTATAAGACAGCAGACCTTCTTCCTCGACAGTGGTGCGCAGCGGCACCACGACATCGCGGTAATGGCGCGCGATCTTGTAGGACGCGTGATAGGCAACCTCAGCCCCGCGTGCTTCGGACCGCACGTTGACGGCCTTTTCGGCTAGCACATTAGCGGCTTGCAGATAAGAAAGCTCTGCCTTGCGCATCCGTGCCTTGCCTGAATCAAAGATCGGGATCGCAAACTCAAGCTCGACCTGCGGGGTCACAACCTTTTCGATGTCACCGCCCGCGTCCACCTCACGCTCAAGTTCGGCACCCGCCACAATCTCCAAATCGCTTACGATCCGGGTCTGATCTGTCAGGCCGAATGCCGCAGCCTGTGCTGCCAGCCCCAATTGCGCGACCCGCAGATCAACACGGTTGGCCAACGCTTTGCTCTCAAGATTGCTGATCTTTCCAACGGATTTGGGCAATGCAGGCAATGCATCGGGCACAGTATAATTAACATCACCGCCCCACAGGCCCATTAGGCGGGTCAATTCTTCTTTGGCCCGCGTGGCGTTCAGCCGCGCTTTTGCCACCTGCCCCGCAAGTTCGGCGTTAAACGCTTGTTCGCGTGCTTGTCCGGCCTTGTTCAAAGCACCTGTCTCGCCCAGCTTGCGGGCCAGTTCTGACCCCGCGTCTGAGGTTCTTTTGGCTTGGGTCAGATACCCAACAGTTTCAAACGCAGCGACAGCGTTGATCCACGCAACGCGGGTTTGATTGGCAAGTGCAAGCGTATCGTTTACGGCGGTCTGCTGCGCTTGTTGAAAAGCGGCATCAGCCACGGCAACACGCTGTTTACGGGTGGTTGCATCCAGAATATTGGCCCGAAACAGACCTTCAATCGCACGGTATGCGCCGAGCTCTGGGGCGCCAATACCCAGAAGTCCGATGGAAACTATGGGGTTTACAGGGGTAGATTGCTGCCATGCGTCGGCCGCTGAAAGTCCTACGTTGGCATAAGCGGCTTGCAGCCCCTTATTATTGAGCAGGGCGGCCTGGACGGCAGTATCGGCACCGATACGCTTACCTTTGACCATGCCTTGGACTTGCTGTTGCAGGGCATCATTCTCGGCCTGCGTTTGGACAAAGGCGGTTTGTTTGCCAATCGCGCCAGAGGTTTGCGCGGAGACTGCGGCAAAACCGGCCTGTGTGTCTGTGTAGGAGCCGGGAACGGCGCCGACGCAGGCGCTCAGCAACAAAGGCGCCGTGAAAAACATAGATCGTTTCAGAATGCGCATCACTTGCCCTCCGTCTGTTCTTGATTGACTTCGCGCCAGTCGCGCGGCTCGGTCGGGCCGCGGTAGGTGTATCCAGCAAAGGGGTCTTGTGGGCGGAGCGGCGATACTGCGCCAGACGTCGCGACAGCCTGCAACGCTGACGTATGAGGAAGCGGCGTTGGCGTTGATGCGCATGCACCAAGAACCAAGGCACACGCCCCGCTAAAGAGTTGGGATTTCATATATTCTACCTGATCATAAAGACATCTCGCGCGGAATGTGCGCAGAGGAGCAGCCCCGGACGTCAGGGGCCGAGCGTCAGATCAGGTGTTTTGGGGGGCGCAAAAAGCCGTACGAAACTGCGGCGACAGGGAGTGCCGATGGAAACACATTACCAATAACCGCCGCATCTGCCTGTGGTGATGCAAACGCTTCAGTCAGGATGGCCGAGAGGCATATACCTGTGCAGCATTGATTTTGGCCTGTGTCGTGTGAGGATGTGTCAGCTTTGCTTGACGCACAATGCGTTTGTGATGCCGAATGGGAATCAACATCCTGAAGTGAGGGTGTTTTGCCCTGCTCCATGGCAGAATTCCCGTCGCGAACGCCTGCTGCTGCATGCGCCCCCGCGGGTGGGGAGAATGTCAAAGCAAAAGCAACAACAAGGCACGAAAGCACCCGAACTAGCTTTGCTAAGGCATTTTTCTGTTTCATTCATCCCAAGTCTCAAAAAAATGCGGAGCTGTCAAGCCATCCAGCGTGGGAAGGTTTCTGACAAATCTGTGATAACTTGGTATATCTATACGACTTTGGTGATGTAACCGCCCCGGCGGCATCTCTGTGCCAAAGTGGGTCTGTGAGGATCCACAAAAGGGAGCGGTTACATCAGAGCCCCATGCGTATCTCGAGTCGCGCTTGCCTGAACGCGCGCATGCCGTTCAGACAGAGCGGAGTTGGCACCAGTTCAGTGACGTTACCGGCAAGCGGCCATCACGCTGGCGATGCGGGGAAACCAACTTTCGCCAGCGCGGCTGTTACAATTGCCGCATCAGCATTGCTTTCGACCGCGACCTTTCGCGCCGGCATGTCAAACTCGATGCGTGCTACTGGATCGAGACCGTGGATCGTTTTTTCTACGGTCGCCTTGCAGTGACCGCAGCTCATGTCGGGAATATGGTAGGTAATCATTGGTCTCTCCTTTCAGGTTTGCTTATAGATCAACCCGCCGCAGGCGCAGCGCGTTGGTGATAACGGACACCGAAGACAGGCTCATTGCAGCCGCCGCAATCATTGGCGACAGCAACAGCCCGGTGACCGGATAAAGAAGTCCTGCCGCAATCGGCACGCCGAGAGCGTTGTAGGCAAAGGCAAAGAACAGATTTTGCTTGATATTACGCAAGGTGGCGCGTGCCAGTTTGCGTGCCCGAACGATGCCCATCAGATCGCCGCCCAGCAGGGTGATGCCAGCGCTTTCCATTGCCACGTCAGCCCCAGTGCCCATGGCGATGCCAACGTCTGCGGCGGCGAGTGCGGGAGCATCATTCACGCCGTCCCCCGCCATTGCAATCTTGTGGCCCTTGCCTCGCAATTGATCGATTAGCTTTTTCTTGTCTTCCGGCAAAACGCCCGCGCGCACTTCGTCGATACCAAGCTTTCCGGCAACCGACTGCGCGGTGCGCTCATTATCGCCTGTCGCCATAATAACGCGCAGCCCCTGCGCGTGTAGCTCTTTAATCGCTTGTGCTGTGCTCTCCTTGATCGGGTCAGCCACTGCCACAATGCCTGCAAGACTACCATCGACCGCGACAAACATCGCGGTCTTACCCTCGGCGCGCAGAGCGTCCGCCCTTTCCTCGGCCTGCGCCGTATCCAAACCCATCTCTTGCATCATCGCGGTATTGCCGAGTGCTACGGCGCGTCCCTCGACATTCCCCCGCACACCTTTGCCGGTCACCGACTCAAACTCCGTCGCTTCTTGCCGCGCCGCGCCTTGTGCCTCGGCCCCCTCGACAATTGCTTCTGCGAGTGGATGTTCCGAACCGCGTTCGAGGGCTGCAGCTAAAGACAGAATATCAGCCTCGGGAACATCACCTAATGCCACCGTATCGGTCAGCTTTGGCTTGCCCATAGTCAACGTGCCAGTCTTATCGACGATCAGCGTATCAACACTCGCCATGCGCTCCAACGCTTCGGCATCCTTGATCAGAACGCCAGCTTGCGCACCGCGCCCTGCCGCCGTGGTGATCGAAATGGGTGTCGCCAGCCCCAACGCGCAAGGGCAGGCAATGATCAGCACTGAGACGGCCGACGCAATGGCATAAATCAATGCAGGCTCTGGCCCGAAAATTATCCAAACGGCAAAGGCAAACACCGCAATGCCCACCACAGTCGGCACAAATACAGCCGACACGCGGTCGGCCATACCTTGGATCGGCGCGCGTGAGCGTCGGGCGCTCGACACCATCGCCACGATCTGCGCCAACACAGTCTCAGAACCAACCTTACCAGCCTCAATCACCAATGAGCCGTTCTTATTGATTGTGGCCCCGGTCACGGCATCGCCCGGCCCCTTTTCAACCGGCATAGACTCGCCCGTTAGCATGCTCTCGTCCAAACTGGACCGCCCCTCAACCACCACGCCATCCACCGGCACCGCGTCGCCGGGGCGCACGCGCAGGCGGTCGCCTTCCATGATATTCTCCAATGGTGCATCATATTCTGTGCCATCCGGCAGGATGCGCCGCGCGGTTTTTGGCGCAAGGTCCAGCAACGCGCGTATCGCATCGCCGGTGCGCTCCCGCGCCCGCAGTTCCAACACCTGACCGACAAAGACTAATGCGACAATAACAACCGCTGCCTCAAAATAGGTGCCAACGCCTTGCCCCATCCGGTAAGCATCGGGGAAAACACCAGGCAGAAAAGTAGCAACCAACGAGTAAAGATAAGCCGCTGCCACCCCAAGGCTGATCAGCGTCCACATATTTGGCGAGCGGTTGACAAGTGAGTCCCAACCGCGCCTGAAAAACGGCAAAGCCGCCCAAAGCACGATCGGTGTCGCAAGTACAAACTCCAGATAGCCGGCCGTCTGATGCCCGAGCCAATCGCGCACCGGCAGCCTGATAAGTTCCCCCATGGTCAGCACAATCAGCGGAATTGCTGCCGCCGCCGAAATCCACATGCGACGGGTGAAATCCGACAGCTCTTCGCTCGGCTCGTCCGAGGGCAGCATCGGCTCCAATGCCATGCCGCAGATCGGGCAAGCACCGGGCGCGTCTCGAACAATCTCGGGGTGCATCGGGCAGGTGTATTGGGTTTTTGCGGGGGCAGCCTTTGTACGTCCCTCAGCACGGCCCGAAGCATAAAACCACGGATCGGACTTGAATTTTGTCTCGCATTTGCCCGAACAAAAATGAAAAGTATTATCTGAAAATTCGGCGTGGCGCGTGTCAGCCTCGATCGCGACTGTCATGCCGCAGACCGGATCTTTTGCCGTCTTTGCTCCTTTTGGGATCTCGGGGCTTGCGTGTTGATGATCGTGGTCCATGTCTTGCCAACTTTCTGTTGATTTATGTTGGCCTAAGACATTCCACCGCTGGAAGCTCAAGCCCTAACGGGAAGGGCCGTATTCGTCATCAAGGGGCGGATTGCGGGTCAAAAGGGACCGTCTAATTGCAAACTCCAGCACCATCGCGATCGTTCCCAAGAACGACGATCAGCGGAACAGACTGCCATTTCGTTACCCGGGGATGCGGACAAAAACTTGGACTGTTTTCACGTCATAAGTCCTAGGCTTTTACGGTATTCGATTGGGCTTCGACCACCAAGGGACATCTTGATACGCGTTTCGTTATACCAGCGGATGTAGGCGTCAACCTCGTCAATAAACTGGGCCGCGGTAAAAGTGTACCAATCACGGGGATAGAAGAACTCGGTCTTCAGGCGACCGAAGAAGCCCTCACATGCGGCATTGTCTTGCGAGCTTGCCTCTCGTGACATCGAACGAACGAGCTTTGCTGCGTCGATACGTTCCAGCCAGCCAGGCCAGCGATAGTGGCCTCCGCGATCGCTGTGGATTATGGGACGCGCTTCGCTGTCAGCGATGGTCTCAACCGCTGCATCAAACATGGTGTTCACTAGTTCGGCGTCCGGTTTGGTCCCTATGGCCCAACTGATGACGAGGCCGTCAAAGCAATCGATGATCGGGGAAAGATAGATTTTTCCAGCGCGGATGTGGAACTCGGTGATATCCGTTAGCCATTTCTCGTTGGGCGTGGAAGCCTGGAAGTCACGGTTGATGATGTTCTCGGGCGCGGGGCTGATCTCGCCCAGATATGAGCTGTAACGCCGTCGCTTGGGCTTTGGGACGACCAAGGCTTCCTGTTTCATCAGGCGCCGCACCACTTTCTCGGAGATCGAGATCGAGTGCCGCGTCATAGAGGCTCTGAGGCGGCGGTAGCCATAGCAGCGATGGTTGCTTTCAAAGGCCTCCTTCATGGCGTGGCGCACCGGAAGATACTTATCTTCCACAGTGATACGGGCGCGGTGGTAAAAGTAAGAACTCCGCGCGAGACCCAGCCGGGCCAACAGCGCCGGTGCCTTATACTGACTTTTTAGGGCAACGATCAGCATGGTTTTTTCCCGATTGCTCAGGCTCTGCAGATCGCCGCCAAGATCCTTTTTTATCAGTTCACTCGCAGTCTTGAGCAGGTCATGCTCAATCTGAAGTTCGCGGATGCAGCATTGCAGAGCTTCACGCTGACGTTCCAATGCTTCGATTTCTGGATCCAAGGAAGCACTTTTCTTGCGTTTCATTGTGGCAGGAGCCTCCGAGCCAAGGATCTGGTTTTTCCAAGCATACAGCGTCGGCCTGCTAACTCCGACTTTTTCTGCCAAAGCCTGCGCATTTTCTTGACGACTATAAAGTCCAACCACAGCAGCTTTCTTCACGGCGTCAGAGTGATTGCCCGGTCCATGTGTCCCGGTGGAAACCGTCCCCGTCTCAGGAAATGCCTCGCGCACCCAGGCCGTCAACGTGGCTCGGCCTGGATAGCCTAAGGCATGCAGCGTCCATGAAATGCAGCGCCCTTGGCTGGCATAATGCTCTAACGCCACCTGCTTTTGTGCCTCTGAGAATTTAGGCGGGCGCGGCACTGGACGTATCGGCAAATCCTGCCGACGCTCATATTCTCGATGCCAGCCCTTCAAGGCATTCTTCGTTGGATACCCCAACTCACGGATGGTGGCCCGCACGCGCTTGCCGAGCTTCATATAAAGCTCAACCGCGCGCATTCGTTCTTCGTAGCTATACATGAACTATCTCCAAGATAGTCCAACTTTTCGTCCGCACCCCCCACTTCGCCACTGTCCTAAAACCGCATTTTGATCAGGTGAGCCACCACGGTATGAAGGGAAAAAACAGCCATCTTACTTTGCTCAACGATTCGTACTGATAAGCTATGGCACTATAAGTTGTGTAGTATACCTCCGTTCGTACAAAATACGTTACCACCGCATAGGAAGTAGAATGTCTCTATATTACAAGTTCTTACAGGTATCTTCCTACGAACTGAGTAGAAATTCTCTTTGGGAAGGAAGCAATAATTTCCTTGCAAGACGCGAAAACCTGCCGCATGACTACTTGTAGCGCAAATAAGCGGTAATTGCGGCTTTTTGCGCTACAAATAAATAATCCCGGATAACTGGGGGCTGCGAGTGGATTAAACCATTCCAGCAAGAGGCAAAATGAGGGTCAAATGGCAATCGAGCGAGTATTCGCCGAACTCCAGTCTGATGCAGCAACGCTGCACCAGTCAATTCGACAGCATCTCGAACGGAATTTTGCTCCGGATGCACGCAAACATTTGCGCACCTTCTCTTCCAGCGAGGCCGCAGAATTCCTTGGTTTGGCGGCAGGCCATCTTCGGAAACTCCATGCCGAGGCAAAGATTCCCGATGTCCCCTTGGACGAACGTGGTCGCAAGGTTTATTCAGCAGATGATCTTGGCCAGATCCGTCTTTCCCTCGCCCGCACCACGCGAGACCCCTCCCTTTACCTTCGTGGACGCGTTGGGCAGGATCCGCTGCAAATCATTTCCTGTGTCTCCTTCAAAGGCGGATCAGCCAAAACAACGTCTGCCGCCTATTTGAGTCAATGGTTCGCTCTTCATGGCTACCGCGTTCTGGTTGTAGATATGGACCCACAGGCTTCCTTGTCATCGATGACCGGTCTACGACCAGAGATTGATTTCTCGCACAAAGGCACAGTCTACGACGCTATCCGTTATGACGGCCCGCTTCCGATGAGCGACGTCATTCGCAAGACCTATTTTCACGGTCTGGACATAGCTGCGGGCGGGCTGATTTTGTCTGAATATGAGACTGAAACGCCGTATGCCCTGCGTCGTGGTGCCGAACCGCCCTTTTATCTTCGGCTCCGGCAAGCATTGCTGTCGGTCGAAGCCAATTATGATCTGGTGTTCATCGATTGCCCACCGCAACTCGGGTTTTTGACGCTTTCGTCGCTTGTTGCTTCCTCCTCCATCCTGATACCGGTGGTGCCGAACTTCATTGATGTGGCGTCCTTGGCCCAATTTCTGACGATGACATCCTCTCTGTTGGATACGATTCGCGATGCTGGTCTGTCGTTGGAATATGACTTCCTGCGGTATCTCGTCTCACGATTTGAACCATCCGATGGCCCTCAGGCACAGGTAGCCGGTCTTTTGCGTGCAAATTTTGGCAAACGCGTGATGACAGAGACCTTTTTGAAATCGACCGCTGTATCAGATGCAGGCCTTACCCACCAAACACTTTTCGAAGTGGGACGTGGCAGCATGAATCGCAACACCTATGACCGCGCCATGGAATCAATAAATGCCGTCGCGCGGGAGCTAGAGCAAGACATTCACAAAGCATGGGGGAGGCTTTAATATATGGCCCGCAAAAACATGTTCGAGGGGATAACCCCTACACCGCCACAAACAGATGAGAACGCCACGGCGCCATCCTACCGTCCTGCGCGATCCTCGCCGGAAGTGTTTCAGCAATCCGGGCCAATTGCCGCCATAAGGAACGACCTAAGAACTGTGGGCGCCCGCACCGTGCAAGATATTGATACGGCCCTGATCGAGGATTCAGGCCTCAAAGACCGGATAGGTCTGTTGGATGATGATATTGCGGATCTCCGAGAGAGCATCTCGCGGCATGGTCAACAAGTGCCCATTCTGTTGCGCCCGCACCCCGCACTCAGCGGTAGGTATCAGGTCGTTTATGGGCGTCGGCGCTTAGCTGCAATCAAAGGGCTTGGCATAACGGTCAAGGCCTTGATTCGGACGCTGTCTGATGAAGAGGCCGTCCTTGCCCAAGGCCAAGAAAACAATCTTCGGAAAGATCCGTCTTTCATTGAAAAAACTCTATTTGCCGGCGACTTGGAGGAAGCAGGGTATGAGCCGCGTATTATCCAGGATGCTCTGAATATCAGCCGCAGCCATACCTCGCATATGCGAAAGGTAAGAGAGGCATTCCCGAGAGAGTTGATTGAAAAAATTGGGCCAACACCTTCGGTCGGGTGGAAGCGCTGGTATGAACTAGCTACCAAGGTTTTGCAGCAGAAACGAGATCCAAACTCGGTGCTTCACGGCCCCTTCCCAGCTGCGCTGACCTCAGATCAACGCTTTGATCATTGGATAAAAGCTTTTGAAGCCCACTCTTCACAGTCAAAGAAACAAGGGGCAAAGCCCCCTACCCTCGCCGTTCAGTCGAACTCCGGGGTTAAAATCGGCTCTATTGCTGTGGGGAAAAATAAAGTGACTTTCCAAGCAGACGCAGGATCCGTCGAATTTGCGCATTGGATCGCAGGACATGCTGGCGAGCTTTTTCAGCGCCTGCACCAAGAGTATCTGACTCAATCCGACAACCAAGACTGACCCGAAAAACCGCAACAACAAAGGAGCATTGCAGGAAAAAGATAGACCTCCCGAATGGATCCCACTCGGAAGGCCCGTGCAATACACAGGGCGCCAACCCTGAGAAAGCTCAACTTCAACAAGAGCAATCTAGCGCAGGCCTGATTCGTTAGCAACATCGCAAAGGCGATGATCGGTATTTCTTTGCCTGAATATGTCCCATTTTTGATTGAATGGGAATGCCAAGCTTGGTTGCGAGCGATGAATCCGCTGGGTTGGTCAGACTGATCCGCGTGAACATCCCATGAAACACATCAATATTTCGCTTGCACCGCCAACGCCTGGCAACACCAAATCCGCCGACACCCCAAAGCGCCCCGCCGACCCACGCTGGCACGCTTTGGACCTCCTGCGCCTGTCAAAGACCCACTTCAATCTGAAGGACCGCGACATTGCGGTCTTGCGCGGCCTGCTCTCGCTTATGCCGGTAGCGCAATGGGGCAGCCAGATGGTCGTCTTTGCGTCTAATCGTGTGCTTTCTGAACGCTGCGATGGCATCGAAGAAAGAACCCTTCGCCGTCGTTTGAACAAGCTCGCGGAAGTTGGTATTGTGCTTCGAAAATTAAGCCCGAGCGGCAAGCGCTATCAAATCAAAGATCAAAACAACGCGACAGTTATTACCTATGGCATAGATCTTTCACCGCTTTGCCAATTGGTGCCAGAGCTAGAGACCATCGCAGAGAACTGCCGCCACCAAGATATACAAGCTAAGTCTATAAAGGCTCTAATTCGCGATCGCCTTTACAACAATGAAGGCCTCGCAGCCTCCACGCTAGGCGAAAATGCCCGCCGCTCGCTTCGTCGCAAGCTTTCGGTCGAAGAGTTGCAAACCCTAATCCAGAACATCGATAAAAACCTGCCCCCTGAAACCGCACCCAGAGCTGCAACTGATCTTACTCGCGCACACGAAATGTCCGACAGTGACAGTCAAATTGTCCGGCATATTCAGAATTCTAATAAAGAAGATTTAGACTCTGAAGGGGAAACTACGACAATACCTGAAACCACAAAACTTAAAAACACAGACAATGCTAAGAATAAAGAAGGTGTTCGCTCGGATATTTCGGTATTCGAGTGCATGGAGGCTGCCACAACCGCGCGATCTATGTGTTCAAGCCCACCTCGAACATGGGCAGATGTGACACAGCTCGCAAAATCACTGGGACCCGCTATAGGGCTTCATCCAAAAGCGATTGCCGCCGCAGATGAACGGTTGGGGGAATACGGCTGTGCATTGGCAATTCTCGGCCTTGTTGAAGCGTATGGCCGTATCAAAAACCCGCAGGCCTATTTGAACGCGTTGACGAAAAAGGCCCGTGATCGGGGTCTGGATTGCGTAAAAATGTTCTGGTCTCTTACCACCCCTAAACACAAGCAGGAGCAATTTGTGTGATGCCCTCTCAAGGGGGGGGGCCATGTATACCCCGGTAAACACTACTGGAACGACACGTTATGGCTCGATGTTTACCCCGGTATACACCAATGCTGATAGCTGCCTTTTCTACGTCAGTCTCTCTGAGAGTGAAAGGTTTGTTGGTTTGAGTGTGACGGGAAGTGAGATTGGGAGAGTGGCTCCCAGCGCCCGTCGTGGAGACTATCTGATGGCCCAAGCTGCCAAGAAAATCACTCTGTCGCCGTCGCGCGATATCGCCTTTGACAAACTGGTGTTGAGCCAGTCCAACGTACGCCGCATCAAGGCTGGCGTCTCGATTGAGGAACTGGCTGAAGACATCGCTCGCCGTGGCTTGTTGCAAAGCTTGAACGTGCGGCCTGTGATGAATGCTGAAGGGGTAGAAACCGGTAAGTTCGAGATTCCCGCCGGTGGCCGCCGTTTTCAAGCGCTGTCTTTGCTGGTGAAGCAAAAGCGGCTGGCGAAGTTCGCGCCCGTGCCCTGTATCGTCCGGGAAGTTTCTACTGCAATCCTGGCTGAAGATGACTCGCTGGCTGAGAACATGCAGCGTGTAGCACTGCATCCGTTGGATCAGTTTCGTGCCTTCTTGGCCTTGCGGGAGAAAGGTCAAAGTGATGAAGAAATTGCAGCTGCCTTCTTTGTTGCCCCTGCTGTTGTGAAACAGCGGATGCGATTGGCATCTGTGGCCCCTGCCCTACTCGAGGTTTACGCCGAGGATGCCATGACGCTGGAACAGCTGATGGCCTTTACCGTCAATCCTGATCACGCGCGCCAGATTCAGGTTTGGGATGCCGTCAAATCCTCTTGGTCGAAAGAGCCCTTCCAAATCCGGCGTATGCTGACAGAGGCGTCCGTGCGGGCGTCTGATCGCCGTGCGGTGTTTGTCGGGGTATCTGCTTATGAGGATGCCGGTGGCACGGTGCTGCGGGATTTGTTCCAAGGCGATGATGGGGGTTGGTTGGAGGAACCTGCCCTGCTGGATCGGTTAGTGTCCGAGCGGCTGCAGGTTGAAGCCGAAGCGATCGCCGCTGAGGGTTGGAAGTGGATCGAGATCTCGGTCGATCTGCCTTACGGGTACAGCCACGGGATGCGGCGGCTGTTTGGAGAGGCTGTACCAATGACGGAGGACGAGGTTGCAGCCCATGCGGCGCATCTTGCTGAGTACCGGCAGTTGGAAGAGGAACATTCCGGACAAGATGATCTTCCCGAAGACATCTCGGAACGGCTTGCGGCGCTTGAGTTGGCCATGGAAGGTCTTGAACAGCGCCCGATGGTCTATGAGGCCGACGACGTTGCGCGCGCTGGCGTGTTTGTCAGCCTTGATCGTGAGGGCGGTCTGTCCGTATCTCGCGGTTTTGTTCGGGTTGAGGACGAAGCTCCTGTCATTGCAGATGGTGACTGCGCTATGTCTGATGTAGCGGGGCAGGGGGGAGATGGTGCTGTGTCTGCTTCCCACCTTGGCAGCGCAGGAACTGTCATCACCTCTGGCGGCCAACCTCTGGAGGCGCTTGCTGAGGACGAAGACGATGGGGCGCTTAAACCTCTGCCAGAACGTCTGCTTGTTGAACTCACGGCACATCGCACCTTGGCTTTGCGTGAAGCTGTCGGGCGGTCACCCGATGTGGCGCTGACATTGCTGCTCGTAAAACTGGTCAATGACACGTTCCGGACTGCGGGGGCTTCGGGCAGTTGCCTTGAGGCATCGGTGCGTGAAGTCTATCTCTCGACCCAGGCACCCGATCTGAAGGACAGCGTGGTGGCGAGGTCCGTTGATGATCGACAGGCTAGCTGGGAGGCTGATCTGCCGCTTGGCGATGATGCAGTCCTATGGGATTATTTGACGGCGCTTGATCAAGCCAGTCGTCTTGCATTGCTGGCCCATTGCGTGAGCTTTGGGATCAATGCGGTGCATGAAAAGCCAAACCCGTACGGGGCAGGGATCTCGGCCAGCGGTCTGACCCGGCGCATGGCGCAGTCGGACATCCTCGCCAATGCCGTCGGTCTCGACATGGTAGAAGCCGGTTGGGAACCTACGGTCGAGACCTATCTTGGTCGTGTTCCAAAAGCCCGCATTCTTGATGCAGTCCGCGAAGCCAAAGGGGAGGGGACAGCGCAGCTTCTCGATCATCTCAAGAAGGCTGAGATGGCGGTTGAGGCAGAGCGTCTGCTGAAGGGTTCTGGCTGGTTGCCGGAGGTGTTGCGGCGTATCGATCTGGATGCAGGCACCGGGGCAGGGGAGGGCGAAGCGGTTGAAGACACGCTCGAGCCTGTTGAAGACATCGCCTTGCCGGACTTCTTGATGGCCGATCTGCCGTCAGAACCGGCTGCAATGATGGCCGCAGAGTGATCTGAGCCAGTGGAGGGCGGGATTTTCGCCCTCTTTTCAATTAAATATAACAATATCAATAAGATGAGTGTAGTTCTTTACACTCACAAGGAGAAATCATGTCTGCATCGACCATTATCACCACCGCGCCCTTGGGGGCGCTCATTCGCTACACCGATCGCAGTCCCAAGCCGCCCGCGCGCTTCACCAAAAAGCTGGCGGCTTGGGAACGCGCGAACGGTGTGGGGCGTCTTGTGAAGAAGGAACCACCGCGGTCTTACTCGACCTGGACGGCTCCGGCCTCCTTCACGCTGCATGAGGGCAACTTCTCGTCTGACGGGGTCATTCTCGTGACCATCATGCGCAGCCATTCGGCTGACAGTTCGTTGATCTTCGAGGTGGCTGAGGTGCCAAAGCCCGGGCAGGTCCGAGTGCTGCTGGATTTTGGGGGCAACTCTGAGCTTTTGTACCTGGCAGCCAGTGCCGAGGCTGCGGAGCTGTGGATTGCCAAAGAGGGCTATCGCAATGCGCGGCTGGAGATCGTCGGTGATGACGGCGGCGAAAGTGGGGCAGGGGAGGCGGGCATCGCCGCCTGAGCCATATTCAAAACCGAGGGGCTCGCCACAGGCGGGCGTCTCACCCATCAAGGCCCTGTCCCGCGAACACGCAAGACGCACCAAGGCATCCATCCCTTTGGAAAAAGCTCTCAATCATAAGCGTGCCTGCAAGGCTGGCGAGCGCATGCATCTGCGGGACAATCTGGCTCCTGTCGTCAGGGTTCCATCCCCCGCTTGCCAGTCCCTTCCTTGGCCCAAAGTCTGTCTTCGAGATCAAGCCGCGAGGGCTCGGACTACGGGCAAGCCCGTGCCGCCGGGCGGATTCGGGACAAGCCCGAACGCACCCGGTGATGTCAGCCAGTCTTTGGGCCTTCGGGTTCCTGTCAGCGCGGGGGATGGTCCCCCGCCTCCCAGCAGGAGCCAAAACAAATGTCCCGCAAAGATGCACACGCCTTCGCCGCTTCCCTTGCCGCCACGCTCATGGTCTCGATCGTCGTCTTCCAAGCCGGGGATGGAAGCTTTGGTGCCGTCCCCGCCGATGAAATCGACGGTGACGAGGTCGTGATCGTTTCAGAATACGATCCCTTTGGCTGAGGCCACGGGCCTCATCACTCCAAGGCCCAGATATAGCGCAATCACGCCTCTGGGTCTTTCGCCTGTCCACCGCCGCACGGCGGAGACGCTCCTGCACCGACATAAGGTCGGCGCCCTCACTTCAACAAAAGGAGTTCGCACATGACCGCGACCAACCTCCCCTATGGGGTTCCCACAGGGCAGTCTTGCCCTGTCCAAGGCATGAACCGGCCGAAGCCCCGCTGCACCACTGTCGGGCCGATCGAGATTGGACTTGAGTGTGAGAAAATGACCACAGCCATCGGTACGGACTGGGTAGACCTACATGGCTGCTTTTGTCAGTGCTGCCGTGATGACGGCGCAGAGGCCATCGAGGTGTTAGATGGGCAATCTTTGGCGTCCTCAGTAGGGCGGGGGCTCTCAAGGCCGATCTGCTTGCCACCTATGCCTTTTTGGTTGTTCTGCCCGGCGAGGGTCGAGCAGACTGGATCGTCAAGACCTGGGCCCAGACTGCCGAGCAAGCCATCCGGCAGGTTTGCGCGTGGCAGAACATACCCATCCACTTTGTACGCAAGGTTTCGAGGGCAAAGGATTGATCGCAGGTAGCGTTGCCAGCAGTGCTGGCCTGTTGATCAGCCGATCGCCATATTGTCCGGCGTCTTACCTGCGTTGAGGGCTGCCACAAACCACAGCGGTTTGCGTCCACGGCCAGACCAGGTGAGGGATGGGTTCTCTGGGTGACGGTATTTCGGCTCTGCGGGCGCTCGGCTTGTTTTGCCCTCAATGCCTACCAGATCGGCCAGTGCATATCCCAAGTCCTTGGCGATAGCTTCCAGCTTCACGCGGGCCTCTGCTTTTTGCCGGTCCTCATACGTTGAAATCGCCTTGGCGAGATCCTTTTGCAATTGCTTGAGCTCTTTGAGCGACAGCGCCTCGATGTTGAAATCAGCCATGGGGTCCTCGTGTCCTGTTGATCCTACGCAAATAGCCGTCCAAGTGCGAACGCGCAATTTTGATCCGACTGGTGCAGGAAGGGCAGGGCATGTTGGATTGATCGCCGCATGCGTGGCGCCTGCTATGGTCCTGTCCTGTGCCCGCAAGCCTGCCATTTGTTCTGCACCGTCTCCTGATCTCTCGTGCCCCAGGCACCACTCCCTTCGACTGACAAATCCCCTAAGACCGTTCGGTTTTGGCCCGCAACCCCGCTCACGCCGGGCCGTGTTGGCTAGCGTTTCTTTGGAAACGCGGCACCTGCCCGCACCACCCCGGCCCTCGGGGGTTTCCGGTCATCGGCTGTGCCTTTGCCCGTGCAAGCCAAAACCGACGGTCTTTTTTCGGGTCTTGTCGAAGGGAATGGTCCCTCGGAACACAAAGATTTGGAGACTACACCATGCAAAACATCGTCATCCTCGCAGGCAATATCGGTCAGGCCCCAGAAGCACGCACCACGCAAGGCGGCACCACAATCACCAACTTCACCCTTGCCACCTCGCGGCCGCGCCTCTCGGAAGGCCGGGTCCAGCGCGACGAGAACGGCTACCGCGTGATGGACACCGAATGGCACCGCATCACCTGCTTCAACGGCCTCGGCAAGACGGTCGCAGAGCATTGCGCAAAGGGCATGAAGGTTCTGGTCCACGGCCGCATCCACTATACCAAATGGACCGACGCTACCGGCACCGACCGCTACGGCTGTGAGATCATCGCAGAGAAGGTCGACTTCCTCAGCCGCCCGAAAACCACCGAAGGTCAAGACCCTGAGCTGGTCGACCGCGACGACGAGATCCCGTTCTAACGAACGGGGCCTCCCCCAAAGCCCGGCGGGGAAACCTGCCGGGCTAGAACACAGCCAGAAATCGTCTTCGCCTACAAAC
>NZ_LGHT01000006.1 GCF_001202035.1 Pseudorhodobacter wandonensis | reverse complement strand
GCCTTAGTCAGACAACTCCATCGTTGTGAGTTCATGGACGCGGCCGAGAATGTGGTGCTGATCGGAGGTCCGGGAACAGGGAAATCGCATGTTGCAACCGCCCTTGGCATTCAGGCCATCGAGCATCACCGTAAGCGCGTCCGCTTCTTCTCGACGGTTGAACTGGTCAACGCACTGGAGCAGGAAAAGGCCCAAGGCAAGGCCGGGAAGATCGCTGAGGCGCTGGTCAAAACCGACTTGGTGATCCTGGATGAGCTGGGATATCTGCCGTTCAGCGCCTCCGGCGGCGCGTTGCTCTTCCATCTTCTGAGCAAGCTGTATGAACGCACCAGCGTCATCATCACCACCAACCTGAGCTTCAGTGAATGGGCCAGCGTCTTTGGCGATGCCAAAATGACCACAGCACTGCTCGATCGTCTCACACATCGCTGCCACATCCTCGAGACCGGCAATGACAGCTACCGCTTCAAGGCCAGCTCCGAAACAGCGAAGAAAAAGCGAAAGGAGGCAACAGCATTGACGCCATCATAACCAGCAGATCATAACGGCTGGGTGGGTCAGATCTCGATGAAAATGCCGGGTCAGTTCTCAATGACAATCAACACTGCCGGGCGTCTTCGTGTTCTTCGCGGGTAATCTTACGGGTATCTGCATTCGGGCAACACTTGAGTTTTGAGGGGCAGGCTTGGCACGTCAACTTTAGGGCCTGATATTTGGCGACACCCTTGCCGTCTGGTCCACGGTTCGGGTCAGAGTAGTTGCGGCGGAATTGCTTGAGCGCCTCACCTTCCGGGCAGAAGTATTGGTTGTTTTCAGCGTCCCACTCAAAATCTGCCCGGCTCCAGGTTCCATCGGCGCGCCCAGACTTGTCCCCTCCCGGCAGATTGCTATGCAATCGCCTGCCGGGCAATGGAAGACGGGAATGTGCGGCGCAATTTTGCGATCCACAAGCCAGCCAAGCATTGGCCCAGACCCGTAAGCGGTATCTGCTATGATACGTTCAGGATGCAGATCAAACTTGTTTTTGACCCGATCCAGCATCGTGCGTACCGACCCTACTTCCGCCTGCCGAATTGACCTTGTTGTCTCCAAATCCACGATCACGCTGTGATCTGTGTCGATCAGATAATTCGTGGAATACGCAAAGAATGCAGGGCCCTTACGGGCTGCAGTCCATTGGCTGGCTGGGTCGGAATGCTATGTGAACTTCGGTTCAACCGTTGTGGCTGCGCCAAAGGCAGCGTCATCCAGAACCTCAAGATACTCGCGCACAGCACGCGGCGCATCTGCTGGGGTAATTGCCTCTGCGTCCCAGTTTTCTTTGGGCGTTGAGTTTTGCTTTTTGGCATCGGCCCCCCTCTCTGCAGATTGCTACGCAATCGCCTGCCGGGCAATGGATCAGGCTTGCATCCGCTGCAAAGCGCTGGCCGCTGACCAGCCCTTCGGCAATGCACCGAGCCACGGTCGTCTCGAACAAGTGACGCAGCAGATCGCTGTCGCGGAAACGACCCCTCTCGGCATTTGCATTGCAATTGCCTGCCGGGCAACGCATGACGGTTCTTGGAGAAAGACGAATGGCCTGGCACACGGTCGGTCAAATCGAGACGGCAAAACCAGCGATAGGCGAGGTTCAGATGGACCTCTTCACACAGACGTCGCTCTGAACGAATGCCGAGGCAATAACCGAACAACAACACCCGGATCAGAAGTTCAGGATCAATCCCCTCTCATGCATTTTCAATGCATTGCCGGGCAATGGAATGGCGGCCCGTGGTGCTGTAAAATGGGGCCAGATACTGGCGGATGCCAGACAGGTCGACGAAGCGAACAATGGATCGCAGCAAAAGATCCTGAGGGACGTGATCATCTATTGAGAACTCGCAAAACAACGCGCCTTGCGCCTCTTGCTTTGGCCCCAACATCGCAATCCCTCCCGTTAACAAGGACAACTGAATCAGCCGAAAGGCCCCAAATCAAGAAGAATTTTTCAACGAAATACGCCTTTCGTGCGGATCATCGCTCCCAATCTTTTTCCGCTTCGCGCCCCACACTGCCTAACAATTCTCGTTCAGCCCTATTCGCCTCGCTCAAGGTCAGCCCAATCGCCACATGCAATTTAGCTGCAGAAATAACCGCCTTGGCGATCCACTTCCGTTGCTGTACATCCTCGAAATTCCCAGCCAGCGCGTCAGTCTGCCCGGCAGCTAGTTCTTTCATAAATCCTGCTCCATACCTTTGTCGCAACTCATCCGCGAACCGTTCAGCATGGGCATCGCTCCTGAACTCGACCTTTCCATCCGCCTGCATGATGCGCCCCATCGACTCGAGGGCTCGCAACAACCGGTCATTTTCAGGCAACCCTTCATGTATTCGTGCCTGGTCAATCAACTTGGCGGCTGTGGCGTAGAAGCCTTCAAGATCTTTGACCACCTTCCGGCTTTGATCCGGCGACCGAAGGTCAGCGCGGCGTCTTCCGGATAGTGTCATCAAGTCACTGCGCACCCAGTCACGTTCTTCCCAAGCGTTGGCCGCACCCGCCTCCAACCGATCAGCTATGCGATCGCCACTGAGACCCAAGGCCACTGCTTTGGCGACGATGCCTGCTTTCAACTGATCTGCGGCGCCGGGCAGCAAATCAACGACCTCCCTGCCCCGTGTCAGTTGATCCCCATTGATGCCCGTCGCGTAAAGTGTGGACTGCGGGAACATCTGCAAAAGTTGCGCTCCACGGGCGTCGCCCAAACCCTTCACGATGTCGATGGCATAGCCATAAAGCTCATCGCGCATTTCTTTGCGCTCAGTGACAGGCATCTTCCGGATCTTGGCCTCAGTCTCCGCCATCCATCCGCTGAAATGCCGGTCCAGATCGGCGCGATCGCTCGTAGCCGCCTCAACCGGGAAAGGTTGTAACACGCCACCCCGCCGCAACGCATCTTCCGCCTTGGCAATCTTCTCACCGATCTCGGGCAAGCCCGTCAACGCCGCCACATGTTGCAAACTGCGCATCGCATCCGCTGTACGTTCCATCGTTGCCAGCGCCTCTTCCAGCGACCTGCCCTCGCGTGGCCGTTCCTCAGGTGCCCGACCCTCAACTCGCGCCCGCTCGATCTCTGCCCGCGATGGCCCGTAGCTCAGCAGCCCCCGCTCAGCCCGCGACGTGGCATCCAAAAATACGCCTTCTTCCGCTGCAATCGCCACCATACGTTGCTTCATCACCTCGAGATTGAACGCATGCTCTTTGGCCATGTAAAACCAAGTGTCGTTTACTGTGCCGCGATTGTTGATGACCATGTGGACATGCGGATGCGCCTTGTCAGTGTGAAGTGCCGCGACATAGGACCAGACATCATCCTGATGCTCCCCCGACTGAAACATCTCAAAGGCCCAGGTCTCGGCGATCAGCTTTGCCTTCTCGGGCCGAACATGGGACGGAAAACTCATCAGCAGATGCGTCGTGTGGCCGTTCTTTGGCGACCCACGCCAATCCTCGACCCAATCGCCCACGATGTCGCGCCGCTCATCCTTACTCAGCCCCTTGGAATCTGCATCCAGCAGAACCCCATTGCCGAAGATTGAAGCCGACTTGGAAAACAGATAATCCATCTGCGCCGTTAACTCCTTGGCATTGGCCGTGCCACCCTTGCCGATCTTCTTCAGCACCGCCGCATTCGACCCCAGTGCAAACCGCCAGAGCTGGTTCGCTCGCGATGAAAAGCTAAACCCACGCTTTGCGGGTGATGAAGGACCAGTCTTCACCCTGCCCTGCTTTGGGCGCAAAAAATCCAACTCGCCCAAAACGGCTGCCGCCAAACTGGTCGGGCGCGCGCGAACCTTAACCATGGCGCACCCCTTGGGCTTCCGCAAATTTCCGGAACAGGGCGACGCCTTGGCGCCGTCGTTCGGCAATGATCTGGTTCAGGGTCTTCGCCACAGACGGCAATGACCGACGCAACTCATCCACCGAAGCCCATTGCGCCCGCACCATCGGAGCTCGACCCCGGTTCGCGGCTAAGGCGATCTGGTTAACATTGGTGCCGATCTTGCCCAGCTCGTAGCGGATTTCTTCCAGCCGCGCGCTGTCCTCCCGGCTGAACTCCAAAAAGCCGGCGGCCATTCGCACGATGGACCGCACCCCATCCGATCGGGATTTTGCCCCAAGCTGGGTACAAAGCGCGTCGAAGGCATGGAGTTCTTCAGCAGGCAGACGGCAACTGATGACCTGGCCTGAGCCCTCTGCGCTCGGACGGCCCCTTCGAGGCCCATCAAGCGGCTCGGACGACGTTGAGTCGCGTTTAATGGCAATGGCCGGTTTTAATTTCACCTTAGGTCGCGTTTCACCAGAAAGAGATTTTATCATTAATACCATCGCCGAATTATTGTAGACATATCGCATTTCCTGCCACCTTTCTTATTCCTTCTCCTTCGTAATAATCAAGCACAATCATTGCGCGAATTATGCACTTGCAGATTGTGCTGACCTTGGGTAACTCACTCGCCACCGAATGCGTTTCGCTGATCGCTGAACGCACAAGGTGAGACCGGGAAGATCCACCCCAGCCATTTGGCAGGCAGTGGGTTTTCCTTGAAAGAAATGACGTAAAGCCTTGTTTTATTGGTAATGCGAACTCCGCTAGTCAGTGTCGTGAGTTCGGAGAAAGGATGTGTGCGATGCGTCTTGTGGCATCAGTGTTGCGTGTTAGGGATTCAGATTTCCGATATACGCATTGCGCGATCAGATAAAAGACATACGCATCCAGTAATCAGATTTAGGATTAAAGACATACGCCTTGCGCAATAAGATTTGCGCGAGCTGATTTCTGATATCCGCAATTAGCGTTCAGATTAAAGTGATGTGATTTAGGATAAAAGATTTGAGTGTTCGTCATTCAGAATAATGACATCTGTAATATGAGGAAGGTGGTATGGGTTACGGTATACGTGTTGTGTTGGTGATGAACCGCAAAGGGGGATCGGGCAAGAGTACGCTCTGCCGCGCTCTTGCCTCTGCGGCTGCGGCACGGGGTGAGACGGTTACGATCTTCGACACCGACAGCTCGCGCTCTTGTCTGACATGGATGCAGGCGGGGCAAGAGGCAGGTAACTGGTCTCCACTGGTCGAAGTGATCCACACGCTGGACGCCCACCGTGTGGTCGAGGCGATTGACCAGATCTACGAGCAGCACGATCAAGAGCATCTGATCGTGATCGACACGTTCGGAGGTGGATCAGAAGCGCAGGACGTTCTGGCTGTTGCCGCGCACCGGATTATCTGCCCCATGATGTTGTCGCGCGGCGATCTGAGTGAAACGAGGGAGACTGCCAGTTGGTATCTCAAGCTGCGTGGGAGGGTTGAAAAGCCGGATGCGCTTGCAGGGTTTTCGGTAACGCTCAGCCGTGTGCCAGTGCGGGTATCAGAGACAGAGCGCGCTGTCGCAGAGGAGTTGTTTCAATCTCTACCCGCCCTTGAGTCCTATCTGGCAAACCGCAGCGCTTACGTTCGGATGGACAAGGAAGGGCTCCTTGGGGTTATTGCGGACAAGACGCCAAACCGCGCGCTTGCCGTGCACGTCCAAAATGCCGTGAAGGAGGCCGGGGAACTTCTAGATGAGATCGACCAGCTAATCCTTGCACCGGCGGAGGTCGCATAATGGCGCAGCGCAAAGACATGATGCGGATCATCCGGCAAGACGCAGGGTTTTCGGCAAAGCTCGGGTTTGGCGCGGTGACTACGGCCAGTAAGCTTGTCGAAGAGCCAAAGCTGGAGCTTCCGACTTCGGTTGAAGCAGCGGCGGCACCAAAATCCGGGGCTGTCGCAGTCACAAAAATCGCGCGGCGACCATGCAATACTGAGGGCGGACCCGGAGAGCGGCACATTGAGGCACCTGCAGAACTCCGGAAAGAGAGAACAGGTCCATTGGCTCAGCAAAACGCCGATGCAAAGCCATCTGACCCCACGGCGGGATCTGCCGCGCGCGGACAAGTCGTTTATGTCGCTGTCTCGCTTACGACACGCCAGGCACATTTGGCCGAGGCTTGGGCAATGGCTGCGCGCTGCAGCGTGCAATTTCTCATCCGCCGTGTCGCCCAAGGTCTGCGCGAACAAGTCTTTGACGACTGGGAGAGCGATGGGATGCCAGACGTCGGTGAGACACGCGGTACGCGCGGGAAGCACCCGACAAGCGTGACGCTAACCCTGCGGCCGCAGTTCGCAGTAGACCTGACAGCAAAGCACGATCCACTTGGGGTGCTTGGTTTGGCACGGGTCATGGGCCCAGCCTTTCGCGCACGGTTTCAAGAGGCTTTCGATCTCGCCTTGGCCAAGGCGAATATTCAGACAACAATCGAGGGAGATGAGAAATGATGGACCAAGAAGCTGCGACCCTCGAGTGCGTCATGCCCCCATCCGAGATTGATGTCGGCAAGCCCGTCGAATGGATGGTCGATCCGGATCAACGTGAGAAGATTCTCGGGGTGACCTATGAATTCAGTCTGACCGGCGAGCGCAAAACCGTTTGGTATACGGCCAACAAACGGCGGGCGAAGGCGTTCGTAACTCTGACGGTGTTGAATTAATCCTAATGCAGGGGCAGGCTTCCTGCCCCACAGCATTTCTTGGACTTCTTGCCCGATCCGCAAGGGCATGAGTCATTCCGTCCCACCTTGGTGCCGACAACTGGCGCAGCGCTCATATTTGCGGCCAAGGGGAAACCCTGTGGCAAACCCGGCGCGCGAGATTTCGCGAAACGGTTCAAGTCCTCGACCAATTCTGGGATCAGATCCGGGGCATCTTTCACCAGCTTGGACGCCTTGGCCTTCTTGCTTTCTGCAAAGCTCATCGCAATCCGGCCCAGCTCTTCGATCTTTTCGAGGGCCGTTCGCGCCCGCGCATCGCCATTCCGCTCAATTGCTTTCCATGCCTCTGGCCGCAACTGCATTGCCGCCAAAAACCCATGCATCCAGAATTCCCAAAGGATATCGCCATTGCGGCGATCTTCGTCCATTACAGGGAAGTAGTCGCCAGACGTCATCAGCAGGGAGGCGACACAGTTATAATGCGCCATGATCAAATCAAGAATGGCTTGCATCTCTGAAAGGCTCTCAAACTCTGGCGGACCGCCCGGCCCCCAGACTTTGGCAAGCCAGACCGAGGGCGGGATCAGTTCCGGGCAAGTGATCAGCCCCGCGCAAAACCCGTCAAACTCCGTGAGGATCATCGGATCGTTCTCTTCGGGCAAGGCCATCAAGGCCGCATCAAGAAGATCAAGGTTTTTATTACTGTGCCAGGTCAAAACGTATATCCTTTACGCTGTTTGGCCCGCGCAAGTTTCATCAGCGCATTGACCGCCTGACCTTCGTCAGAATGGGTTTCGACCAACACCTGGCCCCGCGATCCAATTCGGCCCCATTCCCGCACAAGGCTGGCCTTGCCGAAGAGATCACTCCGGATCGCCATGCGGTAATAGCGCCGCATGTTCCGTGCAGGATCTATCCTGCGCAAATGCAGCAGAAGAGGGAAGGCTTCGAACTGATCAGACGAAACGGTCATGGCCACCTTGAATAAGATTGCGCCAAGTCTAGCAGGCGGATTCTCTGTCTGACAGCCTGGAGTTTGTAGGCGAAGACGATTTCTGGCTGTGTTCTAGCCCGGCAGGTTTCCCCGCCGGGCTTTGGGGGAGGCCCCGTTCGTTAGAACGGGATCTCGTCGTCGCGGTCGACCAGCTCAGGGTCTTGACCTTCGGTGGTTTTCGGGCGGCTGAGGAAGTCGACCTTCTCTGCGATGATCTCACAGCCGTAGCGGTCGGTGCCGGTAGCGTCGGTCCATTTGGTATAGTGGATGCGGCCGTGGACCAGAACCTTCATGCCCTTTGCGCAATGCTCGGCGAC
>NZ_LGHT01000005.1 GCF_001202035.1 Pseudorhodobacter wandonensis | reverse complement strand
CCCTTGGCATTCAGGCCATCGAGCATCACCGTACGCGCGTCCGCTTCTTCTCGACGGTTGAACTGGTCAACGCACTGGAGCAGGAAAAGGCCCAAGGCAAGGCCGGGAAGATCGCTGAGGCGCTGGTCAAAACCGACTTGGTGATCCTGGATGAGCTGGGATATCTGCCGTTCAGCGCCTCCGGCGGCGCGTTGCTCTTCCATCTTCTGAGCAAGCTGTATGAACGCACCAGCGTCATCATCACCACCAACCTGAGCTTCAGTGAATGGGCCAGCGTCTTTGGCGATGCCAAAATGACCACAGCACTGCTCGATCGTCTCACACATCGCTGCCACATCCTCGAGACCGGCAATGACAGCTACCGCTTCAAGGCCAGCTCCGAAACAGCGAAGAAAAAGCGAAAGGAGGCAACAGCATTGACGCCATCATAACCAGCAGATCATAACGGCTGGGTGGGTCAGATCTCGATGAAAATGCCGGGTCAGTTCTCAATGACAATCAACAGACGTGTTGCCAAACTTCGAGAACCCGAAATCACGGTTCAGTCGATGGGGGGCTTTCGTGGCATGGGCCAGCTCATGGGCCCAGACCCCGTAAAAATTGCGCGGGTCGTGGAATCGCGTGATGGACGGCATGTAAACCTTGTCCACGGGGGGCAAATAGTAAGCTTCCGTCCCCGTGAAGACGGTCGTGATGTCGATGGCGTCGAAAAACGCCTGCATATGCGGGATGGGCTCGGACGGCAGATGCTCGGGCGCAGGCTCCGGGTCGGGGTAGAAACTGTCGGACAAGCCCTCGATCTGGCAGGCATTGAATACGCGATAGGATTTTTGGAAGCGGAAGACGCGGGCCTCCTCGGAGCGATCATCCCCGTCGCTGCGGTCATCCTCATCGCCGGCGTCCCTCCGGCTTTGACCGTAGTAAACGACGACAGAGGACTTCTCGCCCTTGCGAACCTTTGCGTCCAACGCATTGGCTTGCGGCAGCGTCATCCAGAAGGGAGAGCTGTGGCCCGCCATCACGGTCCGCATCGTCAGCAGGAAGTTGTTCACCCCCTGGTAGGGTTCACCGCCCACGCGCAGGGGACGAGAGCTGCCACCTGCGGTCCATGACTTGCGCCACGGCAGGACGCCGCGCTCGATGATGCGGATGATTTCGTTTGTGATGACCTCGGAGGCATCGAATTTGGGCGTACGGGATCGGGCCATGGCTGGCCTCCTTTCGAGTTTTGGTGAGAGCGAATGGGGATCAGATTGACTGACGGGGGCGTGGATCGTTGGCGATCCTGGCACCGAGGGCTTCGACCATGTCGATGTAGGTGGTCAGCGAGACAGACCTGCCGGCACCCCAAGGTTCAGAGTCGCCCGATCCGTCCCGCGCCACCCGCGGCAACTTCGCGAAGGCAATCACATCGGTGACGGGTCGGATATCGATCAACGGGGTCCCTCGTGCGACCGCAAGAGTGGCCAAGGGAAAGCGCTCGATCGGCGCGAGGGTCGACACGGTAGTCCAACCAAGATGGATGAATGTCCCGCCCTCTCCGCAGATCACATGCGCGTTTGGCAATAACGCCGCCTGCTTCAGATAGCCGAGGTCACGCAGGACAGTCTCGCGCTCGCGCCGTTGTGCCTGGCCCGTCTGGTCGGTTCGGCGTAGTTCCTTGTGTCGCCACCACGAGGCAGCGGTCGCGCGCAACACGCGCAAGACACCTGTTTGCATGGGAATGCCCTTCATCAGGAAAGACAGACCGGAACCCGGCCCGGACCCATCTGAGGGACCCCAAAGGCCCTCATCCGTCAGTCACAAAACCCGAAGAACACTTTCACTCTTTAGGGATCTGATGCCGGGGAGCGTTAAATGCAAAGCTCATGAGAACGTAGGATCCTCCACTTTCCGGCATCAGACACCAATTAGGAACAGGATCAGGCCCGGACGCCCTCTTTCGGGCATCCTCAGGCCTGACCTCCCCCGGCCCTCCTCTTCCTCTCAAACCCCATGATTTCCACAGGCGGCTTGCTTTTGTTCCTGTTATGTTCTATTTTAAGAACCACGCTAAGAAGGGAGATCCCCGATGGAAAGCACCACTTACGCCCTGCCCGCGACGCCCAAGCAGATCGCCTATGCGCGCGCGCTGGCCCTGCGCAACCAGACGCTTCTGCCGTGGGAGGTTCAGCAAGATCGGCGCTCCTTGAGCGCCTGGATCGACGCACAGGCCAAGCTGAAGCCGCGCCCGCAGGACAGCCGCCCGACATCAAAGCAGGTCGCCTTTGCCGAGCGTCTCGCCCGCATCAAGCGCCGCGCCGTGCCGGATGAATGTTTCCGCGACAAAGGGCTGATGTCGAAGTGGATCGACGGGAACAAGTGAAGCTGGGCTAACCCTGCGGTGATCGAGACTACTTCAGCCGATCGACAACGGATGCCCCACCCGACCTGGCAAGCGCGATCAGGCTAGACTGGATCTTGGATGTGAAGACGGAACTGAACGTGCCGATAGGCGTGCGGTCCTCCCAGACATAGGACCGCTCCAGAATATCCGTGTTGATCTCGTCCAGCATGACCCATTTGCGGCCCTCGGTCTCACCGGCCATCTGTTCGCGTTTCCACAAGAACGGATAGCGGAAAACCTCTCCAGCACTCGGCTTAGTCATCAGACTGCGTCAAGTCCCGCTCGAGCCCTTCTATCATCAGCGCCTTGAGGTCCTCGGGCATTTCGTCAACCATATGAGCCTGTTGCGTAGCCCCACGGGTGAGTTGCTGATACTGATCCATGCTCATCAGCACGAATTTCGGCTTGCGATGCTTGGTGATAGCAATCGGCGACCGAATGGCCGCGTCGAACAGGTCACTTGTGTGCCGCGTCAGGTCGGCCGCCTTGAACTCTGGAAGTTCATGCATGATCTGGGTCTCCATTTATGCAGAATATACGTACATTCTGGATATTCTGCAAGAGATGGGTTGAGCCCTCCCATGTGCCATCCGAACCGCCGCACGGTCTCAATGTAGGTGTACTCATAAGCGGTGTTGCCGTTCTCGATGGACTCGTCCGAGGTCAGGTGGTCGTAGCCGCGAGAGACTGCCAGCGCGTCGTAGCGGTCAAACATGACTAAGGCCCCTGCCCGCCCTATGTCTGTCGGATTGGAGGCTAACGGCCGGATCTCGATCTTTTGGATATCTGCTTCCAACATGCCAAGCTGCGTATCGATCTCCGGGGGCTCTCATCTTGTCTAGCGTACTCTTCTTCCAAGGCCTGATACTGGGAGAGTAGTTTGGTATGGGTCGCTTCTTCATCCGTCACCAGCCAATCGAGCAGCATTGTGCAACCCTCAGCGTTATAAGCATTAACACAGACAAACACGGCGGTAAGGTTGGCGACCTAGGTCGAGTCGTCTGTGAACATCTAGCAAACCTGGAATGGCTTCTTGTTCCATGATAAGTTGATCACATCCCAGACCTGCACCTTACGCGGGTGATCTGGGTTCACCTTCAAACTAACATTCTTGTTCTTGATGATCGTATGGTTTGAAGTGTGCCGCCTTTGTCTCTTGATCTTCGATGGCTATGCAGACTCACCAGCCGGTCGAGTTTATGTGGCAAGAGCATCAGTTTGCTTGCCTCATCATAGCGTCGAGGTAGGCGTTGTTGTTTTTCACCTGTCCTGTGCTGGCTCTCAAAATTAATTCGTCGAGTGCAATAAGGAGCTGCCCTGGACCTTGTTCCCTAAGGTGTTTCATGATCCTGCCTTGTTCTATTCTTAGCAATTTTCCGACATTGGCCAACATTTCGACAACTGATTGATGATCTCTTGGTTCATGTGGGAAGAAGTCCGATACGTTTTTCAGGTCCGTCCAAGCCATAAGTGTTGGATCCTGGCGTTCCTGAAAGCCTGAGCTACTGCACGCACCTGCTCTATCCTTTTTTATATTCAATCTTGTGGGTTCTACGTGCCGGACATTTTGTCCGTCGTCGCCGGACATTTTGTCGGGCATTGTTTCCTGAGCGTCATGGTTTCCGGCCGGAAACTCTCTGATGGTCGCTCCGGCTAACTCTGCCAGCTTCTTGATAAGCTCTAGGATTTCGTCGGCTTTGAGAGTTGCGCGGCGTAGGATGTTGCGCACGTTTTGGAGAAATGTGAATGTCTCATCATCGTTTGCTTGGCGCAAAGCTTCCACACGAAGAGCCAGCGCTTCCGCCCGGAGTGACCGTAGCTCTTGTTGATCGCCGACAAGCTGTTCAGCTTGTTCTGTGAGCTCACTCTCCCGATCAAACATTGGCTGTAGATCGAAGCCAAAGGCATCTCTGATCAATCCACCGTAGCGAAGAGGGAACCGTTTGCGGGTTGCGCTATCCCTGCGTTGGATCAAATTGGCGTCCACGAGGCGTCCGATACACCGTCGGATCGTTCTCTCGTTCAGACCGTTCGTTCTCTCAGACAACGATGCGTTTGAGGGGAAGACGGTAGTCATTGAAGCTGTTTGTCCGGCCTTCTTCGGCATGAAGCTGATTAAGGCCTGCAGTGTCACAAGATCATTTGGTGTCAAACCGAGTTCTTTGCGAAGCGTTCGGATCGGCTCGATGACCCTGTACGGGTTCGTATCGGGTAAAGAAGATCGTTCCGCCAAGGCGGGTGTGTGAGAAAATACCTGTCTCATGATGATGTCGGCTGAAAAAGCTTCCCCGTTCACCGCGAACGGTGTTGAAAACGATTCGGCTTTGGGGTATCAATCAGGTGTCTAAGCTAATCGAGGCCCTTCGGAAGCACTGCTTTCGGGGGGTTTTTCCTTTTCTGGCCTGTCCTCCTTTCTGCTCAGTTTTCGTTATCGTCTATGTCAGGACCATCAAGATCCTGATCCCTGCCGGAGACTGGGTTACCTATGGGTTCCATTTTCTCTGGGGTAATGATCTGCCCTGGATCAGCGGCCTTCGCGTTCGCCAACGCGAGAAGAGCGGCCTCTGGATTCTCAGAGATCCACTTATGAAGCCCGTCATCTCCGTTCTTGACGGTGATGATCACGTTTCTTTTGGTGACCTTCACCATCCCGAGTTTTGTCTTGATTGCCGATGGGGCAGGGGGCTTGTGCTGTTTCAGGAGCCCTTCGAAGATCGCAAAGCGTTCGTCGGAGGTCTTGCCTGAACCTCTGGATTCCATGAGAGCATCATGGAATTCTCGGTTTCCGGCCGGAAACCCTTCATCTCCAGAGAAGCCAAGGCTCTCATAAGACTTTGCGGCAGCATACCAACGATCCCGTCCCACCCCGGGTGCCGCCCCGATCTTTTGGATGAGTTCAGTCGGAATACAGGAAGTGACTTGTTTCATGCGAGCAAGTCCCGTGAGCTTGTCACCGGCTTTCCTGGCTTTCTGATCGATGTTGAGGGCGTCACAGACCAGTCCCTCATCCTTGCCGGACTCTATGAGAGAACGTGCAAACAGGGCTTTCTCGATCCAGCTGAGGTCTTTTCGGAAGCTGTTCTCTTGGCCTTGCGCAAGAATCGCTTGATCCTCATCCAAGCCTCTGATGAGAGCCTTTGCGGGCTTGCCAATAAGTCGAAGGGCCGCTAATCGCCTGCGCCCATAGATGATCCTGTACCGCCCCCCTTCGGGGCTCAGAAGTATCGGGATAAGCTGTCCCTGCTTGTCAATGCTTTCAGCCAGTTCCCTGATGTCATCTTCGTCATCCAGGGCCAGACGATCCTGGAACTCGGAATCATCAATAAGGTCGGTACTGATTTCTTGAATTGAAGATTGTGCCGCATCCTGAAGAGAACGGGCCATTCCCGAAAGGGCAGGGGCTCGTGACTGGGTTCGAGTCGGAGAAATCGACGAGCTCTGCTGCTTTTCTTCATCCTCGGGAATGTCGAATGTGACTTTGCGGGCCATTACTTACGCCCCCATGCCGTTTTGATGAGCCCTTCGACCTCCGCCACAACCCCGTTGATGGACTCGATAGCCCGATCGTACGTCTGGCGATGAAAATCCGTTCTGGCGATCTCGAACAGTGTCTGTTGCGTGAGCCCAGCGTCAGAGACTGCGGAGGATTTCAGGAAAGGCTGAGTAAGAACGTCATCCGTGAACATGGTCCGCAGGAATGCCGCCATCTGGGTTTGGGGGCCGTCATTGGGCTCGAAACGAGTGATTAGAAATCTCATGAAGTCCCAGTCGGGCGATGCGCCCACATCAGCAATTGTTGCCATGAGGCTGGATGTGAGCTGCAGGAATTGGGCCATCGAGGCGACGTCAAGCATGCTTGGAATGACAGTGACGACTAGGGATGTCGACGCTACCAAAGCCGATAGTGTGGTAAACCCGAGTTGCGGTGGGCAGTCGATGACGACAATGTCGTAGTCTGTCTCGACTTCATTAATGCAAAGGGCAAGCCGCTGATAGAACGGCGGCCTGATATTGTTTCGAAGGGCGTGTGCGGTTTCGGTCTCGAACTCAGAGAGCAACAAGCCGGCCGCGGCTAGATCGAGGTTGTGGAAATACGTTTTGCGCACAACGTCTCTAAATGGGATAGGGTCCTCGTACCGAAGGGCATCGTACACCGTTCCGGCCTCAGGGAAGTCGATTTCCGGCCGGAAACCGAACATGGTGGTCATTGAGGCTTGCGGGTCGAGATCGATTGCCAGAACTCGATAACCATCAAGGGCAAGCTTTTGGGCCAGATGGATCGCCGTTGTCGTCTTCCCAGCGCCCCCTTTGAAGTTGGCGATCGAAATGATCTGGATATGCTCCCCATCCCGACGACGAGGAACGATATGCTGGAACTTGGTGCTTGACCGGGCTATTTCTTGGCGCGCTATATCGATTTGCTCTGCAGTGTAGAACCTGCGGCCGCGGGCGTCTGTCTCGATATCACCGAGATCGAGCTTGTCCTCGAAAAACATCTTCCGCAAAAAATCCTGGCTTACCCCGAGGATCTGGGCAACTTCCGTGGATGAGAAGCGTCTGAGAGCCTTTCGTTCATCAGGTAGAAACGACTTGCGCATATTCACATCAAGCGATTTGCTTAGACGTGTCGCCATCGTTTGGATCTTTTGATCCATTCTGATCCGCTGCTCGTTCATGCCCGTCCCGCCGCCCGTCTTCCGGGTCTATCTTGAGAAGGAACGCAAAACCGCCGGAAACTGATGGTTAGCGTTCTTCCGCAAAAATGTCAGGAAAGCGTTTGACAGGCAAGGATTTTTTCAAATGGTGGGTCGGTGCCCGATGAAATCATTTAGTTACAATGACTTATCCTATTTCACGGTTCCAGCGCGTCAAGTGCTTGTGTCGCTGCCATCTCTTAAACGCAAGATGTACCCGATTCACATAGGCGGTTTTGCTTCCAAAGAACGAATCTGAGTCTCTTAAATCATTCCCAGACTCTCGGCTCGCTCCAACAGCATCTTGACCGATGAGGGCTGCCATCTCGTTCGGCCACGGGGCGTGCGTTCGCGCATAGATTCCAGCCGTTCACAGATCGCTTGAAGCGTGATGTCAGGATCTGCGCCCTTGATGCCAGCAATAATGGCTGGCAGGCGATCGTCCGTTTCGCGGCGCCCGGCGCGGGCCAGCACCTCGGTAGGCAGGAAGCCGTCGCGGACAAAGGCCTTCACAGCGCGCAGCAGACGGCTTTGGGTCCAGCGACGCGCCTCGGGCAAGGGGCCGTTGATGATGCGCAGCACGTCCTCCCAAGCCAAGCCGGGTCGCAACCGGCGCACGTGGGGCACCCAATCTTGTGCCATCTCGTTCAAACGCTCCATGTAGCCGTCCTGTCGCGCCAGCCGCACTCTGCGAAGAGCAGCAGGGTCTTTGGCACGCAACCTAGGGTTCCCGCCCACGCGGCCCTTTGTGCGCGCGCTGGCGAGGCCGGCCTTGGTGCGTTCCCGGATCAGGGCGCGCTCGAACTCGGCCGCAGCGCCCAAGACCTGCAGCGTGAACTTGCCTTGCGGGGATCCGGTGTCGATCGGGTCCTGAATGGAACGAAAGAATGCGCCCTTGGCCTCCAGCCGCTCGATCACCTCCAGCAGATGCGACAGGGATCGCGCGAGGCGGTCAATCCGCACGACCACCAGCGTGTCGCCCTTGCCGATGCGCTCCAGCACCCGCGCAAGCACCGGCCGCGCACGATTGCCGCCCGAGGCCTGTTCTTCATGGATCTCGGCGCAGCCTGCGGATTTCAGGGCCTGCGACTGGGGCAGGGGGGTCTGATCCTCGGTTGAGACGCGCGCATAGCCGATCAGGGGCATCAAAACAGGCCGTTTGCAGTTTCACATAGCACTAATAAACGACCGTTTGAAAACGAATGCAAGCAAGTGTTCTCTCGTCGTGCTGGCGCACAATCCCTTGGATTCCTTGCGCTTAGCGCGTTCTGAGAGGTTCCGCCGGCAGTCGTGCGCACATACTATATTAAGAGCGCGGGCAACCGCTACAAAATCGCTTGGGTAATGTGCAAAAGCATAGTATTTTGCACACATGAAGCTGCAAGCATCTACTTTTTCAGAAAATTTCGGTGACCCCTTCATCACAGTCGAGGAGGATGAAGAGGCTCACGAAGACGATCTCTGGTTCCTGCCTGGGCCACTCGAAGAAGAACCGGATGATTTGCCTCCCGGGCCACGGGCGGAACCGCCCGACACCGCTGTTGTCGATGACTGGGCAAAGGCAGAGGGGGTTCACGCTGCGCGACTGGCAAGAGTGGCTGGACGCCTGGGAGCTCTGGATGACCGGCTGCTGCGCGGTCCGGAAGGCTGGCGGCATCGGCTCGCTCTTATCGAGGCGGCGGATCTTAGCTGGTTTGCAGGGGATCGGGTAAGTTCTGATCGTCTGGCGCTCTGGGTATCGATGCGGCTCTCGGGCGCACAGGATGACCCAAATGCCCTGGCAAGAGTTGGATGGGCTGTTCGGCGCCTGACTGGCGGTCCCGGACCAAAAGGTGACTTGGCCGCCTTTCTGGATCGCCGCGATCCCGAGCACATTGAAGACAGCGCAGAGCGTTTCGAGGATCGCGCGGGCGGATGGCTGGACGTAATGGCAGCCGCAGCGGATCTCCATTCGATCACGCGGGCTTGCATGGGATTTCACCTTTGGAGCCTCGCGGGCCTCGGGCAACAGGGCGACCCGATGGAAGCGGCGGTCACAGCGGCGCGCGTCGCGTCCAGCGAGGGCAAGGGAGCCGTCTTCGCGCCGCTGGCCATGGGCGGGGCAGCGGGGTTGCGCGCCGGTGGTGCACCGGCTGAGCGCTTGGCTCGCTGGCTCGAGGGGATGGAGACGGCCTGTCTAACCGCGATGCGACACCTTGATGACATCGAAGTCTGGTCGGCGCGGGCGGCGATCAAGATGGCGCCGCTCTCAGGCAAGATTCCGCCGGCCTTGCGCGCCGTGCTGACCGAATGGCCACTGGTCTCTGCGCCAATGGCCGAGGACCTGACCGGCGCCAGCCGCGCCGCCGTTCAGCGCAACCTCGCTTGGATGGAAATGCGGGGTGTGATCCGCGAGGTGACCGGGCAGGGACGGTATCGGATGTGGCGTGCAACTATACAATCCGATCAAAGAAAACAGGCCGGTTCCTGATTTCAGGAGAAATCGATTTCAAAGGCGAAATGAGTTGCTTCGCAGGACAGTCGCGTGTTCTGGATTCGAGGGCCCACTGATCTGGACAGATCAGGTCCTCGTCCAGCGCCTTTCGGAACGGTCGTTGCGAGCCGTCAATGCCAATGAAAGTTCGTAAAAATACAATCCTCGACGTGGTTTGCATGATGGAGGAAGAAATGACTGATAAGCGACTACGACTGGACATCATCGACGAGCTTGATTTCGAGCCAAGCATTGATGCTGCCGACATCGGCGTGGCGGTCGATCAGGGTGTCGTGACGCTGACGGGGCATGTCCGCAGCTACAGCGACAAGATCACGACGCTGGAGATCGTTGAAAGCGTCGTGGGCGTCCGTGCCATTGCCGACGAAATCGAGGTCCGACCAGTTGGCGCTCACGTTACAGCTGACGATGAGATCGCGAAACGCGTCGTCAATTCGCTGAAGTGGAACACGTCGGTACCGGAAGACAAAATCCATGTCACGGTCGCCAAGGGCCGGGTTACCCTCGAGGGCGATGTGGAATGGCGATATCAGGCGGATGCCGCGGCACGCGCCATCGGTCGGCTGACGGGTGTCACCGGTATAAACAACCATCTCAAGGTCCGGCCGTCGGTAAAGGCTTCGGACGTATCGGAGCGAATCAAAAAGACTCTCGTGCGCGATGCCGAACTCGATGCCTCGGGAATCCGCGTGGCGGTTCATGACGGGACCGTGACGCTTGAGGGGCAAGTCCGCTATCTGGGCGAACGCAGGAGCGCGGAGCGCGCAGCTTGGGCGGCCCCCGGCGTGACGAACGTGATCGATCACCTGGCGGTGCGGTGACCCCATCATTTTGAGCCGGACGGCGCGGCTGCTTGCCTGATCATCCGAATCCTGGAAGCAGATCATCTCCCAGCCAGACATTGCGTCCAGTTCATGCGCCTATCCCGTGTTCGAGGCTGGGCCGAGGGATGCGGCGTAGCGGTCGGGCCATCTCGGGGAATGGGCGACGCGATCATTCGCGCACTTTGGCCACACGGAGCATGGCCTCACCCAGAATATGAGCCTGCCTCGAAATGTGCTTGGGTGGAAGATCGCTCGTAAGGATAGCAGGGTGGATCAGTTGACTGCCGTCAATGCGTGAGGGTGCGCGCATGCTGCAGGTTTACGACGAAATTGACAAAGAGAAATACCCGGCATGGCGAACCAAACTGGAAGTTCTGAACAATAGGTTGCAACGCTCGCGGTTGGGGGTGAGCCTTCTGAGCCGGTGCCACCGGAAGAGCCGGTGACACCGCCAATGGAGAGGCCAGAGTCACCACCGGAGGAGTTATCCCGAACCGCCGGGTGAAATTCCGCCCCAAACGCCGCCCGATGTGGTGCCCTTGCCCGGCGAAACACCGCCCGCTCCGCCGTCGGAGATTCCGCAAGAAGGCTTAACCGTATTGATCGCCAGCCATGTGTGGTCCCGCCCCGCTGCAATTCCTGCACCAGGGAGAGGTCGAAAGGAGGCGTGACATGCCCAGCTACAATGACCTTCGCAAGGAAATGGTCGAACGCCAGATCAGGGCGCGCGGGGTGCGCGATCCGCTGGTTCTGGATGCGATGGGACGCGTGCCGCGCGAGCATTTCGTGCCCGACCACCTGAAAGGCCAGGCGTATCGGGATCGCCCGCTGCCCATCGATGCCGGTCAGACCATCTCTCAACCCTATATCGTGGCCTATATGATTGAGGCGCTCGCGCTCAATGGCGGCGAAAAGGTGCTCGAGATCGGCGCGGGCTCGGGCTATGCCGCTGCCGTTCTGGCCGAGATTGCGGGCGAGGTCTTTGCCATCGAACGCCACGGAACACTGGCCTCCAGGGCCACGGCGGCGCTACAGGACGCCGGTTATACGAATGTCCACATCTTTCACGGGGACGGCACCCGGGGCTGGCAGGACGAGGCGCCGTTCGATGCGATTCTTGTGTCAGCCGGAGCACCCTTCGTGCCCGAGACACTCAAGTCCCAATTGGCCAGGGGCGGACGGATGGTCGTACCCGTGGGCAGCGACCCGCGCGCCCAGGAATTGGTCCGCGTCACGCGGCGCGACAAGGGACAGTTCGACCGCGAGGATCTGGCCGATGTGCGTTTCGTGCCCCTGATCGGCGAACAGGGCTGGGAAGGCGAGACGGAGGAGGCGCAAACAGCACCACCGCGCCTGATCCAGCACCATCCACGCCAGACGGAAGGCTTGCCGAGGCTCATTCGGACCTTCGCCGAGCCATTCGAGGAGGTGGAGAACGCACCGCTCGACATGATGATGGAGCGTATTGGAGATGCCCGCGTGGTGCTGATTGGCGAGGCGAGCCACGGCACGTCCGAGTTTTACCGGATACGCGCGCTCATTACGAAAAGGTTGATCGAGGAAAAGGGCTTTACGATTGTTGCCGCCGAGGCCGACTGGCCTGATGCCGCCCGCATCGACCATTATGTGCGCCACAGTGAGACACCGCCGTCGGAGTGGCAGGCTTTCGCCCGCTTCCCCACGTGGATGTGGCGCAACGAGGAGGTTCGTGCTTTTGCCGATTGGCTGCACGAGTGGAACGCACCACGCGCTCCGCTGACGCGCGTCGGCTTTTACGGTCTGGACCTCTACAGCCTGTTCAAATCGACGCTGGCGATCATTGAGTATCTGGAGGATGTGGATCCCGATCTCGCTCGGATTGCACGCCAACGTTACGGATGCCTCAGCCCATGGGAGGCCGATCCGGCCGCGTACGGCCATGCAGCCCTTACTGGGGCGTATCGCAATTGCGAGAATGATGTGACTGCGATGTTGATTGATCTGATGCGAAAACGTCAGGTATATGCGCTGAGGGATGGCGAGCGCTTTCTGGATGCGACGCAAAACGCGGCACTGGTGGCCAATGCCGAGAAATATTACCGGATCATGTACTACGGCTCGCGCGCTTCTTGGAACCTGCGCGATGATCACATGTTCGAAACCCTCCTGAACGTAATGGAATTCCACGGGGAAGGTGCACGCGCGGTGGTCTGGGCGCATAATTCGCATATCGGCGATGCCCGCGCGACCGAAATGTCACGTCGGGGTGAGCGCAACCTGGGCGAGCTTTGCGCGCGCGGGTTCGGCCGCGAAAGCTACCGGATCGGGATGGGCACGGATCATGGCACGGTCGCTGCGGCCAGCGACTGGAACGGTCCAATGGAGGTCAAGCAGGTAAGGCCATCCCACCCGCAAAGTTACGAGCGGCAATTCCACCTTTCCGGTCTGGCGGGGCTCATCCTGCCGCTGCGCCCAGAACCCGGGCGCGACGTGGTCACGGAACTCTCGAAACCGCGTTTGGAACGTGCCATTGGGGTAATCTACCGCCCCGAGACCGAGCTTGCCAGCCACTATTTCGAAGCCGAGCTTCCCCGCCAGTTCGACGAATACATCTGGGTCGACACAACCAGCGCGGTGATGCCGCTGGCGACCGGACAGATCCGGGGCTTGCCCGATACTTATCCGTTCGGAACGTGAACCGAGGACTACCCGCTGACATCGCAACCGCGTTCAAAGGGGTGGCGTGTTCTTGACAGCAGCAGCGACGCCGGTCGGGGATGTCGCATAGTGCAGCCTGCATTCGTCCTCACGACCACGGACGACACGCATTCCGGCCAACGAACCCGTCCGTTCGGTCACAACGGTGCGGCGACCCTCGGGCCCGTCTGCGTCTTGGAAATAGATTACGACCCAATCGCGTGTGCGATCCAGTTCATGCGCCCGCGCTGTGTTCGAGTACAATACGGTCAGATGCCAGTCACCGCGCCGGGCGTGCATGATCGGCAGCCACGCCTCACCGGTCGGATTGAAGCGTTTCGGTGCTATGCGCCGCAAATCTCCGGTTTCAGCTTGTGTGCGGTAGAGAGCGTCTGCATCCAGCAGAAGTGAAACCGGTGGCTCATCACCGTCATGAGCGAGCGTGGTTTCGCGGCGATGTCGCGCCAATCTTTTACCAAGCACCGCCAGAATGGCCGCCCGCCGCCTTGGCCCGATGCCGGGGACAGGCGTTTCGCCGAGACGAAGTGCTGCTTCCAGATCTTCCAGCGTTTCGATGTCCAGCGTATCGACCAGGCGTTTGGCAAGCTTCTTGCCAATACCGGGAATGGAACCGAACAGCGCTTCCGGTGTCAGGCTGCCTTTCAGGCGGTCGAGCTGTTGCCAGTGGCCTGTTGTCAACATCTCTACGATCGCTGCGGCGATGCCCCGGCCGATTCCCCGCAATGCGACGAGCGCTTTCGCGCCGCCCGTTTCAAAAACGTTGCGGAGGGGATCTGAGAGCGCCTCGATTTCGCGGGCGGCGGTGCGGTAGGCCTTGATCCGGAACCCATCGTCGCCCTGAGCCTCCAACAGGTCTGCGTATTCGTTCAGACGTGCAGCAATCAACCTGTTTTGCGTCGGCACAAGCGGCATGTCGGCTGCGGCGCGATCAGGCATGGGCGTCGAGCGCCTGACGCGCGGGTTTGTCGTCGTCTTCCGGCACCTCAACCATCGTTGCTTCGGTCAGAAGTAGCGTACCGGCAACGGACACCGCGTTTTCGAGGGCGATGCGGACAACCTTTGTCGGGTCTAGGATACCGGCCTCCAGCAGATCAGTGTAGATGTTTCGCGCCGCATCGAACCCCCAGGCGCCGGACCCCTTCTTCATTTCGGCAAGCACGACACCTCCATCCATGGCCGAGTTCTCCGCGATCTGCCGGGCGGGCGCCCCAAGCGCTCGGGCGAGACAGAGCACGCCCGTTCGCCGGTCGCCTTCGATCTCCTTTGCCACCGTCTCGACGGTTTCGATCACGCGGACAAGCGCGAGGCCACCACCGGGCACGACGCCTTCCTCGACCGCGGCCTTCGTGGCATTGATTGCATCGTCCAGCGCCTCCTTGCGCGACTTCAACTCCGCCTCCGTCGCAGCACCCGCCCGAATGACCGCCACGCCTCCGGATAGCTTCGCAAGACGTTCGCTCAGTTTCTCACGATCGTAGTCCGACGTGCTTTCGTCGATCTGCAGCTTGATCTGCGCGATCCGGGCTTTGATCTCGGCCGGGTCGCCGGCCCCACCGACAATCGTTGTCGATTCCCTGTCGACACGAACAGATGCTGCCCGCCCCAAGTCATCAAGGGTGAGTTTTTCGATATCGACCCCGAGGTCAGGCGAGACAAGGCGACAGCCAGTCAGGGCCGCTATATCCTCCAGCATCGCGCGCCGACGGTCGCCGAAACCCGGCGCCTTCGCGGCAATAACCTTGAGCGTCCCGCGCAGCCGGTTGACGACCAGCGTCGCAAGTGCCTCATCGTCGAGATCCTCGGCCACGATGAGCAGCGCTCGACCTGCCTGCATCACCGATTCGAGAAGCGGCACCAGCGGCCGCAGCCCGCTGAGCTTCTTCTCGTGCAGCAGGATCGCGGGATCCTCGAGCTGTGCCGTCAATGCCTCGGAATCGGTAACGAAATAGGGAGAAATGTAGCCGCGGTCGAATTGCAGCCCCTCGACCACCTCGAGCACCGTTTCGGTGGTGCGGGATTCCTCGACCATGATGGCGCCGTCGTCGCCGACTGTCGCGTAGCCCTTAAATGCGGTATACGAAAGTCAACAAAATCAATGGGGCGGCTTTGCCATTAAATATGGTATTTTGCCTTTAAATCTGACATTCTTGCCGTTAAAGCTGACACAGGGTGCGCGGGGTTGGACGGTTGGCAGCGATAGTGGGTAATAACGAAGACTGTGGCGATGCTGGTGCTGAGGCGCTGCGCCGGGCATCTGTCCTTCGACCGCTTGTAAAA
>NZ_LGHT01000004.1 GCF_001202035.1 Pseudorhodobacter wandonensis | reverse complement strand
GGTCTGGGGGAGGGGCAGACAGCCCCTCCCCCAGCGGCCGTCACATTACTCGCCGTAAGGCACCCATACCGTCTTTACCTCAGTCGCGGCGCGCAGAAACGGTCGGCCCTCGGCGCGATCCCAATCAGTGGCAAACCCGTTGTTCACCCATGTCCGCTTCAGGTTCCCTGCCGCCTCGCGCTCGATCAGTCCCGACAGCTCTGCAGCGCCAAAGCACCACACCGCATCCACATCCAGATGGCTGGCCAAAGGCTTTGCCAAATCGCCATGTGCGCCGGTCACAATGTTCACGACGCCGCCCGGCAGGTCAGACGTATCCAACACTTGATACAGGTCTGTTGCCGCCAGAGGAAACACCTGCGATGGCACCAGAACACAGGTGTTCCCCATCGCAATCGCGGGCGCCATCAAGCTAACCAGCCCTAACAAAGGCGCTTCATCCGGACAAATCGCGCCGATCACGCCGCAAGGCTCGTTCATCGCCAAAGCAACGCCACGAATTGGAACAGATTTTACGGCGCCGTCGAACTTGTCGGCCCAGGCGGCATAGGTGAACAGGCGCGCAATGCTGGTCTCTACCTCGGCCATACCCGGTTTACCCGTCATATCCTTTAGCCGCTCTGCGAATTCGTCGGCCCGCGCCGACAGATTCTCTGCGACGTAATACAAAATCTGCGCGCGTAGATGGGCACTGGCCTTGCCCCATCCTTTCGCCCCATGCGCTGCCTCAACCGCGTTGCGAATATCCTTGCGATTGCCAAGACCAACATGCCCCAACAGCTTGCCTTTGGGTGACCAAACCGCTTGCGAATAGCCACCATCGGGTCTTGCCTGCTTGCCGCCGACATATAGTTTGGCGGTGCGGTCCAAACCGGAAACCTCGGCATTCGCAGGGTTGGCCACAGCGGAAATGGTTTTCAAAGGCTTCGACGCCCCTTTAGGTTGCAAATAGGCCAGCAGCCCTTCCCAGCCACCTTCACGGCCAAAGCCGCTTTCCCGCACGCCGCCAAAGCCCGCTGCGGCATCAAACATATTGCTGCCATTCACCCAGACCACACCCGCGCGCACCTTGGGCGCAATATCCAGCGCAAGGTTGACATTCTCGGTCCAGATGCTCGCCGCCAGCCCATAGCGGCAGTTGTTGGCCAGTTCCACCGCCTCAGATGGCGTGCGGAATGTCATGGCGACGAGCACAGGACCAAAGATTTCTTCTTGCATCAAGTGGCTTGCAGTGCCGAGGCCAGTAATCAGCGTCGGCGGGTAAAAACAGCCAGTGGGGCAGGGAACTTGGTATTTTTCGCCTTCGCTGGCATCCACCATCGCAGTGATCTGCGCCAATTGAACTGGGTCTACGATTGCGCCTACGTCAATGCATTTGTCCAGTGGGTCGCCAATGCGCAACCCATCCATTCGGGCGCGCAACTTGGTATAAAAGCGCTCTGCCACACCTTCCTGTACCAATAACCGGCTGCCGGCACAGCAAACCTGCCCGCCATTAAACCAAATCGCATCAACCAGCCCTTCGACAGCCGAGTCCAAATCGGCATCGTCAAACACGATATAGGGCGATTTACCACCCAACTCTAAGGTCAGCGCCTTACCCGTACCCGCTGTTGCCGCACGAATTTTGCGGCCAACATCAGTGCTGCCGGTAAAGGCGATCTTGTTGACGTCAGGGTGATCCACCAGTGCAGCACCCGTTTTCCCATCGCCGGTAACAACGTTTAATACACCGGGGGGCAGGCCTGCCTCGCGGCTGATTTGCGCAAACAGTAACGCAGTCAGCGGCGTGTATTCGGCGGGCTTTAAGACGACCGTATTACCCGCAGCCAGTGCGGGCGCCACTTTCCACGCCAACATCAACAGCGGAAAGTTCCACGGAATAACGGCGCCACAGACGCCTAAAGGGGCCATATCCGGCTGTTCGGATGCAAGTAGCTGCGCCAAACCTGCGTGAAAATAGAAATGTCGGGCGACCAACGGAATATCAATATCGCGCGATTCGCGAATAGGCTTGCCGTTGTCCAGCGTCTCCAGAACCGACAAAAGCCGTGCGTGTTTCTGCACCAGCCGCGCCAAAGCATAGAGGTATTGCGCGCGCTTATGCCCCGGCAGTTTCGCCCATTTCGGCTGCGCCTTGCGGGCGGCGGCCACGGCTGTGTCAATGTCGGCAATGCTGCCTTGGGTTACTTGTGCCAAGGCTTTTCCGGTTGCCGGGTTGTTGGTGGCAAACCCGTCGCCCGCCGCAGTGAACTGCCCGTTGATCCAATGGCCAAACGGCGCGTGTTTGGCGATCCAATCCAGCGCCTCAGCAGCGGATTCAGGTGCAGGGCCATAGGACATATCGTTGAAAATCTCTTTTATGGTCATGGCGTTATCCCATCGCATGGCGGTTAGCGGCGGAATAGGCGCCGGTCACGTGGTGTTCTAGCTGGCGCTCAATATCGCCCAAGAGAGAAGACGCGCCAAATCGGAACAGGTCGGGCTGCACCCACGGCAGCCCCAACTCATCGCGCATCAGCGCAAGGTAAACCAACGCATCTTTGGCTTTGGATATGCCTCCGGCAGGCTTATAGCCGACCTTGATACCCGTACGGTCCTGATAATCACGGATTGCGCGGATCATGGTTAGGGTAACGGGAAGCGTGGCGTTTACCGGCTCTTTACCGGTTGAGGTTTTGATGAAGTCAGCACCTGCCATCATGCAAATCAGACTGGCGCGGGCAACGTTGCGTAAGGTGCCCAGCTCTCCGGTCGCCAAAATAGCTTTTACATGCGCCTCGCCACAGGCGACCCGCATCGCGCGCATTTCGTCATACAGGGCCTGCCAGTTTTGTGTCAGCACATGGCGTCGTGAAATAACGATATCAATTTCCCGCGCACCTGCAGCCACGCTTTCACCGATCTCGGCCAGTCGCAAATGCAATGGCGACAGGCCTGCCGGAAAGCCGGTTGAAACCGCCGCCACAGGAATGCCAGAGCCTTCGAGCGCGCGAACGGCTGTTTCCACCATATCATGGTAAACACAAACCGCGCCCGTTGTCAGCCCTTCCATCCCCAAAGCGGCCAGAATATCGGGGCGTACAGGTTGGCGTGCCTTGGCGCAAAGACGCTGCACACGACCCGCAGTATCATCACCGGACAGGGTGGTCAGGTCGATGCAGGAAATGGCCTTGCACAGCCAAGCGGCTTGATAATCCTTTTTTACGCTGCGCCGACCTGGAAATGTTGCAGCGCGTCGCTCGATCGCCGAGGTATTGGCCTGAACCGATGCAACCCAGTCAAGATCTAGCGGCATGCCGGGGTTGCGGGCGTGGGCCAGTTGCGGCAGATTTTTCGGGGTGTCGCCTTGCATGGCGCGGGCAGTGTGCTGGCTGTCGGGTCGCAAAAGAACCTCCACTAATTGGCTGGCGCAAGCGTGGCACGCCGCCTGGCGGCTGGCAAGTGTGCCGCGCCGTCAGGTGATTCAAAAATTTACCAATAGGTCAGAATTGGTGATCTGACGCCGTAACTTTGGGCTTTGGTTCGACCCGTGTCATCACCGGTTCCATTTCTTTGGACTCATCTTCAAATGTGGCCCAATCGCGCGGTGTGCCAGTATCAGGCATCGTATTTTTGTCACCAAAGCGGTGCATATGCGCCTTGGCGATAAAGTTGGCAGTGATTGGTGCCGTCAGAAGAATGAACATCGTGATCAGAAACTCATGCCAGCTAAGTTGTCCCCGCATGATCCAAAAATACAGCATCGAGGCCAGCAACACCCCGCCAACCCCTAAGGTACTTGCCTTGGTCGGTGCGTGCAGACGCGTCATCGTATCAGGCAGCTTGATCAGGCCAAAGCTGCCGACAAGGCCAAAAATACCAGCCGCGACCAGCAGCACCGAAATTGTGATTTCTGCGATCTGTTCCATATCCGGCCCCTATTCGATGATGTCGCCGCGCAAGATAAACTTGCAATAGGCCACAGTAGAAACAAAGCCCGTCATCGCAAACAGCAGCCCAGCCTCAAAGTATACTGCAGAGTGGGTATTGATGCCATAAAGTACGAGCAATGCGATAATATTAATGACCATAGTATCCAGCGCCAACACCCGATCAACTACGCCGGGGGCGACAAAAATACGGTACAGGTTGAACAAAAGGCTAAGGCCAAAGCAGCCGAAAGCGAAAGTCAGGGCATAAGGGATCATTCGAAAATCCTCATCAAACGGGCTTCATAGCGGGTTTTGATTTCGTCGCGAACTTCTTCAGGGTCGGGCGCGTGCAAGCAGTGAACCAACAACGCGCGGCCATCGCCAGACATATCGGCGGTCAGGGTGCCGGGGGTCATCGTGATTGTGCCTGCCAAAACAGTAATGGCCTCGGGGCTGCGCAGATCGAGTGGCACAGTGACCCACGCAGATTGCAGCTGGCTACTGGGTTTGAACAACACGATCCCAGCCACGATGAAATTCGATTTCACAATATCATACAACACGATCAGCACATAGCCGATGATCGCAATCGGGTTGCGCAAAGCGGGGCGGTCAGGCCAATAGGGTGCGGTGATGATAGGGATTATGATGCCGAGGATCAGGGCAAAGACCAGCGATCCCAGCTTTAAGTGGTTGACCAATAGCATCCATGTAACCACCAAAAGCAGGGTCAGATAGGGGTGAGGAAAAAGCTTGCGCAGCATCGGCCTACTCCTTTACCGGGGTGAAAACGGCGTTGATATAGGCGGTCTTGTCAAATAATTCGGTACTGGTATCCGTTAGCCAACTGGTCACCGGCCCCGCCGTAACGGTTAACAGCACAAGGCCTGCCAGCAAAGCGAATACCACGGCAAAGGCCAACGGCTCGGCTTTGCCTTCGGGCTTTGGCATGGTGGTTGTCGTGGCATATGCCTTCCAAAAGACCTGCGAACCTGCGCGCGAAAAACCGATGATTGTGATGAGCGAAGTGGCAAGAATCGCTGTCCAGATGATGGCCATATTCGCACCGCGGGTGGCATCCATCACCAGTAGTTTGCCCAAAAAGCCCGACAGCGGCGGCATGCCTGCCATGGCGATAGCCCCGCCAAAAAACAGTACCGTGATGAGCCCGTGCTGCCCCGTAGGTGGCAAAGCTATGCGCAAGTCGTCATTGCCGCGCCGGTCCTGCAACAGATCTACAATCAGAAACAGCGCCGCCGTGGCAAAGGTAGAGTGGAGCAAGTAATACAGCCCCGCAGTGATCGCCTGCGGCGTGAATTGCGACACGGCGATAAACAAAGTGCCCATAGATCCGATAGCGGCAAATGCCACCAGCCGTGCCATGCCCGTGGCACCGAGCACGCCAATCGCGCCAACAATCAGCGTGACAATCGCAGCCGGCAGCAGAATGTCTGCAAACAACGTGCCAGTCGCCGCCGTTTCTGGCGGAAAGATCAAGGTAAAAATACGAATAACGGCATAGGCACCAACCTTCGTCATCACAGCAAACAGCGCAGCTACAGGGCCGGGCGCAAAGCTATACGTCGCTGGCAGCCAGAATTGCAGCGGCACCAATGCGCCCTTTACCGCGAAAACCATTAGCAGCAGCACCGCGCCAACACGTAGCAACGCCGCATCGCCCGCTGGAAGCTCGGCCACCTTTACCGCCAGATCGGCCATGTTCAGCGTGCCGGTTACCGAATAAATTGTCGCCAGCGCAAACAGAAACAGCGTCGAGCCAACAAGGTTATAGGCCACATATTGCACGCCAGCCTTTAGCCGCTTGGCCCCGCCACCGTGAATCATCAGGCCATAGCTGGCGATCAGCAACACCTCGAAAAACACGAAAAGGTTGAACGCATCCCCTGTCAGAAACGCGCCGCAAAGGCCCATTAACTGAAACTGAAACAATGCGTGAAAATGGTTACCGCGGGCATCCCAGCTGGTGCCGATGGCATAAAGTTGAACCAACAGTGCCAAAACCGCGGTCAGCGCGATCATCATTGCCGACAAACGGTCCAACACCAAAACGATGCCAAAAGGGGCCGGCCAATTGCCCAGATAATATACCTCGGGCGGATTGTTGGCCGCAGTATACAGCAAGACCAGTGAAATCGCGGCCAACACCGCTGTCCCCGCAGTCGAAAAAACCCGTTGCAGCGACAGATCATGTCGCATCACCAGCACGATAAATGGCGCCAGCAATGCAGGCAGAATAACGGGCGCGATAATCCAATGGTTCATTCCGCGCCCTCCTTCGGTCCGGCCGGCTGCTCGCGCTCTTCCATCCCGATATAGTCATCTCCGGTTTCCAAGAACGCGCCCAAAGCCATCATCACAATCAACGCGGTCATGCCAAAGCTGATCACAATTGCTGTCAAAACAAGCGCTTGCGTTAGCGGATCGGTATAACCTTCGGGATGCTTTGTAATAATGGCAGGCAAGCCAATCGCCAACCGCCCAGAGGCAAAGATAAACACGTTTACCGCATAGGACAGCATCGCCAGCCCTACGATCACCGGAAAGGTCCGTTTGCGCAGAATCAGGTATACCCCGCAGGCAGTCATCAGGCCAACAGCCGAAGCGACAAGAAGTTCCATATCAGCGCGCCCCCTCGGTTTGCTCTTCATCCGGTTGAATATCATACGGCTCTATGTTCACCGTCTCACCCGCACGAATTGCGATCCGGCTGATCGAAGCCAAGGCCAGCATCACAGCGCCGACCACGGTCAAAAACACACCAAGATCGAATATGGCCGCCGTGGCCAGCTCGAACTTTTCGATGAAGGGCAGTTTGAAATAGCCGAAACTGCTGGTCATGAACGGCCGTGCTGCGAACCAAGAGCCGATGCCACACAGGCCCGCAATCGTCACCCCCCAACCGATAAGGGCGTGATAGTCAATCCGTTGCCGCGCCGCCGCCCAGCCAAAGCCCGACGCCATATATTGCATGATCGTCGCAATCGCCACGACCAGCCCTGCAATAAACCCGCCGCCCGGCTCATTATGCCCGCGCAGAAAGATATAGACGCCCACCATCAACGCAATCGGCAAGATCATCCGCGTGGCCACAACCAGCATCAACGGGTGGCGATCACCGGCGCGTTTCTGATCCGGGACCCAAGCGAGCAACCGGTCATTTGCAGCACCACCACGCAGCAGCCCTTCAACCAGCGCAAAAATTACCAATCCAGCGATGCCCAGTACAGTGATCTCGCCAAACGTATCATAACCACGGAAATCAACCAAAATCACGTTGACCACGTTCGTTCCGCCACCGCCGGGTTTGGAATTGGCGAGATGATAATCGGCAATCGTCGGAAAGGCGAAATCGCGCATCATCAGCGCATAAATTAGCGCGCCGATGCCGATACCTGCTGCTGCTGCAATCATCCCATCACGCCCGCGCCGCCCTGCTGTGCTTTCCACAGGGCTGTCCTTGGGCAAAAAGTTCAGGGCCAGCAACAGCAGCATCACAGTGGCTACCTCAACACTGATCTGCGTTAGCGCGAGATCTGGTGCAGAAAGGTAGACGAAACCGACCGAGACCATTAACCCGATCACCCCTACCAGCACCAAAGCTAAAAGCCGGTTGCGGTGATAGTTGAACAATGACGCAGTGGCCCCGATCAACAACAGCCAACCAACTGCGGCCACGGGCTCGATTATTGTCAATGTGCGTGTGCCAGAACTATGGACGCCAGACTCAAACGCGTAATACCCGACCGCCAAAATAGCCAGCGTCGCCACCGCCAAATAACGCGCCAGCGAACCGTCGTGCAGGCGGTCCGTAATGGCCTGTGCTGCCATGGCAAACGGTTCCAGAATGGCGTCAAAAATCGCTTTTGCCTCGGGGCGGGGGGTGGAAAGCCACATCGCTTCAAAAGGGCGATGCAAACCTAGCAAGACAAAGCCCGAGCCAACCGCAAAAACCGACAGCCAAAGTGCCGGAACAAACCCGTGCCAGTGGCTGATATACACCTCGGCCTCGCCGCCAATCACGGCGCTTGCCGTGGTGCGCACCAGATCACCAACCATTGTCATCGGCATTACGCCAATCGCCACAACCAACACCGCCAGAATGGCAGGTGCCGCCCACATACCAAAGCCGGGGTCATGCGGCTTGCTTGGGTAATCTGTACGCACCGGCCCAAGGAACGTGTGGGCGATAAGCCGAAAGGAATAAGCAACCGAGAACATGGCGCCCAGCGTGGCCAACGCGGGCATTACCCAATGATTGCCCAACCAAACCGTATGCACCGTTTCTTCCAGCATCATTTCCTTTGAAAGGAACCCGTTCAGTGGCGGAATTCCCGCCATCGACAGCGCAGCTACGCAAACGATCGTAAAGGTGATCGGCATCAGATGCCGCAAACCGCCTAGCCGCTTGATGTCACGGGTGTGCGCCTCATGGTCAACAATTCCCGCGCTCATGAACAGGGCGGCTTTAAAGGTCGCGTGGTTTATGATGTGAAACACAGCAACCGTTGCCGCCTCGGCTGTACCAAAGCCTAACAACATGGTGATAAGGCCAAGATGCGATACTGTCGAAAATGCCAGCAGTGCTTTTAGATCATCTTTGAAAAACGCGATCTTGGCGGCCATGATCATGGTGATCAGGCCGGTGGTCGCCACGATGTAAAACCACTCGGGCGTTCCAGCCAATACTGGCCACATCCGCGCCATCAGAAACAGACCGGCTTTAACCATCGTGGCCGAGTGCAGATAGGCCGAAACCGGCGTCGGTGCCGCCATCGCATGCGGCAACCAGAAATGGAACGGAAACTGCGCCGATTTGGTAAACGCCCCGATCAAAATCAGCACCAGCGCGGGCAAATACCAGTCAGACCCTTGGATCAGCTCTTTGTTTTGCAAAATCACCGTCAGGTCATAGGACCCAACAATATTGCCTAATATCAACATCCCTGCGATCATCGCCAAACCGCCGGCACCGGTCACAGTCAGCGCCATCCGTGCACCTTGGCGGCCCTCGGGCAAGTGCTTCCAAAACCCGATCAACAAGAATGAACTAAGGCTCGTCAATTCCCAGAAAATCAACAAAAGCAGAATGTTGTCAGACAGAACAATCCCCACCATCGCGCCTTGGAACAGCAGCAGATAGGTGTAAAACTGCCCCATCGGGTCTTTGGTTGACAAGTAAAACCGTGCATAGAGAATGATCAGCAGGCCAATCCCAAGGATCAAACCCGCAAACAACAACCCCAACCCGTCCAGAAAGAAATTGGCATTCAGCCCCAGTGCAGGCAACCACTCAAGCCGCGCCGTAACCACCTCGCCGCGCATCACCGCTGGCGCGTGGAGCAAAACCCCTAACAAGGCAAATGCGGTTACCAGTCCGGTAACGGTGGCGCAGGCATTGCGCCCCGCGCGGATCAAAAGACCAGGGAGCAGCGCGCCAAGAAATGGCAATGCGGCGATCAGGGCAAGGGACATTCTATTTGTTCCGTTCTTTGCTCGGGTCGTCAGTTGGGTGACATAGGCCAAACGCTATCGGCTAAGGTCACGGTTTAGCAGTGTATCTTTAACTGTGCGACAGCTATCCGTCTGTCAAGGCAAACCAGCCGCCTTTTACTCTTTGGCCACAGGCCGCACCCCGACAACGCACCACTTTCTGTTCGGCGCAAATATCCTCAGGGGGGAATTCGCCGTCAGGCGAAGGGGGGCGCGAGCGCCCCCGCCACCCTATCCGTTCTCGCGCAGCACTTGCCCCGCCAGATACAACGATCCACAAATCAGCACCCGTGCTTGGGGCTCGCGTTGCGCAATCGCGCGCAAAGCCTCCAGCACCGACGCCGCCTCAACGGCCTGCATCCCTTCCTTGCGTGCCGCGGCGCAAGTTGCCTCGGCTGGCAAAGTCGCCGCCTCACCCGGAATAGATACTGCCGTCAGGCTGGCCGCATGTTTCGCCAAAGGCAGCAAATAGCCGCCAATGTCTTTGGTGTTCAGCATCCCGCAAATCAGATGCGTCGGGCGTTTGGGCATCGCGGCCAATGTCGCGGCCACCGCTTCGCCGCCTGCAGGGTTATGGCCGCCGTCCAGCCACAGCTCGACCTCGGGCGCAGCCTCGACCAGCGGCCCAACCCGCAAGCGCTGCATACGCGCAGGCCATTCGGCGCGGGTCACGGCAGTCTCGGCATCGCCTTGCCCTAACAAACGCAGCGCCATCAGTGCGGCTCCGGCGTTTTGTATCTGATGCGGGCCGGGCAGGTTGGGCAGCGGTAAATCCAGCAAGCCGTTTTCATCCTGAAACACCATCCGCCCGCGGTCGGCAAAGCAATGCCAGTGCTGGCCAAATACATGCAGCGGCGCGCCCAGCTTGGCGGCGCGGGCCTCGATCACCTCAAGGCCTTCGGGCGCTTGTGGGCCAACGACACAAGGTACGCCGCGCTTGATGATTCCGGCTTTCTCGGCCGCAATCAGCGGCAGCGTATCGCCCAGATATTGCTGATGATCGACAGACACCGGCGTGATGATGGTCAACGCAGGGCTGTCCACCACATTCGTTGCATCCAGCCGCCCGCCAAGACCCACTTCCAGCAACGTATAATCAGCAGGCACGCGGCTAAACGCCAGCATCGCGGCGCAAGTTGTAGCTTCAAAAAACGTAATCGCATCGGGGCCGTTTGCCGTAATGCACTCATCCAGCAGCGTCGACAAAGCCTGCTCATCAATTAACGCACCCGCTAGCCGGATGCGTTCATGAAACCGCGCCAGATGCGGGCTGGTATAGGCATGCACCCGCAGCCCCGCGCCCTCTAGCCCCGCGCGGATCATCGCCTGCGTGCTGCCTTTGCCATTGGTGCCGGCAATATGCACCACAGGCGGCAAAGCGCGTTCAGGATGCCCAAGCGCCGCCAGCAGCCGCTCTACGCGGTCCAGCGTCAGGTCGATAATCTTCGGATGAAGCGTCATCATCCGTTCCAACAACACGTCAGAACTGATGCCGCTCACTTTGCTGGTGCTTTCTTTTCGGCCGCGACCGGCTTTGCCTCGGGCGCTGGTAAATCGCCATGCACGGCAGGCGATTGCTTGGTTAGCATGCGCAGCACCGTGACCAGCTCATCGCGCAAATCCTTGCGGTGGGTCACGCGGTCAAGCATCCCGTGATCCAGCAGATATTCAGCGCGCTGAAACCCTTCGGGCAGTTTTTCGCGGATGGTTTGTTCGATCACCCGAGGTCCGGCAAAACAAATCAGCGCGTTGGGCTCGGCAATTTGCACATCACCCAGCATCGCATAAGAGGCTGTAACCCCGCCTGTGGTCGGATGTGTCAGCACCACGATATAGGGCAGTTTCGCCTCGCGCAACATTTGCACCGCAACCGTGGTACGCGGCATTTGCATCAGGCTAAGGATACCTTCTTGCATTCGCGCGCCGCCCGCCGCCGAAAACAGCACCAGTGGCCGCTTTAGCTTTACCGCGCGTTCGGCAGCAGCCAGAATTGCGTTGCCAACATACATGCCCATTGACCCGCCCATAAAGGAAAAGTCCTGGCCCACAGCCACGATCGGCGTGCGCGCAATTTCACCCTCGACCACCAGCATCGCGTCTTTTTCACCCGTCGATTTCTGCGCGGCCTTCATACGCTCGGGGTATTTCTTTTGGTCGCGGAAATGCAGCGGGTCGGCGACCGGTTCGGGCACTTTTACCTCGGTGAAAAGTCCAGCGTCAAAAAGGGCGGAAAAGCGTTCGCGCGGTGTGATCGCCATGTGGTGATCGCAACTGGTGCAGACGTTCAGGTTGTCGCGCAATTCGCGGTGAAACAGCATGGTGCCGCACTCCGCGCATTTGGTCCAAAGGTTCTCGGGCACTTCGCGCCGTGAAAACAACGAGTTAATGGTCGGACGGACGTAGTTGGTGATCCAGTTCATCTGTGCTTGGCCCTTTGGTCACTCTGCTTGCACTTCAAATAAGCCTAAGGGCACGGAAATGCAAATGGGATGGCAGCCTGCAACAGCTTGAAAGATACGTAGCAGGGTTGCATGCTGCATTTGGACATAGCACAGAGGCGCCGCGTGGCAGGTCAGAACCCAAAGGAACGTCGCGCGATTGTCTGCGCAGTCACGAACGACCATGCCTTTGCCTTGGGCAGTTTGATTGCGGGTTTTCGACGTTATAACTCTGATTTTTCTGGTGCGTTTGTGGCGTTCCACGACGGGTTGTCGCTGGTGCAACAAGATCAGCTGCGCGCACTTTGGCCGAATATGGAGTTTCGCCCTTATGGTGCCGATATTATTGCGCGGCGCTTTGGCAAAAAGGCTGATTTAAGCAGGGTTCAAGCGCAGTTCAGCCCGATGATCTTTGCCAAGTTCGAACTGCCTGATGTGCTGAGCGATTATGATAAATGCCTGTGGCTTGATGTTGATATGCTGGTGCAAGGCAATTTGGCCGAGATTTGGAATTTTGACAGGCTGGCGTGGCGGCCTTTGCCCGAAGGTGCCTTTGCGCGGCGGGCCGAGGTGATGGAGGAATTTGCCGATTTGCGGGGTGATGGCAGTTTGCCCCTGTTGAATGGCGGCGTTATCGGTATGGCGCGCGGGGGGCGCATTACGACGGCCGATCTATATGCCATGGCGGCACGGTTGCTTGCACAAACCAACACGACCTCGGTTGACGAGTTGGCTATGTATTTCCTGGCGGCATCAAATGGGGTGCCTGTGCATCTGCTTGACCTGCGTTTTAACCATCCTGTGGTCGCACCAGGCGCACGTAATGCTGTTATCGTGCATGCAATTGGGCCAGATAAATTCTGGAATGCGTCGCCTTTGCAGCTTGCCTTCCCAGAATGGGCACGAAACCAGTTGGAGTGGCAAGGTGAGCGTTATGCGGGGCCGCAGCGTCTGGCGCATGTTCAAGCCGCGACCCCCGATTTGGCCTTAAAAGCAGCGCGGAATCGGGATTATTGGCAGCAGATTATGCCGATATTCGGTCGGATATTCCGCTTTGCTTGCAGGTGGATTTGCAAACCGATGGCAAGAGCTTGCGGTTCTTTTATTCAGCAACGGCATTCTTACGCCTGACCCGCCAGGCGAATGCGCGGCGGATCGGGGTAGAAATGCATATCGCAGATGATCCCGAAATTGGCGCGGTGATCGGATCGTTGCTGAAAGGACGCGACATTCCGGGTTTAGCCAAAGGCAAAACACTGGAACCGTCACAAAGCAAACTGGGCTGGGCCTATACCGCCGTGGTGCCTACCACCTGTTGCGCGCAGGTTATGTGCATGTTCGTCCAAGCCCTGGATCAAGCCACATCTCGCGCCAAAAGCTGACCTCCGGGACCGGATTTCACCTCAAACCGGCTGATTTTCCGCACAAGGTCAGAAAGCTTGGCGCTGCCATAGGTGCGCGTGTCAAAATCTGGCGCGCCTTGGGTGATATATTGGCCGATTTGACCTAGCGAGTACCATTCGCCCTCGGGGTCAATCGCGCGCATGGCGGCGATAATAAGGGGGATAGCATTGGTTGGCGCCTCTTTTGCGCCACGGGCAGGCGCAGGTTCTGCCGGCATTTCGGGCATCATGCCACGGTCGGGCTTTGGCGGGGCAGGGCGCTCATCGCTTTGATCATCATTACCGAGGTTTTCGACATAGATGAAGCGCTTGCAGGCCATACGAAACGCCTCGGGGGTTTTCTTTTCGCCGATGCCATAAACATCCAACCCCTGTTCGCGAATTCGCGCAGCAAGGCGGGTGAAATCGCTGTCAGAGCTGACCAGTACAAACCCGTCAAAGAGGCCTGAATGCAGGAAGTCCATCGCTGCAATGACCAGACCTATATCGGAGGCGTTCTTTCCACGTGTGTTTGAAAACTGCTGATCGGCCACAAGCCCCAAAGCGGCCACTTTGCGTGCCCACCCGCCTAGACGTTGTGCTGACCAATCGCCATAAATCCTGCGTACCGAGGCCTCACCCAGACCTGCAATCTCTTCAAAAATCGCTTCGGCATATGAGGCGGGCACATTGTCGGCGTCAATCAACACGGCAAGCCGTGGCGCACGCAGGTCAGCCATTGTAGGTCCTTTCGTTGTTGCGATGACCTTAAAGGAACCAACCTGCGAGCAACAGTGGTTTGTGTACCTGTTATTTCTTGGCGCGGAAGTCCGAATGACAGGCTTTGCAAGCCCCGCCAATAGCCCCCATACCGGCCTGAACGCCTTCGACCGAGGCGACATCAATCGCGCCAGCAGCGGTTTCCAGGCCTTTGGCTTTTGCAGTGAAACCTTCCATGTTCATCCAGATGTCGGGGCGCGCCTCGGACACAGGATCATCGGCTTCAACTTCGAACTTGGCCGGAATTTCACCAGCGGCAGCGATCAGCGCAGCTTTCGCGGCCTCGGCTGCGGTAGCATCAAACGCGGCTTTGCCACCCGCCATATCGCCCAAAATTTTGGTATTCATGCCGATGCTATCCATCAGGTCCATACGGGCTTTTACAGTTGGGTCCTGCACGCCGTCTTTGGCAATGGCAACTCCGGCAGTCAAGGTTAGGCTAATAATCAGGGCTTTGGCTACGAATCGCATTGGGCTGTCTCCTGTTGGTTTTCACAACGGAGTATAACGGCTTCGATCTATCCGCCAAGTTTTCAACCGGACAATCGACGGGACTTCACGCGAATGTCAGATGATCAGGCGCTTAACCGTCGGCCAAATGCCGTTCGCCACGTTCGCGCGACAGTTTGATCTGCTTCTGGCGCTCGCGGAACCGTTCGCGATCTTCGTCCGTGTGCTCATCGATGCACTGATGGCAAGACACGCCTTCTTCATATTCGGGGCGGGTTTTATCCTCGGCAGAAACAGGGCGACGGCAGCCGTGGCAGGTGGTGTAGTCACCGGGCACAAGCCCGTGGCCCACCGACACGCGGTTATCGAACACATAGCATTCGCCGTTCCACAGGCTTTTTTCCTGCGGCATATCCTCAAGGTATTTCAGGATGCCGCCTTTCAGGTGATAGACATCCTCAACGCCTTGGCCAAGCAGGTAGTTCGTTGATTTTTCACAGCGAATCCCGCCCGTGCAGAACATTGCGATGCGCTTGTTGTGAAAGCGGTCCTTGTTCGCCTCCCACCACGCCGGAAACTCGCGGAACGATTTGGTTTCGGGGTCAATCGCACCTTCAAAGGTGCCGATGCCGTATTCATAGTCATTCCGGGTGTCGATAACCGCGACATCCGGTGAAGATATCAGCTCGTTCCATTCCTCGGGGTTCAGGTAATGGCCAACACGGGCGCGCGGATCGATATCGGGCTGGCCCATCGACACGATTTCTTTTTTCAGCCTCACCTTAAAGCGGCCAAAGGGTTCAACCTCGGCCCAGCTTTCCTTGTGCTCCAGATCCGCACAGCCCGGAAGTGCGCGGATATAGGCCAGAATCGCATCAATGCCGACACGGTCGCCGGAAATCGTGCCATTGATGCCTTCGCTTGCCAACAAAAGCGAGCCGCGAATGCCATGCGCGCGGCCAAAGGCCAGCAGCGGCTGTTGCAAGGCTGCAAAGTCGGGGAAACGGGTGAAATGATAGAGTGCTGCGATTGTAAACATGGGCATTCTCTTGCCGTGGCTTGCGCAAAAAGGCAAGGTATCAGTTGACGCAGGAGATGAGGTTCCCATGACAAACGCGCTGCCCACGACTAATGCGCTGATTGTGATTGATGTGCAGAATGATTTTTGCCCCGGTGGCGCGCTTGCGGTGAAGGGTGGGGATGAAATTGTCGCAGGTATCAACGCGCGGATGGCTGACTTTGGCGCAGTGGTGCTGACGCAAGATTGGCATCCGGCGCGACATTCATCTTTCGCCAGCAACCACAGCGCGGACCCGTTTAGCACGATTGAAATGCCCTATGGCCCGCAGGTTTTATGGCCTACCCATTGTGTGCAAGGCACTGATGGCGCGGCATTCCATAACGCATTGAATGCTGACCGCGCCGATCTGATTATCCGCAAAGGCTTTCGCCCCCAGATCGATAGCTATTCAGCATTTTTTGAAAATGACCAAACCACGCCCACGGGGCTTGAGGGGTATATGCGAAATCGCGGCCTAACCAAGCTGACGCTGGTTGGTTTGGCGACTGATTTCTGTGTGGCCTATTCGGCACTGGATGCAGCCAAATTGGGGTTTGACGTTACAGTGCAGATTGACCTCTGCCGCGCCATAGACCTTGACGGGTCGCTGGCGGGCATGATTGCACAGATGAAAGCGGTTGGGGTGGTACTGGCCTAAAGACCAGCCGCTTCATCCAGCCCCAACATAATGTTCAGGTTTTGCACGGCAGCGCCCGAGGCACCTTTGCCAAGGTTATCCAGAACGGCCGACAACACCACGCGGCCATCGGCTGCGTCACCCAACACCGACAGCTCCAGTTTGTTGGTGTTGTTCAACGTCTGCGGGTTTTCGCGGGCCTGCATTTGATCGAGCGGGCGCACGGATACAAACTGGCTGCCTGCATAATGTGCCGTCAATGCTGTGTGCAGCTCTACCGCGCGGCTGGTGTGCAGCGGGATTTGCACAATCATGCCTTGGGCATATTGCCCGACAGACGGCACGAAAATCGGTGACTGGCTGACGCCGCCGTAATGCATCACTTCGGGCATGTGTTTGTGGTGCTGCGTGGTGGCGTACACAAAATTGCCAGTCGTTTCACCCTTTTCATACTCGGCAATCATTGCCTTGCCGCCGCCTGTATAACCCGAAATACCAAAGATCGACAGATCGTCATCCCCCCCGATCAAGCCTGCATCGGTCAACGGCCGCAGCAACGCAATTGCGCAGGTTGAATAGCAACCGGGGTTTGACACCCGTTTCGCCCCCGCAATCGCCGCGCGCTGGCCCGCCACGAGTTCGGGAAAGCCGTAAACCCAATCCGTGTTCACACGGTGCGCTGTGCTGGCGTCGATTAACCGCGTCGGCAAGGTGGCACAAATCGCTGCCGCCTCGCGCGAGGCGTCGTCGGGCAAGCACAAAATCGCAATATCGGCCTGTGCAAAGGCATCGGCCCGCGCGCCCGCATCTTTGCGCCGATCGTCGGGCAATGAGATCAGCGTGATGTCATTGCGCCCAGCCAGGCGGTCGCGGATTTGCAAGCCAGTTGTGCCAACTTCGCCGTCGATAAAGACCTTCGCGCTCATATCCAGACCCCTTTTGCTGTGATTGGCGCCCTGTTTACACGCTTGCGCCGCGTTCGCCAAGCTGGACAAGGGCTGAACAGCTTGATTTAACGGAATTTCAATAGTTGGGGGCGGATGATGGTCGATATTGCAACGCGGGTGCATAACCACAAGTGGAAGATCGATCCGATTGTCCGGTCCTTGATCGATACTGATTTTTACAAACTTTTGATGTGCCAGTCGGTGTTTCGCAACAAACCCGATGCCACTGTGACGTTTAGCTTGATCAACCGCACCCAATCGGTACGCCTCGCCGACTTGGTTGATGAGGGTGAGTTGCGCGAACAGCTTGACCATATTCGCACGCTCAGCCTGTCGCGGGGCGAAAGCACCTGGCTGCGGGGCAATACGTTCTACGGCAAGCGTCAGATGTTTAGTCCCGATTTTATAGAGTGGTTTGAGCAGCTTCGCCTTCCGCCCTATCATCTTGAAAAGCGCGATGGTCAGTATGAGCTGACGTTTGAGGGCAAATGGCCCGAGGTCATGATGTGGGAAATTCCCGCTTTGGCGGTGCTGATGGAATTGCGTGGTCGGGCCGTTCTGGGGCATATGGGCAAATTCGAAATTCAGGTGCTTTATGCCCGCGCCATGACCAAGCTGTGGGAAAAAATCGAACGTTTACGCAATATTGACGGGTTGCGGATTGCGGATTTCGGCACCCGCCGCCGCCATTCGTTTTTGTGGCAGGATTGGTGTGTGCAGGCGATGCAAGAGGGGCTGGGCGAGGCCTTTGCCGGAACGTCAAATTGCCTGATTGCGAAACGCAGCGAGGTCGAAGCAATTGGCACTAACGCCCATGAGTTGCCGATGGTTTACAGTGCCTTAGCCGAGAGTGATGCCGAATTGGCCCAAGCACCCTATCAGGTTCTTGCCGATTGGCACGAAGAGCATGACGGCAATCTGCGCATAATTCTGCCCGATACCTATGGCACAAAAGGCTTTTTGGCCCGCGCGCCGGAATGGCTAGCAAAATGGACCGGCATTCGGATTGACAGCGGTGACCCCGCAACGGGTGCGGAAACTGCAATCAAGTGGTGGCAAGAACGCGGCGAAGACCCGCGTCAGAAGCTGGTAATCTTTTCGGACGGGCTGGATGTGGATAATATCGAGCAATTGCACAAACAGTTCGCAGGCCGGGTAAAAGTGTCATTTGGCTGGGGCACCATGCTGACCAATGACTTTCGTGGGCTTGTTGCCGAGGACGCGCTGGCGCCATTCAGCCTTGTTTGTAAGGCGATATCGGCCAACGGGCGACCCACCGTCAAGCTTAGCGATAACCCCAACAAGGCGATGGGCCCTGCGGATGAAATCGCGCGCTACAAGCGGGTGTTCGATGTAGGTGCACAAAAGGCCCAAGACGTTATCGTGTAAACTCTGGTCTTTTGCGCGGGAAATGGGGCGCCTTGGCCGGACGGCCGGGCCTGAACGCTTTTCAAATACCTGAATATCAATGTTTTTCAGCTGATGACGAGATCGGCACCGCGCCTAACCAACTTGGTCAGGAGCGGCAAGACTATGCCAGCAGCGAAAGGCCGACATACACAAGGGCTGAAAGCGCCGCCGTTGCGGGAACCGTAATGACCCAAGCCGCGACAATGGTCAGAAAATGCGAGCGGCGAACCAGTTTGCGGCGGCGACGCTCTTCGACGGCGACCGGTTTGCCCTTTAGGATGCCCAGCTTACGCGCGCGGTTTTCAGCGTGATACTCGCGGTAAAATCCGACCCCGAAAATCGCCCCAACCGCGATATGGGTTGAGCTGACAGGCAAACCCAGCCAAGACGCAACGATCACGGTGATCGCCGCTGAAAGTGCGACACAATAGGCCCGCATCGGATTCAGCTTGGTGATCTGACTTCCAACCATGCGGATCAGCTTTGGCCCAAACAGCATCAGGCCGAACGACAGCCCTGCCGCGCCAACTACCATCACCCAAAGCGGAATCTGCACTTTGCTAGAGGCGTCAAAGTCCTGCACAGCATGCACAATTGCGGCAAGTGGTCCAACCGCATTGGCCACATCATTCGCCCCATGTGCAAATGACAGCAGTGCCGCCGATGCCACCAACGGCCAGCCAAACAACTTTTTCAGGGATTTCTTGCGGTTCTCCAGCCCTTCCGATTGCCGACGGATCAACGGCTTGGTGATGATCTGCGTCACAACCGCAACGCCCAGGCCAATTAGCAACGCGGTCGGCAAATCAATGCTGACAATCTTTTTCAAACCTTTGATTGACAGATAAGCTGCAAATGCACCCGCCATAATCGCAATCAGAATTGGCACCCAAAGTCGGGCAGCGGCGATTTTATCCTCGGCCTGTTCCACCTTGGCCTTGATGAATGCCAAGAACAACGCTGCAATCGCACCGCCCAAAACGGGCGAGATTACCCAGCTAGCCGCAATTTGCCCCATCGTCGGCCAGTTCACTGCAGCCATGCCAGCTGCCGCAATACCCGCACCCATCACGCCGCCCACGACCGAATGCGTCGTCGAAACCGGTGCGCCCATCCATGTTGCTAGGTTAATCCACAACGCAGCCGAAATCAGCGCTGCCATCATTGCCCAGATAAAGGTGGTCTGATCGGCAAGACTTTCAGGTGAAACGATGCCGCCGGAAATAGTGGAAACCACGTCCCCGCCTGCGATCAACGCGCCGGCTGTTTCAAACACGGCGGCAATCGCAATCGCGCCACCCATGGTCAGAGCATTCGCACCCACCGCCGGGCCCATATTGTTGGCAACATCATTCGCACCAATGTTCAACGCCATATAGGCCCCAAACACAGCCGCAGAGATCACCACCAGCTGGTCTTGGCTTCCGCCCGTCAAGATTGCCGCGATAACGGCCACAATCACGATGAACGCTAGGCCAAGCCCGGGCGCGATCAATGGGCGTGCCACATAATGTGTGGCCTGCTCTAGATGCGAGATGCGGTTAAGGTCTTTGTCCAGCGTCTTCCACTGGTTTACAGGGCGGTCGGTCATTTTGAAGGCCTGTCATGCGAACGTTACAATTCGCTGGCTGTTAGCTTGTTTTTTGCGCAGAAACAACGACGATCAAGGCTGTTTGGCCAAATGGCCAAGAATAAGGGCCTGTAATTCAGGCTCTCGCACACGTTTGGCCGCATCTTTTGCCGAGAACCATTTGGGCTTGCGCAGCTCGGCTTCGGGAAATTGCGGCTCAAGGCTCGTGACATGCAGGTCGAATACGCGCGCATCGCAAGATTGCTTTACACCCGTTCCGCGTAGTTTTTCGTAGTGGAAACTGCCCATTGACTTGGGTGAAACACGGCCCTTTACGCCTGCTTCCTCCCATGCTTCGATCGCGGCTGCCTCGGCCAGGGTTTTGCCGCGCATCGGCCAGCCCTTTGGGATAATCCAGCGGTTGCTATCAAGGCTGCGGATTAACAAAAATTGCCGTTCTTCCCCGTTCTGACGCCAGCAGAGTGCTGCGACCTGCAGCAGATTCGGTCGGTAAAACAGACTGTGGACAAAGCGGAACACCCTTGCCGTCATTGGATGATACGACCTGCGCACAGCAACGCGCGCGCAATATGGCTGCGCATGATAGGATCATCCGGCGCAAGCCGTGGCATTGTCCATCCTACCGAGGCCAGGCTCCGCGCCAAGGTGAACAAATCGACCATACGCGCCTCAACCGGCCGCAAAGTTTGATAGCCGTCGATCAATGCTGCCCGGATCTCGGCAAAGGCAGGTTCGTAAAGGTTTTGTGACAAAACGGTGCCAAGGTCATACAGCGCAAACCCCAGCCCGCAATCGTCAAAATCGATCAGCGACAGCGCCTTGCCGTCAACCAGAATATTCTCGCGCAGCACATCGGCATGGATTGGGATCAGTGGAGCGGTTTTCGCATGGGCGAGCAAACCGGAGCGCAGAAAATCACGGGCTGCTTGCATTTCGGCCTGCTCTGCACCGATCAGCGCCGGGTGCTCCCAAAACCGGCCCCAAAATGGTGTCTCGCCCGTCAGCCCATCAACATCCCACGCGGGGCGGTCAAAACTGGGCGGCAGGTTCAATCTCTCGGTCGCCGAATGTACACGCGCCAACAGCTTGCCCAGTGCATAATGCTGTGCTGCTTGATCCTTGGCCCCGCCCGCCAGCGGCACACCGGCTTCTCCGAGCGCCGCACCGGATAGCCATTCCACCGCCGAAGCAATGCGCCCGCTTTGCAACACCACCAGCGCCGCGCCATTCTGCGCAGGCAATGCCCGCGGCACTGGCAAACCCGCGCCAGCCAAGGCCCCACAAAACCACAGCTCGGATTCAATCGCTGCCGCAGTCTGATAGCCGATGCGGTGCAGCCGCAAAGCCGCAAGGTCGCCGTTCGGTAAAGCCATTCGAAACACCGCATTCTCGCGGTTGCGGATCAGGGCAAGCGGCTTGCCACCCCAATGTTCGGCCGCCTCAGCCGCCAGTTGTTCGATGCTCATACAGGCACCTCTTGTAACGCGTTTTTCAGTGCATCAATCAATCGATCAGCGTGTTCACGCCCGAATGGCAGCGGAGGGCGGATTTTAAGCGTGTTTCCGGCGCGGCCAATCCGGTTCAGGATAAAGCCTTTGGCAACCATCGCCTCTACCAAATTCTCGACAAATGCTGTCGCAGGCGTATTGTTGCTGTCCAGTACAAATTCCGCGCCAAAGAACATACCCACGCCCCGCACCTCGGCCAGCAACGGATGGCGCAAGGCGCGCAGGCGTTCCATCACATAGGCAGATGTTTGCGCCGCATTGTCTTGCAATCCCTCGTCGTCAATCACCTTCAGCGTAGCAATACAGGCCGCCGCAGAAACCGGATTGCCGCCAAATGTGTTGAAATAGCCAAAGGCATTGCGAAAGGCCGCCATAACATCCGGCCGCGCCAGCACGGCGGCAACAGGGTGGCCATTCGCCATCGGCTTGCCACATGTTACCACATCAGGGGTTAGGCCCAGCCACTCGTGCCCCCAGAAATGGCTGCCCATACGGCCAAAACCGGGTTGCACCTCATCGCATAGTATCAGCCCCCCCGCTGCGCGGATCTCTGCCTCGGCCTTGGCAAAGAACCTAGGTTTTACAGTCGGGATGCCCTCATTGGCGAATGCCGGGCATAGCATCATCCCTGAAAATCCGATACCGCAAGCGTTCAGATCTTTGATCGCCGCTTTGATATGTTCCGCGAAAATGCTGCCATCGGGGTCGGGATTACGCAGGCTATCAGGTGCAGGCACAAGCCGGACATGCGCCGGGTACCCCCCAATCGGAGGGCGGCGTGATGACAAAGCCGAGGTCGCGGTCGTGTTCCCGTGATAGGTGTTATCGGTGGCGATCACCCCGATCTTGCCCGTCACCGCCTGCGCCATGCGCAAGGCGATGTCATTCGCCTCGGACCCGGTGCAGGTCATGATACATTGTGAAATGCCGTGGCCCAGCCGCGCCGTCAGCTGTTCAATATAGTCCAGCACAAGGTCATGGTGATAGCGGGTATGGGTGTTCAGCACAGCCGCCTGTTTTGCAATCGCGCCCACCACTGCGGGGTGGCAATGCCCCACATGCGGCACGTTGTTATAGCAATCCAAGTACCGTTTGCCCGCGGCATCCCACAGCCAAACGCCCTCACCCCGCACGATATGCACGGGGGTGCGATAGAATGTTGGCACATTCGGCCCCATCAGGCGGGCGCGACGGTCGGTAATCGTTTCACTCATTCTTCAGGCTCCACTTTGCCCCGCAGGGATTTTACAGTGCCGCGCACCGATTTGGCGGCCAATCTGCGCTTTTGGCTGCTATAGGTCGGCTTGGTCGCAATCCGTCGTTTCGGCGCAACCAAGGCAGCGCGGATCATTTCGACCAACCGTTCGCGCGCAATTTCACGATTGCGGATCTGGCTGCGGGTTTCCTCGGCGCGGATGACGATCGCCCCGTCCAGGGTCCAACGCCTGCCGGCAAGCCGTTTCAACCGGGTTTTCACCGGGGCGGGCAGGTGGGGCGACCGCTCTGCCTCAAACCGCAGTTCTACAGCCGTCGAAACCTTGTTCACATTCTGCCCGCCAGGGCCAGATGCGCGCGTAAAGCTTTCTGACAGCTCCCAATCCGCAAGGGCTATCTCATCATTGATCCGTAACATGCGGTGACCCTACTCGAAATAACGTCGAGCGAAAGGGGGGCGTCAGGCAAAAGCGATTGATTTTCACCGAGCGTGGCAACCGCGTAAATGATCTGTATGGCCCAAGTCAAAAGGATTGGGCCTGAGCATCCCTTTCAAAGCAAGCCTAGCGGGCCGTCACAGGTGGCGTGCAGCTCTGCCTCGTTGCATTTGGGTCTTTAGCAACAGCGCAACCGAACCATGTATGGTTGCGCTTGACTGGTTCTGCGCAATGCAATAGCAGGCCTCACACGAACGCGCCGATTTGATATGCAGATTGCGGGCGCGAAACAAATGCAGCTAAAGCGAAGGCGCTGACGGCCCTTCGATTCATTTTGGAGGGCGCCATGACGGAGCAGGCTTGTAGTATTCCTATCGTTTCAATTCATCGACTGCGGCAGGATTTTCCGGGAAAAAAGATCAGCTTTGAGGCTGAGTTTTCTGTCGAGGATTTTTGGGCCGGCACACGTGCCATATTCCAAGAGTTTGAGGCCATCGGAGCGGTACCGATTTCCGTTAAGTGCAGTGCTTCAGGCACTGTTTTTTGTTCGGTGATCGATAGCGGACAAGATTTGCAGAGCTTTGCGCAAAACATTGCAAACCGGAATGATCTGTCAATCGTGCGGTGGACGACCGCGCTCAATTTCTGATCAGACCATATAGTGCTGGTTTGCGCATGCCCCGTTTTCTAACCGCAATTGCAAGCTCTTTGGTTCTTGGACGACTTCAGGGCGGTCTGAAACCATAAGTATCCAGAATTGTTTGATGGGGTGCAGAAATTGGCTGAATTAAACGCCTACTATCGGCGGCTCTGCTGCACCGCCACGTAACTGGTGCGCAGTTCGGCGTTGAACACGGACGGACATGCTATATCGTGATTTTGATTTCCACCCAGATATTTTTGACCGAGGTAAACCAATGAGCCACAGCTTTGCAGAGCATCTTTCGCAAGAACTTGACGGGTTGAAGGCCGCAGGTTTGTTCAAATCCGAACGGATTATCACCTCAAAGCAAGCTGGAGCTGTAGAACTGCGCGGCGGGCGGCGGGTCATCAACCTTTGCGCCAATAACTACCTTGGTTTGTCCGACAACCCCGATCTGATAGAGGCAGCCAAGGCCGCGCTGGACCAGTATGGTTACGGCATGTCGTCGGTTCGGTTCATTTGCGGCACGCAAGAGGAACATAAAGCGCTGGAAGCCCGGATTTCGGCCTTTCTGGGTATGGAAGATACCATCCTCTATTCCAGCTGTTTCGACGCCAATACTGGCCTGTTCGAAACCCTGCTCGGCGAAGAGGACGCGATCATTTCCGACGCACTGAACCATGCTTCGATCATCGACGGCATCCGGCTGTGCAAGGCGCGGCGTCTGCGCTACGCCAATTCCGATATGGCCGAGCTAGAGGCCCATTTGCAAGCCGCCCAAGATGCCCGTTTTCGCCTGATCGCGACCGATGGTGTTTTTTCGATGGACGGCTATATCGCCAAGCTGGACCAGATTTGTGATCTGGCCGAGAAATATGACGCGATGGTCATGGTCGATGACAGCCACGCCATTGGCTTTTTGGGTAAAACAGGGCGGGGCAGCATAGAATATCGCGGCGTCATGGGGCGGGTTGATATTGTGACCGGCACATTGGGCAAGGCGCTTGGCGGGGCCTCGGGGGGGTATACCTCGGGTAAGGCCGAGGTCATCGAATGGCTGCGCCAACGCTCGCGGCCCTATCTGTTTTCGAACACACTGGCACCGGTGATTGCGGCAACCAGCCTGCGCGTTCTGGATATGCTGGACGCTTCGGGCGACCTGCGCGCCAAGCTGGTTGAAAATACCGCGTTTTTCCGCGCTCAAATGACGGTCGCCGGCTTTGAGCTTTTGCCAGGCGAACATCCTATTGTTCCGGTGATGCTGCGCGATGCGGCGCTGGCCCAAGAGATGGCGCGGCGGTTGGACCAGCGCGGTGTCTATGTGGCGCCGTTCAGCTTTCCTGTGGTGCCGCGCGGCCAAGACCGTATCCGGACGCAAATTTCAGCCGCGCACAGCCGCGAGGATTTGGAAACAGCGATTGTCGCATTTACCGAAGTTGGTCAGGAATTGGGCCTGTTGAACCGTTAAGCCCCTAGAAAGCTAGCCCGGCACGACAAGGAGGAGTGAATATGTCAAACGAAATGAAAGCTTTGGTCAAGGCAAGGGCGGAAACAGGTTTGTGGATGGAGCGCGTTCCGGTGCCTACGCCGGGACCTGCTGATGTGTTGATCAAAGTGCGGAAATCCGCAATTTGTGGTACAGATGTTCATATCTGGAAATGGGATGCTTGGTCGGCCAAAACCGTGCCGGTCCCGATGGTTGTCGGCCATGAATTCTGCGGCGAGATTGTCGATTGTGGGGCAGCGGCAACAAAGTATCGCATCGGTCAGCGGGTTGCTGGCGAAGGCCATATCGTTTGCGGCACGTGCCGGAATTGTCGGGCAGGGCGGGGGCATCTGTGCCGCAACACGCAGGGCGTGGGTGTAAACCGGCCCGGCAGTTTTGCCGAATATCTTTGCATACCGGAATCGAATGTAGTGCCCATCCCCGATGATGTACCCGATGAGATTGCTGCCATTTTTGACCCCTTTGGCAATGCCGTTCATACCGCTTTGTCTTTTGATCTGATTGGTGAGGACGTTCTGGTTACAGGCGCAGGGCCGATTGGCATCATGGGGGCCTTGGTGGCGCAAAAGGCCGGGGCGCGCAAAGTGGTTATCACTGATATCAGCCCTTACCGGATCGATCTTGCGAGGCGACTGGGCATCCAGCATGTCGTCAACGCCAATGAGGAAAAGTTGAAAGATGTGATGGCACGGCTTGGCATGACCGAGGGCTTTGATGTCGGGCTGGAAATGTCGGGCTCTGCCATAGCGATGCGCGATATGATCGATACGATGAACAACGGCGGCAAGATAGCTCTGTTGGGAATTGCACCCACCGAATTCGCGGTGGATTGGAACAAGATCATCTTCAAGATGTTGAACGTCAAAGGCATCTACGGCCGCGAAATGTACGAGACATGGTACAAGATGATTGCACTTGTACAGTCGGGCCTCGATCTTTCGGGACTGATTACCCATCGGATCAAAGCCGATGATTTTGAAAGCGGGTTTGAGGCCATGTTATCGGGAACGGCTGGCAAGGTTGTGATGGACTGGACAGAATAGGTCACGCAGAGAGACAAATTTCCGCACATCGCTGGTGCATGAAATTCCAGTGCGGTGTGCGGAACCATCCCAGCAGCGCATTTCGCTTTCCTGCGGTTGTTCCACATATGGCCCGGCGGCCTAGCGCGGGCATCTGCATGCTTTTGTATCGTTGGGGTAGGTAGGTCGCATAGAATTGGAATGCGGTACTTTCGGAGCGCAATATGAACGGCTTTCATCGGCTGGCCCCATCCGGGCCGTTAGCCGAGTAGTACTAGGATGTCTCCTGCTCTATCGGGCAGGAAATTAATCAAACCCTCACATTGGCAATTAGCACATTCGATTTAGGGTAAACCACCCTAAGCGCGGTTTCTCGGTCAAGCCGATCGTCCGGCGCGAAGCTGACCAGATTGCCTCGGGCCAGTTCACGGAGGACGCCCCGCTTAAGGAAGATCGATATGCCGGATCCAGCCATTTTCGTGTCCTGCTTTGCTTGCCGACGTTCTTTCTGAGAAATAGTCAAACGCAATTAATGATGCGCAGAGCACTTGGATTTTGTCGGTAATCTGCTTGGGGCCGTAAACTACAAAAAGCCTTTTTGCCACGACTGTCGCCTTTCCTAAGGCCGCAAGGGTTGCATCTTGATGGCAATGGGCAGGATATCCGCCCCTACTGACAAGGACATTTTACGGCGCAAATGTCGCAACAGGCCTGTGCCCAGCATGTTTTCCAGCATGGCCAATCGCGCACTTGCGACGGCGAGGGCTATGCCCGAACCGCCTGAGCTTCTCGCGCCTTTGGAGGGATGCACGGCTGGGCCAGTGCCAATGATAACCAGTCAATAGGAGCGGGTTCGCAAGACCGAAGATTTCAGGTTTGCATCGGTGCGGTTGCGCGAAGTGCAAATCAAATGTTCCGTCCTTTAGGGACGCAGGTCAGATGATTGATCCGTTTGTTTTTAGCGGCCTGCTCGCGGGCCAATCCAGCTGTATTGCTTTAGGGGTTGCCGATGAAATCTTACCTTTGCGCCACCCTACGCAAGTGGTTACCGCCGATGGGCAGGATCTGCGATTTTGGGTGAACACGATTGCGCCTTACGCGCTGACCAAATACTTGTTGCCCCTTTTGGGAAGCGTCGGCCGCATCATCAACCTGTACTCTGCCACGCAAGCCCCCGTTGATCTGGGCGCCCCAAATCGAAGCCTTGGGGATTGGGCAGCCCGGGTTTGTTTTTTTACCTACACACACTAAATATATCGACAAGATTACTGAATTCATCACCCCACAAGACCGTTTTGGCCTGATCGATTATCCTAAGGTGCTTAACATCATGCCTTTCAAAGCTGCAGCGATCTCGACCCATTGGGAAATGATCTTCACTCGGTCATTGTTTTCGACAGTCGATATTGCACGCAAACATGATACACTGAACGAAGTGGCAAAGCTGCTGGATGCGCGAAAAATTGTTTCAAAGGCGACAGAGCCTTTGGGCAAGAAAAACGTTTTCAGTTGAAAAGCACCCATGCGACCCTTGAAAGCAATATGGCCAAAGGCAAACGTGTTCACGAAGGATTCTAATACCTTGCAGGCGATACCTGATTGAAGACGCACAAGCGCGCTGGGCAAAGTCGTCTCGCAAGACATTGGCAGCCACCTTTAGCGCCATGAGGGCCGGAATTGTTAGGGCAAAAAGAAGCCGCCCTATTCGGAGCGGCTTCAAGAGTTAAAGCGCAGGTCAACCCTGCGGCATCACCAAGATCGCCCTGAAATCATTGACGTTGGTCAATGTCGGGCCTGTGATGATCTGGCTGCTCAGTTGCCCGAAAAAGCTGTGAGCGTCATTTGCGGTAAGGGCGGCCATGGGGTCGATGCCGTTTTGTCGTGCCAGCTTCAAGGTTTCGGGCCCTGCATAGGCACCTGCGACTTCGGCGGCGCCATCTACGCCATCGGTGTCGCAAGCAAGGACATGGATGCCCGTCTGACCGTTCAGGGTGATTGCTGCGGATAAGGTGAATTCTGCATTCGGCCCCCCGATCCCTTTGCCCCGCCGTGTCACTGTGCACTCGCCACCCGATAGCAACAAGATGGGTTTATCCGTCACCGACATCGCGGATTGGAGTGACATCGCCATTTGCGCCTGCGCCGCGCCCAGATCACGTGCTTCGCCTTCCAAAGCGTCGCCCAAAAGGCGCACTTCAAGACCATCTGCGACCGCCAATTGCCTTGCAGCCTCGAGCGAATGCGACGGGGCCGCGATAATCCGCGTTTCGGCCTGCGCCAAGCGTGGATCACCCGGCGCGACAACAGTAGACCGGGTAACGGCAGCACGCACTTGCGGCGGAACAGACAAGCCATATCGGTCAATTATTGCCAAGGCATCGGTCGGGGTACTTTGATCGCCCACAGTGGGGCCAGAAGCGATCTGGCTGGGATCATCGCCGGGCACGTCTGAAATCAAAAGGCTGAGAAGCCGTGCGGGATAACATGCCGCTGCCAACTGACCGCCTTTAACACGGCTAAGGTGTTTGCGCAGGATGTTCATCTCGCCGATCGGTGCGCCGGAGGCAAGCAAGCTTTGGTTGACAGCAATCTTGTCTTTCAGCGTCAAACCTTTGGCGGGCGCGCATAGCAGTGCAGACCCACCACCTGAGATGAGCGCAAGAACAAGGTCATCCGGCCCAAGCCCCTGAACAAGGTCCAGCATCCGTTGTGTTGCCGTCACACCGGCAGCATCCGGAACGGGGTGCGCGGCCTCAACAATCTCGATCCCTTTGCAGGGACGACCATAGCCATAACGTGTTATTACCAACCCCTCACAGGGGCCATAAGCCGCCTCGACCGCTTCGGCCATGCGCGCGCTGGCCTTGCCCGCACCAATAACCAATAGCCGCCCCTTGGGGCGTTCGGGCAAATAGGCGGCAACGACCCGCATAGGATCGGCAACCGCAACGGCCGTTTCAAACAGCCTTGTCAGAAACTTGCGGGGGTCGTGGCGTGCGTCCATGATTTATGCCAACCAAGTCTGGTAATCGCTGACCAACAGATGTGTTGGGGCCTCGTCTTCGTCAATATTGGCAAAACGGCCAATGGGTTCGCGAAAGATGTTATCGGTCTCATCGTCGTTGACGGTTGAAACCTCCCCGATCAACACATCGCCTCCATCCCCCCAAAACGCATGCCAGTCGCCCGGCATTAGCGTGACGCTTTCGCCCGGAGCAAGGCGCAGTCTTTCACCGGGCGCATAGTCGCGACGGATACCATCGCAATACACCGTGCCGCCTTTATCATCGGCAAACCGGCCCTGATCGTCAGACCCGAAAAGTTCGACAACCAACGTAGCCCCGCCACGGTTGATAATATCCTCGGCCTTGAGCGCATGGGTGTGCATCGGGCTAAGCTGATCCTGACGCGAGATCAGCAGCTTTTCTGCATAGCACATGCCACCGCCGCGCTGCAGGTCAGCCAGCCTGCCATTGCGCAAGGTGAACAGGATCAAACCCATCGCGTCAAACTCACCTGCGCCGTAATCCGTGATGTCCCAACCGCAACGTGTGTTGATAACATTTCGGGCGGTGTCCTTGCGGGACTTGAACGCCTCGGGTGTCCAATAGGCAAAGGGGGGCAGCACAAACCCGTATTTTCGGATCAGGTCATCGGCCTCGGCCATGATTGAGTTGATAGTTGAACGTTTCATGCGGCAATCTCGTGCGTGCTAAGGATTTCGATGACCATGGCAGCGGTCCAAGTAAAGGCATCGCCGCCGCAAGGTTCGGCGTTGATCGGGCCATAGTATTCGGCAAAACCGCTTTGGTCTATCAAACTTAAGCAGTCGCGGTTTATGCGGTTTGCCATCGCAGACTGTCCCGCGATCTCCAATCCATCTGCGATCATGTAGTTCACGATCAGCCAAATCGGGCCGCGCCAGTAACGTAGGGCATCAAATTCCGGCGCAGTCGGGTCGTGGCTGGGAACAAGATAGTTGCAACTTGCCGCCAGCACTTCGATCCGATCGGAAATGGCCTTGGCCTGCGTTGTCGGAATAGGGGCAAAGGTTGCAAGTATCCCGCCGATCGAGGGGCTGTCCACAAGCGCGCCAAGGGTGCGGTCATAACACGCATACTGGCCTAGTTTTTCGCTCCAAAGGGTTTCCATGGCAGCGATAGCCTTGTCGGCCATGGCCTGCGACTGTGCGGCGATCTCTACCTCGCCCAGGCTTTTGGCCAGAATGGCCAGATCGGCGCAGGACCGTATTAGAATAGCGTTGAACCCCGGATCAACGATCTGAAACGGCGAGGCATCGTGCAGTTTGGAATTGTCCCAACCAAGGCTGCGAAACTTTTCCACCAGCCAGATGTAGCGCTTATACTGCTCGTCCGTAGGCCGATGCGCGGGATTGGTGTGGCTGGTATCGCGGCGGGTAAAGGGTTGAACGCCTTCGGTTGGCACCCGTTTAAACGCCGCATCCCAATCAACCGAATTGTCACGGCCGCTTTCCCAAGGGTGGATGATGGCCACCAGACCAGTGCCTTGCGGATCACGGTTGGCAAAGAACCACTGGTGCCAGGCGTGGATTTTTGGCAGCAGCGCGCGGGCTTTTTCAGCCGCCAGCACCTTGTTCTGCGCGCGATCATAGATCCGGCGTATGGCGAAGCCGGCGACCGCGGGCTGCGTGATGCCGGATGTGGGCACTGGCCGTCCGGTTCCCCAGACATCAGGGCCGGGAAAATACCCATCGTCACGCTGGTGAAAAATAATGTGCGGTACCATGCCGTCTTCCCACTGGTGGGCCAACAGCGTTTCAATTTCGGTCCAGGCGCGGGGTTCATCGAAATGGGCGAAGCCAAGAGCGCTGAGGGCGCTATCCCAGTTCCACTGGAAAGGATAAAGCCCATGGGTCGGTACAGTATAGGTGCCACGGTCGTTCTTGCGCATTACGGCCTTGGCCTGATCAATCATCTTTTGTGTCATGGGGTACTTTCAGGCTACGGCTAGGGTTGTTTCAGGGTCAAACCAGTGCACACGGTCAGGCTGGGGCGCGAGGGTCAGGGTTTCACCGGCTTTCACGACAGTGTCGCTGTCCAATACAACGCGGAACAGCGCGTCGTCGATTTGGCAGGTGACCAGCAGATGTGCGCCCAGCGGTTCCACGATTTTGGCTGTGGCGCGCAGGCCTTGTTCGGCGGGCTGCATATCTTCGGGCCGAATGGCGAAAAGCAAACCGGCCTTGTCGGTGCTCGGGCCTGCAAAGGTTTGGCCCGCCACTTGCCATTTGCCTTGACCCGCGTGGGAAGCCGTCAAAAAGTTCATCGGCGGGTTGCCGATAAAGCTGGCGACAAATCGCGCCGCTGGGTTTCGGTAAACCTCAATCGGGGATGCCGCCTGCACGATATTGCCTTGATGCATGACGCTGATCCGGTCAGCCATGCTCATCACTTCACCTGATCATGGGTGACGTAGATCGCGGTGGTTTTGCTTTCAGCCAGCACGCCCTTCAGTTCGGCGCGCATTTCCATGCGCAGCAACGCATCAAGGTTCGACAGCGGTTCGTCCATCAAAATCACATCGGGTTCCATTGCCAACGCGCGGGCAACCGCCACACGCTGCCGCTGACCGCCCGACAATTCACCGGAATACCGTTTCAGCAGCATTTCGATATGCATCAGGCCTGCGACCCGTTCGACGCGGCGTGTGACTTCGGCATTGGGCAGTTTTTGCATGCGCAAACCAAAGCCGATGTTTTCAAACACAGTCAGGTGCGGAAAAACCGCGTAGTTCTGAAACACCATCGCGATACCGCGATCCTTGGGCGATAGGTGGTCAATGCGCTTTCCACCAATCCAGACCTCACCCGAGGTTGCGGTTTCAAGCCCGGCAATGATCCGCAGCAATGTGGACTTGCCGCAGCCCGACGCCCCAAGCAGCACCATGAACTCCTGATCCGCAATTGTCAGGTTGATATTGTTCAGCGCTTGGTAGGCACCAAAGGCCTTGGCGACATTTTTGATCTGAATTTCAGCCATTCTACAGGTTCCTTTTTCTGGTCGCGCCGCTCAGCGGTTGGCGATGCCCCACATGGCAAAGAGGTATTTACGCACGGCAAAGATGAATATCAGAGCCGGCACGACGAGGATAAAACCGCCTGCGAATTTCAGATGCAGCGGAGATGTATCTAGGTTTTGCAGCAAGAATGCCGTCAGGGTTCGGTTCTCGATCGTCAGCACCGCTGCGGCGAACACCTCATTCCACGAAATCACAAAGGCAAAGATCGCAGAAGCGGTGATGCCCGGCATGATCAGTGGCAAAACAACCATCGTAAATGCGGTCAGCCGTGTGCAGCCCAATGTCCATGCCGCTTCTTCCAGCTCAATCGGGATGCCGGAAAACAGCGAGAACGTGATTAGCACAGCAAATGGCACCGCAAGCGTCGTGTGAACCAGCGCCAAACCAAAGGCTGTGTCATCCAGCCCAGTGCGGATAAACATCACCGCCAAAGGCAGTGCCAACAACGGCAAAGGGAACGCGCGTGTCAGCAAGATCAGCAGCCGAAACGTAGACTTGCCGCGGAATTCAAACCGCGACAACGCATAGACTGCTGGCGCGCCGATGAGGATAGACATCACCATCGTCATACCAGCCACCAGCACCGAGTTCTTGAGTGCTGTCAGCATGCCGGCAAAACCAGCGAAGAAGGTCAGGCTGCCCAGATCAAATTCGGGGACAAGCGTTTTGGGAAAGCTGTTTACCGTTTCTGGTGATGACAGCGTGTTGACCATCAAGAAATAGATAGGGACCAGAACCCAAGCGCAGAGCAGTACAACCGAAGAGATATAAAGATATCGCCCCCATTTGCGCGTATTTGCAGCATCGACTAAAACAGTATCAGTCATATCGAAGCTCCCTTCGGGACGCGCAATATGCGCAGGATGATAAGGGTAAAGCCGATCGAGATGGCAAGGATGACCAAGACCATCGCTGCGGCCGCACCACTGTTCAGCAAGTCAAACTGATAGGTATAGGTTTCGCCCATCAACACCGGGAACAACGTGCCACCAAGGGCCGCCACCACCGCGAAAATCTCAAAGGCAAGGATGACCCGCAGCACCAGCGCGGTTTGCAGGCTGGGACGCAGCATTGGCAATGTGATGCGGGTAAACTGCTTCCATTTAGAGGCACCAAAGACGTCGGCGGCCTCATAATATTCCTTGGGGATCAAGCCAATGCCCGCCACAAGGATCACCAGCATGATCGCGGTCGCACGCCATATTTCGGCAAGGGCAATGGCTAGGAACACAACGCCAGGATGTTCGTAGGACAAAAAGTTCACAGGCTTGTCGATCACGCCCAATCCGCTCATCATGGTGTTCAGAAAGCCGGATTGTTCAAAAATCGCCAGCCAGATAAGCTCGGCCGCCAAATCGGATATCCCAAGCGGAATAGTCCAGATATAGAGCACCAGGTCGCGGCCTTTTCCCATCCGACTGACCATAGTTGCCATAAGCAAGGCCAGCGCCAGTTGAACAGGCACGACAGCCGCTGCCAGCAGCAAGGTATTCGTCAGCGAGATCGGGAATTTCCAATGCGAGGTAATCTCGCGGAAGTTGTCAAAGGTGAAACCGGAACCCGTTGTAAAAGCCTGCTGCGCAACAAGCACAAATGGGTACAAGAAAAACACACAGAGAAACAGTGTAACCGGCAAGATCAGAATATAGGGCAAATACCGAGCATTCATCTCTGCGCTCCTATCTGGCGCATCGGCGCCGATTAGAATGGCGGGAAAGCTGTCCGGGCGCCAAACGCCCGGACAAAAGGCGCGGTGCGGTTACTCGACCGGGCAAGCGCCTTCGGAAGGTGCGTCAGGCGCCCAGCAACGCGCACCCGTTTCTTTCATGATACCGTCCAGAACAACTTTTTGGTCGTCCAAAACGGTGCGGATGTCTTGGCCGGCAAGAATGATCCGCTCAAACGTATCAACGTAGACGCGGCTAAAATCACCCCCCTTGTCGCCAAGACCGGCAGGCAACAGGCCAGGGTTGGCATCAGCCGACGCACTCATTTTTGCGACAGCGGCACCCGCGGCTTTGACCGAAGGTGGCAGATCATCTGGCAGGGCCACATCAATAACCGGGAAGAAGTTGGTCGCGCGCAATGTGGCGATCTGGGTTTCAGGCTTCAACAAATAGGTGACCAAGGCCTTTGCTGCATCCATGTCGGGGGCCGTGCGGGGAATGGCGATACCGGCAAGCACCGGCATAAAGCCACGGCCAGTAGGGCCAGCAGGCGCGGGGAAGGCTACAAAGTCATCAGGACGGTCATTAAAAGCCTGCGCTAGGCGCGATGTGTGGTCAAACACAATCCAGGCATCACCCGACAACAACTGCTCTTGCATAAAGGAGAAGTTGGTCGAGCCCGGGTTTGTGTGCGACCAAAGCTCGCGGAATTTTTCCCAAGCTACAACAGCTTCGTCAGATGCAAAGGTACGCACCACGCCATTGGTGTAGGATGGGTAAAGATAGCCTTGGAAGAAGCGGTGCTTCAAACCTTTGGGGCTAGCTGGAAAGCCAAACTTGGGCTCGCCTGTCGCTTCTTGCACATTCGCTGTCCACTGGATCAACTGGTCATAGGTCAGCGCGTCAATATCTGCGCCTACGGGTAGGTATTGAAGAGCCTGCTTGTTGGCGGCCATGATGTAGCTGGCTTGCATCCATGGGACGTACTGCATCTGATCGGTGCCCAGTTTTGCCAGCGTGTTGAATTTCTCGCTGTTGGAGGATAGGCCCAAATCGGTCAGATCAACCAGGTCATCAGGGTTCATCGCCGAAAAGTCACCGTGCAACGCGCCCAATGCACCGATAGACCCACTGCCCGCCTGCAATTCGGCGTTCAAACGGGTCAGCCAGGCGCCACCGTCGTTTGATTGATAATCTACAGGGCTGCCAAAGCCCGACAAAACTTGCTCGCGCATTTCTTGTTGTTCTTCAACAGGGTTTGCCTGCGTTGACCCAAACAAAACATCTGCCTGTGCTGCAAAGGCTGTGCATGTAAGCGCCGCGCCCGTGGCAGCGCCGATAACTTTGGTAAATAGGGTCATGTTTCCTCCCAGAAACTGAATGTTAATGTCGGCCTCCTTGCCGGCACCCAGCTTGACGGAACCACTCTTGGTTTTGTCGCCAAAGAGTAACCGTCGTTAGGCGCAAAGCTCGTGCAACCTGCGCGATTTTTGCCGCCTGTACCCAAATATGATATAACGATATATCTTCTGTCAACCATCTTCCTTTTACCTCTAGCGCCCTGTTTCTGCCATCAGCGCAACCGGCAGCCAAAACGCCTTGAAGCCCAAAGAATTTTCGCGCATATTTTGGAATATCGATATATCAAATTTGTGGGAAAAACGATGTCAGGAAAACCGACTCTGGACACGGTGGCAAAGGCAGCTGGCGTATCGATTCCTACTGTTAGCCAGGTTATGCGCGGGGCTGGACGAATCTCGGAAAAGACCCGAGATCGCGTGCTAAAGGCAGCAAAGGCCTTGAACTATGTACCCGATCAAAAGGCTGCCGCAATGCGATCTGGCGAAAACCGCGAGATTGGGTTGGTCATCAATCAACTCTCAAACCCGTTTAACGCCGAGGTAATTAGCGGCGTGGTGGACCTGCTTGAAGCAGAGGGTTACCTGGTGTCAATCCTTGATACCCGTGATGACGCTGAACGGCAGGCACGGCAACTTGAAGCCTTTATTCGGCATGGCCGTGGCGGGCTAATCTGGGTTCCCGCGCTTGATACACCCGATGAGGCTTTCGATCTGCTGGCAGCGCATAAGATCCCTTTGGTAACCTTTTTGCGTAATGTGCACGGTGATTTTGATCATGTTGGCATCCGGAATGCCGACGCAACAGCAACAGCAACGCGACATTTGTTAGAGTTGGGACACCGACAGACCGCCTATTTTGGTGGGACTGAAATGAGCATCGTGCGTAGGGACCGCATCGCTGGCTATCAAAGGACTCTGGCAGAAGGTGGTATAAGCAACGGCATCATTTGGGATTCCGAAGACAATAAGTTGGCAGGGCTTGAGGCTATGCTCAATCTCCTCCGCTGCCATCCAGAGGTTACGGCCATTATTTGTAACGGTGATGTGGTTGCTCTTGGGGCCTCTCTGGCGTTGCAGCGTGCAGGGCTTATGCCGGGCAAAGATGTGTCAATCATCGGTTTCGACGACATCCAGGACGCCGCCGTCGCGACACCTCCGCTGACAACTATGTCGGTTTCTCCGCACAAACTGGGGCGCAAATTGGCAAAAGTTTTGTTAGACCGAATTCGCGACCCTGACATGCCCATTTCGATCTCTGAGATATCGGCAGAGCTGATCATCAGGGGTACGACTGGCGAGCCGAGAAAAGGCTGATATGCTCTGAAACCATTGCCGGGGGCAAAGGTGCCATGCTTCGTTGACTAGGGCCGCAAGCAAAGCGTCCGCGATTTGGCCGTCTTCAATTTTGGGTCCAAACAGGGCCGGATGGGTACAAGTGAGGCGACAAGTAATCGCATTTGATAGGGAACTTTCCCCTCAAGTGGCACTGGCGTCCTGTTGGCGTGGCGTTTCGGGATCGGTGGCGCGTCTATCAGCTCCGTTTCACCGCGCTCGGCACAATCTTTGCGCCATCGGTAAAAACTCATCCGGCCGATGCCAGAATAGCGACACGTCTTAGCGACGTGCCCAGTATCTTCTGCATATCGAAGTATCCGCAATTTGCGCTGAATCTCGCGTTGATCCTTGGTCATTGAGCATCTCTTTAGCCCGAAACCTACAAGCCTAATGAAAATGTTCCGGGAGTAACGGCATTTCTACAAAAATTAAGCGTGTCCGATCGCGTTTGGACTGGCAAAAGCGGCCGCGGTGGGGTGCCACACCCACGAAGCCAAGCTTTGGCTTCGTTAGGTATTTCAACAACTTAAGTTGAATATGGCTCCGGCGGTAGGGATCGAACCTACGGCCAAGCGATTAACAGTCGCTTGCTCTACCGCTGAGCTACGCCGGAACACTTCGAGGCATATAGCAAGCTGAATCAAGGACGTCCAGAACCTTTCTGAAATTTTTCTGGAAAAAAATCTGGGCAGCGCTGCTAGCGATGTGCTTTGAAAATAACTTGGCAATTGCGGCCATGATTTTGCGGATGTGGGGCCGTGGTATCGATTTGGTTGATTGTTGAGCCATAGGTTCTTGGCGCAAAGATCAGAAAACATACAGTTCGACCGGTGTGTCAAATAACTAGGCGGGGCAGCCAGATACGGTCGAATACTTCGCATTTGCCGAATCAACATTGCAGTGAGGGGATTTTCAAATTACCATACTAGTCACCCAATCTGAAGGCGAGCCTATGACCAAATCTCTAAGAGTCTTGATTTCCGGAACCGGTTTTGCTGGGAAGGGCCATGCCGAGGCCTTTCGGGCCGCGGGTTGTGTTGTGGTTGGCATTGTAGGTCGCACGCCGAGCGTTGTCGCGGACGTGGTGGCCCAATTAGCGATTCCGTATCACGGAACCGATTGGCAAGCGGCATTGCAGGCCTGCCAGCCCGATATTGTTTCCATCGCCACGCCTGGCGGTGCGCATTATGAGCCAATAAAGCAAGCAATCGCCGTGGACTGTCACGTGTTTTGTGATAAGCCGATGACGCATAGCGCCCAGACCGCAAAAGAGCTGCACCGGCTTGCGCAGGAAAAGCATGTCAAAACAGCTTATGCGGCCAGCTTTCGCTATACTGCCAGTGTGCTTCACGCCAAGGAGCTGGTTGCCTCTGGCGCAATCGGAGAACCGACAGAGGTCGAATGTATCTCGCATTTCAATCTTGAACGCGAAATTCCCTTTGGTTGGTCACACCGAGCCGAGCAGGGCGGCGGGCGATTGAACAATAACTTTACGCATACCCTGTCGATTGTCGCCTCGGTCGTCGGCGAGAAGATCTTGCGCATAAATGGCGAGGTGCGCGACGATATGGGGCGTGCCCCGATTGTTGAAGGCGTACATAACTTTGCCACACGGCGCGATTTCATCCCCAAAGACCTGAATGACCCTGCGCTAAAATGGGGTGAAAGCAATGTCGAATGGTCCTACACTGTGATGGCACAGGTGCAGAGTCCTTTTGCCGACAAGCCAGTTTCGGTGCTGTTCAAACATGGCGGCCTTGTGCCGCGTTTCCGCGAAGACCACATCGTTTTCTATGGCACCAAAGGCGCGATTTACCTGAAGGGGCATTACGGCAGTGGCCAGCTTTCGCTTTATGGTGCGACCAAGCAGTGGGTCGATTTGCCGCTACCGCAGCACATCTCCGATTCAATCGCCGATGTGAAGGGCGAGACGGAGCAATGCTGGCACTACCTCGTGCGCGAATTTGTGCGTGATATTACCGGCGAAGTGGTTGAACCCTATCCTACCTTTGCCGAGGGCAGTCAGTATCAGCAAATCATTGAGATCATCCGTTCGGCCGATAATTGGACCGACCTGTCAGATTTGAAAGCTTAGGTGAAGAACATGAAAATCACGGGTGCAAAAGTTTTTGTCGGTGGTCCGGGTAAGAATTACGTCACGCTAAAAATCATGACGGATCAGGGCGTTTACGGGCTTGGTGATGCCACCTTAAACAACCGTGAAACCCTGCCTGCCGCCTATTTGCAGGACTACCTGATCCCCGCGCTGATCGGGATGGACCCGCGCAACAGCGAGGATATCTGGCAGTACTTGTACCGAGGCGCCTATTTCCGGCGCGGCCCGATTGCGATGGCAGCTTACGGGGCGATTGATATGGCGCTGTGGGATATCAAGGGCAAGCTGGCGAATATGCCTTTGTATCAGCTGTTCGGCGGTAAAAGCCGTGATGGCGCAATGGTTTACGCCCATGCCACCGGCGCGGACCTAGAGGATTTGATGGAGTCGATTTCGCATTATGTGGCACTGGGCTATAAGGCCGTGCGCGTACAATGCGGCATTCCGGGGATGCCATCTGCCAGCTATGCGGTGCCCGAACACAAAGGCGAGGGCAAACATTACATCAGCGATTTCAGCGGCATACGCCCCAAGGTCGAGATTTGGGATACTGAACGCTATATGCGCTATATGCCCGGAGCCCTGGCCGAAATTCGGGCGCGGTTTGGGCCGGATTTGAAAATACTGCATGACGTGCACCACCGCCTGACCCCGCGAGAGGCGGCCGAATTTGCCAAGGCTGTTGAGCCTGTAGGCCTGTTTTGGCTGGAAGATCCAACCCCTGCCGAAGACCAAAACGCGCTGCGTCTGCTCCGCCAGCATTCGACCGTGCCTGTCGCGATTGGCGAGGTGTTCAACTCGGTCTACGATTGCAACAAGCTGATCGAACACGAGCTGATAGACTTTATCCGCGTGGCCGTTACTTACGCGGGCGGCATAACGCCGACCAAACGTATTGTGGATTTGGCTGGCCTGCACAATGTCCGCACTGGTTTTCACGGTGCGCCTAGCCATTCGCCACTTTGTATGGCGGCGCAGGCGCATCTGAATGCGTGGGCGCCGAATTTCGGGATTCAGGAATATTTGGTCTTGGGCACGCCCGAATGTGACGCCCTGTTCCCGTCAGAGCACAAAATGGAAAGCGGCATGGTTTATGTAAGTGACGCGCCCGGTTTGGGCGTTGATTTCGATGAAAAAGAGGTTGCGCGCTATAGCTATAAACCCGGTAGTCACCCCATTGTACGCCTGCAAGATGGTACGATGTGGAACTATTGACAGCCGTCTACGATTGCTGAACGCCTTTGGGCGGCGTCACCGTATGTTGGCGCTCTAGCTTAACTAAGGTAAGGTCGCACGCGCCAAGTTCTTTGGCTGCGAAGTAGTCAAACCATGTTCAAACCCTACGATCGCATCACGCGAACCGCGCTTTACCTCGCCAACCCTTATGACCTCGGCGCCGGCGTGCCGCCTGCTTGTCAGGTCTGGCCGTATTTGCGGTCGCATTTATACCCCCTGCGCTAGGTGTTGATGCTCAGCGTAATGGTTACTTTGTTTTCGGCAGTTATGGAGGTTTGGCTGATTGGTTATGCGGAGCGGCCAATCGATATGTTGTCTGATACCGCACCCGCCGAGATTTGGCAGACCCACCGCGCCAGCCTGATTGGTGCAGGTTTGATGGGGGTATTGGTGCGCCCCGTCGCGCAGGTTGCTCGCCATGCAGTCAATAACATCGGGTTGCAGTGAAACGCAGCCAATTTGGTCCGCTGGCGCGCGCATGACCATTTGACCAAGCAGTCGGTCGGTTGGTTCCAAGAAGATTTGGCTGGCCGCACGGATTCGCGGCTGGTTCTTGTCGGCAATTATGCGTCGGACGTGATTTATCATTCGCTAAATGTGGTAGCCTTTGGCCTCGTTTATATGGTTGGCGTGGTTACCTTTATGGCCGATACCGATATTTTCCTTGTGCGGCCCTTGCTGATTTCGGTGATGATGTATGTCACGTTGATGGTCGTAATTATCCCGCGCATGGTTCAGTCGATGGAAACTTTTTTGGCGTCGAAATCCGCTTTATTGGGCGGGGCTGTGGATGCGTTTTCCAACTTTGACACCGTTAGCCGGTTTGGCCGCCGTGAAGATATCGAGGCCGAGCACCTGTAGTCGCTTGAGTAAACGCGGGTCACCTAGTTTGCAGAGCGTTAAATCAGTGTCGATCTACGCTCCATCAGCTAACCGTTGGCCATGGCGTTTGAAACGGATGCGCCAAAATTGCAGGTCACTGCGGGGCAGAATTCCATCCGAGCTGTGCCGCACCATTGTCACAAGGGCCGCACCGGCTATGACGCGCATGTGGGCGGGCGCGGCGTAAAATTGTCGGGTGGTCAGCGCCAACGGATCGCGCTTGCGCGGGTGATGCTGAAAAACGCGCCCGTCATGATTTTGGATGAAGCGACAAGTGCCCTGGACAGCGGTGTTGAGGCAGAAATTCAAGCCACGCTGATCCAAGTGATGCAAAACAAGACTGTGATAGCAATAGCGCACCGCCTGTCGACAATTGCCGAAATGGACAAGATTATCGTGCTTGTTGCGGGCCAGATTGCAGACCAAGGCACCTATGCCGAATTGCTTGCGGCGGGCGGTGTTTATGCAACGCTTTGGAACCGGCAATCGGGCGGGTTTATTGGTAATTAAACCGACACCTCGCCCCGCAATTGCGTGCGGTCCAGCTGGCTCTTTTCGCCCCGAATTGCAACATCACCACGGCGCAAAACATAGATGTGATCGGCCAACCCATAGGCGAAATCGAAGTATTGTTCGACCATCACGATCGCCATGTCGCCTTTGCCTTTCAGATACTCAATCACCCGCCCGATCTGCTGGATGATGTTGGGTTGAATACCCTCGGTCGGCTCATCCAGAAGCAACACCTTGGGCCGCATGATCATCGCGCGGGCAATCGCCAACTGTTGTTGCTGCCCACCCGAAAGGTCGCCGCCCCGCCGATTTTGCATCTCGCGCAAAACGGGAAACAGCTCGAACACCTCGGTGGGAATGGTATGTTCCGATTTGGGAAAAACGGAAAAAGCTGTCTCCAGATTTTCCCGAACGGTCAGCAAAGGAAAAATCATCCGGCCCTGCGGCACGATGGAAACGCCCATATGCGCCATCTCTTGCGGGCGGTGCAGGCCCAGCGGTTTACCGGCAAGTTCAATCGTGCCGCCTGACCGTGGGTGCGTGCCGGCCAACGCCTTTAGAAAGCTGGTTTTGCCGACGCCATTGGTGCCCATGATGCAGGTCACCTCACCCGCTTTGGCGGTAAAATCTATGCCATGCAGAATTTGCGAGCTGCCATAGTGCAGGGTTAGGCCCTTGGTTTCAATCATTCTTCTGATCCAATCTTCATTCGCCGCGCCCAAGATAGACATCGATGACCTGTTGATTTTTGGTTACGTGGTCCAGTGATCCCTCAGCCAGAACTGCGCCTTCATGCAGCACAGTGACTTTGCAATTCAGGCGGCGAACGAACTCCATATCATGTTCCACAACCACAACGGCGCGCGTTTTGGCGATGTCTACCAAAAGAGCTGTGGTATGCTCGCGCTCGGCTGGGGTCATACCTGCTGCAGGCTCGTCAACAAGCAGCAAGCGTGGCTCTTGCGCCAGCAGCATCGCAATTTCCAACCATTGTTTTTGACCGTGGCTAAGCTCGCCTGCCTTGCGGGCCAGATGATCAGCCAGACCGACCTGGGCGGCCAAATCGGCAATCCGCGCTACATCTGCCCGTGCTTTGCGCCAGATCAACACCCGCCACGGGCAGCGTGCGGCCTTTAGCGCGAGGGTCAGGTTTTCGGTAACGGTTTGGTCTTCAAACACCGTGGGGCGTTGGAATTTCCGGCCAACGCCAATGCGCGCAATTTGCGCTTCGGAAAGCTTTAACAATGACGTGGATTTTTCGCCAAACATCACGCTGCCGCTGTCGGGGCGGGTTTTGCCGGTGACGATATCCATGAACGTCGATTTGCCTGCGCCGTTTGGCCCGATGATCGCCCGCAACTCTTGCGGGCCGATAGTAAAGGTCAGGTTGTTGATGGCGCGAAAACCGTCAAAGCTGACGCAAGCGCCGGAAACCTCGAGCAATGCAGTCATTTCAACGCCTCTTTTTCTTGCAAGCTGCCATCATTTGGGCCCAATGGCGCGCCACGGCGGTTGGGGCTGTGCAGCCCTGCAAGGCTATCGAACAACCCGCCGATGCCTTTGGGCGCGAACAAGGTGACCAGCACGAATGACAGGCCCAGCAGTACTTGCCACCAGTCGACCCAGTTCAGCGTGCCAAATACGAGCGGGATAGATGGCGCTCGCCCGCCGGTGAACCAGCTGGACAGCAGCGAGACAAACGCAGCACCAATGATAGCGCCGTACAAGCGCCCGCGCCCGCCGATTGCCACCCAAACTGCAAGATAAATCGATGCGGTAGGGGCCAGTTCGGCTGGGTTGATGATGCCGGCTTGCGGGTAGTAAAGTGCACCCGCCAATGCGCAAATCACGGCAGTAAGGATGAATACGAACAGCTTGTACCCTTCAACCGAATAGCCCAAAAACCGCACGCGGGCCTCATCATCGCGAATGGCGCGGATGACTGATCCGAACTTGCCCGACACCACCCAAGAGATCAGCAGATAGGCCAAACCTAACGCCGCAGCCGAGGCCCAAAAGAACCAGATCGACAGGCTGTCTTGGCTGGTGCTGGACAGGCCGGGCAGGTTTTGCAGGCCCGACAAGCCATTGTTGCCACGCAGGCCGGAATCGTTTTGAAACAGATACAGCGCCAGTGCCAGCGTCATCGCTTGCGTCAGGATTGACAGGTATACCCCTGTCACCCGCGCCCGAAACGCCAGCCAACCAAAACACAGCGCAAGTAGCCCTGGCACCAAAACCACCAACAACATTTGCAGCGGAAAGCTGTGGGCAAAGCCCCAGATGAACGGCAATTCCGACGTGCCGACCACGCCAAAAATCTGGCTGGTGATGCCGTCTTGTATTTCGGCAGGCGTAGCGGGCAAGCCGCCACCGGCAAGGGCTGTGGTCACAATCTCGGCGGTGCGGGCATACATCAGCCACATGCCGATCATGTAGCCGCCGAGCGCAAAAAACGCCATATGTCCAAGGCTAAGAATGCCCGCATAGCCCCAGACCAGATCCATCGCCAGCGCAGCGAGGCACAGGCACAGTGTCTTGCCTAAGGTTTTGATGAATGAGGTGGAAAGTACGCCCGTGCCATAGCCTTCGGACAGAACGGTGACCACCAGCGAGAACACCAGAAGGGTTGCGATAACGACGATCAGGGACGGTTTGGATTTTGCGAAAAGCATGATCAATCTCCTGCCGCGCGGCCCTTAAGGGCGATGATTCCCCGCGGCCGGAATTGGATAAAGAGGATGATAAACAAGATCATATAGGTCTGTGCGGCCAGTGTGTTCGACGGGTTCAACCACTCGATGGTCTTTTGCAATCCGCCGATCATCGTGGCCCCCGCAAGCGCGCCCCAGATGTTGCCAACCCCGCCGACAACCACGGTCATAAAGCTCTGAACGATATAATCGCTGCCCAGCTCTGACGTGACCTTGGCAAACAGACCAATCGCCACGCCGGCAATGCCCGCGATGCCCGAGCCAATGCCAAAGGTCAGCATATTGATGCGGTCGGGGTTGATGCCCATGCTGGCGGCCATTGTCGGGTTTTGCGTCACGGCCCGCACCTCTAGGCCCAGCCGCGTGCGCTTTATGATCCAAAGGAACACGCCCAGAAACAGCAGCGCCAGCACGAAAATCGCCACACGGATATAGCTGATCGACACCACGTCATTCAGCATCCACGCGCCATCCAGCCAAGCAGGCGATGTAAGCGGGCGGGCCTGTGTGCCAAAAATGTTCTTCAAAATCTGTTGCAGCGCGATGGAAATCCCGAACGTTGCCAGCAATGTCTCCAACGGGCGCTTGTATAGGAAGCGTATCACCAACCGCTCCATCGCGACGCCAAGGCCAAAGGTGATCGCAAAGGCCAAGGGCAGGGCAACTAGGATCGATATTGTGTAATCCGAAATCCATTGCTGCACGACATAGCCGGTATAGGCGCCGATAGTGATAAACTCACCATGTGCCATGTTGATGACGCCCATAACACCAAAGGTGATAGCAAGGCCGATCGCAGCCAGAAAGTAGATCGAGGCCAGCGACAGCCCGTCAAGGCCAAGATCAGCGGCACGCATCAGGCCTACGTTTTGGTCAATCGCACGCAGGGCATCGCGCGCGGCATCGGTCACGGCAGGGTCACGCTCATCATAAATGTCAAAGAACTGATATTTGGCCAGCGTGGCTGCGATTTCATTTTCGGTTGCCGCAACCCGCGCCAGACCTTGTGTTTCCAGCGCAGTATAGGCGCGGTCTCGGGCGGATTGAGTGTTCAACTTTGCCAAGGGCAGGCCGCCTACAACCCCGTCTTTCAGATTGGCCAGCAAAGCGGCACGTTGGTCGGCTACGGTCAGGCGTGCAGGCACCAAACTGGCATCCACCAACTGGCCATAGGCTTGGTTGGATGTAATATCCTCATCAATTTTCAAGGTGTTGGCGATATTTGCACCTTCGGGCGCGGCACCTTCAACAGCAACGCGCTTGGTTGAAAGCAAAGGGTTCAGGGCAGCACGCAGATCCAGTTGTGTATCGGTGCCAAAGCTTTCAATCGCGGCAACGCGGGCAGCTGAATCGGGGTCAAATCGCAGCGTCAGCAGCCGCTCAAGGCGCTGTTTACGGTCCTTTAGCGCTGTGTCCGGCTCATTCTCAATTGAGGCGCGCAGAGGCGTCAGGGCATCAGCATTCGGATCGGTTGCAATGGAATCAAGTGCAGCTACCCTTTTCGCCGTATCTTTACTGGAAAGGTTGAACTGCACCAAAGCCGTTGCGATAAGTCCGCGCACACCGGCATTCGGCTTAAGCTCTGTAATGTCGGATTTTGGCGCAAGGCCCAGATCTTGGCCATCAAGGCTGCGGGTCGCATAGTTGTCGCCCTCGGCGCGGATCAGCAGATAAACCCCATCTGCCTTGCGCAGGCCCAGCCGCTTGTCGGCCCATGCCTCTAGGATTGCGGGTACCATCTCATCGCCGCTCTCAACCAAGGCAGCAATGACAGGCGCAATGGTCTGGCGCGAGGCGCGTTCCACCAAGGCTGTGTTTGTGGTCAGAACCGACTGGGCGGTGTCGGCCTGCACTGTGGCAAAGGCACCAAAAAACATCCAAGCCAAAACGGCCAGAACAAAGGGCAAAACCCGCATCTGATTTTTCCATAAATTAGAGGGGAGGGGGCCAAATCGGCCCCCTCCGGCTGGATTAGTAGTTCGAAGTCAACTGAACGCAGGTTTTGGTCTGCGTGTTATACATGCCGCATTTGAGGTCTTTCCAATCGGCCTCCAGCACTGCAGATTCGGGCAAGAAATCGGTCCAAGCATCGCCCGGTACTGGATCGGTTTGGCTGATAATATCAAACTGGCCATCGGCGCGAATTTCGCCAATAAGCACAGGCTTGGTCAGGTGGTGGTTTGGCAGCATTTCCGACACACCGCCCGTCAGGTTCGGGAATTTCTGCCCGATCATCGCGGCCGAAACGGCGTCAACATCGGTGGTGCCTGCCGAAGTTACGGCGTTTACCCACATGTTGAAGCCGATGTAATGCGCCTCCATCGGGTCATTGGTCACACGCTTGTCGTCTTTGATAAAGGCCTTCCAGTCAGCAATGAATGCTGCATTTTCAGGGGTATCTGCCGACATAAAGTAGTTCCAAGCCGCCAAGTGCCCTACAAGGTTGCTGGTATCCAGCCCCGAAAGCTCTTCCTCACCAACCGAGAAGGCAACCACGGGCAGTTTGTCGGCGGTCACGCCAGCGGCAGCCAGCTCTTTGTAAAAGCCGATATTGGCGTCGCCGTTGATCGTGGAAATCACGCCAACCTTTTTGCCATCGGCACCAAGGCCAACCACGTCACCCACGATTTTCGACCAATCCGAATGGCCGAACGGGGTGTAGTTAACAAAGATATCCTCTTTGGCGATGCCTTTGGAAATCAGATAAGCCTCAAGAATATTGTTGGTCGTGCGCGGATAGACATAATCGGTGCCGAGGAGTGCGAATTTTTCGATCCCCAATTCGTCAAGGAAGTAGTCAACCGCTGGAATGGCCTGCTGGTTTGGCGCGGCACCGGTATAGAACACGTTTTTCGACGATTCCTCGCCCTCATATTGCACAGGATAGAACAATAGGCCGTTCAACTCTTCGATCACCGGCAAAACCGACTTGCGGCTTACGGAGGTCCAGCAGCCGAACATCACGTCAACTTTGGAAACCGTCAGCAACTCCCGTGCCTTTTCGGCAAACAAAGGCCAGTCAGAAGCAGGGTCCACAACGACCGCTTCCAGCTTTTTGCCCAGCAGGCCGCCCTTGGCGTTTTGCGCCTCGATCAGCATCAGCATCGTGTCTTTCAGCGTGGTTTCCGAAATTGCCATTGTTCCTGAAAGGGAATGCAGTACGCCGACTTTGATAGTGTCCTCTTGGGCAAAGGCCACGGCTGGCGCGGTGAATGCGGCGATGCTGGTGGCCAAAAATGCGCGTCTGGATAATTTCATTTTGTACTTCCCTATATGGCCCGCTCTGGCCTTTTCCTTTGTCCAAGGAATGGGCATACTGAGCGAGCAGCTTTTGTTGCACCCGTGCGGTGAGGGGCGCCGTCCAAGCTATCCCTTGCCGCACACCTGCCTTGGCCATTTGTGGCCCGAGCCTCTGTAGCAAAAGCCAAGCAACGGATATTCACAACTTGGGGCTGGCGTTTGCGGTTAAATTTCTGGCAGATCGGGGATGCGGTCTATTTTTTAATCGATTGGCGCTGCGTCAGCGCGGAAAATGGGCAGCTGCCATACGAGTTTCCAGTTTGTTAAGACACGGTCAAATGAAGCCCGCCCTCGTCTTGCAGAAAACGCACGATATCTTCCACGCCGTGGCCTCTGCGCAATTTCGCCAGGACAAAGGGCAAATCTTTGCGTGCAGTTTTGGTGTCGTGCTCTAGCTGCGCCAGATCAACCCCAACATAGGGTGCAAGGTCGGTCTTATTAACTACAAGCAGATCGGACCGCGTGACCCCCGGCCCACGTTTGCGCGGAATATCCTGACCTGCTGCCGTGTCGATCACATAGATCGTCAGATCGGCCAGCTCGGGGCTAAAGGTGGCCGCAAGGTTATCACCGCCCGATTCAATCAGGATAAGGTCCAGATCGTCAAATTCACCGCGCAAATCGGCAATTGCGGCAAGGTTGATGCTGGCATCTTCCCGGATGGCGGTATGCGGGCAGCCCCCCGTTTCGACGCCCCGAATGCGGTTGGCAGGCAACACCTGCGCGCGCATCAGGTAATCGGCATCCTCGCGGGTATAGATGTCGTTGGTAATCACAGCCATCGAGCAGCGATTGGCCAGTGCGGCGCATAGCTTTTCGGTCAAAGTGGTTTTCCCCGCACCGACGGGGCCACCGATTCCAACCCGAAGCGGGCCATTTGGGCTTTTCATGATCGAAATATCCTTACATCCATTGTTTCGTGCAGCATCTGCGCCATGTCGGCCCCGAAACTGACGCTGCACAGGGCGCTTAGTGGGGCGGTGGCGCAGCTTTGCGCCAGTGTTAAAATATCGGGGCCAAGGTTTGCCAAAACTGTTTGCCCGCTTGTTTGGCCCAAGGGCACAAACTTCACCGCTGCTGCGATTTGCTGCGCGGCAAGGCCTTGCAGCCAGATTTGCAGCACTTCCTCGGTCGGCACCTGCAAGCCCCGCGTGGCATGGCCCACCGCTAAGGCAAAGGGCAGGGCGGGTTGCGCCTCGCCCGTTATCGCGGCAATCGTGCGGCCAAAGGCGCGGCCTTGTTCCATCATTTCCAGCATCCGCTCGGCGCTGCTGGCATAGGCGCAGGCCAGATCGGCAAGTGCCAAAACATCCGCATCGGGCGCACGGGCATGGGCCAGAAAAATCGCGTCCATTCGGCCTGTGCCAAAGGTCAGAATGGCGCGGACCCAGTTTTCCAGCGACGCAGGCGAGGTAACAACCCCATCTGTGATCGCCTGTTCAAGCCCCTGACTATAGGCAAAAGCCCCGATCGGAAAACTGGGCGAAAGCCATTGCACCAGCCGCAACCGGTCCAGCGGGTTAGCCGTAGGAATGGGCATGGAAATGGTCTTTGATACCGGCACCTAGTTCGGGGCCATGATCGTGACCCGCATGATCGTGACCCATAGTACGGCCGTGGCCATAGGCACCGCCTTCGGGGCAAAACGGCCCCATCGCTATGGCAAGCTCTGCGCCGAGGCCCTTTAGCATCGCCTCTAGCACATGGTCGCGGCGAATGACCAAATGGTCGGCACAAATCTGGCAAGGTGTGTGGCGGTTGCCGATGTGCCACGCAAGGCGCGGCAGATCGCCAGTCACCTTGACCACCGGTTCCAGTGCCGCCGTGATGCCGATTTTTGTGCCATCTGCCAGTTCCAGCGCGTCGCCGTCATCAAGGCTGGTGGTTTCCGCCAGATCAATCAGAAAGGTGCGGCCGGTGTTTGTCACCAACCGTTTGCGGCGCAAAAATCGTTCGGCATAGTCAAGCGTGACCTGCTCATCCAAGCCGCCGCCTGCCTTGCGATGCACGATATGCGCAGAGAGAGTTCCAATCATATCAGCTTCTTAAAACAGGAAGTAGCGTTGTGCGAGCGGCAGTTCATTGGCCGCATCGCAGGTTAGCAACACCCCATCGGCCCGCACCTCATAGGTTTCGGGGTTCACCTCGATCTGCGGGCGGGTGGCGTTGTGGATCATATCAACCTTGCCAATGTTACGGGTGTTTTGCACGGCCAGAACCGTTTTCTGCAACCCCAAGCGCGCGGCAACATCACCCGCAGCGGCCGCCGAAACAAAGGTCGCCGTGCTGGCCTGCATCGCGCGGCCTAAGGCGCCAAACATCGGGCGTGAATACATCGGCTGCACGGGGATAGAGCCGTTCGGGTCGCCCATCTGCGCCACCGCGATCATGCCGCCCATCAGCACCATTTCCGGCTTGGCCCCGAAAACGCAGGGTTCCACAGCACCAGATCGGCGCGTTTGCCCTCGGCCACGCTGCCGATATGGCTGGAAATGCCATTCGCAATTGCAGGGTTGATGGTGTATTTGGCGATATAGCGGCGCACGCGCATATTGTCGTTTTCGCCTGTCTCATCCACCAGCCGCCCGCGCTGCACTTTCATTTTATGCGCGGTTTGCCATGTGCGGGTGATAACCTCGCCAATCCGCCCCATCGCCTGACTGTCGGATGACAGAATCGAAAGCGCACCCATATCGTGCAGGATATCCTCGGCGGCGATCGTTTCACGGCGGATACGGCTTTCGGCAAAGGCCACATCTTCGGGGATAGACCGGTCAAGATGATGGCAAACCATCAGCATATCCAAGTGTTCCTCAACCGTGTTGGCGGTGTATGGCATCGACGGGTTGGTCGAGGACGGGATGATGTTTTCATGCCCCACCACGCGCAAGATATCGGGCGCATGGCCACCGCCCGCGCCTTCGGTGTGAAAGGCGTGGATGGTGCGGCCCTTGATCGCGGCCAGCGTGTTTTCGACAAAACCGGATTCGTTCAGCGTGTCGGTATGGATCATGACCTGCACATCCATATCGTCCGCGACCGAAAGGCAGCAATCAATTGCGGCGGGTGTCGTTCCCCAATCTTCGTGCAGTTTCAACGCACAAGCACCCGCGTTGACCATTTCAACCAGCGCCTCGGGTTGGCTGGCGTTGCCTTTGCCAGACAGGCCAAAGTTCATCGGAATGCTGTCGAGTGCCTGCAACATCCGCCCGATATGCCACGGGCCGGGGGTGCAAGTGGTGGCCAGCGTGCCATGCGCGGGGCCGGTGCCGCCGCCGAGCATCGTGGTCAAACCCGAATGCAGCGCATCCTCGGCCTGTTGCGGACAGATGAAATGGATATGCGCATCCATGCCGCCTGCTGTCAGAATCCGGCTTTCGCCTGCAATTACCTCGGTTCCCGGCCCGATGATGATGTTCACATTCGGCTGCGTATCGGGGTTGCCCGCTTTGCCGATTTTGTAAATAAGGCCGTCCAGCAGGCCGACATCGGCCTTGTAGATGCCGGAATGATCGACGATCAGCGCGTTGGTGATTACCGTATCCACAGCGCCACCCGCGCGCGATACCTGTGATTGCCCCATACCATCGCGGATAACCTTGCCGCCGCCGAATTTCACCTCTTCGCCGTAAGTGGTCAGGTCGCGTTCGACCTCAATAATCAGATCTGTATCGCCAAGGCGCAAGCGGTCGCCCGTGGTGGGGCCATACATCGCGGCATAATCGGCGCGGGCAATGCGAGTGGACATTTACAAATCCCCCATAACAAGGCCATTGAAACCGAACACCCGCCGCGCGCCAAGGATAGGCGTCAGGCGCACCTCGCGGCTTTGGCCCGGTTCAAACCGAACAGCGGTGCCTGCGGCAATATCAAGGCGCATCCCATGGGCGGCGGTGCGGTCAAATTGCAGGCCGGGGTTGGTTTCGGCGAAATGATAGTGGCTGCCGACCTGCACAGGCCGGTCGCCGGTATTGGCGACCATCAGCACGACAGCTTCTTGCGCCGCGTTAATCTCTATCGCGCCCTCGGCAGGGAAAACCTGACCGGGAATCACGATGAGCGGCCTTTGCGCATGTAGATCACAACGGCGACAGCAATCGCGGCGCCCAGCATCAGCAAATGGTCAGGCTCGGTCGCCAAATGCCGCAGATTTGCGAAAAAGCCGGTGTGGCTGTGGTCGCCCGTGTGGGCAAACAGGGCGGTTGGCAACAGGGCGAACAAAGTGAAAAGGGTTTTCATGACGGGCCTCTTAGCGAATGGGGTGGTGGACGGTGACAAGTTTGGTGCCATCGGGAAAGGTGGCCTCAACCTGTACGGAATGGATCATTTCGGGGATGCCTTGCATACATTGATTGGCGGTAATCACATGCGCGCCGGCCTGCATCAGGTCGGCCACACTGCGCCCGTCACGCGCGCCTTCGACCACGAAATCGGTGATCAGGGCAATCGCCTCGGGGTGGTTCAGCTTGACGCCGCGCGCCAGCCGGTTGCGGGCGACCATCGCAGCAACCGATACAAGAAGTTTCTCACGTTCACGGGGTGTTAGGTTCATAACTCGGTCCTACATTTGCCAGACGCGGGGCAGGGGGCCTGCCCCCAACACACCAAGGGCCCTAGCGATTTGCTTTTTCATCGGCCAGCTGTCGCGGGCCAAAATACGCAGCACGCATTTGCCATCCCAACCCGAGGCAGCAGTTCGCGTGCCCGGCTCATCCAGCACCGCACGCAAGGCAGAAAGCGCATCCATGGCATTTGCGGAAACCAGCGCGATCACCGCATAAGCCCGCGCTTGGCCTAGCAAAGCGGGGCTTTCGTGGGCCAGAAATTCCGCATCAATCTGAACGGTTTCGGCCCAAACGGGCCGCCCTTCGCGCCGGATCAGGCGGCGATCGGTAAGCCGAGCATCTTTTGGTTCTTCTCCCATGGCGTGCCGCCCCAGCACGACGCTTTCGCACAAAAGGCAGCTTGCGTCGGCGGCCAGATCAATGGTTGTCTCGCGCTGCAAATGACAGTTTTCAAACAAAATGGTTTCTTGCGGCAGCCAGTCCAGCCGCGCAGTTGCGCCCACCTGTGCCGTTACTGTGGCATGGCCAGCAGCACTCCGGCTTGCATAGGCCCGCTCGGCAGTTTGGGTGGTTGCCGTCACTTGTGCACCTGCGCCAAGCGCGATGTCATAGGCCAAGCTGTCGCCATCCGTGATTCCGCCTGATGTGTTCAAGAACACAACCTCGGCCGTGCCATCAAACCGCCGTGGCATAAGGGCTTTTGCGCTGCCATGCTGGTGCAAATCGCGCAACCGTGTGGTGCCAGACTGCAAGGCGAACCCGACAGTGGCGCGCCCGTGGCTGCGTTGCATCTCTGTATCTTTGACCGCCAATTGCATTGCGCGTACTCCTGACGCGAATCTACGGTGGTCATTGGCGATAGACAGCAGCGGCGCAGTTTCTGATTGAGGGTTTTGCTAAAACTTTATGCGAGTGCTGACATATTAATCGAATATGCGTGAAATATGGGCTGAATGGAAATCCGGCTCGGGCCGCCTTTTCACGGTTGGCGTTAGGAACAACAGCTCAAGCTGCTTAAGTTGAGGGTCGCAAATAGGTGCGTTCAAACGTATCAGCGCCAACAGCGCGACCCGACAAATAACCTTGGATGGAATGGCAGCCTTCTTGCTGCAACCAAGCAAGCTGTTCCGTATTCTCCACCCCTTCTGCAAGCGCACGGATGCCCAAAGTACGGGCAAGCGCCAAGATGCTGCGGACAATCATGCGGGTCTCGTGGTGGCTAGCGGCCTTATCATCACTGTCATGTGTGGTAAGCAGGTGAATAAAGCTCTTGTCGATTTTGATCTCGGAAACGATCAATTTTTGTAGATAGCTAAACGACGAATACCCAGTGCCGAAATCATCGATCGACAGATTTATCCCTGCTTGCCGCAACTGGTTGATATTGGCAAGCGCAGCCTCGGACATGGAAATCAACGAAGTCTCGGTAATTTCAACGGTAACCGTTTCTGCGGCCACGCCTTCACTTTCCAACAAGTCCAGCAGACGAGGGGCAAGAGTGCTATCTTCAAAGCTGTTCGGCGAAAGGTTAATACTTGCCGGGTTGTGCAGACCTTTTGCGCGCCAACGACCCAATTGCCGGGCGAAAATACCCATCACATGAAAATCGATGTCCGAGATAACACCGGCTGCCTCGGCAATAGGAATAAACTCCTCGGGGCTGACACGGCCCAAAACTGGGGCGTTCCAGCGCAAAAGCGCCTCGGCGCCAATCAGGCGCAAGGGCGTGCCGTTTGCGGTTGCATCGGACGGCACCGCAAATTTCGGCTGAAACGCCAGCTCGAACTGGTTTTCCTGCAGCGCGTGGCGCAGAGCCTGAATAATCACATTGCGCCGCGACAAGCGGGTGTCCATCGCAGTGTTGTAATAGGCCAGCCGATTCCCGCCCGCCGATTTTGCCGCAAAATTGGCAACCTCGGATTGTCGTAGCAAGTCGGCATTCGCGGAGGCGTCGGCTGTACTTGCCGGGAAATAGCTTAGGCCAATGCTTGCGGTGGCATAGACGGTGATATCTTGTAGCACAAAAGCGCGCTGTAGGGCATGGCGCAACTCTTGGGCGATATCATCCACAGCTTGAGGGGTGACGTGATCCAAGCGAATCGAGAAAGAATTTCCTTCGCTCCGCGCCAGAAAACCGCGCCCATCCAGTACTTTGGCAAGCCTTTCGCCGAAGGCACAAAGCAAGGCATCACCGGTCGGGCGCCCAAGCACAGTGCGAATGCTGCGAAAATTGTCGATATCGATCAAAAGAACTGCCAGCGGGGGCTTTGCGTTGGATAGGGCGTGGCTAAAAAAGCGGCCATTGGGCAAGCCGGTCAAGAGATCATGGCGGGCATCAAAATGGGCCTGAGCCGCAGCGCGGCGGCGCGTTGCTTCGGCCTCGAATCGTGCCGTGATATCGGTGAGCGCCATCACAACACTGGCGGTGGTTTCGCTGTCTCGCAGCGGGGCGGCATTTACAGAAAATACGCGGCGTGCCATGCTCGGAATCAGCAGTTCGACCACCATTCCATGCAGTGGGACGCCTGTTCGCATTATCCGCGCAAATGGCAGTTCGTCCGGATAATCATCAAGCGGGTCTTTGGTATTGGTGCTTTCACCTTCCAATTCTGGCGGCTCGGCTGCAATCCGATGCAAGGGCCAAGATGCCGCACAAAGGCGCTCTGCACGGGTTAACCTGTCAAGAATGTCGCGGGCCTCGGAATTGGCAAACACGCAGCGACCAACAGAATCAAAGGCCACAACAGCAGAAACCCCTGTGTCGATCATTCTGGTCAAAAAGTACCGCTCACTGCGCAGCGAAGTTTCAAGTCCGCGTTGATGCGTGACATCGCGATGCATGAACAAAAAGCCGTTATACTCACCTGTATCAGTGTGTAATGGCTTCATTTGAAAGCTGACTTTATAAACCGCCCCGCTTTTCGCGGTATAGGTTGTCTCGCCGCTATAGATCTTTTTCTGGGCGAAGGCCTGGGCCACATCTGAAAAAGTTGCACTGTCGCTGGCGTGACCAATAGTTAGGTCACTGATATGACGACCGATTGCCTCAGCCAAGTTATAGCCGCTGCGGCGTTCAAAGGCGGTATTGACCCATGTGATAATGCCGTTGTTATCGGTCAGCACCACCAGATCGCTCATCAAGGACAAAATGCCCGCCAAAGCATTTGGCGGGCTTTCCTTTAGAAGGTTCGAGTGAGCAAATATCAGCCCTTCGTCCATGGTATCTTTCATCTGACCGAAGCCCTTTTGCCTTGATCCGATGCTCAGCCGACACAGATCTCAGGCAGCGAAGGCGATCACGTTAGAGTTAACGTCGTCACTAAATACAGTTTTCGCACGCCCGGTCAACTTGGCGGTATACAGTCTTTCGTCAGCCTGTTTGAAAACGGTATCGAAAGTCTGTTCGGCGTTATCGTGCAAGGCAAGACCTGCCGAGAAGGAAACTGTCATGGCGTCGTTCGAGCGCAGCACGTTAGAGGTTTTCAGATCAGCGCGGAAATCGGCCAGCATAGCTGCAACAGTTGCCATTTCTGCTTGTGGGAACAGAACCACGAACTCTTCGCCGCCGATACGATAGATGGGCAGGCTGTCGTTCAGGGCTGTACGCAGGCGGGCAGCAAAGTCGCGCAACACACGGTCGCCAGCATCGTGGCCAAATGTGTCGTTGATTTTCTTGAAATGGTCGATGTCCAGCAAAGCCATAACCGTGTCAGTACCGCACTCGGCGAATGCGGCATCCAGGCCGCGACGGTTTTGCAGGCCTGTCAAAGGATCGATTGTTAGCTCAACGGCCAAGGTTTCGCGCTCTGCAATCGAAGAGCTCAACCTTTTCTGTACAACTGCCAAAGCGGCAGAAAGCGCATCATTCTTGGCTTGCAGTGCCGCCAACTGTGCGGCCAGGGGCGATACAGGTGCGACAGGCACTTCTTCTTGAACTTGCGTAAACGCAGCCACTGCCAGAAACGCAATCAAGCCAGCGGCGATTGCGAAAGCAGCAGGAACAATCTCGGTGACGCTTGCCCCCAAAAGGTAAGCAGCAACGGCTGCGATATAAGGAGTGCGTGCCTTGCTGTCCATCGCGACCGCGATTTTCTGAGCGAGGCTCGGCGCAAGGAAACGTCCACCAAAGTGGTTTACATCGCTCAGAGTGTTTGCCGTTACCAAGGTCATCACAAATCCGCCCGTTCCTAAGTCCGTTTACTGAGCGATGGTCTTGGCGCCGCAATCTTGGTTAGCTGTGCCTTAACCATCCTTCACTGTACGGTTAATCATTCTAATATGGCGTGATTATGCAGCGATTAAGGCGTCACTGTGCAGGCTGTGTCGGAACTAAGGCAGATTGTGGCAAACTTTGGGCAGGCGTGCACGGGCAGCAATGAACAGTCTGAAATGCCAGCGAAACATACCTTAACTTCGTCAAAATCCTGACAATAATGACACGCAAACAAATATTGCGATTAAAACCACTGGCAAATTCAGGTGAGACTTGGCAAAGTAAGCTCATTGCATTCTCGAGAAGCCCAGCAAAATGGGCCCGATTTGCGATGAGCAGTAGTTTCGAACAAAGATGGCGCAAAGAATATGATAACCAACCCGCTAACTTTAGGGGGGGAATCGATGATTCCTGACACCCTTCGTTCAGGTGCTCGCGCGCTATTGAATCGGTCACTTTTGGTCGTTTCTTTGGCTCTGGCTGCTTGTACCACAGGCCCGATGCTAGATCAAATGGGGCTTTCCGATAGCGCACCGCAAACGCAGTACGCACGTGGTAATTTAAGCAGTATTTGGGCCGAACCGCCTGGCGCTATCGTGATGTTGCAACGAAAAGGGAATGGCGACTACGAACAGTTGATCGGGTTGGAGAACAACACAACCCTGAAGGGTGACAACTTTCTGTGGATCAATGCAAATAACGGCAACACAGGTCAGGTAAGCAAAGGCCTGGATTTGACTAAGCTATTTGCGCGTTTCGGCGACATCCCTACACCCTTTACCCGGATAGACAGCAGCAGCTTGCGCAGTGCTAATGACGGGCAGGGCACGTATTCATGGCAAGAATATAATGCAGGGCCAAACACGATTTGTGTTTTTGCCGTACGGCGATTGGGTGTTGGTGCGCGATCGGTGCCTGCTGGCACCCGCGTTTTGGACTTGGTGTTGCGCAACTGCGTAAATGGTACTGCCAATGATGCGTTGGCCCCGATCTTGGGCAGCCCTGTTAGCAGCTATGACAGCTTTGGCGCCAATTCTCCTACAGCCATCTCGCGTTTGGGGGGATCTCGGTTTTAAAGGATCGGGCCCACTTTTCAGTGAGCCCCCTTTCCAGGAATAGGTAACAGGCGTGACTGAAGTAGTATGAAAAAAGCAGATTCAAATAACGAGCCGCGAAACAGACCAGTGCTTCTGCTGTGGTTTCTCTTTGCGATTCCGATTGCGGTACTGATCAGTGTGCCCACCTCAACCGGTGGCCAGGCCTTTATCGGGTTGATTGCCGTCGGCTTGATTGCGCTGCTGAAACCTAGTTCGCATAAGCTGTTCCCACGGGTTATGATCTTGGCTACGGCCTCGATCATTGTCATGCGCTATTGGTTTTGGCGTATTTTTGAGACATTGCCAGACCCAAGCTTGTCAATTTCATTTGCGATTGCCATGTTGCTTTTGGCGGTCGAAACTTATTCGATTTTCGTGTTCTTTCTGAATGCCTTTGTCATCTCGGACCCGACCGAGCGCCCTTTTCCCGAACAAGTCCCTGTGGATGAGCTGCCGACTGTCGATATTCTGATTCCATCGTACAACGAACCGGCTGACATGCTCAGCATCACCTTGGCTGCAGCGCAGAACATGATTTATCCGTCGCATTTGCGCACGGTAGTATTGTGTGATGATGGTGGCACCGATCAGCGGTGCAATTCCGACAATGAAGAACTTGCTGCAAAATCGCGAAAGCGGCGTGCCGAGTTGCAAGCCCTGTGTGCCGAGCTTGGCGTAAAATATTCGACACGCGCGCGCAATGAGCATGCTAAAGCAGGCAATATGTCGGCCGCACTCGAAGACTTGAACGGCGACTTGGTCGTCGTGTTCGATGCCGATCACGTGCCTTCGCGCGATTTTCTGGCCCGCACGGTTGGTTACTTCAATGAAGATCCAAAGCTGTTTCTGGTCCAATCCCCGCACTTTTTCATCAACCCCGACCCAATTCAGCGGAACCTAGAGCTTGCCCCGGAATGTCCGCCGGAAAACGAGATGTTCTATTCAGATGTGCACCGCGGCCTTGATCGTTGGGGCGGAGCGTTCTTTTGCGGGTCGGCAGCAGTGTTGCGCCGCAGGGCGTTGGATAGCGTGGGTGGGTTTGCCGGTGAAACCATTACCGAAGACGCCGAAACCGCGTTGGAAATCCACGCAGCTGGCTGGAAAAGCCTGTATATTAACCGCGCAATGATCGCAGGTTTGCAGCCGGAAACCTTTTCATCCTTTATTCAGCAACGCGGTCGTTGGGCCTCGGGCATGATGCAGATGTTGATGCTGAAGAACCCGCTGTTTCGCAGCGGTCTTAGCTTGCCGCAGCGCATGTGCTACATCAACTCGATGAGCTTTTGGGTGTTTCCTATCATCCGTCTCACCTATATTTACGTGCCGCTTGTCTATCTTTTCTTTGGCGTTCAGATTTTTGTCGCCAACTATAATGATGTTATGGCGTATATGCTTAGCTATCTGGGCGTGGCCTATCTGGTGCAGAACGCATTGTATAAACGGACGCGATGGCCGCTGATTTCAGAAATTTATGAGGTTGCGCAATCACCCTATTTGGCCAAGGCCGTTTTGAAAACGATTATACGCCCGCGCAGTGCCAGCTTTAACGTAACCGCTAAAGATGAAACCCTCGCCGAAGATTTTATCTCAGAGATTCATGGCCCGCTTACTTTCATGTGGCTGGCCATGCTTGCGGGCGTGATTGCATTAATCATTCGTTGGATCGCATACCCTGGTGACCATACTGTTCTAATCGTCGTGGGCGGTTGGGCCATTTACAACTTTATTCTGGTGTCATTGGCCTATCGTGCAGTAGCTGAAAAACAGCAGCGGCGGTCTGCTCCGCGCGTCAAAATGGACATACCTGCAACGCTGTGGGTCGAAGAGGACAGCGAGAATACTATTCCGGTAAAAATTATCGATGCGTCGACTGGTGGCATACGCATTCTGATCAAAACCAAACAGCCTATTCCTGCGGCGCAGCTGGAAGACAGAATGGTTTATTTCTGCGCTCATTTTGAAGATTCGCAGCATCTCGAGGCTCCTGCCCTTGCGCGCATTAAGTCTTCGCAAACGGTGTCCGAAGGTCAGCTCCTCGGTCTGTTCCTTGAGCCAAATCAGAATATGAAGGTTCAAACAGCGATCGCACACCTGATCTTTGGCAATAGCGAAAACTGGTATCAATATCGTCAGCAAAGCCAAGGCATTCAAGGTATTTGGCGCGGTTTTGGATATGCATTCTATTTGTTCTTAACAGGTTTGCCCCTGTTGATGCGTGATCTGGCGCGCGAACCACGCCGCCGCGCATTGCTGCGCAAATTGCCGCCATCCAAAGAGAAGCCGGCACACTTGCTTGCATTTGGCGTTGATCTTGAAGCCGAGGCCCGCGCTGCCCGCGCAGCCCAGATCGCGGCTATGCAAGAAGAAGCTGCTAAACATGCAAGCGTCAAGAAGGGCATGGTCGCCACGAATGCAGGGCGGGTAGGTCAATGATATCTGTCAAATCTTTGTTTGGACCGACCGTAAAACTTGGTTTGGTGCTGCTTTTGTGCAGTAGCCCATTGTCAGCGCAAGTAAGTTCAAACGCCCAGGATGCCCCGTTGATAGACTTTGGTGCCGTGCTAGACGCGCCATCTGGGGCACCTGCGACCGGGACAGCCGCGCCTGCGCCGACAACTTCTACAGCGATTGCGCCAATCGCAGCGCCAACAGCGCCCGAAATCCAGGATGAAACTCTGCTGACACTCCCGACTTTTGAACGGGGTATCAGTCAGGATGACCCGCTTGAAACGAAAACCGGAGAGGTGTTGCTGCCGCTGACGTCGAAGAAACCGTCCTTGGATGGTATTGTTCGCCTTAGCGGAGAGGTGCAAAGCGAGACATTCTATATCGACCTGCCACAGGCCGCGGCCATTACTGGCTTCGTTATGTCTTATCGCGTGTCTATCAACGTGCTGCCTGATCAATCCGAAATGCAAATTCGGGTGAACGGTAAAGATGCACTCTCAATCCGCCCCGATGCCTTTGACGGGTTCGGGCGGATTTCTTTGCCTGCAAGCCTGCTGGCTGATGGTCTGAACGAGATTGTTGTTACGCTTCACCACACACACCGCATCTTCTGCGGCCCGGATGCGACGTTTGATGTCTGGACCGAGATAAACACAAATACCAGTGGCGCCCGTATCAACCGTGACGATCTGCCGCTTGATTCCGTCGGAATAAAAATGGCTTTGCGTGCACAGGCGGCAATGGCAGGCAGCCTGCCGGTGCGGTTGATCAATGATCCAAACGCCAGCGACTCTACGAAAATTGGCAGAGGCAACGAAGCGATTCTTGAAGCGTTATCTCCACGGCTTGCGGGGTTGCGTGGCAGCAGCCCTATCATTCTTGCCCCCGAAGACGCCTATGGCGTGATAACTGAAACGGCGCCATTGGCGCGGATAACGGTGATGTACGGGCTGCAGCCAAGTATCGAAATCCGGCGGGGTGGAGACGGCACGGCGGTTTTGCTGTTGACCACAGGCTTTAACGGCGAATTGCCCGAACTTGATGAAGTCTTGCCATTTCCCGGGCCATTGGAAAACAATGCTTTTCTGAGACCAGGTTCCGAAACCTCATTGCAAGAGCTGGGGTTTGAGCAAACGAACGCGTACAACCATTACACCGAACAAAACCTCGCCTTCCGCTTGCCGGATGATTGGCTATTGCTGGCCTCGCAAAAAGGGCTGTTGCGTTTGGACTACAGCTTTCTAGAGGGCCTGCCAAAAGGTGCCCTTATGTTGGTCAAGCTGAATGATACCACCATCCGGATGCTGCCACTGGATATTGACGGAGGCACGTCGTTGCCAACGCTTGATGTCGGGTTTCGCGCACGTCTTCTTCGTCCGGGGGCAAATTTGCTTACCTTTGCGACAGTCGTTCCGGGTGATCCTTCTGACCAGCCATGCGCACAGACGACAGCCCCGTTTGTAACAGTCGACAGCGGGTCCACCCTGTATGTGCCGCCCTCGCCAAAGATGCAGATGTCAGATCTGGCCCGCCCATTGGCTGGCATCCATCCGGATCAGATAAGCGCGGATAGCCCGTCATTGAGCGACCGTAGTGCAGCCTATTTCCCCTCGATTCTGGCCTCGGCACTGCGCCCGATTTCCGATACCGAGCAGATGTCGAATGCGTCCCTTCATGTGACCATAGAGGCCAACGACGCAGGTTTGAGCCTGAATGATCTGGGGATCAATCGTCGGGAATTGTTGCAATTATTTGAGGAGCCGGCTGGCCAATCAACTGCGACAAGCGCGGATGCCCGCAATCGCCCGGGCATGGTTGACCGCCTAAAGGCCTATGTGAAAGACATCGGAACCCAGGTGCGTCAGCTTGCACTTCCTGATGACGGCCCGCTGGGGCTTTGGCTGGGGGGAAAGCGCGCAGATGCTGTGCTGTTTATCCCGCGAGATGATGCTCCCGAAGAAATCTGGCTTATGGTACGTCCTCAAAGCAATCCGCAAACCATGGCTGCGGTGCTGGCTCAGGCGCGCCTTTCGCCCGAAGGCCCCAGAGGCAGGCTGTCCATTCTGACGAGAGATGGCAAATGGCAAAGCTGGTACAGCTCAAAGCCAGAGCCGTGGATGCTAGAACCATTGACCGTTTCGAATTTCCGAACCGTTGCAGGGAATTATGCGTCTTGGTCGCCGCTCTTTTATGGCGCCATTTTGATGACGCTGACACTTATCTCGGTCGGACTGGCTCTGGTCTATATCGTAACAACAAGAGGAAGTCGGAAACGATGAACCGTAGAATGGTATTACGACAAGTCGCAGCGCTCGCCTCTGTTTTTTCGGGATTGTCTCCAATGGCAATCTCGGCCCAAGGTCTCGGTGATAGCCATGTTTTCATCGGGTCCCTTAATCCGCTTGCAGCTCCATGGGCCGCGTGGAAAGAGGCGTATCTGGCCGCAGATGGCCGCGTCGTGGATGCGATGCAGCAAGGGGCAAGCCACTCGGAAAGCCAAGGCTACGGTCTGGTTTTGGCTACGATCTTTGGCGATAATGCGGCTTTTGACCTGATTTATAACTGGACCGAGCAAAACCTGGCAATCCGGTCGGATGCCCTGTTGGCATGGCGATGGCTGCCTGCCGATAGCGGCGCGGTGCCCGATTTGAATAACGCCAGCGATGGCGATCTTTTCTATTGTTGGGCCTTGGTTATGCGTGGCCAGCGTGACGGCAATAGTGCCATGCTTGACCGCGCCAAAGCGATTGCGAACGACTTGGTGGCCAAATGCGTGGTATTATCGCCTGATGAATCCGGTCGCTTGCTGATGTTGCCTGCCGCCCAGGGCTTTACCGAGGAAGGTACGGCAAATATCAATCTTTCCTACTACATGCCACTTGCGATGAATGAAGTGGCCCAAGCCACAAATACCCCTTTGCTGACCAAATGCGCCGCTGACGGGGTGGATATGATGCGCATGCTGGCCGCAGAAGGCACGATGCCCGATTGGATCGGGGTTGGGCCCAATGGGTTTTTCGTGTCACCGAAACAGTCTGACCGCAACGGCTATGAGGCAATGCGTGTCGCACTTTTCCTGATTTGGTCCGGCAACCGCGAACATCCCGCCGTTGCAGCCCAACTGGCAGCCTACCGTTCCGCCGCAACGCGTGAACGCGCAAGACTTGCGGGTGGCAAAAACGTCACCGTGTTCGAACGCAGAACCGGCGCAGTGCTTGAGATAAGCGACCATGTTGGGTATGGTGCCCTTCCTGCCCTAATTGAATGCATGCAAGCCAAAGGAATTGGTTCCACTATTCCCTTTTACCGGACAAACAATCAGGCCTATTATCCTGCAACCCTTCACCTTATGGCGATGATCGTCCAAATCATTGCTACGCCCGAATGCGTGCCGATATGAAACAGCTAACACCTTCTTTCCGCTCTGAAATCCTTGGCGTTGTTCTGTTGGGGGCCGTGCTTTTGGGCGCGGCTGCCTTTGCTCAGTCAGCGCCTAGCAACGACGACTTGCGCGCGCTGCGCTTTTATACTGAAAACAACGAAACAGCTGCTGTCGCGGCCGAAATTCGCCGTTTGCAACAAAAGTTTCCGGGATGGCAGCCGCCCAAAGACCTGAATAGTTTGTCACAGCTTCAGCCGACCACCGAAATTGCAGATATCTATGCGCGGTTAGCGCGTGGCGATATCGAAGGCGTGCGCCGCGTCATGCAGGCTACACAGGCCCGCTATCCCGCGTGGCAGCCGCCCGCCGACCTGACCAGCCAGATCGCCCTGGTTGAGGCACAGGATTCCTTTGACCGCGCCGTAAATGCGCGTGACAGCGAAGAAGCCTTGCGCATCGGCAAGCGAGTGCCGGCCTTGTTCCGCTGTGATCGTATCAATAACGCCTGGAATTTGGCCGCGCTGCAAACATCTTCGGGCAATCCGGCACGTGCGCTTGCGGCTTACAGCCAAACCGTGCGCACCTGCACGACGATTCCCGACATTGTTGCAACAATCGAAAAAGCCGAGACGGTAACAACGAATGAACAGCTTGGCGGGTTGGTGGATGTTGCCAAACAACGTTTTCCTGCACATTCTGCAACGTTCAACGCGCTTTACGAAAGGCTTCTTGCTGGTAGAGGGGCGGTCGGAGCGGCCACGGTTGCGGCCGTTGCACCAACGGTAACACCCTCTAGAAAAGCCGCGACACAATCAGCGGCAGTTTCCCCGACGCCACAGCGTGAATCGGTGCCGCAGCAGCAGTTCAGCCAGCCACCAGCCACCAGCAGTCCGGTTTCGTCTTTGCCGCGCTCGGGTGACAGCCGTTTGGGGCAAGCGCGGGCCGCAAAGGACGGCAACCGCTTTGCCGATTGCTTGGCGCTTTCTTCCCGCCCAAGATCAATGGATATTGCGTATGAACGTGCATGGTGCGCTTACAACCTGGATCGGTCCCTCGAGGCGATAACTTATTTCTCTGCTGCATCTCAGGCAGGGCTTGGCGGCACCGTTTCGCGCGATGCGAAATTCGGGCTGGTCCTTGCAATGCTCAAACAAAACATGACCGAAAGCGCCGCGGACATCGCATCGCGAACCGACTTTTCGGAAAAGCAGCGTTACGAGGTTGAAGTCATCATTCTCGATCAGCGTGGAGTAAGCGCCTATAACGCAAAGCAATATGCGGCCGCGATTGAGTATTTCAATGCATTGGAGCAGCGCCAGGGCAGCTTGCGGCGCGATCTGGCTTTGTTGCGGGGCTACGCGTATTTGAACATGGGCGATCGTGCCCGCGCGCGTGAGCAGTTCCAAGTATTGCACAATGCCTTGGCTACCAAGGAAACCTCGGCGGCACTCAGCGCCTCATATTAGACCCTGTAACTTACGCAAAACGCCGCCTGAGAAGGCGGCGTTTTCGTAAACGCGATCTCGTGTGCCTGCAGGCTCTTGGGTCAGGTGCCAAAGCCAACACAGCCTTCCGCAATTCGCTAGATATTTTTGATCAACCCGTTGAAACCATTTGTTTCTGGCGGCGCATGATGGTTGGGGCATTGCACGAAATGCGCTTCGCAGCTTTCCCGCAACAATAGGCGCTAGAACGGCAAGAAAACGCAAGTTTTGCCTGCCCAACGGCCGAATTTGGTCTTTGCGCATGGGCGCAGGTCAATCCTCTGCGGCGCCGTATTGCCCATATTCACCGTAATATCCGCTCTGTCTGCCTTCACGCTCCTCCATGTTCAAAAGCCCGAGGTAAATGGCATCTTTCCTTAGGAATTCACGCAATTGCGTTGCCGCCTCGCGCAGTTCGCCCTGCGTGGTCGAGCCGTAGCGCACAACATGAACCACGGCATCGGCAAAGCGCGCAAGATAGCGTGTATCCACCACCGGCAAAAGCGGTGGGCTGTCGATTATAACGATATCAAAGCCAGCGATTGCCGAGTCCATCAATCCTTGGAATGAGGCGCCATTTAGCAACTGATCAGTCGGCACATTGCTGCGCTGACCGGCACTAATGACTGTCAGCGGGGACAGCGTATCGTCAAAAGTCGCAATCGGCAGAGAAGCCTCTTTGGCCTGCGGGGCAAGAAAATCAATCAGGCCGGTAGTGGATTGATTTCCCAATCTCGCCGCAACTGCGGGGCGCCGCAAATCTGCATCTATCAATAGCGTAGAAACCCCCGACAGTGCGTAGGTCCGCGCCAAAGCGATCGCCGTCGTCGTCTTGCCTTCGGCCGGAATCGCCGATGACACTAGAATTACCTTGCCTTGCTTTAGGGGCGAGGTTGTTGTGTCGGTGTTCATTAGGCCCCGATCGATCACAGCACGCAGCTTGCGAAAGGATTCAGCATAAAAAGACATTGGTGCCGTCAGAATGGATTCAGCCGGATCCTGACCCGATCTGCCCGAGCTAAATGTCGCCAAAGAGACAGGGACTTGGGTTTGCATGACATTCTCTAGCTGACTGGCCGAGACAATGCCCCCAAAGAAGTATTCCTTTAGAAAAGCGCAGAGCGCACCGGCCCCAAGCCCGCCGATCAGCGCAAGCGCTAGGATCAGCTGACGTTTCGGGGCCAGAGGCGTATTGGAGGGCAGGGCCTCGGATACAACACGTGCATCTGCAATTTGCAGGTTTGCCAAAGCGCCCAGATCCTGCTCTCTGGCTAAAAGGGTTTGGTACTGATTGCGGGCGATAGTCGCGCTTTGCTGCAGATTGAAAAGCTTGGCCAACATTTCCGCCGACAGATCGGAACGCAGCAACTGGCTCCGCAAAAGGTCGCGGGTTTCGCGCTCACGATCCTGCATGGCCCCCATATCGGCACGCACAGTTGTCAGCGTCGCATCCGAAGCACGGGCAAGGTCGCCGTCAAGTCGCGCCATTTCTGCTGCAACATCGAAGGCTTCGGTCGACCCTGATATGGTATCGCCAAGCCTGTCCTGTAGCGCTTTGCGCTGCCGGGCAAGTTCGGCGATGGCTTGATCACCCAATGAACTGGCCACAGCGTCCCAGTTCTGGCTTGAAATCGCGGACTCGGCGGAAAGCACTTGCGCACGCGTCCGTGCCTGGGTTTCAACTGCACCGTCCAACCTGCGGCGCAGGTCTGCAATCGCAGGGTCACCGCTTTCCTTTTCCAGACGGGATAGATTGGTTTCGATAAAGTTATTCACGGCCCGCTCTGACGCTGCGAGATCGGCCTCGGCATTGTCGATTTGTCGGCGCAAAACGTCCCGCGCCGAAATCGCTGCTTTGGTTTTGGCCCCTACCTGCCGCTCGATATAGGTTTGTGCATATGTATTGGCGATTTCCGCCGCGCGTTTTGGCGTTTCAGATGCCACCGAAATGCCGATCAGATATGTTAACCCGCGTCGACGGATTTCAACAGCGTCCTGCAGGTTTTTCAGGGTTCCGTTGACCAATGCCTCTTGGTCATCGATGGCAGCTTGCTGCATTCCGACCAAACGCCGTAGGGCGTTGCCATCACATTCCATGCCAATCGCGATGCAGAATTTGTTGATCCAGCTCAGTTTTGGGCCAAATTCCTGGTCGCTTACCAAATTGGCCGCGTATACCACAGCCAAGGCCGTCGCTTGCGAGCTGAGAATCTCAACCTCACTGTCCACGCGCGCGTTAAGGATAGCACTTTGCTCTAGGCCCGTGCCTGATGGGTCCAGCAAGTTCGAACTGCGACCATCAACTTGCAAGAGAACGGTAGATTGGTAAATCGGGATAGCCAAAATGACGTAGCCGAAAGCCAAGCTCAGTACCAAGCTGGCTGTAAGCAGCATCAGGCGCTTTTGACGGCGCAAAATTGCAATGGTTGCTTTTAGGTCTAATTGATCGCCGCCCAAGTTTACACCTTTAGTCAGCCCTAGATTGCATAATCAATCCAGAGTAGTTTTATAAATTTGTCACTCGCTATAACACACAAGCCTTGGTGAACAGCCTGAAACGAGACAGAGTGCAGAAAGTTTGCCTGTTCGCCACGCTCCTGTATCAATTTGGATGCGTTGCCGGGTGGGATCAGGCGTGCGAACGATTTTGTGGCCCTGAACGCAACGAATTCCGAAAGCATCGGGGTTTGAATTGCTTGCGGGTTGGCGGCCCCAAATGACCACCTCTTCCTGCTGCGCATTGTCTGGCAGGCTTAGGTCATATCCCGCGTGGACCAACACAAAATCTTCGGCATTCAAGTGAAAGCGGTATCCGTGCGGTAGGGATGCGATCCAATCGAGATGGGCCTGTGGCACATGGGCGTCCAGCATCTGCATCAGCCGCCGCAGTGGCATGTCTGCTGCGACTTGTGGCATCAGGCTAAGGCCATATGAACGCAGAGTTTCAAACCCGCCCTGTTCAAGCCAAGCCAGATTTCGCTTGGGGGCCGCGAAAAAAGCCTGCATCATCCGTTCGTGGTTGCCAAGAATTGACCGAACAGGTTTTGCGTACTGCTGGTTAGTAAGAAAATCCAGCACGCCTGCGCTATCAGGTCCGCGGTCAACAACATCGCCAAGCAGGACAATCTCGGCAGTGCCGACTAGATTTTTCGCGTCTTGCCGGATCATGTTAATAAGGCCATGCAAGTGCGTCTTGCAGCCGTGAACATCGCCGACAGCGTAAACCGGCCCATTGTGCGCATCAAGCGGCAGGATGCGGCAGGTGCTGCGACCCGAGCTAGGCGCCTTCATACGGCCCAAAAGCTGCGAAAACCCGATCATAGCTGTACTTCTGTGTGTTGGCAGGGCGTTCTTTGTCGCCGCAACCCAAGGCCCAAGCCGATAATCGTGACAAACAGGTAAACATTTGCCGGGATTTCAAGGCTGAAATCACCCAGTGAATGCACAGCCCCAAGTACCAAAACGCCAATTCCGGCCAACGCAAGGCCGGGATAGCCCGCTGTTGCCTTCATTCGCTGCCATAGCACCACAGCCGATGCAGCCAAAAGCAAAGGCGGGATGGACCCTATAACTACGCCAAACTCGGCCCATAGCATCAGATAGCTGTTATGGGCCAAATCAAAATTTCCTACACCGAGAAGAGGCGGCGCACGAAAAGCCTCAAACGCAAAGCCGAAGCTGTCCATGCCAAACCCTGTCAAAGGTCGCTGCGCAATCATCCCAAGGATCTGAGAGTAGAGCGCAAGACGTGTCTGCCCCTCGTAGCTGGAAAACAGGAAGCGTGACATGACGCCATCACCGCCTGCCAGAACCACAATCCCCATTCCGACAATGACCAAAAAGACCAGCGACTCGCCAAGCAGCCGGAATATTGGCGTTCCGGCACGACGTCGGGCCAGCAGAACTGTCGCGATCATGGCGATCACCGTTGAAGCCAACCCCAGCCGCGATTGGGTTTCAAGCAAAGCGGCAAGTTGCAGGGCGATTCCCAAAACGACAAAGGCACCGGTAAAACCCGTTTGTGCCACAAGGGATGGCGGCTGCGATGCGCGGATCTGAAACCGATTGGTACGCTCAACTAAAATTCCAATTCCTAAAATAGCACCGAAGCCCAGAAAGGTTGCCAGCGAGTTGCGGTTGACAAAGCTACCCGTGGCCACACCCTCATAGGCGGTTTTTGCGCCGGCAAAAGAATAATCATCCAGAAAATTCAGGGCAACAATCGCCCAGATCGCCTGCGCCACCACACCGAAAAAGACAATCGTCGCCAGCCGCAAAGCTCTTTCACCGCGCGAAGACACTTCGATAACCAGTGCCAGCAATAGGATGTATCCCATGAACCGCAGAATGCCGACCATTGCAACATCCGGCTGGATTGAAACCCTAGACCCCGCCAGATCGCATATGCCTGCCCGCGCACCTAACCATCCACTCGGCAAGAAATCCCCCAAAGGCAAGGTTTGCATCAGGGCCCACACAGGCAACAGCAAGGCCAGAATAAAGCCCACGCGAAACCGCAGAAAACCAGGCTTATAGCCCCGCTCTCGCCCCGGGCCGCGCAAGAGGTGATAGATAGTCAGTAGTGCAAACAGCATTGTCCAAAGCAACCACCATGTAGCCCTGTTCGAAGCCAAGGGGATAGCGGTCAACGGAACGCAAAGCGCCAAGACCAGAGCAAGCCGGTCATGGGCAAGGCTTGATGGATGACGACGAATGCCCATGCTAGCCATCTAAACCGCACCTGCCAGGGTTTGTCGGACAAGCCGGATAAAGTTTGCCTGCTCGGTTGGTGCGATTGCTGTCAATGCATCCTGAATGACGGGGCGCAGTGCCGGCTTTTCGGAATAGAGTTTGACCATCTCGGTCCGACCCCAAAAAGATTGAAGCGCCCGTGCAAAATCTGTTTTGGCAAGTGCCTCGCTGGCCGCGTCAAGGTTGGCACTTGCGGCAATGGCTGAAAGGCGCGTGGCCAAAGGCCAAGGCTCATACAGGGCAAGCTTTTGTGCATTAGCAAGATCAGCAGCCGAAAATTTGGGGTCCATAAGCAGCGCAAGGGCGCGCGCGCGTGCGTTGGCGGGAGAAGTTGCAAGTATACCTGCCGCCAAATCTGCGCAGCGCCCCTTGATAATCTGTGCCAACGCATGATCGGCCTTTAGAGCTGGTGCCAATAGTGTCAGATTTGCACAGTTGCTGACAAGGTCGCGAAGGGTCCGCGCACTTGCGGCAGACACAGGCACATAATTTGCGTCGCCTAGGTATACGATTTGGTCATTTGTCGTGCCTTGCAAAAAAAATGCCGCCCGGTATTCCTGGACGAACAGGGCTGCGGACGATGTTAGCACCCCAACGCAACAAAGCATGATCAAAGCGCGTAAAAGCATTTTATCCAAAGCGCAGACCGAGCGGCTTCCAAGTTATCTCTAAGGTTGTGTAAGTCAAATCTGGCTAGGTTCCAAGTAAGGAATACGCGAAAAAGTGCGTCTACGCAAAAATTTAAACCACTTCATCTCTAAGTTGTTAACTATTTGTTAGCTAATAGCACGCTAAACGACATTTTGAAAACTGTGTGCAGAGAAAGCTTGATCCTCCAATTTCTGTGCGCCAATAAACTAGGATAATTTAAATGAGCAGTGGTTTTTCAAGATTCTTTGGGCTTTCGGGCGCGGCGTTAATCGTTGCCGTCGCATTGGGTTCTGCACGGGCCCAGGATGTTGCTGTTGATATTGGTCTTGCAGAAATCTTAACTCTTTCAGAAGGTTGCGGGTCTGGCCCTGCCTGCGATCTGGCTTTGAAAGCACTGATCGCAAAAGTTATGGCTGCAAATCCTGGCCTGACATTTGAGAGAGCTTTGGCATCTGTGGTGGCATCAATTTCCGCCGAGTATAACGCAGGCAAGGCGCCAGCTGCCGCTGTTAAGGCCGTTCTCAACGGTGCAACGAAAGAGGCCAATACTCAAGGTTTAACATCCTTGAGTAGATCAATATCGATCGCGGCGAATGGGGTAGAGCGTGGCGAGCCGATTGAGCTCGAGGCGGTTGCTGAAGCGTCTGCAAGCCCGACGTAAAACAACTTTAGGTAGAAGTTATTTCAGTTGGTAATTGGTAAGCCCTGCAAAATGTGGGGCAACAGATTGTTATGGGTAAAATCATATGGCTCACACAGACCGAACCTTTGATCCAAACACGTCTACGCAAAAGCGACACTCTTCGTTTTTGCAAGGCTATTTCGGTGGCACCTCTCGGAATGTCGGCGCGGGTTCACTGTATATGCGGTATGGCAAGCGTGCTTTGGACATTGCATTGGTCACAATATCTTTGCCAGTGCTTATTCCGGTCACTCTGCTGATCGCAGGCTTGGTTGCCTGTGATGGCGGATCGCCAATTTTTGGGCACTCCAGAATTGGCCGCAACGGCAATGCATTCAGGTGCTGGAAGCTTCGGTCTATGGTGGTAGAGGCCGAGGAAAAGCTGCGAGATCATCTTGCAAACGATCCAGCAGCGCGCCGAGAGTGGGAAGCAGGTTTCAAGCTAAAGCAAGACCCTCGCATAACGAGAATCGGAAAAGTCTTGCGCCGTTTGAGTTTGGATGAGTTACCGCAACTTTGGAATGTTCTTTTGGGGGAAATGAGCCTTGTCGGGCCGCGCCCTGTAACCGAAGTGGAACTGGACCGCTATGGCGAGAACCTTCCTATTTACCTGAGGCAAACGCCCGGTCTTACCGGGAAGTGGCAGGTTTACGGGCGAAATGCGGTCAGCTACGAATCCCGGATAAAAATGGATGCGCAATATGCCGAAGAGTGCTCAGTTTTGACCGACATTCGACTGATCGCCGCGACGGTTCTGGTTGTTTTGCGTAAAACCGGGATGTAGCTGGCGAAATGGCCTCAACCGATTGGCCAGTGATTTGTCACCTATGTTTCTGTGCATGGCCTTGCCCCCATCGCGATCGCCTGCGTGCCGGAAATCGTGTAGTAACTGCCGGTTCGCATCCGGGCCTGAGACATAAACCACTTCCGTATTTTGCCGGGGTAATAGGTCGCCATCTGACGCGAAATCCGTTCAAATTCCTGTCGGGGAAGGGGGATGCTTTTGAGTCGGGTGCTCGGGCCGTGAAAGCCAAGCCGCGCCGAGGTTGCTACGCAGGTATTCGGCAAACCGAGGTACAAAGTGCATGCCGAAACGCAAGTTCCCAAAATTCTGACCTGTATACCGGCGGCCCGCAACTGTTCGACCTTGGCGATACGTGAAGAAACGGCCCCGCCCAGATCATTGCGAATATCTAGGGCCGAGGCTGATTTCGGGATGGCGAGGGCGACCACAAAGGCGACAAACAAAACTAGCGTGCAAAGATAGCTTTGCATAATTTTGCGTGTGCAGGTTTGCACATTGATTTTGCTCATGATCAGGTTGCTCCGGTTGGTTCAAACCATACCAAAGCAACGAACTAGCCCGGCATGATTGACCTAATTCATCAAGACAGCCAGCCATGTTTGCGCCCAATTGGCGTCTGGATTTTGGCATAATCCATTACTTTTATTCAATTTTTTGTAAATGCTGCGCGCGCTGCCGCCCAGTGGCACCAATACTTAGGAGCAAAAGACTGGGCCGAAACCGATTTCGTCCGGCGCGACGGCAGCATTTATCGCGGCGCAGCTTGTACCAAATATTTTTTTGGCAAGTCACCGCAGCCAACCACCGAGCTGCGACAGCCGTGCTATGCTAGGATCGGTAAGTCGCAGGGCCGAGGGCCGTTTCAAGAGCAGATTGGCTACCTTGGCCCTGAAATGACCTCTGTCGGCAATTAGGACAAAAGGCCTCTTAAATAGGTGCCGTATTCGTTCTTACGAAACATGTCTGCACGCACAGCCAAGGCCTCAGCATCTATCCAGTGGTTTTTATAGGCGATCTCTTCCAAACAACCTGTCTGCAAGCCCTGCCGACTTTCCAGCGTGCGGACAAAGTTTCCGGCGTCCAGCAAACTGGCATGGGTACCTGTATCAAGCCAGGCAAAACCACGGCCCATTTGCTTTACGTCCAGCAGATCCTCGGAAAGATACATCTCGAGCAGGGTAACAATTTCCAATTCGCCGCGTGCTGAAGGTTGTACCTGGCGCGCACGATTGGGGGCATCGGCATCAAGAAAATACAACCCTGTCACCGCAAAATTCGATTTCGGTTTTTCCGGCTTTTCAATGATGCTTAGGGCACGGTTGTTTTCGTCGAAATCCACCACGCCATAGCGTTCGGGGTCAGCGACATGATAACCGAAAACCGTACCGCCAGAGGTTTTCTTATCGGCATCGGCCAGCAGCTCCGGTAAGCCGTGGCCGAAAAAGATGTTGTCACCCAGTACCATAGCCGAAGGTGCACCTGCCAGAAAATCCTCGGCCAAAAGATAGGCCTGCGCTAGCCCGTCGGGTGATGGCTGAATAATATAGGTTAACGAGATGCCCCACTGGCTGCCATCACCCAAGGTGCGCTTGAACTGGTCTTGGTCTTGGGGGGTGGTAATCATCGCGATCTCGCGGATGCCGGCCAGCATAAGAACCGAAATGGGATAGTAGATCATCGGTTTGTCATAGATTGGCAGCAGTTGCTTTGAGACGCCCATCGTAATGGGGTACAGCCGCGTACCCGAGCCACCGGCCAAAATGATGCCTTTACGCTGTGTCATGCATATGCCCCAGTTCCGTTAGAATTTGTGTCACAGTGTTTGCCCACTCGGGGCGCATAATGCCAAAGACGGTCGTCGTGCTGGTACAGTCCAGACGCGAATTATGCGGCCGTACAGCAGGGGTCGGATATTGCGATGAGGGGATGTCGGACACACTGCATTGTAGGCCTGCACGGACAAAAATAGCGCGGGCAAAATCAGCCCAGCTGCAATCAGGGCCGCCCGAGAAATGGTAGATACCGCTTTTCTTGCTGTCGGCAACAAGTTGCAATGCAATGTTGTGGCAGGCCGCCGCAATGTCACGCGCGCCTGTTGGCCCACCGATTTGGTCGTTGACGACATTCAGGCCGTCACGCTCGGCGCCAAGGCGTAGCATGGTTTTAACGAAGTTATTGCCATGTGCCGAAACAACCCAGGATGTGCGCAGTATGGCATAGGTTCCGCCCGCAGCCTGCACACCCAGTTCGCCCGCCAGCTTTGTACGGCCATAGGCACCGAGAGGGCCGGCTGGCGCATTAGGGACCCAAGGCTTATCGCCGCCGCCATCAAAAACATAATCAGTTGAAATCTGTACGAACGGGATACCAAGTTCGGCACAGGCGCGGGCCATGGCGGCAGGGGAATCACCGTTGACACGCAGTGCCGTGGCCTCGTCTTCTTCGGCGCGATCAACCGCGGTATAAGCGGCAGCGTTTATGACGGCGCTAGGCCTATGGTTGTGGATGGCCGCGGCGCAAGCTGCGGGGGTATTCAGATCTGCCGTCTCACGGCCAATGCAGACAGTGTCTGGCAACAGCGCTAATTCTGTTGCGACTTGACCTGTTTTGCCAAAAACCAGAATTTTCATGCTTTGACACCCAGACGCGTGCCGACACCGCTGCGCGATTGCAACGCGCGCCACCAGCTTTCATTGTCGAGATACCACTGCACCGTACGTTCTAGCCCCTGTTCCAGCGTGACCGAGGGACGCCAGCCCAGTTCTGTCCGAATGCGGGTGGGGTCGATCGCATAGCGCATGTCATGGCCGGGGCGGTCGGTTACAAAGCGGATTTGCGCGGCATAGGGGGTGTTCTTGGGGCGCTTGGTATCAAGAATGTGGCAAATGGTCTGCACAAGGTCGATATTGCGCGCTTCGTTTTCACCGCCAATATTATAGCTGCGGCCCAATGCGCCCTTCTCTAGAACCGTCAGCAACGCTTCGGCATGGTCTTCGACATAAAGCCAATCGCGCACGTTTTCTCCGGCGCCGTAGACAGGAATGTCTTCACCAGCCAAAGCACGCAAAATAACGACAGGCACCAGCTTTTCTGGAAAGTGAAACGGCCCGTAGTTGTTCGAACAATTGGTCATCACCACGGGCAGGCCATAGGTTTCATGCCAAGCCCGCACCAAGTGATCGCTCGACGCCTTGGACGCAGAATAGGGCGAGCGTGGATCATATGGCGTATCTTCGGTAAACAGGCCGGTTTCCCCCAGCGAGCCAAATACCTCATCGGTCGAGATGTGGTGAAAGCGGAAGGTATCCGGCTTGCCCTCGGCCAGCCAATAACTGCGTGCGGCCTCTAGCATATTATAGGTGCCGGTGATGTTGGTCTCAATGAAGTCGCCTGGCCCGTCGATCGAACGGTCGACATGCGATTCGGCTGCCAAATGCATGACAGTATCGGGGCGGTGGCTTTGGAAAACAGTGTCCAATGCCGCGCGATTGCGGATATCTACCTGTTCAAACGCATAGTCAGCATGGTCAGCAACGCTGGCGACATTATCTAGGCACGCCGCATAAGTCAGCGCATCAAGGTTAACCACTGAATGGCCCCGCGCGATGGCCAAACGCACCACAGCCGAACCGATAAAGCCGGCGCCACCTGTTACAAGAATTTTCATGCTGCGCCCTCCCACACAAAGGGGCTAACGAAATCGCGCAAATAGGGGGCTGCTGCGTCCTTGCCGGACAAAGTCGGGGCACCGGTCAGCTGCCAGTCGATCGCGATATCGGGGTCATCAAACCGCACAGCCCCGTCGCATTCGGGTGAATAGTAATCGCTGCATTTGTAAATGATTTCGGTATCAGGCAGGCGGGTGACAAAGCCGTGCAAAAAGCCCGCGGGAATCAGCAATTGCAGACCATTTTCAAAGCTCAGCTCTTGCCCCACCCACTGGCCATAAGTCGGGCTGCCTTTGCGTATATCTACCGCGACGTCAAACAAAGCCCCTTTTCCGCAGCGCACCAGTTTTGCTTGCGCGTGGGGCGGGGATTGAAAATGAAGCCCGCGTACCGTGCCCACAGCTTGCGACAGCGAATGGTTATCCTGCACAAAATCGAGGCTTATGCCGTGGTCTGCAAAGGTTTTACGGTTCCAGCTTTCCGAAAAGAATCCACGGTCGTCGCCAAAGCGATTTGGCTGTAACAACAATACATCGGGTATTTTGGTTTGAGAGACTTTCACATCGGGGCCTTTGTGCTGACAACTCTCATTGCATTATCAGCCCTTAAGAGGATTGTCACGTTTTGCGGCAAGGGCTTTGTGTTGGCTTTGGTACGGTGGCGGGGATGCCAAATTGGGCCAAGCAGAGATACTAACGCAACGTACGCTATGGTCGCTGCCTGTAAACCTTGAACGACAAAGCTAGCCCCCGATACACAACAGTTCGTGAGGGGTAATTCATGTCCATCAACTCGGCCCGGCTTGGGCTGCCTTTTCTTATGCCGGCGCAGGCGCAAAAACACGTCACGCACAACGAGGCGCTGCAACATCTTGATGTTTTGACCCAGTTGGTTGTCGAAGCGCTGGGCGCGACTGTCCCACCAGCATTCCCCGCAAATGGGGCCGTTTACGCCCTTGGCGCGGCCCCTACAAACGCTTGGACCGGTCATACCAATCAACTCGCCTGTTGGGTCGAAGCGGCCTGGCTGTTTTTTGACCCGTCCGAGGGTTGGCAGGCATGGGACAAAGCGACAAATGCGCTCTATGTCTTTCAGGGCGGACAATGGGCCGCGCCGACGCCTTTGTTGCAAAACCTGCCCGGCGTCGGCATTGGCACCTCATCTGATGCCACGAACAAGCTGTCGGTTTCGGCCGATGCCACCTTGCTGAACAACGCAGGGGCAGGGCACCAACTGAAACTGAACAAGGCGGCAACGGGCGATACGGCATCGCTGCTGTATCAATCCGGCTTTGTCGGCCATGCCGAGATGGGTTTGACCGGCGATAACAGCTTTCACGTCAAGGTCTCGGCCGATGGCAGCAGTTGGGCCGATGCGTTGGTTCTGAACTCGGCGACAGGGCTTGCTAGCGGTGCGGCGGTGCAATCTGATGCGCAGGATATGACACCGGGGCGGCTAGCACGGACTGATTTCACCTATGGTCCGGCGTCATTGTTGGGGGCGGTTGGAATGTCCGGTGGTCTGCCAACCGGTGCTGTGATCGAGCATGGCAACAATGCCAATGGTCAGTTTACGCGGTTTGCCGATGGCACCCAGATCTGTTGGTCTGCCGCATCTGTTGGCGGGGTGACAACTGCGGATGGTGCCATGTTCACCACCGCCGCGAACCAAATCTGGACCTTTCCGGCAGCGTTTGCCACGGCACCTCAGGTCATCGGAGCGGGGCAAAGTGGCGGCGGCGCTTGTGGTGTTGCCATGCGCGCCACCCCTACGGCGACCTCGGTCGGTTGGCGGCCATGGGCAACGGTTTCCACATCGGGCGCATATGGAAATGCGCTGGTGGCCATCGGTCGCTGGGTCTAGGGCCGCGCCCATTGTCGAAAAAAGTCGAGGGCGCAGCCTTGTGCCTTCGATCTTGCAACGCGTTCAGCTGCGGGCGTAAATATCCTCATAGCGGATGATGTCGTCTTCGCCCAGATACGCCCCGGTTTGCACTTCAACCAGAACCATCGGCACTTTGCCCGGGTTTTCCAGCCGGTGAACAGCGCCAAGCGGAATATAGACCGATTGGTTTTCGGTGAGAAGTTTGACCTCATGGTCTATCGTCACCTTGGCGGTGCCTGCCACAACAATCCAGTGTTCCGATCTGTGGTGATGCGATTGCAGGCTTAGCGCCGCGCCAGGATGGACGTGAATGCGTTTGACCTGAAAACGTCTGCCCAGCACCAGGCTTTCTGACCACCCCCAAGGCCGGTGATCAATCGGAAATTCGGTTGCCTGTTGCGCGCGCTTGGCCTTAAGCGCCGCTACAGCCAGTTTGACATCTTGCGCGCGGTTGGCATCGGCAACCAGCACCGCGTCAGGCATCGCAACAACGATGATATTATTCAGGCCAATCCCGACGACTTCCAGCGTTTCGTCCTCGGATCGAAGCAAAGAATTGTCACAATCAATCGCCGTGCCATGGCCCGAAATTGCAACGCCGCGTGCGTCTTGTGTGGTTTCGCGCCAAACCGCATCCCAGCCACCCAGATCAGACCACCCCGCCGAGAATGGCACAACCGACAGATTGTCTGCGCGTTCCATCACCGCATAATCGATCGAGATATTCTGCACCTCGGCCCAAGACGCAGGGTCGAGCCGCAAGAACCCCAAGTCAGGCTTGGCCTTGCTGACAGCCTGCGATACCGGGGCGATCAGGTCTGGGGCATGCGTGTGAAAGGCCTCAAGAATCGTTTTTGCAGTGAACAAAAAGATGCCTGCGTTCCACAGATAATTGCCCGATGTGATCATCTTGCTTGCCTGCGCGGCATCAGGTTTTTCGACAAATCGTTTCAGGGGCAATGGCGCCAATGACCCTGCCTCGGGGGCCGAGGGCGATTCAAGATAGCCATAACCGGTTTCGGCATAGCCAGGCGTTATGCCAAAGGTAACAAGTTGGCCCGCCCGCGCGGCCTCAACGCCTGCAGTCACCGCATCACGAAAAGCAGGCCCGTTCGGCACCACATGGTCCGATGGCGCAACCAGCATTAGCGCATCCGGGTCGCTTTGCTCTAGCCACAGGGCCGCCGCCAGAATTGCTGGCGCGGTATTGCGGCCATCTGGTTCAATCAAAATGGCGCCGGGGTCTATTGCCGAAGTTGCCAATTGCTCGGTTACGATAAACCTGAAATCCGAATTGGTCACAACGACAGGGCGTTCAAAATTCGGGCCAAACATCCGTTCGGCCGAGGCCTGAAAGAGGGTCTTTTCCCCCATCAACGGAACAAATTGTTTTGGATAGCTTTTCCGGCTAAGCGGCCAAAGCCGCGTGCCCGAGCCGCCACAAAGCAATACCGGAGTAATCATAATTAGCCTCAAATTCGTTAAGCGTTGTTCGGCGATTGTCTTGTTTTTATCAGGATGTAGCTGGTTCCGCTAACCGATACAAAGGCTTTAAGCCAATTTTATGACCAATTTTCAACTTGGGGTTGAGTGCGGCATAACCCTGATAAACCTAGCCCTATGGACTGCAGGCAAACGGCTGGCCAATGCGTGCGCCAAAGCATCTGCTCTCATGTCTGGCCCTTCGCTTTGACGGGGCTTTTCACTGGTCTCAGGTGCGTCTTATCGTTAAATCAGGTCCAAACGTGATAGGCAAAAAGGTGATTTACAATGTCCAAGCATATAATAGCTGTTGCCGGTATCGGCTATGTCGGTCTGTCAAATGCCGTTTTGTTGTCGCAAAACCATATTGTGCGGGCCTATGACGTGTCGGCTGAGCGAGTAGCCTTGGTTAATGCGCGCAAAAGCCCGATTGGCGACCCGCTGATTGAGGAATACCTAAGTAACAAGGTTTTGGACCTGACCGCCACGAATGACGCCGCCCAAGCCTTTACGGGCGCCGATTTCGTGGTAGTTGCCACACCAACGAACTATGACCCTGACACCAACTCGTTTGACACGTCTTCGGTCGAGGCGGTGATCAAGCAGGTTATCGCGCTTAACCCGACAGCGACGATTGTGATCAAATCCACAATTCCGGTGGGCTATACCGTGGCGCTATGCGCGCAATTGCAGACAAAACAGGTCATCTTCAGCCCCGAATTCCTGCGCGAGGGCCGTGCCCTTTACGACAACTTGCACCCTTCGCGGATCGTTGTGGGCGAGCGTTCAGGCCGTGCAAGGAACTTTGCGCAGTTGCTGGCCCAAGGGGCGCTCGACCAAGACGTGCCAATCTTGTTTACCGACCCGTCCGAGGCCGAGGCGATCAAGCTATTCGCCAATACCTACCTCGCCATGCGCGTCGCGTTTTTTAACGAGCTGGACAGCTATGCGATGAATTTGGGTATGGATACACGCCAAATCATCGATGGTGTCGGGTTAGACCCGCGCATCGGCAAACATTACAACAACCCATCCTTTGGTTATGGCGGTTATTGCCTGCCAAAAGACAGCAAGCAACTGCTGGCCAACTACGCAGATGTGCCCCAAAACCTGATGCGCGCCATCGTTGATGCCAACCGCACCCGCAAAGATGTGATAGCCGACCATATTCTGGCACGCCGGCCCAAGAAAGTTGGCATCTTTCGCTTGGTGATGAAGGCCGGTTCGGACAATTTCCGCCAAAGCTCGATTCAAGGGGTGATGAAACGGATCAAGGCCAAGGGTATTGAGGTTGTCGTCTTTGAACCTGCGATTACCGAAGACAGTTTTTTCGGGTCGAAAGTGATGCGTGATCTGGCAGAGTTCAAAGCCGACTGTGATGTCATCGTCGCCAACCGCGCCACGAACGAGCTGCAAGATGTTGCCGACAAAGTGTTCACCCGTGATCTGTTCGGGTCTGATTAGGCAGGCCCGCCAAACAGCCAGCAGGCTGCCCTTGGCATTGCGCCACGCGCCTGCCTATAAGCGCCGAAACCGCTACCGACGAAAGCAATGCATATGACCATCCACCTTTATCAAAACGATTTGCCCGACGGGCTGGATCTTGGCACCGTCGTGGCGATCGATACCGAGACCATGGGTCTTGACCCGCGCCGCGACAGGCTGTGTGTGGTGCAGCTATCCTCGGGCGATGGCAACGCGCATCTGGTGCAGATTGCCAAAGGCCAAACATCGGCCCCGAATTTGGAACGCCTGCTGACAGATCCCGCAGTGACCAAATTGTTCCACTTTGGCCGCTTTGATATTGCTGCTTTGAAAAACGCGTTTGGCGTGGTCACGGCCCCAGTCTGGTGCACAAAAATTGCATCCCGCTTGGTGCGCACTTTTACTGACCGCCATGGCTTGAAATATCTGCTGTCCGAATTGGTGGGCGTCGATGTGTCGAAACAGCAACAAACGTCGGATTGGGGCGCGGCCACCCTTACCGAGGCGCAAAAGGATTACGCGGCGTCGGACGTGCTGTATCTGCACCGGCTAAAGGCGGCGCTCGAGGTGCGTTTGATCCGTGAAGGCCGGATGGACCTTGCAAACCGTTTGTTCCACTTTCTGCCCACCCGGGCCGAGCTGGACTTGATGGGCTATAACGAGCCGCTGGATATTTACCACCATTGAACGGGCCTCTCGGCGAAACTGCGCCGTGTTTTCGGGCGTGGCTTGGCGATTTCTGCTAAAATGCTTATGTTAAACGAAATTACGACTGGCCCGAATTAACACCGGCCCGAGGGCACAATGAACGAACACGACAATTTCCATTCTACAGCGGTCGCTTGGCTAAAAGTTGCCTTGCCATTGCTGGCGCTTGCGATTTTGTCGACGCTTTTCCTTGTGTCGCGAACCATCGACCCCTCTGATGCCATCCCCTTTGCCGAGGTTGATATTGCCGACCGCCTGCGCGAACCGCGTTTGACTGCCCCCACCTGGGCCGGCGTCACCGATGACGGTGCCGCAATGACCGTCACCGCAGATGAGGCCAGACCCGAGCAAAACGGCCGCACAAGCGCCGACGCATCGGCCCTTGTTGTGGAACTGGATATGCCGAACGGCGGCAGCTCAAAGCTGGTAGCGGCCCAAGGCGTGCTGGATAGCGCAAAGCAGATGCTGACCGTTTCGGGGAACGTGACAATTACCACCTCTACCGGATATGAACTGACATCCGACGCGATGACCGCCGCATTGGACCGCACGTCACTGGTCAGTGAAACGGCGGTTGCAGGGAATGGCCCAGTTGGTACATTGTCAGGCGGCGCGATGGAGCTGCGCAAGGCTGACGACGGCTCAGATAGTTATGTTCTTATTTTGAAAAATGGCGTTAAACTGGTATATCAACCTTCAGGGCAATAAAGAATTCAGGACCGGGCATGTTACAGGTATTTCGGCTTTCCACAGTTATGGCTTTTTTTGCGCTTGCCCCGGCTTTGGGCAATGCACAAGGCGCCAGTGTTGCCTTTGGCGGATTGAAACAAGATACATCCCTTCCGGTCGAAGTGTCTTCTGATCAGCTGAATGTTAATCAAGCTGACGGGACGGCTGTGTTTACCGGCAACGTTCTGGTTGGCCAAGGCGAGATGCGCCTCGCGGCCGAGCGGGTAAAAGTCGAATATACTGCCGATGGTGGTGGCATTTCTAAACTGTTCGCCAGCGGCGGAGTGACCCTGACAAACGCAACCGACGCGGCCGAGTCGCGTGAGGCCGTCTATACGATTGACAGCGGCAATGTGGTGATGACGGGGGATGTCTTGTTAACCCAGAGCGGCAGCGCGCTGTCGGGCCAAAAGCTGGTGATAGACCTGAAGGCCGGAACGGGCGTGATGGAGGGGCGCGTGCAAACCGTCTTTCAGCCTGGGAGCGCAAAAAACTGATGCCAGATCTGAAGGTGACGGCAGGCGATGCAGGGCTGCATATCGAAAACCTGCGCAAAAGTTATAAAAAACGGCCGGTCATTCGTGATGTGTCGATGCGGTTGAACCGCGGCGAAGTGGTGGCACTTCTGGGCCCGAACGGGTCGGGCAAAACCACTTGTTTTTATGCTGTTGCCGGATTGGTGTCGCCCGAGGGCGGTAAGGTCTTGATTGACGGCTTGGACGTTACATCCCTGCCCATGTACCGCCGTGCACGGCTTGGCATTGGCTATTTGCCGCAAGAGGTCAGCATTTTTCGGGGGCTGTCAGTTGAAGATAACATCCTCGCCGTGCTGGAAATCACCCTCGATGATCGCCATAAACGGCGTGAGCGGCTGGAAGAATTGCTGTCCGAATTTTCGATAACCCACTTGCGTCGCGCCCCCGCGCTCGCGCTGTCGGGCGGTGAACGGCGGCGGGTAGAGATTGCGCGCTGTTTGGCCGCTGATCCGAAATATCTGCTGCTGGATGAGCCATTTGCCGGTGTAGACCCTATCGCCGTTGGTGAAATCCGGCACTTGGTCAGCGATCTGAAACGGCGTGGAATCGGCGTTCTGATTACCGATCACAATGTTCGCGAAACGCTGGAAATTGTTGACCGCGCCTATATCTTGCACGACGGCACCGTATTGATGAGCGGCACCACGGATGAGGTTGTGCGCGACGAAAACGTGCGCCGTGTCTATCTTGGGCAGAACTTCCGGATCAGCTAGGCCTTTGCCTGACCTGCCATTAACGGGTTCTAAGTTTTTTCACTGCAACGTGACAGTGTGCGAAGTTTCCGCAAGTAACCATTGACAAGGCGGCCCAGTGTATCGCCAAATACTATTGATGCTAGCACGAACCGAACCAGTCGAACATCTCTGCGTCTTTGGCTTAACCGCTGATGATAAAAAGGTTTTATTGTATCGGTTTGGTGTCTAACACCCATCGGCGGGGCCCCCTGCAGGGTGCGGGGTGCCCTTTGTCGGACCACGAAGGAGGAATTATGCGGTATCAGATCAGCGGGAAGCAAATTGACATTGGTGATGCACTCCAGACCCATGTAAAGTCTGAGCTCGGCGAAACGGTTGAGAAATATGCACTGCGTCCAACCGAAGCTGTCATCATCTTCTCGCGCAGCGGCCATGAAATTGTTTGCGAATCCACGATCCATTTGTCGACCGGCTTGAACGCCCAAGCCAAAGGCCATGCAAATGACATTTACGCCGCGTTCGAATCCTGCCGCGAGAAAATGGATAAGCAGCTGCGCCGCTACAAGCGCCGTTTGCGCGACCATCACCGCGATCGCGTAACCCCGGTTGAATTCGATGGCGGTTCCTCTTATATCCTCGCGGCGAATGAGGAACACGGGGATAACGAGCCCGAGTCACTTCAGCCGATGATTATCGCCGAGATGGAAACCAAGGTTCCCACCGTCTCTGTTGGCGAAGCGGTCATGCAGCTGGAATTGGCAGGGCAGCGTATGCTGGTGTTTCGCAACTCGAAACATGGCGGGGTGAACGTCGTTTATCGTCGTGATGATGGTAACGTCGGCTGGATTGACCCGCGCAACACCAAGTAAAACGCCAGCGGCGTGGGAAAAAGCAGACCATGGAACTTTCCGAACTCTTGGCGCCAGGTGCCGTGCGCATCGTTAGCCATCTGACCAGCAAGAAACGCCTCTTTCAAGAAATTGGCGAGGTTTTCTCCTCGGTCCACGGTTTGAACGCCTCCATCGCCGTTGATGGTTTGCAAGAACGCGAAAGCCTTGGCCCAACCGGTGTGGGCCATGGCATTGCATTGCCGCATGCGCGGTTGCAAGAATTGGAAAAGATCATCGGTGTGTTCTTGCGGCTGGAAAAGCCGTTGGATTACGACTCGGTTGATCGTCAGCCCGTCGATTTGGTCTTTGCCCTTTTCGCACCCAAGGATTCCGGCGTCGATCACCTAAAGGCGCTTGCCCTTGTGTCGCGCACCATGCGGGATACCAATGTCGTAGCCAAGCTGCGCGCCAACGCCGATCCGGCCAAGCTCTACGCAATTCTAACCGAAGCGCGCGCGCCTCAGGCCGCCTGAGGTCGGGCCGGTGGATACCGCTGCCTTTCGTGACGCGCTGAACGCCCGCGCACTGGATGAGGGCTTCTCGGCCATGGGCATCTGCGCACCCGATGCCACGCCACAAACCGCAGGGCGCCTGTCTGAATATGTCGATCTCGGTCGCCACGGCCAGATGGGTTGGATGGCCGAGCGTATGGCGTGGCGCGGATCGGCCGCCGCGCTTTGGCCGCAGGCAAGGTCAGTCATCATGCTGGCCGAGGTTTACACCCCGGAAAACAACCCGCTTGATGTGCTGGACCAGCGTGACCGCGCTGCTGTGTCGGTTTACGCTCAGGGGCGCGATTACCACGATATTGTGAAAAAACGCCTTAAACGGTTGGGGCGCTGGATGGTCGAACAAACCGGCGCTGAGATCAAGGTGTTCGTTGATACCGCCCCCGTGATGGAAAAACCGCTGGCACAGGCGGCGGGCTTGGGCTGGCAAGGCAAGCATACCAACCTGTTGTCGCGTGATCTGGGCAATTGGTTTTTCCTCGGCTCCATCTTTACCACGCTGGACTTGCCCAAGGATGCACCCGAGACCAGCCATTGTGGCAATTGCACCGCCTGTCTTGATATCTGCCCCACAAACGCATTCCCCGCGCCGTATCAACTGGATGCGCGGCGTTGTATTTCCTACCTGACGATCGAACACAAAGGCCCTATTGACCCCGATTTGCGGCCGTTGCTGGGGAATCGCATCTATGGCTGCGATGATTGCCTTGCCGCGTGCCCGTGGAATAAATTTGCTGTTGCCGCATCGGAAATCGGCTATGCCCGCCGTGTTGGTGCGCCACCTTTGGCCGAGCTTGCAGCCTTGGATGATGCCGCCTTTCGTGCCTTGTTTTCGGGCAGCCCTGTCAAACGGATAGGCCGAGACAGGTTTATTCGTAACGTATTGTACGCCATTGGAAATTCCGGAAACAAAGCGCTTGTATCTGCCGCAAGCCCGCACCTGAACGACCCGGATATTGCGGTGGCTGATGCTGCCGCTTGGGCCATTCACCGCCTGTCATAACCGGCAAACCTTGGCCTACCCTGCAACTTGCAGGCGACTCGGCCCGGTTTTCATGGTATGGTCAGGTTCGTTAAACCTGTGGGAGGACCCAATGACCAAGCACCTTGCAGATCATCGCAGCGCCCCTGACATGGCCCGTAAAAAGCATTTCTGGGCGCTTGTACGGCGTGGAAATCAGGATACGCCTCATCCGACAATTCGCACCCTGAACCAGCGGCCCAAAAACCATAGTGACGGCCAGCGGGTTCAGCATTTCCTGCGTATCGACCGCGGTGTCACGGCCTAACCAATGGTTGGCCCGGACAGCAAAGCCCGGGCCGGTTTTTGATCAACGGCGTACCAACGCCTCATACTCTGTCGAAATATCGCGTGTCAGCTGGCCGACCTCAAAGTTGTAGTCGCCAATCTGGCCAACGGGGGTAATTTCGGCGGCAGTTCCTGTCAGCCAGCATTGCTGCATGGCTTCCAGCTCGCCCGCCTCGATCCGGCGTTCCTGCACCTCGATGCCTTTTTCCTTTAGCATCCCGATTACGGTTTGGCGAGTGATGCCGTTCAAAATGCCATCGGCAAGCGGTGTATGCACCACGCCATCCTTAACAAAAAAGATATTTGCGCCAGTCGCTTCGGCCACATACCCGCGGTAGTCAAACATCATCGCGTCTGAACAGCCCTTAGCCTCGGCCGCGTGTTTCGACATGGTGCAAATCATGTAAAGCCCCGCCGCTTTGGCCGCATGCGGGATGGTTTCGGGGCTGGGGCGCTTCCACTTTGCGATGTCCAGTTTGGCGCCCCGCGTTTTGGCGTCGCCATAGTAATTGCCCCATTCCCACACTGCGATGGCCAGATGGATCGGGTTGCGTTTGCTTGCCACGCCCATATCTTCACCGGCCCCGCGCCAGGCAACAGGGCGTACATAGGCGTTGGTCAGCCCGTTGGCCTTTAAAGTGGCCTCTTTTGCCGCCTCAATTTCCGCCACTGACCAAGGCAGTTCCATATCCAGCAGCGCGCCCGAGTTGCGCAGTCGCTCCGAGTGTTCAACTGATTTGAAGATCTTGCCATTATAACAGCGCTCACCCTCAAACACCGATGAGGCATAGTGCATGGCATGGGTCAGAATATGGACTTTGGCACTGCGCCAATCGACCAATTCACCATCCATCCAGATTTTCCCGTCGCGATCATCATAGCCAGTCATATCGGTTTTCCCTCGTAGAATTTCCACATATTGCGCAAAATGGTTCGAATCCGGTTACAAAGTTGCGCAAATTCGTAAAATCGCTAACAGTGGGGGCTTGGAAAGTCAACAAGGCTGACATAAAATCCCTGAAAATAGCAGGTATGGTTCAGAAGATGGAAAACTCTCAGGGCGGCGCAAGCCATAGCGAAAGCTTACTGTTTCTAACCGATGATCAGTTGCGCAAGGGCATCGAGGCGATGTTTTTTGCCTATCGCGGTTTTACGGCCGATCCCGACCGCATTCTTGAAGGGATGGATTACGGCCGCGCCCATCACCGCGCATTGCACTTTATCCACCGCAGCCCCGGCACGACTGTCAACAATTTGCTGGCAATTCTGGGTGTTACGAAACAGTCGCTAAACCGTGTCTTGCGCGGCTTGATCGAGGATGATTTGGTAGAGAGCCGCGTGGGCCGCAGCGACAAACGCGAACGTCACTTGTTTCTAACCAAAAAAGGTGCGGAGTTGGAGCGCAGCCTATCCGACGCCCAACGCGCCCGTATGCGTGCCGCCTATCGCGCCGCAGGGCCCGGGGCGGTACAAGGGTTCCGGCAGGTGCTAGAGGCAATGATGGACGAACAAGCGCGGCGGCAGTATCAAAGCCTGAAGGAGAATGCCCAATGATACCCGAACCTCAGGCCCACTTGCTGGTTGTTGATGATGATGAACGTATTCGCGGCCTACTGCAAAAATTCCTGATGCGGAACGGCTTTTTGGTAACCATCGCGCGGGATGGTGCCCAAGCGCGGCGGCTGCTGGACGGGCTGGAATTTGATATGATCATCATGGACGTGATGATGCCCGGCATTGATGGCATCGCGTTGACGCGCGAGTTCCGGGAAAAACTATCGGCGCCGATCATGTTGCTTACCGCGCGCGGCGAAACCAACAGCCGGATTGAGGGGTTAGAGGCCGGGGCAGATGACTATCTGTCCAAGCCGTTTGAGCCGAAAGAGCTATTGCTGCGCATCAACGCCATTTTGCGCCGCGTGCCACAGGCCCAATCCGAAGTCGGGCCGAAAATGCTGCACCTCGGTATGGTCCGCTATGATGTTGATCGTGGAGAGCTTTGGCAAGGCGGCGACCCCGTTCGCCTAACCGCAACCGAGGCGCAGTTGATGCGCATTTTTGCCGCCCAGCCGGGCCAGCCGATTGCCCGAGAGACGCTTGCAGGCGATTTGGGCCGCGACAGCACCGCCGAGGAAAAAACCGGTCAGGAACGTGCAGTCGATGTTCAAATCACCCGTTTGCGGCGCAAAATCGAGAATGACCCCAAGCAACCGCGCTACCTGCAAACCGTGCGTGGGGCGGGCTATATGCTCGCGCCTGACTAGCCTATGGTTACCGCGCTGTTCACCCACCCAGATTCTGACCAACACCGCGAGCCTGCCGGCCACCCCGAGCAAGCCGCGCGTTTGGCCGCAGTCGCGCATGGGCTGGCCAGCCTGGACCTGCTGCGTCTGGATGCCCCCTTGGCCACCGAGGCCGATATTCTGCGCTGCCATCCGCAGGCCTATATTGATCGCATCCGTGCCGCCATTCCTGCAAAGGGCTGGGCGCAAATTGATGGCGACACCTATCTTGCCCCCGGCAGCTACAGGGCGGCTTTGCGCGGGGTAGGCGCGGCCTGTGCGGCGGTTGATTTGGTCCTGTCAGGCGGCGCCTGCAATGCCTTTATCGCCACGCGCCCACCTGGCCACCACGCGGAAACCGATACGGCGATGGGCTTTTGCCTGTTTGGCACCATCGCTATTGCCGCCAAACATGCTCTCGATCATCATGGGTTGAAGCGTGTGGCGATTGTCGATTTCGACGTGCATCACGGCAATGGCACCCAAGATCTCTTGTGGGATGAGCCTCGCGTGCTTTTCGCCTCTTCGCAGCAAATGCCGCTGTATCCCGGCACAGGGGCCGCGCATGAGACCGGTGCGCAAGGCCAGATCATCAACATACCCTTGCGCCCACACAGCACGGGCGCCGACATGCGCGCCGCCTACAACGCCCATATCCTGCCGCAGATTGACGCCTTTGCCCCTGAATTGATTCTGGTTTCCGCCGGTTTTGATGCCCATCGCGATGACCCATTGGCCAATCTGAACTGGTCTGCCGATGATTTCGCATGGCTCGGCGAACGTATTTGCGACCTGGCCGATCGCCATTGCGCAGGGCGGGTGGTATCGGCCCTTGAGGGCGGTTATGATCTTCCGGCACTCGCGGCCTCTGCCGCCGCCTATGTGACAGTATTAAAGGAACGCGGACATGCCTGATAAAGCAAACGATAAACCAGTGGCCGAGATGAGCTTTGAAGAAGCGATGGGTGCGCTTGAACAGGTTGTCTCATCCTTGGAACGTGGTGAGGTGCCGCTAGAGGCGTCGATTGCTTTGTATGAACGCGGCGCGGCGCTTAAGGCGCATTGCGCGTCCAAGCTGAAAGAGGCCGAAGATAAAGTCGAAATGATTCGCGCCAAGGATGGCCAGGCCATCGGCACCACCCCGGCGGAGGGGATGTGACTTTTCCCGGCTTGCTTGCCACATCAAGCGGCTTGGTAAAGGCCCGGCTTGATCAGGCATTGATCGGAATGGATGATGAACCCGTAATCCACGCCATGCGCTATGCCGTGCAAGGCGGCAAATGTTTGCGCGGGTTTTTTGTGCTGGAATCGGCGGCACTGCACGGTATTGCGCCCGCAAACGCCGTGGCAGCGGCAGCGGCGATTGAGGCGATGCATGCCTATTCTTTGGTGCATGATGATTTGCCCTGTATGGATGATGATGATCTGCGCCGCGGCCTACCCACCGTTCACCGCAAATGGGATGAGGCGGTTGCCGTGCTGGCAGGTGACGCATTGCAGTCGCTTGCCTTTGAATTGCTGACCGATGCGGCCCTTGGCCCCCACCGGCTGGCATTGATCGCGGGTATGGCGCAAGCCGCCGGCGCGCGCGGTATGGTGCTGGGCCAAGCTTTGGACATTGCTGCCGAAACTGCCGCCTCGCCTTTGACGCTGGCACAAATCACTCGACTGCAAGCAGGCAAAACCGGCGCATTGTTTGAATGGTCGGTTACGGCGGGTGCCGTTCTGGCCGGCGCCGATACTGCCCCCTTGGGGCGATATGCCGCCGCGATTGGCCTTGCCTTTCAAATCGCCGATGACATCTTGGATGTAACTGGCGATGCCACCAAGGCAGGCAAGCGCCTTGGCAAGGATGCCGAGGCTGGCAAAGCCACCTTTGTCTCGCTTCTGGGGCTAGAGGGCGCAAAAGCCCGTGCCACTGCCCTGATTGATGAGGCTACAACCGCCCTTGCGCCCTATGGCGCGCGGGCCGAAAATTTGACTGCGGCGGCACGGTTCGTGATCGCCCGCGACAGCTGACCTTAGGGGGCAGAACGATGGACCGACCCAAAACCCTGATGCTCGACCGCGTGACCTTGATGCTCGACCGCGTGACCTTGCCGTCTGATCTGAAAGGCATGTCTGACCGCGAATTGCGGCAAGTGGCCGACGAGCTGCGGGCCGAGACGATTTCGGCGGTGTCGGTTACGGGCGGCCATCTGGGCGCGGGCCTTGGCGTGGTAGAATTGACCGTCGCGCTGCACGCGATTTTTGACACCCCCCGTGACAAGATTATTTGGGACGTGGGCCACCAATGCTATCCCCATAAAATCCTGACCGGGCGGCGTGATCGTATCCGCACCCTACGGGCAGAGGGCGGGCTGTCGGGTTTTACCAAGCGTTCGGAGTCGCCTTACGATCCCTTTGGCGCGGCGCATAGTTCCACCTCAATTTCCGCCGCGCTGGGCTTTGCTGTGGCCGCCGATCTGGGCGGCGACCCAGGCGATGCCGTGGCCGTGATCGGTGACGGCTCGATGAGCGCGGGCATGGCGTTTGAGGCAATGAACAATGCGGGCCACCTGAAAAAGCGGCTGTTTGTGGTGCTGAATGACAATGAAATGTCGATCGCCCCGCCTGTGGGCGCGATGTCGTCCTATCTTTCGCGGCTCTATGCCGGCGCGCCGTTTCAGGATTTGAAAGCCGTCGCCAAAGGCGCCGTCAGTTTCCTGCCAGAGCCGTTTCAGGAAGGGGCGCGTCGGGCCAAAGAAATGCTGAAAGGCATGACCATTGGCGGCACGCTGTTTGAAGAGCTGGGCTTCAGCTATGTCGGCCCGATTGATGGCCACGACCTTGACCTTTTGCTGCCGGTTTTGCGCACCGTACATGATCGCGCCAAAGGGCCGATGCTGATCCATGTGATTACCAAAAAAGGCAAGGGTTACGCGCCTGCGGAAAAGGCCCGCGACAAGGGCCACGCCACCGCCAAGTTTGACGTGCTGACCGGCGAGCAAAAGAAAAGCCCGTCGAACGCGCCCAGCTATACCTCGGTTTTTGCCAAGGCTTTGATGGAGGAAGCCAGCCGGGACGATAAAATCGTCGCAGTGACTGCAGCGATGCCGGATGGCACGGGGCTGAATCTTTTTGCCGAGCGCTTTCCGCGCCGGTGCTTTGATGTGGGTATTGCCGAGCAGCATGCCGTGACCTTTTCGGCTGGCATGGCGGCGGGGGGCTTGAAACCATTTTGCGCGCTTTATTCGACCTTCCTGCAGCGCGGTTATGATCAGGTAGTGCATGACGTGGCGATTCAGCGGTTGCCGGTGCGGTTCGCGATTGATCGGGCGGGGCTTGTTGGTGCCGATGGGGCGACGCATGCCGGTGCGTTTGATGTGGCCTTTCTGGCCAACCTGCCCGGCATGGTCGTGATGGCTGCGGCTGATGAGGCCGAGCTGGTCCATATGGTTGCCACGGCCGCCGCGCATGAGGATGGGCCGATCGCTTTCCGCTTTCCACGCGGCGAAGGCGTGGGCGTCGAGATGCCCGAGCGTGGCATTCCGCTGGAAATCGGCAAGGGGCGGATTGTGCAAAAAGGCGCGCGGGTCGCGATTTTATCCTTTGGTACGCGGCTGGCCGAGGTACGCAAAGCGGCCGAAAATCTGGCTTTGCGGGGCATATCGCCGACGGTTGCGGATGCCCGGTTTGCCAAGCCTTTGGACCGCGACATGATCCTTGATCTGGCCGCGAAACATGAGGTTTTGATCACGGTTGAGGAAGGCGCGGTGGGTGGCTTTGGCAGCCATGTGGCCCAGCTTTTGGCCGATGAAGGCGTGTTTGATGCGGGCCTGAAATACCGGTCGATGGTACTGCCGGATATTTTTATCGATCAGGCCAGCCCTGAACGGATGTATGAAATTGCGGGGATGGATGCGGCCCAGATAGAGGCGCGCGTGCTTGAGGTTTTGGGCGTTTCAGTTGTGGGTAAGCGGGCGTGAGGTTGTGTAGCTGACCGCGCGCGGACGTTCTAGTAAGATATTGTAATATATAGGTTTTTGGTTTTTTGTTAACCGGATTTTAACGTGTGCTTGCTGGCCATTGGGGTGGTTTAAGAGTCGGGGTGAACCCCGACCTACGGTGATGCCGGTTTTTGGTTTGCAAGCGATGGTGCTGCGTTTTTTCTGGAAAACAGCTGCTGATGGCAATGGGCTATGGCACGGTTGATGAAGATTATTTCGGTGATGCGGGGTTTTAGGGGGGCGCAGGGGGGGTGCGCTGAAGCGCACCCTACGGGGTTAGTCTATAGGGGCCACATCGACGGTTTGCTCGGCTATGGGCGCGCCAGAGGAGCGGAGGTGGCCCAAGATAGGGCTGACATCGGCGTAATCGCGACCGAAGCCCACGGTGATATGGTCGGTGCCGGCCAATGTGGCGTTGGTCGGGTCGTATTCTATCCAGCCCATTTCCTTGCCGCACCACGCCTTTACCCATGCGTGCATGGCATCGACGCCGACAAGGCGGGGTTGGCCGGGGGGTGGCAAGGTGCGCAGGTAGCCGCTGACATAGCCTGCCGGAATGCCCAATGATCGCAGCGCGACAATCATGATATGGCTGAAATCCTGACACACGCCGCTGCGCTGGGCAAAGGCCTGTGCGGCGGTGGTATCGACGGTCGTGGCCTTGGCGTCAAAGCGCATTTCATCGTGCAGCGCCTTACCCAGCCGGATGATGGTTTGTGCCACGCCCGTCTCGGGGCCGGTTATGTTTTGGGTCACGCTTTGGGCAAAGGCGGCAATGTCACTGTCGGGTTTCAGCCTGTAGGACGGGCCAAGAAAATGCACAGGCGACGCGGGCGAGAGATCTTTGCAGTTGCGGATTTGCGTCTGCAGGTTGCCAAGGCTGACCGAGCGGTCGTTCCACGGCAGCGGCTGCGCCATGGCGACGCGGCAGGTCATGGTGATGGACATATCCGGATGCGGATCGGAATGGGTGAGCGCGGTGACGGCTGTGCCGAAAAAATCAAAGCGGTCATGGCGGGTATCGGGCAGTGGCATGGCAGTTATCTGATGGACGGTAACGGTTTGGCGGGCCAGCGTTTGCGGCAACAGCCGCAGCAGGTGGCGGCTGTTGCCGGCGGGCTGCGCGTAGGTATGGGTAAGCGTCAGGCGGATGTCATAGAGCATGGCTATACCAGATGTGTGGCCGTCAGCGTATCGGCCAATGCCCAGATGTCATAGGTCATTTGCGTCAGGCTTTCGGGGGGCAGGCTGTTGGCATCGGCGGTGGCAAGTTGGGTTTCCAGCAGCAGCACTTGGCGGGCGGTTCGGGTCAGGCGATGGTTTTCGGCATGGCCCGGCAGTTCGGCGATATGGCGGCGCGCGCGGCTGATGTGGTAGCGGATGGAACGCGGGTTCTGGTCATCCAGCGCCAGCAGATCCAGGACCGAGGTGGGATCGGCAAAGATGGAAAAGCGGGTATGATGGGTAATCACGCTGTCGCCGATTTCAAGCGCGAGGTCGAGCGCGCCTTCGGGTGCATCGGGCGCGGTAAGATGTGACAGGGTTTTGGCCATCGAGCTGGCGCGTTCCAGCGACATGCCGAGGCTGAGAAAGCGCCAGCCGTCCGAGTTATACATGTTTTCGTGGACGAGGCCCGCAAAGCCCGCGATCTGGCGCAACAGGATGCTGACTTCGCGCGGCAGTTCCTCGGGCGGGGTGATGCGGCTGCTAAAGCTGTCGCTTTGCGCCACAAGGTCGCGCAGGGCCATCATGCCATCGGTCGAAAAGCGGTCGCCGATTTTGGCGGCGGCGCGCAGCGCTTGGGTCAGCGGGTCGCCAAAGCGCAGGGCGAATTTGGAGGGCGCGGTATTGTCCATCGGGCCCGCCCGCAAAAAGCGCAGCAGGGCCGAGGCATCGGTTGTGCCATCGTTGATGCGGGCGAAATAGGCGCGGAACAGGCGCATGTTCAGCTCGGCCCGTTCGACGTAGCGGCCAAGCCAGAACAGGTTATCGGCGGCGCGGCTGGGCAGGGCCCTGTTAGCGGTTTGGCGCAGTGACTGGGCGGTTGGCAGCAAGGTGGGCTTTTGCACCGGTTGTTCGCCGACCACCCAGACATCGGCCACTTTGCCGCCTTGTTGCATGGCAAAGGCTTTGGCGTCATGGCCCGCGCTGACGCGTGCATAGCCGCCGGGCATCACTTGCCAGCCGCTGGTGGTGCGCGCCATAAAGATGCGCAGGCTAAGGGGGCGGGCGACGAGCTGGCCGTTTTCAATGGTCGGCGTGGTCGAGAGCGTGACCGCCTCTTGCCCGACCAGTTGGGCACCCGAGGCGTTCAGCAATTCGGGCAGGCCTGTCTGTTGCGGGGCAATGGCGGTGCTTTCGGGGCTGGACATGAGGGGCAGCGTGGAAAAGGCCGAGCCGATCATCATCCGGTTGCGGTTGGCCAGCACATAGTCGCGCGCGCTTTGCTGGCCGCACCACCAGGTCGCGATATTGGGCATGGCCAGCGGCTCGCCCAGCAGTTTGGGGGCGAATTTCGGCAAGAACGCCATGAGCGCGCGGGTTTCCAGCACGCCGCTGCCCAGCATGTTGACCATCCGCAGGTTTTGGTTGCGCAGCGCCTCGAGCAGGCCGGGGGTGCCAAGCAAGGAGTCGGGGTCAAGCTCTAGCGGGTCACACAAAGCGCCGGGCAAGCGGTTCCAAAGCAGCGTCACCGGTTTTGGCCCGGCCACGGTACGCACCATCGCGCGGCCGTTCTGGACGGTCAGATCCTCGCCCTCGACCAGCAACAGGCCCAGATAGCGGGCGATATAGGCGTGCTCGGCATAGTTCTGGTTCATCTGGCCGGGCGAGAGGATTGCAATCTCGCCATCGGTTTTGCTGCGCATGGCAAACAGGGTTTTCTGAAACTCCTGAAAAAAGCCGGCGAGGCGGTGGATATTGGCCTCGGCGAAATGGTTGGGAAAAGCGCGGGTCATCGCCATGCGGTTTTCCAGCGCAAAGCCGGCGGTGCTGGGTGCCTCGATCAGATCGCTTATCACCCACCAGTTGTTGTCAGGGCCGCGCCCGATTTCAAAGGACAGCAGGTTCAGCCAATGGCGGGCTGCGGGCTTTACCCCGACCAGCGGGCGCAACCATGCAGGGTTTTGCGCCAGCAAGGTTGCGGGCAGGTCACCATCGGCAACCAGTTGGTTATCGCCGTAAAGGTCGCGCACCACCAATTCCAGAAGATTGGCACGTTGGGTCAGGCCTTTGGCGATATGCGCCCATTCTGCCTCGGTCAGGATGACCGGAATATGGCTGAGCGGCCATTCGCGTTCAGTTGAAACGGATTCGTCATACTGGCGATAGAGCACCCCTGCGTCGCGCAGATACTGGTTGCCGCGCGCAAAGCGTTTGGTCAGCTCATCCGTGCCAAGGCTGCAAATATGCGACATGAAGCCCGCCCAGACCGGCTTTACCCGGCCTTGAGCATCCAGCATTTCGTCGCGCCCGCCAGAGGCATTCGCATAATTTGCCAATAAGGCGGGCGTGACCTTAGGCAGCATCGGTCACAGACCCGGTCTGCGCCGCAGATCGAGCGTCATTGGAAACTCGGGGTGCGGTGCCTCGGGGGCGGGCGCATAGGCGCCCGTGGTGTGGCCCATCGGTTCAAAGCGGCTTAGGCGGCGCGCCTCGGCCTCGTTCCCGTTCACGGGAAAGGTATCAAAGTTGCGGCCGCCGGGGTGAGCAACGTGATAGCGGCAACCGCCAAGCGAACGCCCTGTCCAAGTGTCGTAGATGTCAAAGGTCAGGGGTGCGTCCACCTCTAGCACGGGGTGCATCGACATTGCGGGTTTCCATGCCTTGAAGCGCACAGCCCCAACGGTTTCACCGGTTTTGCCGGTTTTATGCAGCGGTACCATGCGTTGATTGGCGGTCACGCGGTACCTGTCGGGGTTGGCACCTGACAGTTTGACCTGAAGCCGTTCAACCGAGCTGTCTGTATAGCGCACAGTTCCCCCAATCGCCCCGGTTTCGCCCATCACATGCCACGGCTCTAACGCCTGCCGCAATTCCAGTGTGACACCTTCATAAGTCACCTCACCGCAGAAGGGGAAGCGGAATTCGGCCTGCGCGGCAAACCATGCGGGGTCAAGGTTCATATCATGGGCCTTTAGGTCGCCCAGAACATCAAGGAAATCATCCCAGATAAAGGCGGGCAGCATGAAACGGTCATGCAGCGTGGTGCCCCAGCGGGTCAGGTTGCCGCTGATAGGGCTTTCCCAACACCGCGCGATAATGGCGCGCAGCAGTACCTGTTGTGCAAGGCTCATGCGCGGGTTTGGCGGCATCTCGAAGCCGCGAAACTCGACCAGCCCAAGGCGGCCAGTCGGGCCATCGGGCGAGAACAGTTTGTCGATGCAAATTTCTGTGCGGTGGGTGTTGCCGGTCACATCAATCAGGCTGTTGCGCAGCAAGCGGTCGGTCAGCCATGGCGGCGGCGGAGTGCCATCGGTGGGCGGCCAGATCTGGTCGAGCGCGATTTCCAGCTCGTATAGCGCATCATGGCGGGCCTCATCTATCCGTGGGGCTTGGCTGGTCGGGCCGACAAAGGTGCCTGCAAACAGATAGGACAGGCTGGGGTGGCGCTGCCAGAACAAGATCAGGCTTTTCAGCAAGTCGGGCCGACGCAGGAAGGGGCTGTCGAGCACGGTCGCGCCGCCCACAACCACATGGTTGCCGCCGCCGGTGCCGGTATGGCGACCGTCGATCATGAATTTATCGGTGCCAAGGCGGCATTGGCGGGCCTGTTCATACACGGTTTCCGTGGTGCGCACGCAGTCGGCCCAAGTGGCGGCGGGGTGGATGTTTACCTCAATCACGCCCGGATCGGGGGCGATGCGCATCACCTCGATGCGCGGGTCGCTGGGTGGGCTGTAGCCTTCGATCAGCACTTTGCGGCCAGTGGAATTGGCAGCCGCCTCAATCGCGGCGATCAGTTCAAGGTAATCTTCAAGCGTTTCCACCGGTGGCAGAAAAACACATAGCTTGCCATCGCGCGGTTCAACGGAAATGGCGGTGCGGACGCGGCCATCCAGCGGGTACAAGGATTGCTGCATGACCTCTTGCCCGGCGGGCGTGTCGCTGCGGCTGGCGATGTTTTGGGCGCGGGGGGCGATTGCATCCGGATCGGGCAGGGGTGTGCGCTGGATGGTCGGGTCTTGGGGGTTGATGAACGGGTAGGCGGCTGCGGGAATATGCGGCAGCGTGCCAAGCGGCAGGCGATAGCCGACGGGACTGTCACCGGGCACAAGGAACACCTTGCCACGGCGCATTTTCCACACCTCGGACAGCCAGCCTTTGGCAGCACGGGCCTGCCAGCGTTGCACGGGCAGCACATAGCCCGCCGCTGTGGTCAGCCCGCGGTCAAACACACGGGCGATGCGGGCGCGTTCCTCGGGGTCTTTCAGCTTGGAGTTTTCGGGCGTCACGTTTTCGGGCAGATTGGCCTCGCGGATGATCCATTCGGCGGGGTCTTCAAACGCGGGCAGCACGTTTTCGGCTGGCACCTCAAGGTTGCGGGCAATGGCGGTTAGCAGGGCTTGGGCATCATCGGGGCCGACATCTTCATGGGTGTCTTCGCGCGCCAGCAGGTCAGGGTTGCGCCAGATCGGCTTGCCATCCTTGCGCCAGAACAGCGAGAACGTCCAACGCGGCAGGGTTTCGCCGGGGTACCATTTGCCTTGGCCGTAATGCAGCAGGCCACCGGTGGAAAACTTATCCTGAAGGCGGCGGATCAGCGTATCGGCCAGCTTGCGTTTTGTTGGGCCTACGGCGGCCGAGTTCCACTCGTCGCCTTCAAAATCGTCGATGGAAACGAATGTCGGCTCGCCGCCCATGGTCAGGCGCACATCGCCGGCCGTCAGGCGTTTGTCGATGCTGTGGCCAAGGGCGTTCAGCGCGGCCCACGCATCATCGGAAAAGGGTTTGGTGATGCGTGGATGTTCAGCCGTGCGCTTGACCTGCATGTCAAAGGAAAAATCCACCTCGGCAAAGCTGGCGAGGCCGGAAATTGGCGCGGCGTTTTGGTAATGCGGCGTGGCGGCAAGGGGCACATGGCTTTCGCCCGCCAGTAGGCCCGAGGTTGGGTCAAGCCCGACCCAGCCGGCACCGGGCAGATACACCTCGACCCAGGCGTGCAGATCGGTGAAATCGTGGTCGGTGCCTGCGGGGCCATCAATCGCCACCAGATCAGGTTTCAGCTGGATCAGATAGCCCGACACAAATCTGGCTGCGAGGCCGAGGTTGCGCAGCACCTGCACCAACAGCCAGCTGGTATCACGGCAAGACCCTGCGGCGCGTTTCAGCGTGGTTTCCGGCGTTTGCACACCGGGTTCCATGCGGATTTCATAATTGATCTCGGTCGCCAGACGGCTGTTCAGCATTACCAAGAAATCAACCGTCACCATCGGTTCGCGCGAAATGGTTTTCAGCAGGGCGTCAAGCAGCGGGCCGACGGGTTCGGGTTGCAGGTAGATGCTTAGATCCGGCGCGATGTCGTCGCCGTAAGTGAAGGGGAACTTGGTCGCGGAGTCTTCGACAAAGAAATCAAAGGGGTTATAGACCGACATGTCTGCGACCAGATCGACCTCGATCTTGAATTCGCGCACGGGCTCGGGAAATACAAAGCGGGCCAGCCAGTTGCCGTAGGGGTCTTGCTGATGGTTCACGAAATGCGGTTCTGGCGACACGCGCAGCGCATGTGAAATCACGCGGGTGCGCGAATGCGGCGCGGGGCGCAGACGGATAACCTGCGGGCCAAGCGTGACCGGGCGGTCATATTTGTAATGCGTGAGGTGGTAGATACTGGCGGTGATTGACATGATTTGGATCTCCTGCCCGTGGACTATGCCGAGGGGGGCAGGGTGCAGCAACCGGAATAAGGGCGAAACCGGTGCTGGGCGGTGTTTGCCCGCACGTTTGCGTGGCAAGTGCCTAGAGATTGGGCAAGGCGCGGGTTGTTTTGGGGTTTCGGCCTCGGGGCGCCTTTGATCAGCCCGCAGGGGCGCGGGCCTGCCATGCCGACCACGGCCCGATGCCAAAGCCGGGGTCGGGCGCATCGGGCAACACATGGATACATTCGAGCGAGTGGCCGTCGGGGTCTTTGAAATACAGCGATACTGCCGGCATCCAACCCAGAACCACGGGTTCGGTAACCGGCTCGCCGTGAAAACCCAGCGGCTGCACGCCAGCATTGCGCAGGGTGGCAGGCGCGTCCAGCACACCTTGGCGTGACATGCGAAAGGCAAAATGGCCCAGCATTTGCAGCGGGCCATGGCTGCCTTGCCACAGGCCCAGCATCCCCTGTTCGCGCGCGCCGACCCAGAAAAATGCGATGCCGCGGCTTGGCACCTCATGCGCCAGTTCCAGCCCCAATACATCGCGGTAAAACGCGACCGCGCGCGGCAGGTCGGCCACGGTCAGGTGGGTTTCATAGATGCCGGAAATCTGGGGGGGCAAGCCTTGGGTCATAGGGCCACGATGCCTGCCCGCGCGCCGCAAATCAAGGGCTTGCCTTTGGGGGCGGGGCGCAGGATTATCGGCCTATCCATGTATGAGGTAGCCAGTGCTCGCGCGTATTATCGAAGGGATTGACCGCCGTTGGCAGGCCTATGCGGCGCGCAGGCGTGTGGCGCGTAGCACGGTGCTGGTGCATGGGGCTGGCCGTGTCGATCTGGCCGAGGGTGAGGTGGGCGTGGTCTGCCTGATGCGCGATGCGGCCTATTTTGTCGGGCCGTTCATTGCCCATCATCGCGCGCTGGGTGTCCGCCATATTGTCATCATTGATAACGGGTCACGCGACGATACGGTGACGATTGCTGCCGGTTTTGACGGTGTAACCGTTTTGCGCAATACCTTGCCCGCCAAGCGCTATGAGGTGTTATTACGCAATCAGGCCGCGCGGGTGTTTCGCGGGGGGTGGGTGCTGTTTGCCGATGGGGATGAGATGTTCGAGCTGCCTTTGGGCGGCACATTGGCGCAACTGACCGCCTATCTGAATGCGCGCGGGTTCAGCGCGATGGTGGCGCAGATGCTCGATCTGTTTTCGCCGCGGCCTTATGGGGCGGGCAAAGGGTTGGCCTATGAACAGGCGATTGCCGAGGCTGACCGCTATAGTCTGGGGCAGGTAATGTCTGTGCCCTACCACGACCGCGAACACATCGGTTTTAGCTGGTATCTAGAGGGCAACACCGGTGATGTGGCGCTGAAAATCGGTGGCGTGCGGGCCGAAGTGTTTGGCGAGGCGTGCTTTTTGTCCAAGCATTCGCTGCTGCGCAATAGGTCGGGGGCGCAGTTGATGACGCATCCGCATTGTAGCAGCGGGGTAAAGGTGGCCGATGTGACGGGTCTGTTGCGGCATTATAAGCTGGCGGGCGACTATCTGGCGCGGGATCGGGCCTCGGTGGCGGCCGGGACCTGGGACCATGCCGAGGATGCCAAGCGTTTGGCGGCGGCACAGGGCGGCGATGCCTTTGCCATCAGCCCTGCCACCCCACAGGTTTACCGTGGAACGGCGGCTTTGGTTGACCAAGGGTTTTTGCAAGCCTCCGATGCCTATCGCAGGTTTATCGGGTCAGAGACCTAAGACATCCATCATATCATATTCGCCCGGCTTTTGCCCGATGCCCCAAAGCGCTGCCCGCAACGCGCCACGGGCAAAGATGCTGCGGTCGGTTGCAAGGTGGCGCAGCACGATGCGTTCGCCATCGGCGGCAAAGATCACGTCATGTTCACCCACCACATCGCCGCCACGAATGGCCGCAAAGCCGATGTCGCCACGCTTGCGCGCGCCGGTAATGCCATCGCGGCCGGAATCGCGCACATCTTTTAACGCGACACCGCGCCCTTGCGCTGCGGCCTCGCCCAGCATCAGGGCGGTGCCCGAAGGCGCATCGACCTTCATGCGGTGATGGGCCTCGACGATTTCAATATCCCAATCGGCATCAAGGGCGGCGGCGACTTTTTGGGTCAGGCGGATCAGCAGGTTAACGCCCAGCGACATATTGCCTGCCCGCACAATAACGGCATGGCGGGCAGCAGGGCCGAGTTTGGCAATGTCGGCAGGCTCCATCCCTGTGGTGCCGATAACATGTACCAAACGCGCCTGTGCGGCCAGTGCGGCAAATTCGACTGTCGCAGAGGGGGCGGTGAAATCAATCACAGCCTGGGCCACGGCAAAGGCTGCAAGCGGGTCATCGGTCACGGTGACGCCAAGGGCAGCACCGCCCATCGCCTCGCCAATATCCCGGCCAACCCAGGCATGGCCCGCGCGTTCCACGCAGCCAACCAGCCGTGCCTTATCTGACGCCGTAATCGTGCGGATCAGCATTTGGCCCATGCGGCCCGATGCGCCTGTAATGACAATTCCCGGAAGGTCGGCCATGATCTGTTCCTCTTTGTGTTTGCGCCTGTTTAGCGCGAAGCGGCGCGATGCGCAAAGCCCCATGATGGGCCGCAACATCGCGTGCAACTGCGCGCAGAGGGGCATATTCGGCGGGGGGCGGACAGGGCGTGAAACGCTTTCGGCGAAAACACGCGCGATTCTGGGTGCGGCCCCCGTTGCGGGGAGCGCAATAAGCGCCTATGTGGGGCCTATGGCAAACAAAAGCTTTACCTCGGCCAAGGGGCCAACGCAGCGCCAACTTCGTGTTGGTGAATTGATCCGCCGGATTTTATCCGAGGTGCTTTCGCGTGGCGATGTGCATGACCCGGATTTGAACCGCCTGTATATCACCGTGGGTGAGGTGCAGATGTCGGCTGACTTGCGCGTGGCCACGGTGCATGTGATGCCGCTGGGCGGCAATGATGTCGAAGGCGCGATTGCGCTTTTGGCACGCCATCAAGGCGAGCTGCGCCACCATGTCAGCAAAGGCATGATTATCAAGCATGTGCCCGAGCTGCGCTTTCGCCGCGATATTACCTTTGACCAGCTGGATGAAACCCGCCGTTTGCTGGATGATGAACGGGTGCGCCGCGATGTCGATGCACCGCCTCGCGAAGATGATGACGCTTAGGGCGCTGATTGCGTTTTTGGTTTTGGCAGCGCCTGCCGGTGCCGCCACTTGCCGCGACATGGAATTCGAGACCACGCCCTATACGGTTTGCGAAGTATCGGCCGATCAGGATCTGCGCATTTTTCACGCCGATGCTGCGGGTGCCGTTTTGGGCAGCTTTGGCCGCGTCGATGCGCAGTTGCAGCCCGAAGGCAAAAAGCTGCAATTCGCGATGAATGCGGGGATGTATCACCCTGATCGCGGACCAGTCGGTTTGTTGGTGACGAACGGGCATGAGCAACACCGGATCATCACTGCCGAAGGGCCGGGGAATTTTGGCCTGCTGCCAAATGGCGTGTTCTGCATTCGTGAGGGGCGCTTTGCCGTGATCGAATCGCGCCGGTTCAAGACGCGGCCGCCGTCTTGCCGCTTTGCCACGCAATCGGGGCCGATGCTGGTGATCGATGCCGCGCTTCACCCGCGCTTTTTGCCAGACAGCGACAGCCGCTATATCCGCAACGGGGTTGGGGTCTCGGCCGATGGCAATACGGCCTATTTTGTTGTCTCGGGCCGGGCGGTGAATTTTTATGACTTTGGCCGCCTGTTCAAGGACGGGCTGAAAACCCCCAATGCGCTGTATTTTGATGGCAAGATCAGCAGGCTTTATGCGCCCGAACTGGGGCGTGACGATTTCGGCTTTCAGATGGGGCCGATTGTGGGGCTGGTGGTTGACGGCGAATAGCCTGTCTTGACGCGCCAGCCGACCCGCGTTAGCCAATCGTTTTTTCACCCAAGGGGGCATCATCATGGCACGCAAACGCAAAGGCCGCGCGATTTCGGGCTGGTTGGTGGTGGATAAACCCGCAGGCATCACATCGACCACTGTGGTGAACAAGGTGAAATGGGCGTTTGACGCGCAAAAGGCGGGGCATGCGGGGACGCTCGACCCCGATGCGACAGGCGTTTTGGCGATTGCGCTGGGCGAGGCTACGAAAACCGTGCCCTACATCACGGATGCGTTGAAATGCTACCGCTTTATGGTGCACCTCGGCGTGTCTACGCGTACCGATGACGCCGAGGGCGAGGTTATTGAGACACGCGCGCTGCGCCCCACGGATGATGAGATCGCAGCGGCGCTGGCCGCGTTTCGTGGCAATATCATGCAGGTGCCGCCCCAGTTTTCAGCCGTAAAGGTTGATGGCGAACGTGCCTATGACATTGCGCGCGGTGGCGGCGAGATGGACCTTGTGGCGCGGCCTTTGTGGGTGGAAAGCCTGGAGGTGATTTCGCGCCCCGATGCCGACCATGTCGAGTTGGAGATGGTTTGCGGCAAGGGCGGCTATGTGCGGTCTGTCGCGCGCGATCTGGGCGAGGCTTTGGGCTGTCTTGGGCATGTGCAATGGCTGCGGCGTACATGGTCGGGGCCGTTTGACGCGACGCAAGGCGTGACGCTGGAAAAGATTGACGAACTGGCCAAGACCGATGCGCTGGATGCGCTTCTTTTGCCGCTGGAAATCGGGTTGGCCGATTTGCCCGAATTGCCAACAACGCCCGAAGGCGCGACACGGATGAAACACGGCAATCCCGGCATGGTTCTGGCGTCAAACGCCGAATATGGTGATGAGGCCTGGGCCAGTTACCTGGGCCGCGCGGTGGCTGTTGGCGTCTATATGGCAGGCGAATTGCACCCGTCGCGCGTGTTCAACGACTGACGGGGGGCCGCCTGTCGGGGCATCGAACCCCGCCATGCGGGTGGCCAAGCCACACCCCCGGCTTGAACCGCAGGGCCGTTAACCAAGTCTTAAGATTTTGGCCGGATTGTACCGTCAATTGCTGGCGATAAGACGCAGATGATGAAATCATGGCCGATAGTCGCCCAATCGTAACGGTTACTTAATCCAAGCCGCGTTTAACTGTTGCAGCACTTTACAGGGCATTTGCACGGGGGCAGTCGCCATGCTGGGACTATTGGGTATTTTCGGCGCGCTTTTCGCGGGCATCATGGCGGATGGCGTTGTGGCAAACATGGCGAAAGCAAGCTCTGACGCTGGCTCTGACGATGGGGGGGCTTTGGATGCCGAGCAGGACGATCAGGCCCCCGAAAGCACGGATGCGCCAAGCGTGGATCTGCTTGCTTTGGCCAGCAACGATGCCGGTCCGGTAACCGAAGATGAATTGGATATTTCAAATACCGATTCTACTGATACCCCGCCGCCCCCTGAGGCAGACCAGTTGATTTCGGGCGAAAGCAGCGACGACATTCTGACGGGGAATGGCGGTGCAGATACCATAACTGGCGGCGATGGTGTTGACCTGTTGGGGGGGCGCGGCGGCGATGATCTGATCAGCGGCGAAAACGGCGGGGATTATATCGACGGTGGCGCCGGCAACGATACGTTGCTTGGCGGTGCCGACGATGATGTCGAGCAAGGCAATGACGGCGATGATTTGCTGATGGGCGGCACAGGCAACGATTCTCTGGCCGGTCATATGGATGACGATTGCCTGAAAGGCGAGGAGGGCGACGATACTTTGCTGGGCGGATCGGGCGACGATACGCTAGAGGGTGGCGATGGCGCCGATTGGCTTTCTGGCGGGTATGGCGATGACGTGCTGTCTGGCGGCAGTGGCGCGGATACGCTGGATGGTTGTGCGGGCAATGATACGCTATGGGGCTTTGACGACCAAGACGGAACCGACCATGCAGATTTTTTGAATGGCGGCAGCGGTGACGACACGTTGATGATCGGTGCCGATGATTGCGCGCATGGCGGTGAAGGTGCCGATGATTTCGTCATTGGCGACTGGATAGGCAAGGGCGAATTTGCCCATATTTCGGATTATGACCCGAAGGAAGATGATATTTTCGTGCTTTATGATGCCACAACGCACCCGGACCCGCAGATCGAACTGATCACCATGGAAGGTTCGGGCGATGCGACTGTGGTGCTGGATGGCATTCCGCTGGCGGTCATTGCCAATGGTGCGGGGCTGTCGCTGGATGCGCTTACGCTGATGCCGTCGAGCAATTTCTAGCACGCCGCGCGATTTTTCCGAACCCGGCAGTGCTGCTTTGAAACCGGCATTTCCGGTGCCTTCTACATTAAGGTTGGTCCGAAAGGCTGTTACCTTTTTGAAAGAACGGCAAGAACGCTGCAAGCACCGCCTTGGGGTTTTCTTCCATCACGAAATGCCCGCTGTCACAGGCCTCGGCCGAGACTTGCGTGGCCCAGTTGCGCCACAACCCAACGGGGTCGCCTGTGTGGGCCGGAAAGCCGTGATGCCCATACAGAAAATGCAGCGGCGCAGAAATGCGGTTGCCCGCCGCACGATCTGTCTCATCATGGCGGCGGTCGGTTGTGGCACCTGCGCGATAGTCGGCACACATGGCATGGATGCGCGCGGGGTCACGGGCCTGCTGACGGTAGCTTTCCAAGGCATCCTCGGCAAAGGTTGTCAGTGAATGCTGCTTGACCCAAGAGGCCAGTGTCCATTCCACATAACCCACCGGATCAGCGTTAATCATCCGTTCGGGCAATGGCGCGGGCTGTGCCAGAAACGTCCAATGATAGGCCGCCATCGCCAATTCGGCGCCCCAAGCGGCCCAATACTCGGCCGTTGGTGCAATCTCGATAATCCCCAACCGCGTCACCCGCGCCGGATGGTCCAACGCAAGGCGATAGCCGACCCGCGCGCCCCGATCATGGCCCAAAACCATAGCGCTTTGCAAACCCAGCGCATCCATCAAGCCGACAATATCGCGCGCCATAACCCGCTTGGAATAGGCATCATGCCCGGCATCATCGGGCGGTGCGTCGCTTTGCCCATAACCGCGTAAGTCTAGAATAACCACCTGAAATTCCTTGGCAAATTCTGGTGCGACCCGCGCCCAACACATGCCGTTTTGTGGATAGCCATGCAGGCAGATCAGCGTGGGCATCTGGCCCGAAATCTGCCCCGAAACCTGGACCGAAAGCGTAACCTCGCCGCAGTCAATCCGCCTCCGCGTGAACCCGGCAATCTCTGGCATCACTCACTCCCACAGCTCGGGCTGTCGATCATAGCCGATGTACAAAGGGTGCTTCGGTTGCCCCGCTTTGGTCAAGCCCAGTTGAAACAAGCTCTGCCCGGTTCCGCGCAACACCCGCTCTACCGCGGCCCCACGGTTCAAATGCGCTCCGTGGCTGCCCCAAGCGCAAACAACCTTATCCGCCCAATCCGCCGCTGCCAGAATCGCGGCATCATTGGCCGCGCCAACCGGATCACCCTGCGCCCGCATCACCCGAGGGTCGGTCGCGCGAAACGCAAAAATATTCACCACCCGAAATGCACCAAACCCCAAGGCCCGCGCCCGCCGTTCACAACGCTCGACCGTCGGGTCATTCTGCACCTCGGTCGCCGTCGAAGGGTTCAGCATCACAAAAGCAACCTTTCCCCCAGCAGCGTCCCATACCCGCGTCAAAGCATAGCGATAGGCCTCACAATCCGAATATTCGGCAACACTTTCGGCATCACCTTTGGTGAAACGTTTAACAATCATCCAGCGCTTCCTTTCTTCCCCCCATCATCTATTCAAAAATATCTCGGGGAAAGGGTTTTTGCGCCTTGCAAAAACCCTTGGGGCAGCGCCCCCTTCTTACCAATCAGGCTTATGCCGAAGGCATTCCGCTTATCAAGCAAAAGGCCCCGGCGTTTCCACCGGGGCCTCTGCTTTTTCAACCTAGTCAGATCAACCTTCGGCAGGGGCCTCGGTGATCTCAGCGCCGGTTTCTTGGTCAACCATCTTCATGCCAAGGCGAACCTTGCCGCGATCGTCAAAGCCAAGCAGTTTTACTTTCACTTCCTGACCTTCTTTCAGCGCCTCATTCGGGTGCTGCAAACGCTTGTTGGCGATTTGGGACACGTGGACCAAACCGTCACGCTTGCCAAAGAAGTTCACGAAGGCGCCGAAATCGACCAGTTTTACAACCTTGCCGGTGTAGATTTTGCCTTCTTCCGGCTCGGCCACGATCGACCAGATCATGTCATAGGCTTTCTTGATTGCATCCGCGTTGTTCGACGCGATTTTGATCACGCCGTCATCGTTGATATCAACCTTGGCACCCGACACTTCAACGATCTCACGGATCACCTTGCCGCCCGAACCGATCACTTCACGGATCTTATCGGTTGGTACAGTCATGGTTTCGATCTTTGGCGCATAGGCCGAGAACGCCTGCGCCGAAGTCAGCGCTTTGCCCATTTCGCCAAGGATGTGCATCCGGCCGTCTTTGGCCTGTGCAAGTGCCTTTTCCATGATTGCGGGCGTGATACCTGCAACTTTGATGTCCATCTGCAAGGATGTGATGCCGTTTTCAGTACCTGCAACCTTGAAATCCATGTCGCCAAGGTGGTCTTCGTCACCCAGGATGTCGGAGAGGATCGCGAACTTGCCATCTTCTTCCAGGATCAAGCCCATGGCAACGCCTGCAACCGGTGCTTTCAAAGGAACGCCTGCATCCATCATCGACAAAGAGCCACCGCAAACCGATGCCATCGAGCTGGAGCCGTTCGATTCCGTGATCTCGGACACAACGCGGATGGTGTAAGGGAAGTCGGTTGCAGCAGGCAAAACAGCCTGAAGCGCGCGCCATGCCAGCTTGCCGTGACCGATTTCGCGACGGCCGGGGGGGCCGAAACGACCCACTTCACCCACCGAGTAGGGAGGGAAGTTATAATGCAGCAAGAAGTTCGATTTCGACGTACCGGTCAGCGCGTCGATGAACTGCTCATCCTCGCCTGTGCCCAGTGTGGTCACAACCAGACCTTGGGTTTCGCCACGGGTAAACAGCGCCGAACCGTGGGTCCGTGGCAGAATACCGGTTTCCGAGATGATCGGGCGGATGGTGGTGGTATCGCGGCCATCAATACGGGGCGAACCGTTGATGATGTCGCCACGCAGCACGCTTGCTTCCAGCTTTTTGATCGCCGAACCAAGGTTTTCGTCTGCTTGGTCTTCTTCGGAAATCGCGGCTTTGATCGCGTCAACAGCGGCGGAAATCGCAGCGGTACGCTCTTGCTTGTCGCGGATTGCGAAAGCGGCGCGCATTTGGGTTTCACCAGCCGATTTTACGCGGGCATACAGGTCCGAGTAGTCTGGCGGGGTGAAAGCAAAGGGCTCTTTCGCGCAATCTTCGGCGAAATCAACGATCAGGTCGATGACAGGCTGAATGCTGTCATGCGCGAATTTCACCGCGCCCAGCATTTCCTCTTCGGAAAGCTCATAAGCCTCGGATTCAACCATCATCACGGCGTCTTTGGTGCCTGCTACAACCAGATCGAGGCGCTGCTCGGGGTTGTTGCGCAGGGTCATCATGTCGTCGCAAGACGGGTTCAGAACGTATTTGCCATCAACAAAACCAACGCGGGCACCAGCGATCGGGCCCATGAACGGCGCGCCCGAGATTGTCAGCGCAGCCGAGGCGGCGATCATCGCCAGCACGTCAGGCTCGTTTTCAAGGTCGTGCGACAACACGGTCACAATCACCAGAACTTCGTTTTTAAAGCCATCAACGAACAGCGGGCGGATCGGACGGTCGATCAGGCGCGATGTCAGGGTTTCTTTTTCCGAAGGCCGCGCTTCGCGCTTGAAGAAGCCACCCGGAACTTTACCAGCAGCGTAGTAACGCTCTTGGTAGTGAACTGTCAGAGGAAAGAAGTCCTGGCCCGGCTTTTGCGCTTTGGCAAAGGTCACGTTGGCCATGACCGAAGTTTCGCCCAATGTGGCGATGACCGAACCGTCGGCCTGACGGGCAACCTTGCCGGTTTCCAGCGTCAGCGTTTCACCGCCCCATTCGATCGATTTTTTAGTTACGTTAAACATTCATCGTTTCCTATATAGAGGCATCCCGGCGTTCCGGGCCCCCCGTTACATAGCGGCCCCATTGCCGCCGCCCCCCATCCTTTGCATGCGGCCGGGGGCAGGCCTCACGTCACAGATGTGTGGCCCTTACAGGAAAATAAGGGGTTTGGGAAGGGGTGGGGCAGGGGGGCGTTGCGGAGGCAACTGCCTTTGATGCAGGATTGACCGATGACGGCTGGGGATATCAAAGCAAAGGCTTGGGCGTTCAACAAACGGTGGTTATGGCAATTGTTATGTTTGGCGCACCGGATATGATGGTTCCTGCGGACTTGGATAATGAGAAGTTAGGATTTAGGCGATGCAAGTGAGATGTGATTGTGGGGCTTTTCAAGCCGAGTTGACAAATTTTCCGAACCACACCCCAGGCCGCCTTATGTGCTATTGCAGCGATTGTCAGCGCTATCTGGAAAAGTTGGGTCGGCAGGATCTACTCGATGCCTTTGGCGGGACTGAGGTCATCCCCGTGTACCCGAGCGAGATTAGAATTATCAAAGGTCAAGAACAGTTGGTCTGCAACCAGCTAAGCCCCGATGGGCTGTTTCGCTGGTCTACGCGCTGCTGCAATGCGCCAGTCGGAAATATTCGGGCCAAGTTCCCTTGGTTTGGCATTCTCTGCAATGCCTACCTAGCAGCTGACCCTGATTGCCTGGAGCGATTGGGTCCTGTGCGCAGCCGGATTTACGGCCGTGATGCAAAAGGCGCGCCGCCTTTTCACATTTCCCAAAAGATTGGCTTCAAGGATATGCTGACTGTGCTGCCTTTTCTGGTTCGGGGTGGGTTCGGCGGCAAATCCAAGAACTCTCCCTTTTTCAAGGCAGATAATGTCTCGCCAATTGTCCCGCCTCGGCTGCTCTGACGCGGCCGAAGCCTGCTAGTCGCAGTGGGCAATAAACGCACGATTGTTGGAACGCGCTGTGACGGGTCTTTTTTGTCGCCAACAGCCCCCCACCAAACCAAAACGCCCGCAGCTTGCGCTACGGGCGTTTGGCATCCGAGAACGGATAAAATTAGCGGCGGATGCCCAAGCGGGTGATCAGCGACTGGTAACGCTCTTCGTTTTTGCCTTTGACGTAGTCCAGCAGCTTGCGGCGCTGTGCAACCATCATCAACAAACCACGACGCGAGTGGTTGTCTTTTTTGTGGTCTTTGAAATGCTCGGTCAGGGTCGCGATGCGCGAGGACAGAATAGCAACCTGTACTTCGGGCGAACCGGTGTCACCTGCTTTGGTGGCATATTCTTTGATCAGTTGGGCTTTTAGTTCTGGCGTAATCGACATCGGGTTCTCCATAGTTGAATGTGACGGCACGTGCCGGGATGTCGTCCAGCAAGGCCCTTGATGCCCCGACATGGTCGGGATCGAGCGCGTATAAGGGGATTCTGTGTAAAAGGAAAGCATCAAGTTGCAGGCGGCAAGCGGGGCGGCAAAAGCAGGCGCAGGGCCGAAAAAATTTAGACGGAAAGTTTAGCTAGTTACGTATCACTTGGAATTGAACGCGCGTGATAAGGGAAAACCTATGACCTACCAACAAACTGCCAAATGGCTGGTGATGGCCGCAGCACTTGCTGTGCCAAGCCTTGCCTTCGCCCATTCCGAGGCCGAAGAACTGCAAGAGATCACGGCGTTTTTCGCAGGCGCCCAGCTGGTCGAGGCCCCGAAAATCGTCGATTGCACGCTGTCGGCGGGTACCAAAACGCGCTGCTTTTCGGTGACGGTAAAGGCCGAACCGACCAGCTATGCCCCCGGCCCGTGGTGCCCGACCAACATTGCCGATGGCGCCGACAAGGCAGGCATCTGGTTGGATGGTGGCAAGGTTTTCGCTGCCGATGGGGCCTTTATGGAAAAGCTGGCCGAGTTTTATGAGGATAAAGGCTGGAGCGTGTTCGACCCAGAAACCGGCAAGATCAACGTGACGGATAGTCTTGAGGCCTGTTTGGCGGCGGCCCGCCCCGATGTTGACCCGAAGTACAATAATTACTGCGTGCAATGCCTGCCCGAATACATTGCCGAAGATGTCACGCAAACCTACGTGATCCCGATTGACCCGCAGCCGTTGATCATAGGCCGCGACATCCGTTTTATCGGGTCAGGGATTGCGGCAAATGGGGTGCGGCTGGATGCGCCCGCACCGGTTGACGCGATTTTGGGCGCGCACACGATTGCGCCGTTTGACAAATGCGGTGGCCATGTGAATCCGCATGAAGGCTATCACTATCACGCTGTAACCGATTGTCTGGAAACGCCCGTCGGCGCAGAGCCGCAGCAGATCGGCATCGCGATGGATGGCTATGCCATCTTGACCCATCTTTTGGCCGATGGCACCGCGCCCGAGGGGCTTGATCGTTGCAATGGTCATGAAGGCGAGGGGCTGGGCTATCACTATCACGCAGGCGAAGTTGGCGCGAACGCGATCCTTGGCTGTCTGAGTGCCGAATTTGGTTGCCATTCGGATGACCCGACGGCGGTATGCGATGCCTCGGCCCCGCCGCCCCGCCCCTGAACAATTGCCCCACTCGGTCTTGTCTGGCGTCAAGACCGAAGTGGCCGATGTTGCAAACACCAATCAGGCCCTTATTCGTTGCGAAAAAGGGGCAAAAGCTGTACCGTTTTCTATGTGCAGTTTCTTATGTGTTGAATGCAGTAACCGAACCCATTCACGATTTCGATTGGAGGTTAAAGTGTTTCGTCAAATTGGTTTTTCGATTGTTGTCTTCCTTTTCGCGTCGCCCCTTTTCGCCCAAGAGTGGAACCAGCTTGCCTATTACCTTGCCTATATTGGCCCCGAGGATATGCGCTCATCCAAAGGCCAGCCGGTGACGTCTCTTGGCGGGGTACTTCAACAAGACCGTGCCAACGTCCACAGATTCGGCATTCGCCACGCCCAAGATGACTATGACCCGATCTTTGCCAATCAGGCCTTGCGGGCCCGCATTCCGCAAATGGTGGCAGCAGGGGGCAACCAAAACGGCAGCTTTGCCAGCATGGCGCGCAATGGCCAGCCGTTCTTGGTGAATGTGTTTGTATGTGGCTATGGCCGTACGCCTTCGGTCATCTATTTGGCCGGCGCGGGCGAGGACCACTCGGGCTGTTACTAAGGCGGCTGCGGGCAGGCCCAATAAAGAAAGGCCCCAAGGATGCTTGGGGCCTTTTGTCAGTATCGGCGCAGATTACTTCGGCGCTTTGGCATAACGCAGGTAGGGCAGCTTGATGTCCAGCGCGCCGAATTTTTCCTCGGCAGCTTTGTTGTCGAGGGATAGTGCGACGATAACATCCTCGCCCGGGACCCAGTTTGCCGGGGTGGCGATTGGCACGCCATCGGTGGCCTGCACAGCATCAAGCGCGCGCAGAATTTCGGCAAAGTTGCGGCCGACGCTCATTGGATAGGTCATGGTCAGGCGGACTTTTTTATCCGGCCCGATGATATAGACACTGCGCACGGTTGCGGTGTTGGCAGGCGTGCGGTTTGCTTCGGGCAAGTAAAATTCGGCGGGCAGCATGTCGAACGCTTTGGAAACGGTCAGCGAGGTGTCATCGATGATCGGGAAATCGGCAGGCGCACCGGCAAAGGCGGCAATGTCGTTTTTCCATTTCACATGCTCTTCAACCGAATCGACCGAGACGCCCATCACCTTGGTTTTGCGCTTGGCAAACTCGGGTGCCAATTGTGCGACGGCACCAAATTCAGTTGTGCAGACCGGCGTAAAATCGCGCGGGTGGCTAAAGATGATCGCATAGCTGTCACCGACCCAGTCGTGAAACTTGATCTGGCCTGCGGTGCTGTCAGCCGTGAAGTCGGGGGCTACGTCGTTGATCCGTACAGACATTGCTGTCTCCTCTTTGGTTAGCGTTGCCTATGACATATGCGAGGCCGCGCATGTTTGCACCCCCCTGCGACAGTGTGGCCGCAAAAAGAAACGGTCTTCTGCGATGTCACGCAGCGCCAAACCAAATTCCCACCGTGACTGCCCTTGCAGGTCGCCCGTTCCGGTGCCAGTTTGATGGAAAGCAAATCCCGGAGGCTTAAATGCTCGATAAACGTAAATTTTATATCAACGGCCAGTGGGTCATGCCCAGCAGCCCCCGCGACTGCGACGTGATCAACCCTTCGAATGAAGATGTTTGCGCGGTCATTTCCTTGGGGTCCGAGGCCGATACCAACGCCGCCGTTGCTGCCGCAAAAGCCGCCTTTGACAGTTGGTCGGTAACGCCACCTGCCGAGCGCCGCGCCGTTGTGGCGGGCATTCTGGAACAGTTCAAAGCGCGGGCCGGGGAAATGGCCCAGGCGATCAGCATCGAGATGGGTGCGCCGATTGATATGGCGCTGACCGATCAAGCGGCCTGCCTGCCGTGGCATCTGGAAAACTTTTTGACCGCCTTTGACGAAATGGAATGGATCCGCCCGCTTGGCCCCCACGCACCCAATGACCGTATCGCGATGGAGCCGATTGGCGTTGTTGGCCTGATCACACCGTGGAACTGGCCGATGAACCAGGTGACGCTAAAGGTTATTCCTGCGCTGCTTGCAGGCTGTACCTGCGTGCTGAAACCATCCGAGGAAAGCCCTTTGTCCTCGATGCTGTTTGCCGAGTTTTGCCATGACGCAGGCGTGCCTGCGGGGGTGTTCAACCTTGTGAATGGTGACGGCATGGGCGTTGGCTCGCAGCTGTCCAAGCATCCGGATATCGAGATGATTTCCTTTACCGGTTCAACCCGCGCAGGCCGTGCAATTTCGATTGCGGCGGCGGAAACGATGAAACGGGTGACGCTGGAACTGGGCGGCAAGGGTGCGAACCTGATATTCGCCGATGCCGATGACAAAGCCGTAAAACGCGGCGTGCTGCATATGATGAATAACTCGGGCCAATCGTGCAACGCGCCCAGCCGGATGTTGGTAGAACGCAGCATCTATGACAAAGCGGTCGAAGTTGCCGCCGAAGTTGCCAGCAGCATCAAGGTTGGCCCCGCATCCGAGGAAGGCCGCCATATCGGCCCCGTGGTCAACCGCCGCCAGTGGGACCAGATTCAGGGCTATATCCAGAAAGGCATTGATGAAGGCGCGCGGCTGGTGGCCGGCGGGCCGGGCCTGCCCGAAGGCATGAACAAGGGCTTTTATGTGCGCCCGACCGTGTTTGCCGATGTCGTACCCGGCATGACGATCGAGCGTGAAGAGATTTTTGGCCCTGTGCTGTCGATCATTCCGTTTGATACCGAAGAAGACGCGGTGCGCATTGCCAATGACACGCCTTATGGGTTGACCAACTATGTTCAATCCGGCGACGGCGTGCGTCGTAACCGCCTTGCCCGCCGCTTGCGGTCAGGGATGGTGGAAATGAACGGCAAGTCGCGCGGCGCGGGTTCGCCCTTTGGCGGGGTGAAAGCCTCGGGGAGGGCGCGCGAAGGCGGGCATTGGGGGCTGGAAGAGTTCCTGGAAGCCAAAGCGATTTCGGGCTGGGATTCGGGCGCCGAGTAAGGCTTGGCAGTGTAAGCAGGCAGCCATCGAAGCGGGCATCGAGCCCCCTTCGATGGCGCTGACGCGTCTTATTTTGAAATATCGGGATTGATTGGTGGGGGTGCGGCCCTTGGACGTACTTTATGGTTTGCCACAAGGTAATGTTGGTGCCCGCCGACCCTGAAAATGCGGTACTACCGATCTGTTATGGCTTTCGTATTCTGCCTGCACGCGGCCGGAATTGCCTTTGAGAATCAACCTTTAGACCCACCTGCCAGCAGCATGGTAATTCAAAAAATTATATATGTTTTTGTATTTTCTATGAAATATTTTTGGTTCCTGCCGTTTGGATTGACCTAGATCAAGACACCCCTTTGATGCTTCTGCGAAGAACGCCCCATGAAAACCATGTGGTCCCATATCGGAGCAATTCTCCTTTGCGTTTGCGTCAGCCTCTACAGTGGCGCACTGAATGCTGCTGCGCCGATGGGATCTGGCCTGATGGAAATGGTGATTTGCGCCGATGGTGGCGCCAAGACGATCACCGTGGATGCGAATGGCCAGCCGGTTTCGCCTTCTGCCGCTTGCTGCGATTGCTTGGTCTGCAATGCGCCGACCACAGTTTTCCCAAGCGCCGCGTTCGAATTTGGCGTGGCCCCAAGCCAGTTTAGCAAACTGACGGTTTTGGCGCTGCACCAAACCCCTGCACCCATCATCATATCCCGCCCGCAAGCGCGGGGCCCCCCGCCTGCAAGCAATGTATACGGTGTTCGCACCGCGCCGCGCTGTGGGCTGGCCACCAAGGACACCACAGTATGACACGTACTCAAACCTGTATCCGAATCTTCTTTGGGTTCCTTGTAGCGCTGTTCTTTGCGCTTCCTGCCTCGGCCGAGTCGGTTTTGGCCAAACTGCTGCCAACGATTGTCGCGGGCGATGTGGTTGAGGGGGCAGATGCCTTTGGTCCCATTCGCGCCGATACACCGGTTGCCCCCGTTCTAAAGCAGGGTGCGCAGATCGGTTGGGCCTATGTCACGTCGGATTTCGTTTCGACGACGGGCTATTCGGGCAAGCCCATTCACACGATGGTCGCACTGGACGATGCGGCGCATATCATCGGTGTGCAGCTTATCAAACATTCCGAGCCGATTGTGTTGATCGGTATTCCCGACAGCAAAGTTAAGGCGTTGGTTGCCAAATACCGTGGCCTCGATCTGGTGGCCGAGGCCGAGGCCGGCGGTACCGGGCACAAGCTGGATATTATTTCGGGTGCCACGGTGACGATCATGGTGATCGATGATTCGATCACGCGGTCGGGGATCAAGGTCGCGCGGGAATTGGGCCTGGGCGGTTTGGCCGTGGCCGATGCCCCCACCGGCCCGCAGTTTGAGATTAACCCCGAGGCAGCCGCGCCAAGCGATTGGTTGACGCTGGAAGGTGATGGCACCCTGCGCCGTTTGTCGCTGGATGTCGGCCAGATTAACGCGGCCTTTGCTGCGATGGAAGACCCGCGCGCAGGCCAACGCCCGCTGGAAGAAGCACCGGAAACCACCTTTATCGAAATGCAGGCGGCCCTTGTGTCGCCCCCCGGTATCGCAAAGTCGATTCTGGGCGAGGCCGAGGCCGCGAACCTTGCCGCTTGGTTGAAACCGGGCGATCAGGCGGTCGCGATTGTCGGGCGGGGGCTTTATTCGTTCAAAGGCTCGGGCTATGTGCGTGGCGGCATTTTTGACCGGATTGTTCTGATACAGGACGATGTCTCTGTGCGTTTCCGCGACAAGATGCACCGCCGTATCAACACGATCGAGGCCGAAGGTGTCCCGGTGTTTGCCGAGGCGGATCTGTTCAAGATTCCGGCTGAAACCGGCTTTGACCCAACCAAGCCTTTCCGCATTCAACTGTTGGTTCACCGCGATGTCGGTGCGATTGAAAAGGTGTTTACCACTTTTGATCTGGGGTATCAGTTGCCCAGCCAGTACCTGCGCGCCATCGCCCCGCCACCCGCAGCCGAAGTGCCCGCTGCTGTGGCCGACGTGACCACGCAATCCGAACAATCGGCGCAGCAAGCGTTGTGGCAGCGGATCTGGCAAGGCAAGAAAGTTGAAATTGCCGTGTTGGGTACAATGCTGGCCGTATTGACGCTGGTGTTCTTTTTCCAAGGCATTGCCACCCGTAACGCCCGCGCCTTTTACTGGTTCCGCATCGGGTTTCTGACGGTCACACTGGTGTTTCTTGGCTGGTATGCGAATGCGCAGCTGTCGGTGGTGAACCTGATGGCACTGTTCGGGGCCTTGATAAACGGCTTTAGCTGGCAGGCGTTCTTGCTTGATCCGCTGACGTTCATCCTGTGGTTCTCGGTCGCGGCGGCCCTGCTGTTTTGGGGGCGCGGGGCCTATTGCGGCTGGCTTTGCCCCTTTGGCGCGCTGCAAGAATTGCTGGCCCAGATCGCCAAGGCGCTGCACATCCCGCAATGGACCCTGCCTTGGGGCCTGCATGAACGGTTGTGGCCGCTGAAATACATGATCTTTCTGGGCCTGTTCGGCGTGTCTTTGATGAGCATCGAACAAGCCGAGCATCTGGCCGAGGTTGAGCCGTTCAAAACCGCGATCATCCTGAAATTTGTGCGCGCCTGGCCGTTCGTGGCCTATGTTGCCGCGCTGTTGATTGCGGGTCTGTTCGTGGAACGGTTCTATTGCCGCTATCTTTGCCCCTTGGGCGCGGCACTGGCCATTCCGGCGCGTCTGCGGATGTTTGACTGGCTGAAACGCTACAAGGAATGCGGCAACCCGTGCCAGACATGCGCCAACCAATGCCCAGTTCAGGCCATCCACCCCACGGGTGAGATTAACCCGAACGAGTGCGTGAACTGCCTGCATTGCCAGGTGTTGTACCAGTCGAAAACCACCTGCCCTGTTGTGATCAAAAAACTGAAACGGCGCGAGAAAGTGGGCGATGTGCCCGATCTTGGCCTCGTTTCCGATCGTGGCTTTATGGGGCATCCTAACCAATTGAAACCGAAGACTTGAAAGGAAAAAATCATGTCTGAAGATCTGAAAATGAAACTGACCCGCCGTGGGTTGTTGGGCGCAACGGCCGGTGGCGCAGCGCTTGCTGGCGGTTTAGGCACCCGTGCGATTCTGGCCGGTGGCGCGCTGGGCGCAGCCTCGGTTGCCGCGACCACTGCGGCCAACGCATCCGAGGCGGCAAATGTTGCGCCGGGGCAGTTGGATGAATATTACGGCTTCTGGTCCTCGGGCCAGTCGGGCGAAATGCGCATTCTCGGCATTCCCTCGATGCGTGAATTCATGCGCGTGCCGGTGTTCAACATCTGCTCGGCCACCGGTTGGGGCATCACCAACGAATCCAAGAAAATCCTGACCGAAGGTCTGTTGCCGAAAACCAAGGCTTACCTGGCCGCCAATGGTCTGGAATTCCCGCGCAACGGCGATTTGCACCACGTCCACATGTCGTTCACCGAAGGCACCTATGACGGGCGCTTCCTGTTCATGAACGACAAGGCCAACACCCGCGTTGCCCGTGTGCGCTGCGATGTGATGAAATGCGATAAGATCACCGAAATTCCAAACGCCAAAGGCATCCATGGTCTGCGCCCGCAACGCTGGCCACGTACCAACTATGTCTTCTGTAACGGCGAAGACGAAGTGCCGATGATCAATGACGGCAAGATTCTGGACAAGCCCGAGGAATACGTAAACTTCTACACCGCGCTGAACGCCGATGACATGACGATTGCATGGCAGGTGATGGTGTCGGGCAACCTTGACAACACCGATGCCGATTATGAAGGCAAATACGCGTTTTCGACCTGCTACAACTCGGAAATGGGGATGACGCTTGCCGATATGACGGCGGCTGATATGGACCACGTTGTTGTCTATAACATTGCCGAAATCGAAAAAGGCATTGCCGAGGGTGATTTTATCGAGCTGAACGGCGTCAAGGTAATTGATGGCCGCAAAGGCAAGAACAAGAAATACACCCGCTATATCCCTGTGCCGAACAACCCGCATGGTTGCAACATGGCGCCAGACAAGATCCACCTGTGCATTGCGGGCAAGCTGTCGCCAACCGTATCGGTGATCGATGTGCGCAAACTTGACGCTGTGTTCGCCGACGAGATCGAGCCGCGCGCGGCTGTTGTGGCCGAACCGGAACTGGGCCTTGGGCCATTGCACACCTGCTTTGACGGCACCGGTAACGCCATGACCACCTTGTTCCTTGACAGCCAGGTCGTGCGTTGGAACATCGAAGACGCGATCAAAGCCTTTAATGGCGAAAACGTTGACCCGATCCGTTCGAAAACCGACGTGCATTACCAGCCCGGCCACAACTCGACCGCGATGGGCGAAACGCTGGATGCCAACGGCAAATACTACCTGTCGATGAACAAGTTTTCCAAAGACCGCTTCTTGAACGTCGGCCCGTTGAAGCCGGAGAACGAGCAGCTGTTCGCGATTGATGGCGACAAGCTGACCTTGATCCACGACGGTCCAACCTTTGCTGAACCGCATGACAGCATTCTCGTTGACCCAAGCAAGGTGAACCCGCTGTCGGTCTGGAACCGCGACGACCGCATGTGGGCCGATACCCGCAAGCAGGCCGAGGTAGATGGCATTGATCTGGATGACTATCAGGATACAGTCATCCGCGATGGCAACAAGGTGCGGGTCTATATGTCCTCGCAGGCGCCAAACTTTGCGATCGAAAGCTTTACCGTGAAGGAAGGCGATGAGGTCACGGTGATCGTTACCAACCTTGATGACATCGACGATTTGACCCACGGCTTTACCATGGGCAACCATGGCGTTGCGATGGAAATCGGGCCGCAGGCAACGTCTTCGGTTACGTTCATTGCTGCGCAGCCGGGGGTTTACTGGTACTATTGCCAGTGGTTCTGCCACGCACTTCACATGGAAATGCGCGGCCGGATGTTCGTTGAACCGAAAGACGCCTAAAATGCTGCGTGCCCTGATCCTTTTGCTTTTGGCTGCCTCGCCCGCTTTGGCGCGCGATGTGGCTGTGGTGCCGGGTCAGGGCACGCTTGCCAATGCCATCGCCGGGGCCGATCCCGGCGATGTGCTGCACCTTTCCGCCGGCGTTTACGGCGGGGCGGTGGTTATTGACCGCCCGTTGGCCATCATTGGCCCGGCCGGGGCGGTGGTTGACGGGCTGGGTCACGGCACTGTCATCACGATTGACGCAGCCGATGTGTCGGTCAAAGGCATTACTGTAACCGGTTCGGGTATGCGCAGCCCCGATCTGGACGCAGGTATCAAGATTTTGAAAAAGGCCGACCGCGCGCATGTCGAGGGCAATCACGTGCTGGGCAATCTGCACGGCATCGATGTGCATGGCGGGTTTGATGCGCTGGTGCGCGGCAATACCATTGAAGGCACGCAAAACCCGCGGATGAATGATCGCGGCAACGGAATTTATGTCTGGAACGCGCCCGGAACGGTGGTCGAAGGCAACTCGGTGCGCTGGGGTCGTGACGGGATTTTCTCGAACACGTCGCGCAAGGGCACCTATCGCAACAACCTGTTTCGTGACCTGCGCTTTGCCGTGCATTACATGTATACCAACGATTCCGAAGTGTCGGGGAATGTGTCGATTGGCAACCATCTGGGCTATGCCATCATGTTTTCCAACAAGGTTATCCTGCGCGATAACCAAAGCCTTGGCGACCGCAGCCACGGCGTGATGCTGAACTATACCAACAGCTCGGATATCTCTGGCAATCTGGTGCGGGGCGGGGCGAACCGCTGCACCTTTATCTATAACGCGCATAAGAACCTGATCTATGATAACCGCTTTGAGGGCTGCGCGATTGGCATCCATTTCACCGCCGGCTCTGAACGTAACGTGCTGACAGGCAACAGTTTTATCGGCAATCGCGAGCAGGTGAAATATGTCGGCACCCGCGATGTGGAGTGGAGCTTTGAAGGCCGTGGCAATTACTGGTCGGACCATCCGGCCTTTGATCTGAACGGCGACGGAATTGCCGATAGCGCGTTTCGCCCCAATGACCTGATGGATCACATCTTGTGGTCGCAACCTGCCGCTGCCTTGCTTATGGGTGCGCCGGCGGTGCAACTGATACGCTGGTCGCAATCCAGCTTTCCGGCGACATTGCCGGGCGGTGTTGTCGATTCCGCGCCCCTTATGGCGCCAATCACGATTACCGTTTCCCCCGAATTTGCCGCGTTAGAGGCGACTGCCGCCGCCAACCGGCCCAAAGGACTGAATGATGACCTCGACCTTGACGATCTCGGCACTCACTAAAACCTTTGACGGGGCCAAGGCCTTGTCGGATGTGTCGCTGCATGTTGCCGCGGGCGAGCGTGTGGCCTTGCTTGGCCATAATGGCGCGGGCAAATCGACCCTGATGAAAATCATTCTGGGCCTGATCGCGGCAGATGCGGGCAGCGTTTCGGTATGCGGTGCGGCACCGGGCAGTGCGCAGGCGCGTGCAGCCGTGGCCTATCTGCCGGAAAACGCCGCCTTTCATCCGGCGCTGACGGGCTTGGAACAAATCAGCCACTACCTGCGCCTGCGCGGCGAATCCGCTGGCAAGGCGATGGAATTTCTGGACCGTGTGGGCCTTGGCCATGCCGCCAAGCGCCGCATCGGCACTTATTCCAAAGGGATGCGGCAACGCGTCGGCCTTGCGCAAACCCTGATTGGCGCGCCGAAATTGCTGGTGTTGGACGAGCCGACCTCTGGCCTCGACCCTGTGTCGCGCCGCGATTTCTACAGCCTGCTGGACGGGCTTGCCGCCGATGGCGCCGCGATTCTGCTCTCCAGCCACGCGCTGACCGAGGTCGAGGCCCGTACCGACCGGCTGCTGATCCTGTCTGGCGGGCGGATGGTGGCGCAAGGCACGCTGGCCGATCTGCGGCGCGAGGCAGCTTTGCCCGTGGTGATGAATTTGACCGCCCGCAACGGCTACACCTCTGATCTGATGGCGGCACTGCCGGCGGCAATTCAGTTTGCCGAAGGTCTGCGCATTTCATGCCGTCAACAGGACAAGCTGGCGACGCTGGCACAGATTGCTGTGCTGGAAAGCAAGATCGCCGATATTGATGTCATGCCGCCCAGTCTGGAAGACATCTACAGCCATTTCAGCCGGAGGGACGGCCAATGATTGACCGCATTCTTGCCACTGCAATCACCGAGGCGCATATCGCGCGGCGTAACCGCTGGGTTGCGATTGCGGTTGCCTTGATGGTCGTGTTTTCGCTGGTTCTGGCGGCGGCTGGTTCGGCCGCGACAGGGGCCTTGGGGGCCGACCGTCTGTCGGTGACAGTGGCGTCATTGACCTCGCTTTCCGTTTATCTGGTGCCGTTGGTCGCACTGCTGATGTCATTCGACGCCGTTGCAGGCGAGGTAGAGCGCGGCACGCTGCCTTTGCTGCTAACCTATCCTGTGGCGCGGTGGGAATTGCTGCTGGGCAAGCTGGTGGCGCATCTGGCGATTTTGGCATTGGCGATTCTGGCGGGCTATGGCGCGGCAGCATTGGCGGCTATTGTCACCGACCCGCGCGCGGTGGCGGGCTTGGCTGCGTTGTGGCGGCTAACGTGGACCAGCGTTTTGCTGGGGGCTACTTTCCTGTGTGTCGGCTATGCGCTGTCATCGCTGGCCCGCAGACCTTCGGGGGCGGCGGGGCTGGCGATCGGGGTTTGGCTGGGGCTGGTTGTGCTGTATGATCTGGGGCTGCTGGCGGCGATTGTGGCCGATAATGGCGGCGTTTTCAGCACCCGCGTTTTCCTCTTTGCACTGCTGGCCAACCCGGCCGATGCGTTTCGCCTGTTCAACCTTGCGGCGTCAGATGCCACGGCGGCTGCGGCAGGCGTTGGCGGGGCGGCAGCCAGTATTCCGCTTTGGCAATCGCTTGCTTCGATGCTGGCGTGGCCCGTCGCGGCGCTTGTTTTGGCGGCCGCAGCATTCCGGCGGGTGGTGCCATGAAGCGCTTTGCCCTGATCGTTTGCCTGTTGCTGACCGCGTGCAAAGAGGACGTGGCGCAAGATGTGTCGCCCGTCACGCTGAACCCGCAAGCCGTAGGGCATTACTGCCAAATGGAGCTGCTGGAACATGAGGGCCCAAAGGGGCAGGCGCATCTGGCGGGCCTGCCCGGCGCACCGATTTTCTTTAGCCAGGTGCGCGACGCCGTGGCCTATATGCGGATGCCCGAACAAAGCCACGCAATTCTGGCGGTTTGGGTCAATGACATGGGCGCAGACGGGGCCACCTGGGCCAAGCCGGGCGTCGATAACTGGATCAAGGCGCAAGACGCGACCTATGTGGTTGGCGCCGCTGTCAAAGGCGGCATGGGCGCGCCCGAGCTGGTCCCGTTTTCCGACCCCGCCCGTGCCCGTGCCTTTGCCACGGCCAATGGCGGTACGGTGATGGCGTTTGACCAGATTCCGGATGATGCCGTTCTGGCGCCTGTCGATCAGGATGCCGAAGCACAACAAACAGATACCGATTTTGAACAACGTCTGCGTGCCTTGTCGCGCAAGACCGGAGGGTAATACCATGACAACACGCCGCCGCTTTCTGGCGATCAGCGCCGCCGCCTTTGCTTTGCCAAACGCAGCCCGTGCGCAACCCGTCTATACATGGACAGGCATTGCTTTGGGGGCAGGGGCCACCATTCGTCTGGCCCACCCCGATGCGGCCGCAATCACCACTCGCGCCGCAGCCGAGATCGCGCGGCTTGAAGGGATCTTTAGCCTCTATCGCGCCGACAGCGCACTGTCGCAGTTGAACCGCGATGGCAGCTTGGCCGAGCCGCCGTTCGAGCTGTTGGAATGCCTGTCCATCGCGGGGGCTGTGCATCACGCAACCGGCGGGCGGTTTGACCCGACGGTGCAGCCGCTCTGGGCTGCCTATGCCGAGGCAGGGGTACAAGGCCGTGCACCCGAAACCGCTGTTTTGGCCCACGCACTGGCCCTGACCGGCTGGGCAGGGGTAACGCTGGACGCCGCCGCGATCACCTTGCGCCCCGGTATGCAGCTTACGCTGAACGGTATCGCGCAGGGCTATATCGCCGACCGTGTGGCGGGCCTTTTGGCAGCCGAAGGGCTGACCGATATTTTGGTTGATACCGGCGAATTCCGTGCCGTTGGCGGGCAGCCCCAAGGCGGCGCTTGGCCCGTGAAACTGGCGCAGGGCGGCGAGGTGGCGCTTGCCTCGCGTGCGCTTGCAACCTCGGCCCCGCTGGGCACGCAGTTTGATGCGGCGGGCACCTTGGGCCATATTCTTGACCCGCGGACCGGGTTTACAGCAGCGCCGATCTGGCGCGGGATCAGCATTTCTGCGCGCTCGGCCGCCGTGGCGGATGCACTGTCGACGGCAGCGTGCCTGATGGACAGTGCAGATCAGATCACAGCCAGCCTTGCGGGCTTTCAGGATTGCAGACTGGAATCGGCGGTTCTGGCCTAAGGCTAAGGCGTTACCCGAAAGGGTACACGCCAAACAGCAGTGGATGCACCCAAACCAACAAGGCATAGGTCAGTGCGGCAAGGCCCGTGCGCAGTGCCCCGTTGGCTGTAATGCGGGGCAGCGGCCAACGGGCCGTTGCAGCCCTTAGCGCCAACCATTCGGGCCCCATGTTGCGCTTGTGGCGGCGGTCGATCATCCAAATTCCCATCAGCGCGAACAGGGCAAAAGCGCCGAACATCAGTACATGTGCAAGGTCGCCATTCGGCACCATATGCGCCACCGCCCAAAGCGCCATCGCCACCAGCAAAGGGTGGCGCATCCAGCCGACGATACCGGGATGCGCAGGGTCAAATTCGGCATTGTGTGCCCCGCCAAATGAAAACGGGTTCGGCCTGCCCAGCGACAGCGCCGCAATCAGGCACACCAGCGCCATGGCAATCTGCGGTACCAGTAATTGCCACGGCGCCCAGCTCCAGAGCTCGACAAACGGCGCACGCCCTGCAGCGACAATCAGCCAAGCCAAAGCTGCAATCGACAGCATCGAATAAAGGCCAAGAAACAGCGGCGCGCCAATACGCGCCTCTATCGGCTGGCGAATTTTGGGCCGCAACGGCAGGGAATGCGTGACCAGAAAGCCAACGGCGGACAGGATAAATTCAAGCCAGCCCATTGCCTAAACCTTGGCCCTTGCCCGCAGCAACAGCGGGCCATAAACCACGGCATACCCCGCAAAGCCAAGGCACCACAGCAGGCCTGCCAGATCGTAAAACACCATCGCCTGCGCCGCGAACAGCCCCGCCAGAAACCGCGCGACAACGGCACCCACGATCGCAGCATAGATCAGAACGGTGCCCGTGCCCGCCGTCAGGGCCTGGCCCGTGTGGCCCAGCGTTGCCCGCGTCATCACCGCGACAGTCATCGTGCCAATCGCGCCGGCCATCCACAGATGCTGGGCTGCGATACTGCCGGTCAGGTCAGGCCATAACGCCGATACCCCCATTACCAATGCCCCCAGCGGGATGAACCCATAGGCCAGATGCAATATCCAGACCAGCGGCTCGCGCCTTGTGTGCCAGCCACGCCACCGCCACAGACGCGCCGTTTGGGCCACCGCGCATGCAATCAACAACAGGCCCGTCACAGGTTGCAAAGGTGCGATAACCCACAGCACAATCGCCGCCAGTGTCACCAACACGGCCAGTTTATCAAACTTCCCCATCGGCGCGGGCCGTGCGGCCAACCCCGCCTTGACCAGCCAGTTGCGGGTAAAGGACGGCACAATCCGCCCGCCAATCAGCATGATCAGCGCGATCCCAGCACCCAGCCCAATCCGCAGCCCGACCCCTGCGGCGGCATAGCCCCCCTGCGCGGCCTCATAGTGAAACACCGCATTTCCAAGCATGAAAACCGTCAGAATGCCCAGCACCGCAAGGTTTTTCCAGTTGCGCCCCAAGATGATTTCGCGCGCCAGATAGCCCCAAAGCGTGGCCATGCCCGCAAGGTCAAGCATAGCAATCGCCAAAGGTGGCCAACCCGCCGAAAACATCACGGCAAGCCGCCCCAGCAGCCACAACCCGACCAGCCCCGCCAAAGGCCAGCCAACCACAGGCAGCCGCCCCGACCAGTTCGGCACTGCCGTCAGCAAGAACCCCCCGATCACCGCCGAGACATACCCGAACAGAAACTCATGCGCGTGCCACGACACAGGGTCAAAGGCCGTCGGCAGCGTCAGCGCGCCTGCCAGCATCGGCACCCAAAGCACCATGGCAAGCAAAGCCCATAGCGCTGCCCCAAGGAAAAACGGGCGAAAGCCATAGGTCAGGATGGCAGGGCCGCGCCAGGCGCGCATCTGTTCGGCTGTCGTGGTCATAGGGCCTCGGTGGGTGAAGGAATGGGAAACTGAATGCCGACCTCGGTCAGAATGGCGTTCAGCACAATGTCATGCGGTTGCGGAAAAATCGTCGCCAGCCGCGCCGATTGAAACCCGATGCCAATGGCAAAGGGACGCAGTGCAAGCGCAGCCAGCGTCCTGTCAAAATAGCCGCCGCCATAGCCAAGCCGGTAGCCATTTCCATCCCAGCCAACCAGCGGCGCCAATGAAATATCGGGTGTGCAAACCTCGGCCTCAGGCGGGGGGACCGGAATGTCCCAATCGCCGCGCAGCATGCGGGTTTCGGGTGTCCAGCGGCGAAACACCAAAGGCGCGGCCTTTTGTTCGACCAGCGGCAGGCAAACCACGACCCCTGCGGCGTGCAGATCGGCCATCACCGGGCGCAGGTCAGGCTCGCCCTTGATTGGCCAATAGCCCGAGAACACCTTGCCGCGCAGGTCGCCAAACTGCTGTTTCAGCAACGCGCGCAGATGCAGCCCAAGCGCCGCACCAATCTGCGCCCGCGCCTCTACCCCAAGCGCCTGCCGCGCCGCCCGCAGCTGCTTGCGCTCGGCGCTGCGCCAGCGCGCCACATCGCGGGCTTGTTGCGGGTCCACCGCCAGCGGGTCAAAGTAATCCGGTGCAATCTCACCGGCAAGGCAGGGAGGTGAGGCATAGCTGCCGGGCAGCTCAGGCTCTGCTTTGGGGGGCGGATTGGTACGTGGGTCGGCCATAGCGGCGCCTTGCGACAATTCATGTTGCAACACAGCGTAAACCTGTTAATAGGTATTGTAAATACCTATTCATGGATCGGACCCCGCCCATGCGCCTGACCTCATTTACCGACTATGGCTTGCGGATGCTGATGCGGATGGCCAGCGCCCCCGACAGCGCCTTTTCAACTGCCGATCTGGCACAGGAATTCGGGCTGCCGCGCAACCATCTCAGCAAAATCATGCAACGGCTTTCACGTGAAGGGATTGTCGAGACGCGGCGCGGCGGCGGCGGTGGGGCGATACTGGCCAGACCACCACAAGAGATCCGCCTCGGCGATGTGGTGCGCCTGCTCGAGGCTGACCAACCGTTGGTCGAGTGTTTTCAGACCGCGCCAAACAACTGCACGATTGATGGCCAGTGCCGCCTAAAGGCACATCTGCGCGCGGCCGAACGGGCCTTTATGGCCCATCTTGATGGCGCGACTCTTGCCGATATTGCACTGGCCGCGCCCCTGACCCAGTAGCGGCCAAGGGCCAGCGTAAACGGATACGCGCCCGATCAGCGCGCCAAAATCCAGATTAAAGTGGCACGTCGTCATAGGCGCGCTTCCACGAATAGGCAGCACTTTTTAAACTGTCCGACGCGCCAGACGTCAGGATAGTCATCATCTTGGCCGTCGCGCCGCTGTAATCTTCCAGCGTCTTTTTGTGAAATTCGGCCTGCACTTTCTGAAGCTCTTCAAACGATTTGCACGCCAGCATGGCCTGTTGGGTTTCGATATCCTGTTGAATGCGTGCTGACAGGAACTGCATTGTTTCGGTGGCGACAGCAAACATCGCCTGCATTGCCTGCGCCTGGATCGGGTTCAGGGCGGCCATAGGGTTGGTTTCCGACGGTTTTTTCATTGCTTTGCCTTTCTGCAATCATGACCAAGGACATGCGGGCAAGACTGGTACAAACTCGTGCGGCGCTTGCCTTGTTCACTTGTTGAGTCTGCAGTTTATACCTTCTCACCCAGTCTTGCATTGATTCCTGTCAAATTGCCGACCTGCTGTTCCCTGTTCGGGCTGACCGTCGGGTGCCGGATTGTCGTGCAGGGAATGCAAGGCAAACGGGGTCAGCTGCTAAGCCCGTGCAACAGGGCTGCGCGCAGGGCGGGGGCATCCAACCCCATCGCAACCTTGATACGCAGCGGGCCGGGTATCAGCGCCCCAGTGTCAACATCGACAGCCAACCCGCGTTCCTCAACGCGGAAAAGCTGCGGGTTTTGCGCGAAAAGCGGCACGCAGGGGTCATGCAAAGGGCGGCTTTCGGCGCTGTTGGCCGCGAAATAGGCCTCGATCAGCTCGGCCACGGCAATTGCGGGGGTGTGGCCAGTGGCGTGCAGCGCGGCAATATAGGTGGCATCGGCACGCAACTGGCGCGTGGCATCCAACGGGATCAGCGTCAGGTCAAGCCCGGCCGCCAGCACCAAGGCCGCGGCCTGCGGGTCATGCGCAAGGTTGAATTCGGCCTTTGCGCCAACATTGCCCGGCTCATCGACCGCGCCACCCATTGCAATCACACGGCGGATGCGCGCGGCGGCGGCAGGCGCATGTTGCAGCAACAGCGCAAGGTTGGTCAGCGGGCCAAGGCAGTGCAGGTCGATGCTGTGCGGCGGGTGCGCCTCTAGTATTGCTTGCATGGCAGCTACGGCGTCATGGCTGCGCGGGGCTTGGGCCGGTTCGGGAAATTCAACCCCGCCCAAACCGTCATTGCCGTGAATGCCGGTTTCTGGCCGTGCCTCACGCCCCAAAGGTGCTGCGGCGCCTGCATGCACAGGCGTATCAACCCCCGCCAGCGCACAAATGCGGCCCGCATTGCGCGTGGTCACCGACAGGCCGATATTGCCCGCAACTGTGGTAATCGCCACCACATTCATCCCAGCATGACCCAAGGCATATAGGATGGCAATGGCGTCATCGATGCCGGGATCGGTATCGATGATCACAGTGTTCACATGGGCAGGCTTTGTCATTTCGGGCGGCCCCTTGGGTCAGAGAGTGCAGCAGCGTTCGACGAATCTTTCCTTGAAAGGACAGGCGATTTGCAATCCATTGGCAAGCGCCTTCGCAGGGGGTAGCGTGGTAAAGTGGCGGCCGCCCTTGAACCGCGCGCATCGGCCAGACAGCAACCGACCCGCCCTAACGGGCCCTGAACAAAGAGACTATCATATGAACACCGGCTCCAAGAAAACCACCCATGACGCCGAACAAGACAGCCGCAACCGCGACATCAAGATCTATGTGAACGGCAAAATCGTGCACCGCGATGAGGCCAAAGTGTCAGTCTATGACGCGGGCTTCATGCTGGGCGACGGGATGTGGGAAGGTATGCGCCTCTACAACGGCAAATGGGCGTTTTTTGACGAACATATGGACCGGCTGTATGACAGCTGCAAAGCGGTGTCATTGGATATCGGATTGACCCGTGCGCAAATGGCGCAGGCACTTGCCGATACGGCTGCGGCCAATGGCATGACCCATGATGCGCATTGCCGCCTGATGGTAACACGGGGGATAAAGGACAAACCGTTCCAACACCCCGCCTTGTCGCGGTCCGGCCCGACGGTTGTCATTCTGATCGAACATTCCAAACCCGCTGCCGATGTGCAGAAAAAGGGCATCCGCCTTGCCGCAGTGCCACAGGTGCGCGGGTTGCCGCACAGCCAAGACGCCAAGTTCAATTCGCATTCCAAACTGAATTGCATCATCGCCTGTTTGCAGGCTGAGGCAGCAGGCGCAGATGAGGGCCTGATGCTCGACCCGCATGGCTTTGTGAATACCACCAACGCTTGCAACTTTTTCATCGTCCGCAAAGGCGAGGTTTGGACCAGCACGGGCGATTACTGCATGAACGGCGTCACCCGCCAAAAGGTGATCGACCTGTGCCGCGCCAATGCCATTCCGGTGTATGAGAAAAACTTTTCGCTGTATGAGGCCTATAGCGCCGATGAGGCCTTTCTGACCGGCACCTTCGGCGCGCAAACGCCTGTGGCCTCGATAGACGGACGGCCGATTGGCGATGGCACGATGGGGCCAATGACCCTGCGGCTGCGCGGGCTTTACAAAGACCTTGTGGCCGCGGCAACCGCCTAACCGCGGGGCCTTTCAGCAGGTTCGCGGCGGGCAGGGCAAGTCTCGGCATAACACACGCGGCAGGTGCGACCAACCACGCCGACGGCATCCACCTGCGCCTGACCCTCGGCCAATGGGGCCTGCGGAATAATAAGCATATGCGATTGCATCAACAGGTTGTCGCCCAGCCCGCTATCGTCGGATGGTGTGGCGATGGAATAGGTCAAAACCGTTTCGCTTTCGCGCCCGCTTTGCCGCAGAAACCGGCGGATAGGGCGCAATGGCTGCGTCGAGGCCTGAAACAGCGGCAACATGGCACAAGCACCCGAGTGGCGCGGCACCGAAAAGCCTTTGACCTGCTTTTTCAAAATCAGAGTCCCCGAGGCATCCGCTATGAACAGCCCGACAGGTGTTGGCAGCATCTCTTGCGGCACCGAAGCGATCCGCCTCAACGTGGTTGCCAGGTCGGCACCGACCATGCGGGCAATGGCAATCGGGTCCAACCCGCGACGGCGCAGCGCGGCTTTCAGATCGGCCATCGGAATCTTGCGCGCGTCGCGGATATAGCCTGTCAAATGCGTCACGGCCAGCGCGCGCGCGGCAGATGATTTCAGCCGCGCCGAGCCAAGTATTACCTCTTCGATAGCCGCCACATCCCCGGCTTCAAGCGGCGCAAAATGGTGCGCGTTGTCATCCAGAAACTGCTCCATCTCATCTGGGGGCAGTGCGGCCCCTGCCGCCGCACCTGCGTTGATGCTTAGATAGTCAACCAAGGCCTGCGCCCCGCGTGACAGTCGCGCACTGTCTTCGATGATGTTGCGCTGAAACCTTTGCTGCCACGCGGGTTCCAGCTTTGGCTCGTCTTGCAGAATGCTCGCGCTTGACCGGATCGCGGTGACGGTTGACAAAAGCTCGTGCAGGGCATCGGCAAGCTGGCTGTCATTGGCCAAACGGTCGTTCAGCGTTTCGGTCAGTTGCTCCAGCGTTTGCACGCGGCGGTGGCGCGCGGCCAGCAACCGCGCCCAGGCCGGAAACCGGCCCGAAAACACCTCGGACGCGTCGTAAATACCGTTCAACCCCGGCTCGCTTATCTGGGCGTCGCGCAGGGTATCGGTCAGGCGCGCATCGGCCCCTTCGGCCAAAACCGACGGGTCCACAGCCAGCGCTGCCGCGATATCGGAAAACAGTTTGCCGCCGATTCTGCGCCGGTTGTGTTCGATCTGGTTGAAATAAGATGCCGAGATTCCAACCTGTTTCGCAAGATCGGCCTGCTTGATGCCAAGCCTTAGGCGGTGTTCGCGGATCGATGTGCCGGAAAGCTGCTTTTGCACAGGTAAATTCCCTACCAAGATCAAGGCCCTACTATGCGCATTGTAAATTTATTCGCAAAATTTGCAAGTGCAGCGCAAAAATCTTCGCAAAATTTTTATTGCGTGTAAGGTAGTTGTTGCGAAATTTTCCATTTTGGGTCGATACTAACCTTGCGCAGAACTGCGCGTGGAAGGCGCATCGGGAGGGATGTTTCCACAAAAAACGAAAAGGGAGGATACTATGTCAAATAGCAGATTCACGCGTCGCGGGCTTCTGAAGACAAGTGCTGTCGGTACCGCTGGTTTGGCTATGCCGATGTTTTTCACGTCGCAGGCCAATGCTTTCACCAACGAGCCTACAGGCAGCACCGTTACACTGGGTTTCAACGTTCCTCAGTCCGGCCCCTATGCCGATGAGGGCGCGGATGAGCTGCGCGCATTCCAGCTTGCGGTCGAGCATCTGAACGGCGAAGGCGACGGCGGTATGCTGTCCACCTTCTCGTCCAAGACGCTGGATGGCACGGGGATTTTGGGCAAAAAGGTTCAGTTCGTAACCGGTGATACACAGACCAAATCGGATGCGGCACGGGCGTCAGCCCAGTCGATGATCCAGAAAGACGGCGCTGTGATGATCTCGGGCGGTTCGTCTTCGGGCGTGGCCGTGGCTGTGCAGGCGCTGTGCCAAGAGGCCGGCGTTATCTTCATGGCGGGTCTGACCCACTCGAACGACACCACCGGTAAGGACAAAAAGGCCAATGGCTTCCGCCATTTCTTTAACGCCTATATGTCCGCTGCCGCGCTGGCACCTGTTTTGGCACAGCTTTATGGCACAGACCGCAAGGTCTACAGCCTTACCGCCGACTATACATGGGGCTGGACACAGCAGGAATCGATCAAAGCCGCGACCGAGGCGATGGGCTGGACCACGATCAACGACGTGCGCACGCCGCTCGCCGCAACCGACTTCAGCTCGTACATCGCACCTGTCTTGAACTCGGGTGCAGATGTTCTGGTGTTGAACCATTACGGCGGAAACATGGTGAACTCGCTGACCAACGCTGTCCAGTTCGGCCTGCGTGACAAGCAAGTCAACGGCAAGAACTTTGAAATCGTTGTGCCGCTGTATTCCGAGTTGATGGCCAAAGGCGCAGGCAAGAACATTGCCGGTATCGTTGGTTCGCAGAACTGGGACTGGAAGCTTGAGAACGAAAAAGGCGCCCGCTACACAGGCACCAACGCGTTCGTTCAGTCCTTCGGCGCCAAATACGGCTTCCCGCCATCGCAGGCCGCACAGACCTGCTATGCGCAGACGCTGCTTTACGCCGATGCGGTTAACCGTGGCAAATCCTTCAACCCATGTTCCGTTGTCGAGGCGCTGGAAGGCTTTGAATTCGACGGTCTGGGCAACGGCCCAACCTTGTACCGCAAAGATGACCACCAGTGCTTTAAAGACGTTGTTGTTGTGCGCGGCAAAGAGAACCCAGAGAACGAGTTTGATCTGGTGGAAATTGTCGAGGTTACGCCCGCAGACAAGGTTACTTACGCACCCGATAACCCCATGTTCGCCGGTGGCGATCTGGGTGCTTGCAACCCGGGCGCATAAGCTAAGGCAAACCAAAATGGGCCGGTTGCGTGCGTGTCACGCAGCCGGTTTTGGCCCAACTGCTCCAGCGCGGCGCTGGTGCATTCGCTTTGGGCACACTCCATAAAAATAATATTCCAGGGTGGAGACGATGGACGCAATAATTCTGCAAACCCTTAATGGGCTGGACAAAGGGTCGGCCTACGCCTTGATCGCTTTGGGCCTGACACTGATTTTTGGCACGCTTGGCGTCGTCAACTTTGCCCATGGTGCGCTGTTCATGTTGGGGGCGTTTTGCGCGGTGACCGTGTCAAAGCTGTTCCAACTGTCGCACAAGGCCTCCGAGGCCACGGGTGTGGATTTCATGGGCCAGCCCAAATTCGAAGACGTGCTTTATGTCAAAGAATGGTTTGGCAATGATTTGGGGGCCTGGCTGATCGATTGGTCGGTGCCGCTGTCTATCCTCTTTGCCATCCCGATTATGATCGGCATCGGTTTCATCATGGAACGCGGTCTGATCAAGCATTTCTACAAGCGGCCACATGCCGACCAGATCCTCGTGACCTTTGGTCTGGCCATCGTGCTGCAAGAGGTGGTCAAGTATTTCTACGGCGCAAACCCGATTCCGACCCCATCGCCCATGGCGTTTCGCGGCTCGTTCGATTTTGGTGTGATGCTGGGCTTTGACCCGAATGTGATCATCTACCCTTACTGGCGCATGGTCTATTTTGCCTTTTCACTGACGCTTGTGGGCGGGGTGTTTGCCTTCTTGCAATTCACCACCTTTGGCATGGTTGTCCGCGCCGGTATGGCCGACCGCGAAACCGTGGGCCTGTTGGGCATCAATATCGACAAGCGCTTTACCATCATGTTCGGCATCGCGGCGGCGGTCGCGGGGCTTGCGGGGGTGATGTATACGCCGATCAACTCGCCCAATTATCACATGGGCATGGATTTTCTGGTGCTCAGCTTTGTTGTGGTGGTTGTCGGCGGCATGGGCTCACTGCCCGGCGCGGTTCTGGCGGGGTTCATGCTGGGCATTCTGGAAAGCTTTGCCTCGCTGAACGAGGTCAAGGATATCATTCCCGGCATCGACCAAATCATCATCTATGTTGTTGCAATCATTATCTTGCTGACCCGGCCACGCGGCCTGATGGGACGCAAGGGCGTGATGGAGGAATAATCAATGCTAGGACTTAACCGCAGAGATTTCGCCATGCTGCTGCTGGTAGCAGCGCTTGCCTTGTTCGCCCCGTTCATCCTGAACCCCTTTCCCACGGCCAGTGGCCTGTCGCAGTTCAACGCGGGCTACCCCGATTTGATGCAACGCTTTGTGATCTTTGGCATCTTTGCCATCGGCTTCAACATTCTGTTTGGCCTGACCGGCTATCTGTCCTTTGGTCACGCCGCTTTCCTTGGTGTGGGCAGCTATTCGGCGGTGTGGATGTTCAAATTGCTAAGCATGAACGTCTTGCCCGCCTTGGTCCTGTCTGTGGTGATTGCGGGGCTGTTTGCGCTGCTGATCGGCTATGTATCGCTGCGCCGTTCGGGCATTTACTTTTCGATCCTGACGCTGGCCTTTGCGCAGATGTCGTTCAACCTTGCCTATTCGGTGCTGACGCCCATCACCAACGGCGAAACAGGCCTGCAACTGGCACTGGATGATCCGCGCATCCTGGATGCCGCCAACACCGCAGGCTCAGTGCCGGTGACAAGCCTGTTCGGCCTTGAAATGCGCTCGGCCGTTACCCTCGATCTGGCAGGGTGGAGCTTTACCTTCAGCGTCGGCTATTACCTGTGTGCCCTTATCATGCTGGTGGCGTTCTACATCTCGGTGCGCCTGTTCCGTTCGCCCTTTGGCATGATGCTGCGTGCGATCAAAACCAACCAGCAACGCGTAAACTATACCGGCCTGAACAGCCGCCCCTATACACTGGCTGCCTTTGTGATCTCGGGCATGTATGCCGGTTTGGCCGGTGGTTTGCTGGCCTGCATGGACCCGCTGGCCGGTGCCGACCGGATGCAATGGACAGCCTCGGGCGAGGTGGTTCTGATGACCATCCTTGGCGGGGCAGGCACCTTGATCGGGCCGGTTCTGGGTGCAGGATTCATCAAGTATTTCGAAAATATCTTCTCAAAAATCAACGACAGCATCCTGCATCAATGGTTCTCGTTCCTGCCTGACTGGATGGAAAATCTGCTGGTCAACATCTTCTATCCCTTTGTCGGCAAAGGCTGGCACCTGACGCTGGGCATCCTGTTCATGCTGGTGGTGATCTTTCTGCCCGGTGGCTTGGTACAAGGTGGCCAGAAAATCGCGCGCAAACTTGGGTTTGGCAAAAAGTCAAACTCTGACACGCCAGCCGAATAAAGGAACAGCACATGGGTATTCTAAACGTACAAAATGTGAATAAGCGGTTCGGCGGGCTAAAGGCGCTGAGCAATGTCAATCTGGACGTCAAGGAAAACACCGTCCACGCCGTGATCGGGCCAAATGGCGCAGGCAAATCAACCTTGCTGAACTGTCTGGTCGGCAAACTGATCCCCGATACCGGCACGGTCACCTTTCAGGACAAATCTGTCCTTGGCAAAAAACCGTTTGAGATTAACCAGATGGGCATTAGCCGCGTGTTCCAGACGCCGGAAATCTTCAGCGATCTGTCGGTGCTGGAAAATGTGATGATCCCATGCTTTGCGCGGCGCGACGGGTCGTTCAAGGTGAATGCGCTCAGCAATATGATGGGCCAGCGCGACATGGTTGATCAGGCCGAACAAATGCTGATCGACCTGCATATGATCGACAAGCGCAACATGCACGCGGCCTCGATGTCGCGTGGTGATAAACGGCGGTTGGAAATGGCGATGTGTCTGGTGCAACAGCCCCGGCTTTTGCTGCTTGATGAACCCACCGCAGGCATGGCCCGCGCTGATACCAACAACACCATCGACCTGCTGAAACAGATCAAGGCCGAGCGTGACATCACCATGGTCATCATCGAACACGATATGCATGTGGTGTTCTCCTTGTCCGACCGGATCACTGTTTTGGCCCAAGGCACCCCCTTGGTCGAGGATATTCCGGAAAACATCAAAGGCCATCCCAAGGTTAAAGAAGCCTATCTTGGCGAAGCAGCATAGGAGACATCAGCTATGAATGAACGTCCGGATTTTTCGCATAACCGCAACCAGGCCGAAACCGCGCCCGCCTTTCTGTCGGTTTGGGATGTGCAGGCCTATTATGGCGAAAGCTATATCGTGCAAGGCGTCAGCTTTAACGTGCATGAGGGTGAGATTTTGGCCCTGCTGGGCCGCAACGGGGCGGGCAAAACCTCGACCCTGCGCACCATTGCGCGGCTCGACAATCCGCGGATTACACATGGCGAAATATGGTTGGATCACCAGCCTTTGCACAAAATGAAAAGCTATGAGGCCGCAATCGCCGGCGTTGGTCTGGTGCCAGAAGATCGCCGCATCATCCCCGGCCTGACGGTTGAAGAAAACCTGAAGCTGGCACAAATCACCAAACCCGTGGGTTGGAGCATCGAGCGTCTGTATGAACTGTTCCCCCGCTTGGGCGAACGCCGCACCCAAGACGGCGTTACCCTTTCAGGCGGCGAGCAGCAAATGCTGGCCATCGCGCGGGCTTTGGCGCGGGATATCAAGCTGCTTTTGCTGGATGAACCTTACGAAGGCCTTGCCCCCGTGATCGTGGACGAAATTGAAAAAACCCTGCGTCTGATCAAAGCGCAAGGCATTACCACCATTCTGGTCGAGCAAAACGCTATCCGGGCGCTTGCGCTTGCTGACCGCGCGATCATCCTTGATACCGGAACCGTGGTCTTTGATGGCAGTGCCTCGGAAGTTCTGGAAAACAAGGCGCTGCGCGAAGAATACCTTGCGATCTAAGACTTCGCGGCGTTACAGGCGCCGCCAAAGTAAAACAAACCGGCTACCATTGGCCCTGTTGTGGCCAATGCGGCCGGTCACGACAGCAGTCTGAAAAACAATGCGATCCAAACCATTGTTCCGAACAGGATTCCGGGCCCAAGCCACCATGCCGTATTTTCCATTTGCTACCTCTCGATCTGGGGGTTCAGCTTTCGCTTTGGTAATGTCGGGCCGGTCGTGGCCCTGTGCCCCAACCTTAACAATCCAAAGGTTAACAAAAGCTTTAGGCCGAGAAGGTTGGCCGAAAATATCCGCTATCATTGCGGGCCTTAGCCGCGCCTAGCCACCCCACGCCCATTGCAGCCCCCATAAGCTGCCCATACCGACCCCGATCGCCCAAAGGACGCCCAGTCGCCAGCCCGCCACCAGCGCGGCCAACGCTGCAACCATGCGCAACGGGTCCGGCTGCCCGCCTGCCGCTGCAGGCCAAATGATCATCGGTGTCACCAGTGCCGGCAGCACCGCAACGCCGACATAGCGCAAATGCACCAGCAACCATTCGGGCAGTTGCCGCCCGCCCAGCAGCCCCAAAAACGAAAACCGGATCAGATAGGTGCCGGCGCCCAGCACCAGCGTTACCAGCCAGAATGTGCTGTCATCAATCATCCCGCCACCTTCGCCCGCATCCGGCGCTTTTGCCAAAACTCTACCTGTGCGCCGGCCAGCATCGCCAAAATTGCCGCCACAATCAGCCCGAAATTCCACGGCAACCCCGCAAACGCGATCGCCGCCACAATGGAAACGCCGGCCGCCACGATATAAGGCAAGCTGCGCAGCATCGGCGCAAACAGCGCGATAAAGCACACCGGCACCGCAAAATCAGGCGACAAAGACGCCGGAATGGCCTTGCCCAGCAGCGCGCCCAAAAACGTACAAATATACCAGGGAATACAGACAATGGTGATGCAGCCGAAATAATAGCTCACCTTTTCGCCCAACGGCATTTCGGGCTTGGCCTCATAGGTCTGCACCGAAACCGCATAGACCTGATCGACCATCACATAGGCCATCAGCGCCCGCAGGCGCAAAGACGCCTTGCCCAAATGCGGCACCAACGCCGCAGAATACATCGCCATCCGCATGTTCACCGCCAGGGATGCCAGCAGCACCACAAACACCGGCGCACCCTCTTGCAGCAGGCTCAGCGCGGTAAACTGCGCCGATCCCGCAATCACAATCGCCGACATCGCGACCACCTGTATCAGGTCCAGCCCCGCATCGGTGGCCACCATGCCAAACAGCGCCGAAAACGGCACCACGATCACAATAAACGGGCTGCAATCGCGCAACCCATGCCAAAAGGCACGGCGGTTCCAGTCAATTTTCAAAATGCTTTCCTAATCTATCGGCATTGCTCAAAGCTGTGGGGCAGGGGGTTCGGGCTTGCACCAAGCGCTACCAAACCGCAACATGCACCCAAGCTGCAACCCACAATCCACCACGATCACACGGAAAGCCCGTCATGACACCCCAATCCATCCTTATCACCGGCGCTGGCTCGGGCATCGGCTGCGCCACCGCACAGGCTTTTATTGCCGCAGGCTGGCGCGTAGGCCTGATCGGCCGCCGCAAGGAACCCCTTGCACAAACCGCCAACGGGCATAGCAATGCGCTCATCCTGCCCTGCGATGTCACAAACCCCGAACAGGTCGATGCCGCCTTTGATACAGCCGCCCAAACCTGGGGCCGCATCGACGCGCTGTTCAACAACGCAGGCACCGGGCTCCCCGCCACGCTCATCGACGAAATCAACGTCCAAGACTGGCTCCACCTCTCCAACGTCAACATCACCGGCATGTTCCTCTGCGCCCGCGCCGCCTTTCGCCACATGCGCACCCAATCTCCACAAGGCGGGCGTATCATCAATAACGGCTCGATCTCGGCCTCGGTCCCGCGTCCCGGCTCGGCCCCCTACACCATGTCAAAACATGCCGTCACCGGCCTGACGCGCACGCTCTCGCTTGACGGTCGCCCGTTCAACATCGCCTGCGGTCAAATTGACATCGGCAACGCCCTCACAGAAATGGCCGCCCCGATGACCAAAGGCGTTCCCCAAGCCAACGGCACCATGGCGGTCGAGCCTGTTATGGACGTCAAACACATCGCCACATCCGTCCTCCACATGGCAAACCTGCCGCTGGACACCAATGTCCAGTTCATGACCGTCATGGCCACAGCCATGCCCTTCATTGGTCGCGGCTAACGCCCCGGCTTTCTTTTCGGCAAAAATATCCTCAGGGGGTGAATTTTCCGTCAGGAAAAGAGGGGGCAGAATGCCCCCTAACCCTGTTTCCTAAATCTTAACCTCACACAACGCCCCGCGCTGCCCGATGACTTGCGCCGCCATCCGCGCCCCGGCCTGAACTGCGGCCGCAACATCGCCCCCTGCCAGCCAAGCGGCCAGAAAACCCGCGTTGAAACTGTCACCCGCCGCCGTGGTATCCACAATCGCGCTGACAACTTCCGGCGCATGGGTGGCGTAAACACCGCCTTCGCGCGTCAACATCTCACCGCCACCGTTTTTCACAATCACCAACCCTGCGCCCACATCGGCATAGCGGTCGGCCGTCGCCTTCAGGTCCGCATCGCCAAAGAACGTGGCTTCATCTTCATGCGAGGGCAAAACGATATCCGACAATGCCGCGGCTTCCATCACCACACGGCACATCGTCGCCTCATCCGCCCACAAACGCGGCCGCAGATTGGGGTCAAACACCACCCGCGCGCCCGCCGCCCGTGCAGCTGCCATCGCGGCATATAGGGTCTCGCGCCCCGCGCCTTCCAAGATCGCCAGCGTGATTCCCGACAGATACACCACCCCCGCATCGGCCAAACCCGCCGCCAGCCGCGCCGCATCTTCGGCCAACAGCCGCGCTGCCGATTGCCCGCGCCAATAGGCAAAGCTGCGCTCGCCATCCTTCAGCTCGATCAGGTACAACCCAACCGTCCGCCCCGGCACCCGCGCAATATGGCGCGTCCCCACACCGGCATCCGCAAAAAACTGCACCATCCGGTCCGAAACCGCATCCTGCCCGACAGCCGTCAAATACTCGACCGCAAAATCATCTGGCATTGCGCGCCGCAAATACCACGCCGTGTTCAGCGTATCACCGGCAAAACCCATCCGGTAATCGCCCGCCGCTGCGGCGGGTGCAAACTCTACCATTGCCTCGCCAATACAAGTGATCTGGCGGTTTTTGGGAACAACAACTGTCATCTAAGGCCCTTTGCTTGGCTCATGCAAAATTGCAAAACTGCATCACGCGAACAGGTCAGCGCAACGCCAAACCCTTCCGCAAATTCATCAAACGCGGCTTGATAGCCTGTATTTACCGCAGTCAAAACTGGAATACCAGATGCGAGCGCTTGGCCGATCACAGGCCGAAACCCGCGGCCCTCGGCCTCTTGCCGGCCAAATTTGTTCACGATTAACAAATCCGCCCCGCCCTCCAGCGCATGCTCTACCAGCCCCACCGCCCGTGCCAACCCCGCAGGGTCCAACCGGCAGCCTTTGGCCAAACTGCCAAGGCTCTGGCTGATCCGTATCACCTCGGCCCCCGTCAGCACATGCAAATCCATGTGGCAGGGGCGGTCTGGGTCGAATTCCTCATTCACCTGCACCACGCCCGCCACCAACAGGCCCGCGCGCCGCAGCTCTGCCGCGACCTCGGCCAAAACCAAATCGGCTTGGCCCCGCTCTCCGCCTGTCACATAGCCCAGCATCGCGCCCCTCTTGCAACTGCTGTCACTGGCATACAAGATGATGCAAGCCGATGAAAGCACCCTATGACACCTGAATTTCCAATCCTTCCCAACCCCACTGATCCGCGCCTGACCCGCGCAATCACCGGCACCGACCAAACCGGTGCGCAAGTGACGCTTTCGGTGGTCGAGGAACGCCCGCTGACCATCTACCTCAATTCCCAGGAAATCGTCACAGCGATGACCATCGGCGACTATCCTGAATATCTTGCGCTTGGTTTTCTGCGCAATCAAGGCATGCTGCGCGCCGATGATGTGGTGACAGGTATCGACTATGAGGATGACATCGAAACCGTCGTCGTCCGCACCCAACGCAAAACCAGCTATGAAGAAAAAGTCAAAAAGAAAACCCGCACCTCGGGCTGCGCCGTTGGCACGGTTTTCGGCGATATGATGGAGGGGCTGGATGGCCTGACCCTGCCGCAAACCCCTGTCCGCGCCTCATGGCTTTACGCATTGGCGCATCAAATCAACACCGTGCCGTCATTGTACCTTGAGGCCGGCGCCATTCACGGCACAACCCTGTGCCAAGGTGATACGCCACTGGTTTATATGGAAGACGTGGGCCGCCATAACGCCGTTGATAAAATCAGCGGCTTTATGTTTCAGCATAACATCCCGGCAAGTGATAAAATCCTGTACACCACAGGGCGGCTTACCTCGGAAATGGTAATTAAAACCGCGCTGATGGGCATTCCCACGCTTGCCTCGCGCTCGGGCTTTACCGCTTGGGGCGTTGAAATCGCACGCCAAGTTGGCCTCACCCTGATCGGTCGGATGCGCGGCCAACGCTTTGTCTGCCTAAGCGGCGAGGATCGCTTGATCCGCGATGCCGACCTTTCGCAGCCAGACGAAGACCGCAAACACCGCCGCAAAGGGGCGCAGGATGACTAAACTACCAGCCGTGATCCTTGCAGGTGGCCGCGCAACCCGTATGGGCGGCGGCGACAAAGGGCTGCGCGTGGTGGCAGGGCGGCGCTTGATTGACCATGTGATCATGCGCCTGTCTGCCCAATGCGCACCCCTTGCCATCAATGCCAATGGCGACCCCGCGCGGCTGGTCGAATTTGGCCTGCCGGTTTTGCCCGACAGTCTGCCCGACCATCCCGGCCCTTTGGCAGGGGTGCTTGCAGGGCTTGATTGGGCCGCCAGCCTTGGTGCGCCTGCCATCATCACCGCTGCGGCCGATACGCCGTTCTTTCCGCCAGACCTTGCGGTGCGGCTTGCCGCCCACGCAGGGCCAACTGGCCTGTGTCTTGCGGCCAGCGCCGACCCGTCTGGCAAAATGCACCGCCAACCCACCTTTGGCCTTTGGCCGGTTGCCCTGCGCGATGATCTGCGCCGCGCCTTGACCGACGGCTTGCGTAAAATCGTGCTCTGGACTGACAGCCACAATGCAGGCACCGCCGAATTTTCCAGCCAGCCCTTCGATCCTTTCTTTAACATCAACACCCCGGACGATATCATCGCCGCCGAAGCACTGATGGGGCAGGCATGAAACTTTACGGCGTTACGGGCTATAAAAACGCGGGCAAAACCGGTTTGATGGAACGGTTGGTCACGGAGATCACCGGACGCGGTTTCAGCGTTTCCACCATCAAGCACGCCCATCACGCCACCGACATCGACCACGAAGGCCGCGACAGTTACCGCCACCGTCAGGCTGGCGCGGGGCAGGTGCTTGTGTCCTCGCCCGTGCGCTGGGCCTTGATGACCGAGCTGCGCGGCGCGCCCGAGCCGTCACTGGATGACCTGCTGACCCGCCTGAACCCCGTCGATCTGGTGCTGATTGAGGGCTATAAATCCGCGCCCCACCCAAAGGTTGAGGCGCACCGTATGGAAACGGGCCGCCCCCTGCTGGCGCCGACAAACCCGACCATCCGCGCGGTCGCCTCCAATGCCGCCCCCGATGTCGCCTGCCCGCTGTTCCACCTTGATGACACCGCCGCCATAGCAGATTTTATCCTGTCCGAGGTGGGGTTGTGAGCTTCGATCAGGTCATCGTCCTCGATTGGTCTGCCGCGGGCAAACCGACCATGGGCAAAGATTCCATCTGGATCGGCCACGCCACAGCAACCGGCGTCACAGCCGAAAATATCGCGACCCGCAGGCAGGCCGAAACCCGCCTTGCCGCGCTGGTCGATGCCGCCCTTGCCGCAAACCAACGTCTGCTGCTTGCTGCCGATTTCGCCTTTGGCGCGCCAAAGGGTTTCACCCAAACCCTGACCGGCCGGCCCCATGCCTTGGCACTGTGGGATTGGCTTGCCGCCCGCATCACCGATACCGACAGCAACGCCACCAACTACCGCGAAATCGTCACCGAAATGAACGCGCGGTTTTCAGGTGATGGCCCGTTCTGGGGCAATGGCCAAAAGCACGAAACCCCCGGCCTGCCGCGCACCAAACCCGCCCATCCGCCCGAACTCGCCGAACACCGCACGGCCGAGCAACTGGGCCACGAAGGCGGCCTGCGCCCGAAATCCCTGTGGCAGCTTGCAGGGGCAGGGGCCGTCGGCGCGCAATCCCTGACCGGCATCCCGATGCTGCACCGCCTGCGCACCCGCCATGCAGGCAAAGCCGCCGTCTGGCCGCTAGAGCCGTCCGACGCCACCCCCATCGTCATCGCCGAGGCCTATCTTTCACTGCTGGCCCCCGCGGTCCGCGCGGCCATCGCCCAAGGCATGGTTCAAGACGAGGCCCAAGTGCGCCTTCATGCCCAAGCCTTTCTAAACCTTGCCAAAAGCGGCCAAATCGCCTCGCTCATGGCCCCCGATCAGCCCAACCATACCCTACAAATCGAAGGCTGGTACTTGGGCGCAGGGCAGGCGGCAACCGTGCGTGCGGGCCTTGACATCCTGACGCCACCCCGCCTGCGCAACGACTGCTTTGCCATGCCCCAAGGTGTTGCCTGGACCCCCGTGGATGAGGCTCTGGCCCGCCTGCGGGCCACGCTCCACCCCGTCACACAGGCCGAAACCATCCCGCTGGCCGATGCCCTCGGCCGCGTGCTTGCCGCCGATGTGACCGCCCAACGTGCCAACCCGCCGCATGCCAATTCTGCCGTCGATGGTTACGGCTTTGCCCATGCCGCCACAGGTGCTGGCATCTGCCAACTGCCTCTCGCAACAGGTCGCGCCGCAGCAGGCCAACCCTTTACTGCCACAGTCCCGCATGGCCATGCCATCCGCATCCTGACCGGCGCGATTTTGCCGCAAGGCGTCGATACCGTGGTGCTCGAGGAAGACTGCGCCATCAGCCCCACCGCCATCGCCTTTGACGGCCCCATCAAACCCCGCGCCAACACCCGCAAAGCGGGCGAAGACCTGCCCCAAGGCGCCCCCGCCTTGCACATCGGCCACAAACTCCGCGCCCCCGATCTGGCGCTGCTGGCCGCCACTGGCACAACCTCGGTGCAAACCTACCGCCGCCTGCGTGTCGGCGTGCTGTCGACCGGCGATGAAATCGTCAGCCACAACGCAGCCCCGCATCAGATCTATGACGCCAACCGCCCGATGCTGTGCGCCCTTGCGACAGGCTGGGGCTTTGACGCCATCGACCTCGGCCACGCCCCCGATGACCCAACAGCCATCCGCGACCACCTGAACCGTGGCGCAGAAACCACCGATGTCATCCTTACCTCGGGCGGCGCATCTGCGGGGGATGAAGATCACGTCTCGCGCCTGCTTGCCGCCGAGGGCAATCTTTCCAGCTGGCGCATCGCGATGAAACCCGGTCGCCCCCTTGCGCTGGCGGTCTGGCAAGGCACCCCTGTTCTCGGCTTGCCCGGTAACCCCGTCGCTGCCCTGACCTGTGCGCTGATTTTCGCGCGGCCAACGCTGTTCACGCTTGCGGGCGCCGGATGGGTTGAACCGCAACGCTTCACCCTTGCCGCCGCCTTTTCCAAATCCAAAAAGGCCGGCCGCCGCGAATACCTGCGCGCCCGCCTGAACGCGGCCGGTCAGGTGCAGGTTTTCCCCTCCGAAGGCTCGGGCCGCATTTCCGGCCTTTCTTGGGCCACGGGCCTTGTCGAACTGCCTGATGACGCCGCCGAAATCACCCCCGGCACGCCTGTCCAATACCTGCCTTATAGCGGCTTTGGCCTAACCTGAATCGCCATCCTTTTGCCGCAGCAGGGTGCTATACCTTGAAAAATGGCCTGTTTTCAGCATATATTCATACCCAAGCTGCAAATCTGGCCGCCGCACTGGCAGACCAAAAGAACAAACAGCAAAACAGGCAACCCCAAAGGATAGCATGCCCAAAACGATCGAATCCGCTGCCGAACCCCGCGCCCAAATCGCGGCCCTGTGCTGGCGCGCAGGCAAGTCAGGGGCCGAGGTTTTGCTGATCTCCAGCCGTGAAACCGGTCGTTGGGTCATCCCCAAAGGCTGGCCGATGGATGGCCGCTCTGCCCCCGAGGCCGCCGCGATTGAGGCATGGGAAGAGGCAGGCGTAAAGGGCCAGATCGCCACGGCAAAGCTGGGCCATTTCACCTATGACAAAACCCTGAAACGCGACACCAAAAACGAATGCAGCCAGCCCTGCATTGTTGAGGTGTTTCCGCTTCAGGTCGAAAAGCTTGCCACCGATTTCCCCGAACAGCGCCAGCGCCGCCGCAAATGGTTCGCCCCCGACAAAGCCGCGCGCAGGGTGGCCGAAGCCGAGCTTAAGGCATTGCTTGCAGGCTTTAATCCGGCCTTGCCCGCAGGCGCCCAACCTGCTGAAATCCGCCCGCAGAAACGCCGCAAAGGCAAATCCTAGGCGCAAGCCCGAACCTTTTGCCCAAGGCTTGCGTCCCGCGCGAAATAGCTTAGGAAGAGGGCGGGCCTATTCGCGCCAAAACTGTATTTCAAGGTCAAGAATGATCCGATATTCGCTCAAATGCGCCGCCGAACACAGCTTTGACAGCTGGTTCCAATCGGCCAGCGCATTTGATGCCTTGGCGGCTGCAGGTCACGTGACTTGCCCGACCTGCGGCAGCGCAGAGATCAGCAAAACCCTCATGGCACCTGCTGTCAGCCCGGCCCGCAAAAGCCCTGCGTCCGGCGTGGAAAACCAACTGTCTGTCCCCGCCAACCCGCAAGAACAGGCGCTTGCCGCCTTACGCGCCGAGGTCGAGGCGAATTCGGATTACGTTGGCAAAAGCTTTGCCGTCGAGGCGCGCAAAATGCACGAAGGCACCACGCCCCCCCGCGCCATCCATGGCGAGGCGCGGCTGGATGAGGCCAAAAAGCTGGTCGAAGACGGCGTGCCCGTCGTGCCGCTGCCGTTCCTGCCCCCTCGCAAACTCAACTAGCGCCCCCAACAGCGCCGGATCGCCCGCCAATTGCGGCCCCTATCCCAAAAACAGACTAGCGCCACACGCCACGTGGGGTTAGAATTTGCGGTAGGGACGTTGCAAAAACCCCAATTTCGGGGTATGTTAGCGCTATCATAAAATTATCTGACCATGATATTTAGGAGATCCCATGCCAAATAAGAAACTTGACGAAGCAAAACTGCGCGACGCTGCCTATCAGCTTTGGTTGGCCGAAGGTCAGCCCGAAGGCAAGGATCAAGAGCATTGGCACAGGGCCGCCGAGGCGCTGGCAACCTCTGACGCAAATGCCGAACCCAAAGCCCCGCGCAAGGCCGCCCCCAAAGCCGCCGCCAAGCCCAAAGCGCCCGCCAAACCCAAAGCACCGGCCAAACCACGCAAGCCCAAAGCCACCTGAGGCGCAATCAAAGTAGGTCGGGGTTCACCCCGACTCCCCCCCTGCCGTTGAACAAATTAATTTTCGGTAAACAAAAACCCGAAACTTATTTACAATCAACGCGTTATAAATATGTCCGCGCGCGGTCACCACGCCTTTCAGGCAGGCTTCACACTCGCCGTCACATAGTTCACCGATAGGTCCCGATCCGAAAGCGACCAATTCCAGCTGATCGGATTAAACACCATTCCTTTGCGGTCCACCGGCCGCAAAGCCGCTTTTTCCAGCATCAGATACAGCTCGTCCGGCGTGATAAATTTCGCCCAGTCATGCGTCCCTTTTGGCAGCCACCGCATCACCCATTCAGCCCCGATAATCCCCATCATAAAGCTTTTGGGGTTGCGATTCAAAGTCGAGCAAATCATCAGCCCCCCCGGTTTCAAAAGCCCCTGACAGGCCGTCAGAAAGGCCTGCGGATCGGCCACATGCTCGACCACTTCCATATTCAGAACCACATCGAAAACCTCGCCATTCTTGGCCAAATCTTCGGCCGCGCAGTGACGGTAATCGATCGTCAGCCCCATCTGCTCGGCATGAAGTTTCGCGACCGGAATATTCCTTGCCGCCGCATCTGCCCCCACTACCTCGGCCCCCAGACGCGCCATCGGTTCCGAAAGCAGCCCGCCACCGCAGCCAATATCAAGCAGCCGCAGCCCCTTGAACGGCAGCGGCGCGGTCAAATCGCGGTCAAATTCCGCTGCGATCTGTGCCGTGATATAATCCAGCCTGCAAGGGTTCAGCATATGCAGAGGTTTGAACTTTCCGGCCGGATCCCACCATTCCGCCGCCATCGCTTCGAATTTTGCGACTTCGGCGGGGTCAATCGTGTTTAAATCCATCTCTCACTCCTTGCAGTTTCGGGCCGGGAAAGGCAGGCTTGGCGTATCATATAGGACGAACATGGACCATAGATCAGGGCAAAAGAGCGCGGCTCAATATTTATATCCCCCGCTGGAACCATTCGACCAGAAAGTGATGGCCGTGGGCGGCGGGCACAGCATCTATGTCGAACAATGTGGCCGCCCCGATGGTATCCCTGTTTTGGTGGTTCATGGCGGGCCGGGCGGCGGGTGCAGCCCTGCCATGCGGCGGTATTTTGATCCGGCGGTGTATCGGATCATTCTATTCGATCAACGGGGGTGTGGCCGGTCGCGGCCGCATGCCTCGGTAGAGGAAAATACAACCTGGCATTTGGTCGCCGATATGGAAGCCATCCGGACCGCGCTGGGCGTGGACCGAATGATCCTTTTTGGCGGCAGCTGGGGCGCGACTTTGGCCCTGATTTACGCAATTACGCACCCGGAAAGCGTTGCCCACTTGGTGCTGCGGGGGGTGTTTATGATGACCCAAGCCGAGCTTGACTGGTTTTACGGTGGCGGCGCGGGACGATTTTTTCCCGATTTATGGCACCAATTTGGACAGGCTATTCCCGAGGATGAGCGGGGCGACCTGATCGGGGCGTATCATCGCAGGCTTTTCTCGGGGAAAGTCGCCGAGGAAATGCGCTACGCCCGGCTCTGGGCGAACTGGGAGAATTCTCTTGCCACGATTGGCTCTACTGTAGCAGCCGGCGAGGGGCCTTCGGATTATGCGCGGGCCTTTGCACGGCTAGAGAACCACTATTTCGTCAACAAGGGCTTTTTGCAAGATGATGGCTGGATCTTGAAAAACCGCCACCGGATTGAGGGAATTGAGGCTGATATCGTGCAAGGCCGTTACGATATGGTTTGCCCGCCAGTCTCGGCCTATCAGTTGGCAGAGGGGTGGATGAATGCCCGTCTTAATATGGTTCCGATGGCCGGGCATGCGCTATCCGAGGCGGCGATCTCGGCGGCGTTGGTGGCAGTGATGGACGGGTTGAAACCTCAATAAATCGCGTGCGGTCCGCATTGAGTGTGCAGCCCAGGTTTGGGCCTTTGATTGGACGGGCTTCGCACAGGAAAGAGGCGCAGGGATTCCCCTGCGCCTCTCTTAAAAAACACACAATCGTTAATAACTACCCCACCTAGTCTGCGATTTCCCTATTTCCCGAAAAACCACTATGGCGGGATGCCTATTAGAAGCCGTAAACCAAGGATACGGCCAGTTTGTTATCCGACTGGATAGCGCGGCTGTCATTATACTCGGTCAAATAGCTGACGCGGGTCGAGAACGCGTCGGTCATTTTTACGTTCAGACCGATTTCGTTGTTGATGCGCAGCGCCGCTTTCGATTTTAGAATGTCGGTGTCGTTGGTCACAAACAGGTTTTCGTTGATGCTGTAGAAAAAGCGCGACGAAATGATGCCGGCGGCCTCGGATGCCGAAGTGTCGTTGCCGTATTTCATGTAGCTTTTGCCAATACCAGCCTGAACACGCCAAGTCATGTCTTCGTTGTTCACAACGCGGTAGCCCGGACCAAAGCCCAAGAAGGCGTCTTTTTTCAGGTCGGTCGCAGCAGTTGCAAGGCCGTCGGTTTCAATGCGTGCCAATGCGAACACATAGAATTTGTCGTTGATGTAGTAGTTTGCATCATAAACAGCAAAGATGTCTTCTTTGGTCGAAACATTGGATGCTTCCTGGAAATCGATAGCGATGCCAAGGGTCTGAACCATCGGGCCAGACGCATAGCGCAGACGTGTGCCAACGGTCAGATCTTGGCTTTCGCTGTTACCGGTTTTGCCCGAATAGGACAAAGATGCCGAGCCTGACAGGCCTGGGCGGAATTCTGGGTTGCCAAAGCGCGAAGCGTCGCTCGAGCGTGCCATATCTTTGGCAACATCGCGGTCAATGTCGTCAATCGTGTCATTCAGGGCAGTTGTGCCCAGCAGCTCTTGGGCGAATGCGCCCGAAGTTGCGAGTGCAACGGCCATTGCGGCGATCGTGCCAGTCTTGAATACGTTATTCATGGCTTTTCCCTTTCAAGGTAAGTTGTCCGTGCCGTGTGCAAGGACGTTTTTTGCCTGTGAAATGGGTATAGAACGAGCAAGATAGGTAACATATTTTTAATTAAATCATACATAAGACAAGAATTACTTGTGTTCGAATGTCTTGAAAACGTACATATCAATTGCCAGCACTATAAGGAGCTGGCATTAATATATTGAAAAATATGAATTTAATTGGCGTTTGGCGCAGCCTATTGCAGATCGCGCAGGCAAGCGATGTCAGAGTCAAACTGCATGATCAGGGTTTTAAGTGTTTTTTTCGCAACATCTGCGATGTCTTGTTCAAGATCTTCGCGCCAAACGGACCAAATTGGATAAGCAAAGTGCGGGGCACCTTTGACAACATGTAGCGAACCTTCGTCCAGGAATCGCTTAACGTAGCGTGCAGGTAGGTAGGCGGCGCAGCGGCGATTGATAATATAGAGCGCCGAAAGCACGCCCATATCTAGTGATAGACCCGGGTTGGTGAGATGGGGCAGGTGCAATTGGTGGAAGGTCAGAAACTCGGGGCTCCAATCTACATAGGCGTAGTGGCCCACCAGTTCGTCAAGTGTCGGGTTAGGCCATGACGCGACAAGGATCAGTTCCTCATCTGTGACCTTTTCGACGTGCAGGCCGTGGCGCAATGTCGGGCGGTAAGACAGCGAAATTTGCATCACGCCTTCGGACATAGAGCGGGTCAGACCAGCGGGCATGCCGAGTTCGGCATGGATAGCGAGGTTAGGCAGCTCGGCGCGAATTGCGTCTATCCAGCGAAAGCCGATGCGGGGCCAAAGCGCAGTTTGGGCGCCAATGGTTAGCGAGCGGGTAAAACCGTCAGGAATGGCAACGTGTTGGCGCGCCTGTTCCCAATTGCGCAACAGCAGTTGTGCGAAGGGTTCAAACTCGGCGCCAGCCGGCGTAAGTTCGGCACCGGCCTTGGAGCGGGTAAAAAGCGGGCGGCCAAGTTGATCTTCGAGGCGTTGAACGCGCAATGAAACAGCCGATTGCGTGACGAACAGCCGGTCCGCCGCCGCGGCAAACGAGCCCGAGGTCGAGACTTCGATAAAGGTGCGGATAAGGTTTAGATCCATATCCCAGATGTGACGCGCATCTGGGGCAATTGGCAAGCCCGTTTAGCGCGTTTGGATGATCGGTCAGGCAAGCGCAGACTCGGTGCAGGTGTTTCGCAAACGATCGGGAACGGCAAGCAGTGCGGTTAACCCGCAATTGCCTTTGGTCAGATCTTCGAGTGTGACCATGTCGAGCTCGTGATAAAACGCCTCAACCGCGCGCGAAAGATAACCGCGCAATCGGCAGGTTTCGGACAGCGGGCAAGTGTTGGTCTCGGCCGCAAAGCATTCGGCAAAGGGCACGCCGGACTCGAATACGCGAAACACATCGCCAATCGAGATTTGGGCGGCAGGGCGGGTTAGCCGCAAGCCGCCGCTACGGCCGCGGATGGTATCGACAAAGCCGAAACCTTGCAGCGCATTCACGACTTGAAGCAAGTGATTGAGCGAAGCATTGCAGGCGTCGGCGATTTCAGCGCTGCGCAGGGTGATGCCGTCATTCACCGCGCAGGCCATTAGGACGCGGACGGCAAGGTTGGTTTTCGTGGTCAGGCGCATAAAACGGGCTTTCTGGCTGCGATTATAGCTGCATATCGGCTGAGAATGGCGATGTATTTGATCTGAGTCACATCGCCCCTTAAATCAGGGCGAAGTCGTATCTGGCATATCTGTTTGGGCTCGCTTTGGCCCTAACCCGCATGCCCGTGCCCGATGCTTTGGGCGCACGGGCCGCTGGTGCTGTGGGCGGCGGCTTGAATTGGCTTGGGCCATGCGCGGGGTGGCGTTGGTGGCCCCAGAGTCTGCTTGCAATTGTTGGGGGCTTGGCCTATATGACCCTCAACAGCTGTTTCAGGGTCCAAACCTGAAGCTACCGGAACCTGATGCGGGCCTGTCGGCCCGTTTTTTGTTTTGGGATACCTTTTGCCAATGGAGGCAGCCAATGTCTGACCTGATCGCCAAAACCGCTATTGATCGTCGCCTTGCCGAGATCGTGACCCCCGCCATTGAGGATTTGGGGTTCGAACTGGTGCGCATCCGCTTGATGAGCGGTAAGGAAAAGATATTGCAGATCATGGCCGATCGCCCCGAAGGCGGGATTATCGTTGAAGACTGCGCAACGATTTCGACCGCCGTTTCGGCGATTTTGGACGTGGAAGACCCGATTGAAGACAATTACACGCTGGAAGTTTCCAGCCCTGGCATTGACCGGCCGCTGACACGGTTGAAAGATTTTGACATGTGGGCCGATTATGAGGCGCGGATTGAAACGACCGAGCTGATCGATGGCCGCCGCCGGTTCAAGGGCTTTTTGCGCGGGACCGAAGGCGAAGAAGTGTTGATCGAACTGGAAGATGGCAAAGAAACTGTGACCATCGGCCTGCAATTCGACTGGTTGTCGGATGCCAAACTGATTTTGACGGATGAGCTGATCGCAGAAATGCTGCGTCAGAAAAAGGCCGATCCGGCGTTTGACGCCAGCGCCTTTGACGAGATTGACGAAACCGAAGGGGATGAGGCCGACGCCTCTGATTCTGACGAGATCCCCGTAACCAAGCACTAACGGCACAGGCCGACCCTCTGGGAGAGAACCAATGGCAATTACCTCTGCAAACCAGCTTGAACTGTTGCAAACGGCCGAGGCCGTCGCACGGGAAAAGATGATTGACCCGGATCTGGTGATTCAGGCGATGGAAGAAAGCCTCGCTCGGGCGGCAAAAAGCCGTTACGGTGCCGAGCTGGATATCCGCGTGGCGATTGACCGTCGCACCGGCCGCGCGACCTTTACCCGCGTGCGGACAGTCGTGGCGGATGACGAGGTGGAAAATTACCACGCACAGATGAACGTCAAGGATGCAAAGGCACATTTGGCCGACCCGCAGATTGGCGACGAGATTATTGACGAAGTGCCACCGGTTGATCTGGGCCGAATCGCTGCGCAATCGGCCAAGCAGGTGATTCTGCAAAAGGTCCGCGAAGCCGAGCGTGACCGTCAATTTGAAGAATTCAAAGACCGCAAGGGCACGATCATCAATGGTCAGGTCAAGCGCGAGGAATATGGCAATATCATCGTTGATATCGGCCGTGGTGAGGCGATTCTGCGCCGCAATGAAAAAATCGGCCGTGAGAGCTATCGCCCGAACGACCGCATCCGTTGCTACATCAAGGACGTGCGCCGCGAGGCCCGTGGCCCGCAGGTTTTCCTGTCGCGCACCGATCCACAATTCATGGCTGAATTGTTCAAGATGGAAGTGCCGGAAATCTACGACAACATCATCGAGATCAAAGCCGTTGCCCGTGACCCAGGGTCGCGCGCGAAAATCGCTGTGATTTCCTATGACAACTCAATCGACCCAGTGGGTGCCTGCGTTGGTATGCGCGGCAGCCGTGTGCAAGCCGTTGTAAACGAATTGCAGGGCGAAAAGATCGACATCATTCCGTGGAATGAAGATCAGGCAACCTTCCTTGTGAACGCGTTGCAGCCAGCCGAGGTTTCCAAGGTTGTGATCGACGAAGAAGCGGGCAAGATCGAAGTGGTTGTACCGGATGAGCAGCTGTCGCTTGCAATCGGTCGCCGCGGCCAGAACGTGCGTTTGGCCAGCCAGTTGACCGGTTTGGATATTGATATCGTGACCGAGACCGACGAATCGGCCCGTCGCCAAGCAGAGTTTGCGCAGCGTACTGGCCTGTTCATGGAAACGCTGGATATCGATGAGATGATGGCGCAGTTGCTGGTTTCCGAAGGCTTTGTGACGCTGGAAGAAGTGGCCTATGTTGACCTTGAAGAGCTGACCTCGATTGATGGATTCGACGAAGGCACTGCAGGCGAGTTGCAAGCCCGTGCCCGTGACTACCTTGAGGCCGCAAATACCAAAGCGCTTGAGGCTGCAAAGGCGCTGGGTCTTGACGAAAGCTTGATGAATTTCGAGGGTTTGACCCCGCAAATGCTGGAAGCTTTGGCGAAAGACGACATCAAGACGCTGGAAGATTTCGCGACCTGTGCTGACTGGGAACTGGCCGGTGGCTGGACCACAGTTAAAGGCGTGCGCGTCAAGGATGAAGGCGTTTTGGAAAAGTTTGACGTAAGCCTGGAAGAGGCGCAAAATCTGGTAATGACCGCCCGCGTTATGCTGGGTTGGGTAGACCCGACCGAGCTGGAATCCGACGACGTTGAAGACGACGACGACACCGAGGAGGAAGAAGCCTAAGGGCTTCTGTCGCTATGGCGCGGGGTGGTCGGGAAAAAGACCGTGAGGATGGGCCGGAACGCCGGTGCATCGTCACGGGGGAAAGCCAGCCGAAGGCGGGGTTGATTCGCTTTGTGGTTGGCCCCGACGCGGTGGTGGTGCCGGATGTTCTGGGCCGCTTGCCCGGCCGGGGTATTTATGTGGCATCCAGCCCTGCGGCGATTGCCAAGGCCGCGACCAAGGGGTTGTTTTCCCGCGCGGCGCGGCAACCGGTCAAAGCCCCCGAAGGGTTGGCCGAATTGGTTGAGACGTTGTTGGTGCGGCGCGTTACGGATTTGCTAAGCCTTGCCCGCAAGGCTGGCGACGCAGTGACGGGCTATGAAAAGGTAAAAGAGTGGTTGGTGAAGGGGCAAGCGATTGCACTGATCCAAGCCAGTGACGGATCAGAGCGCGGCAAAGCCAAGTTGCGCCCCCCGGAACGAAAGAACGGATTTATTGGCTGCCTGACCTCGACGGAAATGGGTTTGGCATTCGGCCGCGAACATGCAATACACGCGGCGCTTGCCGCTGGTGGATTAGGCCAACGTGTTGTAGACGAAGCGGCAAGGCTTGCGGGTTTCCGTGAGCAAGCAGGCGGAAACTCCGCCGATGAGGATAGACAAGACGCATGAGCGATACAGACGGTAAAAAACCCCTCGGCCTTGGTGGCACCCCCCGTTCGGGGCAAGTGAAGCAAAGCTTTAGCCATGGCCGCACGAAGAGCGTTGTGGTGGAAACGAAGCGCAAGCGCGTTGTCGTGCCAAAGGCTGTTACGCCCGGCGCGGCCCCTGCACAGGGCAGTAAATCGCATTTGGGCGATCCATCCAAACGGCCTGCGGGCATTTCCGATACGGAAATGGAACGCCGTCTGGCGGCCTTGCGTGCTGCAAAGGCGCGTGAGGTTGAAGATAACGAACGCCGCGCCGCCGAAGAGCTGGAGCGCGAGCAAGAGCGTGCGCGCAAGCGTGAAGAGATTGAAGCCAAAGAACGCGAAGACCGCGAGCGCGAAGAGGCATTGCAGGCCCGCGCCGATGAAGAGGCGCGCGTGAAGGCAGAGGCCGAGGCGGATGCCAAGCGCATCGAAGCAGCCAAAGCAGCCCCGCGGCCCAAGCCTTCGGCAAGTGCCCCGGCGCCTGCCGCGGATGAGCGCGGCCCGATGGGTGCCAAGCCCGGCCTGACACCAGCGCGCAGCAAGAACGACCGCGACCGCGACAGCCGCGCCGACGATGGCGGCCGTGGCAAAGCCAAGGGCGATGACAACCGCCGTACAGGCCGTTTGTCGCTGAATGACGCTTTGGCTGGTGAAGGTGGGCGCACTCGCTCAATGGCCGCCATGAAGCGCAAGCAGGAAAAAGCCCGTCAAAAGGCACTTGGCCAGCAATCGCGCCCTGAAAAGCAGGTGCGTGACGTGAAAGTGCCGGAAACGATTGTGGTTTCGGAACTTGCAAACCGGATGGCCGAACGCGCCGCCGATGTTGTGAAAAGCCTGATGAAAATGGGCTTGATGGTCACGATGAACGAACCAATCGACGCTGATACCGCCGAATTGGTGATCGAGGAATTTGGTCACAAGATCGTGCGGGTCTCGGACGCGGATGTTGAGCAAGTGATTGAAACGGTTGAGGATGACGCCGCAGATTTGCAGCCACGTCCGCCAATTGTGACGATCATGGGCCACGTTGACCACGGTAAAACCAGCCTTTTGGACGCGATTCGCAGTGCCAAAGTGGTGTCTGGCGAAGCTGGCGGGATTACGCAGCACATCGGTGCCTATCAGGTAAGAACCGACAGCGGTGCCTTGCTGACTTTCCTTGATACCCCCGGCCACGCGGCGTTTACGTCGATGCGGGCACGTGGTGCGCAGGTCACCGATATTGTTGTGCTGGTAGTTGCAGCCGATGATGCTGTGATGCCGCAAACGGTTGAGGCGATCAAACACGCCAAAGCGGCAGGCGTTCCAATGATTGTGGCCATCAACAAGATGGACAAACACGACGCCAACCCAACCAAAGTGCGCACCGATCTGTTGCAGCATGAGGTTGTGGTCGAGGCTATGTCGGGCGACGTGCAAGACGTAGAGCTATCGGCCAAAACCGGTATGGGCATCGACAAGCTGTTGGAAGCCATTGCTTTGCAAGCTGAAATCCTTGAGCTGAAAGCCAACCCGAAACGCGCGGCTGCAGCTGCGGTGATCGAGGCCAAACTGGACGTGGGCCGTGGCCCTGTTGCGACCGTGTTGGTCAGCAACGGCACGCTGCGCCGTGGCGACATCTTTGTTGTGGGCGAGCAGTGGGGCAAAGTCCGCGCGCTGATCGACAGCAAGGGCGACCGCGTTGAAGAGGCAGGGCCATCGACGCCAGTCGAAGTGCTGGGCCTTTCGGGTACACCTGCGGCCGGCGATGTGCTGAACGTGGTTGAAACCGAAGCACAGGCACGTGAAATCGCGGATTATCGTGAGAAAGCCGCCAAAGACAAGCGCGCCGCAATTGGTGCTGCAACGACGCTGGAACAGCTGATGGCGAAAGCCAAAGCTGATAAGGATGTGTCCGAGCTGCCGATTATCGTGAAAGCGGATGTTCAGGGCTCGGCCGAAGCGATCGTTCAGGCGATGGAAAAAATCGGCAACGATGAAGTGCGCGTGCGCGTGCTGCACTACGGCGTTGGTGCGATCACCGATTCGGATGTTGGCTTGGCCGAAGCGTCGAACGTGCCGATCATCGGCTTTAACGTGCGGGCGAACGCCAGTGCGCGGCAGTCGGCAAACCAAAAGGGCGTTGAGATCCGTTATTACTCGATCATTTATGATCTTGTGGATGACATCAAAGCTGCGGCCTCGGGCTTGTTGAAAGCCGAAGTGCGTGAAACCTTTATCGGTTATGCGCAGATCAAAGAGGTGTTCAAGGTCACCGGCGTTGGCCATGTGGCGGGCTGTATCGTTACCGAAGGCGTTGCGCGCCGCTCGGCCGGTGTACGCTTGCTGCGTGATGACGTGGTGATCCATGAGGGCACGCTGAAGACGCTTAAGCGTTATAAGGATGAAGTGAAAGAGGTCATCTCGGGCCAAGAATGTGGCATGGCGTTTGAACGCTATGAAGACATCCGTCAGGGCGATGTGATCGAGATCTTTGAACGCGAAGAGGTAGAGCGGCGGTTGGAGTGATCTGCCCCTCGTTAGTGCGAAATATTGAAATGGCCGGGCTGATAGCCCGGCCATTTGCATATTCTGACCGTTTTTTTAAGCTGCTGTGTGGGGGGCGATTGGCCTAGGGCCTGATTGCAACGGACACAGCGCGTTGGGCGATGCAGTGCGGGGCAGGGTATGTCTGAGGCGCTTATGTCAATAAAATAGCCGAGGGCATATTGCGAATGCACCCGGCCGAACAAATTACTGCGGTTGAACTATGGCTTGCAGGCTTGGGCATCACGCGCCGTTCAGGGACACCATTACAAAACCTAGCTGCCTGTCAGAGAGAGGGGGCGACACCATTTGCACATACGAGCGTTTTGCGAACGATAGTGTCAAACACCTTTGCCGAAAAGCGCTGGTTGCTCCCTTAAGGTTGGCTATGATCCGGTTAAGATCACAAGCCAACCGGCTTAGGCTGCTGCTTGCTTGGAGATGGGTTTGCCCACGTAGTTCTTTTCATCAACACGAACCACCATTTTACCGTTCGGCAGTTGTTCGACCATTAGGCCCTGCACGAAGACACAGCTTCCAATTGAAATTGTACGTAACATAGCAAATCCCCTAGCTAACGATACACGAAATATAGACAAAAATATGTCCATTTCTAGTCACTATTTTGCGGGTTTGCGCGAAATTTGATGCAGAATCAGAGCCAATCCCGGAGAATCGGGATGATTGGTAAGTCTGCGGGTGGCATTGGGTATTCGTGAAGCTTTTCAGGGCGGACCCAAGCCAGGCGCTGGCCTTCGCGCCCCGAGGTGATTCCATTCCATTTGCGACAGGCAAAAAGCGGCATGAGCAGGTGAAAATCGGGGTAGCTGTGGCTTGCAAAGGTAAGGGGGGCAAGGCAGGAGGCCCAAGTGTCGATGCCAAGCTCTTCATTCAGCTCGCGGATCAGGGCAGCTTCGGGGGTTTCGCCCGCTTCAACCTTGCCGCCGGGAAACTCCCATAGGCCCGCGAGCGATTTGCCCTCGGGGCGTTGGGCAAGAAGGACGCGCCCATCGGGGTCGATGAGAGCGACTGCGGACACGAGGATGATTTTCATGCTATTCTTTCTGGTCTGGCACTGGGGGCCTTGCGCCACGGTCGTCCATTGCGCTTGACCCAATGGCGCGCAATGGACGACCCTCGGAAGGTATTTTTACCAAGATGAAATCACGAGCGGTAATCGGCATTGATGTCGATGTAGCCATGGGTAAGGTCGCAGGTCCAGACGGTTTTCTTGGCCTTGCCCATCCCCATATCGACCCCAATGACGAGCTCGTCGTTTTTCATATAGGCCGAGGTGGCATCTTCGGAGTAATCAGGGCTGCGCCAGCCATTTTTGGCGACGACCAGATCGCCAAAGCGGATCGAAAGCTTGTCGCGTTCGGCCAATGCGCCGGATTTACCGATGGCCATAACAACGCGGCCCCAATTGGCATCTTCACCAGCCACAGCGGTTTTGACGAGGGGCGAGTTGGCAATGGCCATGGCGGCGAGATGGGCATCATGGTCAGTGGCGGCGCCGGTGATTTGAACTTCGACCAGCTTGGTTGCACCTTCACCGTCACGGGTGACTTGCTTGGCCAAATCGAGCATGACGCCGTGAAGCGCGGTTTCAAAGGCTTTGGCTTTGGCACCTTTCAGGGGGGCAGCGGGGCTTTGACCCGTAGCACAGAGCAAGAGCGCGTCAGAGGTGGAGGTGTCGCTATCAACCGTGATGGCGTTAAAGGTGCTGTCTACATTGCGTGACAGCATCTTTTGCAGCATATTCTGCGAGATTTTGGCATCGGTGAAGATATAGACCAACATGGTGGCCATATCGGGCGCAATCATGCCTGAGCCTTTGGCGATACCGGAAATGTGGATCTCGCCGCCATCGCCTTGGATGGTCGCGGCGGCGCCTTTGGCAAATGTGTCGGTCGTCATGATCGCCGCGGCAGCCATATCGACAGCATCGGCCTTAAGCCCGGCAACCAAATCGGGGATGACGGCGGTGATGCGGTGATGGGGCAGTGGTTCGCCTATAACACCGGTGGAGGAAGAGAAAACGCGGTTGGCGGGGATGCCAAGTGCCTCGGCCACGCCGCCGGTGACAGCATCAACCGATTGCTGGCCGAGGGCACCGGTAAAGGCGTTGGAATTGCCCGAATTCACGATGATCGCGGCACCGGCATCAAGCGGCGCCTTTTGCGCGAGCTTGGCCTGACAATCCAGCACGCAGGCCGCGCGGGTTGTGGATTTGGTAAAAACACCTGCGATGGCTGTGCCGGCCGCAAGGCGCACCAGCATGACATCTTTGCGGTTCAGGTATTTCACGCCTGCCTCGACAGCCGAAAATTCGGCACCCGCGATTGTCGGCAGTTTGGGAAAGCCGCCTTTGGGGGCAAGCGGGGATACTTTTTTGCCCGCTTTCACAGGGGCAGGGGCAGAGGGGGCAGTGGTGGCCGCGACAACGGCTGCGGCATCATGGACCCGCAACTCCAGCTCGGACTTTAGAACTTTGAGCCGCTTTTTCAATTTTTTAGCGGTGGTCTTCCAGTCGGTCTTGGCCATTTCAATGCCCCCTGTTGTACAATGTTTATTTATCAAGCAGCGATTGGTCACGCATCAAGGCTGGGTCGAACCCTTCGCCCGGACGCTCGATCTTTGCCGCGTCGGTGATGGCTTTGACATGGGCCTCGACGGCGGCTTGTTCGATCTCGGACGCCAGTTCATCGCGCATTTCATCAAGTGTAGGCGCGGCTTTGATGCGGGTTTCGGTCAGGTTGATAAGGTGCCAGCCAAACTGTGTTTGCACCGGGTCCGAGACTTTGCCGACTTTCATAGCCAGAACGGCATCTTCAAACGGCTTGACCATCATACCTTGGCTGAACCAGCCCAGATCACCGCCATTTGCAGCGGCACCATCGGAAGAATGCGCCTTGGCCAGTTCGGCAAAGCTGGCACCTGCGTCGATTTGCGCTTTCAGGTCTTTGGCTTCTTCCTCGGTTGCGACGAGGATATGGGCGGCGTGGTATTCCTTGGTTTCAACCGCATTGGCGAATTTGGCGTCATAGGCCTTTTGCAGGGCCTCATCGGTGACAGCGGCCTCGGCCACGCCTTGCAATGCCACACCGGCCAAATAGCCGCGCTGGTCATTTTCAATCGCAAGGGTGTCGCGCAGGGTGATCTTGGGTTCGGCGCTTTGCGCAAGGGCAGCTTGCTGGATCAATTGGTTCAGGATGCCTTTGTACAGCACGTCATCGGGCAGGTTTTGGTATTGTTCGGGCAGGTTGGCCCGCAGCACGATCAAGTGACCCAAAGTGATCGCTTTGCCGTTCACAGTTGCAATCACGGCATTTGCGCCGCCTTCTGGCACTACTACGGCCGCTTTTTCGGCTGTTGCGGTCTCTTGCGCGGCAAGGGGTGCTGCGCCGAGGGCCATTGCCAAGGCAATAGCTGCCGAAAAAGTCACTGATTTACCCATTTTTATTGTCCTTAGGCTGAAGCTGCGCGGGTGCGCAACATTGACTTGCCCTGCATCGCCGCTTACATCGCGAAGGTCGAGTAAGCAGTCTTCAAAGCTTGCCCCCTATTTAAGGGACCTTATGGGTGCGGGCAAGGCCAGACGCTTGAACGATCATGTCAGGAAGCCCTGATATTGCTGGAATGGGCCACGGAGAAATTATGCTGGGTATTGGAACACTTGCCAAAAAGGTCTTTGGAACGCCAAACGACCGCAAGGTTAAATCGGTTCGCCCGCTGGTCGCAAAGATCAACGCGCTAGAGCCAGAGTTCAAGGCGTTTTCGGACGCAGAGATCAAGGCCAAGACCGAGGCACTTGCTGCCCGTGCACAAAATGGCGAGAGCCTTGATGCGTTGTTGCCGGAAGCCTTTGCCAACTGCCGCGAGGCCGCGCGCCGTGCTTTGGGCCTGCGCGCCTTTGACGTGCAGCTAAAGGGCGGGATTTTCCTGCATCAGGGCAATATTGCCGAGATGAAAACCGGCGAGGGCAAGACGCTGATGGCGACTTTCCCGGCCTATCTGAACGCGCTGGCGGGCAAAGGTGTGCACATTGTCACCGTGAACGACTATCTGGCCAAGCGCGATGCGGAATGGATGAGCAAGGTTTACGGCGCTTTGGGGCTGACCACCGGTGTTGTATACCCCTACCAGGACGACGCAGAAAAGCGCGAGGCGTACCGCGCCGATATTACCTATGCGACGAACAACGAACTGGGCTTTGACTATCTGCGCGACAACATGAAAGCCAGCATCGAGGAAATGTCACAGCGTGGGCATTTCTATGCGATCGTCGACGAGGTGGACAGTATTTTGATTGATGAGGCGCGGACGCCTTTGATCATCTCTGGCCCAAGCCAAGACCGGAGCGAGCTGTACACAGCTGTGGACAAGCTGATCCCCGAAGTGTTGCCCGAGCATTTCAAACTGGACGAAAAGACCCGCAACGTGACCTACACGGATGAGGGCAACGAATTTCTGGAAGAGCGTTTGCTGACTGCTGGTCTGCTGCCGGAAGGGCAGAACCTGTATGACCCTGAAAGCACGACTTTGGTGCATCACGTGACCCAAGCCCTGCGCGCACACAAGCTGTTCTTGCGCGACCAGCAATATATCGTGCGGGACGGCGAAGTGATGCTGATCGACGAATTTACCGGCCGCATGATGCGTGGCCGCCGCTTGTCGGACGGTTTGCATCAGGCGATCGAGGCCAAGGAAGGTGTGGCTATTCAGCCCGAAAACGTGACTTTGGCATCGGTGACGTTCCAGAACTATTTTCGTCTCTATGACAAACTGGGCGGGATGACTGGCACAGCCAGCACCGAAGCCGAGGAATTCATGGAAATTTACGGGCTGGGTGTGGTTGAAGTGCCGACCAACCGCCCGATTGCCCGCGTCGATGACCATGACCAGGTTTACCGCACCGCGCGGGAAAAATATGAAGGCGTGGTAAAGTCGATCAAAGAGGCGAATGCCAAGGGCCAGCCGATTTTGGTGGGGACGACCTCGATTGAGAAATCCGAGTTCTTGTCGGATATGCTGAAAAAGGAAGGCGTTGCGCATAACGTGCTGAACGCGCGTCAGCATGAGCAAGAGGCCCAGATCGTTGCCGATGCTGGCAAATTCGGCGCCGTCACAATTGCGACCAACATGGCTGGTCGTGGCACCGATATTCAGCTTGGTGGCAACGTCGAGATGAAGGTTTTGGAGGCATTGGCCGCCGACCCCGAAGCGAACCCCGATGAGATTCGCAAGCGGATCGAGGCAGAACATGCCGATGAAAAAGAGCGCGTGAAAGCGGCGGGCGGATTGTTCGTGCTGGCAACCGAACGCCACGAAAGCCGTCGGATTGACAACCAGTTGCGGGGCCGCTCTGGCCGTCAGGGCGATCCGGGACGGTCTTCGTTTTTCTTGTCGCTGGAAGATGACCTGATGCGGATTTTCGGGTCCGAGCGTTTGGACGCGGTTCTGTCCAAACTGGGCATGAAAGAAGGCGAAGCGATTGTTCACCCCTGGGTCAACAAATCGCTGGAGAAAGCGCAGGCCAAGGTTGAAGGCCGCAACTTCGACATCCGCAAGCAATTGCTTAAATTCGATGACGTGATGAATGATCAGCGCAAAGCGATCTTTGGCCAGCGTCTGGAAATCATGCAAACCGAAGACTTGGCCGAGATTGCCGAGGATATGCGTCATCAAGTGGTTGAGGATTTGGTAGATCACTATCTGCCTGCGAAATCCTATGCCGATCAATGGGATGTCGATGGGCTGCACGCCGCAGTTATCGACAAGCTGGCGCAGGATCTGCCGGTTGCCGATTGGGCCAAAGAGGAAGGCGTTGACCAAGAACTGATGCTGCAACGCATCGAGGAAGCCACAGACAAGGCGATGGCCGAAAAGCAAGACGCCTTTGGCACCGAGACGATGCGCAACATTGAAAAGCAGGTGTTGTTGCAGACCATCGATACCAAATGGCGCGAACATCTGGTGACGCTTGAGCATCTGCGCTCGGTCGTGGGGTTCCGGGGGTATGCGCAGCGCGACCCGCTGTCCGAGTATAAAACCGAAGCCTTTGCGCTGTTCGAATCGTTGCTGAACTCATTGCGCCAAGACGTGACGCAGCGCCTGTCCCAAGTGCGCCCCCTGACCGCCGCCGAGCAAAAGGCGATGATGGAGCAGTACCAAGCCCAGCAACGCGCCGCCGCAGGTGGTGTTGCGACACATCCCGAGGCCGAGGTTGCCGAGGCCGTTGAGGTTGCAGAGAACGGCTTTGACGAGAATGACCCTGCAACGTGGGGTGATCCGGCGCGGAATGATCCTTGCCCATGCGGTTCGGGCAACAAATTCAAACATTGCCACGGGCGCCTTACCTGAAACCTGTCTGACAATGCTGATTGAATTGAAACGGGGGCAAATACTTGCCCCCGTTTTCTTTTGCGGCAAAGCCCACGTCACAATTGCATAAAACATTTCCTATTTTTGCCATGGCCGCGCCTTGCTTGGTGTTTATCAAAGTAGGCAATAGTACCGACCCTGCGGGAGATCTGGAATGGAACTGAAGCGCAAAATTGCGATGGTCGCGGCCACTCTTGCCGTGGCGGCGGGTGCCGGACAATTTATACAGAACGGCCTTGGTGTGCAGTTTGGGCAGGGGGCGACCGCCAAAGCGCCTGCTGTCGCAGAAATGGCGCCGGAGCCACAAGAGATTGTTCCTTTGGCGGCAGGGATGGGCCCTATGCCAAGTCTTGGTGCTATCCAGAGTCAGGATGTTTTGCCTGCACCCATATTGCCAGACACAGCTTTTGCGCCAACAGCGGCCCCGCTTATGGCACCGGCCACAGCAACTGCGGAGGTGGCAACCGATGGGCCTGTCGATGGCAAATGTGATGCTTCCTTGGACGCAATCGCAATCGATCACGCAATGCTGGAGCTGACACTGATTGCACCCTGCCACGTATCCGAGCGCGTGGTTGTGCGCCATGGTGGCCTGACGATTACTGCGATGACCTCGGAATCAGGGGCGCTGTTTGCGGTGATTCCTGGCATGGAAGCATCAGGCGCGGTTTCGGTATTGTTTGCTGACGGGAATGCGGTAGAGACAGCCGCGCCTCTGCCAGATTTGGCGCAATATCGCAGGTTTGCGGTCCAATGGATGGCCGACGATGCGTTCCAGTTGAATGCCTTTGAAAACGGCGCGGGTTTTGGTCAAACCGGCCATGTAAATGCAGAGCATACGCAGCGCCCCATGCCCAATATTCCAACCAAGGGCGGCTATCTGAGTGTGCTGGGCGACCGCACTTCGCCAATGCCGATGCTGGCCGAAGTGTATACCTATCCGTCGAATGCCACCGAAACCGTTGACTTGACGATTGAGGCCAGTGTGACCAAAGCCACCTGCGACCGAGAATTGCTGGGCGAAGTGTTGCTGAGCGAGGCAGGCGAGGTGACAAAGACAGATTTGACCATGACAACCCCAACTTGTGATGCGGTTGGTGACGTTCTGGTGTTGAACAATCCGCTGCCTGACCTGAAACTCGCCGCATCGAACTAGGGTTTTTGCGCGGGGTCTTATGCGGCAGATTATTGGGTGCGCTGCGGCATTCGCCGCGCTTCTTCTTGCGCCCTTGGCGTATGCGCAGGATGTCACGCTGACCGCGCTAGATGGCGGCTTGGCGCTGACTGGTCACATGATCAGTTTTGATGGCGCGTTCTATCGCGTTGAAACCGAATATGGCGGGCTGACGGTGGATGCCGATGCGGTTATTTGTACGGGGCCCGCTTGCCCGAAACTGACAGCGCCTTTGGCAAGGATCACCGTTGTTGGCCCTTCGGGGCCAGAAAAGCGATTGCTTCCCAGCTTGTTTGCGGGCTTTGCCGCCGCGCGCGGCCTGAACTATGTGGCCGGCGGCGTCGCTGAAATTCGTGACCCGGCTAGCGGCCAACCGCTTGCTTTGATATCGTTTTCGCCGATGACATCGGATGCGGCACTGGCGGCTGTGTTGAACCAGCAGGCATCAATGGTTGTCGGGTTCGAAGCATTGCCCAAACTGCGCAACACCGTGGTGGGGACAGAGGCTCTGGTCCCGATTGTTTCGGCTGAAAACCGGTTTCCGGCTATCAGCAGTATCGATTTGGCGGCTGCGCTTGCTGGTACAATTACCAATTGGCAGGATTTCGGTGGTCCCGATATGCCGATTGTTGTGCATGGGTTGAAGGGGGATGCGGCTCTTGGTTCAGCGATCCGCGCAAGGGCAGGGGTTTTGGCCGATGGCCCACGCCATGCCACAGCAACCGAACTGGCCGCCGCCGTTGCGCGTGACCCTTGGGGATTGGCGCTGACGGGGCAATCGGACCTAGGGCCTGCACGGGTCCTGGCGCTGACCGATTCTTGCGGGTTCCCGATGTTGGCCACGGCGATGGCCGTAAAGGCCGAGGATTATCCTTTGGCCGTGCCGCTGTTTCTGGGGGGGGCGCGGCACCGTCAGCCCTTGATGCTGCGTGAATTCATGGACTATCTGGCGACCGATAGTGCGCAATCCATTGTGGCAGCCGCTGGTTATATTGACAAACGTATCGGAACAGCGCCGCTCACGGATGACGGCCAGCGCTTGTTGGGCGCAATCCGAAATGCGGGCAACGAGGTATCGCTTGCCACGTTGCAACGCCTCGCCGCAGCGATGACCGGGGGGCAGCGTGTGTCGATGACATTTCGCTTTCAAGATGGTTCGTCGCAGCTCGATGCCCGTTCGCGTGAGGCGCTCTCCGATCTGGCCCGCCACATTGCAGCGGGACGGTTCAAGGGTGAAGATTTACAGTTTGTCGGGTTCTCTGACGGCGCAGGGGAAGCCGACGCAAACCTTGCCCTGTCCAAAGACCGTGCCGAGGCAGTTCGCCGTGCCCTGCATGCCGTGGCACCTGACCTGACCGAGGCGCAACTGCCCAAGACGCAGGCCTTTGGCGAGGCGATGCCGATGGCCTGCGATACCACCGCAACCGGCCGCCGCATAAACCGACGGGTAGAGCTGTGGTCGCATCCCGCGCCAGATGCTGAACCATAACCTATAAATACCCCGAGGCGCGAAAGCTCAGTTCCTGTTCTTTGCCGATGATAAGATGATCGTGCAACGTAATGCCCAAAACTTGCGCTGCATCCTGAATTTGACCCGTCATGCTGATATCCGCCTCTGACGGGGTCGGGTCACCTGATGGATGATTGTGAACCAGTATCAGCGCACTAGCGTTCAGTTCCAAGGCGCGCTTTACCACCTCTCGCGGATAAACCGGCACATGATCCACTGTGCCACGGGCCTGTTCCTCATCAGCGATCAACACATTCTTGCGGTCCAAAAACAAAATGCGGAACTGTTCGGTCTCGCGGTGGGCCATAGCTGTATGGCAATAATCTATCAGTGCATTCCAGGACGACAACACCGGTTTGTTCATCACCCGCGCCCGCATCATCCGCTGGGCCGCTGCTTCGACGATTTTCAACTCCTGCACAACGGCATCGCCAACGCCCTGCACTGTGACCAACCGGGCCGCAGGGGCGGTGACAACGCGATTGAAGTCGCCGAATGTATCGAGCAACACCCGCGCCAATGGCTTTACATCTTGCCGTGGAATGGCGCGAAACAAGATCAGTTCTAGCAACTCATAATCCGGCATTGCCGCGGCCCCACCATCCATAAAGCGCGCACGCAGACGCTTGCGGTGATCCGAAATATAGGACGGCAGCTTGCCTGACAAAGGCGTTACCGGCACAGCCTCATCCATCTCCGCAAATAGCGGCATATTGGTTTCATGAAAGGCGTTGCTCTGGCTCATGCCCACAGGCTGCCACAGCCTTTGTAAAGATTGTGTTAATGAAAACACCCACCGGTTTCATCTTGGCAAAAATACCTGATCCCGGCCTCAACCTAAATCCGATGCGCAGATGCAGTAGCCCCGTCAGGGCCAAATCCGGGGGTTCGATGCCCCCGAATTTGGCAACCCTGTTAGCCTTTCATCCCGTCCCAAAAGGTTTTCACCTTGGAAAAGAAGGTCTGCCCTTCGGGATTATTGTCTTCTGACAGCTTTTCAAACTCGCGCAGAAGTTCCTTCTGCTTCGAAGTCAGGTTCACCGGTGTCTCAACCGCCAATTCAATCAGCATATCGCCAACTCCACCACCACGCAGCGCGGGCATACCTTTGGAGCGCAGACGCATCTGCTTACCTGTCTGGCTGCCACTTGGCACCTTCACCCGGCTTTTGCCGCCATCGATTGTTGGCACCTCTACCTCACCACCCAGCGCGGCTGTGGCCATGGTTACCGGCACGCGGCAGAACAGATGCGTACCGTCGCGTTGGAAAATCGCGTGCTCGCGCACTTCGATAAAGATGTACAAGTCACCCGATGGCCCACCACGCAAACCGGCTTCGCCTTCGCCAGCCAGCCGGATACGCGTGCCGGTTTCAACGCCTGCCGGAATGTTAACCGACAAAGCACGGTCTTGTTCTACGCGGCCGGCACCTGCGCATTTCTTGCACGGGTTTTTGATGGTCTGGCCCATGCCGTTGCAGGTTGGACAAGTGCGTTCAACCGTGAAAAAGCCTTGTTGCGCCCGTACCTTACCCATGCCCGAACAGGTGGGGCAGGTTACTGGCTCGGCACCACCCTCGGCGCCCGAGCCGCGGCAGGATTCACAGGCGACCGAGGCCGGTACGTTGATGGTTTTCTGGATACCCGCAAAAGCTTCTTCCAGCGAAACACGCAGGTTATAGCGTAGGTCAGACCCGCGTTGCGCACGCGAACGGCCGCCACCTCCGCGTTGCCCACCCATGAAATCGCCGAACAGGTCTTCGAACACATCCGAAAACGCACTGGCGAAATCGCCATTGCCGCCGCCGGGTTGCCCGCCGCGTGGCCCTCCCATTCCGCCTTCAAAGGCAGCATGGCCATAGCGATCATAGGCGGCCTTTTTTTCGGCATCCTTTAGCACCTCATAGGCCGCGTTCACTTCTTTGAACTGTTCTTCGGCCTTGGGGTTGTCGGAATTGCGGTCGGGGTGAAGCTCTTTCGCCTTGTTGCGATAGGCCTTCTTTAGCTCATCTGCGGATGCACCGCGCGAGGCCCCGAGCACTTCGTAAAAATCTCGTTTTGCCATAGCAAACCTCTGCTCTTTGAACGGCAGAGGGGCGGCCCGTTTATCTAGGCCGCCCCACCTGTCATTCTTGCGGTGTTACTTGCGCTTTTTCTCGCCCAGGTCTTCGAAATCGGCATCGACGATATCATCGTCAACCGAGCGCGCCTCGTCCGGCTCTTCACCGCTGTCGGCCTCTTGGCTGGCTTTGTAAATCGCCTCGCCCAGCTTCATTGCAGATTCCGTCAGGTTCTGCATTGCGCCTTTGATCTTGCTGGTATCGTCGGTTTTCAGCGCGTCTTCCAATGGCTGCATCGCAAGCTCGATGGCTTCGACAGTAGACGGATCTACCTTGTCGCCATGTTCTTCGAGCGACTTCTTGGTCGAGTGCATCAGGCTTTCGGCCTGGTTGCGGGTCTCAACCAATTCGCGACGTTCTTTATCAGCCTCGGCATTTTCTTCGGCGTCTTTCACCATCTTTTGGATGTCTTCTTCGGACAAGCCGCCAGACGCCTGGATGGTGATGTTCTGTGCCTTACCGGTGCCTTTGTCTTTGGCACCCACGGAAACGATACCGTTTGCGTCAATATCAAAGGTCACTTCGATTTGCGGCATCCCACGTGGAGCGGGCGGGATGTCTTCGAGGTTGAACTGACCAAGGATTTTGTTATCCGCAGCCATTTCACGCTCGCCTTGGAACACCCGGATCGTCACGGCGTTCTGGTTGTCTTCGGCGGTTGAGAAGACTTGGGATTTCTTGGTGGGAATGGTGGTGTTGCGGTCGATCAGGCGGGTGAATACGCCACCTTGGGTTTCGATACCCATCGACAGCGGGGTCACGTCCAGCAGAACAACGTCCTTGACGTCGCCTTGCAGAACGCCGGCCTGAATTGCAGCACCCAGTGCCACAACCTCATCAGGGTTCACACCCTTGTGCGGCTCTTTGCCAAAGAACTTGGTTACTTCTTCAACAACGCGCGGCATGCGGGTCATACCACCAACAAGCACAACTTCGTCGATGTCAGATGTGGACAGGCCGGCATCTTTCAACGCAGCTTGGCAAGGTTTGATCGACGCTTTGATCAGATCGCCAACCAGGCTTTCCAGTTTCGCACGGGTCAGTTTCATAACCATGTGCAGCGGCTGGCCGTTCGACCCCATCGAGATGAACGGTTGGTTGATTTCGGTCTGCTGGCTGGACGACAGTTCGATTTTCGCCTTTTCAGCCGCTTCTTTCAAACGCTGAAGCGCCATTTTGTCTTTGGTCAGGTCAACCGAATGCTCTTTTTTGAACTCATCCGCGAGGTAGTTCACGATGCGCATGTCGAAATCTTCGCCACCAAGGAAGGTGTCGCCGTTGGTCGATTTTACTTCGAACAGACCGTCGTCGATTTCCAGAATGGTGATATCGAAGGTACCACCACCAAGGTCATAGACCGCGATGGTTTTTGATTCTTTTTTATCAAGGCCGTAAGCCAGCGCAGCCGCAGTCGGCTCGTTGATGATGCGCAGCACTTCGAGACCAGCGATTTTGCCGGCGTCTTTGGTGGCCTGACGCTGGGCGTCGTTAAAGTAAGCCGGAACCGTGATAACAGCTTGGGTTACTTCTTCGCCAAGATAGCTCTCGGCGGTTTCTTTCATCTTGCCCAGAATAAAGGCCGAGATCTGGCTGGGTGAATATTTCTCACCGCGTACTTTTACCCACGCGTCGCCGTTGCCGCCGTCTACCAATTCGTAGGGCAGGTTTTTCTTGTCTTTTGCAAGGTGGCTGTCATTGATCGGACGGCCGATCAGACGCTTAACCGCAAAGATAGTGTTTGATGGGTTGGTCACAGCTTGGCGTTTGGCGGGCTGACCGACAAGACGTTCCGATTCTGTAAAACCAACGATTGAAGGCGTTGTACGCGCACCTTCGGCGTTTTCAAGAACCCGGGGTTGCGAACCATCCATGATAGCTACGCAAGAGTTGGTTGTCCCGAGGTCGATCCCGATGACTTTGGCCATGATAAATACCTCTTCATATTCGGCGATGTTATGGGGGTCAGGCCCATTATGGCCCCTGATCCCCGATCCCAGTTGTAGACGGCTAGGCACGGCCGCCTTTTCCGGCTACCGGCTGTATATAGGGGCCGCGCCTAGGCCCTGCAAGCACCCCATGCGGTGGTTTTTCACCTCATTTGCAGGAAATTTTGCGGGATTTGGTTCATTTGGCCCGGTTTCACGCGGTTTGGGCTTTATTCCCAACCATAGTTAAAGCTGATGCTGATACGGTCATCCTCGCCCATGTTCATAGGCACCTCATGGCGCAGCCAGCTTTCCCATAGCAAAATATCGCCTGGCGCGGGCGATTTATAGATAAAGCTGCGCAGATGTTCGGGCGCGTCTTTGGTGCGGGCGGGTGCTGCCATCATCATCGGCAGGCGCGGATCTTCCAGTTTTAGCGCACCTGCGCCTGGGGGAACCGAGACATAAGTTGTGCCGCTGATAACGCTGTGGGGGTGGATGTGCGAGCTATGCGTGCCACCCTGCGGCAGTATGTTGATCCAGATTGAATCGAGTTTCAGCTTCTTGCCGTCAAGGTCAAAGGCAAGATCCTTGGCAAAGGCTGCGACATGTTTGTCGATGATTTTCACGAGGTCTTTGAACGTCGGGTCGCGCCACGCCAGATCGGCAAGCGAAGCATAGGACGTGTAGCCGGGGAACTGGTTTTCTTCGCACCAATCCTGCCCTGCGGTGTCATCCTCGGCGATGGCAAGGCAGGTGTCTTCCAACTCTTCAGGGGTGGGGGCGTGGCCCTGTTCGGCAAGGGCGGCGCGATAGAAACGGGTGACGAACAGGCTGTCAATCTGGGGCATGTTTGGCTCCTTTCAGGTGCGTTTAGGCAGTTCGGAAACCAAGACCTGGGCAGCCAGACGTGGGTCGGAATGTTGCCAGATCGGGCGGCCGACGACGATATGGTCGGCCCCTGCGGCAATGGCGCTGGCGGGGGTCGCTATCCGTTTTTGGTCATCGGCCGATGAACCGGTCGGACGCACGCCGGGCGTCACGATCAGCCGCCCCTTGGCGATGGGCAGGGCACGAATAAGGGCCGCCTCATGTGGACTGGCGATCACGCCATCGGCGCCTGCCTCTAGCGCATTATGGGCGCGCTCCAGCGTGATGTCGCCAATGTCGCCAGGTTTGATCAGGTTTGCATCAAGGTCGGCGCGGTCAAGCGAGGTCAGCACAGTGACGCCGAGGATTTTAAGGTTGGTCCCTGCCGCGCCTTGTTTTGCCGCGCGTACCACTTGCGGATCACCGTGGACGGTCAGGAAATCGAAATCAAACTGGGCAATGCCGCGCACCGCAGCCTCAACCGTTGCGCCGATGTCGAAAAACTTCATATCCAGAAAAATGCGCTTGCCGTGTTCTTGCTTCAGCTCATTCGCCAGTGCGAGCCCGCCACCCGTCAACATGCCCAAGCCGATTTTGTAAAAGGAAACGGCGTCACCAATTTTGCGGGTCAATTCCTGCCCGTGGACAATATTTGGCACATCCAGCGCCACGATCAAACGGTCATCGGCCATGTCATTCCCCTTATTTTCTGTAAAATCGCTGCGTGATGGGCGCTATTGTGCGGGCTGTCAAGCATCGCGCATTGACTTGCCCCCTGCCGCGCAGTTGAATCGACGCAAAAGTAATATATTGAGGCCGAGTATGCACGTCAGTTTGGAATTTGAGCGCCCAGACGAGGGGCCATCATCGGGACCGGTGACGGTTGGTTGGTTTTTGACCAAAGACAAAGGCGCGATTTTATATGACCCGCCAGAACGCCTGACTGTGCGCCAGACCAGCAAAACCCACGCCAAATCGGCCAGCCGTTGCCCGGCGGTTATCCAGATGGAAAGCCGCTATTTCGTGGTGAAATGCCCGTTTGATTTGCACATCGGCTTTGGTCGCGATGAAAAGGGCAAGACGCATTTGATCAATCGGGCAGGCGCGGGGTCTGCCATTCGGGCGAGCAAGATTTCCGAGGTTCTGGTTTTGGTAAATGAGGCCGAATGGCGATTTGCCGACCGGCCGACGATTCAGATGATGTTGCCCTATTGCTTTATTTCGGATGAAACCGTGTACCTGACGCAGCTGGGAACCTTTGCGCATTACCGCGCTGACCCGTTGCCCGGAACGATTTTCGGCGGGCGCTTTCCGGTAAACCTGTGGCCGCGACCGCTGATGTGGGCGTTTGAGTGGCATGACCCGACCAAAGACCTGATTCTACGTCGGGGGGAGCCGCTGTTTTACTGCCAGTTTGAAGCAAATGGCCCCGATCGCCCGATCCAAATGGTCGAGGCCGAGCGCACAGAGGCGCTGGAGGCCTATATGGACAAAATTTCGGGCGCAGTGAATTATGTCAACCAGACATTTAGCCTGTTCAAAGCTGCAGAATCGGTAAGGCCCGCCAAGCTGCTGACACCGAAAAAACGCGAATAATCAGCGCAAAATCTGCCGTTCCGCAGCGTGAACCAGGCCTTTGACAAGGGCCTGATACCCGATGCTTTGCGCGGCGGGCAAGGTAACGCCGATGCGCAGCGGAACCGGCAGGCCGGGGGCAAAAAAATCGACAGCCGCTTCGAAATGCTTGCGGGCGGCATCATAGACGACATAGGCAATTCGGGTGGCTGTTGTGGCCATAGGTGTGTCCTTATGCGTTAAAGGCCGGTTAGCCGGTGCGCTATAGATAACAATGCATAAATGAAGATTTGGTTTCCGAAATTTTAGCCCCTTGTGCTTCACAACTGCTTGAAACAGTGCTGCCGTGCACCCAAATAATAGTCGAGGCCCGAAGAGGGGATGTGCCGCAACAGGGCATTCCAAATGGCGGGAGCTTTAAAAAGGAGAATACTGATGAACATGGAAAAGTTCACAGAGCGGTCGCGCGGATTCTTGCAGGCTGCCCAAACGATTGCGATGCGCGAAAGTCATCAAAGACTTGCCCCGGAACATTTGCTGAAAGCCCTGATGGATGATGATCAGGGAATGTCGGCCAACCTGATTCGTCGTGCGGGCGGCGACCCTGTGCTTGTCGTTCAGGCGCTGGATTTGGCGATGGGCAAAATGTCCAAAGTGTCGGGCGATGCCCAGCCGTATATGGACCCTGCAACTGTGCGCGTATTGGACGAGGCCGAGAAAGTCGCCAAAAAGGCTGGCGATAGCTTTGTTCCGGTTGAGCGGATTTTGGTCGCCTTGGCGATGACCAACACGAATGCCAAGGATGCGTTGGTGGCTGGCAAAGTGAATGCGCAAAGCCTGAATGCCGCGATCAATGACATTCGCAAAGGTCGTACCGCTGACAGTGCCAGCGCCGAAGATACCTATGAGGCGCTGTCGAAATATGCGCGTGACCTGACCGAGGCTGCCGAGCAGGGCAAGATTGATCCGATCATCGGCCGCGATGATGAGATTCGCCGCACGATGCAGGTGCTTTCCCGCCGGACCAAGAACAACCCCGTGCTGATCGGCGAACCGGGCGTGGGTAAAACCGCGATTGCCGAAGGGCTTGCCTTGCGGATTGTCGATGGTGACGTGCCGGAATCCTTGCGCAACAAAAAGCTGTTGGCGCTGGATATGGGCGCGTTGATCGCGGGTGCCAAGTATCGTGGCGAGTTTGAAGAGCGTCTGAAAGCGATCCTTAAGGAAATTGAGGGCGCGGCGGGTGAGATCATCTTGTTCATTGACGAGATGCACACGCTGGTTGGCGCTGGCAAGGCCGATGGCGCAATGGATGCCGCGAACCTGATCAAACCGGCTTTGGCACGGGGCGAGCTGCACTGCGTGGGCGCGACCACTTTGAACGAATACCGCAAATATGTGGAAAAAGACGCAGCCCTTGCGCGGCGGTTCCAGCCTGTAATGGTCGAAGAACCGACGGTCGAGGATACGATCTCTATTCTGCGCGGCATTAAGGATAAGTATGAAATGCACCACGGCGTGCGTATCTCGGATTCGGCCCTGGTTGCAGCGGCAACCCTGTCGCACCGTTATATCACCGACCGGTTTCTACCGGACAAGGCGATTGACCTGATGGATGAAGCCGCATCCCGCTTGCGGATGGAAGTGGACAGCAAGCCCGAGGAATTGGACGCGCTGGACCGTCAGATCTTGCAATTGCAGATCGAAGCGGAGGCGTTGAAGAAAGAAGACGATGCCGCATCCAAGGACCGTTTGGAAAAGCTGGAAAAAGAGCTGGCAGATCTGATGGAGCGGTCGGACAGTATGACCGCGAAATGGCAGAATGAGCGTGACAGCCTTGAGGCCGGTCGCGAGTTGAAAGAAAAGCTGGACCGCGCACGGGCCGAATTGGACGTGGCAAAACGTGAGGGCAACCTCGCCAAGGCGGGTGAGCTTTCCTATGGCATCATTCCGCAGCTGGAAAAGAAGCTGGCGGAAAGCGAAGGGCAGGAATCGGATGCGCTGGTATCCGAGGCTGTGCGCCCCGAGCAGATCGCCGAAGTGGTTGAGCGCTGGACGGGCATTCCGACAACCAAAATGCTGGAAGGTGAACGCGACAAGCTGCTGAAAATGGAGGATGAGCTGGGCAAGCGGGTCATCGGCCAACGTCAGGCGCTGAAAGCGGTAGCCAATGCCGTGCGGCGCGCGCGCGCCGGTCTGAATGATGAGAACCGGCCTTTGGGCTCGTTCCTGTTTCTCGGGCCAACCGGTGTGGGTAAAACCGAGCTGACCAAGGCTGTTGCCGAGTATCTGTTCGACGACGATCAGGCGATGGTGCGCATTGATATGTCTGAATTCATGGAAAAACACGCCGTTAGCCGCTTGATTGGCGCGCCTCCCGGTTATGTTGGCTATGACGAAGGCGGGGTTTTGACCGAAGCCGTACGCCGCCGCCCCTATCAGGTGGTGCTGTTCGATGAGGTTGAAAAGGCGCATCCGGACGTGTTCAACGTGCTGCTGCAAGTGCTCGATGATGGCGTTTTGACCGATGGTCAGGGTCGCACCGTGGACTTCAAGCAAACGCTGATCATTCTAACGTCGAACCTTGGGGCGGTGGCATTGTCGCAACTGCCCGATGGGGCAGACCCGGCACCCGCACGGGCGCAGGTGATGGAGGCGGTGCGCAGCCATTTCCGGCCCGAGTTCCTGAACCGTCTGGATGAGACGATCATCTTTGACCGTCTGGCACGCGAGGATATGGCGGGCATTGTGACCATTCAGCTGAAACGGCTGGAGCGTCGCCTTGCTGGGCGCAAGATTACGCTGGATCTGGATAAGGAAGCGCTACAATGGTTGGCGGACGAAGGCTATGACCCAGTGTTCGGGGCGCGACCTTTGAAGCGGGTGATCCAACGCAGCCTGCAAGACCCGCTGGCCGAAATGATCTTGGCCGGTGACGTGATGGATGGCAGCACGATTGCTGTCTCATCCAGTGCCGAAGGGTTGTTGATTGGTGATCGTGTCAGCGCGTCAAAACGCGAAAAGCCTGCAATGTCGGTTGTTCATTAAGCGGCACTGAAACAGCAAAAGAAGCCCCGGCATGTTGCTGGGGCTTTTTCATGTGGACGATTCTGCGGGTTATTCTGCGGCGAGAGGCTGCTCTTGATCACGGGCACCGGTTATTTGTGCGATCACGCCTGAAATCAACGCTTGGAACGCGGCAAAATCTGCGCGGGGTTCAACGCGGGCCTCATCCATGTAAAGCGATCGGTCGATTTCAACCTGCACCACATGCTGGCCGCTGCTTGGTTTGCCATAGGCTTGGGTAATATAAGCGCCGGCAAAAGGGGCGTTGCGGGCAACACGCAAGCCCGCGGCGGTAAAAGCGTCTTCAAGCTGTGACATGATGCCAAGACCGGCAGCTACACCAAACCTGTCGCCCAAGACGACGTCAGGGCAAATCTTGCTGGCGCGGCTGTGTGACGTAATCGCCTCATGCGGCATCGAGTGGCAATCGATCAGAATGGCTTTGCCAAATTGCGCGGTTGTCTGGCGCATCAGCATGTGCAGTTGCTGGTGATAGGGGTGCCAAAACCCGGCCAAGCGGGCCTCGGCCTCGGCCCGGGTGATGCGGCCGGAATAGATCGCCTTGCCGCCGGCAACCACCCGCGGCACTACGCCGAGGCCCGAGTTGATGCGCGGATTATGATGCGAGGACGAAACACCTTCGATCACAGCCGGATCCAGCTCATCTTTGGCACGGTTCAGATCGACAAAAGCGCGGGGGGCGCGGGACGCAAGCAACGGTGCACCATAGGCAGGGGCAGCCGCGAAAAGTTGATCAACATAGGCATCTTCAGAGGAACGCAATGTCAGCGGGTCTAGCCTGCTTTGGGTGCCAAAGGTGGATGCGTAATCACGCCCGCTGTGTGGCGAAGAAAAGACAAAAGGCACGCTATGCCGTTCAGGGAAGAATAGATCGAATGCTTGTGACAAAGGCGGGCCTCCTTGTCGAAGGTATAGCGCAGAAATTTGTTTTGCCAAATCTTTACAGAATCTTCTGTCAAATTGTTGCAACGTTACGCGGGTTTCATCATCCCGAACAAAAGCTCTTGAATATACGCGCGACTCCTTTTATAGCCACGCCAACCGACGCGGTTCCGCCCGCGTCCTTTTCTTTGGTAACTTGGGTCCAAGGGCAAGACATGGCGGAATCGTTGCGGGCTGTGGGCGGTTAGCTCAGCGGTAGAGCACTACGTTGACATCGTAGTGGCCACTGGTTCGATCCCAGTACCGCCCACCATCTTGCCACCTAATTGGTTGCAGGTTCATCGTTCCCGCGCTATGTGGGGGCACAAGTTTTAATCGGCGCACGCGCGCCGCGATAAGGAGAAGGCCCATGAAGGTCAAAAACTCGCTCCGCTCGCTGAAGTTGCGTCACCGCGACTGCCAGGTCGTGCGCCGCAAAGGCCGTGTCTATGTTATCAACAAGACACAAAAGCGTTATAAGGCGCGTCAGGGCTAATACCTTGGCTGACGCATAATGCATGCTAAAGTTAAAAAACCGCCGAGTGGAAGCTCCGGCGGTTTTTTTCTAGCCGGGGCGTAAGTGTGTTGTCGCGTTGGGTTGATGTGCTGGCAGACTGCGACACAAAGCCCACCTGAGGCCGAGCGAGATTGCAACAACGCGTGGATTAACTTAACGGTATTGTGGGACGGTATAAGTGCCAAGAGACCAATAAGTCGCTGGCCACACTACAGGGAAGAGATTAGCCGAATGAATATTCAGAATATGAGCGATGCCGCTCTCTCTGCCGCAGCGGACCAGAATCGGTCTGCGCGTGAATGGCTTCCAATTCTTGCCAAATACCGCGATCCGAATACAACCCGCAGCGCGTTTGAGCTGGCGGTGACCGTATTTCCGATACTGGCACTCTGGGCAGTGGCTATATGGTTGCTGCAGTATAGTTACTTGGCGTCGCTGGTTTTGGGTGCGTTTAACGGCCTGTTTCTGGTGCGTCTGTTCTGTATTCAGCATGACTGCGGCCACGCCTCATTCTTTTCAAACCGCACGCTTAGTGATTGGGTCGGCCGTTGCCTTGGGGTGTTGACCCTGACCCCTTATCACGTTTGGCGCCGCCAGCATGCGATCCACCATTCTGCCTCGGGCAACCTTGACATGCGCGGGATTGGTGATGTGACCACGTTGACTGTAGATGAATACCTTGCCCGCTCGGCCTTTGGGCGCTTTATGTACCGGATATATCGCAGCCCGTTCACGCTGTTCCTGATTGGGCCGGCCTATATCTTTTTGGTACAGAACCGCATTCCTTATGGGTTGATGAAGTCGGGTGCATCGTTTTGGATTTCGGCGATGGGCACCAATTTTGTTTTGATATCGGGCTGCTTTCGAGGTGCGGCGCACTTCAACACCTGTCGGGTTGTTGTTGCCGGTCGAATGGAAAGCCCAGATGTGAATGGCGACAAGGGCCGCAATCACGAAAGGCAGCAGATAGTGCAAGCTGAAGAAACGGTTCAGCGTGGCGTTATCAACGGCTGGGCCGCCCAACAACCAAGTCTGAATCGATTCGCCGATGCCCGGAATAGCGCCGAACAGGCCGGTAATAACCGTCGCACCCCAAAAGGACATTTGCCCCCATGGCAGAACGTAACCCATAAACGCCGTGCCCATCATCGCCAGATAGATGATCATACCGATGATCCACGTAATCTCACGCGGGGCTTTGTACGAACCGTAGTACAGGCCGCGGAAAATGTGCAGATACACAGCGATAAAGAACAAAGATGCACCGTTTGCGTGCAGATAGCGCAGCATATAGCCGCCGTTCACGTCGCGCATGATGTGCTCAAC
>NZ_LGHT01000003.1 GCF_001202035.1 Pseudorhodobacter wandonensis | reverse complement strand
GGCAACCTTGACATGCGCGGGATTGGTGATGTGACCACGTTGACTGTAGATGAATACCTTGCCCGCTCGGCCTTTGGGCGCTTTATGTACCGGATATATCGCAGCCCGTTCACGCTGTTCCTGATTGGGCCGGCCTATATCTTTTTGGTACAGAACCGCATTCCTTATGGGTTGATGAAGTCGGGTGCATCGTTTTGGATTTCGGCGATGGGCACCAATTTTGTTTTGATATCGGGCATCGTAGCCTTGGTATATTTTGGCGGTTGGGCGCCGTTGCTGGTAGTGGTGTTGCCGACTTGGATCGTCGCGGCCTCGACGGGCGTTTGGCTGTTTTATGTGCAGCATCAGTTTGAAGACACGCATTGGCGCAAAGCAGATGAGTGGCAGCTGCATGAGGCAGCGCTGGAAGGGTCTTCGCATTATGTGTTGCCCAAGCCGTTGCAGTGGTTGTCGGCCAATATCGGCATTCACCATGTGCATCACTTATACAGCCGCATTCCGTTTTACCGTTTGACCGAAGTAATCAAGGACCATCCGATCCTGGCAGATAGCCAGCGCATGACGATCAGTGAGAGCATTGCTTGCGCGCGCCTTCATTTGTGGGATGAGAGCCAGAAAAAACTTTTGTCGTTTCGGCGTGCCCATGCGCTGTATCTGACGGCCTGAGTTTTAACGGGGGGGCAGCAGCCCGCCCCTTTTTCATGGCGCCGGCTTAGGTTGTATCCGTGACAATAAACTTGCCTGTGATGACTTGCTGCCGCTGCATGAATTGGCGAGCATAGGTGAAGTCATAGGAGGGTAGAATGCACCCAAACCCCGTATATCGCACCGAAACTGACGTGGCGGCGCTGGCCTTTGCCCGCGACCGCAGTTTCGGCATTCTGTCGGTGAATGGGACAGACGGACCCCTGGCTGCCCATATTCCGTTTGATTTGGGGCAGGGCGAGGTGTTTTTGCATCTGGCGCGGTCAAACCCGATTGCGCGGGCCGCACTGCCTGCACCTGCACTTTTGGCGGTGTCTGGCCCTGATGCTTATGTGTCTCCCGATTGGTATGGCGCGGTCGATCAGGTTCCAACGTGGAATTATACCGCCGTGCATCTGCGAGGGGTGTTAGAGCCATTGCCCCAAGAGGCGCTGCGCCCGCATTTGCAGCGGATGAGCGCGCAGATGGAGGCTCGTCTGGCGCCAAAGCCGATTTGGACGCTGGATAAGATGAGTGATGACGCCATTACCCGCATGTTTCGGATGATTGTGCCGTTTCGGCTGGTCATTGCGGGTGTTGAAAGTACGATGAAGCTGAACCAGAACAAGACAGATACGCAACGGGCGGGGGCGGCGGCAGGGATTGCGGCGGCCCCTATTGGGTTGGATGCCTTGCGGATTGCCGAGCTGATGCAGGGACGGGTTGTGCCTTTATAGGACTGGACTTAGGGGCAGGTGCCGGGTTTAGGTATTTTTGCCAAGATGAAGCCGCAAGGCTGCGTTAACTTACCGAGAAAATTGAAACGGAGACACCATGCGTCTTTTTTATTCCCCGACGTCGCCTTATGCCCGCAAAATCGTGGTTTTGTTGGACGAGGCTGGCCATTCTGACGCGGTTGAGCGCGTTTTGGCCAGTGGCACCCCGATTGACACGGGCACCACGCCTTTGGCGCATAACCCCTTGGGTAAAATTCCTGTATTAGAGCGCGAGGGTGGGCCGGCGCTGTATGACAGCCGCGTGATTACGCGCTATTTGGACGATTTATTCCAGGCAGGGTTGTACCCAAGCGGCCCGCGCCTTTGGGAAAGCTTGACGCTGGAGGCCACGGCCGATGGCATTTTGGATGCGGCGATCTTGATGGTTTATGAAACCCGCGTTCGCCCTGAGGAAAAACGCTTTGACGCGTGGGTCGAGGGCCAGTGGGGCAAGATCGAGCGTGCTTTGAACGCACTGGAATCCCGTTGGATGAGCCATCTGCATGGGCCATTGGATATTGGCCAAATCGCAGTTGCTTGCGCCTTGGGGTATCTTGATTTTCGTCACGGGGCGCGGAATTGGCGCGAGGGGCGGCCTTTGCTGGCGGCTTGGGAGGCGGTTTTTGCCGACCGCGACAGTATGAAAGCCTCGGTTCCACCGGCTTAAGGCCGTGCTGCCGCTTTCCAGTTTCGCGCTGGTTTGGTCGATCGTCGCGCTGAATACCATGACGCCAGGGCCGAATGTGGTGAACACGATTGCCACCGCAATGTCGGCAGGGCGGCGTGCAGGCCTTGGCGCGGCCACGGGTGTCGCGGTGGGGATCGCGCTGTGGTGCCTTGGGTCAAGCCTTGGTTTTGCGACGTTGTTTGCGGCCTATCCCGGCGCGGAACGGGTGATGGCCTTTGTCGCGGCGGGCTTGTTGGGGTGGCTTGCGGTGCGGGCGTTGGTGCAGGCCTGGAACGGGTTTGTCGGGGCCAGAAAAGGCCTGCCGCAGGCGCCCTCACACATAGGCTTTGGCAAGGCATTTGTGCGGGCAATAATGATAAGTGCAACCAACCCCAAGGTTTTGACCACCTGGTTGTCGATTGCGACGCTGTTTCCTGTCGCGCAGGCGGGGGCCGCTGATGTGGCTTTGCTGACCGCTGTGTCGGCCCTGATTGGCCAGTTTTTTCACAGCACTTATGCCACCGTTTTTTCTACCGGGCCCGCGGTTCGATTCTATTTGCGCGCGGGTTGGGTAATTTACCTTGTTTCCGGAATTTTTTTCGCGGGCCTTGCAGCAAGCCTGTTTTGGCCGCTGCTATCACAATGATTCTGGCGAAAAACGTGGCTTTCACGGAAAAATACCGAGTGACATGTTGCATTTCCATCGCTTCATCCCCACGTGCGCCGCTTTGTCCGCTAGACGTGGGCGATTTACACGGCTAAATACCCTGTCTGTAAGGCTGCGTTTTTTTCGTGGCCCGGTCATGACATGGGCTGCATCACGCGGCCTTCGGAAGGGAGAATTCTAGTGTCCCACGCAGACGAACACGCAGGCACCCGCAGGGATTTCCTGTATTACGCTACAGCAGGCGCTGGTGCTGTTGCCACAGGGGCTGCCGTTTGGCCGCTAGCCAATCAAATGAATCCATCAGCAGATGTTGCGGCGATGTCGTCGATCTTTGTTGATGTTTCTTCAGTTGAAGTTGGTACGCAGCTGACAGTGAAATACCTTGGTAAGCCGGTTTTCATTCGCCGTCGCACTGAAAAAGAGATTGAGGAAGGCCGTGCCGTTGACGTGTCGACCCTGCTCGATAAAACCTCGGAAAACCCGAACAAGCCATCGACCGACGCGTCTGACGCAAACCGCACGATGGACGAGGCCGGTGAGTGGCTGGTGATGATCGGCGTTTGCACCCATCTGGGTTGCGTTCCAATCGGCAACAACTCGGGCGATTTCGACGGTTGGTTCTGTCCGTGCCACGGGTCGCACTACGATACGGCTGGCCGTATCCGCAAAGGCCCAGCCCCGCAAAACCTGCATATTCCGGTGGCGTCGTTCACCGACGAAACCACCATCAAGCTCGGGTAAGGAAATATCATGGCCGGAATTCCGCACGACCATTACGAGCCCAAAACGGGCCCAGAAAAATGGCTCCACAAGCGCCTGCCGATTGTCGGGCTGCTGTATGACACATTGATGATCCCCACACCCAAGAACCTGAACTGGATGTGGATCTGGGGCATCGTTTTGACATTCTGTCTGGTGTTGCAAATCGCCACAGGCATCGTTTTGGCGATGCATTACACGCCGCATGTCAGCCTTGCCTTTGCCAGTGTTGAGCACATCATGCGCGACGTGAACGGCGGCTATATGCTGCGCTATCTGCACGCAAACGGTGCATCTTTGTTCTTTATCGCTGTGTATCTGCACATTTTCCGCGGCCTGTACTACGGTTCGTACAAAGCCCCGCGTGAGATTACGTGGATCATCGGTATGATCATCTATCTGGCGATGATGGGCACGGCGTTTATGGGTTACGTTCTGCCATGGGGGCAAATGTCCTTTTGGGGTGCGACGGTTATTACCGGCCTGTTCGGCGCTATTCCGGGCATCGGCGAATCGATTCAGACTTGGTTGTTGGGCGGCCCAGCCGTTGATAACGCCACGCTGAACCGTTTCTTCAGCTTGCACTATCTGCTGCCTTTCGTGATTGCGGCCCTTGTCGCCATTCACATCTGGGCTTTCCATTCGACCGGCAACAACAACCCGACAGGTGTTGAAGTGCGCCGCACCTCGAAAGCAGAAGCCGAGAAAGACACATTGCCCTTCTGGCCTTACTTCGTGATGAAAGACCTTTTCGCGCTGGCCGTGATTATGGTTGTGTTCTTTGCGGTTGTTGGCTTTATGCCGAACTTCCTTGGCCACCCGGATAACTACATCGAGGCCAACGCGCTTTCGACACCTGCGCATATTGTGCCGGAATGGTACTTCCTGCCGTTCTACGCGCAGGTGCCGGGTTTAGGTATTTTTGCCAAGATGAAGCCGCAAGGCTGCGTTAACTTACCGAGAAAATTGAAACGGAGACAC
>NZ_LGHT01000002.1:2500-7639 GCF_001202035.1 Pseudorhodobacter wandonensis | reverse complement strand
TCATAGGCACCTATGATCCTCAGCCGGTGGCCTCCGGCGACATCAATCTCAATCGTGCCTTGCCCGGACTTGGGGTCAGGCGGCGGGACCGTGTATTCAGTCCGGGGACGGTCAACAATCTCAACTGGTAAGAAACAGGGTGCCTCAACCGCCACATCTTCAACGGCGTCAGGAGTGGGCGCATACCGGGGATCACGCAACCACTTGAAAATCATGTTCGCATTCATCGCATAGCGCCGCGCAACCTGTGCCACTGACACGCCCGCTGCTGTCGTCTGAAAACAGATCGACCGCTTCTCTTCATCCGTCCAAAGTCTCTTCGCCCGACGCGCCATTCGCTGCCCCATAGTGTCCGCTATCCTAAGCGGACACTATCGATTACACTCTCTCAGCGGCAGAGCAGGCAGACCGGACGCTTACGCTCTTTCTCAAAGACCTCGCGGCCAAGACACATCGCGGCTTGCGCGGGCGCGTCGAAGCGGGCCTGTCTGGAGGTGGCAATAGCTACGGTTATGATGTGGTGCGCCGTCTTGGACCGGACGGCATGCCCGTTACCGGCGAACGCACAATCAATGCCGACCACGCCGCCCTGATCCGCAGGATATTTGCGGAGTTCAGCGACGGCGTGTCCCCCAAGGCCATCGCCCGACGGCTGAATGCAGAACATATCCCCGGTCCCCGTGGCAAGCCGTGGCGCGACACTGCCATTCGCGGCCACCGTACTCGTGGCACAGGGCTGCTGAACAATGAGCTCTATATCGGACGCCTGATCTGGAACCGGCTGCGCTACATCAAGGACCCGGAAAGTGGACGCCGTGTGTCCCGGCTCAATCCGCGCGAGCAGTGGATAATCACCGAGGTGCCAGAGATGCGGGTCGTCAACGATGCGCTATGGGCGCGCGTCAAGCGCCGCCAAGGCGAGATCGATGCCACTCCGCGCGTGCAGGCAATCAAAGAAACCCGGTTCTGGGAGAAGAAGCGCACAACCCATTTGCTGACGGGCCTGCTGCGCTGCGGCTGCTGCGGCGGTGGCTTTGCCGCAGTCGGCAAGGATTACCTCGCCTGTTCTGCCGCGCGCAAGCTTGGGACCTGCACCCAAAGGCGCTCGTTCAAGCGCAACGAGCTCGAAGCAGCTGTCCTGAACCTGTTGCGTGAGCGCTTGATGCGCCCCGATGCTGTGGCTGCCTTCGTCACATCCGTCAGCCGTGAGATGAATGCCGGACGCGCCGAGGAGGGTGCTATACGCGCGCGCCTTGAAGCGGAACGACGTCAGGTCACCCGCCGTCTTGACGGGCTCTATGATGCCATCGCCGACGGCTTGCGCACAGCAGGCCTCAAAACCAAACTCGAAGATTTGGAGGCAAGGCTTGGCATGATTGACACCAAGCTGGCGGCACCTGCGCCATCACCGGTGCGTCTACATCCGCGGTTGAGCGAGATCTATCGTCGGAAGGTGGAGGAATTGTCAGCAACGCTCACCGATCCCGAGATCCGACCGATGGCGCTGGAAACTATTCGCGGGCTGATCCAGTCGGTGACGATCCACGAGACCGACAGCGGCGTGAGGATTGATCTAGAAGGGGCGATCACAGCCCTTGTAGGACTGGCCCAACCCGGTGCCGACGCAGTTATTAATGCTGGTTCGGTTAAAGTGGTTGCGGGAGTAGGATTTGAACCTACGACCTTCAGGTTATGAGCCTGACGAGCTACCGAGCTGCTCCATCCCGCGCCGATTTGGGTCATCGCGATTGCGTAGGGCCCATTGGTACCCCAAAATATTTTTGTTTTGGGGATTTTGTTTGTATCGTTTTGAGAGGTTACGTTTCTTACTAGGTTTGGCGGTGACCTACTCTCCCACGTCTTAAGACGCAGTACCATTGGCGCGACGGCACTTAACGGCCGAGTTCGGGATGGGATCGGGTGTTTTGCTCGCGCTATGACCACCAAACCGAGAAAGAAACGCATCCCTGATGTTTGTCAGGGATTACAACATCAGTGGTTAGTTTATGCGACTAACCAATGTTCCATGTTTTTACACTGCCGTCACTTTGTGACGTAGTGATGTTTGCTTTTGAGTTGTTTTCCGAAGCAGGGGTCGTAGCCGAAGCTTAACCTTGCTGTTTCTGGATCAAATCAAGCCTATCGAGCAATTAGTACCAGTCAACTGAATGCGTTACCGCACTTACATCTCTGGCCTATCGACGTGGTGGTCTTCCACGGCTCTCAAGGGAGATCTTGTTTTGAAGGGGGCTTCCCGCTTAGATGCCTTCAGCGGTTATCCTGTCCGTTCATAGCTACCCAGCACTACCATTGGCATGATAACTGGTCCACCAGTGGAACGTTCACCCCGGTCCTCTCGTACTAGGGGCAACTCTTCTCAAATCTCCTACACCCACGGCAGATAGGGACCGAACTGTCTCACGACGTTCTAAACCCAGCTCACGTACCTCTTTAAACGGCGAACAGCCGTACCCTTGGGACCTGCTCCAGCCCCAGGATGAGATGAGCCGACATCGAGGTGCCAAACGATGCCGTCGATATGGACTCTTGGGCATCATCAGCCTGTTATCCCCAGCGTACCTTTTATCCGTTGAGCGATGGCCCTCCCACTTGGGACCACCGGATCACTATGACCGACTTTCGTCTCTGCTCGACTTGTCAGTCTTGCAGTCAGGCTGGCTTCTGCCATTGCACTCAACGAGCGATTTCCGACCGCTCTGAGCCAACCTTCGCGCGCCTCCGTTACTGTTTAGGAGGCGACCGCCCCAGTCAAACTACCCACCACGCAGGGTCCCGGATCCGGATAACGGACCGCGGTTAGACATCAAGAGTAAGAAGGGTGGTATCTCAAGGAAGGCTCCACGAGGACTGGCGTCCCCGGTTCGATGCCTACCACCTATCCTGCACATCTCAATCCTGATGCCAGTGCGAAGCTATAGTAAAGGTGCATGGGGTCTTTCCGTCTAACCGCGGGAAGTGTGCATCTTGACACACAGTTCAATTTCGCTGAGTCCACATTTGAGACAGCGGGGAGATCGTTACGCCATTCGTGCAGGTCGGAACTTACCCGACAAGGAATTTCGCTACCTTAGGACCGTTATAGTTACGGCCGCCGTTTACTGGGGCTTCAATTCAGAGCTTGCACCCCTCCTTTTAACCTTCCAGCACCGGGCAGGCGTCAGACCCTATACGTCGTCTTACGACTTCGCAGAGCCCTGTGTTTTAAGTAAACAGTCGCCACCCCCTAGTTTGTGCCCCCTACCCAGACTTGCGTCCGAATAGGGCCTCCTTCTCGCGAACTTACGGAGGCATTTTGCCGAGTTCCTTAAATGTGGTTCTCTCAAGCGCCTTGGTATTCTCTACCAGTCCACCTGTGTCGGTTTAGGGTACGGTCTTATAGACGGGCTATTTCCAGGGACCTCTGAGCAGCCCACCCAATCCGATAAGGGCAAACTACCTTTGAGATCCGTCACCACGTCACGGCCCAGGAATATTAACCTGGTTCCCATCGACTACGCCTTTCGGCCTCGCCTTAGGGGCCGGCTTACCCTGCTCAGATTAGCTTTAAGCAGGAACCCTTGGACTTTCGGCGAGAGGGTCTCTCACCCTCTTTGTCGCTACTCATGTCAACATTCTCGCTTCTGATCTCTCCACCGGATGCCTTACAGCCCGGCTTCACAGAAAGCACATTGTGTCCGTAATGACCGAAGTCACTAAAGACACAGCGTCCTATATCACAGAACGCTCCGCTACCACGTGCATTGCTGCACATCCTGAGCTTCGGCTCGTAGTTTGAGCCCCGTTACATCTTCGCCGCAGGACAGCTTATCTAGACCAGTGAGCTGTTACGCTATCTTTAAAGGATGGCTGCTTCTAAGCCAACCTCCTGGTTGTTTTGGCCGTCCCACATGCTTTCCCACTTAACTACGAATTAGGGGCCTTAGCTGCAGGTCAGGGTTGTTTCCCTCTTCACGACGGACGTTAGCACCCGCCGTGTGTCTCCCGGATAGTACTCATTGGTATTCGGAGTTTACTTAGACTCAGTAAGGCTGTGGGCCCCCATCATCCATGTAGTGCTCTACCCCCAATGGTATTCGTCCGAGGCGCTACCTAAATAGCTTTCGCGGAGAACCAGCTATCTCCAGATTTGATTGGCCTTTCACCCCTAGCCACAAGTCATCCAGACCCTTTTCAACGGGTGTTGGTTCGGACCTCCAGTAAGTGTTACCTTACCTTCATCCTGCTCATGGCTAGATCATCTGGTTTCGGGTCTGATCCCACAAACTCTGTCGCCCTTTTAAGACTCGCTTTCGCTGCGCCTACACCTAACGGCTTAAGCTTGCATGTGAGACCAAGTCGTTGACCCATTATACAAAAGGTACGCCGTCAGGACTGATGTCCCTCCGACTGCTTGTAGGCGTCCGGTTTCAGGTACTGTTTCACTCCCCTTGTCGGGGTGCTTTTCACCTTTCCCTCACGGTACTGGTTCGCTATCGGTCAGTAAGGAGTACTTAGCCTTCGGGGGTGGTCCCCCGATCTTCGAACAGGATTTCACGTGTCCCGCCCTACTTAATATGTCCCATGGAGCTTCGTATACGGGGCTGTCACCCTATATTGCTGGCCTTTCCAGACCATTCTACTCACTCTTCTGGGCTCGGCTGGTCCGCGTTCGCTCGCCACTACTAGCGGAGTCTCTATTGATTTCCTTTCCTCCGGGTACTTAGATGTTTCAGTTCCCCGGGTTTGCTCTAAAACCCCTATGTATTCAGGATTAAAGTACCTGGTTCAGCCCATTATAAATTACCAAAGGTAATTATAACAAACTGTCAGGTGGGTTTCCCCATTCGGAGATCTATGGGTCAAAGCCTATTCCCGGCTCACCATAGCTTAACGCAGGGTATCACGTCCTTCATCGCCTCTTACTGCCTAGGCATCCACCAAACGCCCTTTTCGCGCTTGATTTGATCCAGAAAGAGCAAGGTTCTAACCCAAGGGTTAAAACTCATTCCTTCCGGTGCCGCCCCGAGAAGGGCAGCCAAGCTGTAAACCTCGCGGTCTACAACGTGTCAAAAGCTGTATACTTTCCCATGCTTCGATCCTCGTAAGAATCTTAGCGGTTAGTGTACTAGACTTGGAACA
>NZ_LGHT01000001.1 GCF_001202035.1 Pseudorhodobacter wandonensis | reverse complement strand
CTGCTATCTAACTAAAGATAGACTTAATTCTCTGTTTCGTGCTTCAGTTGAAAAACAACAAAAGCCGCAAAACAGTGAAGCTTGTCACCTAGGTCATCGGGAAAACCCTACTAGGCCGATATGCGTCGGTTAAACATCGAAACGTCCAAACCGCCCACATATCTCTTCAGATACTATCAATTTCAAAGAGCAGAAGACAAAAACAACTGACCGCGCTAAATCTTAGCGCAACCAACCGCCGTATCTCCAAGTATTTCCTGAACCCTTCCAGCCCATCGCCGCTACGTCCCGATCGTTTCCAACCGTCTTCGTTTCGGTAAGCCAGCTTTTAGGTACATCAATCAAAACCCGCAAGAGGAAAAATCACTTCCAGCGTCATCTTTCTGTTTCAACCAACGTTTATTGAGAATTTTCCCGCAAGAAGACCCAATACTGATCAAGCCGAAAACCAGAAAGCCGCGAATCCCCCCCCCCAAATCACCCCCGGCGGTCCGACTGACGACTCAAAACAGGCGATGGTTTTCGGAATCAGTGCTTCACGATGGCTGCCTCAGACAGTGAAGCTGACACTGAGGGGGCACCTTTGGCGCAATGCCGAAGATCGATTCTCATCTTTGGCAGCAAGGACCGTCAGTGTGAAATGCCAGACCCGCCATTATTAGGCCACAGGCTTATTCAGCATCAAAGCCAAAACAAGGTGGTTAGTGCGGCTGTTTGCCGGGCCGAGTTCTTTCGGCGCATCGGACCACTGCAAGCCTTGGCGATTGATGAATACTATTTCACCTAAAACGCGCCTGTCATCTTGGCGCGGACAGCCATGGCTTTGTGGAAGAAAGCACCGAAGCCGCTTGGATCGCCGCTCAGTCAGTACAGATTGCGCAACCTGTCCCATGGTTCGAGAGTGTTAATCATGCAGGCGTGACAGCCAAGGGCTATTAGGCTTGTCTGCTGCCTGGCACGGAAGTGCCCGTGCCAGGCTCAATTTCAGTCATAGACTTTTGACGGCAACCACATCGAAAGCTCAGGAATGAATGTCAGCATGAGCAGCACAATCAGCAGCGGAACCAAAAACGGCAGTGTCGCTGTCACGCATCTTTCAAATGGTACGCCCGATACTTTGGCCAAAACATATAACACCATGCCGACGGGTGGAGTCAGCAATCCGATCATCAAATTCAGGATGAGGATAATCCCGAAATGAACCGGATCGACCCCGACGGAAATTGCCACGGGCAAAAGCACCGGGGTCAGAATGGTGATCGCTGCGATGGTTTCCATAAAACAGCCGATAACCAACACGATGGCCATCATGATCAGCAGGATCATCGTTTTATCCTGCGTAAAATCGAGAAGATGCACAGCGAAAGTTTCTGCAACCTGATTGGCTGTCAGGATCCAAGCGAAAATAGTTGAGGTAGCTACAATCATCATGATTGAAGCTGTTGTTTCAACCGTGTCCATGGACACCCGAAGTATGCGTTTCCAGTTCAGCGTCCGGTAGACAAAAAGGCCCAGAAAGAGCGAGTAAGCCACTGCGGCAATCGCGGATTCGGTAGGGGTAAAGATACCGAACAGAATGCCGCCGACAATGATGATTGGCGTCATCAATGGCAAAATAGCGTCTACGAAGGTGCGGAAAAATACATTCAGACGAAAGCGGTCGTCCCGTGGATAGTTGCGAAGCCGCGAGTAGATCGCAACCATCACCATCAGTGCAAAGGCCATCAGCAGACCCGGGATCAACCCCGCTGCAAACAGGCGGCCGATCGAGGTATCTGCAATCACACCGTAGACGACAAGGGGCAGAGATGGGGGGATAATCGGGCCAATGGTCGACGATGCGGCGGTAATACCGACCGAGAAGTCGACGTCATAACCGGCCTCGCGCATTGCTTTGATCTCAATATTGCCCAAGCCGCCAGCGTCAGCCACTGCGGCCCCGGACATGCCGGCAAAAATGACGCTTGCACCGACATTCACATGCCCAAGCCCGCCATGCATCCAGCCAACCGTGGCACGGGCAAAGGTGAAAATCTTGGTGGTTATGCCTGCGGTGTTCATCAAGTGCCCGGCCATGATAAAGAAGGGCACCGCGATCAGTGGAAAGCTGTCGATTCCGCCGACCATTCGGTGCAGGACAACCACGCTAGGAACCCCGTCGAGCAGCGCAAAAACCAGCGATGCCAGCCCAAGGGCAACGGCTACGGGCGCTCCGGCAACAAGAAGCACGAAAAGGACGACAAAGAGTATTACAATGGCCATGATGTGCTTTCGATCAATCGGGGATGTCGTTTAGGGCGTGTTCTTCAATTCCGCGAAGAATGTCTTCCGGACTTTGGCGGATCTTGCGAATTAGCCAAATCGCCGAAAACAAGGCCATCACGGCGAGGCTCGCCGCGACAGTGTAAAACACCAAGTTCTTAGGAAATTCCATCGAGGCCATTTTGGTCTTTGTTTTCAGGCCAAGCTGAACCGCTTGCCACGACATAAAGGTGAAGAACCCTAAAGACAGCGCTTCCATCAACACCGCTAGGCGCTTTGCATTCATCGGCGACAGGTAGCGGTAGAAGAATTCAAGAAAGATATGTCCACCCTTGCGGCTTACCGAAACGGCCCCAAGGAAAGACATTAGGACAAGAACATAACGTGCAAGTTCTTCGGTCCATGCAAAACTGTCGTTCAACACATAGCGCGTGAAGAACTGCAAGAAAACGATGACAGAAAGGACCCAAAGGGCAAGCAGACCAGGAATATCAGTCAAACTGAAATCCGACACATCAGGATCGCGGTCTTCGATCGTAAATTCGGAGCGCGCGTCAAGCGCACCCCGTTCCGTTTCATCGGTGATATTCATGATTGTCCCTTAGTCCAGTCGGATCAAAGTTCGCTAAGACGCTTGAACTGCTCGGGCGTATAAGGCACGTCCGGGCCGGTCAGATACGGCAGAACTGCCTCGCGGAACGGACCACGATCGACTTCGTTGACGGTCACGCCTTGCTCACGGAACCAGGCGATAAGGTCTTTTTCCTGTGCCCGAATTTCCGTAGAGATCGCCAATGCGGTGTTTTCCATTACCTCACGAACGACTGCGGCGTCGGCCTCGCCAATACGGTTCAACGCATCGTCAGATGCGATAATCAGCAGCGAGTTCATGATGTGGTCGGTCAGGCTGATGTTGGACTGAACCTCATAGAACTTCTTGAACTTGATCGTTGGCAGCGGGTTTTCTTGGGCGTCAACAACCCCTTGCTGCAAGGCAAGGTAGACTTCAGAAAAGGCCATTGGAGTCGGGTTGGCGCCTACAGCTTTGGGAAACATCATCATCAGCGGCGAATCCGGAACGCGGATTTTCAGGCCAACCATGTCTTCCGGCTTCAGGATTGGTTTGTTCGACGTAACATCCCGATTGCCATAATAAAGCAGTGACAAAACCTGATTTCCGGTCGCATCATGATACCCCGTTGACAGCTCTTTGAATAGATCGGAGCTGCGATAGTTAAGCCAATGGTCATAATCGCGCATGATGAACGGATAGTCCGAAATTGCGATCGGCCCATAATAGCGCTCTACAAAGCTTGGTCCGGTATAGATGATATCAACCGCACCGATGCCCAAACCTTCGTTGATTTCAACTTCCTTGCCGAGCGAAGACGCTGGAAATACTTCGATCTGAACCCGACCGTCTGTCTTGGCCTTGATCTCTTCTGCGGCCTTCAAGGCCTCGACATGATAGGTTGACCCAGCCTCATAGACATGCGCCCATTTCAAAACTTCTTGCGCGTTGGCGGACGTGGCCGCAGCCAACGCAAAACCACCAGCCACAACAGCAGCTGCAATATTCTTAATCATATTTCTCTCCTCCCAAGCCCAACCTAGCGTTGGGCAGTCACTCGCCTATCGCGTGCTCTCCCGCACGATCGGCAATGCATCACATTAACTTGCATACAAGTAGATCTGTCAAATGTTTTGATGCTATTCTTGAAAATTAATACTATGCCTTGCGCAACGATGAGGTCTTTTCAGTGTCAGATCAGTTCAAACCCCTTTCCACCGCGCCAACGGCTGTGATGGATGCCCCCGTAACCCGGAGCAGGAATCGAGCGCCTAATTCCTCTCCCCAAGGGGTTGAGACCGTGGCTTTAGGGGCATCGCAATCCCTATCTGACAGCCTCTATCGGGGTTTGCGGGCCTCGATCATGTCCGTGGATCTGCTGCCGGGAACGCCCATTTCCGAAAATGACATTGCCCGCAGCAAAGGCGTAAGCCGTACCCCGGTTCGCGCTGCCATCCTTCGTCTTGCAGATGAGGCATTGGTCGAAGTGGTTCCAAAATCCGGTACATTTGTCGGGCGCATTCCGCTTTCGGCATTGCCCGAAGCGTCGATCGCGCGAAGAACCCTGGAAATGATGATCGTACAATCCGCAGCCAGACTGGCCACCTCTGCGCAAATCGACCTGTTGAAGGCCAATATTGAAGAGCAGTTCGAGATGGTCGCAAGGGACGATATTTCAGGCTTCCATGAGCAGGATAGTATCTTTCACAAGTCGATTGCGGAAATTGGTCAGCTTCCGAAAATCTGGAAATTCATCGAAACCATCAAGACCCAGATCGATCGCTTTCGTCGGTTGACCCTGCCGCATGCCGGACGGATGGCACAAGTCGCGGATGAGCACGCCCGTATTTTCGCGGCTATCGCCGCGGGTGATGAAGAGAAAGCAAGCCAGGAAATGCACAGACATCTTAGCGGGTTGCAGAACTACTTTGCGAATGGTGTTGCGGCCCACCCGCAGTACTTCATCCAAGATATCGACTTGTCAAAGATACCCAACATCTGATTTTTGGCGCGGTGCGGTTGGGCGCGGGCCTCATCGACAACCTTGGCAGGCCTGGAAAAATTGCTTTTGCCACGTTTGAATTGATTTAGGTTCCCGACCCGTTCATTTGCTTTCGGCTGTCATGCCTGAAAGATTCAAGCTTTCCAACTTGGGGCCAAGATGCGCAATCTTTGCTGGCTGAACCAGAATCAAATGGCACGGCTTCTAGCTTTGGGGTGAAAAAGGTGGGCGAGGTCGAATGATTTGCCCTCTCGAGGTTTTCAGGCAAACCGCTGCCGGGCAAAGACCTGTGGTTATGATGCCGATTGGTCCAAGACGCGTTGAAAGACAAAGGGATAAAGCCGAGCGTCCCAGACCGGAAGCCCCGCTGCAAACCGGTGAAATACGACAAGCGGCGCCGTAAACACTTTCTCGCGCATGTAAACATGCGTTGCCAGGTGGCACATCGAGATTCTGTTCGGGTAGTTTGCGGGCGGCACTGACGCGCGACAGGTCCGGTATTTTCTTAGACGCGCGTGGAACCACCTCATATTTGGGGGCGTTAAGATACCGCGATCTCGTACATACTGAAGGCATCCGGAGGTTTTCGCTCCTTTGATATCGCATATCAAAGCGTTGTGATGGATCTTGACGCAAATGCCAGACCGGATCCGAATCTGTCCGGCAACCCAATAGTGGTTCACTCGAAAGGATATTCTATGAAGCGTTTTCTAAATTCCACAGCGGCCTTGTCGGTTGCAGTCATGAATATTCAACCGTGGCCGCTTGTGGCCCAGACCCTTACAGACGTTGGAACAGTGATTGCGGCCGATGGGACGGTCCTGTGCGAGCCAACTGCCGATCTCGCTTGTGATCCGACTAACGCTGACCTGATTTTACAGGCCGAAAAAATCGAAGAGGAGATTGCAAAGGCTGCTGCCGCTGAGGCGGATGCAAAAGCCAAAGACGAGGCAGACGCTGCCGCCGCCGAAGCAGATGCGAAAGCCAAAGCCGAGGCAGATGCTGCCGCCGCCGAGGCAGATGCAAAAGCCAAAGCCGAGGCAGACGCTGTTGCAGCTGAGGCGGATGCAAAAGCCAAGGCCGAGGCAGATGCTGCTGCCGCTGAGGCGGATGCAAAAGCCAAAGCCGAGGCAGATGCTGCCGCCGCCGAAGCGGATGCAAAAGCCAAGGCTGAGGCGGAAGCTGCTGCCGCTGAGGCGGATGCGAAAGCCAAGGAAAACGCAGCAACTGCGGCGGATCCCGCTGCGGAAGCACCCGCCCAAGATACAGAGAAACTCGCCACCGAGACTGAGAACCCGACAGCAGCTGATCTGGAAGTAAAGGACGACGGAACAATCATTGACCCATCCGCAGGTCTAAAAACCGCCGAAGAGGTTATCGACCCTACGGCTGTCCCGGTCACAGCCCCCGAAGTCTCGGAAGAAGAGATCAAGTCCCTTTCTAACCTTCTCGCTCCGGAAGCCACTGTCACAACGACAGAGGATGCGCCTGAAACTGCGCAGCCCTTGGCTTCGGTAGAAAGCGGCGCAAAGCCGGTTGATGCTGCGCCTTCATCAGATGCGGTAACGGCCACATCTGAGACGTTGACAGAAGAGTCGACCCGTCGCGCAACCGAAGAGTTTGCAGCGGCGCCACAGGTCGTGGCGCCTGGTAAGAAAAACAAGCTTTCTGATCTGGAAAAGGCTGGGCTTGTGGTACTCGGGGCGCTGGCGGTTGGAACTATCCTCAATAGCAACAAACAGGCATCCTCGACCGAACAGCAGCAGGTCGTCTCCAATACCGGTGACCGCGTTGTGGTTCTGCAACCGGACGGAAGTTATCAGATTTACAAGGATGATGATGCGTTGATGCGCCGTCCCGGTAACACGTTGCGTACCGAAACCTTCAAAGACGGTTCGACACGCACGTTCATTGACCGCCCTGACGGCTCTCAGATTGTCACCATCCGCAATGCTACCGGGCGTGTTCTGCAACGCGTACATTATGACGCTCAGGGCAATGAACGCTTTTTGATTAACGATCTGGAGCCGGAGCGCCCGATTGTTGTGTCAAATTTGCCCAAGCCCAGAAACCGGCCCATCGTGATTTCGACACAAGACGGTGACGCCGCGCTGAGGGCGGCACTGTCCAAACGACAGATCGAATCGATTGGGCGCACCTTTAGCCTGCGTCAGGTACGGGATATTCCGCAGGTGCGCCATTTGGCAGCAATGATCGACGTAGATAATATCACCTTTGCGTCTGGATCGTCGGCGCTTTCGACATCTGAAATCAATGCGCTGTCAGATCTGGGCACAACGATGCAGAATATTCTGGATGCGAACCCGAATGAGGTTTTTCTGATTGAAGGACATACGGATGCGGTTGGCAAAGCTGCAATGAACCTTGCGCTATCGGATCGGCGGGCAGAGACAGTGGCACTGGCCCTGACGGAGTATTTTGGTATTCCGCCGGAAAATATGGTGGTGCAGGGCTATGGAGAGGGCGAGCTGTTGATCGACACGCAAGCCGATGAAAAACGCAACCGCCGGGCCGCGGTGCGCATCATCACACCGCTGCTTTGAAAATCGGTCCGGGCGGCAATTGGCGCCGTCCGGGCCAACTTTTGCGCCACTTTGGAAATAGGAGATGTGCTCGTTTCACAGCGAGAACAAGACGATGGCAGCGAGAGCGGCGGCTGAGAGGATGGCCCTCGGGCATCAGCCATAGCGCGGCGTGGCGACGTCAGACAAATGCGAACCGGCCATCGTAAGGCAAACAAAGCTGCCCTTATGTCGCGCCGAGATCACGCCGTTCAGCAAATACGGCAGTCCGGTTCAGCCTGAAATAAGGGCTGCTGACATATGCAAATAGCCCCGACAAGGACAGCCCAGTTTACGAGACCTCAGATGGCACCAGTACTCATCAACTTGATCGGCAGCCCTTCTGCCTCTTGCCTCAGCGACCCTCGGTGACTTGGCACGAAGGGATTAAGCGATCAGAGGGGATGTGTCGTGAGGGCAGATGCTGGTTGTCGGCTATGTCAAGGGGCTGCGGTCTGAACGTCGCCTGTGCCAAGAGGTGCATCTCAACCTTGCCTATCGCTGGTTTTGCCGTTTGGGGCTAGAGGACAGGGTGCCGGATCATTCCAGCTTTTCAAAGCTCAGACATGGCAAGTTTCGCGGCAGTGATATCTTTCGTCATATCTTCGAGCGCGTGGTGGCCCAGTGCATCTCCCATGGCTGGGTCGGCGGCCAAGGCTTCGCGGTCGATGCCAGCCTGATCCGTCGGCCGACAGGGCATTGCAAAGCAATGCACCGAGAGGCAGCGCCGATGTCCAGAAGCAGAGCTCCAGTCGTCAGGATAAATGGGATGCGGTTGCAATCGATCCATCCGATGCCCCGAGGGCGGTGCGTGAATATCTCGACACTCTCTACGAAGAGGCTTTCGGCGCTGCAACGCCCGTAAAACCCAAGTTCACGGCCCATGCTGATCCTACCAGCCAGTGGAGTGACGAGGGTCAGCAAATGATCCGGGGATCATTTGCCCGACGAACGGCCCGTAAGGGGGGTGGTCTTGTCACGCTTACGTTCCGGCCTCTCAACTCATTTAGGCAGCCTTTCGTTCGAAGGCCAAGGGGCTTTTGCCACCTAACGACGAATGCCGCCGTCGTGGATTATAGAACCCATTGATATATTGGAATATCGCCCCCTCGGCTTGGCGTCTGGTTTCCCAGTGGTTCCGCCAGATCAGCTCTGCCTTGATGGATTTGAAGAACGTTTCCACCATGGAATTATCGTAGCAATTTCCTTTTCCGCTCATCGATACTTTGAACCCATGCTTCGAAAGACGCTTCTGATAGTCATGTGAACAGTATTGCGACCCACGATCCGTATGATGAATGCAGCCCTTCGGTGGTTGCCGTAGGGCCACCGCCATATCCAGTGCTCGGATCGCCAAGTCGCGGTTCATCCGGTTGCTGACAGCCCACCCAATGACACGACGGGAGTAGAGGTCGAGGATGACAGCCAGATATAGCCAGCCTTCACTGGTCCAGATGTAGCTTATATCACCAGCCCATTTCTGGTTTGGGCCATCCGCAGTGAAGTCCTGATCCAACAGGTTGGGCGCGATGTTGAACGCATGGTTGCTGTCCGTGGTCACCTTGTATTTCTGGGTCCTGACGGTCTTGATGCCGTTCATGCGCATTAGGCGGCCAATCCGGCGGTGCCCAACCCTCAGCCCCATCTCCTGCAACTCTTCGGTCATGCGTGGTCGACCATAGCTATGCAGGCTCAGACGATGTTGCTCTCGGATATGCGCCAGATAACCACATCGCCGCGCTGCCGCTGGCTCATCGGGCGAACCCGCCACGCACGATAACCACGCGATGTAACCTGCATAATGCGGCAGAGAAATTCCACCGGCCATTCTTCTTTCCAGGCATCAATGAAGGCGAACCTCATCGGTTTTGGCCTGCAAAGAAGATGGTGGCCTTTTTTAACACTTCCCTCTCCTCGCGAA